>JAHIYE010000006.1 GCA_018815325.1 Gammaproteobacteria bacterium | reverse complement strand
CATGCTGCCCCGTAAGCGCGTGGGCAACCCGCAGGACCTGGACGCGCTGCTGGTGATGCTGGCCAGCGACCAGAGCCACGTCATCAATGGCGCGGTGATTGCAGCTGATGACGGTTTTGCTATCTGAACTTGCATGTCTGTCGCCATTGTCAGTAGGTTGCTGATTCGCTAACATAAGGTTGCGGGGATGAGATGGTCATGAGATGGTCATGTGGCCGAAACTTCTCTCCTCACCCATCGATTCCTCAGGAGTCAACGCCATGCGGTATCTACTTTCCAGTCTCGATCAGGCGCACTATTGGCCTGTTTCGTAGTTTGTGTTTGCGGCTTGGGCCGCTCACTTCTCGAATGGCAGTCTCGAGCAGCCTGGAGGTATGCCAATCACGGTCATCATGGACTAGCCTGGCGACGTCCCCGGCTGGGTACGTAGTGGCAATGGCACGGAGGTGCGTGAATGCAGCGGGTCAGACTTATTGATGCGCAGGACGGGCAGTATTGCATCAGCATTGGCCACAAAGACCGATGTCAAGTTCTTTCAAACTGTGTTACGGTTCCTGGTGCCACCTATTCGGTCACTTATCAGGTAACGCGGTGGTGAGGCACATGGCGACCAGAAGATGTCAGTGATTGCCACCAACGGCCAAAGAGTCGGATGGCAATCCCCTGGGTCAGACGAACACCACCATCAGCTCCAATCGGATCGCGTGGATGTCTGGTGCCTTACTTCAATTCTTACTTTGTTCTCTTTCACGCGAATACCTTTGTGGACACGTCTGTGCTGGTCTAATTTCCCCGGACACCTCGATAGGTGGAATCTACCTGGACGAGGAACATGAGCAAGAGAGAACGAAGGACATTCAACGCGGAATTCAAGCTGCAGGTCGTGCAGATGATTCGCGAGCAGGGCTTGAGCGTGGGCGATGTCTGCCGCGACATGAAGCTCGGCGAGACGGCTGTGCGGCGATGGCTTGCGCAAGCCGATGAAGAGGCTGCAGGCCGCCCCGGTATCGGCAAACCGCTCACCGCCGAGCAGCAACGCATCCGCCAGCTTGAGGCCGAGAACAGACAACTGCGCGGCGACGTCGATATCCTAAAAAAAGCATCGGCCTTCTTTGCCCGCGAGCTTCGATGAGCTACCAGTTCGTCGAGCAACTGCACAAGAAGGCCGTCACCGTCGAGCGGCTATGCCACGTGCTTGGCGTCAGCCGTTCGGGCTACTACGGTGCCCGTCAGCGCGCCAAGCTCGCGCCCAAGGCCTGTCTGGTCAGCACGCAGTTGAAGGCCGAGTTCGCTGCCAGCGGCAAGGTTTATGGCAGCCGCCGCCTTGGCGCGGTGCTGCGCGCTCAGGGGCTGCGCATCGGGCGCCACCGGGTGCGACGTTTAATGCGCGAGAACAGGCTGCGGGCCCTGTGGCGGCGCAAGTTCGTCCACACCACCGACAGCGGC
This sequence comes from Gammaproteobacteria bacterium, assembly GCA_018815325.1. Lineage (GTDB taxonomy): Bacteria > Pseudomonadota > Gammaproteobacteria > Burkholderiales > Burkholderiaceae_C > JAHIYE01. The sequence goes on along the minus strand of JAHIYE010000006.1, from coordinate 825 downwards.
CATTCGCTACCGGTCTCAGCCAACGTGCTGGCCCGGCGCTTCAACCCGAGCGGCCCCAACCAGGCCTGGGTGAGCGACATCACGTATGTCCGCACGCGCAGTGGCTGGCTGTACCTGGCGGTGGTGCTGGACCTGTACGCCCGCAAAGTTGTGGGCTGGGCGATGGCGCCGACCATGCATGCCGAGTTGGTATGCGCGGCGCTGCAACTGGCCATCGCGCAGCGCCAACCCGCGCCGGAGCTGATTGTTCATTCCGACAGGGGCAGCCAGTACGCCAGCGCGCTGCATCAGGCACTGCTGGCGCGCCACGGCCTGGTCGGCAGCATGAGCCGCAAGGGCAACTGCTGGGACAACGCGGTGATGGAACGCTTCTTCCTGAGTCTCAAGACGGAGCGGGTCTGGCAGCGCGACTACGCCAACCACGCCGAGGCCATGACGGACATCGCCGACTACATCGTGGGCTTCTACAACAGCGTGCGGCTGCACTCCAAACTGGGCAACTTGCCACCCAATGCCTTCGAGCAGCAATCGGCAATCAAACAACCTATCGCTGTGTCCGAAAAAACTTGACCAGCACAATGTGCGTTTTAAGGATCTCCGAATGTCCAACACCACCCCCTACACCCCACCCGCCATCTGGCAGTGGAACAAGGAAAACGGCGGTCAGCTCGCCACCATCAAACGCCCCATTGCCGATGCCATGCACGACAAGGAATTGCAGGCGGGCGAAGTGGGCGCAGGCGCGTCCGCTCAGTGAGTTGCTGTATGAAAATTATTGGGCCCGCTCCGTCTTGAGACTCAGGAAGAAGCGTTCCATCACCGCGT
>JAHIYE010000005.1 GCA_018815325.1 Gammaproteobacteria bacterium | reverse complement strand
TCCGCTCTCCCCCGCCGTTATGAGGAGGCGAGTAGCGCAGGGGCAGACGGATCAGGGCTGGCGTTGTTTGAGCGTAGCGAGTTTAGACAGACCCCGGCTGCACCGAGCAACGCAGCGTGCCCGTAGCGCAGCGCAGGGTCGACGAATCCGGCTCGCCTTCTCTTTGCTTACTTTCTCTTGGCGAGACAAGAGAAAGTGAGTCGCCCGCCGGGGCGAGACCCGGCTACTTCGATCACCACAACAGTCAAACCGTCAGGCGAACAAAGCCAAAAGAGATTAAGCAACCGACCTCAACTTAACCCCAGCCAACTCAGGCTGCAACTTCAACCTCTCCGCCCCGCTGTAGCAAAGAAAGTGCTTGTTGGTCGCACGCCCCACCGTGCACAGGCCAATGCGTTTGGCCACCTCGTGCCCCATCTGCGTGATGCCGCTGCGCGAGATCACGATGGGCACGTTCATCTGGGCCGACTTGATGACCATCTCGCTGGTTAAACGACCGGTGGTGTAGAACACCTTGTCGTTACCTTCCATCATCGTAATATCTTGCAGCCACATCCAGCCTGCGATGGTGTCGATGGCGTTGTGGCGGCCCACGTCTTCGACAAACATCAGCATCTCTTCACCCCGGAACAGGGCGCAGCCGTGGACCGAGCCGGCGGACTTGTAGGTGCTCTCCTGCAAGCGAATGGCATTGACGATGCCGTAGAGCTGGCTCTGGGTGAGTGAGGCAGGCGGCAGTGCAATGCTGTCGATCTCTTCCATGAGGTCGCCAAACACGCTGCCCTGGCCACAGCCGGTGGTGACCACGCGGCGCGAGGTTTTCTCCTCGATGTGGTCGATACCGTGGCGGGTTTTCACGGCAGCCGCGCCGACATCCCAGTCCACCGTGATGGACTCGATCTCCTGCACCGACTTGAGCAGGCGCTGGTTGCGCAGAAAGCCCAGTACCAGCAGCTCGGGGTTGGCGCCCAGCGTCATGAGGGTGACGAGCTCGCGCTTGTCCACATAGACCGTAAGCGCGCGCTCCGCCGGAATCGACACCGGGTTCAACTCCCCGAATTCGTTGACGGCGGCAATCTCCTGCGTCAACGGCAGGCGTGCCTGGGTGAGGTAGGGCAAATTAAGCTGGGTCATGACGAGAGGCTACAACAAAATGGGCCAGGGCTGCGAAGCCCGGGCCCATGACCATACGCGCAAAGAAGAATCAGAACTGACGAACTTATTTCTTCTTGCCGGCAGCGGCTACTGGTGCCCCCGCCATTGCACCGGGATCTACGCAGGGCGGCGTGGCAACGGGAGGCTTTGTTTCCTTGCGGTCGGCCTTGGCGGTCTTGTAGTAGGAAGCGGCCGCCTTGTCCTGCGCCTTGCAGAGCTGGTAAGCGGCTACCTTGCCGCCATGAGCAGCTTTGGCGGCTGCTTCGGCAGCCTTGGCCTTGGCTTCGTCACTGGGCGCGGGCAGCTTGGCCAGCGCAGCAGATGCAATGGCACACGCGGCCAGAAAAACAACGCTGGATTTGGTGAATGTCATGGTTGCCTCGACTATTTATGCTTGAACAGGCTTCTGCGCCGGTGTGCCTGACTCGGCACTGCGCTGAGCGGGAATCTTGCCAGCTTTGATATCGTTGTACCAGAGCTCATGGTGCTCCTTGGCCCAGGTCTCGTCGACCTGTCCGGTGCGCATGGCATCGTAAGCGCCTTTCATGCCAATCGTTCCCATATAGATATGGCCCAGGAACATGGCCATCATCAGCACCGTGGCAACACCATGCACCATGTTCGCGACCTGCATGGTGTAGCGGTCATAAAGCAGACCGGGAACCAGTTTGTCCAGCACCAGGCCCGACGCCACCACGATGATGCCCAGGAAGAACACGCCCCCCCAGAACACCAGCTTTTCGCCCGCATTGAAGCGATGCGACGGCACCTCTTCGCTGGAAAGCAAGCCACCGCCCTTGAGCAGCCAGGTGATGTCTTCCTTGCTGGGGAAGTTGTCACGCAAGAAGGTGAAGAACACGATCACGAGCGACACGGCGAACACAGGACCCGCAAAATTGTGCAGGTTCTTGAGTGCATAGCTGAGCCAGCCGAACAGGGTTCCGCCAATCACCGGGTACATGAAGAATTTGCCAAACGCCATCACCAGGCCCGAGATGGCCAGGATGCTGAAGGCAATCGCATTGGCCCAGTGGGCCGAACGCTCAAACGCCGTGAAACGTTCGATCTTGCGTCCGGTCTCCGTGCCATGCAGCTTGATCGAACCCTTGCCGAAATAGAACAGTGCAATGGCACCGATGACGATGAGGATCAGCGCACCGCCATAGGGGATGATCCAGTTGTTGCGCACCTGACGCCAGGCTTCTCCCGCATTGGTAAGGCGAGAACCCGGGTACTGCACAAAGGGCTGGATCAGGTTGCCCGCCTCAGGCGCCTCGCTCTTGGGCAGACTGCTGAAACCCGTCACACCGGCGCCGACCTGCCGCCACATGGGGGCATTGTTACCGGGCTGCACCTTGGCGCGCTCGGCATTGGTCTGGGTGGCGTAATTGGGGTCAGCATCTGCATCAGGTTTGACATCCATGATGTTCTGGCTCTGAATGCCCCCGACTGATGTTGCGGGCACCACGTCCTGCTTGGCTTGTGCCAATGCACTGCCCCAGGCAAATGCCGTCAACAAAGCAACAGTAAGCACTTTTTTCATGAGGCCTCCTGTTAGTTGACTCGGGTGTACTCGTTCTGACTGTTCTGGGCGCGCGTCTTGAGGTGAGCAGCCCAGCTGGTCTCGTCACCCTGTTTCCAGCCTGCATCGGTAAAAGGCTTGCCCGTGCCGCTATAGGGTGGTGCATCTTGCTTGACGCCGCCGGCGGTCTGAGCTTTTTCGCCACAGGCCACCAGCATCAGGGCCGAGAGGGCAATGAAGATGGTTTTTTTCATGACTTGGCTCCTGGCTGACCGGCCTGCTTGGATCCGTATGCGGTACCCCAGCCCCAGACCTCGGCGCCCTTGCCGCGCTTGAGCACCCGGTTGCGGAAGATATCCGCCACCACATCGCCGTCACCCGCAAGCAGGGCTTTGGTTGAGCACATTTCGGCACAGGCCGGCAGTTTGCCTTCTGCAAGCCGGTTGCGCCCGTATTTCTCGAACTCGGCCTGGCTGCCATTGGCCTCGGGGCCGCCGGCACAGAAGGTGCACTTGTCCATCTTGCCGCGTACACCAAAGGTGCCTTGCGCCGGGAACTGGGGAGCACCGAACGGACAGGCATAAGAGCAGTAGCCGCAGCCAATGCAGACGTCCTTGTCGTGCAGCACCACACCCTCGTCGGTGCGGTAGAAACAGTTGACCGGGCAGACCGCCATGCAGGGTGCATCGCTGCAGTGCATGCAGGCCACGGAAATGGATTTCTCACCGGGGATGCCGTCGTTGAGTGTCACAACCCGGCGGCGGTTTACACCCCAGGGGACCTCATTCTCATTTTTGCAAGCGGTAACGCAACCGTTGCACTCAATGCAACGCTCTGCGTCGCAGACAAATTTCATGCGTGCCATGTGCGTCTCCTTATGCTTTCTCGACGTTACAGATCGTCGTTTTGGTTTCTTGCATCATGGTCACACTGTCGTAACCATAGGTGGTTGCGGTGTTGACCGCCTCGCCTCGCACGATCGGGGCCGCACCCTTGGGGTAATAGGCCAGCATGTCGGCACCTTGCCAGCGTCCCGAGAAGTGGAAGGGCAGGAACACCGTATCCGGACCCACGCGGTCGGTCACCATAGCCTGCACGTTGAGGCGCGCTCCGGTCGGCGTGCTGACCCAGGCCCGTTCGCCGTTGCGAATGCCCTTGTCAGCAGCCAGCTTCGGATTGATCTCGACAAACATTTCCTGCTGCAACTCGGCCAGCCAGGGGTTGGAGCGGGTTTCCTCGCCACCGCCCTCGTACTCCACCAGGCGGCCCGAGGTCATGACGAGCGGGAACTTGTCCTGCAGCTTGTCGGCCGTGTTTTTCTCCTGCACGGTCTTGAACAGGGTAGGCAGACGCCAGAAGGCTTTCTTGTCGTCGTGTGTCGGGTACTTGGCCACGAGGTCTGCACGGTTGCTGTACAGCGGCTCGCGGTGCTGGGGAATCGGGTCCGGGAAGTTCCACACCAGTGCCCGCGCTTTCGCGTTGCCGAAGGGATGGCAGCCATGGTTTTGCATGACAACACGCTGGATGCCGCCAGAAAGATCGGTCTTCCAGTTCTTGCCATCGGCAGCGGCTTTCTCGGCATCGGTAAGCTCGTCCCACCAGCCCAGCTTCTTGAGCAACACATGGTCGAACTCCGGGTAGCCCGTGGTGATGTCGGCACCCACAGAGTGGGAGCCGTCTTCTGCCAGCAGGTTCACGCCGTCTTTCTCGACACCGAAGTTGGCGCGGAAGTTGCCACCGCCATCCATCACGTGCTTGGAGGTGTTGTAGAGGTTAGGTGAGCCCGGGTGCTTGATCGCCGCCGTGCCAAAGCAGGGCCATGGCAGACCGAAGTAGTCCCCTGTCAGGTCGTAGCCGGTCTCCTTGTCCTTGCCGCCCTTGGCTTTGAGGGTCTTCACGTCGAACGCGTGCATATTGCGCATGTGGGCCTTGAGACGCTCAGGCGTCTGGCCGGTGTAGCCAATGGTCCAGATGGAGGCATTGATCTCGCGCAGGATGTCTTCGACCACGGGCTCGTCATTGCCCTTGACTTTCTGCATCTTGTAGTTCTTGGACAGCTCCTTGCCAAAGCCAAGCTTCTCGGCGAACTGGTGCATGATCATGTGATCGCTGCGGCTCTCCCACAAAGGCTCGATCACCTGCTCGCGCCACTGGATGGAGCGGTTCGAAGCCGTCACCGAACCACTGGTCTCGAACTGGGTTGCAGCGGGCAGCAGATAAACCGCGCGGTTGGGATTGGCATCTTCCGGCTTGCCGGGCATCGCCGCCATCGCAGCGGTAGCCGACGGATAGGGATCCACCACCACCAGCAGATCGAGCTTGTCCATCGCACGCTTCATCTCCAGACCGCGGGTCTGGGAGTTGGGTGCATGACCCCAGAAGAAGACACCACGCAGATTGGAGTCCTGGTCGATCAACTCATTCTTTTCGAGCACACCGTCAATCCAGCGTGACACGGTGATGCCGGGCTTGCCCATCATGGCCGGGGCAGCATAACGGCTCTTGATCCAGTCGAAGTCGACACCCCAGACCTTGGCGAAATGTTTCCAGGAGCCTTCGGCCAGGCCGTAGTAACCCGGCAGCGAGTCGGGGTTCGGGCCCACGTCGGTCGCGCCCTGCACGTTGTCGTGACCGCGGAAGATATTGGTACCGCCGCCGGACACACCGACATTGCCGAGTGCCAGCTGCAGGATGCAGGAAGCGCGCACCATCGCATTGCCGATGGTGTGCTGGGTCTGTCCCATGCACCAGACAATGGTGGAGGGCCGGTTCTTGGCCATCATTTCGGCCGCCATGTAGACGCGTGCCTCAGGCACGCCGCAAACTTCCTCGACCTTCTCGGGCGTCCACTTCTCCAGAATTTCGGCCTTGACCTTGTCCATGCCATAGACACGGTCGTTGATGTATTTCTTGTCTTCCCAGCCGTTCTTGAAGATGTGATACAGCATGCCGAACAGGAACGGAATGTCGGTGCCGGAGCGCAGGCGAATGTACTCATCCGCCTTGGCCGCCGTGCGCGTGAAGCGCGGATCGACCACGATCATCTTGGTGCCGGTTTCCTTGGCATGCAGCATGTGCAGCAGGCTCACCGGGTGCGCCTCGGCCGCGTTGGAGCCAATGTACAACGCGCATTTGCTGAACTGCATGTCGTTGTACGAGTTGGTCATCGCACCGTAACCCCAGGTGTTGGCCACACCGGCCACCGTGGTGGAGTGACAGATACGTGCCTGGTGGTCGCAGTTGTTGCTGCCCCAGAAGCTCACGAACTTGCGCAGCAGGTAGGACTGCTCGTTGTTGTGCTTGGAGGAACCCACGAAGTAGACACTGTCCGGCCCGCTGGCCTTGCGCAGCTCCAGCATCTTGGCGCTGATCTCGTTCAGCGCGGTATCCCAGCTGATGCGTTCGTACTTGCCGTTGACCAGCTTCATGGGGTAGCGCAGGCGGAACTCGCCATGGCCGTGCTCGCGCAGGGCGGCACCCTTGGCGCAGTGTGCACCGAGGTTGATCGGGGAGTCGAACACCGGCTCCTGACGGACCCAGACACCGTTCTCCACAACAGCATCGACGGCACAGCCGACAGAACAGTGCGTGCAGACGGTGCGCTTGACTTCGACCTTGCCGTCACCAACGGCAACCGACTGGGCAGCACCGGCCTTCTTGACCAGTGTGAGTTGGGAGGCAGCGATACCGACACCGACACCCAGGCCGGAGCGGCGCAGAAAAGCGCGCCGGTCCATGGTGGGCAGGGCCTGCGACAAACCGCGGCGCAGGCTGTGAACAAAGGGTGAGCGCACAACGGCATCTGCAGCTGCGGACTTTTTGGTAAGGATGGTAGACATGGATTCTCCAGCTGTCGGCTTTAAACGAGTGTGGTCTTGTAGTAGCGCTTGACATGCTCGGACAAGCTGTAGCCGCCACCTTTGGCCGGTTTCGCAAGCGGCTGCTCAAGAGCGGCAGGAGCGCCACGAACAGCAGGTACCAGACTGGCCACGGTGGCGATGGCGCCCACCGTACCCGCACCCGCAAACAGGGTGCGACGTGACAATTTGCCGGGGGATTGACTCATGGTGGATCTCCTGAAGTGTTCCTTTTTGATAGGAACTTAAGTACATATCTCTCCGGGAAATGTATCAACTCGGCCATGATTCAGCAAGCGTACAAACGATCGGGCTGCTTCTGGTCGCTGACGCTGTTTTTCTCGCAGCGCAGCATATCCATCCGACATTTAAAGCAGGCCCCCGTCAGGAACCGTGCCAACCTGTATCGCCTACCGCAGGAGACATACGAATCAATGACTTGCACCATCTACATTGCGTCGCAGCAAATTATTTACGCCAACTTGTCGCGGCATTTGCGACAAGTTGTCGCAAATGCCGCGACAGATTTTTCCCATGGGCACATTGCACGGCCCCGAGCTGTCGTTGCGAACAGGCTGAAACTCTGCTTACCCGACTGAATTGGTCGGATGTAGGGCTAGAATTTATGTTCACCATCGTGCATGCCAGTGACTACCAACACCCCAACTTCCCCAACTGAAAAAACCACAGAAGGCTGGCCCTTCTGGTCCGTCCTGGTCGTCGATGACGAGCTGGGCATGCGCAACTTTCTGGTCAAGACACTGGTGCCGCGCTGCCAGTCGGTCAGCAGTGCCAGCAGTGCCGAAGAGGCCGCCGCGCTGCTGCGCAGTCATCACGTGGACCTGATCATCCTGGACATCTCGCTGCCCGGCCAGGACGGGGTCAGCTGGCTCAAGGAATTGCGGGACCAGGGTTTTTCAGGGGAGGTCATCCTGATCACTGCCTTTGCCGACCTCGACACGGCCATTGAGGCCTTGCGTGCTGGCGCCTCCGACTTCATCCTCAAGCCCTTCCGGGTGCCGCAGATACTGAATGCCGTGAAGCACTGCCACGAACGCTCGCGGCTCTCGCGTGAGAACTACGTACTCAAGCACACACTGTCAGGCGGCAAAAGCGTCAACCACCAGTTGATCGGACATTCGCCGGTCATGAACGCGCTCATGAACACCGTGCACCGCGTGGCCGCCGTCAACAGCACCGTCTTGCTCCAGGGCGAATCCGGCACGGGCAAGGAACTCGTGGCCCGGGCCCTGCACGACCTGAGCCCGCGCGCGCAAGGCCCCTTTGTTCCGGTCAACTGCGCCTCGATGTCTCCCGAACTTATCGAGAGCGAACTGTTTGGCCACGCCAAGGGCGCTTTCACCGGCGCCACCAAGGCGCGTGATGGCCTGTTCTATTACGCCCAGGGCGGCACGCTGTTTCTGGACGAAGTCGCCGAGTTGCCGCTGCCGCTACAGGCCACTCTGCTGCGCACACTGGAGGACCTCAAGATCCGTCCCGTGGGCAGTGAGCAGTTGCTGCCTGTCAATGTGCGCATCATCGCGGCCACCAACCGGTCTCTCAAGGAAGAGGTGGCTGCGGGGCGCTTTCGCAAGGATTTGTACTACCGGCTGCAGGTGGTGGAGATCACCCTGCCTCCTCTGCGTGAGCACAAGGAAGACATCCCCGACCTCGTGCAGCATTTCATCGCCCAGCTGAGTCCTGTGCTGGGTGTCGCGCCGCTGGCCATTTCTGCCACCGAGCTCGACTACCTCCTGCAATACGACTGGCCCGGCAACGCACGTGAACTGCACAACCTGATCGAACGCTCGCTGATCCTCGGTGCGCTCAATGTGTCGGCCCTGTATTCCGTCGGCGGCCGTGGCTCCACCTCCGCTGAATCGACTGCTGCTGCAACTGAGCTTGCTACGACCGACCTGCACACGCTCGAAAAACAGCACATCCGCACCGTGCTTGATTCTGTTCAGGGCGACAAAACCCAGGCAGCCCAGTTGCTGGGTATCTCCCGGCGCACGCTGGAGCGTCGCTGCGCCGAGTGGGCCTTGTCGTGAAACGACAGGTCTCGGCCTTGCTGGCCCTGCTGACGCCGCGCTGGATCACCCACTCGATCCGCAACAAGCTGCTGGCCATGGCACTGCTGCCCTTGCTGGTGGTGTTCCCCCTGCTCGTCGGCTCTCTGGTGATCTGGGGCAATGCCGCCTATGACCGCCTGCTGATCACCAAGGTGCGCAGCGACCTGGCCGTGGCACGCGGCTATTTCGACCAGGTGCTGGGGCAGGTGGGCTCCGGCACGCAGGCCGTCAGCGCGTCGCATTCCCTGCACCTGGCCTTGAACCGCCATGATCTGGGCAAGCTCAAAAGCCTGCTGGCGGATGCGCGCGAACGGCTCGACTTCGACTTCATCAACCTCTACCGCCCCGACGGCCGCCTGCTCACAGCAGACTGGCCAGTACCCAAGGACTCAAGCGTCCAGCTGTTGCCGCACGGGCAGCCCAGAACGCCTTCGGTGGCCAGCACAGGTGAGCAGGAACAGGCCAGTCTCGCCTTGCTCAGTGCCAGCGACCTGCTAGACATGGCGCCGCACCTGGCACCACGCATCCACATCCCCCTGATCGCCACGCGCAGCGCCAGCCCGACCCAGCGCACCGTCGAAGACAGGGCCCTGGTCATGCTGGCCACCACCCCGGTTTACGGGCCTGCTGGTGAAATCCAGGCGTATCTGAGGGCCGGCGTGCTGCTGAACCAGAACCTCGGCCTGATCGACCATATCAACCGCATCGTCTACCCGGAGGGCTCGCTGCCCTTCGACAGCCATGGGACGGCCACCCTGTTCATGGAAGACGTGCGCATCACCACCAATGTGCGCCTGTTCCAGGACCAGCGTGCCATCGGCACACGGGTCTCGCAGGCCGTGCGCGACGCCGTGCTGGAGCGCGGCAGCACCTGGCTGGACCGCGCCTTTGTGGTGAACGACTGGTACATGTCGGCTTATGAACCGCTGCTGGATTCGCGTGGCGACCGGGTGGGCATGCTCTATGTGGGTTACCTCGAAAAGCCGTTCCGTCTCGTCAAGTACGGCATGCTGGCGCTGATCGTGGGCATCTTCATGGTCGTGATGGCGCTCGCCGCGGTGTTCTCGCTGCGCTGGGCGCGCAGCATCTTCCGTCCAGTTGAACGCATGAACCGCACCATGCAGCTGGTCGAGGAAGGCAACACCGGCGCGCGCGTGGGCGAAGTGGAAGCGCTCGATGAAATCGGCGCCCTGTCCAACCACCTGGACCAGTTGCTCAACGTGATTGCCGACAAGACCGACGTGCTGCAGCGCTGGGCCCAGGAACTCGATGCCAAGGTGGTCGAGCGCACCCACGAACTGGCACAAAGCAATGCCTCGCTGCAGCAGGCACAGCAGCAACTGGTCAAGTCTGAAAAGCTCGCAGCCATCGGCCAGCTCACCGCCAGCATCGCGCACGAGATCAACAACCCGATTGCCGTCATCCAGGGCAATCTGGATTTGATGCGCGAGATGCTGGGACTGGCGGCACAGCCTGTGGCCTCAGAGTTCAGACTGCTGGACCAACAGGTCGAGCGCATGCGGCTGATCGTGACCCAGCTGCTGCAATACGCGCGCCCGACCGAGTACGCCGGCTATGTCGAGGCCCTTGACGTCAACCGCACGCTGGCAGACTGCCTGGTACTGGTCGGCCATCTGCTCGGCCACACCCGCATCGACATCGTGCGCGAACTGAACAACACACCGCCAGTAGGCTTCAACCGGCAGGAGTTGCAACAGGTCGTCATCAACCTGCTGATCAATGCGATCCAGGCCATGCCCCAGGGCGGCACGCTCTGCCTGCGCACGCATGAGGACACCGATGCCACAGGCGCGCCCGGCGTGGTCATCGAGGTGGCCGATACCGGAGCCGGGCTGAGCCCCGACGTGCGCGATAAACTGTTCCGGCCTTTCTTCACCAACAAGAACGACGGCAATGGTCTGGGCTTGTGGATCAGTCAGGGGCTGGTGGAGCGCTATGGCGGCAGCATCACGGCGGCGAACCGGCGCGAACGCGGAGAAGACGTGGACGGTGCGGTGTTCAGCATCTGGCTGCTGTGCGAACCGCAGGTGCCAGCCAACAAGTCAGGCCCGGCCAGTCACGGCCGGGGTTGAGTTGCGATCAATCCAGCATGTCGAAGCCCTGGGCCTCGACACTGATAAAGGCCTGGGTGAACGTGGCCAGCCTGGCATAGAACCTGGCCTTGTGGTGGGCCGTGATGGCCTCGCACATCTGGTTGACCCAGGGTTGCACATGGTCTGCAAAAAATGCCTTCTGGTTCGTGAGGTTGGCCACCTCCACGTTGTCGCCGGCAATCAGAAAGCGCATGACTTCGCAGGCATAGGCAAAGTGGTCCTCGGTCTCTGACATGGTCTCGTCGCGCGCCAGCCCCAGGCGGGTCAGATCGGTGCGCAGCCTGGCCAGCGGCTTCTCATTGAGAAAGCCGCTCAGGAAATGCGAGCCGTACAGGTAGACCTCCGGCTTGCCTATGCCACCAAACAAGGCGTTGTATTCCAGACGGAGGGCCTCGTCGTCCAGCTCGCGTGCCACACCGACGAGTTCACGCCAGGGCTCTTCCAGAAAGCCTCCGGCAGCTGGTGCCTCGGTCACGGCGACACGCAGCTGCGCCAGCAATTCAGGCTCGGGAGGCGCGTAATACAGCGCCGCCAGCAGGCCATACAGTTCTGCGCGCGCAGTTTCCTCGTCCAGCGCAGAGGAAGCTGGCGGCATGGACAGGGCAGATTCGGTGGCCGATTTCGTACTCATAAATGTTTCTCTCCGGCTTGGCCGTTGTCAATACAGGTGTGGCAAGCGTGATGGATCACAGGTCGGTGATCCTGGATTCGTTCTCGGACGAGTAAATGTCGATCACCCGGCAGTCGCCGCACATCTTCAGGCGCTCAAGTGCCGGGCCCTGGAACATGGCATGACCCGCCAGTTTGCCCAGCATGCCCTCGATGGCCTTGAGCGTGCCAAAGGGCTTGCCGCAACGCACGCAGCTGTAGGGCTGCATCTCGTTGATGACCACGGCCTCCTTGCGCTGGGGCGTCAAGCGCAACTGGGGTACCAGCGACAGCGCCTGCTCCGGGCAGGTCTTGACGCACAAGCCGCACTGCACACAGTTCTTCTCGATGAACTTGAGCTGGGGCGCCTGCGGGTTGTCCTGCAGGGCACTGGCCGGGCAGGCGCTCACGCAGCTCAGGCACAGGGTGCAGGTCTCCTTGTTGATCGCCAGCGCCCCCAGGGGCGAACCCAGCGCGGGCAGGGCAATCACCTCGGGATGCTGGGGTGCATGCTCCACCAGGTGATCGAGGACCAGCTCCAGCGTGGCCCGCTTGTCGGCCTGCACGGCAAAGCCTGCCGTGCGGGTGACGCACTGGGCGGGTGCCGCCTGCAACTGGGTATCAAGGGCCGCGAGGTCGCGCGCATCACGTGCCTCCAGAATCCTGAAGTGCTCACCCGTGTAGCCAAGCCCATGGAGAATGGCCTGCGCAACATCCATCTGAGCCTGCACCGCCGTGCGGTACTGGGGCGCCTCCTCATCGGTCATCAGCACCCACACCTGTGAAGCACCGTAGGCAATGGCGGTAAGCCACAACTCCAGCCCCACCGACGAGGTGTGCCACAGTGCCAGCGGCATCACGCGGGCAGGCACACCGTGGGTGTCAGCGTCGAGCCGGGCTGCACGGCCCAGGTCCTCGATCTGGCGGGCACCGGCTTCCTGGCTGTGCAGCAGCAGCGCCGCCTGCTTGCCGCCGGCACGGGCATAGGTGGTCAGCAGGGTCTTGATGCGCACCCCCTGCTCGCTTGCGCGCGGGTAGGCATAGGTCAGCGCGCCGCTCGGGCAGACCGTGGTGCAGGCGCCGCAACCCACGCACAGATTGGGATTGACCTTGATCTGCTGGCGCTCGCGTTCGCTGCTGATGGCCGAAGCCGAGCAGACGTCGATGCAGGCGTTGCAACCGGTCTTGGCGTTACGGCTGTGGGCGCAGAGCTTTTGCTTGTAGAGGAAAAACTTGGGCTTTTCGAACTCCCCCACCAGACCACGCAACTGAATCAGCGTCTTGGGGTCCTTGTCCGCCCAGCGGAAGTAGCCCTGGGGCAAGGCATGCTGGCTGAAGGCGGGTGTGCTGCGCAGATCGAGCACGAGGTCGAACTGCTCGCTCATATCCTCTGGCTCACGGCTGAAATCAATGGCGCCGGCCACACCGCAGGCCTTCACGCACACCCTGTGCGACTGGCAACGCGCAGCGTCCACCTGGTAGTCCAGGCCAATCGCGTCTTCAGGGCAGGCGGCAATACAGGCGTTACAGCGTGTACACAGGTCCAGATCGATCGGGTTGTTGCGTTGCCACTTGAGTTCGAACGCGCCGAGCCAGCCCGTCAGGCCCTTGACCTGTCCCGAGAGCACCGGATAGCGTCGCTCCTGCGTACCGCCCTGTGCGCCAGCTCCCTGGACAAACAGCGTGACATCGAGCGCATCCGACAGCCAGTCAGCCGCCTGCTCCGCAGCATCCAGCTGGCCGATGATGAGCAACCGGCCTGCGCTTTTGTAGCTCACGGTGGGAACAGGTTCAGCTTCGGGCAGGTGGGCCGCCGCCAGCAGGGCCGCGAGCTTGGGCATGGCCTTGGACGCATCCTTGCTCCAGCCGCCGGTTTCGCGGATGTTGACGAAATGGATGGGCGAAACCGCGCCTTGCGTCTGCTCACCGAGCTCGGAGAACAATCGCTTTTCCTGGGTACAGGCAACGACGACATCCTCGCCCGACTGGATGGCCTGTACAAACGCACCGGCCTCGCGGCGACACAGCGTGGTATGCAGTGTCAGCTCTTCATTCAGTGCGGCGCCGAGGATCTTCGGCGCCAGCGGCATGGTCTTGTTGCAATCGCAAATCAGAGTTGGCATGGTCTGCTGTGTCAGGTGTTTGGCCCCTCGGGGGCTCGGATTCTGGCCCAGCGCTCAGGGCGGGCGCCGTGGCGGTGGGCGGTTTGGCTGTCGGTTCTTGGCTGATGGCTGGAGACTCTGCCACGGAATGGTCTGCGGGGGAATCCGCAGCTTCCCCTAGCGCCCTGGCCTGGGCGTTTTTCTGTTCGTCGAACAGGTCGAGAAACTGGGCACTGGCCATCTGCCGGATCATGGATTTGGGCAGAGGGTCAGGCAGCGAGTAATCGTCAATGTAGATGTCCAGCCCGTCCATCACGTTGTAGTGGGGGTCAGCGAACAGTTTTTTCATCGCCGCGTTCTTCACGTCGGGACTGACACCTCGCGCGACAAAGGGCTTGAAATCGGACTCGGAGGTGAGTCGCCCGACATCTTCCAGTGTGGGGGGTGGCGCTTCCGGCTCCATGGCGACCGGTTCAAGCGCATCAGCACGGTCTTGTGACGCCGGCGCAAGCGCCTGGGAGGCAACAGGTGTGGCCTTTGCCTCCGGTGCTGGTTCCTCCAGCGGCTTGCCCTCACGGGCATTTGCCTTGCGGCGTGACCAGCGTCCGAGAATACCGTCAGCCATGGCCACCACCGCCCCGCTTCTTTTCGGTCGTCACCACGGCAGGTTTGCCGAAGCGGTCCGTCAACGGCTTGAAGCTCTCGGGCCGCTGGCGCCGCTTGGGCTCGGGCACATAATGCGCATCGACAAAGGCCTGCATCCATTCGACGATGTGCGGCGGTGCCGGCACCTGCTCGATCGTCTCCTGCGCATCGAGCCAGCGCCCGGCGTCGTGGTAACTCACGGTCACGCGTTCGGGCTTGGCCACGGGTTCGTCCGTGATCGAGGCTTCCTCTTCCATGCGCCACATCACGAACCAGCAGGGCGCCGGCGTGGTGGCGTTAAGGTAATAGCCCTCGGCATCATCCTTGAACAATTCGACCTTGAAGCCCGGATGCAGCCAGCGCTCCTCGCTATCATTTTTGTAGAGCAGGCGAGGCTCGCGGCCAAAGCCAGGTTCATCCTGCACCACATCGGCCAGCACCCAGCGCCAGGGCTGCCAGCGGCTTGCGGGTCCGTCGATGCGCTCTTTGCGCATCACGACGGCAACATCGATGGAAGGTCGGGCTTGGCTCATTCAGGACACTGTAACGCTTTGGATTTGACCCACATCCAGGCAGGGTTGTCGCCCTCCGGCAGCATGCAACTGCCAGAGCAGCATCAGGTGCCCTTGGAGATCGTGATGGACGGAAATTTCGAGGAAAAGTCCTTGTTCTTTGCCGCGATCGACACTGCCACCTGGCGTGCCACCGTCTTGTAGATGCCCGCCACCTCGCCGTCCGGGTCGGCCACCACCGTGGGTTTGCCACTGTCGGCCTGCAGACGGATCTGCATGTCCAGCGGCAGCGCGCCGAGGTAGTCCATCTTGTACTCGGCGGCCATCCGCTTGCCGCCATCGGCGCCGAAGATGTGCTCCACATGGCCGCACTTGCTGCACACATGCACCGCCATGTTCTCCACGATGCCGAGGATGGGTACGCCCACCTTCTCGAACATCTTGATGCCCTTTTTGGCATCGAGCAGCGCGATGTCCTGCGGCGTGGTCACCACCACGGCGCCCGTCATGGGCACGCGCTGCGAGAGCGTGAGCTGGATGTCGCCGGTGCCGGGGGGCATGTCGACGATAAGGTAATCGAGGTCGCGCCAGTTGGTCTGACGCAACAGCTGCTCCAGTGCCTGAGTGGCCATGGGGCCGCGCCAGATCATGGCTTCGTCCTGCGCCACAAGAAAGCCGATGGACATGACCTGCACGCCGTAGTTCTCCAGCGGCTCCATGGTCTGGCCATCGTCACTCTCGGGCCGGCCGTCAATGCCCATCATCATGGGCACGCTCGGGCCATAGATGTCGGCATCGAGCAGGCCCACACTGGCACCCTCGGCAGCCAGCGCAAGTGCGAGGTTGACCGCGGTGGTGCTCTTGCCCACGCCGCCCTTGCCCGAGGCCACGGCCACGATGTTCTTCACCTTGGGCAGCAGTTGCACGCCGCGCTGCACCGCATGCGGCACGATCTTCACGCTGAGATTCACCGACACATTGCCGACGCCAGCCACGCCCTTGGCCGCCGCGATGAGTGCCTTGCGAAAGCCCGGAATCTGGCTCTTGGCCGGGTAACCCAACTCCACATCGAAGGCCACATCGCCGTCGGTGACGGTGAGGTTCCTGATGGCCTTGGCGGACACGAAGTCCTTGCCGGTGTTGGGGTCGACAACGCTTTTGAGCGCGTCCGAAATCGCCTGTTCTGTGACTGCCATTGATTACTCCTGAGGCGTGTAGTCTAGCGAAGAGATACAAGACCTTGCGTGCTCAGGCAAATAAACCCTGCGTCCCCGGATTAACCCGTAGACCGCCTGCACACTGATGACGGCACACTAGCGGGGGTCTGTCCACTTCATGCCCTGATGCCCGATAAAGCTGCAACCCTCCCCCCTGCCGGCCTGCTGCTCACGGGTGGCGGAGCGCGTGCCGCCTACCAGGTGGGGGTGCTCGAAGCCATTGCAGATATCCGCCTGACCTGTGGCGAGAACCACTCGGGCAACCCCTTTGACATCATCACCGGCACCTCGGCCGGCGCCATCAATGCAGCCGCACTGGCCTGCCATGCAGACGACTTCGACCGGGCCATCCGGCAGATTGTGGCCGTCTGGAAAGGCTTTGAGGCGCATCAGGTCTACCGGTCCGACGTGCTCAGCGTCATGCGCACCGGTGCCCGCTGGCTGAGCCTGCTCTCACTCGGCTGGCTGATCGCCAAGTGGCGGCGCCTGAAACCCCGCTCGCTGCTGGACAACTCACCACTGGAAGAGTTGCTCAAAACCATGGTGCCGCTGGAGCGTCTGCCCCAACTCGTGGCGCAAGGCCATCTGCAGGCACTGGCCGTGACGGCCTCGAGCTACAGCACGGGCGAGCACCTCACGTTTTTTGAGGGTGCCGCGCACCTCAAGCCCTGGGTGCGCTCGCAGCGCCGGGCCCTGCGCGACAAGATCACCCACCACCATTTGCTGGCCTCATCGGCCATCCCATTCATCTTCCCCGCCGTGCCGCTGACGATACAGGGACGCGACGAGTATTTCGGTGACGGCTCGATGCGGCAGACCGCCCCCGTGGCACCGGCCATTCACCTCGGGGCCGAGCGGATTCTGGTCATTGGGGCGGGCCGGATGATGGAGTCGCGAGAGCGGCGGCAGATGAACACCCGCTTTGAGTACCCTTCGCTGGCCCAGATTGCAGGCCACTCGCTCTCCAGCATCTTCCTCGACGCCATGTCGGTGGACATCGAGCGCATCCGCCGCATCAACCAGACCATGTCGCTGGTGCCGCCCGAAGCGCGCAAGGACAGTGCGCTGCGGCCGATCGACCTGCTCGTCATCGCCCCCTCCGAGCGGCTGGACGACATCGCGGCGCGGCACATTGATGCACTGCCCGCCGCGATCCGCTCGCTGCTGGGTGGCGTGGGCGCCACGTCCGGCAAGCAAAGCTCGCGCGCCGAAGTACTGGCCAGCTACCTGCTGTTCGAGGCGCCTTTTACCCGGGACCTCATCAAGCTGGGCTATGCGGATTCGATCCGCATGAAGGCCGATATCTGCCGCTTCTTCGGCTGGACCGATCCCTATGCCCAGCCCGAGGCTGCCCCCTCACCCAGTCATGGTGAACGGCGCCGGGATCCGCTGCGTCTGCGCTGACCCCGGCTGCGGACTAAAATCGGGAGCTGTCCCGAAAGCCAAGCCCCATGTCACGCAAACTCTTCGTTACCACCGCCCTGCCCTACGCCAACGGCAACTTCCACATCGGCCACATCATGGAGTACATCCAGGCCGACATCTGGGTACGGGTCCAGCGCATGCAGGGCCATGAGGTGAACTTCGTCGGCGCCGACGATGCGCACGGCGCGCCCATCATGATTGCGGCGGAGAAGGCCGGCAAGACACCCCAGCAGTTCGTGGCCGACATCGCCGCAGGCCGCAAGCCCTATCTGGACGGCTTCCACATCTCGTTCGACAACTGGCATTCGACCGATGCGCCGGAAAACCACGAGCTGGCCCGGCAGATCTACCGCGACCTCAAGGCCAATGACCTGATCAGCAGCAAGACCATCGAGCAGTTCTTCGATCCCGAGAAGTCGATGTTCCTGCCGGACCGCTTCATCAAGGGCACCTGCCCACGCTGCGGCACGAAGGACCAGTATGGTGACAACTGCGAAAACTGCGGCGCGGTCTATGCCCCGACCGACCTGAAGAACCCCTACTCGGCCCTGTCCGGCGCCACCCCCGTGCTCAAGAGCTCGGAGCATTTCTTCTTCAGGCTGTCCGACCCGCGCTGCGTGGCCTTCCTGGAGCAGTGGACGCAGGATGGCAAGCTGCAGGAAGAAGTGGCCAACAAGGTCAGCGAGTGGTTTTCGCCGCGCCAGAACCCCGACGGCAGCATGAGCGAAGGCCTGGGTGACTGGGACATCAGCCGCGATGCGCCCTATTTCGGCATCGAGATTCCGGATGCGCCGGGCAAGTACTTCTATGTCTGGCTCGACGCCCCTGTGGGTTACCTCGCCTCGCTGAAGAACCTGCTTGAAAAGCGGGGCCAGGACTATGACGCCTACATGGCCGACCCGGCGCTGGAGCAGGTCCACTTCATCGGCAAGGACATCATCACCTTCCATACGCTGTTCTGGCCCGCGATGCTGCATTTCAGCGGCCGCAAGACGCCGGACAACATCTTTGTGCACGGCTTCCTGACCGTCAACAACGGCGAAAAAATGAGCAAAAGCCGCGGCACCGGCCTGGACCCGCTCAAATACCTGGGTCTGGGCATGAACCCGGAGTGGCTGCGCTACTACCTGGCGGCCAAGCTGTCTTCGCGCAACGAAGACATCGACTTCAATGCCGACGACTTCATGGCCCGCGTCAACAGCGACCTGGTCGGCAAGTACATCAACATCGCCTCGCGTGCAGCCGGCTTCATCGCCAAGCGCTTCGGCGGCAAACTGGGCGAGGTCTCGGGCGATGGCGACGCGCTGCTGGAGCACCTGCGCGATGCCATGCCCAGCCTGGCCGAGTTGTATGCCGAGCGCGAATACGGCAAGGCCCTGCGCGAGATCATGCTGCTGGCCGACCGCGTCAACGCTTACGTGGACCAGAACAAGCCTTGGGAGCTGGCCAAGCAGGAAGGCATGGAAGGTCACCTGCACGATGTCTGCACGGTCTGTATCGAGGCCTTCCGCCTGCTCACGCTCTACCTCAAGCCGGTGCTGCCGGCGCTGGCGACACAGGTCGAGGACTTCCTCAAGATCGAGCCGCTGCGCTGGAGCGACGCTGCCAAGGGGCTGGGCAAGGGCCACCTCATCGGTGATTACAAGCACCTGATGCAACGTGTCGACATCAAGCAACTGGATGCACTTTTTGAGCCTCCAGCCCTTACAGAACAAGCGCCAGAAGCTACAGAAACCATAGCACCCGGCGGCGAAGACATTGCGCCCGTGATCACCATCGACGACTTCGCCAAGATCGACCTGCGCATCGCACAGATCGTCAACTGCGAAGCGGTGGAGGGCTCGACCAAGCTCTTGCGCCTGACACTCGACGTGGGCGAGGGAAAAACCCGGAACGTCTTCAGCGGCATCGCCAGCGCCTACAAGCCCGAGGACCTGGTGGGCAAGCTCACCGTGATGGTGGCCAACCTGACACCGCGCAAGATGAAGTTCGGCCTGTCCGAAGGCATGGTGCTGGCCGCGAGCCACGCCGATGAAAAAGCCACGCCCGGCATCTACGTGCTCAACCCCTGGCCCGGCGCGCAGCCCGGCATGCGGGTGCGCTGACAGCCCCCATGATCCCGCTGATTCGGGGCTGGACCTCGGTCGATCGCACCGCACTGGCCAATATCCGGCTGGGCACGGTGCTGAGTTTTGTCGCGGGGGCCACCAATGCGGGCGGGTTTCTCGCGGTAGGCCAGTACACCTCCCACATGACGGGCATCGTCTCATCGGTGGCCGACCATCTGGTGCTGGGCCAGCTGTCACTGGCGGCGGCCGGGCTGGCGGCCCTGCTCGCCTTCATGGCGGGCACCATCACCACCGTGTGGCTGGTGAACTGGGGGCTGCACCGGCATTTGCGCAGTGCCTACGGTCTGCCCCTGTTGCTGGAGTCCATGCTGCTGCTGATATTCGGGCTGTTCGGTGCAGCCATTAATCTCTCAGCCGCTTTGCTGGTACCGCTGACGGTGCTGATCCTGTGCTTCATCATGGGCCTGCAGAATGCCGTGATCACCAAGATCTCGAAAGCCGTCATCCGTACCACGCACATCACCGGACTGGTGACCGACCTGGGCATGGAGATCGGCCGCCTGCTCTACATCAACCGATCGGCCAGCTCCACGCCGGTGCTGGCCGACCGGGCCAAGCTGCGCATTCACCTGACCCTGATCCTGAGCTTCTTCATCGGCGGGCTGGCTGGTGCCATCGGCTTCAAGCAACTGGGCTATGTGACCACGCTGCCCCTGGCGCTGCTTTTGCTGGTGCTGGTGCTGCGCCCGGTGCTGCAGGACCTGCGCTCGCGTTAAGCAAGGCCGGTTCTCGGCGCCCCCCGGCCTGCCACCTTCTTGCTCCACTCTTCATAGCATCACAGCCTCCCGGGCTTGCCCCTGCAAGACAGCTGAGCCACAATGGCGGCCATGGATGACCCCGCCCAGCACTCACGATTCGCGCCCTTTCGCCCCTATCTGATGACAGCCCTGCAGGGCTACAACCGGGAGCGTCTGATCAAGGACCTGGGAGCCGGTGCCACCGTCGGCATCGTGGCCCTGCCGCTCGCAATGGCCTTCGCCATGGCCAGCGGCCTGCGGCCCGAGGCGGGCATCTTCACCGCCGTGATCGCAGGTTTCCTGATCTCCGCGCTCGGTGGCAGCCGGGTCCAGATCGGCGGACCGGCCGGCGCCTTCATCGTGATCGTCTACGGCATCCTGGAGCGCTACGGCCTGTCCAACCTCATCATCGCCACCGCCATGTCGGGCATCATGCTGTTCCTGATGGGCCTGTTCAAGCTCGGCACGCTGATCCGCTTCATCCCGATTGCCGTGGTGATCGGCTTCACCAACGGCATCGCGGTACTGATCGGCCTGTCGCAGATCAAGGACTTTCTCGGCCTTCAGGTCAAGAACATGCCGGCCGACTTTTTCGGCATCGTCTCCACCATCAGCCATGCGCTGCCCACGCTCAACCCCACCTCGCTGGCGATTGCTGCGGGTTCGCTGGCCATCGTCGTGTTCTGGCAGTTCTTCCTGCCCCGGATCAACAGCAACCCTGCACTGACCCGGCGCTTCAGCGTGCTGCCGGGCTCGGTGGTCGCGCTGGTGCTGGCCACGCTGGCCGTAACACTATTCGGTCTGCAGGTGGACACCATCGGCAGCCGCTTTGGCGGCATCCCCTCGGCCCTGCCCGGCTTTGCCTGGCCGGACTTCAGCTGGGAGTCGGCCCGCTTCCTGATCGTGCCCGCCACCACGCTGGCCCTGCTCGGCGCCATTGAATCGCTCTTGTGCGCCCGCGTGGCCGACAGCATGATCGAAGGCCGCCACAACCCCAACCAGGAGCTCATGGCCCAGGGCATCGCCAACTTCGTCACGCCGTTCTTTGGCGGCATGCCGGCCACCGGCACGATTGCCCGCACCGTGACCAACGTCAAGAACGGCGCCACCAGCCCGGTCTCGGGCATGGTGCATTCGCTCACCCTGCTGGCCATCATCCTGGTGGCCGCACCGCTGGCGCACAACGTGCCGATGTCGGCGCTGGCCGCGATCCTGATGTTCGTGGCCTGGAACATGGGCGAGTGGAGGGCTTTTGTGCACCTGCGCCAGTTCCGTCTGCCCTACCGCATCACGCTGCTGGCGGTGTTTTTCCTGACCGTGGTGTTTGACCTCACGGTGGCGGTGGAGGTGGGCCTGATTGCGGCCTGCGTCACCTTCATCTACCGCATCTCCAGCCTGTCGCGCTCCGAGCCGGTCAGCGCGACGGATCAGCCCGTCCTGCAGGGGCTGGACGGACAGGTCAGCGCCTTCCGTCTCTATGGCGCCATCTTCTTCGGCGCCGTCAAGCTGATCGAGCAGATGGACGAGGCGTTGCCCAGCCGCGCGCTGGTGCTGGACTTCAAGAACATCATCTACATGGACTCGTCGGGGGCCGACACCTTGCTGGAGCTGATCCGGACCTGCCGCAAACAGTCCGTCCGGCTGATCCTGTGCGGCCTCAACGCGCAGCCGCTGAGCATTGCCCAGCGCACCGGCCTGCTGGCTCATCTGCCGGACGAAAACATCTGCCCCGACCTGGCCAGCGGGCTGGCCAGCGCAGCCCGGTAAAATCCGGCAAAGAGGTCCCAATCCATGAATATTTTCCGCCGCCCGGACTATCAGTCTGAAGTTACCCAATTCATTGAGCAGCTCAAAAACAGCAAGCCCGATCTGGAAGCCAAGCAGCGCCAGGGGCGCGAGCTGCTGTGGGACAAGAATGTCGACCGCGCCGCCTGGCAGGAATACCGCGAGGCTGAGGTGCCCCAACAGCCCTACGTCTACCAGACCAACGCGGATTAACCATCAAATATGGCTGTAGCCCTTGACTGGAGGGCGACTACAGCTACCTATTTGATAGTAAGCCCATGACCACAAACACCCATGATGCTGGCGCCGGATCGTCGGCTACCCCTTCCGTGGCGGGGATGCCCGAGGTGATAGACCAGGTTGCCCTGGCACGGCTGTATGGCGAGCCGCTGTTCGCGATGCCGCAGGACCTCTACATCCCGCCGGACGCGCTGGAGGTGTTTCTGGAGGCCTTTGAGGGCCCGCTGGATCTGCTGCTCTACCTGATCCGCAAGCAGAACTTCAACATTCTCGACATTCCGATGGCGGGCGTCACGCGCCAGTACCTGGTTTATGTGGAGGAGATCCGCAACCACAACCTGGAACTGGCCGCCGAGTACCTGCTGATGGCGGCCATGCTGATCGAGATCAAGTCGCGCATGCTTCTGCCCCCCAAAAAGGTGGCAGAAGGACAGGAGGCCGAAGACCCGCGGGCCGAACTGGTGCGCCGCCTGCTCGAATACGAGCAGATGAAACTGGCCGCCGCCAATCTCAATGCGCTCCCCCAGTACGGCCGCGACTTCCTCAAGGCCCAGGTCTATATCGAACAGTCGCTGCAGCCGCGCTTTCCCGATGTGCAGGTGGTCGACCTGCAGGAAGCCTGGGCTGACATCCTCAAGCGCGCCAAGCTTGTGCAGCACCACAAGATCTCTCGCGAGGAGCTGTCAGTGCGCGAGCACATGAGCATCGTGCTGCGCCATCTGCAGGGGCGCAAATTCATCGAGTTCGAAAACCTGTTCGACCCCGGCCTGGGCGTGCCCGTGCTGGTGGTCACCTTCATCGCCTTGCTGGAACTCGCCAAGGAAACCCTGATCGAGATCACCCAGGCCGAGGCCTTTGCCCCCATTTATGTCAGGCTGGCCTACTCGCCCGCCTGACAGAGCCCCGCTCCCGAAGAATCTCACGAACATCTCACATGAACATCTCCCATGATTTCGACGTCGTCATCGTCGGCAGCGGACTGGCCGGCCTGAGCGCCGCCCTGCTGCTGGCGCCAACCCACCGCGTGGCCGTGCTGACCAAACGCGCGCTCAACGATGGCTCCAGCCGGTGGGCCCAGGGTGGCATCGCTGCCGTCATGGGTGAGGGCGACACGATCGAGTCCCATGTACAGGACACCCTGGTCGCGGGTGCCGGACTGTGCGACCTCGAAGCCACCCGCTTTGCGGTGTCGCATGCCCCTGATGCCATTCGCTGGCTGCAGGAACTCGGCGTGCCCTTCTCGCAGGAAAACGGGCATCTGCACCTGACGCGCGAAGGCGGTCACAGCGAACGCCGCATCGTGCATGTGACCGATGCCACCGGCGCGGCCGTACAGGAAACCCTCATCGCCAAGGTACGCGAAACCCCCAACATCACGCTGTTTGAGCACCACACGCTGGTGGACCTGATCACCAGCGCCAAGCTGGGCCGGCCCGACTGCAACCAGCCCGGCCAGTCCAACCAGTGCCTGGGACTGTATGCGCTCGACGAGGTGACCGACCAGGTCGTCACCTTCAGCGCCCGGCAGACCATTCTGGCCACCGGCGGCGCCGGCAAGGTTTACCTCTACACCACCAACCCCGACACAGCCACCGGCGACGGCATTGCCGCGGCCTGGCGCGCCGGCTGCCGCGTGGCCAACATGGAGTTCATCCAGTTCCACCCGACCTGCCTGTACCACCCGCATGCCAAGTCCTTCCTCATCAGCGAGGCGGTGCGCGGCGAAGGCGGTCGCCTGCTGCTGCCGGAGTCGGCGGGAGGCACGCGCTTCATGCCTGCGCATGACGAACGCGCCGAACTCGCACCGCGCGACGTGGTGGCCCGTGCGATTGACTTCGAGATGAAAAAACGCGGCCTCGATTGCGTCTACCTCGACATCTCGCACCAGCCGTTGTCCTTCCTGCAAGAGCACTTCCCCACCATTTATGCGCGCTGCCTGGAGCTTGGCATCGACATGGCCAAGCAGCCCATCCCCGTGGTACCGGCAGCCCATTACACCTGTGGTGGCGTTGTCACCGACCTGTATGGCCGTACCGATCTGCCCGGCCTGTATGCCGTGGGCGAGACCACCTGCACCGGCTTGCACGGTGCCAACCGGCTGGCCAGCAATTCACTTGTGGAATGCATGGTGTTTGCGCGTGCGGCGGCGCAGGCCATTGCGAAGGAAGCAACGGGCACCTGCCCGCCACTGCCCACCTGGGACGACAGCCGCGTGACCGACCCCGACGAAGTGGTCGTGATCTCGCACAACTGGGACGAGTTGCGCCGCTTCATGTGGGACTACGTCGGCATAGTGCGCACCAACAAGCGCATGGACCGGGCGGCCCACCGCATTGCGCTGCTCAAGGGTGAAATCCAGGAGTTCTATTCCCGGTTCCACGTCACGCGCGACCTGCTGGAGCTGCGCAACCTGGTGCAGGTGGCCGACCTGATCGTGCGCAGCGCCCAGTCCCGGCATGAGAGCCGCGGCCTGCACTTCAGCCGCGATTACCCGCAGCTCAACCCCAAGGCACACGACACCGTGCTGACGCCCTGACCCCTTTTCTTTATTGCCTGCCGAGACCCCTGATGTTCCGCACCCTGCTCAAATCCAAGATCCACCGCGTCGCCGTGACCCACTGCGAGCTGCATTACGAAGGCTCCTGCGCGATCGATGAAGATCTGCTGGATGCAGCCAACATCGCCGAGAACGAGCAGGTACACATCTGGAACATCAACAACGGCGAGCGCTTCATCACCTACGCGATCCGTGGCGAGCGTGGCAGCGGCATGATCTCGGTGAACGGCTCGGCGGCACGCCGCGCCAGCACGGGCGACCTCGTCATCATTGCGTCCTTTGCCCAGGTGCATGAAGAACAGGTGGCCGCCCATCGTCCCAAGCTGGTGTTCGTGGACGACAAAAACCGCCAGACCGAACTGCGCTCGGCAGTTCCGGTTCAGGCCATGGAGTGAGTTTGCTACAAACCTGGTAGCAAACTATTCAATACCGATAAGGGCTGGATGCAAAAAACTCCAGGCATCTCCGATTAAACAGCGACTTGACCCTGAGCCACAGGCTCAGAAACCTGCTCGGCACTGACGCGGTTCCGGCCCTCTCGTTTGCTGCGATAAAGCGCTCGGTCCGCCCGCGCAAAAGCCTGGTTCAACGGCTCGTGCGCCTGAATGAGGGTAAGACCACCGGAGACGGTGCAACTGACCTCGCCCGTGTGGCATGCCACCGGCGTGTCCTCCACCTTTTGCCGCAGCCGCTGCGCCACGACCATGGCTTCCTTCAGGTCGGCATTCGGCATCAGCAGCACAAACTCCTCGCCACCCCAGCGTGCCAGTGTGTCGATGTGCCGTGCCTCGAATTTGAGCATCCGTCCCACGGAAATCAGTACCTGGTCGCCGCCTTCATGACCATGCGTGTCATTGATCTTCTTGAACCAGTCGATGTCGAAGATCAGCAATGCCAGCTGGCTGCCCGTACGCCGACTCCTGGACAACTCCTGTTCAGCAACCTGCTGAAAATGCCGCCGGTTGTAGAGCCCCGTCAACGCGTCTTCCATCGCCAACGCCTGCAGGTGCTTCTCCGACAAATTGATGCGGTGGCGGAAATAGCTCGCCAGAGCGGAGAACATGATGACGAAGATCGAGATGTTGAGCCACTTCAGGGCAATCAGTGCTGGCGCCGCCAACGGCGCCAGCGGCCCCAACTGACGCGCCAGAAAATCCAGCGACACCAGAAAGAGCAGCAAGGCCGCCACAAACAGGCGCGCTCGCGTGCGTGAGTTGGTGAGCACCACGGCCGGAATGAACATCAGCAGCAGGTAGTGAAACCCGCTCTCCCAGCCGGTCATCAAGGTGCCCAGCGCCGCATGTGGAAAAGCCTCCAGCCAGATCAGCAGCGATGCGGCATGCAGCCGGCCCGCGCGTGCCAGCCGGTAGGCCTGCAGGTACATGGCCACGCTGAGCACGTTGACCCAGGCCAGCACAGGCGAATCCAGGGCCAGGAAAAACAGCAGGTAGATGCAGTCAACCCCCGCTGCAAGCAGGGCCACGCGCCCCAGGAACGCTGCAATGGTTATTTTTTTATCAGAATTTTTCAAAACCAGCGGCTACCAGGGTGAGTCAATGAACAGAAGGCGCAGGTATCTCGACCCAGCAGTCCGCACGCCAGCGGACCAGCATGGCCGTGCGGCCTTGCTGTCAGGCCGCGCCAATCTGCGGTACCAGACTGCCCGCAGGCTGGCCCGCCTTGAGCGCCGCCGTGAAAGCCAGCATGCGGTCGATCGGCACACGGGCACGCAAGCCCAGTGCCGGGTCCACATGGATTTCGTTGAGGCCGTACTCCAGCACCCGTGCCGCCGAGGCCAGGCTGTTCATGGCCATCCAGGGGCAGTGCGCACAGCTCTTGCAGGTTGCACTGTTGCCCGCGGTCGGTGCCTCGATGAATACCTTGCCAGGGTTGAGTGTGCGCAGCTTGTGCATCATGCCGTTGTCGGTGGCGACGATGAACTCGCGCGCATCCATCTCGCTCGCGGCCTTGAGGATGCCGGAGGTCGAGCCCACGGCATCGGCCAGCGCCACCACCGCCTCGGGCGATTCGGGATGCACCAGCACCTTGGCGCCGGGATGCTGCAGCTTGAGCGCTTCCAGCTCCTGCGCCTTGAATTCGTTGTGCACGATGCAGGCACCATTCCACATCAGCATGTCGGCCCCGGTCTCGCGCTGGATGTAGCTGCCCAGGTGCCGGTCCGGCGCCCACAGAATCTTGTGGCCCTTGTCCTTGAGCGCACGCACGATGTCCAGCGCGCAGCTTGAGGTGACGAGCCAGTCCGAGCGGGCCTTCACCGCCGCGCTGGTGTTGGCGTAGACCACCACCGTGCGGTCCGGGTGCGCGTCACAGAACGCGGCAAACTCGCGCTCGGGGCAACCCAGGTCGAGCGAACAGGTGGCATCCAGATCCGGCATGAGCACACGCTTATCGGGCGAAAGAATCTTGGACGTCTCGCCCATGAAGCGCACGCCCGAGACCAGCAGCGTCTGCGCGGCATGGTCACGCCCGAAGCGCGCCATCTCCAGCGAATCACTCACCAGACCACCGGTTTCCTCGGCCAGGTCCTGCAGGTCGGGGTGCACGTAATAGTGCGACACCATCACGGCATTCTTTTCCTTCAGCAGCCGGCGGATCTTGTCCTTCAGCGCCGCGCGCTCAGTCGGTGAGGGCTCATCGGGCACGCGGGCCCAGGCGTGCAGCGTGCTGCATGCACCTGTCGTCTCAGCTGCCACCGTCTCCGGCAGCTCGTATTCCACATCAATCACGCCACTCATCACAGCTCCCGAAAACGCATGGAGAAATCAATCGCTTTCACATCCTTGGTGAGCGCTCCTACCGAGATGCGATCCACCCCGGTCAGGGCCAGCGTGTGCACGCTGTCCAGCGTCACGCCACCCGAGATCTCGAGCACCGCACGCTGCTCGCCGCGCGCCTCGTTCATGCGCACGGCCTCGTTCAGGTCGTCCAGCGGCATGTTGTCGAGCAGCACCATCTGGGCCTGCGCGTCCAGTGCCTCCTTGAGCTGCACCAGGGTCTCCACCTCCACCTCGATGAAGTCGGCCCGGGCCGCCACGCTGCGGGCCGCCTGCAGGGCCGGCGTCACGCCGCCGGCGCTCATGATGTGGTTTTCCTTGATCAGCACCGCATCGAACAGGCCAATGCGGTGGTTCACGCCGCCCCCAATGCGCACCGCGTATTTCTGCGCCAGCCGCAGCCCGGGCAGAGTCTTGCGTGTGTCCACAATCCGGGCGCGCGTGCCGCGCACGGCGTCAACATACTGCGCAGTCTTGCTGGCCACGGCACTGAGCAGCTGCAGGAAGTTGAGCATGGTACGCTCGGCGGTCAGCAGCGCCCGGGCCTGACCCTCGACCTCCAGCACCACCTGGTCGGCCTCGCAGCGCTGGCCCTCGTCCACCAGCCAGTTGATGCGGGCTTCGGGCACCAGTTCGCGCAGCGTGGCCTCCACCCAGGGACGCCCGCACAGCACGGCCGGTTCGCGCGCCAGCACACGCGCCAGCGCGCGGCGCCCGGGGTCCACCAGGCCGGCCGTCAGATCACCGCCACCTACGTCTTCCGCCAGGGCGCGCAGCACATCGGCCCGGGCCCATGCGGCTACACTGTCCCCTGAGAAATCGATCGAATTTTTCATGACTTACAAGAATAAAAGCGTCGCTTAGACTGCAGCGCCAGAATCAACCATGTTATAGCCGCAAGGCCACTTTCAACAGTTGGAGAGAAATTAATGTCCGCAGTCCTCGAACAGGCAATTGTCCTACACCGATCAAGCCCCCGCAGCAGCAAGCCGGCTGCAGATGTCGCCTGGACGGTAGATGCCATTCAGGCCCTGTTTGAGCTGCCCTTTCCCGAACTGCTGTTCCGCGCCCAGACCGTGCACCGCGAGCACTTCAACCCGAGCCAAATCGAGTTCGCCACGCTGCTGTCGGTCAAGACCGGTGGCTGCCCCGAGGATTGCGGCTACTGCCCGCAATCGGCCTCGTTTGACACGGGTGTGAAGGCCTCCAAACTCATGGAGCTGGAAGAGGTGCTGTTCGCTGCGCGCCGCGCCAAGGATGCCGGCGCTACCCGCTTTTGCATGGGTGCCGCCTGGCGCGAGCCGAAAGACCGCGACATCGAGAAAGTGGCCGAGCTGGTCAACGCCGTCAAGGGCCTGGGCATGGAGACCTGCGCCACCCTGGGCATGCTGGGTGAAGGCCATGCCGAAACCCTGCGCGACGCCGGGCTGGACTACTACAACCACAACCTCGACACCTCGCCCGATTTTTACGGCGACATCATCAGCACCCGCGTCTACCAGGACCGGCTCGACACCCTGGCGCGTGTGCGCAGCGCGGGCGTCAAGGTCTGCAGCGGCGGCATCGTCGGCATGGGCGAGAGCCACCGCCAGCGCGCCGGCCTGATTGCCGAGCTGGCCAACCTCAGCCCCTACCCCGAGTCGGTGCCCATCAACAACCTGGTGCGCGTCGAAGGCACGCCGCTGGCCGAGCAGGCGCCGCTCGATCCCTTCGAGTTTGTGCGCACCATTGCCGTGGCCCGCATCACCATGCCCAAGGCGCGCGTGCGTCTGTCGGCCGGCCGCCAGCAGATGGGCGATGCCGTTCAGGCCCTGTGCTTCCTCGCCGGTGCCAACTCAATCTTCTACGGCGACAAGCTGCTCACCACCGGCAACCCCGACACCCAGGCCGATGTCGACCTGCTCCACCGTCTGGGCATGCGCAGCGGCGCCCCGGAAGTCTGCTGAGCCGGTACATCGCCCACCGCCCTTCTTAACTGCGCGCAAGAACTGGAGTCCTCCATGAACCAGCCTTCCCCTCCCCAGAACAACGCTTCTCCCTACGGCACGCTGCCCCCCGCGAGTGCGCCGGCCACACGCAAGCCCGTCAGCCTGCCGCGCCTGCAGGAGATGCACGCGCGCGGTGAAAAAATCACCATGCTCACCGCCTACGACGCCACCTTTGCGGCCGTGGCCGATGCGGCCGGTGTGGAGACCATCCTCGTCGGTGATTCGCTGGGCATGGTGTGCCAGGGCCTGGATAGCACGGTCGGCGTCTCTCTGGAAACCATGCGCTACCACGTGGAGAGCGTGTCGCGCGGCGTGCGTCGCGTGCAGGGTACGGCCTGGCTGATAGGCGACCTGCCCTATGGCACCTACCATGAGTCCAAGGAGCAGGCCTTTCGCAGCGCTGCCGTGCTGATGCAGGCCGGTGCCCACATGGTCAAGCTGGAAGGCGGCGGCTGGACTGCCGACACCGTGCGCTTTCTGGTGGAGCGCGGCATCCCCGTCTGCGCCCACCTGGGTCTGACACCGCAAACCGTGCACGCCCTGGGTGGCTACCGGGTGCAGGGCAAGACCGATGAATCCGCCGCCATCCTGAAACGCCACGCGATGGAACTGCAGGACGCTGGCGCCACGCTGCTGGTGCTGGAGATGGTGCCGGCCGCCCTCTCGGCCGAACTCACCAAGGCGCTGACGCGCTGCGCCACCATCGGCATCGGTGCTGGTGTGGACTGCGCAGGCCAGGTACTGGTGCTGCACGACATGCTGGGCGTAAACCTGGGCAAAAACGCAAAGTTCGTGCGCAACTTCATGGCGGATGCTGGCAGCGTGCGCGGCGCGATGGAGGCTTATGTGAAGGCGGTCAAGGAAGGCAGCTTCCCCGTCGATGCCCTGCACGCATGGTGATCACGGCCCTTGTCTTGAACCGTTCGCGTTGAGCCTGTCGAAACGCTCTCCCCCCGATCTGATCTCTTCAGTTCCCCAGATGAAAATTGTCCACACCATCGCCGACCTGCGGGCCCACCTGGCCCACTACAAGCGCCCCGCCCTCGTGCCCACCATGGGCAATCTGCACGATGGCCACCTGGCCCTGGTGCGCCAGGCCAAACCGCTGGGTGATGTGACGGTTGCCAGCATCTTCGTGAACCGACTGCAGTTCGCACCCCACGAAGACTTCGACACCTACCCCCGTACGCTGGAGGCCGATGCCGCCAAGCTGGAGGCCGTGGGCTGCGACGTGATCTTCGCCCCCAGCGAGCAAGAGCTCTACCCCGAGCCGCAGACCTACAAGGTGCAGCCCCCCACTGAGCTCGCCGACATGCTGGAGGGCTACTTCCGCCCCGGCTTCTTCACCGGCGTGTGCACCGTGGTGCTCAAGCTCTTCAACTGCGTGCAGCCCCGCGTGGCTGTGTTCGGCAAGAAGGACTACCAGCAGCAGATGATCATCCGCCGCATGGTGCAGCAGTTCGCCCTGCCCATCGAGATCCACACCGGCGACACCCTGCGCGCACCCGATGGCCTGGCCCTGTCCTCGCGCAACGGCTACCTCAGCGAGACTGAGCGGGCCGAGGCGGTGCAGCTGTCACTGGCGCTCAAAGGCATGGCCGAGGCGCTACAAAAAGGTGAGCAAAATATCGCCCAACTGGAAGGGCTCGCCATGAAAAAACTGACAGATCGCGGCTGGAAGCCTGATTACCTGGTGGCCCGCCGACGCAGTGACCTGCAGGCCCCGCAGGCAGGCGATGCACTCGTGGTGCTGGGTGCGGCGAGGTTGGGGACGACGCGCTTGATCGATAACCTTGAGGTTTGAAATAAGCGCTTGCTCGCTGGGGTAGCCGGGTCTCGTCCCGACTGGCGAATCACTTTCTCCTGCTTCCCCCAAGAAGCCCCCACAGCGGGCAACCGACGACAGAGTGAGTGAGAGTCTGCAGGTACAAAGATGCGCCTTTACCGGGACAGTGATTGCACGGTGAATCAAGGGTACACCGCATCGACATCCTCAAACAGGACCGCCATTCCGGGTTTGCGTTGGCAACTCGTGCGCAGGGCATTGCCCCCATAATCCCAAGGCAAAGTCAAGTAATACGAATAAATGGTCACGGAGGTTCCTCGATGGTCTTCAACAGCAATCGTTCCAAGGCCAACTGCGCTACCGGGCGAAACCGTGGCGCCCCCACCCGTCTCCTGCACATCTTCCTGAGCACCCTTTGTTCACTTGCGTTCGTCGTGTCAGTGCCCCTGAAAGTGCAGGCGCAGACGAACTCCGCCGAAGAGGCCAAAGCCGCCGGTCCTGGCAATCGCGGCCGAATCGGAATGAAGCAGATGAAACGCGCCTCCAAAGACTTCAGCCATATCGATGAGGACAGCGACGGGAAAATCAGCCCTGCCGAGTGGCGGCGGCGTGGCAACTTTGAATTGCTCGACAAGGATGGGGATGGCTATCTCTCGGAAGATGAAATGAGCCGCCTCTATTTTGCGGGGAGACGAGGCAAGGTGCTGCAGCCCATTGTGCCGGGCACGACACCTGAAATGGACGACTCCGTACAGACTGACCATGTTGCAGTGTCAAAGCTGGACAGTGAAACCTATTGCAGCGTTACACGTGAGCCGAGATGCAGCATGGGCATATCATCCAATCTGGGACTTCTGGAGACGGGCATCGGCCCCGTTTTCCCGAAACAGGCCAACTGCCTGGGGATTGATGATTACTATGCGATGAGTTACTCGCACAAGCGGAGCAGTGCCGCCGCGGTTCACGGTGGTATGGACATCCCTGCACCGCAGGGAACCCCGATCCTCGCGGTCGCCGCGGGTACGGTGGTCGGAAAATTTGCAGGCCAAAATTCTCAGCGCGGCATCGAAATCGTCCTGCGCCACAGCCCCGAAGACACGGGCCGCCCCTTCTGGACATACACCCAGTACGCACATCTGTCGGAGATGCCGGCCCATGTGATCGGGCAGCGCGTGCGAAGAGGCGAGGTCATTGGATTGACTGGCAGCACCGGTATCGACGCGTCTTCTAAAGCCGAAAGTACGCATAGAAGGCCCGCCATTCACTTTGCAGTCTGGTTCAGCCTTCAACGCGAATTCGCCGAAGAAGATGGCGTGATCATTCCTGTCAAGAGCCAATGGATGGATCCCAACGCCATCTACCGCAATGGCCCCCCCTATGATTCAAAATCGCTGAAGGCATTGCCCGATGGAGAAAAATCCGTCTCCATACCGGTCATGTTCATTGACGGAACGACGCAACCGGCTGATACAAAACTGATATGGCCCTACACCTGCGCGCGGCAATGATCCTGCTGACTTGCATCACACACCATTGGTTCATGCGCGCATCGAAAAAGACATAAGCCACTTCATGCAGATCGGCGTCCCCAAAGAAATCAAGAACCATGAGTACCGCGTCGGCCTGACGCCGGCCAGTGTGCGTGAGCTGTCCTCGCACGGTCACACGGTACTGGTGCAAAGCGGGGCCGGCGCCGCCATCGGCTTGAGCGACGCGGATTACCGCGCCACCGGTGCCACGCTGCTGCCTGATGCGGCCGCTGTGTTTGCGCAGGCCGGGATGATCGTCAAGGTCAAGGAGCCGCAGCCGTCCGAACTGGCCCTGCTGAGGCCCGGGCAAATCCTGTTCACCTACCTGCACCTGGCGCCAGACCCGGCACTGACCGCCGCCCTGATCCAGTCTGGTGCGGTGTGCATCGCCTACGAAACCATCACCGGCCCCGGCCACTCGCTGCCACTGCTCGCGCCCATGAGCGAGGTGGCGGGCCGCATGGCCGTGCAGGAAGGTGCCGCCTGCCTGGAGCTGTCGCGTGGCGGCATGGGCGTGCTGCTGGGCGGCGTGCCCGGTGTGCCCGCCGCGCATGTGGTGATCCTCGGCGCCGGCACGGTGGGCGCCAACGCGGCGCAGATTGCCGTGGGCATGGGGGCACGCGTCACGGTGCTGAACCGCGGCATGGACAAGCTGCGCGCGCTGGACCAGCGCTACGGCAACCGCATCCACACCCTGCAGGCCAGTGCGCAGAACATCGAAGAAGCCGTGCTCGATGCCGAACTCGTGATCGGCAGTGCGCTGGTAGCGGGGGCAAGCGCACCGAAGCTCGTTTCACGCGAGCTTGTCTCCCGCATGAAAAAAGGTGCGGTGCTGGTGGACGTGGCGATCGACCAGGGCGGCTGCTTCGAAACCTCGCACCCCACCACCCATGCCGAGCCCACCTTTGTGGTCGATGGTGTGGTGCACTACTGCGTGGCCAACATGCCGGGCAATGTGGCACGCACCTCCACCCTCGCCCTCAACAACGCCACGCTGCGGCACACGCTGGCCCTGGCCAGCAAAGGCTGGCAACAGGCCATGCGAGACGATGCGCACCTGAAGAACGGGCTGAACGTGGCCAACGGAAAGATCACCTACGAGGCGGTAGCACAGCAACAAGGCCAGGCCTACACAGCACCCGACAGCCTGCTCGGCTGAACCACCGCCAGGCCGGTTCAAGCTGGCCCAACGACGATCTTGTGGGCTTGGGATTCCGGGCTTGGACTCCCTCGCCGTTATGAGGAGGCGAGTAGCGCAGGGGCAGACGGATCAGGGCTGGCGTTGTTTGAGCGCAGCGAGTTTAGCCAGCCCCCGGCTGCACCGAGCAACGCAGCGTGCCCGTAGCGCAGCGCAGGGCCGACGAATCCGGCTCGCCTTTTCTTTGGCGACTTTCTTTTGGCGAAGCAAAAGAAAGTTACTGCGCTGTCGGGCGCACACCCCGACAATCTCAATTCGCTACAAATTTCATAGCTACAGGCGCTTGATGCAAAAGGGCTTTAGCCCAAAAACACTATCAACCGCTCCGCCAGCGGGAGCCGACATTCAACTCCAATGCCACCGGCTCCGAAAGCCAAAGACCTCAGGCGTCTTGCAGCGCATCCAGGTTGAGCAGCGCAAGACGGCAGACACTGTCAGCGAAAGTGTCAACCGAGACTTGTTGCTGCTGGTACTTCCATCGCTTGACGTACCAGTCCTGGATCAGGGCCATGCAATGCGCAGCGCGCAGCTGCGCGTTGGGTATATCGGTCAATCCTGCCTCGACAAAAAGTCGGGACAACTCGTCCTGGAATGACATCTCGGACGACCTTGCAATGGTTTTCTGACTCGCAGAGAGCGTGCGTGATTCCATGAAAACGAAATAGAACCAGGGACGCAGCAGTTCGGAAATGAAAATGTGGCCGCGTAAAGTTGAGTCAAGTCGTTTCAGCGCGCTCGATTGAGCGCTGAACCAGATGGGTATTGCCTCACTTGTGAAACGAATGACGTCTTCAATCATGGCGGACAGATCATCTTTGCTACCGATGTACCCGTAGAGGCCACCCATTGACAAGCCCGTGTCGCGACAGAGATCACGCAGCGTCATGCCTGCAAAGCCCACCTTGTTGGCCAGGCGAAATGTGGACTCAAAGATCTTGCGAAGGTTTTCCTGCGCGACAGCCGAGCGCTTGACCGTGATTCGCTGGTCATGTCGCTCCACGATCAACGCCACTAGGTTCGAAGGCTCGATGGGGGTGATTTGCTTGAACTGCGCGAACGTAAATCGGTCTGGAAGTGTGAGATACATGCCTTGGTTCACCCCGGCGTTGACGACAACTTGAGTTTGATTCTATACTGCAACAAAGCGAGCGATCGCTCGGTTTTATAAAACTCCCAAGTTGACAAGCTATGACACTGTTTCATCTGGCGCGGCAGCTCACACGACCTGAGGCCAATTTTCTGGATGCAGATCGACCGGTTCGGCGTCCGGGCGGCGCAGTGCGATCGCGCCAGATTCATAACGCCCAACCCGATATGGGCGGACTGCAAAGACCGGCCGCGGACAAATGGACACTGAGCCGCGAAGAGCGCGCGGCGATTGACTCGGACCCCTGGTTTTCAAGCTTGTCGCCCGCACTTCGGCACGACATCCTGCGTTGCGTTTACATCAAGCACTTTGAGGACGGTGATCCCATATGTACCGAAGACCAGCCGTCGCAGGCTTGGTTTGCCTGTGCACGGGGTGCGATGAAGGCCTGTACCGTGACGCAGTCAGGGCGACAAATTACCCTCGCATACGCGGCCCCTGGAATGTGGTTTGGCAAGATTCCCATTATTGAGGGCAAGCTGCAAGGTCACGGCATCTATGCACATGGCCGCACACATGCGGTTTGCGTTGCAAAGACTGACTTCCGGCAGATCCTGACAACCCACGTCGAATTCTACGAAGCCCTGTTGCAACTGCATGCCAGGCGTATCGACCAGCTGATTGCGGTAGTGACCGACTGCTATTCCCTGCCTTTGCGTTCGCGATTGGCCAAACAGATTTTGCATCTGGCCGAGAGTTTCGGCGCATCGTTGCCAAATTCCCCATGCGAAATACGTATTGGCTTGCAACTGGCACAAGACGAGTTGGCCCAATTGGTTGGAGCGTCTCGCCAGCGCGTCAACCAGGAGCTCAAGGCCATGGAGCGCGAAAACGCGATCCGGGTTGGGAGTGGTTGTCTTATCGTTTGTGATGCTGAAATTCTGTTGCGAATCGCAGAAACGGATAGACCAGGTAGCAGCGCACGCTGATGGGTATGACCCCCATTAAAAAGTGAAGCCGCAATGAACTGCGCAACTATCAAGTAATGGCTTGTTCCGCCCCGCAGCAGCCTGTCAACGTAACAGAATCAGCGGCTCATCGCGGACCCTCAACAGAATGGGCTCGCACCACCTTAGGGAGACTGCGCGTAGGCAGCGCCCCTTCAGTTCTTCTCAGCCTTTGACTCGTTGACCCGAGTCCGGCGTTCGCGAAGGCTGTGTCGAACGCTCGAAGAATCCCCAAGGCAAATCGCGTTGGCGGCTGACGACCGCACGCATCAACAGCGCGATGACAAGCACGCCGACGTGCCAGGCGGCCGCATCGGCGCGAGTGGCTTCGGGTTTCACGAGTCCACGCCATATGACAAATCCGAGCGTGCCGTGGACCGCTGTGAAGAGGCCGAAGACGGCATTCACGTGCCAGCTGAGCCACCACCGGTGGTGCAATGGGGCACGTGACCAGGCGAAGTGGATCATGGCCGCGCCGTAGGCCAAGCCAACCCATGACAGCACCACGGCCACCGGATCGCCCTTGAACAGCCCCGCCGCCAGCACCACGACGCCAAGGAACGCGATCAGAGGACCCAGGATGCGAAAGTGCGGTCCGCGAAAGCGCTCAGACTGGTCTTTCCAACGAGTAGCCGTCCATGCCACGGTGACCACCGTGCCTACGCACGCGGACAAGTAGACCAGCGAGACGATCCAGCCGGGGTCGAACGGAACTGGACGCAACATCACTACCGCCGGGACGGTGAGCACGGTTGCAAGCATGGCCAAGAAAAACAACCTGCCTCTACGGCGGTGCCGAAGGCTTCCCTTGACGCTGAGCAGCGTTGCCCAGAACAGCACCATCGCCAGGCTGCCAACACCGCTGTGGACCCAGAGAGAGTAGTCGTGTCGCATGTGTTTTCTCCAGAGTTTACGGGTGTAAAATAGCACATTAATTTACACGCGTAAAGTAATGAGCAAAATCACAGACGAAACCCGCGTCAGCATTCTGGAAACCGCCTGGAGACTGATGGCCGAGCAGCAGCGTCTGGACGTCGGTATGGCTGACATCGCTGCGGCCGCCGGGGTGTCCCGGCAAACACTGTTCCTGGCCTTCGGCAATCGTGCCGGGGTGCTGGTTGCGATGGCTCGGCATCAGGACACGCACGGCGATCATGTGTCGCGCATGCGGGAAATTGCCGCCACCGGGGCCGACATCCCGGCGCTGCATGCCTTCGTCGACGCGTGGCTGGACTACCTGCCGGTGGTCTACCCAGTGGCGATCCAACTGGAGACGAGTTCGCTGTCTGATGCCGACGCCAATGCCGCCTGGCAGGACCGTATCTTTAGCCAGGGTGTGCGCATGGGGCTGGATAGGATCCTCGGCCAAATCGCTGCGGGCGGAGGGTTGCGCGCAGACGCGGATCCATCGCGCCTGGCGGATCTATGTCTCACGCTGTTGGTGCCTTCTGCGTGGCGATACCTTGTAGTAGAACGGGCATGGACCTACGAGGCGTTTGCGAACTCGCGCCACATACTGATCGGTGCATTATTGGCCAGCGCCTTACCCGAATAGCCGCAACGTGACGCGACAGTGACTCGGTCGGGCGGCGGTCAGTTGTCAGCGGCTTCTCATTGCCGAATGCAGACGAAAAATATACACAGGAAGCGGTAGCCTGCGAACTAAGGTTTTCCAGCAACAGCCTTCTTTGCATCCATCTCATCCCGCGTCTCATCCCCCACGCCCCAATGTGCCGCGGGCACCTGCTGCACGATCACACGGATGGTGGCCAGCGGTGCGCCCAGGGTCTGGTGCACGGTGCGCGCCACCTCCTTGATGCAGTGCTTGAGGGTGGCGTCATCGCGGCCTTCGACGAGGGTGATGTTGACGATGGGCATGGGGTGTCTCCGTGGTTCTGTTCAGGGCGTACGCTGCAACACGGCCAGCGTGGGCCGCTCGCCACTGGCCTTGCCGGTGATGGGCGGCTTGGGCAGGCGTGCCTCGCCGGGTTCGATGACGAAGTGATGGTCCAGCGAATACCAGGGGCCGGTGACATTGGCATCCGGTGCCGGCTCATCCCGGTGCAGCACATACTGGCCGATCAGCGCCTGCGTGACGCCAAACTGCACATCAGTCTCCAGATAAGGATCTTCGCTGGAGTACACCTGCGAGAACTGGGTCTTGAAGCCGGGTTGCCAGATCATGAAGTGGATGTGCGCGGGCCGCATGTTGTGTCGGCCTTGCGCACGCAGCAGGTCACCGACCGGGCCGCTGAGCGGGATGGGGTAGCCCGCGGGCTTGATGCTGCGAAAGGCGATGTGGCCCTTGTCGTCGGTAGTGAACTGGCCGCGCAGGTTCATGTCGGCCTGGCCCGGATCCTGATTCTCGTAGAAGCCCTCGCTGGAGGCGTGCCAGACATCGACCTTGGCCCCCACCACGGGGCGGCCCTGCTTGTCGCGCACCCAGGCATTGACGAAGATCGGCACGCCATCGGCAGGGGTTGTGGCGATGGAGGCGCCGTTGGGGTAGTGCGGCGAGTCCATGCGCCAAAAAGGGCCCATGAGGTTGGCCGTGGTTTCGGTCTGACCCTGATCGCCATTGTTGAGCAGGCACACGAGTGCAGACAGGCCGAGCGAGCCGCAGGCCAGCACCACCTCGTTATGCGACTCGGTGGTGAGTTGGCCCAGCTTGGCGATGACGCCGCAAGCCTGGTGAAACTCGGCCTCGGTCAGGCGCGCCTCGCGTGCGAAGCCATGCAGATGCCGCACCGCCGCGCTCATGATCTCGCGAAAGCGCGGGTTCTCGGCGCGCTGGAGTTCGGCCAGCACGGCCGCTGTCACATCCTGTTGATGCTTGATGATCATCGGCCGGTCTCCTCAGGGTGTCTTGTTTATCAGCTTGCCAATGGGGTACTTGTGCTTCGCCGGTGAGCCGGGACGCCGCTACATGAAGCGGTCCAGAATCCTGCGGCCTTCCTTGTCGAGCCGGGCCTGGTCGCGGATCAGGAACTGGATGCCGTGCGAGTCGGTCACCAGCAGAGCGCCCTGCCCCACGCGGCGAATGTCC
The DNA here is from genome assembly GCA_018815325.1 of Gammaproteobacteria bacterium. GTDB lineage: Bacteria > Pseudomonadota > Gammaproteobacteria > Burkholderiales > Burkholderiaceae_C > JAHIYE01. Next base: position 71,793 of record JAHIYE010000005.1, on the reverse strand, counting down.
TCGCTGCCGCGCAGCACAAACTGCGTGTCGCCCCGGTCCGTGCTCACATGCCAGGTGCAGGGTGTGGAAAAACTCGACACACGTGCAATACGCTGGATTTCGGGCATGAACTCGCGGCTCTGCAGCTCTTCGCGGATCAGTGCCTGCTCTTTGGCAGGCAGCCCGGCCAGGGCGTCGATCCAGATCACCTCATGGCCGTCGACCTGCACCAGCGAGATGCCGTCGTCCGGCGACTGGATGGGAAAGGCCCGCACCGGCAGCACACCCACATGCACATGGCCGTCAGCCGTGCGCAGCTCCAGCTGGCCGAAGGCGTTGCGGCTCAGCTCAAAGAGGATGGGGTTTGTCTGTGCTGTTGTCATTGTGGGGTGCATCCAGTCTTGCGTCGTCCATGTCGACATCCATGTTGCGGGCCTGGGCCTGGTAGAGGTTGTAGTAGGCGCCTTCGCGTGCCATCAGTTCATCATGCGAGCCCACCTCCACCACCTGGCCGCGGTCGAGCACGACCAGCCGGTCGGCCTTGTGCAGGGTGGAGAGGCGGTGCGCAATGGCGATGGTAGTGCGGCCCTTCACCAGGTTCTCCAGCGCCTTCTGGATTTCTTTCTCGGTCTCGGAATCCACCGAAGAGGTGGCCTCGTCGAGGATCAGGATGCGCGGGTCGATCAGCAGCGCGCGTGCAATCGAGATGCGCTGGCGCTCACCGCCTGAAAGGCCCTGGCCGCGCTCGCCCACGATGGAGTCGTAGCCTTGCGGCAGGCGCAGGATGAACTCGTGCGCATGCGCCGCACGGGCCGCTGCAATGATTTCGGCGCGGGTGGCATCGGGCTTGCCGTAGGCGATGTTCTCGGCAATGGTGCCGAAGAACAGAAAGGGCTCCTGCAGCACCAGGCCGATGTGGCGGCGGTACTCGGCCACGGGCAGGGAGCGGATGTCCACGCCGTCGAGCAGGATGGCGCCTTCGGTGACGTCATAGAAGCGGCAGATCAGGTTGACCAGCGTGCTCTTGCCCGAGCCACTGTGGCCCACCAGGCCAATCATCTCGCCGGGGGCAATCTGCAGGCTGATGTCGCGGTTCACCTCGCGGTTGCCATAGCGAAAGCCCACCTCACGAATCTCGATGCGGCCTTCGATGTGATCCAGATGCACCGGCTGCCTGGGCTCGGGCACGCTGGAGACGTGGTCCAGGATGTCGAAGATGCGCTTGGTGGCCGAGGCCGATTTTTCGGTGTGCGAGACGATGCGGCTCATCGAATCGAGCCGGCCATAGAAGCGGCTGATGTAGGCCAGAAAGGCCGTGAGCACACCCACCGTGATCTCGCCACGCGAGACCTGCCAGATGCCGAAGGCCCAGACCACGAGCAGGCCGAACTCGGTAAGAAAGGTCACGCTGGGGGCAAACAGCGCCCAGGTCTTGTTCAGCTTGTCGTTGACCACCAGGTTGTGCTTGTTGGCGTCCTTGAAGCGCTGGGCCTCACGGGTCTCCTGGGCAAAGGCCTTGACCACGCGTACGCCGGGAATGGTGTCGGCCAGCACGCTGGTGACCTCGGACCAGACCCGGTCGATCTTTTCGAAGCCGGTCTGTAGCCTGAAGCGCACTGCGTGGATCATCCACACGATGAAGGGTAGCGGCAGCAGGGTCACCAGCGCCAGCCAGGGGTTGATCGAAAACAGGATGGCTGCCGTCATGAGCAGCATCAGCACATCGGTGGCGAAATCGAGCAGGTGCAGCGAGAGGAACACGCAGATGCGGTCGCTTTCGCTGCCGATGCGCGACATCAGGTCGCCCGTGCGCTTGCCGCCGAAGTACTCCAGCGACAGGCGCAGCAGGTGCTCGTAGGTGGTGGTGCGCAGGTCGGCCCCGATGCGCTCGGACACCAGTGCCAGGATGTAGGTCTTGGCCCAGCTCAGGCCCCAGGCCAGCACCGCCGAGCCCAGCAGGCCACTCATATAGAGCGCCACCAGCATCGGGTCGATCTTCTGGCCGTTCTGGAACGGGATCAGCACCTCGTCCATCAGCGGCATGGTCAGGTAAGGCGGCACCAGACTGGCTGCTGTACCCAGCAGGGTGAGCACAAAGCCCGCCAGCAGCTGGCCGCGGTAGGGTTTGGCAAAGCGCCAGAGGCGAAACAGGGTCCACGGCGAGGGCGAGGTATGGATCACCTTGGCGCAGACACGGCATTCGGTTTCGCCGGGCTCCAGCGGTGAGCTGCACTCGGGACAGTAGCGCCCCTCCTGGGACTCGGCGGGCTGGCCACTGAGGTGACTCGCCAACTGGGTGTGAAAAGTATCAAACAGCCGCAAGGCCTGCAGGTTCTGGCCTAGGGTGAAACGCCAGTCCGAAAGCAGGCCCTGATCGTCTAAAATTTGCAGTTGTCCGACGCCCGCGTGGTCACGGTGTGTCAGTGTCAGGCCAGGCCGGTAAGCCCAGGAATGCCACTGCGTTTGCCCCGCTGTGCGTCCAATGAGGCGCTGGTTGGTGACCACCACCAGCCCCTGGGCAAATCGGAGTTGGGTGTCCAGGTCAACCAACAGCGACGCCAAAACGTTTTCGTGTGATTGCAGCTGTGCTTGAACCTCCATGCGCCAGTCGGGCGGGATTTCATTCAGAAAGCTATCGTGCACTGGGGTGTCGTTTGTCATTTAAGCCAGAAAACTCTGCGGGATATCGGTCCAGGACCGGTTCAGTCACCTTGGCGGACTGCAACAGATAAAACAATATTATGCTTGGGACCAGCCCGCAGATGTGATCAATTACTACGCGACGGCACCAATCCACATCAACCATCCATTCTCAATGCCGAGTCCCTGACCTGTACCGAGCCATGACACACAAGAGCATTGAACTGCTGCGGGTAGCTTATCTTCGCGGCCCCAACATCTGGACCTACCGTGCCGTGATCGAGGCCGTGGTCGATATCGGCGCCCTCGAAGACCACCCCTCCAACACCCTGCCCGGATTCTATGAACGGCTGACCGTCATGTTGCCGGGCCTGGTCGAACACCATTGCGGCGTCGGCGAGCGCGGCGGTTTCCTCATGCGCCTGCGCGAAGGCACCTGGGCTGGCCACATCCTGGAGCATGTGGCGATCGAGCTGCAAAACCTCGCCGGCATGCAGACCGGCTTTGGCAAGGCCCGTGAAACCTCGCAACGCGGTGTTTACAAGGTGGCGTTTCGCTCCCGGCAGGAGGATGTAGGGCGCGCAGCCCTGCAGGCGGGCCGTGACATGGTCATGGCAGCGATCGAAGACACCCCCTACGATGTGGCGGCCACGGTGGCCAGACTACGCGACATGGTGGACTCCCTCGGGCTCGGCCCCAGCACGGCTCATATCGTGGACGCGGCCATTGACCGGGGCATTCCGCACATCCGCCTGACCAGTGGCAACCTCGTGCAGCTGGGTCACGGCATCAATCAGCACCGCATCTGGACGGCAGAAACCGACCAGACCAGCGCCATCGCCGAAAGCATTGCCGGCGACAAGCAGATGACCAAGAGCATGCTGCAGACCTGCGGCGTGCCCGTGCCCGAGGGCCAGGAGGTCGACAGCCCCGAGGCGGCCTGGGAGGCGGCAGAGGACATCGGTGTGCCGGTGGTTGTGAAGCCGACCGACGCCAACCATGGCCGTGGCGTCTTCACCGACCTCAATACCCGTGAGGAAATTGAAAAAGCCTATACCGCCGCGCGCGAGGAAGGCAGCGGCGTGCTGGTCGAGAAATTCATCCGGGGCGATGCCCACCGCCTGCTGGTGGTCGGCAACCGTGTGGTGGCGGCCACACGCGGCAAGATGCTCACCGTCACCGGTGATGGCCACTCGACGGTGCGCGAACTCATCGTGTCCCAGATCAACAGCGATCCGCGCTGCGGCACCGAAGAAGAATTTCCGCTGGAGCCGCTGATCCTCGACAAGGAGCCGATTGCCCAGCTCGAACTTGAACGCCAGGGTCTCACGGGCGAGTCCGTCCCGGCGAAAGGCCTGAACGTGCTGCTCAAGCGCAACGGCGACCTGGCCTACGACGTCACCGACCAGGTGCACCCCGAAGTCGCCGCCGCCGCCGCGCTGGCCGCACGCGTGATCGGTCTCGACATTGCAGGCATCGACCTCGTGGCACAGGACATCTCCCGCCCTTTCAACGCCCAGGGTGGGGCCATCATCGAAGTCAACGCCGGCCCAGGCCTGCTCATGCACCTCAAGCCGGCCGAAGGCCAGCCGCGGCCCGTGGGCCAGGCCATCATCGAACACCTGTTCCCGGGTGATGACAATGGCCGCATCCCCATCATCGGCATCGCCGGCACGCAACACACCACGCGCATCGCACGCCTGGTGGCCTGGCTGCTGCACATCAGCGGCAAGCGTGTCGGACTGGCGTGCCGCGACGGCTTTTTCCTCGGGGCCCGGCAGGTCGAGACCAAGGACAGCGTCAACTGGGAAGCAGGCCAGCGCCTGCTCATCAACCGCACCATCGAAACTGCGGTGTACGAAAACAGCAACCGCATGATTCTTGCCGAGGGCCTGGCCTACGACAAATGCATGGTCGGCGTGGTCACCGATGCCAGCGGCATGGAAGAGCTGGCCGAGTTCTATATCGACAGCGAGGACAAGCTCTACAACGTGGTCCGCACCCAGGTCGATGTGGTGCTGTCGCATGGCACCGCCGTGCTCAACGCCGAGGACCCGCTGGTGGTCAAGATGGCCTCGCTGTGCGACGGCAAGGTGATTTTCTATGGCCTTGACCCGAAACTCGATGTCATCGCCGACCACCGCGCCAGCGGTAACCGCGCGGTCTTTCTGCAGGACCAGCACATCGTGCTGGCTCAGGGCGAGGACGAAGTGGCCCAGATCCCGCTGAGCTCACTCAAGCCCGCCAAGGCCGAAAAGCCGGCCATGGTGATGGCCGCCGTCGCTGCCGCCTGGGCCATGCATGTCACGCCCGAGCTGATCGGCGCGGGTCTGCGCACCTTCGAGTCAAACCCTACCAAGAGCTACTGACCCCATGGAAGTCTCACGCATCCGCGCCCTTCGTGGCCCCAATCTGTGGAGCCATCACACGTCCATCGAGGCCGTGGTGAACTGCACGCCAGAGGAATGTGCCATCACCACGCTGGAGGGCTTCGAGGCACGTTTGCGCGCCCGCTTCCCCGCCATCAGCCCGCTGCAGCCCACCGGTCATGACGACAAGATCACGCTGGCCCATGTGCTTGGTGTGGCTGCACTCGACCTGCAGGCCCAGGCCGGCTGCCCCGTCACCTTCCGGCGTACGGCGCCCACGGTGGACAACGGCGTCTTCCAGGTGGTGGTTGAATATTCCGAAGAGGCCGTGGGACGACTGGCACTCGAACTCTCGGAGGCCCTGTGCCTGGCGGCGAAGAACGACACGCTGTTCAATCTGCAGCAGGCCCTGTCGCAATTGAGTGAACTCGATGAAGATGTGCGCCTGGGCCCCAGTACCGGCTCCATCGTCGACGCGGCACTCGCGCGCAACATCCCCTACCGCCGCATGACCGAAGGCAGCATGATCATGTTTGGCTGGGGCAGCAAGCAGCGGCGCATCCAGGCCGCCGAGATTGACAGCACCAGCGCCATCTCGGAAGCCATTGCACAGGACAAGCAGCTCACCAAAATGCTGCTCGCCACGGCCGGCGTGCCCGTACCGCTGGGCCGCGAAGTCACCACCCCCGAAGACGCCTGGGCCGCTGCCTGCGAGATCGGCCTGCCGGTGGTGATCAAGCCCAAGGACGGCAACCAGGGCAAGGGCGTCACGGTCAACATCTCCACGCGCGAACAGCTGGTGGCGGCCTACACTGCCGCTTCGGACTTCGGTGATGAAATCCTGGTGGAGCGTTACCTGCCGGGCAATGATTTCAGGCTGCTGGTGGTGGGCAACAAGCTGGTAGCGGCCTCCCGGCGCGACCCGCCGCATGTGGTGGGCGATGGCAAGCACACCATCCGCGAGCTGGTGGACCAGGTCAACAGCGACCCACGCCGTGGCACGGGCCACTCGACCTCGCTGACCGTGATCCGCTTCGACGACATTGCGTTGGCCTGCCTGGCCACCCAGGGTTTTGTCGCCGACTCGGTCCCTCCGTATGGCCAGCGCGTCACGCTGCGCCACAACGCGAACCTTTCCACCGGCGGCTCGGCCACCGACGTGACCGACGATGTGCACCCCGAGGTGGCCGAGCGCGCCGTGGCCGCTGCACAGATGGTGGGTCTGGACATCTGCGGCGTGGACATGGTCTGCGACAGCATCCTGCATCCGCTGGAAGACCAGGGCGGTGGGGTGGTGGAAGTCAACGCGGCGCCCGGCCTGCGCATGCACCTCTCACCTTCCTACGGCAAGGGTCGCCCGGTGGGCGAGGCCATCATCTCCACCATGTTCGGCGAGCACGAGAACGGTCGCATTCCGATCGTGGCGATCACTGGCACCAACGGCAAAACCACCACGGTGCGGCTGATCACCCATTTGCTGGCCCAAAAAGGCCTGCGTGTGGGCATGACCAACACCGACGGCGTCTACATCGCCGGCCAGCGTATCGACACCGGCGACTGCAGCGGCCCCAAGAGTGCACGCAATGTGCTGCAACACCCCGACGTCGACGCCGCTGTGCTGGAAACGGCGCGCGGCGGCATGTTGCGCGAAGGCCTGGCCTTCGATCGCTGCGACGTGGCCGTGGTCACCAATATCGGCAGCGGCGACCATCTGGGCCTGAACTACATCACCACGGTCAATGACCTGGCCGTGCTCAAACGCGTCATCGTGCAGAACATCAGCGACAACGGCATGGCGGTGCTCAATGCAGCCGACCCGAACGTCGTCCCCATGGCCAATCACTGCCGGGGCGCCGTCACCTTCTTTGCGGCTGACCGCGACCATCCCGTCATGGCCACGCACCTGGCCCAGGGTCGCCGCGCGGTCTATGTGGAGGACGGCTGCGTGGTGGCCGCCGAAGGCTCTCAGCAACAGCGCATTCCGCTGGCCGACATCCCGCTCACGCTGCAAGGCACGATCGGCTTCCAGGTGGAAAACGTGATGGCCTCGATCGCGGCCGTCTGGGCCCTGAACCTGCCCTGGGATGTGCTGCGGCGCGGCCTGGCAACGTTCAGCAACGATGGCAACAACGCTGCTGGCCGTTTCAACCTTTTCAACTTCCGTGGCGCCACGGTGATCGCCGACTACGGCCACAACCCGGATGCCATGCTGGCCCTGGTGCGCGCGGTCGAGGCCATGCCGGCCAAACGCCGCACCGTGGTCATCAGCGGCGCGGGTGATCGGCGCGACGAGGACATCCGCGAGCAGACCCGCATTCTGGGCGATGCTTTCGACGAAGTGGTGTTGTTCCAGGACGCCTGTCAGCGTGGCCGCGCCGATGGCGAGGTGCTGGCCCTGCTGCGTGAGGGCCTGACAGGTGCCAAGCGCACGCGCGACATGCACGAGATCCATGGCGAGTTCATCGCGATCGATCTGGCCATGGACAAGCTCTGCGAAGGCGACCTGTGCCTGATCCTGGTGGACCAGGTGGAGGAAGCGCTGGCGCACATCCGCGCCCGCGTGGAAAAGGCGGCGGCCTGAAGCCTGCGCGCTGGAGGGTGCTTAGGGTGCCTGCCGGCAAGCCCTTGCGAAGCAACTGACGAGCGTCAAGCCAGCTCGGCAGCAGGGCCTCGGCCCATGAGCACGGCCACCGCCTCGGCCGGCTTCATCTGGCCATCGAGCAAGGCCACCACGGCTTGGGCAATCGGCATCTCTACACCCAGACCCTGCGCCCGCTGCACCACCGTGCGGGCGCTATAGACCCCCTCGGCCACATGGCCCAGTGAATCGACCGCCTGATGCAGTGTCTTGCCCTGTGCCAACAGCAGGCCAACCTGGCGGTTGCGGCTGAGGTCCCCCGTCGCGGTGAGCACCAGATCACCCAGGCCGGACAAACCCATGAAGGTCTCGACCCGGGCCCCAAGCGCCACACCCAGACGCGTCATCTCGGCCAGGCCACGGGTAATGAGCGCCGCCCGGGCATTGAGTCCGAGGTGGAGGCCATCGCACAAGCCGGTGGCGATCGCCAGCACATTCTTGACGGCGCCACCCACCTCGACGCCCACGATGTCGTCGTTCGCATAAACACGCAGCGTGGGGCTGTGGAAGGCCGCCACCAGGGCCTCACGCACGCTCGCGTGGGCGCTGGAGGCCACCAGGGCCGTCGGCTGTCCGCGCGCCACTTCCTGCGCAAAACTGGGTCCACTGAGCACGCCCGCTATCAAATCAGGAGCTGCTTGGGCTTGTATTTCATGAGCTAGGAGCCCAAAAGACCCTTCAATCGAGGCCTCAAAGCCCTTGCACAGCCAGGCGACGGGACGCTGGCACTGCGCAATCTGCGCGAGCATGCCGCGCAAACCGGCCATGGGCGTGGCCACGATCACGAGGTCTTGCCGGGCCAGGAGTTGTGGCAGTTTGGCTGCCGGGCCATCGCATACCGTCAACGCGGCTGGCAGGGCAATGCCGGGCAGATAGCGCGCATTGAGGCGCTGCGCCTGCATGGCGGCACTCTGGGCAGCATCGCGTGCCCACAGCGTCACGGCGTGGGGCCCCAGCGGATTCTGGCTGGCACTGATGGCCAGCGCCGTCCCCCATGCGCCGGCACCGAGCACTGCGATCTTCATGACAGCCAGGTCTTGTGGAGCAGCCGCGAAGCTCGCGCTTATTGAACGCCGGCCTCGGCCGCCTGTGCCTGCTGCTGCTCGTACATGGCCTGGAAATTGATCTCGGACAGGTGTACTGGCGGGAAACCGCCGCGCTGGATCAGGTCGGCCACATTGCCGCGCAGGTAGGGGTAGACGATTTGTGGGCAGGCAATGCCCAGGATCTGGCCCATCTGGTCTTCGGGCAGATTGCGGACCTCAAAGATGCCGGCCTGCTTGGCTTCCACCAGAAACACGGTCTTTTCCTTGAGCTTGGTCTGCACCGTGGCAGTCACGGTGACTTCGAACACGCCGTCGGCCACCGGCTCGGCACTGACGCCGAGCTGGATGTCCACCACGGGCTGCTCCTGCTCCAGCAGGATGGCGGGGGAATTGGGCTGCTCCAGGGACGCTTCCTTGAGGTAAACGCGCTGGATCTGGAATACGGGTTCTTGCTGGTCAGCCATGGCTCTACTTTCTGTTGGGCTCAAAAAACAAAGTCCGCCTGGCTATTGCGAAGCGGACTCACAATCGGGATGGCCTGATTATCTCAGGTGCCGCGAAGCACCCATTGCACCGGATCAGGCTGCGTTGAGCAGCGGCATGAGGCCGCCCTGTCCGTCCAGCGCCACCAGATCATCATGGCCGCCCACGTGGGTGGCGCCAATGAAGATCTGCGGCACCGTGCGCCGGCCGGTGATTTCCATCATGTGGGCCCGTGCCGAGGGATCAATGTCAATGCGAACCTCGTCGATTTGCTCGACCCCTTTGGACTTGAGGATCTGCTTGGCCCGGATGCAGTAGGGGCAAACGGCGGTGGTGTACATCTTGACAGCTTGCATGGTTCGTATTTCCGTTCAATTCGGTTCAATGCAGTTCAACAACGCAGGCAGCAGGCTTGCACCCGCACCGGCTTCAGGCTTTCTCGACCGGCAGGTTGGCCGCGCGCCAGCTGGGGAGTCCGCCGCTGAGTGACTGGGCCTGCTCGTAACCGAGTTTTTTGGCAATGCCCGTGGCTCGGCTGGAACGCATGCCGCTCTGGCAGACAAAAATGACAGGGACCGACTTGTTTTTCACGGTTTCAGGCAGCTTTTTCTCCAGTTCGCCCAGCGCAATGTGCTTGGCACCGGCCACGTGGCCGGCGGCAAACTCGGACGCCTCGCACACATCGATGACCACGGCTTTTTGCTGGTTGATGAGCTGCACAGCCCCGGTCGCATTGAGTGACCCGCCCGCAGAACCCTTGATCATGGGCCACATCAGCAGGGCGCCAGAGCTCAGCGCCACGGCCATCAACATCCAGTTATCGAGAAAGAATTTCACTTTGATCCTTGTTGGTTTAATGACAGGTATTGTCCAGATTTTAGAATGTAGGGTTTTGTACGTGCATTTATAGGGACGATATGTACCAGCTTGTTCTGATCCGCCATGGTGAATCCACCTGGAATCTCGAAAACCGCTTTACTGGCTGGACGGATGTGGACCTCACCCCCACCGGCATCGAACAGGCCAAGGCGTCCGGCCGCCTGCTCAAGGCCGAAGGCTACGATTTTGACCTTGCCTACACCAGCGTGCTCAAGCGCTCCACCCGTACCTTGTGGCACTGCCTGGACGAAATGGACCGTACCTGGCTGCCCGTGGTCAACAGCTGGCGCCTCAACGAGCGGCATTACGGCGCCCTGCAGGGCCTGAACAAGGCCGAGGTCGCCAAGGAGTATGGGGACGCACAGGTGCTGAAGTGGCGGCGCAGCTACGACATCGCCCCCCCCTCGCTGGAGCCGGGTGACCCGCGTTGCGAACGCAGTGACCGGCGCTATGAGAAGCTGCAACCTGGTCAGGTGCCGCTGACCGAATGCCTGAAAGACACGGTGGCACGCGTGCTGCCGTTCTGGAATGAATCCATGGCACCGGCCATCAAGTCCGGCAAGCGCATCGTGGTGGCGGCACATGGCAATTCCATCCGCGCCCTCGTGAAGTACCTGGACGGGGTGTCCGACGCGGACATCGTGGGCCTGAACATCCCCAATGGCATTCCCCTGGTCTATGAGCTCGATGCGGAACTCAAGCCGATCCGGCACTACTACCTGGGCAACGCCGAGGCAGCCGCCAAGGCCGCTGCCGCCGTGGCGGCCCAGGGCACAACCTGATCCATCCAGCCAGCGGGAGGCCAGGTCGGGGGTTTATTTCCTGGCAAGCGTCCCGTATATGGGAACTGTCAGCGCCCGTGCTGTTCCAACCGTGTATATTTGGTTGCAGCGCTACAGGATTACTTACATATGGGTCAGAAACTTAAAATTACAGGGTGGATTTCGTTGGGCATCGTTGCCGGCGCGCTCACCACGGTGTCGCTGCAGACGGTAGCCCGCAGCACACTGGCCCCTTTGCCACTGGAGGAGTTGCAGCAGCTCGCAGCCGTCTTCGGCATGATCAAGAGCGACTATGTCGAGCCGGTAGACGAGAAAAAACTCATCACCGACGCGATCTCTGGCATGGTCTCCAGCCTCGACCCGCACTCCCAGTATTTCGACAAGAAGTCCTTCAAGGAATTCCGCGAGGGCACCACGGGCCGCTTTGTCGGCGTGGGCATTGAGATCACGCAGGAAGACGGCCTGGTCAAGGTGGTGTCGCCGATCGAAGGCTCGCCCGCCTTCCGCGCCGGCCTCAAGACCAATGACCTGATCACCCGCATTGACGATACCCCGGTCAAGGGCCTGTCTCTCAGCGAAGCCGTCAAGCGCATGCGGGGCGAGCCCAATACCAAGGTGCTGCTCACCATCTTCCGCAAGGACGAGAACCGGACCTTCCCCGTCACGATCACACGCGAGGAGATCCGCACCCAGTCGGTTCGCGCCAAGGTGATTGAGCCGGGCTACGCCTGGATTCGCCTGAGCCAGTTCCAGGAGCGCACGGTCGATGATTTCGCCCGCAAGCTCGAGGAGATCTACAAGCAGGAACCCAAGCTCAAGGGCCTGGTACTCGACCTGCGCAATGACCCGGGTGGTCTGCTGGATGCGGCCGTGGCAATCTCGGCCGCCTTCCTGCCCGAAAACGTCACCGTGGTCTCGACCGATGGTCAACTGGCCGAAAGCAAATTCACCTACAAGGCGGCGCCCGAGTTCTACCAGCGTCGCGGCACCAGCGACCCGATCAAGCGCATCCCCACCGCCATCAAGGATATCCCCCTCGTGGTGCTCGTGAACGAAGGCTCCGCCTCGGCCAGCGAGATCGTGGCCGGCGCACTGCAGGATCACAAACGCGCCACCATCATGGGCAGCCAGACCTTTGGCAAGGGCTCGGTTCAGACCGTGCGTCCGCTGGGTCCCGACACCGGGCTGAAGATCACCACAGCACGCTATTACACGCCCAGCGGCAAGTCGATCCAGGCCAAGGGCATCGTGCCCGACGTGATGGTCGACGAAACCGCCGAAGGCAACCTGTTCGCGGCACTGCGCACGCGGGAAGCCGATCTGGAGAAGCACCTGACCAGCGGCCAGGGTGCCGAGCAGAAGGACGAAGCCCGCGAAAAAGCCCGTGAACTGGCACTCAAGAAGCTCGAAGAAGAAGCCAGCAAGCCGCCGCAAGACCGCAAACTGCCCGAATTCGGCTCTGACAAGGACTTCCAGCTCATGCAGGCACTGAACCAGCTCAAGGGCCAGACCGTCATGGTGAGCAAGACCATGGTGGAGCGCAAGGAAGAGAAGAAAAAGACCGAATGACGCGCGCATGACCGACGACCAGCTGCTGCGCTATTCACGCCACATCCTGCTCGATGAAATCGGCATAGAAGGCCAGGAGCGCATCCTCGCGGCGCACGCGCTGGTGATTGGTGCCGGCGGCCTGGGCTCACCGGTGGCGCTGTACCTGGGTTCGGCGGGCGTCGGTCACATCACACTGGTTGACGACGACGCGGTCGACATGACCAACCTGCAGCGTCAGATTGCCCACACCATGCAGCGTGTGGGCCAGCCCAAGGTCCGTTCCGCCGAGGCGGCCATTGCCGCTATCAACCCCGAGGTGAAGGTGAATCCGGTGCTGGCGCGTGCCGACGCCGCGCTGCTGGACCGCTTGCTGCCCCAGGTGGATGTGGTGCTGGACTGCTGCGACAACTTTGCCACGCGCCACGCCATCAACGCGGCCTGTGTGAAGCATGGCAAGCCCCTAGTATCGGGCGCAGCCATCCGTTTTGACGGTCAGCTGGCCGTCTACGACCCGCGTCAACCTGACTCCCCCTGCTATGCCTGTGTCTTCCCGCCTGAAGATGCGTTCGAGGAAACCCGCTGCGCCACCATGGGCGTGTTTGCCCCGCTGGTCGGCATCATCGGCTCCATGCAGGCTGCCGAGGCGCTCAAGCTGCTCAGCGGCGCCGGTACCTCGCTGGCCGGCCGCCTGCTCATGCTCGATGGCCGCAGCATGGAGTTCAACGAGGTCCGCCTGCCCCGCAACCCGCAATGCAGTGTGTGCGGCCCGGCCGCCTGATGCCCCTGTGTCGGGTCTGTACCTGACTCAGTGACAGGCGCCATGCCGTTGGCGAAATCGCCTGGGTAATTCAGCCCCGTTCCGGGCAAAGAGGCCACGCCGTGCCGATCTTGCCTGCCCCTCTTCGCGCGCATAAGGCCCCGGGTCTTTTCGATAGCGGTATGACCAGGCATGACCTTGCAGGACCATCCAGCGGCCCATATCCTGCTCATGCAGGCTGACCCTGGCCAGCGTGCGCCCGTAGTCGTCCCGGCGCCGCACCGCCACCCACACGGTCTTGCCCAGCACCTGCCTGACCAGCGCAGCACGGGCCGATGGGCCATGCACCTGACAGATTTCCGGCGCATCAATGCCATCCAGACGAACCGCGTGTGGCGCACCGCCTTGCAGGGGCCGTACGCTCAAGGTATCACCGTCAACCACATGGCTGACAATCCCCTGCCATGACGATTTGGCATTAAATTCAGTCGAAGCCCTTGCATATATTGCGCTAAATGCTATTAAACATATAGCAATCTTTAGGCCTGGTCTCATGCTGCGGCCAGGGTTCGCATCAGCCAGGCAATGAACAGGCCCAACAGCACGGCCCAGACCAGCAGCACCATCACCAGCCCCCAGAGCATTCTGGGTAAGCGCAGGGGCTGTGCATCGGCACGCTGCAGCATCTCACGCCACAAGCGTTCGGGCACCAGGCGGATGGCCAGCATGACCCCCAGCGGAACGAGAATCAGGTCGTCCAGCAGCCCGAGCACGGGAATGAAATCAGGAATCAGGTCCACCGGGCTCAAGGCATAGGCCACGACCAGCCCCGCCACCAGCTTGGCCAGCCACGGCGTGCGACTGTCCCTGAGCAGCAGCCATAAAGCCGTAAGGTAGCGCCACAGTGTGGCCTTGTCGGTCTTGGGTCGAAATTTTTGCCAACTCATGGCGGCCGTATCCTTCGGAAATGGATGTCACAGCGAATTACCACCCGCGTCCTGAATGGATCGTATTGCAGCACCTGGATGCTTTCGCCATCCAGGCCTTGCCGGTCTTGCCTGCCACCCGCAGCAGCGGGGGGCCCTGAACCCACGTATTAAAGGCAAAACAGGGCCATTTTCCCTTGTCTGCCGCGCATTTGACCCTGTTAGACTTCTACGATAAATCGTATACACGCCGTGACAGCCTCCAATTCTCCTCTCATGATGGACCTGCGAGATCTGCAGCTGGATGACGCACGCTCCCTGCTTGAGCATGGTGGTACCCCGGCTGTTTTCAGCCCCGATATGCCGCCTGTGGAGTATGTACAGAAAGTCATCGACGGCCTGTGCGAACTCTCGCTCAAGGACCCCCTGACGGGGCTGGCCAACCGGCGTCATTTCCGTGCCGTGCTTGAGCGTGAGATCGATGTGGTGGCACGCTCCGGCGAGTCGGCATTGTTGCTGATGATCGACATTGATCACTTCAAGAAAATCAACGATAGCCATGGCCACATGGCAGGCGACATGGTTATCCAGGCTGTCTCGCGCAGCCTGGGGGCATGCGTGCGCCCCATGGACACAGTGGCCCGCTATGGGGGTGAAGAGTTCGCCATCCTGCTGCCAAGCTGCTCATCAACCTACGGTGAGACGGTGGCCGAACGGATCCGCCAGACCATCCAAGCCCTCAGCATCGCCGTCAGCCCCGTGCTCAAGATCCAGCTCACTGTGAGCATTGGCGGCGCCTACGCGCCGGAATGGGTGCGCTCGACAACCGCCCTGTGGACCGAGCGGGCGGATGTCGAACTCTACCGCGCAAAAACCGAAGGCCGCAATCTGGTCCGCATCGACCCGCAACCCGTCATCGCCGTCAGCGCTGAAGAAAAAAACCTCTTGTTTGGCCACCTCTCGATTGGAGAGCCAGCATGGATCGAAAGCAGTACGGGTGACAGCACTGTCGCCCCAGAGGGCCAGGTGAACCGATGAACAATGAAGTGAAGACAGGGACCACAGCCACACCGAGCACCCTGCCCCTCAAACCCATGGGCAAGGTACTGGCCATCACCAGCGGCAAGGGCGGGGTCGGCAAGACCTTTGTGTCTGCCAATCTGGCGGCAGCACTGGCCAAACGAGGTCAGCGCGTGCTCGTGCTCGACGCCGACCTCGGGCTCGCCAATCTCGACGTGGTGCTAAACCTCTACCCCAAGATCACCCTGCACGATGTGTTTACCGGCAAGGCCAGGCTGGAAGAAGCGATCGTGAAAGCGCCAGGCGGCTTCTCCGTGCTGCTCGCAGGCTCGGGCATGGTGGAGTACTCGCGCCTGACGCCCAAGGTACGCGAGGACTTCCTCGCCATCATGAACGAACTGGTGCCCCGCTACGACGTGGTGCTGCTCGATACCGGCGCAGGCATCTCGGATGTGGTGCTGTTTGCCGTGTCACTGGCCTCGGAAGTGCTGGTGGTGGCCACGCCCGAACCCACCTCGCTCACCGATGCCTATGCCACCATCAAGGTACTGGTCGGCCAGCAAAAACGCAACACCATCCGCATGGTGATCAACCAGACCGCCCGCCTGGGTGATGGCCGCGCCATCACGGTCCAGCTGCAGCAGGTGCTGGACCGCTTTGTCACGACTGACAAGGTACGCCTGATCCATCTGGCGGATATCCCGGCAGACCCTTCGGTTCGTCAGGCCGTGATGCGCCGTCAACTGTTGCTGCAAACCACGCCAGGCTGCCCCGCGGCACTGGCCATCAGCCAGCTGGCCATGAAGCTTGAGGAAACCGTCATCCCCAAGGCCAAATAGCCGCCTGCTGGCTGACGCTCAGGCCGTCACAATCCAGCCCTCAAGCGCATCGAATTTCCTGGGCAAGCCATACCGTGGTGCACCCTGCTGTGCTGCCCAGGCCGCCTGCAACAGGCACAGCACGGCATCCAGCGAGTCCCCGCTGGCATCATCCACCAGCGCATCGCGTTGCGCATGGCTGAGTTTGATGCGTTGAGCCAGCCGGGTTTGGCCATGCTCCAGCGCGGTCAGCAAGTCCTTGCGTGCAATCAGCCGCTCCGGCGTCTGGCGGGCCTTGTCATCGGATTTATAGCTTCGTTGCCCCAATATTTCCCGTGCCAGCAAACCAGGATAGCCTTCCAGTGCCACCCGGCGCTGGTCCCCCGCATGCAAGCCCGGCAGGTGCACGCCGGTCTCCAGCAGGCACGGCACACCCACATGCAGCATGTAGGCCACGGGGGGGTTGACCCACTTCATGGAAGGGCTGGAGCCCGCTGGCCGGTCAGTGGCACGGTGGGCAAACTTGCCGCCGACGGGACGGGCATCACAAAAGGCCTTGAACGTCAGCCGGATCTCTTCACGTGACAGGCTGGCGTAATGCCGGATGCAGTCTTCCCAGCGCGCAGGCCAGCCCAGCTGCTCGACCAGTTCCCGCGGCAGGCCAAACGGCAGGTCGAAGGCGCCGACCCAGTCTCCTGGCTGATTCAACCACGTGCGAAACCCCTCCATGGAGTCGATCCGCTGCAAGCTGCTGAGCACCACACGGCCACCCAGGTGCGCACCCAGGGCAAGAACAATCGGTTTTTTGGAGGACGGACGACTGGAAAAATCACAGCCGATAAGCAGTGGCTCGGGCATGGGCGCGTTCACGTTGACAGCTACGGTGGCAGAAGCCGGTCTTGCCCGGCACCACGGGCTAGACCGTGCTCTCAGGCACGTCCGATGATGCAGGCCGTGGCCATGAGCTCTTCGAGCAAGGCCATCGAGATCGCTCCCGACACGGCGTAAGGATCGAGTTCGGGTTTTTCGGAATATTTCAGCACCGTGCTGGCATTGATCTTGGCGAGGTTCACCTGTCCCATGGTCCAGCCGCCAAAGCGACGCTCTGAAATTTCCTCGTACTGCAACAGCACCACGTCCTTGTGACGAGGGTCGCGCTGGATGTGTGCATAGAGCTCACTGATGGCCACACGCCCACCCTCGATGGCCTGCAGGAAAATGCCCCCTCCATAGCAAAGTATCCCGGTAATACCGGAGCCGGGGTTGTATTGGCGCGAGTGGGCCAGGATGTCTTCGATCGCACTGGGCGTGGCGTCAACAGCCCGGCTGGCATAGAGCAAACGTACCAGCATCTCAAGCCTCCAAAAGGGAAAACGGACCGACACGCATCACGGCGGAATGGTAATGCTTCATGCTAGCCCTTCCTGGGAATCAGTGACAAAAATTCACGGCGCAGATTGGGGTCCTTGAGGAACACGCCGCGCATGACCGAGTTGATCATCTTGCTGTCCATGTCCTTCACACCGCGCCAGGCCATGCAGTAATGGCTGGCCTCCATGACAATGGCCAGGCCATCGGGCTGGGTCTTCTCCTGGATCAGGTCGGCCAGTTGCACTACCGCCTCCTCCTGGATCTGGGGCCGACCCATGACCCATTCAGCCAGGCGGGCGTATTTGGACAGGCCGATCACGTTCGTGTGTTCGTTGGGCATCACGCCGATCCAGATTTTTCCGATGACCGGACAGAAATGGTGTGAGCAGGCACTTCGCACCGTGATCGGGCCCACGATCATCAACTCGTTGAGGTGTTCGGCGTTGGGAAACTCGGTGATACGGGGCACTTCGACATAGCGGCCACGAAATACCTCGTTCACATACATCTTCGCCACTCGCCGCGCCGTGTTGTCGGTATTGTGGTCGCGCACCGTGTCGATCACGAGGCTGTCGAGCACGCCCTTCATCTTTTCTTCCACCTCGTCGAGCAGTTTTTCCAGTTCGCCAGGTTCAATGAAGTTCGCGATATTGTCATTCGCATTGAAGCGCTTGCGCGCGGCCACCAGCCGCTCCCGAATCTTCACGGAAACAGGTGTGCCTTCATCAGCATCGTTCGGGTTCATGGTGCTTTCGGTCTTCTTGAGCATGGAAGAATGTTACCAGCGATTGACATATAGGGTTATTGGGCCTTTCCCCTTTCGACACGGGCTTCAGAAGCTATGAATTCAATAGCGCTTGCCGATCAGAAACAGGGCCAGGCGCATCAGGCCAAAGGCGGCCCTGTCCAGCAGACGCTGCCGCCAGGGACGGTTGGCGCAACTTGCCGGATCCACGCGCCGCCCTTCAAACTCCATGGCGCGGACCAAGCGCAGGCGCAAAGCCTGCGCAAACGCCGCATCATTGACCACCACATTGGCCTCACGCGCCAGCAACAGGCTCAAGGGGTCCAGATTGGATGAGCCCACTGTAGCCCACTGGCTGTCGATCACGGCCACCTTGGCATGCAGAAAGCTGGGGGCATATTCGTAAATTTCCACGCCAGCCGCCAGCAGCACGCCGTACACCGGCCGCGCGGCATGATAAGGCATGAAGTACTCATAGCGCCCCTGCAAGAGCAGGCGCACCTGAATGCCGCGCGCAGCGGCATGGATCAGCGCCCGACGCAATTTGCGGCCCGGCAGAAAATAGGCGTTGGCAATGATGATGTCGTGACGCGCCTCACCAATCGCCTTGAGGTAGGCCCGCTCGATCCGGCTGCGGTGCAGCACATTGTCACGCAGCAGCAAAGCCGCCTTGGCGCCGCGCCCAGGCGCCCCATCCTGTCGCCCAGTACCCCGCATCGAGGGCGGCTCTTCCATGCCCCCCTTCTTCAGCTTCAGGCGCACAGCCTTGCGCAAAGCACGCCAGGCAGCCTTGAAGTTCATTTTCCGAGTACCTTGCGCGATTTGCTGACGCCACCAGAACTGCACCATCACCTCATAGACGGACTGCACGAGCGGGCCGCTCATACGCACGGCGAAATCAAATCGTGGCTCGCTCAAAGTCCCGTGATTGGGGTCCTGGAAATCATCGAGCACATTGATGCCGCCGCAAAAAGCCACACGGCCATCCACCACGCACAGCTTGCGGTGCATGCGACGCCAACTGCTCAGATACAGAAAACTCAGCCTTCCCAAAGGAGAAAAAATATGCCACCGCACGCCCGCCGCATCGAACCGTGCAGCCCAGTCCGTCGGGATGGTGGACGTGCCCGCGCCATCCATCACCAGGTAGACATCGAGCCCCCGCCCTGCCGCCCGTAGCAGCGCATCGGCCACCTGCTGGCCCGAGGCATCGAATTCGAAAATATAGGTTTCCAGCCTGACTTCATGCACCCCCTGGTCGATGGCTTGCACGAGCGCAGGAAAAAACTCCTGACCGCCCTGCAATAAGGTCACCTGGTGTCCGGGCTGAAGCCGCGGCATGGCTCAGGGCACCTTGAACTCGGCAAGCAGCGGCAAGTGGTCTGACATACGCCACCAGATCCGGCCGCGTGGTACGTGCATGTTCTGCGGCGTCAGGCCCCGGGAATACACATGGTCAAGCTGCACCATCGGGAAGCGCGAGGGATAGGTCGCCTGGCGGTTCTTGTCGTTTTGCATCGATGTCAAGCCGATGGTCTGCAGGTGCCGCGACATCGTCGTGCCCCAATCGTTGAAGTCACCAGCCACCAGCAGCGGGGCATGGGCAGGGATTTCACGTGCAATAAACTGTTGCAGTTGCTTGACCTGACGCACCCGGCTCGCGGGTATCAGGCCGAAGTGCACCACCACCACGTGGACGGGAAAGCCTCGCACCAGCACCTCCACATGCAGCAGGCCACGCTGCTCGAAACGGTGGTCCGACATATCCTCATGCTGGTAGGTAATCACCGGCCAGCGTGACAGCAAGGCGTTGCCATGCTCGCCATGGCGCGTGTAGGCATTGGTCCGGTAGACCGAGGTATAGCCTTCGGGCGCCAGAAACTCGGCCTGTGGCATATCAGGCCAGCGACTGAAGTGTTGCTCTTCACGCCGGTGCACCTTGCGGACCTCCTGCAGGCACACAATGTCGGCATCAAGCTGCTCGACCGCATGGCCCAGATTATGAATCTCCAGGCGGCGTGCGCTGCCCATGCCCTGCACCCCCTTGTGGATGTTGTAGGTGGCCACGCGAAGCAAGCTCATGCCATCAACCCCGCTTCCGTCATTCTGGGCAGCATCAGGCAGGCTTCCGCGTTCGACGGTGAGTAGCAGGCCTCGGCGGCCTCGCGCCAGGGCAGCCAGCGGAAATCGGTGTGCTCACGAGGATTCAGTACCACCGGCGTGCCCACCGGCACCCGGAGCCCGAACAGATGCTCGGTATTGCGCACCACCTCTGGCGCGTAGCGGTGCCGCCAACCCGGATAGATCTCATAGACGTTTTCAAGCTGCCAGTCCTGCAGCCCCGTCGCCAGGGCCGTGTCACTCGCACAATGGATGCCGGTCTCCTCGAACACCTCGCGCACGGCCGTTTCCCTGAAATCCTCGCCGGGATGGTCCTTGCTGCCTGTCACGGATTGCCAGAAGTCCGGTGCATCGGCACGTTTGATCAACAGGACTTCCAGTGCGGGGGTATGGATGACCACCAACACGGACTCGGGGATTTTGAAACCTGTATGCATGAAAAAAGGGCGCTGAACCAGCGCCCTTTCATTCTGCCTTAAACCAAGCTGGGCACTCAAGCGCTCACAGGTGGATTACGCAGCTTGATGTGCAGTTCACGCAGTTGCTTGTCATCCACGACAGAGGGTGCCTGAGTCAGCAGGCACTGGGCGCGCTGGGTCTTGGGGAAGGCGATCACATCGCGGATCGATTCCGCACCCGTCATGAGCGTGACAATGCGATCCAGGCCAAAGGCCAGGCCACCATGAGGCGGCGCACCGTACTGCAGGGCGTCTAGCAGGAAGCCGAACTTGAGTTGCGCTTCCTCGGGCGTGATCTTCAGGGCATCGAACACCTTCTGCTGCACGTCAGCACGGTGGATACGAACCGAGCCTCCACCGATTTCCCAGCCGTTGAGCACCATGTCGTAGCCTTTGGCGATGCACTTCTCGGGCGCGGTCACCATCCAGTCCTCATGGCCGTCTTTCGGTGCCGTGAAGGGGTGGTGCACGGCGGTGTAGCGCTGGGCTTCCTCATCAAACTCGAACATCGGGAAGTCGACCACCCACATCGGGCGCCAGCCCTTCTCGAACAAGCCGCTCTTCTTGCCGAACTCGCTGTGCCCAATCTTGATCCGCAGCGCACCGATGGCGTCGTTCACCACCTTGGTCTTGTCCGCGCCAAAGAAGATCAGATCGCCATCCTTGGCACCGGTTCGCTTGAGGATCTCGGCGATGGCAGCGTCGTGCAGGTTTTTCACGATGGGCGACTGCAGGCCCTCGCGCCCCTTGACCACTTCATTGACCTTGATCCAGGCCAGGCCCTTGGCACCGTAGATCTTGACGAACTCGGTGTAGCCGTCAATCTCGCCCCGGCTCATCTCGCTTCCACCGGGAACACACAGGGCCACAACACGGCCATCTTTCATGGTGGCTGGCGTTGAGAACACCTTGAAGTCGACATCGCCCATCACATCGGTCAGTTCGGTGAACTCCAGCTTGACGCGCAGGTCTGGCTTGTCCGAGCCAAAGCGGTGCATGGCCTCGGCATAGGCCATGACGGGGAACTCGCCCAGATCCACGTTCAGGGTGGTCTTGAAGACGGTCGTGATCATGCCCTGGAACATGTCGCGGATGTCCTGTTCGGTCAGGAACGAAGTCTCGATATCGATCTGGGTGAATTCGGGCTGGCGATCGGCACGCAGGTCTTCGTCGCGGAAGCACTTGGTGATCTGGTAGTAGCGGTCATAGCCCGCCACCATCAGCAACTGCTTGAACAGTTGCGGACTTTGCGGCAACGCGAAGAACTGGCCATCATGTACGCGACTGGGCACCAGGTAGTCGCGCGCACCTTCGGGCGTGCTCTTGGTGAGCATGGGGGTCTCAATGTCGATGAAGCCATTGGCATCCAGAAACTTGCGCACCTCCATCGCCACCTTGTAGCGCAGCATCAGGTTGTTCTGCATGTAGGGGCGACGCAGATCCAGCACACGGTGCGTCAGTCGCGTGGTCTCGGAGAGGTTGTCGTCATCCAGCTGGAACGGAGGCGTCACCGACGGGTTGAGTACGGTGAGCTCATGGCACAGCACTTCGATCTTGCCGCTCTTGAGGCTGTCGTTGACGGTACCCTCAGGACGTGCGCGCACCAGTCCCTTGACCTGGATGCAAAACTCGTTGCGCAGGCCTTCGGCGGCAGCGAACATGTCGGCCCGATCCGGGTCGCACACCACCTGCACATAACCCTCACGGTCACGCAGGTCGACGAAGATCACACCACCATGATCTCGGCGACGATTGACCCAGCCGCACAGCGTGACGGTTTGGCCCATGAGGGCCTCGGTGACCAGACCGCAATAGTGGGAACGCATAGCCATATCAATATCTCTTTCAGCGGATGGAAAGCGCGCCACAGGGACGCGCTGGATTCAGGGACTGGGTTTTGCCCCGCCGGGCGCGATCACGCCCATGGAAATCACATAGGTGAGCGCTTCATCAACACTCATGTCGAGCTCGACGCAGTCGCTCTTCTTGAGCAGCACAAAGTAGCCACCCGTCGGATTGGGGGTGGTGGGCACGTACACGCTCACATGCTCACCATCAAGCTTGCTGGCCAGATCACCTGTCGGCGAACCGGTCAGAAATGCAATCGTCCACATGCCATCGTGCGGCCATTGCACCAGCAAGGCCTTGTGAAAGGCATTGCCTTTTTCAGAAAAAAGCGTGTCGGAGACCTGCTTGACACCAGAGTAGATCGAGCGCACCACCGGGATGCGATGCAGCAGCGCATGCCACCAGTCGACCAGCTTGTTGCCAACAAAATTGGAGGCCAGTGCGCCAATCGTCAGCACGACCACCAACGCAAAGATCACGCCCAGCCCGGGGATGTGGATGCCGAAGAGCTGGTCTGGCTGCCAGGACGTGGGCAGGATTTGCAGGGTCTGGTCCAGTGTCGAGACCACCCATTCCAGCACCCACAGGGTGATGATGAGGGGCACCAGAACCAGCAAGCCGGCGAACAGCCATTTGCGTAAAGAAGCCATGCGAGGATTCATCAGGTGGTCGATCCCGTGGTGCCTGTCGTCGTCGCAGCCGGGGCAGCAGCAGGCTCGGATTTGGCCGGCGCTGTTTCAGCAGCCTTGCTCTCGCCGGCAGGCACTGCGGTGCCCGTCGCCGGTGCACCCTTGTCACCCCCGCGGAAATCCGTGACATACCAGCCAGAACCCTTGAGCTGGAAGCCCGCAGCGGTCAGCTGCTTTTTGAAAGCAGGCGCACCGCAGGCCGGACAGTCCGTCAAGGGCGCATCGGATATCTTTTGCAATACGTCCTTGCTGTGTCCGCAGGACTCGCATTTATAGGCGTAGATTGGCATGGCGTGATAGACCGGTTGGGGGTTACAAAGCCTTCAATTATAGGCGGAGGCCCAAAAACAAAGCCCCAGGCAAGGGGCTTTGGTTCAAACCGGCAACGGCAAGCCGGAAATCAGTGGGTGCCGGGGAGCTTGCGGTGCGCTCCATGGGTGTTTTTGAGCGCCTGCGGCCCCAGCGAGCCTATCAGCATGCCCACCAATGCCGCCAAAATGCCCGCCAGCTGGGCCGGGAACTCCTCCCCGGCCGGCGTTGCCAGGAACAGCACCCAGGCCAGCAACCCCAGCACAATGGAAAACAGGGCTCCCTGGGTGGTGGCTTTTTTCCAGTACAGGCCAAATGCCAATGGAATGAAGGACCCTACCAGCGTGACCTGGTAGGCGCCGGAGACCATTTCATAGATGGGTGTGCCCTCCATCTTGATCGCATAAAGCAGCACAAAGGCACCGAATATCAGCACGGTCAGGCGCATGGTGCGCAGTTCCTGCTTGTCACCCAAACGGGGCGTGAACTGGCGCCAGATGTTCTCGACAAAGGTGACGCTCGGCGCCAGCAGGGTGGCCGAAGCCGTGGACTTGATCGCCGACAGCAAGGCGCCAAAAAACAGCACCTGCATCACAAATGGCATGCGCTCCAGCACCAGTGTGGGCAGTATTTTCTGGGGGTCTTCCTTGAGCAACTGGGCCGTCTGCTCGGGCATGATGATCAGGGCGCTGGCGACCAGGAACATCGGCACAAAGGCGAACAGGATGTAGAACACCCCACCTATGACGGGCCCCTTGGTCGCGGCTGAGGGACTGTTGGCCGACATCACGCGCTGGAACACGTCCTGCTGCGGGATCGAACCCAGCATGAGGGTGATAGCGGCGGCAAAGAAAAACAGCATGTCCTTGAAGTTAGGCTCGGGCCAGAAGCGGAACAGGTCCTTGCTCACCACCAGTGAGATCACCTTGTCCGCGCCGCCCGCCTGTTGCCCCGCAAAGACAGCCAGCACCGCCAGGCCCACGACCAGGATGATCATCTGGATGAAATCGGTCACCGCCACCGACCACATGCCGCCAAACAGCGTATAGGCCAGGATCGACACCACGCCAATGACCATGCCCAGTGTCACCGTGATGACGCCGCCCGACAGGACATTGAAGACCAGGCCCAGCGCCGTGACCTGAGCCGACACCCAGCCCAGGTAGCTCAGCATGATGATGAAGGAGCAAATCACCTCGACCGAACGGCCATAGCGCTCGCGGTAGTAGTCGCTGATGGTCAGCAGCGTCATGCGGTAGAGCTTGCCGGCAAAAAACAGCCCCACCAGGATCAGGCAGGTGCCGGCGCCGAACGGGTCCTCGACCACCCCATTGAGACCGGACTCGATGAACTTGGCAGGAATGCCCAGCACCGTCTCCGAGCCGAACCAGGTGGCAAACGTGGTGGTCACAATCATGACCAGCGGCAGGCGGCGACCAGCCACTGCATAGTCTGTCGTGGTCTTGACCCGTTTGGCCGCATACAGGCCAATCGCGATGGTGACTAACAGATAGGCAATGACCAGGGTCAGCAGCATGGCACGCTCCTCACATCAAAAAGACGGCATTATCCAGATATTCAAATGGATCAAATGGATGACAGCTGCACACGCAGCAAAATCTGTACCACGATCAGGCCCAACACAAAGCCCAGGGCGCCATATAGCAGGGCCTGCAGCAATTTGTTGGTGCGGCGCTGCTCGGCCAGCAACTCGGTCAACTCCCGTTTGATGTCTGCGGGCCGGTGCTGCAGGTAGTCATGCAGCAGGCGCGGCAGCTCGGGCAGGAGTTTGGCATAGCGCGGCGCCTGATCCTTGAGCTGCTCGATCAGTTTTTTGGGGCCAATCTGCTCCAGCATCCATTTCTCGAGGAAGGGCTTGGCCGTGTGCCAGAGATCGAGCTCTGGGTCGAGGTCTCGTCCCAGGCCTTCGATGTTGAGCAGGGTTTTTTGCAGCAGCACCAGTTGCGGCTGGATTTCGACATGGAAACGGCGCGAAGTCTGAAACAGGCGCATCAGCACCATGCCCAGCGAGATCTCCTTGAGCGGCCGGTCAAAATAGGGCTCGCAGACCGAGCGAATGGCACTCTCCAGTTCATCCACACGCGTGCCGGCGGGCACCCAGCCAGACTCGATGTGCAACTCGGCCACGCGCTTGTAGTCGCGCCGGAAAAAAGCCGTGAAGTTCTGCGCCAGGTACTCCTTGTCGAACTCGGTCAGTGTGCCGACGATACCGAAGTCCAGCGAGATATAGCGCCCGAATGTGGCCGGCTCGATACTGACCTGGATATTGCCCGGATGCATGTCGGCATGGAAAAAACCATCCCGGAACACCTGCGTGAAGAACAGCGTCACGCCATCCCGCGCGAGCTTGGGGATATCGACCCCGGCCTGGCGCAGCCGCGCGGTCTGGCTGATGGGGATGCCGCGCATGCGCTCCATCACGATGACATCGGGCATGCAGTAGTCCCAGATCATTTCGGGGATCAGCACGAGGTCCAGCCCCTCCATGTTGCGGCGCAGTTGCGCGGCACTGGCGGCCTCCCGCACGAGGTCCAGCTCATCGTGCAGATATTTATCGAATTCACCCACCACCTCGCGCGGCTTGAGTCGCTTGCCGTCAGCCGACAGGCTTTCGATCCAGCCCGCCATCATGCGCATGAGGCTCAGGTCCTTTTCAATCGCAGGCAACATGCCAGGACGCAGGACCTTGACAGCCACATCGCGCAGCCGCCCATGGCGGTCCTTGAGCGTCGCGAAATGCACCTGGGCGATCGAGGCGCTGGCCACGGGCTCGCGCTCGAATGAGGCGAATATCTGGTCCAGCGGCTTGCGAAAGGAACGCTCAATGGTGGCGATGGCGATGTCAGGACTGAAGGGCGGCACGCGGTCCTGCAGTCGCGCGAGTTCGTCCGCGATATCCATGGGCATGAGGTCGCGCCGGGTGGACAGCACCTGACCCAATTTGACGAAGATCGGCCCCAGCCGCTCCAGCGCCTCGCGCAGGCGCTGACCGCGCGGCGCGTTCAGGTTGCGCCCGATCGAGACGATGCGTGCAATCACCCGCAGCCAGGGCCTCTGGAAGCTGGTCAGCACCAGCTCATCCAGCCCGAAACGCAGCGCGGTCCAGACGATGAACACCCCTCGGAAAAGTCGTGTCATGCGGAGGGTCCGGCAGGTGTCGCAGGCTGCCGGGAGCCTATGAACTCTCGCAGAGCCTGCAAAGAGCGGCGCGTTGCTTCGCCCAGCGCATGTGCCGGCGCATCCCCCACGATGCGGGCCAGGTCTTCCTCAAGGTCCCAGCGTACATGGTCTGCCAGCCAATTGACCTCTGCTGCCAGTTGCACATCACCTTCAATGCGCACCGCAGGCTTGTCACCTCTCAACAAGCTGTTGGCAATCGCCAGCGGAGAGGTGTCGGTCAGCGACAGCGTCAGATCGGGCACGGATGAAGACTCGGCACGGTCGAGCAAGCCGGCTGGGGTTGCAACCAGTTTGAGCGTGATGCTGCGCCAGTGAAACAGAATCACCCGGCCCTTTTGTCGTGTAAGCCGGCTCATGGCTTCTTTTTCCTGCATCAGCACGTGGTTGAGGAGCAGCACGATACGCCGCTGCAGCTCGTCCACGATCCACGCGGGGGGTTGAAGCCTGGTATCGAAATTCCGGAAAAAGTCTTCCAGCAAAGAAAACGGGGACTGTGTTGCCATAGTCCCCGATTATTCCCTGAAAACGGGGCAAGCCCGTCACCTGCCTATTGCAGTGCCTGCACGCCGGCGACCAGCCAGCCCCGGCTTCCGCTCTTGGGCTTGGTCATGTTCCAGACTTCACGGAACGGGCTCGGACCTGCGGAAGGCTGCTCACGGATCATGCCGGAGAACTCCACGCTCGCCATGTAATCGTCCGCCAGTTCCTCGATACCGAGCAACTGGGCTTCAATCATCACCACATCGGTGCTGTTGGGAATACCGCCCCCCGTGTGGGACTCACGCTCGGCCAGCTGGGCCTGGATTTCTTCGAGCATCTCGTCGGTCATCATTGAGCGCAGCACAGGAATGTTGGATTTGTCCCAGGCTTCCTGCAAGGTCACAAAATTCGCCTTGGCTGCCTGCAGAAAACCAGTCGCATCGAAACCGGCGGGCACACCCCAGTTCTGAGCCCCCTCCAGACGGGAGCCGATCATCGAACCGGATGAAGCGTTGCTGGCTGGGTCAAACAGCATGCTGTTGCGTTCGAACGGGCGTGCCGACGCATCATTGCCGACATTCTCCGGGCGGTAGGAGTCGGCTGCAGTCGCCGGCATGCCGCCAGCGCCCTGGAAGGCATAAGCACCGCCTTGTCGCGAGGCAGGCGGACGACGGTTGCGCATCACCCAGCCAATGACCAGCATGACGACCAGCACCATGAGTGCAATCAGAATGAATTGACCAAAAGCTTCTCCCATGCCCAGCGAACTGGCCAGCCAGGCCAGGCCCAGGCCCGCAGCCAGTCCGCCCAGCATGGCTCCCCAGGGTTTCCTGGGCGCAGCAGCAGGTGCAGCGGCTGGCGCAGGCTTGGGCGCTGCTGTAGCGGTGTTTTGCGCTGGTGCAGCCGGGGTTGCGGGTGCTGCCTGGCGCTTCGTGACGTTGCTCGACTGCTTGCCGAAGGATAAGCCGCCGCCCAAGCGCCTGGCCGCTTCCGCATTCAGGCTGCCCAGAGTCAGAACCAGGGTCAACGCCAATGTCCAAAATTTCATGTCATCTCCATTCAATCGAATCCCAAATAAGCCAGCGACAAATCTTTTGTCTTTGTCTCAGCACTTGATTCCAACATGCAATGCCACAATCCCGCCAGCGAGGTTGTGATAGTCCACATGACCGAAACCCGCTTCTCCCATCAGGGCCTTTAGCTCTTCCTGGCCAGGATGCATGCGGATTGACTCGGCAAGGTACTTGTAGCTGGCCGCGTCCTTG
Organism: Gammaproteobacteria bacterium; assembly: GCA_018815325.1. GTDB lineage: Bacteria > Pseudomonadota > Gammaproteobacteria > Burkholderiales > Burkholderiaceae_C > JAHIYE01. The sequence continues at coordinate 43,418 of JAHIYE010000005.1, read as the reverse complement.
GCCACCAGCTGACCCAGCTTGGGCAGCACCTTGAATGAATACCAGTCGTAAACCTTTTCCAGCGGCGGCGCGACTTTCGAGAACTCCAGCACCAGCAGCTTGCCCCCGGGTTTGAGCACGCGGTTCATCTCCGCCAGCGCCTTGTCCTTGTGCGTCATGTTGCGCAAGCCAAAAGCCACGCTCACCAGATCGAAATGGTTGCTCGCAAAGGGTAATTTTTCGGCATCACATACGGTTGTGGGCAGCACCACGCCGGCATCCAGCAGGCGGTCACGTCCGGTACGCAACATGGCCTCATTGATATCGGTGTGCACCACCCGACCCGTCTTGCCTACCTGTTTGGCAAAGGCCAGCGCCAGATCCCCCGTGCCACCCGCAATATCAAGCGCCTGGTCACCTTCCTTCAGATTGGCCACCATCACCGTATAGGCCTTCCAGGCACGGTGCAGTCCCATGGACATCAGGTCGTTCATGATGTCGTAGCGGGAGGCGACCGAGTCGAACACACCGCGAACACGACGGGACTTGTCCGCCTCGTCGACAGATTCAAATCCGAAATGGGTGGTGTTCATGCATGCAATGCTAGGCCTTATTCCGTCAGTCTCACCCGCAACCCCTGCATCCACCGGGGGAATTTGTCGTGATTATGATGAAAATCGGCTTCTAGCCCTTATCAATATTAATTAGTTAGCTATCAAATCAGAAGCACCGAAGACTCAGTGACTGGCACATCCCTGCCCCGCCTTTTCAGGCATCAGTGCATCACGCTCGACGCCTGCCGCCTTGAGCCGGGCAAAGTAGTCTTCCCACAGTTTTTCTGATTGTGAGCCAAGAAAATACAGGTAATCCCAGGAAAAGATGCCACTGTCATGGCCATCTGAAAACGTAGGCTGCACCGCGTAGTTACCCACTGGCTGCAGCGCCGACAGCTCTACTTCGCGCTTGCCGGTTTGCAGAACCTCCTGCCCTGGACCGTGCCCCTGCACCTCGGCCGAAGGCGAGTACACCCGCATCAGCTCGAAGGGAATTCGGAACGTTGCCCCGTCGGAAAAGCTCACCTCCAGCACACGGGACTGTCCGTGAACTGTCAGGGCCTGGGGCGTCGGCGCGCCGGATTGCAAACCTGCCATGAGAATTTACCTGCTGAAAATCCTGAAACTTATCACATCGCCTTCGGCATGGCGGCCAGACTGCGCACGATGGCATCGTCGAGCGCCAGCAGCTGCTGCGTCACGGCGGCGAGTGCCGGGGCGTCCGCCTCGCGCACCGCAGGAGCCCAGACCGGCGCAGGAAAATGCGTGTCCCAGTCAAACCGGGCAATCACATGCCAGTGCAGGTGCGGCACCATATTGCCCAGCGCCGCCAGGTTGATCTTGGTGGGCTGGAGCGCACGGCGCAACTCGATCTCAAGGCAGGCCACCGCCTCCATGCAGAGGCTGCGCTCGGCCGGGCTCAGATCGGAGAATTCGGCCACATGGGCATGCCAGATGAGGCGGTAAAAAGCGGGAAAACCGGCTTCCTCAGCCCGGATCACCCGGAACTGAGCGCACCGAAAGACAGGAATGCCGCCCTCGGTTGCGCACAGCGTACAGCCCGCCTGTGCCATGGCTCAGACCAGCACGCGTTCGATGCCGCCGGCATTCGCTGCCTCGACATACTGCGGCATCCACTGCTCGCCAAGAATCTGCCGGGCCATTTCCACCACGATGTAGTCGGCCTCAAGCAAGCCGTTCTGCAAGTCGTTGCCATAACGGCTCAGGCCCTGCAGACAGCTCGGGCAGCTCGTGAGAATCTTGAGGTTGTCCCTGGGGCCCAGCTCGCCTGCGGCACGCAGCTCGGCCTCCCCCTTGAGCAGTTCCTCTTCCTTGCGGAAACGGATTTGCGTGGAAATGTCGGGCCGGCTCACGCCCAGCGTGCCGGATTCACCGCAGCAGCGCTTGCTCTCCAGCACCTTGTCGCCCATCAGGGCCTTGACCGTCTTCATCGGCTCCTGCAGCTTCATCGGGCTGTGGCAAGGATCGTGGTACAGATACGCGCCCTGCCCACTCAGGGTGATGCCTTTTTCCAGCAGGTATTCGTGGATATCGATGATGCGGCTGCCGGGGAATATCTGCTCGAACTCGTAGCCCTGCAACTGGTCATAGCAGGTGCCGCAACTGACCACCACAGTCTTGATGTCGAGGTAGTTCAGCGTGTTGGCCACGCGGTGGAACAGCACACGGTTGTCGGTGATGATCTTCTCGGCCTTGTCGAACTGGCCCGAGCCACGTTGTGGATAACCGCAACACAGGTAGCCCGGGGGCAACACCGTCTGTACACCCGCATGCCAGAGCATGGCCTGCGTGGCCAGACCGACCTGGCTGAACAGGCGCTCCGAGCCACAGCCGGGGAAATAGAACACCGCCTCCGTCTCGGCCGTCGTGGCCTGGGGGTTGCGGATGATGGGCACGTAATCGGCATCCTCGATGTCCAGCAGGGCACGCGCCGTTTTCTTGGGCAGGCCACCAGGCATCTTCTTGTTGATGAAGTGGATCACCTGCTCCTTGATGGGCGACTTGCCCACGGTCGCAGGCGGTTTCGCCGTCTGCTTCCTCGCAAAGGTGCGCAGCAGGTCATTGGCCAGACGCTGCGCCTTGAAGCCCACATCCACCATGGCCGAGCGCATGAACTTGATGGTCTCGGGGCTTGTCGCGTTGAGGAAGAACATGGCCGCGGCATTGCCGGGATTGAAGGACTTCTGCCCCATCTTGCGCAGCAGGTTGCGCATGTTCATCGAGACATCGCCAAAGTCGATGTTCACCGGACAAGGCGAGAGGCATTTGTGGCACACGGTGCAGTGATCGGCCACGTCCTCGAATTCCTGCCAGTGTTTGATGCTCACACCGCGCCGCGTCTGCTCTTCATAAAGAAAGGCCTCGACCAGCAGCGAAGTCGCCAGGATCTTGTTGCGCGGGCTGTACAGCAGGTTGGCGCGTGGCACATGGGTGGCACAAACCGGCTTGCACTTGCCGCAGCGCAGGCAATCCTTCACGCTGTCGGCAATGGCGCCAATATCGGACTGCTGCATGATCAGCGACTCGTGCCCCATGAGGCCAAAGCTCGGCGTGTAGGCATTGGTCAGATCTGCCGGCAACTGCACGTCGCGCAGCAGCTTGCCCTTGTTGAAGCGGCCCTCTGGATCCACCTTGTGCTTGTACTCGGTAAACGGACGCAACTCTTCGTCGCTGAGAAACTCCAGCTTGGTGATACCGATGCCGTGTTCGCCCGAGATCACGCCATCGAGCGAGCGAGCCAGCGCCATGATGCGTTTGACCGAATGGTGTGCGGCCTGCAGCATCTCGTAGTCATCGCTGTTGACCGGAATGTTGGTGTGCACATTGCCGTCGCCGGCATGCATGTGAAGCGCCACCCAGACCCGGCCCTTGAGCACGCGCTGATGGATGGCATTGCATTCGAGCAGGATGGCCTCGAAGGCGGCGCCCGAAAAAATATTCCTCAGCGGCGCCCGCAACTGCGTTTTCCAGCTCGCGCGCAAGCTGTGATCCTGCAGTTGGGGAAACAGGGGGTCCACGCCATCGAGCCAGCCACGCCATTGCGTGCGCACCTCGGCGATCAGGGCCAAGGCCTGGGCCACGCGGTCCTCCAGCAGTTCGGCCGAAGGGATTTCACTCGCTTCTCCCTGCTTGCCCAGCGGCAGGTTGCCCTTGCTGAAATAGGCCTCCAGTTCGCCGCACAGCTTGAGTTTGTTCTGCAGGCTCAGCTCGATGTTGATGCGTTCGATGCCATCGGTGTACTCTGCCATGCGCGGCAGCGGAATCACCACGTCTTCATTGATCTTGAAGGCATTGGTGTGCTTGGAAATTGCAGCAGTACGCTTGCGGTCAAGCCAGAACTTCTTGCGGGCCTCCGCACTGACCGCCACAAAGCCCTCGCCGCTGCGCGAATTGGCCAGCCGCACTACCTCGGAGGCAGCCCGCGCCACCGCATCGGCATCGTCACCTGCGATGTCGCCCACCAGTACCATCTTGGGCAGGCCACCCCGCTTGGACTTGGTGGTGTAGCCCACCGCCTTCAAGTAACGGTCATCCAGGTGCTCCAAGCCTGCGAGCAACACACCCGAGCGCTTCTGCTCGGCAAACATGAACTCCTTGATGTCGACGATGCTGGGCACCGCATCGCGCGCGTGACCAAAAAACTCGAGACAGACCGTGCGCACATGTTCAGGCATGCGATGCACGACCCAGCGCGCACTCGTGATGAGGCCGTCACACCCCTCTTTCTGGATGCCAGGCAGGCCGCTGAGGAACTTGTCAGTCACGTCCTTGCCCAAGCCTTCCTTGCGGAAGGCCTTGCCGGGGATGTCCAGCTGCTCGGTACGCACCAGCGTCTTGCCGTCCGCCTTGAAATAGGTGAGCTCGAAACTGGCCAGCTCCGCATCATGGATCTTGCCCATGTTGTGGTTCAAGCGAACCACCTCGAGCCATCCCGCATCGGGTGTCACCATCCGCCACGAGGCCAGGTTGTCCAGCGCCGTACCCCACAGCACGGCTTTCTTGCCACCCGCATTCATGGCGACGTTGCCGCCCACGCAGGAAGCTTCCGCCGAGGTGGGGTCCACTGCAAACACATAACCACCGCGCTCTGCAGCATCGGCCACGCGTTGCGTGACCACGCCCGCCTCGGTCCAGATGGTGGCCACGGGCTCGTGCATGCCGGGCAACACCCGCATTTCAACCTCGGTCATGGCCTCGAGCTTTTCGGTATTGATGACCGCGCTCCTCCAGGACAGCGGCACGGCACCGCCGGTATAACCGGTGCCGCCGCCACGCGGGATGATGGTCAGGCCCAGATCGATACAGCCCTTGACGAGGCGCGCCATCTCAGCCTCGGTATCGGGGGTGAGCACCACAAACGGGTACTCGACGCGCCAGTCGGTCGCATCTGTCACGTGAGAGACACGACTCAATCCGTCAAACTTGACGTTGTCTTTCGCAGTCAGGCGGTACAGCAGGCGTTGTGTCCTGCGTCGCAGATCGGCCATGCTGCCAAAAGCCGAATCGAAATCCTGCACCGCCCGGGTGGCATCCTGCAACAGCTCGCCCACCAGTGCATCCCGCTCAGGATCGACTTGCGGCGTGCGCCGCTTCTCGACTTCGCCCAGCCGGTGCTTGAGTGCGTCAACCAGCAGCACGCGCCGTTTGGGGTTATCCAGCAGATCGTCCTGCAGGTAGGGGTTACGCTGTACCACCCAAATGTCCCCCAGAACCTCATACAGCATGCGCGCCGAGCGGCCGGTATGGCGCTCATCGCGCAGGCGCTCCAGCACACCCCAGGCACGGGCACCGAGCAGGCGGATCACGATCTCGCGATCGGAGAACGAGGTGTAGTTGTAGGGGATTTCGCGAATGCGTTCATTCACCTGGGCAGCAGGGCCCAGCGTGGTGGTCAGGTGATCAAGCGTGGAGGGGGCGTTCATCGGGATTCCGGGGTTCCAGCCACAACACTACACCGGGCTGACTGTCGATAATATCGCAGCGCAGCAATCACGCGTTGACCTAATGGAAACCCCGGTAGCGGACAAAGCTGTAATACCTGTTTAATCGAACTGTCATATTTGCCTGATATGTTCACGGCTTTCGCACATCAAGAACAGGAAAAGGATTCCCCATGAAAATGCAATTGACCATCGCTGCACTCGCAGCGGCCTTTGTCGCGCCAGTCCAGGCGCAAACCGAAATCCAGTGGTGGCACTCCATGACCGGTGGCCTGAACGACTGGGTGCTGGATCTGGCCAATGGCTTCAACAGCAGCCAGAAAGAATACAAGATCGTGCCCACCTACAAGGGCACTTACGACGAAACCATGCCTGCCGCCGTTGCGGCATTCCGTGCCGGCAATGCCCCTCACATCCTGCAAGTCTTTGAAGTGGGCACGGCCACCATGATGGCGGCCAAGGGCGCTGTGGTGCCGGTTGGCAAGGTACTGGCTGATGCGGGCTACAAATTCGACCCCAAAGCCTATATCCCGGCCGTCGTGGGCTACTACACGGCGCCGAATGGCCAGATGCTGAGCTTCCCGTTCAACAGCTCCACCACCATCTTCAACTACAACAAGGACCTGTTCCGCAAAGCGGGCCTGGATCCCAACAAGCCGCCAGCCACCTGGCCCGAGCTCGTTCTCGCGGCAGCGCAACTCAAGGCCTCTGGCGTGAGCTGCCCCTTCACCACCAGCTGGCAGGGCTGGACCCAGCTGGAGAGCTTCTCCACCTGGCACAACACCCTGTTTGCCACCCAGAACAACGGCTTTGGCGGCACCAGCGCCCGCCTTGTCGTGAACAGCCCCCTGCATGTCCGTCATGTGGAAAACCTCTCCAACATGGCCAAGCAGGGCTTGTTCGTCTACCGCGGTCGTGGCAACAAGGCTGATGCGGCCTTCTACTCTGGCGAGTGCGCAATGGCAACGGCCTCTTCATCGACGTACGCCTCCATCAAGAAGAACGCCAAGTTTGATTTCGCCATCGCTCCGCTGCCTTACTATCCAGATGTCGCTGGCGCTCCGCAAAACACCATCATCGGCGGCGCATCGCTGTGGGTCATGGGTGGCAAGAAGCCCGCCGAATACAAGGGTGTGGCCGAATTCTTCCACTACCTGACCAATGCCGATATCCAGTCAAAGAGCCACCAGCGCACCGGCTACCTGCCGATCACCCTGGCCTCGTTCGCAGCGACTGAGAAATCGGGCTTCTACAAGCAAAACCCGGGCACCGATGTTGCCGTGAACCAGATGATCCGCAAGACCACCGACAAGTCGCGCGGCATCCGCCTGGGCAACTTCATCCAGATTCGCGCCATTGAGGACGAAGAACTCGAGCAGGTCTGGGCTGGCACGAAGTCAGCGAAAGAAGCGCTGGACAGCATCGTCAGCCGGGGCAATGAGCAGCTGGTGCGTTTCGAGAAAGCCAACTCGCGATAATGCATGCCGCAGGTGCAGGATAATCCCGCACCTGCCTCTCACCCGATCTCATGGGCGAGGCTCAACCTGTCTATGAATCATTGTGGCTTCTGAAAAACGCGTTGTATTTCGCTCGTCCTGGCTGCCCTGGGTGCTGTTGGCACCTCAGGTAGCGGTGATCGGCATTTTCTTTTTCTGGCCTGCCGCGCAGGCCTTGCTGCAATCCTTTCAGCAGTCCGATGCGTTCGGGCTTTCCACCGAGTGGGTGGGCTTGCAAAACTTCGTCACACTGGTCAAGGACGATCTCTACCTTGAATCGTTCAAGACCACGGCCGTCTTCTCGGTAATGGTTGCGGGCCTGGGCATCGGCATTTCTCTGTTGCTGGCCGTATTTGCCGACCGCGTTGTCAAAGGTACGCTGGTCTACCGCACCCTGCTGATCTGGCCGTATGCAGTAGCACCCGCCGTCGCTGGTGTGCTGTGGATGTTCATGTTCGCGCCGTCCATCGGCATCATTTCGTATGCGCTGCAAAGCCTCGGCATCGACTGGAACCACCTGCTCAATGGAACGCATGCGATGACCCTGATCGTCATCGCAGCCGTCTGGAAACAGATTTCCTACAACTTCCTGTTTTTTGTGGCCGGGCTGCAGAGCATTCCGAAATCGCTGGTCGAAGCCGCTGCCATTGACGGCGCCAGTCCCTGGCACCGCTTCTGGAGCATCCAGTTTCCGCTCCTGTCGCCCACCACATTCTTCCTGTTTGTCATCAATATCGTCTACGCCTTCTTCGATACTTTCGCGATCGTGGACGCGGCCACTGAAGGCGGCCCAGGCAAGGAAACCGCGATCCTGGTCTACAAGGTTTACTACGATGGTTTCAAAGCCCTCGACCTGGGCGGTTCTGCGGCTCAGTCCGTGGTGCTGATGGCGATCGTGATTGTGCTGACCATCATCCAGTTCCGCTTCGTTGAAAAGAAAGTGCAGTACTGAGATGGTTGAGCGAAGTCCTTACCTGCGCGTTCTTGCGCACTTTGTACTGATCGTCGGTGTGTTGGTGGTGGCGTTTCCACTTTATGTGACCTTTGTCGCCTCGACCCAGACGGCCGACGAGATCCTGCACGCGCCAATGTCGCTGCTGCCAGGCAGTCACTTCATTGAGAACTACACCGCCGCCTTGCAGGGCACAGGCATGGGTGGCGCCTCCAACGCGCCCGTCGGACGGATGATGATGGTCAGCATGATCACCGCGCTGGTGATCGCCATCGGGAAAATCGCGATCTCGCTGCTCTCGGCGTTTGCGATCGTCTACTTCCGTTTTCCCTTCCGGATGTTTTTTTTCTGGGCCATCTTTGTCACCCTGATGCTGCCGGTGGAGGTGCGCATTGGCCCTACCTATGCGGTCGTTGCCAACCTGGGCATGCTGAACACCTACGCCGGCCTCACTATCCCATTGATTGCCTCGGCGACGGCCACTTTCCTGTTCCGGCAGTTCTTCCTCACCGTGCCGGACGAGCTGGTGGAGGCCGCCCGCATGGATGGCGCCGGCCCGATGCGTTTCTTCAAGGATGTGCTCGTCCCCCTGTCTACCACCAGCATTGCCGCGCTGTTCGTGATCCAGTTCATCTATGGCTGGAATCAATATCTGTGGCCCCTGCTCGTCACGACCAACGAAACCATGTACCCGGTTGTCATTGGCATCAAGCGCATGATCAGCGGTGGCGATGCCGCAACCGACTGGAACATCGTCATGGCCACGGCCGTGCTGGCCATGATTCCACCGGCACTGGTCGTGATGCTGATGCAGCGCTGGTTTGTCAAAGGTCTGGTGGAGACCGAGAAATAATTGAAATCTGTGGTGTCTGCAGGATTGCACTGACATCCTGAACACTTCCAAGGAACGAAGATACATGGCTTCCATTCAACTCAAAGACGTCATCAAGCGCTACGGCAAGGGCAAGAGCGCCAACCAGGTCATCCATGGCGTCAACGCCGGGATCAACGATGGCGAGTTTGTCGTCATCGTGGGCCCCTCGGGTTGCGGCAAATCCACACTGCTGCGCATGGTCGCGGGCCTGGAAGAAATCTCCGGTGGCGAGATTTTCATTGGAGAGCGTGTCGTCAATGATCTGGAGCCCGCTGAGCGCGACATCGCCATGGTGTTCCAGAACTACGCGCTGTACCCGCACATGACGGTGTTCGACAACATGGCCTACGGCCTGAAAATCGCCAAGGTGTCGAAAGACGATATCCGTACGCGGGTGGACAAGGCCGCCAAAATCCTCGAGCTCGCCCCCTACCTGGAGCGCAAGCCGCGTGAACTGTCCGGTGGCCAACGCCAGCGCGTGGCCATGGGTCGCGCCATCGTTCGCCAGCCTCAGGTGTTTTTGTTCGACGAGCCGCTGTCCAACCTCGACGCCAAACTGCGTGCCCAGACACGGCTCGAAATTCAAAAACTGCACCGTGAGCTCGGCATCACCTCGCTGTTCGTCACGCACGACCAGGTCGAGGCCATGACGCTGGCGCAGCGCATGATCGTGATGAACGCCGGTGTGATGGAACAGTTCGGCACGCCCGCGGAGGTCTACACGCGCCCGGCCACCACCTTTGTCGCCAGCTTCATCGGCTCCCCCCCGATGAACCTGCTCAAGAATGCCCCCGACGCCAAGCCCGGCACCATCATGGGCGTGCGCCCTGAACACCTGGACATCACGCCCGAAGGCTGGGGCCTTCGCGTGGAAGCGGTCGAGATGCTGGGGGCTGAGCGCCTGGTCTATGGCCACTGGCTGCACGGTGCCGGCGACGAAATGGTCATCATCCGCACCGATGAGGCCCATGCCGTGCCGACCCTCGGCAGCACCATTCATGTGACGCCGCGCCCGCACCAGTTGCACTGGTTCGATGCGGCCACCGGAAAACGTCTTCCGTCATGAGCGGCAAGCAGGCGCACTGGCCCTACCCCCGGTGGGTAGCGCACCGAGGCGCTGGCAAGCTGGCCCCTGAAAACACGCTCGCGGCCTTCCGGCTGGGCGCCAGTCACGGCTACCGCATGTTCGAGTGCGATGTCAAACTGTCCCGCGATGGCGAGCCCTTTCTGCTGCATGACAGCACGCTGGAGCGCACCACCAGCGGCAGTGGCACTGCCGGCGAACTCGACTGGGCTGCGCTCTCGCAACTCGATGCCGGCAGCTGGCACTCACGCAGCTACGCGGGTGAGTCCCTGCCCACGCTGGCAGCCGTTGCCCGCTACTGCCTGCGAAACGGGTACCTGCTGAATATCGAGATCAAGCCCACGCCCGGCACAGAACGCCACACGGGTGAGGTCGTGGCCCGTCAAGCGGCCACGCTGTGGGCGCAGGCCACAGTGCCGCCCCTGCTCACCTCCTTCAAGCCGGAAGCCCTGGAAGGCGCGCAGACGGCGGCCCCCGACCTGCCACGGGGTCTGTTGCTCGACTCCCTGTGGACGGGCTGGCTTGACAAAGCACTGTCATTGGCTTGCGTGGCCGTGGTGTGCAACCAGGCCCTCTGGGACAGCGCCACCGTTGCGCAGGCCCGCAGCGCCGGCCTGCGCACCCTGAGCTACACGGTGAACGACGAATGGGCCGCGCAGCGGCTGATTGACCTGGGCACTGACGGCATCATCACCGACCGGGTCGATCTGTTCTCACCTGCCGCCTGATCCCATCTAAGAGCCTCCACACGATCTGGCCGATTTCAGATCAGTTCGGAAATTTCAATCAGGTTCAGGTCAGGATCGCGCACATAGACAGAGCGGATGGGTCCTTGTGCCCCGGTGCGCTGTACCGGGCCTTCGATGACTGACCAGCTTGCGGCAGCAAGCCGATCCATCACCTGCGCCAGCGGAATGCTCGCAACAAAGCACAGGTCCAGCGCGCCCGGTGCGGGCAGGTGCGCCTTGGGCTCGAACTCCTTGCCGCGCACATGCAGGTTGATCTTCTGCTGGCCGAAGACAAAGGCCTTGCGTGCCACGGGCGGCGTGCCACCCACAAAGCTCTCCAGCCGCATGCCCAGCACGCGGGTGTAGAAGTCAACGCAGGCCGCCTCGTCAGCCGTGGTCAGCACCAGATGGTCAAGATGGTCGATCAAGGCGCAGCTCCTTCAAAACGTGCTCGCAGTTCGGCCACAAAATCAGGCGCGGGGTGCAGGTCGCTGATGCGGCCGGCTTTGGCCACCTGACCCGGCACTTCATGACCGACGATGTCCGGCAGGCCACGTGCCAGCGTCAGCAGGCGCGGCAGGTCGATGCCAGTGTCGTACCCCATGGCGGCCAGCATGTGGATCGCGTCCTCGCTGCAGATATTGCCGCTGGCGCCCGGCGCGTAGGGGCAGCCACCCAGCCCGCCCAGCGAGCCGTCGAAGCGCGTGATGCCGGCCTGCACCGCCGCCAGCACATTGGCCAAGCCCATGCCGCGCGTATTGTGGAAATGCAGGGTGAGCTGCAGGGCGGGAAACCGCTGTTGCAATGTTTCTGCCACCTGCTGCACCTGGGCCGGATGCGCCATGCCCGTGGTGTCACAGAGGGTGAGGCCGCGCACGCCCAAGTCAGCAAAACGTTGCGTCCAGGCCAGCAGCGCTGCCAAGGGCACATCCCCCTCCATCGGACAGCCGAAACTGCACGAAAGCGAGACATTGATCGGGGTATGACCGTTCACATGCCGGATCACGCCACCGAGTGCCTCGAAGCTGTGGCTGCGCGGCATCCGCAGGTTGGCCAGGTTGTGGGTCTCGGACACCGACATCACGAGGTTGAGTTCATCGGCCCGCGACTCCAGCGCACGCTCTGCGCCACGCAAATTGGGCACCAGCACCGTGTACTCCACCCCGGGCACGCGGCGGATGCGTCCCATGACTTCTTCCGCATCGCGCAGCATCGGGATCGCCTTGGGCGAGGTGAACGAGGTCACCTCGATCTTGGCGTAGCCGCACTGGCTGAGTTCATCCACCAGCGCCACCTTGACGTCGGTCGGAACGAAGGCCGGCTCGATCTGGAAACCGTCACGCGTGGCGACTTCGTTGAAATGAATGCGTGTCATGTTGCCCCTCCGGCCACGATGCCCTTGTCGCGCAGGGCCTGAATTTGTTCGGTCGACAGGCCCATGTCGCGCAGTACGGCATCGGTGTCCTGCCCAATGGCCGGGGCATTGCGGCGGTGGCTGCCCGGCGTGCGCGAGAGCTTGGGCACGATGCCGGGCACGGCCAACTCGGTGCCGTCGTCCATGTGCACGGTGTCGAGCATGCCGCGCGCCTGGTAATGCGGGTCCCTGGCGATGTCGGCCACGGTGTAGATACGCCCGGCCGGCACCGAGACCTTGTCGAGCGCCATGAGCACCTCGTCCACCGTGCGCATGGCGGTCCACTGGCCGATGGCCGCGTCGATCTCCTCGACCCGCACCACCCGCCCGGCGTTGTCCGCCAGCGCCGGGTCCTGGCCCAGGTCCTCGCGCCCGATGGCGCCCATCAGGCGCTTGAAGATGCTGTCGCCATTGCCGGCGATCAGGGCATAGCCCTCGTCTTTGCAACGGTAGGCGTTGCTCGGCGCAATGCCCGGCAAGGCGCTGCCCGCAGGTCCGCGCACGGCCCCAAAGGCGCTGTACTCGGGCAGCAGGCTTTCCATGCAGTTGAAAACGGCCTCATACAGCGCCACATCGATCACTTGCCCCCGGCCCGAGCGTTGACGCTCCTGCATGGCCAGCAAAATGCCGATCACGCCGTGCAGGGCCGCCAGGGTGTCGCCAATCGAGACGCCCACACGCACCGGCACGCGGCCTGGCTCGGCCGTCAGGTGGCGCAGGCCGCTCATGGCCTCGGCCACCACGCCAAAGCCCGGCTTGTCACGGTAAGGCCCGGTCTGACCATAGCCGCTGATGCGCAACATGATGAGGCGCGGGTTGAGTGCCAGCAGGGCATCCGGCCCCAGCCCCCAGTCTTCCATCGCACCGGGGCGGAAGTTTTCGATCAGCACGTCGGCCTTTGCGGCCAGCTGGCGCACGATCTCCTGCCCGTCCTGCGTCCGCAAATCCAGTGCCATCGAGCGCTTGTTGCGCGACTGCACCTGCCACCAGACCGACACGCCGTCTTTGAGCAATCGCCATTTGCGCAAGGGGTCGCCCGTGCCGGGCGGCTCGATCTTGACCACGTCGGCGCCAAAGTCGGCCAGCGTCTTGGCCGCGAACGGTCCCGCAATCAGCTGGCCCAGCTCCAGCACCTTGAGGCCGGCCAGCGGTCCGGCAGAAGAGGTGTGGGCAGAGGGTGGGTTTTGTTGTGTCTCCATGGCCGCAGAGTCTGCCTGTGATGGCAGCCCGAGTCCATTGCTACTTGCGTTGGCGAGTCTTCGCATTTGGCGAAGACGCCAGCAGAAAATCGAACAGCCCCGCGACGCCGACGTCGGCTGCACTGAAGCCCGTACCTGTCGCGAGCAACAGACGCCGCCGGGCCCAGGCATCGGCCAGCGGGCGCGAACTCAGTCCCATGGCACGCATGATGGGCTGAGCCGCCGCCTTGGGCAGCATCGCAATGCCCAGTCCCGAGGCCACGAGGTGGCAGACCGCATCGAAGCTGTGCACCTGCATGCGCAGCCGCAGGGGTTTGCCCGCTGCCAGCGCCGCCTGCTGCTGCTTTTGCAACATGGCCGCCCCGGTGTTGAGACTGATCCAGTCTTCGTCCAGCGTCTCGAGAAACGGCAGCGCCGTGCGCCCCTTGGCGAGCGCATGGCCGCGTGGCAACACCAACACCAATTCATCATGGCGGAACACCTGGGGCGCCAGGCCGCTCACATCAGGCCCTTCGACGAACACCCCGATGTCGGCCCGGCCTTCGCGCAGAGACGTCACCACGGCGTCCGACACCTGCTCTTCAAGGTCCACCCTCACCTGGGGCTGCTGTTTGGCATATTGCGCCAGCAGCGTTGGCAGGAACTGGTTGATCGCCGCGGTGCTGGCGCACAGGCGAACATGGCGGGCAATACCCTGGCGCAGGTCGGCAATTTCGCCACCGAGCTGCTCCAGCGTCTGCAGCAGCGTCAAGCCATGCCGCGCAAAAGCCCGACCCGCCGCCGTGGGCAGCAGGCCGCGCGCATGGCGTTCAAACAGCGGGCTGCCCAGGGCAAGCTCCAGCTCACGGATACGCCGGCTGGCCGCGGCCGTTGCCAGATGCAGCTCCCGAGCCGCCGCGGTGAGACTGCCGTTTTGCACGCAGGCCAGCGCCAGCCGGATCGAAACCAGGTCAAAACGTGCCAGGTTCCAGGCATTCATGACCATGCCTTAGCGCCGCCAGCCACGCACCAGCAACCACTGGCAAGTGGCCACCACGAGCACCAGACTCAGGTAGGCGGCCATCTTGCCGTCATGCCCCCACCACCAGAAATTGGCCCCGAGCACTGCCAGGCCAACTATAAAATTAATAGCAAACTGTTGAATCCAGCCAAGGGGGATTGACTTTTTCCTCACGATAAAACGAACACACAGGGGCAACAGCAGTGCGAGCGCAAAAGCGGGTGCAGCGAAGTTGAGCAGGTGAATCAGGAGGTCCAGCAGGTTCATGGGGCAGGGGCCAGGCAGAGGGCTAAATGGGGGGTCAAAGCTGGAGGCATTCGCAAATTTTATAATCTCGACTATGGCAGTCTGGGCATTAGGCATCAATCACACGACCGCGCCGCTCGATTTGCGCGGCCGCTTTGCCTTTTCCGTCGATCAGATCGGCTCCACTTTGCATGGTTTGCGTGATGCACTGTCGCTCAAACACGAGGCTGCCATCATCTCCACCTGCAACCGCACCGAGATCTATTGTGCCGGTGAACAGCTGCAGATTGTGCCCACGCTGGAATGGCTGGCCCACAGCGGCGGGGTGTCGCCCTCGCTGCTGGGCTCACATGCCTACACCCTCGAAGACGGTCACGCGGCACGCCATGCCTTCCGCGTGGCCAGCGGGCTCGACTCGATGGTACTGGGCGAGCCACAGATCCTGGGCCAGATGAAGGACGCGATACGCGCGGCCGAAGAAGCCGGCGCCCTGGGCACCACGCTGAACCAGCTGTTCCAGCGCTCTTTCGCCGTGGCCAAGGAGGTACGCACCTCCACCGAGATTGGCGCCCACTCCATCAGCATGGCGGCGGCTTCCGTGCGACTGGCTGGCCAGTTGTTTGAAGACCTGGGTTCCATCAAGGTGCTGTTTGTTGGCGCGGGCGAGATGATCGAGCTGGCCGCCACCCACTTTGCAGCCAAGAATCCCAAGGGCATGGCGATTGCCAACCGTTCGTTGGGGCGCGGCGAAAAACTGGCCTCACGCTTCGGCGCCGAGGTGATGCGTCTGGCCGAACTGCCCGAGCGCCTGCATGAGTTCGATGCCGTGGTGAGCTGTACCGCCAGCACCCTCCCGCTGATCGGACTCGGCGCTGTGGAGCGCGCACTCAAGCTGCGCCGGCACCGCCCCATGTTCATGGTCGACCTGGCGGTGCCGCGTGACATCGAACCCGAAGTCAAGAAGCTGCAGGATGTCTACCTCTACACCGTGGATGACCTCGCTGCCGTGGTGCAGACCGCTCAGGCCAACCGCCAGGCAGCCGTAGCCCAGGCCGAAGTCATCATTGACGCCGGCGTGCAGAGCTTCATGCACTGGATGGACCAGCGTGGCACCGTGCCGCTGATCCAGCAACTCAACGCCCAGGCCGACGAGTGGCGCGCCGTGGAGATCGCACGCGCGCGCAAGCTGCTGGCCAAGGGCGAGGACCTGGATGCCGTGCTCGAGGCGCTGTCGCGCGGCTTGACACAGAAAATGCTGCACGGTGCCCTGGCCGAGCTGCATGCCGGCGACGCGAGTGCCCGCGAACGCGCGAGCGCCGCGATCCAGCACTTCTTCCTGCGCAAAGAGCGTTAGCGACGCTCACCCCGGCCTCTCCTGCCGTGAGAGGCTCAGGGCAAGGGGCCATGCCCCCTCTGCCTCCACTCCCGCCCTCGCTCCATGCGAGGCGGCCCGATCCAGATGCATTGACCCCGCCATGAAACCCTTTCTCCGCCAACAACTTGTACGCTACGCCGACCGCCAGGGGGAACTCGAATTCCTGCTCTCGCGCGAGGACATCATGAAGGACATGACCCAGTTCCTGGCCCTGTCGCGCGAGCACACCGAAGTCGCTGCCGTGGCCAGCCGCTGGGCCCGGTACCAGCAATGCGAAGCCGATCTGGCTGCCGCGCAGGACATGCTGGCCGACCCGGACATGGCCGAGATGGCGCAGGAAGAAATCGACAACGCCAGCGCCGAGCTGCTGCAACTGGAGTCCGAACTGCAACGCATGCTCTTGCCGAAAGACCCGGATGACGCGCGCAATGCCTTCGTGGAAATCCGCGCCGGCACGGGCGGCGACGAGTCGGCCCTGTTTGCAGGCGACCTGCTGCGCATGTACAGCCGGTATTGCGAGCGCCGTGGCTGGAAGACCGAGATCATCAGCGAGTCCCCGAGCGAGCTTGGCGGCTACAAGGAGGTGGTGATCCGCGTTGAAGGCGACAATGCATACGGTGCGCTCAAGTTCGAGTCCGGCGGCCACCGCGTGCAACGCGTGCCGGCCACCGAGACCCAGGGCCGCATCCACACCAGCGCCTGCACGGTGGCGGTGCTGCCCGAGCCGGACGAGCAGGAGGCTGTTCGGATCAACCCCTCCGACCTGCGTATCGACACCTACCGCGCCAGCGGTGCCGGTGGCCAGCACATCAACAAGACCGACTCGGCCGTGCGCATCACGCACCTGCCCACCGGCATCGTGGCCGAGTGCCAGGACGGCCGCAGCCAGCACAGCAACAAGGCCCAGGCGCTCAAGGTCCTGACCGCCCGCATCCACGAAAAGGAGCGCAGCGAACGCGCCGCCAAGGATGCCGCCGAGCGCAAGAGCCTGATCGGCAGCGGTGACAGGAGTGACCGGATACGGACCTACAACTTCCCCCAGGGGCGGCTCACCGACCACCGCATCAACCTCACGCTCTACAAACTGAGCTACATCATGGAGGGCGAACTCGATGATGTGGTGGACGCGCTGCAGGCCTTCGAGGCCGCCCAGCAGCTCGCCGAACTGGAAGTGGGCACCTGATCCCTCACCTCGATTTAACAAGAAAATAGGCCTCCAGCCCTTTATCCATAAGCGTAATAAGCTATCTATTTCATAGCAAATACCATGACCGTCACTGAAGCGCTCGCCGCCGCCGTCACGCTGGGCCTGGACAGGCTGGATGCCCAGCTCCTGCTGCTGCATGCCCTGCAGCGACCCGCGACCGAGCGTGCCTGGCTGCTTGCGCACGATACCGACGCGTTGACAGAAGCTGTGCAGCAGGCGTATCTGACACTGGCGCAGCGTCGCGCTGCCGGCGAGCCGCTGGCCTACCTGGTCGGCAGCAAGGCCTTCTTCGGACTGGATCTGCAAGTGGACGCACGGGTGCTGGTGCCACGCCCCGATACCGAAACCCTGGTGGAATGGGCGCTTGCGGTACTGCCGCCAAAGGCATCCGCGGGCGTCCCTGAAGCCCCCCGCATCGTCGACCTGGGCACTGGCAGCGGCGCCATTGCACTGGCACTCAAGCAGACTCGCCCGGATGTGCAGGTACTGGCCGTGGACGCCAGCACAGATGCACTGGCCGTGGCACGCGCCAACGCCGCCAGCCTCGGCCTGGTGATGGACATGCAACTCAGCTCCTGGTTGCAGGACGTGAGCGGCCGCTTTCACCTGATCGTGGCCAACCCGCCCTATATTGCCGAGGGAGACAGCCATCTCGAAGCCCTGAGGCATGAGCCGCGGCAAGCCCTGACCGCCGGCGCTGACGGCCTGGATGACATCCGCCACATCATCGGGCAGGCTCCAGCCCATTTGCTGCCCGGCGGTTGGCTATTACTCGAGCATGGCTGGGATCAGGCGGCGTCGGTTCGCGAACTGCTTAGTGCAGCCGGGCTGGAAGCCGTACAGACCTGCCGGGACATCGGCGGCAACGAACGCTGCAGTGGCGGGCGAGCCCGGCAGCGTTGAGTTTTGACGCGTTGCGGGGAAATGCCGCAGAATGTGCCTGATCGCACATTCCACATTTGCGTCAACCCGTAGCCTGCCTCGTCTGCATCGTCCATGGAAAAAGACCCCCCTCACGCCCCCATCAGCACCGATCAATTCCAGCCCCGATATTTCCGGCCTCATGGCAGGATCGAGTCCCGTGTCCATGGCAACCTTGTGGTACATGAAGCGATCGGGCCCTTCAACCAGGAAATCATCGAGGCGATGGCGGTGGTGCTGCGGGAATCGTTGCAGACCCTGAAGCAGCAAGGTCGCTGGGGCCAGGTCATTGTGTTCAGGCAAAGTGCGCTGACCTCGCCGGAAACCCTGAGCGCGCTCAAGGCCTACACGACGCAGCGCAGCAAGGATGGGCTTGCTCCCGTCGCGACCGCCTATGTGATGGACGCCTCTGTGGAGGGCTTCCATCTGATGGAAGCCCCTTTCCGGAATGTTTACAGCGAATCCACCGTGCAATTCGACATCTTCAGCACCGAAGCTGATGCGATCACCTGGGTAAAGGCTCAGTTATAGCCGTCGCGATGTGCAAGCCGCACATCCTGCATTTCAGGGGCTTCTCCGGCCCATGCGGCAGGTCTGCCCCGAAGGTGAAATAATCGGTGACATTGAATTTTGAACTGATTGAAGGAGTTAGCATGAGTGACGCACAACAACGCATTGACGAACTGGTCAAGGGCAACGAAGTCCTGCTGTTCATGAAAGGCAGTGCCAGCTTCCCCATGTGCGGCTTCTCTGGCCGTGCCATCCAGATTCTCAAGGCCTGCGGCGTAGACCCCAAGAGCGTCAAGACCGTCAACGTGCTCGAAGATGACGGAATCCGCCAGGGCATCAAGGAATACAGCAACTGGCCAACCATCCCGCAGCTCTATGTGAAGGGCGAATTCGTTGGTGGTTCCGACATCATGATGGAGATGTACGAGTCAGGTGAGCTCAAGCAGGTGCTGGGCACCTGAGTCACAACCTGTCGGGCGCATGATCAGCAGTTGCCAGGCGACTGCGGCCTGACACTGCGCCTACCGCCATTGCTGGCGTAGCTGCCGCAGTGTGGCAAAAAGACGTCCTTTTTGCCTGTTGTTCACTCCCTTCTTGCCCCTCGCTCCGGCCTATGCTGGAATCAAGCTGTGTCAGGCGCAAGGAGTGAAATATGGAGTCCCGTAGTCTCGTACCCCATACGTCTTCGTTTCAGTTGCCCATCGCCAACGTGCGCAACGTTTTCCGCACGCACGATGTCGAGCGCCGGCTCGCCAAGCTGCCCGAGAAGGATTACGAAAACCTGCGCAGCACCTACCAGCGCATGCTGGAACGCGGGCCGGAGCGCTTCCAGGTCAAGCCCTCGGGCCTGCCCAACATGGCGGGCCTCTACGACGAGTTGCCCAACTTCCACGATGCACTCGATGACCTCAAGCGCCATGTCGCGCTGAGCCAGGATTGCCAGGACGGCCTGGAAATCACGCCCATGCTGCTGCTCGGCCCACCGGGCATCGGCAAGACCCATTTCGCCAAAAAACTCGCCGAACTGCTGGGTACCGGCATGAACCTCGTACCCATGAGTTCCATGACTGCCGGCTGGCTGCTCTCGGGCTCATCGGCCCAATGGAAGGGCGCCCGGCCGGGCAAGGTGTTCGAGGCGCTGGTCGACGGCCAGTACGCCAACCCGGTCATCGTGGTCGACGAGATCGACAAGGCCAGTTGCGACTCCCAGTACGACCCTCTGGGGGCGCTATACAGCCTGCTGGAACACGACACCGCGCAATCCTTCACCGATGAATTTGCTGAAGTGGAGATCGATGCGAGCCAGGTCGTCTGGATCACGACCGCGAACGACGAATCATCCATTCCCGACCCCATCCTGAACCGCATGAACGTGTTCGTGATCGAGCCGCCCTCGCCCGAGGCTGCACGCCAGATTGCACGCAAGCTCTACCAGTCCATCCGCGCCGACCACGGCTGGGGCCAGCGCTTTTCGCCTGAGCCCGGTGATGATCTGCTCGATCAACTGGGCCAGTTGCCGCCCCGGGAAATGCGGCGTGCGCTCATGACCGGCTTTGGCAATGCCCGCTTGGCAGGCCGCGACAACATCCTGGCCTGCGACCTGCCAAAGCCGGGGCAGAACAAGGGCAAGATGGGATTTCTGCAGTGAGCGGCAAGGCGCAAAAAAGCAGAAAAACCAGTAGCTGCTTCAGTCGGCCTTGAACTCCCAGAGTTTTCTGGCCTTGAGTACGGCGTTGGGGTAGGCCGGCTTGCCACGTGAGCCGTTGTAGCGGCCCAGCGCCATGAACAGATCACCGCGCTCCCGGTCCAGGTAATGGCGCAGGATTACGCAACCAAAACGCAAGTTGGTCTGCATATGGAACAGTTTGGCGGGATCTCTATCGCCGATCACGCGCGTCCAGAACGGCATGACCTGCATATAGCCCCGCGCCCCCACCCGGGAGACCGCGTACTTGCGGAAATTGCTCTCCACCTGAACCAGGCCGAGCACCAGTGCGGGATCGAGCCCGGCGCGCTTGCTCTCGTACCAGAGCGTCTGCAGGAATTCCTTGCGCACATGCCATTCGGTTTTTTTCCGCTTGAGCCGCTCGCTCATGGCGCCGAGCCAGCGCAGGTAGGCCAGGCGCGATTCGGTATCCGGGAACTCGGGAACAGGAGGTGCATTATTGGCAATCGCGGCGCTCAGCGCAGTGCGCACCGAGTCGATGAGAGGCTCTTCCACTTGTGCACCGGCATGGGCCAGCTCATGAACTGATAGCAGACCGGGCAATGCAAATAGGGCTTTCAACCAATATCGCCTGCTTTGATCCAAATCCATGCTACGGCCGCACCCGATCAATGGGCCAGGCTGAAGGCCCGATTCATCCAGGCTGGGGCCGGCTTGCGGCCAGTTCAGGTCACCTTCCACCTGCACTGCTGCCACACGTACCGGCTCCACCATGCTTACAGGCCCAGCCGGGTCTTGAGGAATGCCAGCGCATCCGTGACCGGCACCCTGGTTGAGGCGGCATCGCGACGGTGCTGGTACTCGATCTGCCCTTCCTTCAGGGCACGGTCGCCAATCGTGACACGGTGCGGCACACCGATCAGTTCCCAGTCGGCAAACATCGCGCCAGGCCGTTCGCCACGGTCGTCCAGCAGCACATCCACGCCAGCGGCCAGCAGTTCTGCATAGAGCGTCTCGGCGGCGGCCTTGACTTCGGGACTGCGGTCCGGGCTGATGGGACACAACACCACCGTGAAAGGGGCGATGGCATCGGGCCAGATGATGCCGCGCTCGTCATGGTTCTGCTCAATGGCAGCGGCGGGCAGGCGCGTGATGCCAATGCCGTAGCAGCCCATCTCCATGAACTGTGGCTTGCCGTTCTCATCCAGGAAGGTGGCATTCATGGCCTGGCTGTACTTGGTACCGAGGTAGAACACATGGCCCACCTCGATGCCACGCTCGATTGCCAGCGCCCCCTTGCCGTCGGGCGAGGCATCGCCTGCCACGACGTTACGGATATCGGCCACCAGATCGGGTTCCGGCAGATCGCGGCCCCAGTTGACGCCGGTGAGGTGGACATCCATTTCGTTGGCGCCGCAGATCCAGTCGCTCATGGCGGCCACCTCCCGGTCAGCCACGATATGAAGCGGCTGCTTCAGCCCCACCGGGCCGAGGTAACCCGGCTTGCAACCGAAGTGCGCCTCGATTTCCTCCACTGTGGCAAAACGGAAACCCGCATCCAGCCCCGGCGTCTTGCCCACCTTGACTTCATTCATGTCATGGTCACCGCGCAAGAGCAGCAGCCAGACTTTCGTCTTCACCACTTCGTCGTAGTCGTTGAGTTCGTCAGTCGCCAGCACCAGCGATTTCACCGTGGTGTGCAGGGGAACCTTCAGCAAGGCAGCCACATCGGCACAGGTACTCTTCCCAGGCGTTGGCGTTCGTGTCATGGCCTGCGCAGGCTCTGCGCGCGGCCCCTTGGGTGGCAGCGCCTCAGCCTTTTCCATATTGGCCGCATAGTCGCTGTCCGGGCAGTAGACGATGGCATCCTCTCCCGTCGCGGCAATCACCTGGAATTCTTCGCTAAGGTCACCCCCAATGGCTCCGCTGTCGGCCGCCACGGCGCGGTAGGTCAGCCCAAAACGGTCAAAAATCTTGCGGTAGGCCTGCGCCATCACCTGATAACTGGCCTTGGCCGCTGCCTGGTCGCGGTCAAAGCTGTAGGCGTCCTTCATGATGAACTCGCGCCCACGCATCAGGCCAAACCGGGGGCGGCGCTCGTCGCGGAACTTGGTCTGGATCTGGTAAAAATTCTTGGGCAACTGCTTGTAGCTGCGGATTTCCTGGCGCGCGATATCGGTCACCACCTCCTCGCTCGTGGGCTGCACCACGAAGTCCCGGTCATGACGGTCCTTGATCCGCAACAGCTCAGGCCCCATTTTTTCGAAGCGACCGGTTTCCTGCCAGAGCTCGGCCGGTTGAATCACCGGCATGGAGAGTTCTACGGCACCCGCACGGTTCATCTCCTCCCGCACGATGGCCTCCACCTTGCGGATCACACGCAAGCCCATGGGCATGTAGTTGTAGATGCCGGCGCCCAGCTTCTTGATCATGCCGGCGCGCATCATCAGCTTGTGGCTCACCACTTCGGCGTCAGCAGGGGCTTCTTTGAGGGTGGAGATAAGGAATTGGGATGCTTTCATGGGAATCTTTTGAGTGACGGCAGACTGCTGACCTTGATGCACGGCGCGCGCTGTGCATAATGGACTCAGTTTAAAAATTTGGGATTTGATTATGCTTGACCGGGACGGCTTTCGCCCCAATGTCGGCATCGTCCTGCTCAACCAGAAAAATCAGGTGTTCTGGGGCAAGCGCATACGAACCCACTCCTGGCAGTTTCCGCAGGGTGGCATTGACCGGGGAGAAACCCCCGAACAGGCCATGTACCGCGAATTGTTCGAGGAAGTGGGGCTCCAGCCGGAGCATATTCGTGTGGTGGCCCGTACCCGGGACTGGTTGCGCTACGAGGTGCCTGACAGGTACATCCGCCGGGATGCACGCGGCCATTACAAAGGCCAAAAACAAATCTGGTTTCTGCTCCAGCTCATGGGGCAGGACTGGGACTTGAACCTGCGCGCGACCGACCATCCAGAGTTCGATGCCTGGCGCTGGAACGACTACTGGGTCCCACTGGACATGGTGGTGGAGTTCAAGCGTGGCGTCTACGAGATGGCACTGACCGAACTCGCCCGCTATCTGCCACGCCACGATCACCGTAACCGGTTCCTGCGTCAGGGAGCCCGCGTCCGCGAGCAGGACAATGATGCCGCACCAGAGTCACCGGCTGGAGACGTGCCGCCACAAGCAGCCAGCCATCCCGAAACACATCCCGACCTGCGCCAGCAGCCTTTCCCTGATACCCATGCAAATTAAGCACCTGATTTTGTCCGGCCTGATGCTCGCCGTCGCCTGTGCATTCGCACAAGCCGATGACGAGGACGCCCCGTGGAAAGAATCGGCCGTCCCGCCTCCGCCGGCCATTGGCAAAAACACGCCCATACCCCTTGAGATGCCGCCCTATGTCTCGCTGCGCTACGGCGTCGATCCCGACAGCCTGTCGATATCCAAAGAGGGTGTCGTGCGCTACGTCATGATCGCCACCAACCCGAGTGGCGCCATGAATGCCATGTACGAAGGCATCCGCTGTGCCACGGGCGAGGTCAGGACCTACGCGGTCTATGGTGCAAGCGGGAAATGGGTTGATGTCAAGGATTCAAAATGGCGCGGCATGAATGACAACCTGCCGTCGAAGCATGCGCTGGCGCTGGCGAGGCAAGGCGCCTGTGTCGACCGCTACAGCCCAGCCAGTTCACCAGCGGCCATCATCCGCGAACTCAAATACCCCGGAAGCAGCCGGATTCAGTAATCCGATAACGCACACCGGTGACTGCAGCCTGTATTTTTTATTTGCTCAGCACCAGATTGTCCCGGTGCAGCATTTCCGGCTCGGCCACATAGCCCAGCAGTTTTTCGAACTCACTCGAAGGCTTGCGGCAGATCAGCCGGGCCTCGGAACTCGCATAGTTGGCCAGCCCACGTGCGATCTCAAGCCCCGCCATATCGCGTACCGCAATGACATCACCGCGCGAGAACTCACCTTGCACCGCAGTCATGCCGATAGGCAACAGGCTCTTGCCCTCCTCGCGCAGCTTGCGCACAGCGCCCTCATCCACCGTGACTGCACCACGCAGTTGCAGGTGGTCGGCGATCCAGCGCTTGCGGGCCTGGCTCTTTTGGGTAGGCGCCACCAGCAGCGTACCAATGGCCTCGCCGCCAACGAGCCGCAGCAAGGCATCCGGTTCGCGGCCCCAGGCGATCACGGTCGAAGCGCCTGAGCCAGCAGCCCGCTTGGCGGCAAGAATCTTGGTCAGCATGCCGCCCCGCCCCAGGCTGGAGCCCGCACCACCGGCCATGGCCTCCAGCGCGAGGTCACCGGCCTTGGCCTCATGGATGAACGCTGCATCCGGGTTCTTGCGGGGATCGGCCGAGTACAAGCCTTTTTGATCGGTCAGGATGACCAGCACATCGGCCTCGACCAGGTTGGCCACCAGCGCACCCAGGGTGTCGTTGTCACCAAACTTGATTTCGTCGTTGACGACGGTATCGTTCTCGTTGATCACGGGCACCACGCCCAGTTTGAGCAAGGTGCGCAAGGTCGTACGGGCATTGAGATAGCGCTCGCGGTCGGCCAGATCCGCATGCGTCAATAGCACCTGCGCACTATGCAGGCCGTGCTCGCGCAACTTGCTCTCGTACATCTGGACCAGACCCATCTGCCCCACTGCCGCTGCAGCCTGCAGCTCATGGACCTCATGCGGGCGCGTAACCCAGCCCAGGCGCTTCATGCCTTCGGCAATCGCTCCGCTGGAGACCATGATGACTTCTCGGCCCTCGCGCAAGAGGATTGAGAGTTGACGGCACCATTCACCGATGGCCACCTCATCCAGGCCGCGGCCTTCGTTGGTGACGAGGCTGGAGCCCACCTTGACCACGATACGGCGTGCATTGCGCATCACGCCGGTTGTTGCCTTGATTGTCATTTTTGCCTGTAGCTCCCGTCAATCGGGCCTGAATAGCTATTTTTTAAATAGCAAATTCTATTCGGATGGCGTGTCTGGGAAACGGGGATCCACCTCAACCGGCGCCTGTTCGGACACCTGCTGCGCCTTGATGTGTTCGTAGACCGACTTGATCAGCGTGTCACAACCTTCGCGCGTCAACGCGGAGATTTCAAATACCGGGCCTTTGTAGCGCATCCGTTTGACGAAATCCTTGACCCTGGCCTCACGTTCTTCAACGGGCACCATGTCGAGTTTGTTGAGCACCAGCCAGCGCGGCTTGGCATGCAATGCTGGATCGTATTTCTTGAGTTCGGCCACGATCCCCTTGGCCTGTGCCACCGGATCGACCGCGTCATCAAACGGCGCCAGATCGACCACATGCAGCAGCAGCCGCGTGCGCTGCAGATGGCGCAGAAACAGATGCCCAAGACCCGCACCTTCAGCAGCACCTTCGATTAACCCGGGCAAGTCAGCCACTACAAAACTCTGCTCTGGTCCGACGCGCACCACGCCCAAATTGGGGTGCAAAGTGGTAAAGGGATAGTCCGCAATGCGCGGGCGGGCGTTGGATATCGCCGAAATCAGCGTCGACTTGCCCGCATTGGGCTGGCCCAGCAAACCGACATCGGCCAGCACCTTCAACTCGAGTTTCAGGTTTTTCTTTTCACCAGGCCAGCCTGGTGTTTTCTGGCGTGGCGCACGGTTGATCGAGCTCTTGAAGCGCAGGTTGCCAAAGCCGCCATCACCACCTTTGGCGATGGTGATGACTTCCCCGGGTGTGAGCATTTCATACAGCACATCGCCCGTTTCGGCATCCGTGATGATGGTGCCCACCGGCATCTTGAGTGTGACGTCCTCGCCCGCTGCCCCAAACATGTCCGAGCCCATGCCATGCTGACCACGCTTTGCGTCATGGCGGCGCGAGAAACGGAAATCGACCAAGGTGTTGAGATTCGGGTCGGCCACCGCGAACACATGGCCACCGCGTCCACCATCGCCGCCATTGGGGCCGCCGAATTCCTTGTACTTTTCATGCCGAAACGAGACGCAGCCGTTCCCGCCGTCTCCGGCAGAGACGTCGATATAGGCTTCGTCAACGAACTTCATGTTGTATGGATCGCGTGGTAGTTATACGTTGATGGGCCGGGTGCTGGTTACGGCACCATGTGCCCAGCCAACCCGAAACAACGCATTCAAAGGTTTATAAACGAAAAACCCCGCGTAGCACGCAGGGTTTTTCAGGGGTGCCAACGGGATCAAGCCGTTGTGATGTTCACCAGGTGCTTGTTAAGCGCGCCCTTCACAGAGAAGGACACCTGGCCATCGACCAGGGCAAACAAAGTGTGGTCCTTGCCCACGCCGACATTGGTGCCGGGATGGAACTTGGTGCCACGCTGGCGCACGATGATGGAACCGGCACTGACCTGCTGGCCACCGAAAGCCTTCACACCGAGCATCTTGGGCTTGGAATCGCGCCCGTTTCGCGTAGAGCCGCCGCCTTTTTTCTGTGCCATGACCCGTGCCCCTTATGCAGTAATAGCGCCAATTTGCAGTTCAGTGAACTGCTGGCGATGCCCTTGACGTTTCTGATAGTGCTTGCGACGACGCATTTTGAAAATGCGCACTTTGTCGTGCTTGCCGTGAGAAATTACTGTGACCGTAACGGTCGCGCCGGACACCAAGGGTGTGCCAACCTTCAATTCAGCGCCGTTTCCGACTGCCAGAACCTGATCGAACACAATCTCTTGGCCTACGTCCGCAGCAATCTGTTCTACTTTAATTTTTTCGCCAGCAGCAACCCGATATTGCTTGCCACCGGTTTTTATGACCGCGTACATGTTGACCTCATCTATTTAGATTTAGCTCTGGGAAAGGATTTTCGCAGAGCCGAATAGTATAGCATGGTTTGGACTCACTAACATCCCGTCTTTCTGGGCAGCGGGCCGGGTGATGGCGGTTTTCTATAATCCGCTTACCTTATTGAGGTTTTTCGCCTTGCAAAACACCCCCTCTTCCCCAGCCAATCCCCTGTCCCTCATTGCTGCAGACATGCAGGAGGTTGATCTGGTCATCACCCAGCGACTTGACTCCGGGGTACCTCTGGTCAGCCAGGTTTCCCGCTACATCATTGGTGCTGGCGGTAAAAGGTTGCGTCCCGCCTTGCTGCTGCTGACCTGCGGTGCGCTGGGTTACCGTGGTGCACAACGCTTCAACCTGGCGGCCGTGGTCGAATTCATCCATACCGCCACCTTGCTCCACGACGACGTGGTGGATGACTCGGCCCTGCGTCGCGGCAACGCCACGGCAAATGAAACATTTGGTAATCCTGCCAGCGTGCTGGTGGGCGATTTTCTGTACTCCCGCGCCTTTCAGATGATGGTCGATGCGCAGGACATGCGGATCATGCATATTCTCGCCGATGCCACCAATGTGATCGCCGAGGGCGAAGTACTGCAACTCATGAACATGCACAACGCCGAGCTCGACGAGGCCGGATATCTTCAGGTGATCCGCTCCAAGACAGCCAAGCTGTTTGAAGCCAGCGCCCGTGTCGGTGCCGTCCTTGCTGGCGCCAGTCCTGCCATGGAAGAAGCCTGCTCCGAATATGGCCAGGCTTTAGGCACGGCGTTCCAGGTCATAGACGACATCCTGGACTATGCCGGTGAGGCTGACGTGCTCGGCAAAAGTCTGGGCGACGACTTGCGCGAAGGCAAGACCACGCTCCCCTTGATTTCTGCCATGCAGCGGGGCACCCCGCAACAGCGAGAGCTTATCCGTACCGCCATTGAATCCGGTGGGGTGGACATGCTGGATCTGGTGCTGGCCATCGTCAAATCCACAGGCGCTCTGGACATTTCCCAGCAGGCCGCCGCCGCCGAAGCACAACGCGCCATCGCGGCGGCCAAGCGCCTGCCAGCCGGGCCGCACAGCGCTTGTTTGATACAATTGGCGGCTCAGTTATTGGCGCGTCAGTATTGATACTGCACTGGCTTCTGCACTGAATATCGGAATGTGGCGCAGCCTGGTAGCGCACTTCGTTCGGGACGAAGGGGTCGGAGGTTCGAATCCTCTCATTCCGACCAACTATTCTCTTTGCCAACACGCAAAGACCGCTCTGCACCCTGTGGCTTCAGGCATTTCATGCTGCTTTGGCAGGCCGGTTGTTTCGTGAATCCAACGTTCTGTTGGTTTGGGTGGGGCATCGCCGGGCAAATGGCGGCCAGCTAGCCATGACGTAGTACATTTTGGGGTCATGGTATCCATCGACTCCACTATTCGTGAAAGCTCAGCCAACGCACTTCCCGGGCTTGGGCATGCACTGATACTGGCAGGCAAGCTGGGACAGAAATCTGCCGAGGAAATATTCCGTAAAGCACAGGCCAACCGAACCAGCTTTATTGCTGAACTTACCGGCTCCGGCGCCGTTTCGCCATTTGATCTGGCTCACACGATGTCGAGTGCCTTCGCGGCACCACTGGTCGACTTGGACGCGATTGATGCGCAGCGCCTGCCCAAAGGACTGCTTGACGGAAAAATCTGCCAGGCCTATCGGCTGGTGGTACTCAGCAAACGTGACAACCGCCTGCTGGTAGCCACTGCCGACCCTTCCGACCATGAGGCCGCCGAAAAAATCAAGTTTGCGACCCGGATGGGCGTTGACTGGATCATTGCCGAGTACGACAAACTGCTCAAGCTCGTGGAGGCAACAGCCACCACCGCCAGCGAAGCGATGGACAACCTCATCGGCGGCGAATTCGAATTTGGTGATGCCTCTCTCGAAACCATCACCGAGAGCCAGGACAGCAACGCCTCGGAGGTGGATGACGCCCCCGTCGTCAAGTTTTTGCAAAAGATGTTGATCGACGCCGTCAATATGCGTGCATCGGATCTTCATTTTGAGCCCTACGAACACACCTACCGGGTCCGGTTTCGCATCGATGGCGAACTGCGTGAAATCGCCTCCCCTCCCGTGGCTATAAAGGACAAACTGGCGTCCCGCATCAAGGTCATTTCGAAGATGGATATCTCCGAAAAGCGGGTACCGCAAGACGGGCGCATGAAACTCAAGGTCGGTGCCGACAAGGTCATCGATTTCAGGGTCAGCTCACTGCCCACGCTGTTTGGCGAGAAAATCGTCATCCGCGTACTCGACCCCAGCAGCGCCAAGCTCGGCATCGATGCCCTGGGCTATGAAGCGGTAGAAAAAGAGCGCCTGCTGCACGCGATTGGCAGACCTTACGGGATGATTCTCGTCACCGGACCTACAGGGTCGGGCAAGACCGTGTCGCTTTATACCTGCCTGAATCTGCTCAACAAGCCGGGCGTGAATATCGCCACGGCCGAGGATCCTTCCGAAATCAACTTGCCGGGAGTCAACCAGGTCAATGTCAACGACAAGGCCGGTCTCACCTTTGCCTCCGCACTCAAATCGTTTCTGCGCCAGGATCCAGACATCATCATGGTCGGTGAAATCCGCGATGCAGAAACAGCGGATATTGCCATCAAGGCCGCGCAGACCGGCCACCTGGTGCTGTCCACACTGCACACCAACGACGCCCCCGCCACACTCACGCGCCTGCGCAACATGGGCATTGCGCCCTTCAACATAGCCTCCAGCGTGGTCTTGATCACGGCACAGCGCCTGGCCCGCCGGCTTTGCGCCAACTGCCGCACCCCACTGGAGATTCCACCTCAAGCCCTGCTTGATGCCGGTTACAGTGCGCAAGAACTCGAAGAGCCCTGGGTCAATTACCGCCCTGTCGGCTGCGCCATGTGCAACAACGGTTACAAAGGACGGCTGGGCATCTACCAAGTTATGCCCATCAGTGATGAAATTCAGCGCATCATCCTGCGTGATGGCAGCACCCTCGACATTGAGGAACAGGCCCAGAGAGAGGGCGTTCGCACCCTGCGTCAGGCTGGACTGCAAAAAGTCAAGTTGGGACTGACTTCGCTGGAAGAGATTCTGGCAGTGACCAACACATAAACAGCTCTGTCAGAGGATTCAATGGCTACAGCAAAAATCGTTAAAGGCACCAAAGAGTTTGTCTTTGAATGGGAAGGCAAGGATCGCAACGGCAAGCAAGTTCGCGGGGAAACCCGGGCAGCCGGCGAGAATCAGGTCATGGCCGCCCTGCGGCGCCAGGGCGTGATGGCCAGCAAGATCAAAAAGCGTCGCATGGGGGCAGGCCGCAAGATCAAGACCAAGGAGCTTGCGATTTTCACGCGTCAGCTCGCCACCATGATGAAAGCGGGCGTCCCCCTGCTGCAGGCTTTTGACATTGTGGGCCGGGGCAACCCCAACCCCAGTGTGACCCGCCTCCTCAATGACATCCGGACCGACGTCGAAACCGGCAGTTCACTGAGTTCAGCCTTCCGCAAGTTCCCGATGTATTTCGACAACCTGTACTGCAATCTGGTGGAGGCCGGCGAGGCGGCCGGTATCCTGGATCAGCTGCTTGACCGTCTGGCTGTGTACATGGAGAAAACCGAGGCCATCAAGTCCAAGATCAAGTCTGCCTTGATGTACCCGATCTCCGTGGTGGTAGTGGCCTTCGTGGTGGTAGCGGTGATCATGATTTTCGTGATCCCCGCCTTCAAGGAGGTCTTCAGCTCGTTCGGTGCCGACTTGCCAGCCCCCACACTGATCGTGATTGCCATGAGTGAGTTCTTCGTCCAGTACTGGTGGCTGATTTTCGGCGGCATAGGTGGCGGACTGTACTTTTTCATGCAGGCCTGGAAACGCAACGAGAAGATGCAGCAATTCATGGACCGCCTCATGCTCAAGCTGCCTGTGTTCGGCGATTTGATCTACAAGTCCGTGATCGCCCGCTGGACACGCACCCTGTCCACCATGTTCGCCGCAGGAGTGCCACTGGTGGAAGCACTTGACTCTGTTGGTGGTGCTTCAGGCAACTCTGTCTACCTGCGCGCGACCGAGAAGATTCAGCAGGAGGTCTCTACCGGCACCAGCCTGACGGTAGCCATGGCCAATGTCAATCTCTTCCCCTCCATGGTGCTGCAGATGTGCGCCATTGGCGAAGAGTCCGGTTCAATCGACCACATGCTCGGCAAGGCAGCTGACTTTTACGAGGCCGAGGTGGATGACATGGTCGCCGGCCTGTCGAGCCTGATGGAGCCCATCATCATCGTCTTCCTTGGCGGCCTGATTGGTGGCATCGTGGTGTCGATGTACCTGCCCATCTTCAAACTCGGGCAAGTCGTCTGATGCTCACACTCCCCATGATTGAAGCCCCCCTGGCCGGCCTGCTGGGCCTGTTGATTGGCAGCTTTCTGAATGTCGTGATCTACCGCCTTCCCAAAATGATGGAGCGCCAGTGGGCAGAAGAATGTGCCGAAATCTCGGGCAAACCCATGGACGGCAGCCAGGCCGAGACCTTCAATTTGATGTTGCCGCGCTCGCGCTGCCAGAAGTGCGGCCACCAGATCCGCTGGTTCGAAAACATTCCAGTCCTGAGCTACCTCTTTTTGCGCGGCAAATGTTCGATCTGTGGCACCCGCATCAGCCTGCGTTATCCGCTGGTGGAGTTAAGCACCGGGGCACTGTTTTTCTTTTCCGTCTGGAAAGCCGGTGCCACGCCCACAGGCCTGGTCTGGTGTGCTTTCGCGGCCGCTATTGTGGTGCTGGCCATGATCGACTGGGACACCACACTGCTGCCTGACGACATCACCCTGCCTTTGCTCTGGGGCGGCCTGATAGCAGCTCAACTGCGGTGGACCTCCGTCACGTTGCCCGCAGCCCTTTGGGGTGCAGTCGCTGGCTACCTGTCGCTCTGGCTCATCTACTGGCTGTTCAAATTGGTCACCGGCAAAGAGGGCATGGGCTATGGTGACTTCAAACTGTTTGCCGCCCTCGGCGCCTGGTTCGGCTGGCAGGGCCTGGTCCCGATCATCCTGATGGCCTCCGTGATCGGCGCGCTGGTCGGTATCACGATGAAGTTCACCAGTGGCCTTCGTGAGGGCGGCTATGTGCCATTCGGTCCGTTTCTCGCCGGTGCAGGACTCACCGCCATGATTTTTGGCCCCGGCGCCATTCTGGGTTTCATCGGACTCTAGGATGCACAGCGTGATGCGTCTCGGACTGACAGGGGGCATTGGCAGCGGCAAAAGCACGGTCGCGCATTTGCTCACACAACAGGGGGCGGCGCTGATTGATGCCGATGCACTCTCCCGCGCAACCACGGCGGCCCACGGTTCTGCCATCAAAGCTATCGAGGCGCGCTTCGGGTCCGCTTTCATCACGCCGCTGGGCGAGTTGGACCGAGCCCGCATGCGAACACTGGTCTACCAGGATGCCTCCGCTCGCCACGCGCTGGAATCCATTGTTCACCCACTGGTACAAGCCGAAACGACCAGGCAGACCGAAATAGCCATCCAGGCGGGCATGCACTGCATTGTTTATGACGTACCCTTGCTGGTGGAGGCGGGCCGCTGGCGCTCGCAGCTTGATATGGTACTGGTGGTGGACTGCCCCCCAGAACTGCAAATCGATAGGGTGATGCTGCGCAGTGGCCTCACGCGCACTGAGATCGAAAACATCATGGCATCACAAGCCTCGCGCACACAACGCCTCAAGGCAGCTGATGTGGTAATTTTCAACGGACATCAAACGCTGGATGAACTGGCTGGCGAGGTTCGTCATATTTCGCACCGCTTCGGGCTATGATTAGCACATCGGAAAAATCAGTGTGATCCTGTACGAATACCCCTTCAACGAGCGCATCCGAACCTACTTGCGGCTGGAGCACCTCTTCCAGCGCTTGGCGGTGCTTGTGTCGCGTGATCATCCGATAGATCACCACTATGCCTTGACCAGTATTTTTGAGATCATGGACGTCGGTGCACGTGCCGATCTCAAATCGGACGTCCTCAAAGACCTTGAGAAACAGAAAACCATCCTGAATGGGTATCGCGGCAATCCAGCCATTGCACAGGGCGTGCTGGACGAAGTCATTGAGCAACTCGACCAGAACTTCTCTGCCCTCAACAGCCTGACCGGGAAAGCCGGCCAGTCTCTCACCGAAAACGACTGGCTCATGAGTATTCGCAGTCGTATCGGTATTCCCGGCGGGACCTGCGAATTTGACCTGCCGGCCTACTTTGCCTGGCAGCAGCGGGACAGCGGTGAACGCCGGCAAGACCTGGAACGCTGGACGGCCTGCCTGACGCCATTTGCTGTATCGATTCACCTGCTGCTCAAACTGTTGCGGGACTCCGGGGCCCCCCAGAAGGTCATCGCCAACAATGGTCAACTCCAGCAGAACCTGCCTCAGGGAAAAACCTTTCACCTCTTGCGCCTGGCGCTGGATCCAGAACTGCAGTTGATCCCCGAAATCAGCGGTAATCGCCTGATGATCTCGATACGCCTGATGCGGCAAGGAGACGACGACCGACTGCACCTCAGCAGCGAAGATGCAGCCTTTGAGCTGACGCTTTGCTCTTGAGTCCGCAGGCAACCTGTCTTGAGGATGACAGCTTATGAGTCAGAAAAACAAAGCTTCCACTGCAGCACCCAACACCAAAATCGTCGCCTGCCCAGGCTGTGGTGGTGACAGCGTTTACGCACCAAGCAATCCGTTTCGTCCTTTTTGCAGCGCGCGCTGCAAA
Organism: Gammaproteobacteria bacterium; assembly: GCA_018815325.1. GTDB lineage: Bacteria > Pseudomonadota > Gammaproteobacteria > Burkholderiales > Burkholderiaceae_C > JAHIYE01. Next base: position 9,684 of record JAHIYE010000005.1, on the reverse strand, counting down.
AACATCGATTTCGGCGCGTGGGCCGCTGAAAACTTCCGGGTTCCAGCCGAGGCGCCACCGGATGATCAGGTGTTTGGTGATGCCCGACTTCAATAAATATGCGCAGGAATACCCATAAAATAAGGCTTCAGCCCTTATGAATTCTGCATGCTACGCTACTTTATATGTAGCACCGCAGAATGATCTCTCCTGTGCCAACCAGTCCAGCACGGGAATGGTACCCGGCAGGACAGGTGCCACGGACACCGGCAGATTCTCCCAACTGAAGGCCTGACCCTCACGCATCAGTAACTCGCCACGCCATGACTGCACCTTGCAAAAATTCAGGCGCACCAAGGCGTGGGGGTAGTCCACCAATTCCACTTTCCAGGGCTCCACGGGGCCAATGACAATCCCTATTTCCTCCTGCAACTCACGCCTCAGCGCCTGTTCCACGGACTCATCCGGCTCCAGTTTGCCCCCCGGAAACTCCCAATAGCCTTCGTAAACTTTTCCCCTGGGTCGCGATGTCAGCAGAAAGTCCCCGCCAGGACGAATCAACACGCCAACCGCAACTTCCACCACCTGGCGATCTGCTCCGCCTTCTCGTGGACACGCGGCATCCGCCACGAGAATGCCCTTGCTCATGCTGCGGCGTCGTGTTTGCCAGCGTAATCCCGCGCAAACTGGTAGGCGACCCGTCCGCTGCGCGAACCCCGCTCCAGCGCCCAGACCAGCGCCTCGGGCCGGGCTGCAGCAATGGCCTCGGGTGAGACACCAAAGGAGGCCAGCCATTGCGCCACGATGATCAGGTATTCGTCCTGGGTAAATGGGTAGAAGCTGACCCACAGGCCAAAGCGCTCTGACAGAGAGATTTTTTCCTCCACCACCTCCCCCGGATGCACTTCACCGTCATCGGTATGCGTGTAGGACAGGTTTTCCTTCATGTACTCCGGTAGCAAGTGCCGGCGGTTGCTTGTGGCGTAAATCAGCACGTTGGGCGTCGTGGCGGCCACCGAGCCGTCCAGAATCGACTTCAACGCTTTGTAGCCAGGCTCGCCATCCTCAAAGCTCAGGTCATCACAGAAAATGATGTATTTTTCGGGCCGTTCGGACACGGCCTCCACAATCTCCGGCAAATCCGTCAGGTCGGCTTTGTCGACTTCGATGAGCCGCAACCCCCGGCTGGCGTATTCATGCAGACAGGCCCTGATGAGAGAGGACTTACCCGTTCCGCGTGCCCCGGTCAGCAACACATTGTTGGCTGGCCTGCCTTCGACGAGTTGCAGGGTGTTCTGCCGGATTTTCTCCTTCTGCCCATCGATCTCCTTGAGGTCGGATAGCTGCATGGCGCCGACATGCCGCACCGGCATCAACTGACCATGACCAGAACTTCGCTTGCGGTAGCGATAGGCAATCGATGCCTGCCAGTCTGGCTGAGCCAGTGGCTGCGGCAGGATGGATTCGATGCGGGCCATCAACTGCTCCGCACGCTCCACGAGTCGTTCAAATTTATCGTTCATTCCTAGTATTCCAGCACTGTGGGCAGATTGATTGGCTGTTCAGGCGTCCGCAATCAAGAGCGGTAGTCTGCATTGATGGAGACATACTCATGGCTCAAGTCACAGGTCCAGACGGTGTCGCTGCACGCACCGCGCCCCAGAGCCACACGCACCTTGATTTCGCTCTGCTTCATGACACGCTGACCGTCCTCTTCGCGGTAATCGGGGTTGCGCCCCCCCTTGCGCGCCACATGCACTTCATCCAGATACAGGTCGATCGCTGTCTGATCAAGGTCATCGATGCCCGAATAGCCCACTGCAGCCAGAATGCGGCCCAGATTGGGATCGCTTGCAAAAAATGCGGTCTTGACCAGCGGGGAGTGCGCAATGGCATAAGCCACCTTGCGACATTCGTCGGCTGTCTTGCCCCCATCAACCTGCACCGTGATCAGCTTGGTGGCACCTTCGCCATCCCGCACGATGGCCAGCGCAAGCTGGCGGGCGACCTCCAACATGGCGCTCTTCAGGGCCTGGCCCTGGGGCGTGGTGAGTGACTCAATCGGGGAATGGGCAGCCTTGTTACTCGCGATGACCACAAACGAGTCGTTGGTCGACGTGTCACCATCGACCGTGATGCGATTGAAGGAGCCCTCCGCCAGTTCGCAGGCCAGTTGCTTCATGAGAGTCTGACTCACCGAGGCATCTGTCGCCATAAACCCCAGCATGGTGGCCATATTGGGACGGATCATGCCGGCTCCCTTGCTGATGCCGGTAATACTGACCTCGACTCCGTCAATCATGACCTTCTTGCCAAACGCCTTGGGTACCGTATCGGTCGTCATGATGCCCTCGGCAGCACGTAACCAGTTGTCTTCCCTGGCATCGGCCAGCGCAGCGGGCAAGCCAGCCACGATACGCTCATAAGGCAACGGCTCCATGATGACGCCGGTCGAAAAAGGCAACACCTCCTCGGCCTTGAGCTTCAGCTTGTCTGCCAGTGCTCTGCACGTGTTGCGGGCGCGTAGCAGCCCTTCCTCGCCGGTGCCTGCATTGGCATTCCCCGTATTGATCACAATGGCGCGTATGCCATGGCCCATGGCCAGGTGCTCGCGACAAATCTGTACCGGAGCGGCGCAAAACCTGTTCTGGGTAAACACGCCCGATACACAGGCACCTTCATCAATCAGCACAACCGTGAGATCCTTGCGCTGCGCCTTGCGGATACCCGCCTCAGCCACACCTATGCGGACCCCGCGAATGGGAAAAAGCTGAGACGGCTTGGGGGCGGACAGATTGACAGCCATGTTTATCTTTCGGTCAGTAACTGGAGGGATCAAACGCGACGCTGGTGAACGACAAACGGGCCCAAGGCCCGTTATCTTCAGCACTCAAAAACTCAGGCCAGTTTGCCATGGCAGTGCTTGTACTTCTTGCCACTCCCGCAAGGACAAGGCTCATTTCTGCCCACGCGGGGAACAGCCCCTGCCAGGACCATGCCTGCTGCTGCAGGGGCTGCCGCAAGCCTTGTCTCTGCCTCTCCTGTCTCGGTAGGGGCACTGTAGGTTACGTTGGCAATGCGTTCAGCACGGTCTTCCATGTCTTCGGCAGCCTGTTCAAGCTGTTCGCCGGACTGCACCCTGACTGTCATGAGCACTTTGGTGACATCGTTCTTCACGGCATCAAGCATCTGGCCAAACAGCTCAAATGCCTCGCGTTTGTATTCCTGCTTGGGCTGTTTCTGCGCATAGCCACGCAGATGAATGCCCTGCCGCAGGTAGTCCAGCGCGCTCAAGTGCTCGCGCCAGTGCGTATCAATGCTTTGCAACAGCACCATGCGTTCGAACTGGGTGAAGTTCTCGGCACCGATCTGCTCGACCTTGGCCGTAAACGCTTCGTTCGCAGCATCCTGCACGGTCTGAAGAATGTCCTCATCGGTGATCGCTGACGCCGCTTCAATCTGCTGACGCAAGGCAAGCTCAATTTGCCAGTCATCCGTCAGCACTTTCTCCAGTGCGGCGACATCCCACTGCTCTTCGACGGATTCTGACGGCACATACTGGTGCACCAGATCGGTAAAGCAGCCCTCGCGCAAACCGGCAATCTGGGCAGACAGGTCCGTTGCATCCAGGATTTCATTGCGTTGCTGGTAAATCACCTTGCGCTGGTCATTTGAGACATCGTCATACTCCAGCAACTGTTTACGCATATCAAAGTTGCGAGCCTCCACCTTGCGCTGCGCACCTTCGATGCTGCGCGTGACAATGCCCGCCTCAATCGCCTCACCATCCGGCATCTTCAGCCGATCCATAATGGCCTTGACACGGTCACCCGCAAAGATGCGCATCAGGGCATCGTCCAGGCTGAGGTAGAAACGGGAGGAACCAGGATCACCCTGGCGACCCGAACGACCGCGCAACTGGTTGTCGATCCGGCGTGACTCATGACGTTCGGTCGCAATGATCCGCAAGCCGCCCAATGATTTGACGCGCTCATGATCTGCCGCCCATTGCGTGCGAAGCTCAGCGATCTGCTTCTGTTTCGTTGTTTCGTCAAGCGACTCATCGGCCTCAACAGCCTGGACGGCTTTTTCAATGCTGCCGCCCAACACGATATCGGTACCCCGGCCAGCCATGTTGGTGGCAATAGTGACCATCTTGGGTCGGCCCGCCTGCGCCACGATATCGGCTTCACGGGCATGCTGTTTGGCATTCAGCACCTGATGCGGCAATCTTTCCTTAGCGAGCAACTCGGCAATGATTTCGGAGTTCTCGATGGAGGTCGTCCCCACCAGCACCGGCTGGCCGCGCTCGTAGCATTCCCGAATGTCGGCAATCGCTGCCTCGTATTTTTCCCGCGTGGTCTTGTAGACCCGGTCAAGCTGGTCATCGCGCCGGCTTGGGCGGTTGGGAGGAATCACCACCGTTTCCAGGCCATAGATTTCCTGGAACTCATATGCTTCCGTATCGGCAGTACCCGTCATACCCGCCAGCTTGGGATAGAGGCGGAAATAGTTCTGGAAAGTAATGGAGGCGAGTGTCTGGTTTTCCGCCTGGATTTTCACGCCTTCCTTGGCCTCGACCGCCTGATGCAGGCCTTCGCTCCAGCGCCGCCCGGTCATCAAGCGACCGGTAAATTCGTCGACGATCACGATCTCGCCATCCTGCACCACGTAGTGCTGATCCCGATGGAACAAGTGGTTGGCCCGCAGGGCGGCATACACATGATGCATCAACGAGATATTGGCGGGGTCATACAGGCTTGCGCCCTCGGGGATAAGGCCAAGTTCGAACAGTATCCGCTCCGCATTTTCATGCCCCTGTTCTGTCAGGAACACCTGGTGGGTTTTTTCATCGAGTGTGAAATCACCTGGCTTGGTAACACCCTCTCCCGTACGCGGGTCAGCTTCGCCCTCCTGCCGCTGAAGCGAAGGCACCATCCTGTTGATGGCAATGTAGAGATCGGTATGGTCTTCGGCCTGGCCGCTGATGATCAGCGGCGTACGCGCTTCGTCAATCAGGATCGAGTCCACCTCGTCCACAATGGCGTAGTTCTGGCCGCGCTGCACACGGTCAGCCGCCTCGTAGACCATGTTGTCCCGCAGATAGTCGAACCCGTATTCGTTGTTGGTGCCGTAGGTAATGTCGGCACGATAGGCCGCCTGCTTCTCTTCACGGGTCATCTGGGGCAGGTTGATGCCCACTGTCAAGCCAAGAAAATTGTAGAGCTTGCCCATCCACTGTGCATCGCGGTTGGCCAGGTAATCATTAACGGTCACCACATGCACGCCTTTGCCCGTCAGCGCATTCAGGTACACAGGCAAGGTGGCGGTCAGGGTCTTGCCCTCACCGGTTCTCATCTCGGAAATCTTGCCAGCGTGCAGCGACATGCCCCCGAGCAGTTGCACGTCAAAGTGTCGCATCTTCATGACACGCTTGGACCCTTCACGCACCACCGCAAAGGCCTCGGGCAACAAGGCCTCCAGTGTTTCACCCTGCTCTACCCGGGCCCGAAACTCCACAGTTTTGCCTCGCAACTCTTCATCGCTCAGTTTCTCAAACTGGGCCTCCATCGCATTGATGCGTTGGACACCTTGTCGGTATTGCTTGAGCAGCCTGTCATTGCGACTGCCGAAAATTTTGGTGAGGATATTGGTGGCCATGAATGCAGTACCGTCAAGCTGCCCCTTCAGGGTCAGTCAGACAGTGCAATCCTTTTTCAATCTGGATGAAAAGAAGGTTGCCGCAACTCAAAAATCACCTGATTTAACAAGTGACCCGAGTTGCCGTCAACCAGAGTCCCGATTTTACCTTTGCCCGGGAGGGGCCGGCAGTACAGCACTTGGCTGGACCACCAAAGGTCGCGCCGGGGTTGGCGCTGGTGCGGCAATCGTTGTGGAAGGAGGCGCTGCGGCTTGCGGTTTCTGAACTTGTGGCGCAGGGGCTGCTGCCACCTGTTGCTGGGGAAGATTACGGCCCGCGTTCAGGAATTTCTGTGGGTCTTGAGGAACACCTTGCACCAGCACTTCAAAATGCAGATGCGGACCTGTCGAGCGTCCGGTAGTTCCAACTTCAGCGATTTTTTGCCCGCGCTTGATCAGGTCACCCTTTTTGACAAGCAGCTTGGAGGCATGCGCATAACGGGTGATGAGATCATTGCCATGATCAATCTCCACCATATTGCCGTAATCGGGATTGGGCCCCGCTGTGACCACTACGCCACCCGCGGCAGCAAGAATACTCGTCCCGGTCTCTGCCTGGAAATCCAGGCCGGTATGTAGTGCAGAGCGGCCCGTGAACGGATCTATGCGCCAGCCGAATGCGGAGCCCAGAATGCCCGTAGGGGTGGGTGGCTGGGTAGGCACCATCATGCTACGGATTTTTTTCTCGAACAGCCGGGATTCCACCACCGTCATCAGGTTGGCTCGCTGGTCGGTCAGCTTGTCCAGATCTGCCAGCGTGGCCTGCAACTCCTCAATGCTCAACGGGCGACCGGAGATCAATGCGCCACCACGACCTGGTTTGCTTTTAAGCTCGGCGGGATTGACGCCAGCCAGGCCAGATACACGCTCGCCAAGCGACTCCAGTTGCATCATCTTGGCCTGCATTTCACCCAGCTTCTTGGCCATGACATCGAGGTTTTCGCGCATGAAGCGATCACGCTGCTCGAACTCATCCTTGATCACCAGCTTGACCAGTGCGCCGACTACCGGCCAGCCTTCACGAGCACCTTTGAGAAAAACCCAGTGGTACAGTGCAGCAGCTATCAGCATCAATCCGAAGGACAATGCGAGGCCGGCAACCACCAGTTTGGTGCCGCTGAGGTAAATGGCGCGGCTCCTGGCAAGCCAGGCATCCGTGATAATCAAATGCACAAGGCATCCCTTTCAACATTTAACCCATGAACCGCCGCCATCATGCCGTCAGCCTCCTGCAGGCGTCACAAGCATCCCCCACCCTGGCACGCCTGACGGAGTTGACACAGGATTCGACTGCCAGACTCAAGGCCATTGAACCTCTCATACCCGCAACGCTGCGCAAGCAGGTCAAGGCAGGACCTGTTGAGGGTTCGGTATGGTGTTTGATCATGGACAACAATGCTGCTGCATCAAAAATACGCCAACTGCTCCCGGCATTTGAGGCGCATCTGCGTGTCAAAGGCTGGGAGATTACCTCAATACGCCTCAAGGTCCAAATCTCACGCGTGAGCTGAAGCGGATTGAAAATGGTGCCGATTGTCGGAATCGAACTGACGACCTACCGCTTACAAGGCGGTTGCTCTACCAACTGAGCTAAATCGGCGAACTGTACATTTTACAGGAGTAGCGAACAGTCCCTTCTCCTGCCTGATGATTTACTTGACCCTTTTGAGTGCCGGTCTGGGGCCAGTTGGTGGCCGGGGCGGAGGCTCCGCATCATGACCACCGTCCATCCCGGCTTTGCCCGAGTCCACACTGGTCAGTTGCACAAGCGGCTTCGTCTCCTGCTCGGATGTGACCACAGGTTGAGGCACAGATTCAATGGCCGGTTGTAGCGGCACCATGGCTGGAGCTTCACCTGCAGCCGGGGCCGGGAAAGCCATTCCCTGTCCGTTCTCACGCGCGTATATCGCGACGACACGGCTGACAGGCACCATGATGTCACGTGCAGTCCCGGCAAAGCGCGCTTTGAATTCAATGAATTCATTGCCCAGCTTCAGCGAACTTGTGGCATCAAAACTGATGTTGAGCACAATTTCACCATCCTTCACATACTCTTGGGGCACGAGTACAGATTCATTTACCAGCACGGCAATATAGGGGGTGTACCCATTGTCGGTACACCACTCATACAAAGCCCTGATCAGGTAGGGACGGGTAGAACTGGAGTCCTTGGCGTCAAACATCGGCTGGCTGGATCGGCTTATTTGCGCATCACTTTTTCAGATGGCGTCAAAGCCTCAATATAGGCAGGACGAGAGAAGATACGTTCTGCATATTTCAGCAATGGTGCTGCATTCTTGCTCAGGTCGATGCCATAGTAGTCAAGGCGCCACAGCAGGGGCGCGATAGCCACATCCAGCATGGAGAAGTTGTCACCCAGCATGTACTTGTTCTTGAGGAATACGGGCGCCAGTTGCGTCAGCCGGTCACGGATATGCGAGCGTGCCTTTTCGAGGGCTTTTTCGTTGCTCTTGGCTGCGCGGGACTCCAGCGTGGAGACATGCACAAACAGCTCCTTCTCGAAATTCAGCAGGAACAGCCGGACACGGGCACGATCGACTGGATCACCGGGCATCAGCTGGGGGTGGGGAAAGCGCTCGTCAATGTACTCATTGATGATGTTGGACTCATAAAGAATGAGGTCACGTTCCACCAGAATGGGCACCTGCCCATATGGGTTCATCACGTTGATGTCTTCGGGCTTGTTGTAGAGATCCACATCACGGATCTCAAAGTCCATGCCTTTTTCAAACAACACAAAGCGGCAACGGTGGGAAAAGGGGCAGGTCGTGCCTGAATACAACACCATCATGGTGATAGCTCCTAAAAATCAAAAGAGTGGGCATGCATCGTGCATCCCACTCCGAAAACCCCGACAGCCCTGAAAACTGCCTGAGCTATGCGTACGTCTATTTGACGTCTTTCCAGTACGCAGCGTTGAGACGCCATGCAATCACGGTAAAGAAACCGAGGAAAATCAATACCCAGACACCCACGCGAACACGGCTGTTTTGGGAGGGTTCCCCCATCCATTGGAGATAGCTCACCAGGTCACCCACTGCTTGGTCATATTGCAGAGGCGTCATCGTGCCCGGGGTGACCTGCTCCCAGCCCTTGAAAACCTTGACTTCATGGCCGTGCTCTTCACGCACGTCATAGACGGGGTGACGCTGACCCTGCAGTTCCCACAGCACATGGGGCATGCCCACGTTGGGGAACACGAGGTTGTTCCAGCCAGTCGGCTTGGTGGCATCAGGGTAATAGCTGCGCAAATAGGTATACAGGTAATCACCGCCAGACCCTTGACCAGCTGCAGCACGTGAGCGTGCAATCACTGTCAGGTCGGGAGGATTCGCACCGAACCACTCTGCAGCCTGCTTGGGATCGATTGCAGCCTTCATGGTCTCGCCGACCTTGTCGGTTGTGAACAGCAGGTTGTCCTTGATTTGCTGATCTGTCAGGCCAATATCCTTGAGCCGGTTGTAGCGCATGAACGCTGCCGAGTGGCAATTCAGGCAGTAATTGACAAACAGCTTGGCACCATTTTGCAGGGCCACCAGATCATTGGTCTTGTTGGGCGCCTTGTCCCAGGCAATGCCACCCGCACCGGACGCATGTGCAGCACCCGACATCAGGCTCATGGCTGCGATCAAACCGAGAATCAGTTTTTTCATTGTTGTTATCTCCAGCTTAGTGAGCAGCAAACGTCACGCGATCAGGCACCGCCTTGGGCTCACCCAGACGACTCCACCAGGGCATCAGCAGGAAGAAGCCGAAATAGAACAGGGTACCGACCTGGGACACGCGCTCACCGATGGGTGAGGGTGGCTGAACGCCCAAGTAGGCGAGCACGACGAAGTTGATCACGAAGATGCCATACAGGTATTTGTGCCAGCTCGGACGATAGCGGATGGACTTGACCGGGCTGTTGTCCAGCCAGGGCAGGAAGAACAGGATGATGACAGCACCGCCCATAACGACCACACCCCAGAACTTGGCGTCGAT
>JAHIYE010000004.1 GCA_018815325.1 Gammaproteobacteria bacterium | reverse complement strand
GCGTCAGGCCGCTCACGCCGTCCATGCCGTTGGGCAGGCGCTGGCCGTGCCAGTGCACGGTCGTGTGCTCAGGCAGCTTGTTGGTGACGAAGATGCGCACGCGGTCTCCTTCGACCACCTCGATCGTCGGGCCAGGACTCTGGCCGTTGTAGCCCCACAGGGTGGCGTTCATGCCAGGGGCAATCTCGCGCACCACGGGTTCGGCCACCAGGTGGAATTCCTTGACACCCTGGTTCATGCGCCAGGGCAGGGTCCAGCCGTTGAGCGTGACCACCGGGTTGTAGGGACGGCCTGTGGTGGGCTGCAACGGCGGTGCGGTGTCGGCCTTGTCCATCATCGCCGGCTCGGGCAGGGCGGCCATGGCAACGCGGCTCACGCTGGCGACGGAGACAGCGGCTACGGCGCTCGCGGCGGCGCCACCGAAAAAGTTTCTGCGGTTCATGATCAGTGTCCTTGTGTTGCACCGCTGGCGGCGGCGCTGCTGTTCTTCAGGCGGGTCAGGCCGCCGGGCGAGGTACCGGTGAGGGTGAGCTCCAAGTCGGCATCGGCGAGCCAGAAGTCACGCTGGGCCTCGATCGCATTGTTCACGCTCATGACCTGCTGGCGCATGTCGCCCAGCAGGTCCCACACGCTGGCGAGCATGCCGTTGTAGCGCAGCTGTACCTCGTCGCTGATGAGCTTGCGCAGCGGCACCACCTCGTCGCGGTAGCTGCGTGCAATGTCATAGGCGGTGCGCCAGCCATGCCAGGCTTCGCGTGCCTCGCTGCGGGCCTTGACGGCGACGTCGCGCACGCGTGCGGCCGACTGCATGTACATGCCCTCGGCTCGCGCATTGCGAGCACTACCCCAGTCGAAGATCGGCAAGGGCAATTCCAGCTCAAAGCCGCGCTTGTTGTCCTTGCCGGCCGTGGCATTGTCAAACGTGGTGTTGTACTTGTAGCTCAGGGTGAGGCCATTGAGATAACCCGTGGCCTTGACAAGGCCCAGCGAGTCGGCCACGTAGGCGGCTTCGGTCACGGCCGAGCGCACATCAAGTCGCTCGCGCAGGGCTTGGGCCTCGATGTCGCGGACTTCGTTGAGTTGCTCGGGCAAATCAGGCAGGCGGGGGGTGAGTGTGAACTGTGTCTGTGTGCCCCACAAGCCCATGAGACGGATGAGCTTTTCACGTTCGCTGAAGGCGGCCTGGCGCGCACGCGCGAGCTGGGCCGTGGCATCGGCGAGGAAGACCTTTTCACGCGCCTCCTGCAGACGGCTCCAGTTGCCCACGCGCGCCATGCGCCTGGCCAGCTCGGTGCCGGCCTCGGCGGCCTCTTTCACATTCTCGAGGTACTGCACCGACTGCTGTGCTGCCACGGCGCTGATCCAGGTCTTGCGCGTGTCGGTTGCGAGGCGGATGACCTCCTGCGCGGCCTGCAGCTTGGCCAGCTCATGCTGCTGGCCCTGCCATTCGGCGCGCCAGGGCAGCATGAGCAGGCCCACGACGTCAAAGCGCAGCACGCGCTCAATCTCGAGCTTGTTGCCTTCCGTGAAGCGGCCCAGCGAGAAATGGGGGTTGGGCGCGCGCCCGGCCTGCACGCGCTGGGCGTCGCTGATGCCCAGGGTGGCCAGCGAGCCTTGCAGGGCGGCATTGTTGAGCAGGGCGATGCGCACGGCCGCGTCTGCCGTGACCGGCTGCTTGAGAAGCTCCGCCACCGTGCTGTTGATGGTGTCACTGTCCTTGCTCAGGGTGACGTGGGTGCCGGCAGTCTTGCCCGCACTGAGTTGCTGCACATCAGCGAGCCCGCCATCGGGTGAGAGCGAGGCACAGCCGGCGAGCAGCAATGCGGTCAGCAGCGGGGTACTGCGCCGCATCAGGCTGAAGCGTGTTGGATTCATGATGCGGCTCCTAGTGCTGATGCCCACCGGACATGGCGGGTGGCATGGTGTCTGGGGACATGGCCTTGGGGGCCTCCTGCGAGGCTTCCCACTTCAGGATGTCAATGTGGCCGCGACGGAACTGGCCGACCTCGGCATTGGCTTGTCGCCAGTCCATCGGGGCGTTGTCGGCCTCGGGGGCCGGCGCCGCATAGGGCGACAGGTAAACCGGTGGCGCCACCCGTGCTTGCGGGTCGGCAGGGTGAGGCATGAGCGGCGTGGCAGGTGCGGGCGGCTCGGGAGGTGGGGTCTGTGCGCTTGCCTGGGGCAAGTTCGCAAGGCCTGTGGCAGCCAGCAAGGCGCAGGCCAGCAGCTTGGGGGTTTTCAATTTCGTTCTCCTGAACAGCAGGGGTGCAACCCGGAGGTCACTGACGCACGGAGTTCAGCCTTGCGTGGCGAACTGCGGACGGACTACGGCTGGGACGTTCAGGAAATCGGGGGCTTGATGAACAGTGCGCGCTCGGCACTGGCATAGCGGGGCTGCAGGGAGGCTGGCAGCGCATGGGGATGGGGCGCGGCCGAGAGGCTGGCCATGACCGGGGAGAGGGCAACGGTGTGGCAGGTCTGGCAAACCGTGCAGGTGCTGCAATGGACATCCATGTCCGTGTCATCGGCGTTGTCAGCGGGCTCGTGACCCGCACAGTCGGCATGGCTGGCGGGCATCTGGGTTGTCAAATCTTCGGAAGAAAAATGGCTGCCAGCCCTTGATGAATATGCGCTATCAGCTATGTTTTCAGTAGCAATTTCATTTTGTACCAGCGTTGCACGGAGCATATCCGCCGCCATGGCATCGCCCAGCCAGCCGCGTACAGGCAGCAAGGCAATCATGAAGGCGATGACGAAAAAACGCATGGTTCAATAATAAAGCATGAAAGAAGACAAAGGATTTTCCAGTGGTTTCTTCAGGACCGCCCTGTCGGTGCTGGTAGCGGCATGCTTTTCGCATGGGGGCCCGAATGAACGCTAACTCCTGCAGTTCGAGCGCGCCTTGGGCAAAAGGTTCCGACCGCACGCCACGCATGCCGTTGCGCAGGCGTTACGGGGCTGGCGGCTCAATCGGGTCAATGCCCGAGAATCTTGGAGAGAAAATCCCGGCTGCGCTCGTTTTGCGGGTTGTTGAAGAACTCGTGTGGAGTGTTCTCCTCCACGATCTGCCCCTGATCCATGAAGATCACGCGATCGGCCACGGCCTTGGCAAATCCCATTTCATGGGTGACGCAAAGCATCGTGATGCCCTGGTTGGCCATCTCGATCATCACGTCGAGCACTTCCTTGATCATCTCGGGATCAAGCGCCGAGGTGGGCTCGTCGAACAGCATGATCTTGGGCGTCAGGCACAGCGCCCGCGCAATCGCCACGCGCTGCTGTTGACCGCCTGAGAGCTGCAGCGGGTACTTGCCGGCCTGCTCGGCAATGCGCACGCGTTCGAGCTGCTGCATGGCCTTTTCTTCGGCTTCTTTTTTGGGAATGCGCCCGACCCACATGGGGGAGAGCGTGAGGTTCTCCAGCACAGTCAGGTGGGGAAACAGGTTGAACTGCTGGAACACCATGCCCACCTTCTTGCGCACGTCATCGATGACCTTGACGTCATCGGAGAGCTCTTCGCCATCGACAATGAGATGACCCTGCTGGTGTTCTTCCAGCCGGTTGATGCAGCGGATCAGGGTGGACTTGCCTGAGCCTGAAGGCCCACAGATCACGATGCGTTCGCCCTTGGCGACGGACAGGTCAATGTCGCGCAACACATGAAAATTGTTGCCGTACCACTTGTTGACCTTGTCGAAGGAGATGATCGGTGCTTCCATATTGGTTTCCTGTGCGTCTTAGCGCCGCTTGCCTTTGTTGACCTGCTTTTCAACCCAGAGGCTGTAGCGCGACATCGCGAAGCAGAAGATGAAATAGATCATTGCAATGAAGAGGTAGCCCTCGATCTTGAAGGGCCGCCAGTCAGCATCGGAGTTCAGCGCCAGGCCCAGCGAGCCGGTCAGTTCGTAGAGGCTCACGATGGTGACGAGTGAGGTGTCCTTGAAGATGGCAATGAAGTTGTTCATGATGCCCGGCACCACCATGGCCAGGGCCTGCGGCAGCACGATCTTGCGCTGGGTTTGCCAGTAGGACAGCCCCAGCGTGGCTGCTGCTTCAAGCTGGCCCTTCGGGATGGCCTGCAGGCCACCACGGATGACCTCGGCCATGTAGGCCGCGGCGAACAGCGTGATGCCGACGAGCACCCGGATCAGCACATCGATGGAAAGTCCCTGTGGCATGAACAGCGGGAACATGAACGAGGCCATGAACAGCACAGAAATCAGCGGCACGCCGCGGATGAGTTCGACGTAGATGGTGGAGAAGGTCCGGATGGCGGGCAGGCTGGAGCGTCTGCCCAGCGCCACGAGCAGGGCAATCGGAAAGGCCATCACGATGGACAGCGAAGCCAGCAGAATCGTCAGTGGCAAGCCACCCCAGCGGTCGGTTTCCACCAGGCTCAAGCCGAGTGTGTTGCCGTACATCAGCGTGAAGAAGGCTGCCAGCACGGCCAGCCAGAGCGCGGCCAGCCAGGGCTTCCAGAAATAGCGCACGCAACTGGCCACCAGCAGGCCCACCATCAGGGTCGTGGCGACCAGCGGACGCCATTGTTCCTCGAAAGGATAGCGGCCGAAGATGATCAGGCGGTATTTCTCGGCCACGACGCCCCAGCAGGCACCCACACCATCTGCACGGCAGGCTTCCGCGTCAGGCAGCCAGGCAGCCTTGAAGAGGACCCAGTTGAGCAGTTGGGGCACATACCAGAGCAGAAAAGCGCCTACCAGCAGGGTGGACAGCGTGGTTTTCCAGTCACCCAGCAGGTTGGCACGGACCCAGGCGATGGGCCCTTCGGTATTGATGGGGGCCGGCCGGGCAGGAATGGGCGTAAAGCTTTGAGCACTCATGGGGCTTGCGCTGTCAGCGCTCCTTGATGGCCGCTCGGGCGTTGTACCAGTTCATCAGCAGGGATGTGGCCAGCGAGGTTGTCAGATAGACCAGCATCACGAGGGTGATGCACTCGACGGCACGACCGGTCTGGTTGAGCGAGGTGTTGGCGATCGACACCACATCGGGGTAGCCCACGGCCACTGCCAGCGACGAATTCTTGGTCAGGTTCAAATACTGGTTGGTCAGGGGCGGAATGATCACACGCATGGCTTGCGGCAGCATCACCAGACGCATGGTCTGGCCCTGGCTCAGGCCCAGCGCCGATGCAGCCTCGTTCTGGCCGTGCGACACCGACTGGATGCCGGCACGCACCACCTCGGCAACAAAGGCCGCTGTGTAGATGGTCAGTCCGAGCAGCACAGAGAGGAACTCAGGCGTGAGTGCGCCGCCGTTTTCAATCGCGAAATCGCCTTTGATGGGGCTGTTCATCGCCGTCGGGGCGCCGCCTGCCAGCCAACCCAGGATGCCGGTGGCGATGATCAGGGCGAGTGGCACCCAGAACATGCTGCGCACCACGCCCGTGGCTTCAAAATGTGCCATGGCCCGGCGTCGGTAGGTCCAGGCCACGATCAGACCAGCCAGCAGGCCCAGCGCTGCCCAGAGGTGACCTCCGGCCCAAACCGGAATGGGAAAGTTCAGGCCGCCCTTGCTCAGGAAGAATGGACCGACATGGATCGCCTCGTCAGCCGATGGCAGCACCTGGGTGAACAGCAGGTACCACATCAACAACTGCAGCAGCACCGGGATGTTGCGGAACAGCTCGATGTAGGCGGTGCAGAGCCCGCGTACAAGGGCGTTGCGTGAAAAGCGGCCAACGCCGATGAGCGTGCCCAAAAGGGTGGTGAGAATGATGCCGACCAGTGCCACCCGCAGGGTATTGATGATGCCCGTGATGAAAGCGCGCCAGTAAGGCGAGCCCGAATCGAAATTGAACAGACTTTCACCGATGGCGAAGCCCGCAGGCTGTGTCAGGAAATCAAAACCACTCTGGATGCCACGCACCCGCATGTTGGTGACGGTGTTGTGGGCCAGAAACCAGAGCAACAGACCGATCAGCGCAATGGCCACGATCTGGTAGATCAGGCCCCTGAAAGCCTGGCTGCGCCAGTTCCAGCTTTTCTTTTTGGGCGGAGGCGAAGAGTTCATGCGGCACCGATGTGAAGATCCGGGAGAAGGCAGTACCCGGGCGGGCCGGAGCCAGCCCAGGTCTTGCCGACGAACTTCAAGTCGCGCTTCAGCGGATCGGCAGAGCGTACATCACGCCGCCCTTGTTCCACTGGTTGTTAACGCCACGCGGCAGCTTGAGGGCCGATTTCACGCCGACATTGCGCTCAAACATTTCGCCATAGTTGCCGGTGGCCTTGATGGCGCGGGCCATCCACTCTTTGTCCAGACCCAGCAGCTTGCCGGTGTCCTCACCCGTGCCGAGGATACGTTGCACAGAGGGGGATGGGTCACTGCCCATCTTGTCCACATTGGCCTGGGTGATGCCATATTCTTCTGCTTCGAGCAGACCGAAGATCACCCATTTCACAATCGCGGTCCACTCGTCGTCACCACGGCGCACCATCGGGCCCAGCGGCTCCTTGGAGATGAGCTCAGGCAGGATCACGTGGTCGTCAGGATTCTTGGCTTCCTTGTTGCGGGTGGAAGCCAGACCTGACGCATCGGTCGTGTAGGCCAGGCAGCGGCCCGAGAAGTAGGCGCCAGTGGCAGCTTCGAGCTTTTCAAACACCACGGGCTTGATGTTCAGGCCATTGGCCTTGGAGTAATCCGTCAGGTTCTTCTCGGTGGTGGTGCCTGACTGCACGCAAACCGTCTGTCCCTTGAGCTGCTTGGCGCTCTTGATCTTGGTCTTGACCGGCACCATGAAGCCCTGGCCATCGTAGTAGGTGACGGCGGTTGCGCTCAGGCCGAGCGAGGCATCACGCGTGAGGGTGAAGGTGGTGTTGCGGGAGAGTACATCGATTTCGCCAGACTGCAGGGCCGTGAAGCGCTGCTGCGCATTGAGGGGGACATATTTCACCTTCTCGGCGTCGCCCAGCACGGCGGCTGCCACTGCGCGGCAGACATCCACATCCAGACCGGACCACTTGCCGCTGGAGTCGGCTGCACTGAAGCCGGCCAGGCCGGTGTTGACGCCACAGATGACCTGACCGCGTGACTTGACGCTGTCCAGGGTCTTGCCGGCATGGGCGGGAGCGGCCGCCATGGCGCCGAGAGCCAATAGTGCCGCGCTTGCGAGTTTGAGTTGTTTCAGTTTCATGTGATGCTCCGTGAAAAATTCGAGTGAGGGTGACAGACGCCGTTATGCGTGCTGGCATTTATTAATCTTAGGCCCAATTTGGCGCCAAGATGGTGCGCTGGTATAGGGGTTTACGATGTTGTGGTGCAAGATGTGTGCATAAGTTGATGCGTCCATGCTGCTATGCAATAGATGTGCCATGGCAAGCGTGACGACCGTTTGTGCTGCGTCACACAGGTGACGCGACTGAGGGTCAATCCGCAGGCGCGAACGGAATGGGGGTGATAGGCTCCAGCCCGAGGAGTTCTCATGCGTCCGCACCACAAATTCTGGCCTACGCGCCTGCCCCACGCCATCACGGTTCCTGTCACGTCCCTCTGGGATAACCTGGCCATCAATGCCCGGCGTTATCCGGACAAGGCGGCCATCGTGTTTTTTGGCAGCATCCTGACCTACGCCGAGTTGCTACAAAAAGCAGAGCGGCTCGCAGCCTGTTTACAAGGGCTGGGGGTCAAAAAAGGTGACCGTGTGGTGCTGTGCATGCAGAACTGCCCGCAACTCGTGATGGCGCACTTTGCGATTTTGCGCGCCAATGCCGTGGTGGTACCGGTCAACCCGATGAACCGGGCTGAGGAGCTCAAGCACTACATCACCGACCCGGATGCGAAGGTGGCCATCACCACGGCAGACCTGGCGGCCGAGCTGGCACAGGCCAGCAATGCCCTGTCACCCGAACTGCGGCTGGCGCACCTGGTCGTGACCCAGTTCACCGATGCCTTTGATGCAAACGTGACCGGCGATGAAGCGCCTGCTGCAGCCTGGCATGACTGGCTGCTGACGCGTCACGCGCTGCCGGCCCTGCAGGGTGGGGAGGTACACAGCTGGGACGCGGCGCTGGCGGTGACCTCCGCGCCGCCCGAGCTGCTGACCACCAGCAGCGACCTGGCCCTGTTGCCCTACACCAGCGGCACCACCGGGCTGCCCAAGGGCTGCATGCATACCCATGCGAACATCATGCATAACGCCGTAGGCAGTTGCCTGTGGGGCAATGGCACCTCAGAGAATGTGACGCTGGCCGTGGTGCCGATGTTCCACATCACTGGCATGGTCAGCCTCATGCATACGAATATTTATGCAGGTGCCACGCTGGTTGTGATGCCGCGCTGGGACCGCGATCTGGCCGGCCGCCTGATTTCGCGCCGACGCGTCACGCACTGGACCAATATTCCCACCATGGTGATTGACCTCATGGGAAGCCCGAGCTTTGATCAGTACGATCTGTCGAGTCTGGTCTATATCGGCGGTGGTGGGGCGGCCATGCCGCAGGCGGTGGCCCAGCGCTTGCTGGACCAGTTCGGTCTGCGCTATGTGGAGGGCTACGGCCTGACGGAAACCGCTGCGCCGTCACACAGCAACCCGCCTGATAACGCCAAGCAACAATGCCTTGGGATACCTTTCTTCGGTACCGACTCACGTGTCGTCGACCCCGAAACCCTGACGGAAATGCCGGTGGGCGAGCAGGGTGAGATCATCACCTGCGGCCCGGAGGTGTTCCAGGGCTACTGGAAACGCCCCGAAGCCACGCAAGCGGCCTTCATCGAGTTTGAAGGCAAGCGATTTTTCCGCACCGGCGACCTGGGCCATGTGGACGAGGATGGCTATTTCTTCCTGACTGACCGGCTCAAACGCATGATCAATGCCTCGGGCTTCAAGGTCTGGCCTGCCGAGGTCGAGGCGCTGATGTTCCGCCATCCTGCCATCCAGGAAGCCTGCATCATCTCCACCAAAGACAGCTACCGCGGCGAGTCGGTCAAGGCGGTGGTGGTGCTGCGCCAGTCGCACAGGGGCAAGGTCAGCGAGCAGGAGATCATGGATTGGTGTCGCGACAATATGGCGGTCTACAAGATGCCGCGCACCGTGCAGTTTGTCGATGCCCTGCCCAAAAGTGGCAGCGGCAAGGTGATGTGGAGAACCCTGCAGGAAGCGGAAAGCACGAAGTGAATCGATAATCGGGGCTGTGAACAAGATACAGAAGACCCCCATGCTTCGTGATGCCCCGCCAATCGGGATCGGTTGTGGAGCACATTCACAAGCTGCTGGAGCGCAGGCATGACGACCGCATTGCCGGATGATCTGGGCAAGCCGTTGTCAGGCTGGCGCCTGCGCCTGTACACCATCATTTTCGAGGCTGATACACGTGCTGGCCGCCTGTTTGACCAGGCCCTGATCCTTACCATCCTGGCCAGCATCGCGGTGGTGATGGCCGACAGCATGCAGACGGTGGCGGCGACCTGGCGGCCGCTGTTCTCTTCGCTGGAGTGGCTGTTCACGGCTGCTTTCACGATCGAGTACCTGGCCCGGCTGGCCTGTGTGCGACACCCTTGGCGCTATGCCACGAGTTTCTACGGCGTCATCGATTTGCTGGCTTTGCTGCCTACCTATATAGCGCTCTTGGTGCCGGAAGCGCAGGCCTTGCTGGATGTTCGGGTGCTGCGCCTGCTGCGCGTGTTCCGGATTTTCAAGCTCACGGCCTATGTGAACGAATACCAGGGGCTCGGCCGCGCACTGCGCGCCAGCGGGCGCAAGATTCTGGTGTTCCTGTCCGTGGTCCTCATGATCGTGCTGGTCATGGGCACGCTGATGTATGTGGTGGAGGGGCCGGCCAATGGCTTCACCAGCATCCCGACGGCGGTGTACTGGGCCATCACGACCATGACCACGGTGGGCTTTGGTGACATCACGCCCAAGACCGATCTGGGGCGCCTGATTTCCTCCGCCATGATGCTGCTGGGCTGGGGCACGCTCGCCGTGCCGACCGGCATCGTAACTTCGGAGATGACGGCCCAGCGCATGGTGGCGCCGCCGACCACGCGCACCTGTCACGAATGCCTGACCGAAGGGCACTTATCCGAGGCCAATTTCTGTCTGCACTGCGGAGCCAGATTGCCCGCCTATTCGAACGAGCAGCCTGAACCGGCAACAAGGTGAACCCTTTGACTTTGAAACTTTCCGTACTGGACCAATCCGTGGCCCTGGCCGGCCAGGGCCAGGATGCATCGATCCGGGAAACCCTGGAGCTGGCCACTCATTGCGAAACCCTGGGCTACCACCGTTTCTGGCTCAGCGAGCACCATAGCCATCCCACGATCGTGGGCAGTGCGCCCGAGGTGCTGATGGCGGCCATTGCGGCACGCACGCAGCGTATCCGCATCGGCAGCGCCGGTGTGATGCTGCCGCACTATGCGCCGCTCAAGGTGGCTGAACAGTTCCGGGTGCTGGAGGCGCTGGCACCGGGACGCATCGATCTGGGAGTGGGGCGTGCTCCCGGTAGCGATTTCAGAACGGCTCAACTGCTCAATCCCGATCGCAACGCGTCAGAACACTTTCCACGTCAGGTGCTGGAGTTGCAGGCCTGGGTCAACGGCGTGGACCTGCCGCCTGGGCACCCGGGGCATGGCATTGCCGCCTGCCCTGCTGGGGCGACTGCCCCAACCTTGTGGATGCTGGGCAGTTCCGACTATGGCGCACAACTTGCGGCCCACTATGGCCTGCCCTACGCTTTTGCCTACTTCATCACCGACGGTCAGGGCGCCGCGCAGGCCCTGCAGCTGTACCGGCAGAACTATGAGCCCAGTGAAACGCATCCCCGGCCCCAGGCCACGGTGTGTGTCTGGGCGCTGGCGGCCGACACCGAGGACGAAGCCTGGCGGCTGTTCAGAAGCCGGGAGCGCTGGCGCATGGACCGCAACAGTGGCCGGCTTGGACCTTTAATGTCGCCCGAGGCGGCCGTGCGAGAGTATGGTCAGGCCGAGCAAGCGCAACTCGCACAATTGCGCCGCAATGCACTGGTCGGCAGTGCGGCACAGGTGGCGGATAAGCTCAGGGCGCTGGCGCAATCACTGGAACTGGATGAACTGGTCGTGATCACCTGGGCGCATGACCCGCAGGTGCGCCGTCACTCGTATGCCTTGCTGGCGCAGGAATTTGCGCTGGACAGACCGGATTGACAATAGACATTTGAACCAAACACGGGAGCCGACCATGTTCGAAACCACGATAGACCAGACGCGCTGTGAAAGCAGGGGGCGCTGATGCCGCAGACAAGCGCACCTTCCCATTTTCTTCGCAGGCTGGTCATGTCCACACCGGCAGAAGCGGGTCTGAGCGAGCAACGCACGACCCAGCTTCTCAAGGCCCTGCAGTCTGAAATCGACCAGCAGCGTCTGCCCGGTGCGGTGGTACTGATTGCGCGCCATGGCCGGATTGCCCTGTACAAGAGCCTGGGCATGCAGAACCCGGAATCCGGCCAACCCATGGAGAAGGATTCGATCTTTCGCATCTACTCCATGACCAAGCCGATCGTATCGGTGGCCGTGATGATGCTCATGGAGCAGGGCAAGGTCTTGCTGAGCGACCCTATTGCCAAGCACCTGCCCGAGTTTGCCGCGCAGCATGTTGCCGTGCAGGTCAAGGGGCAGCTGGCCTTGCGCACGCCCAGTCGGCCGGCCACGGTACAGGATTTGCTGCGCCATACGGCCGGTCTTACCTATGAGTTCATGGGGGCAGCACCGGTGAACAAGCAATATGCGGCCGCCAATATCGGTTCACGCCAGCGCAGCAACGAGGAGTTTTCCAAGGCGCTGGCGGGCCTGCCGCTGATTGCCGATCCTGGCAGCGTGTGGGAATACAGCCGTGCCACCGATGTGCTCGGCCGCCTGGTGGAAGTGCTCAGCGGACAGGAGCTGGATGCTTTCCTGCAGGAGCACGTCCTGCATCCCCTGGGCATGCATGAGACATGGTTCTCCGTGCCCGAGACGCACCATGTCCGTATCGCCGAGGCTTTTGCCCACGATCCGGACGGTGGTGTGCCCATGCCACTGATCAATGTGCGAGGCGACGTGGCCTTGAAGTCCGGTGGCGGTGGTCTTGTTTCGACCGCGATGGATTACGCCCGGTTTTTGCAGTTCATGCTCAACAAGGGTGAGCTCGACGGGGTTCGCCTGCTGGGTCCTCGCACGGTGGAGTTCATGACGGCCGACCATCTGGGCCAGATACCCGTCAACCCTCAGGGAGCCGCGCAGACGCTGCTGCCGCCGGGCCATGGTTTTGGCCTGGGGTTTGCCGTGCGCACGGCTTTAGGCATGGCGGCCGTGCCCGGCTCCGTGGGCTTGTACTACTGGGGCGGGATTGCCGGCACGACCTTCTTTGTCGATCCCGTGGAGGACATGTTTGCGATCATGATGATCCAGGCGCCCAATCAGCGGGATTACTACCGACCGTTGTTTCGCAGCCTCGTCTACGCTGCCCTGATGGACGAACCCGAACCCGAACCCGAACCCGAGTCAGAGTCAGAGTCAGAGTCAGAGTCAGAGTCAGAGTCAGAGTCAGAGTCAGAGTCAGAACTGGCGCAGGTATTGGAGCAGGAACAGGCGCTGGAGCAAGAGCAAACCCTGACTCAGCAGCAAGAAGGAGGTGTTCAACCATGAGCCATTCACACGAGCCAACACATACGCACCCTCATGATGCGAAGCACACGCATACGGCCGACGCGACAGACTGGAAACATGACGGGGTGCGTGTGATCAGTGGCACGCAACTCGATCCCAACACGGCCCAGACCCCGGGCATGGACCGCAAGGCGGCCATCAACTTCGCACGCGTGGGAGCCCAGAAGCTGTGGGCGGGAACGGTCACCATTCATCCCGATGCCAAGACCGGTGCCCACCACCATGGCCCGCTGGAGAGCGTGATCTATATCGTCAAGGGGCGCGCCCGCATGCGCTGGGGGGAGCACCTTGAGTTCACGGCCGAGGGAGGCCCGGGCGACTTCATCTACGTGCCGCCCTACGTGCCGCATCAGGAGATCAATGCCAGCCCCACGGAGGCGCTGGAGTGCGTGCTGTGCCGCAGCGATGGTGAGGCGGTGGCCGTCAACCTGGACATCGAACCGGTGGAAAAACCCCAGACGGTGCTGTGGGTTGACCCCACCCATCCGCAGGGCGGGGTTTAGCCCCAACGACGGCATTTGGGCTTGCGTGACAGGGTAAGCTCTGGCCTCATGACAACGCCGCTACTTTCCCCTCCCAAGGCCAGCCCTGCCGAGCTGGTTCCAGTTTTACAGCAGCAGGGCTATGCCGTGCTCGATGCACGCAGCCTGTGCGACATGTCCGGCTGCGACCTGGGGGCCCTCCATGCGCTTGCGCCCAGTTGGGGTGATCTTCCGCCCGACGCGCACCTCAAGGATGGCGGCCGCTACCGGCGGCGGCGCCACGCCTGTTTTGTGGTCCAGGGGGAGCAACTCACGCAATCTGCACACCGTGCGCACTGGCAGCCGATTGAGTACAACGCCCTGCATGGTGGCATGAGCCGGATGTTTGAACCCATGGATGCAGAGCTCGTGAGCCAGCCCGTATGGAAGCAACTGCTGGTCTGGCTCGCTAGCGTGTGTTCTTCGCTCAAGGGACGACAGGACTGGTATGTCGAAGCACACCAGTTCAGGATTGACACCTCCGACGGCATTGGCCGCCCTACGCCGGAAGGCGCGCACCGCGATGGGGTGGATCTGGTGGCGGTTTTTCTGGTTGACCGGCAGGGTGTGAAGGGCGGCGAAACCCGGGTGTTCGAGGCCACGGGTCCCAACGGGCAACGTTTCACGCTGATCGAGCCCTGGTCGGTGCTGCTGCTCGATGATGCCCGGGTGATCCACGAGTCCACGCCGATCCAGCCCCTGCAGCAGGAGGGACACCGTGACACGCTGGTCCTGACCTTGCGTGCCGGAGGGTTTCAGGACGAAGCCGCCTGAGTTGACACGTATCAATATCGGCGACGGTGGATGGCGCATACTGAAAACAGCAGCTATTTGATAACCACCGGCCCAGGGCAGAAGGAGGCAGCAAGATGTTCAAACATATTCTCGTTCCGGTAGATGGCTCTGAAGTCGCGGACCAGGTGATAGACAAAGCCATTGGACTGGCGAAAGCGTTTGGCAGCGATGTGACGGTGATCTATGTGATCGATCCGTATCCGTTTACCGGTGTCGGGACCGACTTTGCCTATGGCCGCACCGCCTACCTCAGTGCGGCCAATGCCGAGGCACACGAGGCGATCAAAAATGCCCAGCAGAGTTTTGAAGCGCAGGGCATCAACACCAGTACCTCGGTCGTGGAGTACCACTCGGTCTGGCGCGGCATTCTGGAGGCCGCTGACTCGGTGAAGGCCGACTTGATCGTCATGGGATCGCATGGCCGGCGCGGTCTTGAAAAACTGGTGCTGGGCAGCCAAACTCAGCGCGTGTTGTCACATACCAAGCTCCCTGTGTTCGTGGTGCGTTCCTGATCAGCGTGACCGTTGGGCGCTTTGGCAGGGCCAATACCCGTGCAGCACACTGGTTTCAGTGTAAAAAATATAATGCACGGGCATACCAGGTCCAACGATGGATGGTTTGCGCAATCCGTGATCCACGAATCCTTGCGATGTGGTGCGTATGAAAACCTGGCAAAAACTCCTCATCACTCTTTTCGTCATGCTTATTGCCAGCTTTGCCGCGGGCTGGTTCTGGCGTCAGCTTTTCGACACCCCCATGCCCAGCTATCTGGCTGGCATGGCGGGCGGCTTGTCGGCCCTGCCTGTGTGGGAGCTGTTGCGCTGGCTCGATACCCGAGCCTGAAGCCTGTTCATGATCAAGTCAGTTCGTGCCTGTGGCCTGGCTGTGCTGGTTGCTCTGTTGGCTTTGACCGTTCAAGCGGCGGAACCTGTATTCACCTACGACATCGAGTTGCATGTGCCCCAGGCACAGCGCAGCATGATGGAGGCGAACCTGGACCTGTATCGCTGGCGCGGCAACGATCGCATGGACGAAACCCAGCTGCGCCGTCTGGTGCGGCTGGCACCGGCCCAGATCGGCGAATTTCTGGCAACCCTGGGCTATTACGGTCCCCAGATCGAAGCCGGCCTGGAGTCGGTTGATGAAGGCAAGTGGCAGGTGCGGCTGGACATCGTGCCAGGCGAGGCGGTTCGGGTACGCGGTATCGATCTCCAGCTGAATGGTCCACTTGCGGATGGCTCGGCAGAAAGCCGGCAACGCTTGAAAACCATCCAGGACAACTGGAGCCTGGGCAGGGACGCTATCTTCCGGCACGAAGACTGGGAGGCTGCCAAGCGCAACGCGCTCAAGAGTCTGCTGCTTGAAGGCTACCCGGCGGCCACCGTGGCCGAGAGTCAGGCGGTGGTTGATCCGGCATCCCATCACGTCAACTTGCGGGTGGTGCTGGACAGCGGGCCAGCCTTTACCTTCGGGGCCCTCGATGTCAAGGGGCTCAAGCGCTATCCCTTGAGCATCGTGGAGCGGCTCAACCCGATTCGTCCCGGCGAACCATATTCCCAGGCCCGCTTGCTCGAATTGCAGTCACGGTTGCAGGACAGCCCCTATTTCGCCGGGGCGATCGTGACGGTCGATTCGGATGCCACACGCAACACGCGCGTGCCCATACAGGTGGAGGTCACGGAGAACCTCTCACGCAAGCTGGGATTTGGCATTGGCATGAGCACCGATGTCGGCGCGCGCGCGCAAATCGATTACCGGGACCTCAATTTCCTCGATCGCGCCTGGCGCCTCTCAAGTGCGCTCAAGCTTGACAGCCGGAGCCAGTCCCTGGGCGCAGAACTGCAGTTTCCGTTGACGGCGCAGGGTTATCGCGACAGTCTCACGGCCCTGATGGAGCGAAAGGATATCCAGGGCGAAGTCACCCGCAAGCTGGTGCTGGGTGGCAAGCGCAGCTTTATCAAGGGCAAGAACGAATCAAGCTATGGCATACGCTATTTCCTGGAGCAGCAGGACGTGGCAGGCGTGCGCAACGAACCAAGTACCGCGCTGGTTCCCGGTTACAGCTGGACGCGACGCGATGTGGACAACCTGCTCTACCCGACTCAGGGCTACCTGCTCACGCTACAGACCGACGTGGCGGCCAAAAGCCTGCTCTCTGATCGTGACTTCCTGCGCGGCTATGGCCGGGCGGTGTACTTTCAACCCTTGGGCAAGCGCGACCAACTTGTTCTGCGCGGTGAACTGGGCGTCGTGGCAGCCGCGGGGCGCGATGGCATTCCCACGGACTTCCTGTTCCGTACCGGGGGTGACCAGACCGTGCGGGGCTATGCGTACCAGAGTCTGGGTATCCCGGAAGGGAGTGCCATCGTAGGGGGGCGTTATCTTGCCGTGGCCAGCGCCGAATACGTGCACTGGTTTGTGCCGCAATGGGGCGCTGCCGCCTTCGTTGACCGGGGCAACGCGGCCGACAGCTTGGGAGATCTCAAGCTGGTGCTGGGCTACGGTGTCGGTGCACGCTGGAAGAGCCCCGTCGGCCCCCTGAACCTCGACATCGCTTATGGCGATAAGACGCAGGCATTTCGCCTGCACTTTTCGGTCGGCTTCAGCTTCTGAGCAGCATGACGAACCGCATCCTCACATCGCGTATCGGCCGGGCTCTGTTGCTGGTCCTGGGCGTGTCGCTGTCGCTGGCAGGGGGGCTGGCGTGGTTTGCGGGCAGCGAGCCGGCCCTGCGCTGGGCGTCTCAACAAGCGCAGGACTTGAGTGGTGGCCAACTGCTGCTGAAGGGCGTGCAGGGCTCGCTGTATGGCCCGGTACAGGTGGATGAGTTGAGTTTTGCCACCGAAGCCATGCGCATCACATTGAAAGACCTGCGCCTGGACTGGTCGCCCAGAGCCCTGTGGCGAAAGCATCTTCAGGTTGATGTGCTCACGGTGAAAACGTTTCAGTTTGAGGAACTCAAAGCGTCGAGCGAGGCGCCGCAGCTGCCGCCATCGCTCAAGCTGCCCGTGAGTTTGTCGCTGCCCAAGGTGCAGGTTGAGCGCATCGTGCTCAAGACAGGCGGGGTGGAGCAGGTGTTGAGCCAACTCGTCCTGGCGCTCGACAAGCCCCACGACACCTATGAACTGATACTGTCGCGCTTGACGACCCCTTGGGGCCGTGCCGAGATGAGTTGGAAGCTGTCTGATGCCGCGCCCTATGCCCTGTCCGGGCAGGCCAGGCTCCAGCAGGAGAAAGGCAGCCTGCCTTACCAGATGCAGGCCACGCTGGCAGGCAGTTTGCAGCAGCTCGTGCTCAAGGCCAAGGCCAACGCAGCAGGTGGGCAAGCTGAAGCAGAAGCCTGGGTGACACCGTTTGAAAAACAGGTCTTGCAAAGCGCACGGCTTGAGGCCCGCGAGATAGACCCATCCCGCCTGGGCAAGGGCCTGCCGCAGGCACAGATCAGTGCCTTGGTGACGCTGAAAGGGCTGGACGCCGGGATGTATGCCGGCACGCTCAAGCTGCTCAATGATCAGCCCGGCACGGTGGACAAGGCTCGCCTGCCACTGCGTTCACTGACGGCCAGTTTCAGCGGCACGGTCGCTCAGGCCGAGCTCAGTGACCTGATGCTGGACCTGGCGCAGGCCGGCCGGTTTGAGGGGCGGGGTCAGATCCGCAATGAGCGTCTGAATCTGTCGCTCAAGACCCAGAACTTCAAGCCCCAGGGTTTGCACGCCAGGCTCAAGCCCATGCAGCTGACGGGCGACATCCAGCTGGAGGCTGATGCCGGCAGTCAACAGGTGCTGGCCGATTTGCGCTATCAGCGCTACCAGCTCAAGCTCGACGTCGCTCACCGCGACGATGCGCTGGAAGTCAGGCAGGCACTGCTTCGCTCTGACGGCGGCCGGCTTGCGCTGCATGGCAAGCTCGGCCTGTCAACAGCCCGGCGTTTCGAGCTGGCCGGCAGTCTGGAGAATTTCGACCCTGCGGCATTCGGTGACTATCCTGTCGCCCGGGTGAATGCCGCGTTCTCCGGCACCGGTCGTCTTGCCGGAGAGCCCGAGGCCACGCTGCAGTTCACGGTGGCTGACAGCAGCCTGCGGCGCCAGCCGCTGTCTGGCAAGGGGCGCTTGAGCCTGTCAGCCAAGCGCCTCTGGGACAGCGACCTGACACTGCGTCTGGCGCATAACCAGTTGGCGGTACGTGGCGCGCTCGGCGAAGAGGGGGATGCGCTCGCCGTCGAGCTGGATGCCGGCAACCTGGCCGAGCTGGATGGACGGCTGGCTGGACGGCTGCGTGCGCAGGCCAGCATCACCGGGCGTTTTGCATCCCCTGCGGGCAGGTTCGAGCTCAGCGCCGATGACCTGCGCTGGCAGAAGGATTACCGCGTGGGAAGTCTGCGGACCAGCGGCCGCCTCGACAAGGGGCTGGATGGCCTGCTGGCCCTGAATGCCAATGCACGTGAGGTCCGAACGCCGGACATCCAGCTGCAGCAATTCAGCCTGAAGGGACAGGGGCGACGTACGCAGCATGTGTTGCAACTCTCTTTGAAGAATGCGGCCATGGATCTGCAAAGCCGCCTTCAAGGAGGATGGCACGACGAAGCCGGGTGGACCGGCCAGATTCTGAGCCTGGATAACCAGGGGCCTTACGCCTTCAAGCTTGATGCGCCCGCGAGGCTGGAGTTGGCCAAAGCAAAGTTTCTGCTGGGCAATGCCAGGCTGCATGCCATGGGTGCCGTGCTCTCGGTGCATGAGCTTGCATACAAGGCAGGGCAATTGGCCAGCAATGGGAACCTCAAGGGTCTGGCCGTCAAGGAGATATTGCAACTGGCCAAGGATCCTGGAGGACTGAAAACGGATCTCATGCTGGATGGCGAGTGGAACGTGACGGCGGCCGAACGGGTTGATGGCCGCATCAGCCTGTGGCGTGACAAGGGTGACGTGCAGTTGCCGGTGATACCCGTCACAGCCCTGGGTCTTGATCAGTTGCGCGTGACGCTGGCCGCAGTCGACAGCAAGCTTCGCGGCACGCTGGATGCCAGCGGCGGCAAACTGGGGCGCCTCAGCGCCGAGGCCAGCAGTGTGTTGACCCGGCAAGACGGCGTATGGGGCCTGGCTGGCAGTGCGCCTTTGCAGACCCGGGCTGATCTTTCCGTCGACTCGCTGGCCTGGCTGGCACCGCTGCTGGACAAAACCGGTGGCTTGATCCTCGATGGCGCTCTCCATGCGCAGGTGCGCGGCAGCGGCAGTTTGGCGCAACCACGGCTTGGCGGTGTGCTCAAGGGCGAGCGTTTCAAGCTGGAGTTGCCCGAACAGGGCATGCAACTGCGCGATGGCCAGTTTCTGGCAGAGCTTGCGGACGATGTGTTGCAACTCAAGAGTCTTACGCTGCAGGGAGGCAAGGGCAGTCTGTCGGGGCAGGGCCAGGCTGCACTGGAAGCCGGTGTGCCCAGCATGCAAGTGGCGCTGAAGGCGGATAAACTGGAAATATTTTCCCGGCCTGATCGTCTGCTGATTCTGAGTGGAAGCGGTGAGGCCTCGTGGGTGGACAAGCGCATCCAGGTGCAGTCCAGCCTCAAGGTCGATCAGGGCCTGATGGAGTTGCCCAAAGGCGATGCACCCAGCGCCAGTGATGACGTTGTGGTGCTGGGACAGGAGCAGGCGGCAGTGCGCCAGAAATCACCTTATGCGATCCGCTTCGACCTGGACATGGACCTAGGAGAGCGGTTCTACCTGAAGGGGCGCGGGCTGGACGCGCAACTGGGTGGTGCCGTGAAGCTGGTCAGTGTGGAGGGTGGGCTGCCGCGTTCAAGCGGCAGCATCCGCATCGTCAAGGGCACCTATGCCGCCTACGGACAGCGGCTCGATATCGAACGCGGCATCCTCAATTTCCAGGGACCGGTGGACAATCCCGGTCTCAACATCGTGGCCATGCGCAAGAACCAGGAAGTGGAGGCTGGTGTGGCCATCAGTGGCACTGCCCAGGCCCCCAGCGTGAAGCTGGTCTCCAACCCCTCCGTGCCCGACAGTGAAAAGCTCTCCTGGCTGGTGCTGGGCCATGGCGTCGAGACCTCCAGCGGCCAGGAATTCAGCGTACTGCAAACCGCCGCAGGCGCCTTGCTGGCGGCGGGCGAATCGGTCACCCTGCAGCAGCGCATCGCCCAGGCCGCAGGGCTTGAGGAGGTGAGCCTGCGTGGCGCGGGCACGCTGGAGGGCACGGTGCTGACACTGGGAAAACGCTTGTCCTCCCGCGCCTATCTGAGCTATGAGCAGGGCCTGTCAGGGGCGCAAACCCTGGCCAAGATCAACTACATGCTCACGCCACGGATATCCGTACGGGCCCAGGCCGGGACGGTGCCCGCCGTGGACCTGTTTTATACCTTCAGCTTCGATTAGCGCCAGATCAGAAGGCTGCTAGCCGCACTGGCCCACATAGCCGCAGGCCGTGCAGAAGTCGCAGCCATCTTTCTTGATCACGGTCGGGTTGCCACACTCCGGGCAGGCTTTGCCTGCCAGCGTGGGGCTTGCTTCGCTATTCCCGGGGGACTCAAGCACCCCCATTTCGCGCAACGGGAAGCCCGCCTCATTCAGGACGCCGAGCAAGGCGTAGCGGTGAATGATCAGGCGCGCCATATAGGCCACGGTTGAAGGCCAGGTTTGCTGGCGTCGCTCTCCATGCGGCAGACCTGGCACAAATGCCATGAAGTGGCCCAGTGGTTCGGCGTAGTTGAGCAGCTTGCGCAGCTTCATGCCGATCCAGGCCGGGTCGATCACACGCATGTCGAGCGAGAGCAGGCGCGCGAGGCCATCGAGTGCGCGCGGGTAATTGCCTGAAAACCCGACGGCGCAGGGGCGCGTGATGCTGCTGCCGTTTGGCCCTGGCAGCGTGACCTCCTTGAGTGTCAGGGTGAAGCGTTCGCCGGTGGCTGGGTTGTCAATGTCCACGGCCCAGGCCAAGGTGCCCGAAGGGCCGGTTTTCGGCTCTTCCCGGCTGAACATGGCATCCATCACCGGGGTGGCGACGGGGCCTGTCGTGGCATGCCGGGCGTTGAGTTGCTCGCAGCGCCAGCGCACCAACGCGGCCGTGGCGGCCACCACGCCGGGGAACAGGCGTCGCTCGCCATGCGGCGGGAACGGCATCTCGAATTCACGCTCTTCCGCCACCGTGGCCAGCGCATCGAGTTTGAGCTGCAGCCAGGCCGGATCATTGGCACGCAAGTCCATGGACAGTGTTTTTGCCAGCGCGCCCAGCCCACGCGGTTGTTCCGCGCCGTTGACCCAGACTTCGAAGGGTTGGGGTGGGCCACCGTCTTCCGCGGCCAGCTCGCCCACAAAGAGGGCGAAGTCGCCAAACGGGTGATGCACCATGAAGGTCCATGAAGGATTGCCGGCCGGCAGTTCAGGCCGGCCCGGCCAGCGCAGTGAGGCCAGCACGGGCGCGGGCAGCCGCTCCAGTGCCAGGCGGCGATTGGCATCCGGGATGTGGAGTGCTTCTGTGGGGGCTGCCGGTGTCACGCTGAGTACCGAGCCCAGCACGGCATTGGGACGGTAGGTGGCCAGGCCCTTGAGGCCGGACTTCCAGGCTTCCATGTACAGGTTCTGGAAATCTTCATAAGGGTAGTCGGCCGGTACGTTGACGGTTTTGGATATGGCGGTGTCAATGTAGGGCGCCACTGCAGCGACCATGGTCTCATGCGCCTGCGCGCTCATCTCCAGTGCGGTTACGAAGGCCGGTGTCAGAGGTTCATCTGCCCCCTTCAGATGCCGGTAGAGCCGCCAGGCATGGTCTTCCACCGCATATTCCTTGAGGCTGCCGTCGGGCATGCGTTTTTTGCGGGTGTAGCTCCAACTGAAGGCCGGCTCGATGCCATTGCTGGCATTGTCGGCAAACGCAAGGCTGATGGTTCCCGTTGGTGCGATGGACAGCAGGTGCGAGTTGCGCAAGCCGGTTTCCCGGATGCGCTGCTTGAGCTTGCTGGGCAGGCGGGAAGCAAAGGTGCCGCTGCTCAGAAACAGATCGGCATTGAACAAGGGGAAGGCACCCCGCTCACGTGCCAGTTCGCTGGACGCCTCATAGGCGGCGTTGCGCATCACCTCGGAGATGTGGCGGGCCATGTCGCGCGCCGGCTGGCTGTCATAGCGCAGGTTGAGCATGATCAGGGCATCACCCAGGCCCGTGAAGCCCAGACCCACGCGCCGCTTGTTGCGAGCTTCGTTCTGTTGCTGGGGCAGGGGCCAGACGGTGACGTCGAGAACATTGTCAAGCATGCGCACCGCCGTGCGGGCCAACTCGGCAAATGCTGCCTGGTCGAAGCTGGCGGTGTCCTCGAACGGATGGCGCACGAACTTCGTCAGGTCAATCGAGCCCAGACAGCAGCAACCATACGGTGGCAGCGGTTGCTCGGCACAGGGGTTGGTGCTGGCGATCGTTTCGCAATAGGACAGGTTGTTGTCGCGGTTGATATGGTCGAGAAACAGCACGCCGGGCTCGGCATGGTCGTAGGTCGACTGCATGATCTGGTCCCACAGCGCGCGGGCGGGCAGTTTGCGATAGACCCACAGGCCCGTGTCCTGGCATTGGTAGGCGCCCGCTTCCTTCTGGGCTGGGCCAGATTCTGCGCGGTGGACCAGTGCGACCTCAGCATCGTCGATCACGGCCTGCATGAATGCATCGGTCACGCCGACAGAGATGTTGAAGTTGCGCAGATCGCCCTTGTCCTTGGCGTGGATGAACTCCTCGATATCAGGATGGTCGCAACGCAGCACGCCCATCTGCGCACCGCGACGGGCGCCCGCCGACTCGACGGTCTCACACGAGCGGTCAAACACCCGCATATAGCTGACAGGGCCGGAGGCACTGCTCTGTGTGCTGCCTACCCAGGCACCGCGTGGCCGGATGCGCGAGAAGTCGTAGCCCACACCGCCACCACGGCGCATGGTCTCGGCGGCCTCGGTCAGGGCGGTGTAAATGCCGGGATGGTCATCGACACTGTGCGAAATGGAGTCGCCAACCGGCTGCACAAAGCAGTTGATCAAGGTGGCGGAGAGTCCAGTTCCCGCGGCTGACTGGATGCGGCCGGCAGGCAGAAAGCCCTGCTGCAACGCTTGCAGGAATCGGGCTTCCCAGTGCTTGCGCTGCTCGGGCTGTTCGGCTTGGGCAAGCGCGCGTGCCACGCGCTGGTTGACATCAATGATGCTTTGCTCGCTGCCCTTGCTGTATTTTTCCCGCAGGATTTCTTCGCTGATGGTCTGGGCGGGCAGGCTCGTTGCCATTGTGTCGTGGTCGGGTGTGAGTGCAGGGTCTGACATGGTGCTTTCCTGTGAATGACGAGGACCATCCTAAAGTCGGGGCTCAAGAGCATGTTTGACCTAGGACAAGGTGGAAGAACTCAGGCATTGCAGAATCAGATGCAGATACCATTCTCCATTGCACCTCCCAATCACCACCAGAGTCTAAGCCATGCATATCTCCAGTTTCAATGACCTGCTGAGCGCTGCCCTGCAGCAGCCTGAGCCACAACGGCTCCTGTTCGTATTCGCCGGAGCTGAACTGGCCGATGACATGACGCCAGCACAGCGTGAGCAGTTTCTGGCGGGGCAGGGTGGCGCGCTGGTCCCTCTGATGTGTGTGGACAGATTACCCTCGGAGCTTGAAAATTTCAAGCAGCTGGAAGAGGAGTCCCTTCAGTTTGACCAGGATTGGGCCATGGTTTTTGTTGCAGGACTCTCGGGACGTCAGGGCATGGCGCCTACATCCGAGGAGGCCCAACCGGTCCTTGAGTGCATGGTGGCCTCCATCAAGGCGGGAGATTTTGGTGCCTTTATGCCGTTCGATCGCATGGGTGACCCGGTGGTGTTCGGTTAATCCGAGCAGGGTTGGATGTGGGCTTGATACAGGCCACAGCGCTTGTGTGACGCAGGACACGTGAGGGCGTGCGATGTGGCGACCAGGGTGACATGTCGAGTCCGATCGACTACATTCCTGAACAGGTATTTACCATGGATCTTTAAACCTCACACAATGCGACTAACCACTTTTTCCGATTACAGCCTGCGCGTATTGATGTACCTGGCGTTGCAGGAGGAGCGCCTGGCCACCATTCAGGAAATCGCCAGCGCCTACGGCATATCTGAAAGTCATTTGATGAAGGTGGTGCATCAGCTGGCACTCAACGGCCTGGTGGAGACCGTGCGTGGCAAAGGCGGCGGTATGCGGCTGGCACGCGACCCTGCGGATGTCCGGCTAGGTGAGGTGGTGCGGCAGGCCGAAGGATCAACGCCCATTGTTGAGTGTCTGTCGGATGAACCTGGCTGCAGCATTGCGCCTGTTTGCAAGCTTGCGGGCGTGTTGGTACGGGCGTTTGATGCCCTGTATGCCGAGCTGGATCGGTACACACTGGCGGACTTGGTCAAGCGGCCGAGCGAACTGAAACGCATTCTGATGGTGCAGCCTGGCTGATGACTTGCGTTCGTGTGTCGCTAGAACAGCGCCAGGGTGGGTGAACGTTTCCAGGCCACGCCGACGATATAGAGCACGGCAAGCAGGGCCAAAGCAAAAGCAATCCTGCGATGACCGATACGCACGTTTTCGCGCAAGGCGATACTTCCCGCAGCGATGTAGAAAAACAGGGCGATGATTTTGGCTGTCAGCCAGGGCTGGGCCAGGGGGTATTGACCGCTCATATAGGACAAGGTGATGGCTGCTGTCAGCAGCACCGTGTCATTGAGATGTGGCACAAGCCTTAAAAGACGCCATTGCCGCCAGTTGAAGGAGGCCAGTTGCAGCAGCCCGCGCAGCGCGAACAGCGTGATGCTGAGCGCGACACTGGTGATGTGAATGGCACGGATGCTGCTGTAGTCCATCTGCATCAGCCATCGCGTCCGTCCGCGCGGCTCTGCAAGAGCCAGGGCGTGTAAATGAACAGGTAGATGGTGAAGGCGGCTGTCCAGGCCAGTGCGGTTCCGATCAGCGAGACTGGCAGCAGGGTGGGTGAAAGCAGGGGTAAAAATACACGCAGAGTTGCTGCCAGGACAAGCAGTGCGTAAGCCACCACTTCCGCACGCGTGGGCATCAGTTGCCTGCCCGTGTGACCCCGAGCCGTGCGGGTCATCATGGCAATGATGAGACCGCCTGTGGCACCCACAGCCAGCGCATGAAGACCGGCCGAAACCGGCACGATGCCAATCTGTGCCAAGGCCAGCAATCCAAGTCCCAGCGGGATCCAGGCATAGGCCACATGCAGTATCCAGAGAAGCGGGCGACCACGCGTGACCCAGGGCTGCCATTGCCATTGGCGCTGCACATGCAGGACAGCTGCAGTGGCCAGGACCATCATGCTCATCCAGCCGCCCGGTGTAAAGACCCACAACGAGAGCGCCAGCAGTGTCAGTAGCAGCGTGAGCTTTTCCATGCCGGGATGGTTATGCAGCTTCAGTCCCGGTGTTGCACTCATGGTGAAGGCTGGTATCACGCGTCCTGCCATGACGCATTCGATCAGGATGATCAAGGCCAGTGCGGCGTGCAGGGCATTGACGGGAGGAATGGCCAGACGTTCGCTGACGGCCAGGTGAAAGGCGATATTGCTGCCCGCCAAAAGCATGAGCAGGGCGGCCAGTGGCAGGTTGCGCCGGTTGTTCGCACGCAGTAGCAGCTTGAGAAAAATCACGGCCACGACAGGCAGAAACAGGACGTCCAGTACGGCATAGACAGGGTAGCTTGAGGCAACAGAGGCCAGGCGGGCAGCCAGCCACAGGACAAACAACGCCGCCAGCGCAGGACCACGCGGGGTTGCGAGGCCGGTCCAGGCTTTGCCTGCCGTCATGAGAAAGCCAACGATGACGGCAATTGCAAAACCGAACAGCATTTCGTGCGCATGCCAGAGCACAGGAGCGACAGCGGGATTTAAGGGCAAGCGTCCGAAGAACATTCCGATCCATATCGGCACAGCCAATGCGGCCAGCAAGGCGGCACCGAGGTAAAAAGGCCGAAAGCCCAGGCGAAACAGCGGCATGCCGTTCAGGCTTGACGGAGGCGTGGGTTCCTGAATCGTGACAAGAGGAGGGAGGTTGGGGGCCATGACAATCACCATCAGTTGGCGTGAAGATTAAAACATCTATATAAAATGAATGTTATAGATAATCACGCCTCAAGGCAAGTCATTCAGAAGAAAAGCAGAGCTGAATGTCAGTCAGCTGTGAAGTATCACTGTCGCGGCAGTCTGCTGATCCACTGCTGCGCCTGGCGATACAAGCCCCAGCCCCACCACAAGCGGGATACCCAGCGAATGGACCGCTTCGGGCGGGTAACCGCGATGAGCGTGAGTGTTGCGAGTGGCCATAGCGGGTGCTTGCCAAGCCACAGGATGGCGGCCTTGACCTGATCCAGGACGGCAAACGGTGCGTGCAGCACCTGGGCCTGGGTCGAGAGGCTCATGCGCAACTCTGCACTGCGAACCAGCAGCTGTTGCTTGCGCTCCATGAGTTCAAGCTGACGTTGGCTCATCATGTAGTTTTCTGAGCTCGTGAGGCAAGCCCCTCGCGGTCACGAGCGAGCTCAGACACGCTGGAGCGAAACAAGCCACCGGGGCTGCGCAGGCGACGCTGTGCGAAGAAATACAGCAAACCACTGGCGCTCAGAAACAGCAGCGCCAGGACACCGAGGGCAGCCAGGCGATAGCCGTCCCAGAACAGCATCACCACAAAACCACTCAGCAAGACCACACCAATGCCCAGCATCATCAGCGAGAGTCCGGCCCAAAACAGACCATCGATGAGACGCCTCTTCTCCAGTTCGACCTCTGTGCTGAGCAATTCGAGGCGAACCTCTGCCACCTCAAGTGCAGTAGCCAGCAAGCCGCGCAAGGAAGCAAATATGCCACCTCCGGATGCGGAAGCATTCATGCTTGCCGCGGCATTAGCGCCGACTGATCAGCAAGCCCATGACCAAACCTATGCCAGCGGCCACGCCAATCGATTTCCAAGGGTTCTCATGAACGAACTCATCGGTGGCATGTCCGGCAGCCTTCGCCTTGGCAATCGCCACCTCCTGCAGGTGAGCCAGTTCAGCCTTGGCCTGCAACATCCGGCCCTGAATGCGGCCTCGCAATTCCGCGGCCCCTTCACTCGCTTCATCCGCCGTCATGCGGAGCAACTCCTCCGCATCGGAGATGACGAGTCGCAAGTCGGACATCAATTTGTCTTTTTGAGTTGCAGTCATTTCAGTCATGGGACTTCTCCAGTCAGTTGGTTTATGTGAAAAATTATGCGCAGGCTTGCAGCGATGCCATATGAGAAATATCAATCAAGTAGGACACTTGAGCATCCTGGGGCAAGGTTGTACCGTCGCCCCCGTACTTTTCATAGGCAAGAGCACCACTTCTGACATCGGACAGACCGTCATGCTGCCCTGAGGACATCCTGCCGAGTCAGTAGCCGCTCGACCAGATCCCGTACGCTGCGTATCTGCTCTCCGAATGGCAGTGCACCGACACCCCGGAAGAACAGTCCCTTCTTGACATCGCCTCGCAGTGCGGCCGCAAGCTGGTTGTCAATGCAGAACTGGCCCCAGCCTGGCAAGCCATCGCGCAGCCCACATTGGGCGAGACAGTCGAAGTTCTTGGTGCAGCGCGCCTTGTGGTGCACCACAGCCTGCAGCTTGTGCTCGACCTTGAGATAGGCCCGCAGCCAGGGTGTAGCGACCGCACGTGCCGGCAGGCCGGCCACACTGGTGAACTCCACCATCTCGTCCTCCCTGGCCTGGGCCAGTACGCGCTTGAACTCGGGGTGCGCATCGCCCTCCTCGGTCACTGCAAACGGTGTGCCGAGTTGAACGGCGGCGGCTCCCAAGGCCTGAACACGGGCAATGTCTTCGAAGCTGCGGATGCCGCCGGCCGCGATCAGGGGGATTTCCTTCTCGATGCCGGCCGCGCGCAGGAATTCAAGCGACTGCGGAATGACGTTTTCAAAGTCAAAACGAGGATCGTTGAGATCGGCAATTTTTGCAGCACCCAGGTGACCGCCAGCCAGACGGGGGTGCTCAATGACGATGGCATCGGGCAG
This sequence comes from Gammaproteobacteria bacterium, assembly GCA_018815325.1. Lineage (GTDB taxonomy): Bacteria > Pseudomonadota > Gammaproteobacteria > Burkholderiales > Burkholderiaceae_C > JAHIYE01. Next base: position 118,599 of record JAHIYE010000004.1, on the reverse strand, counting down.
ACGCTTCTTGCGCTCCCATTTTTTGATAACGAGTTGCACGCCGCGGGCATCAGACAGGATGGGAATCAGGGCCGCATGGGGGTGATCCTGTGCCAGGTCCGGCAGATCCAGGGGTAGGCCAGCACCAACCACCACAGCATCAATGCCATTTTCCAGTGCACAGGTTACAGAGTGGGCATATTCGGTGACAGCGCGCATGACGTTGATGGCCAGCAGGCCGCGCCCTTGCGCCAGTTCACGTGCACTCTTGATTTCGCGCCGCAGGGCTTCGAGGTTGGCGGCATCGATGAGGTCCTTCGCGCCTTCCTTTTCATCCAGGCCACGGGTGCTTTCCATCAGGTCAGGGTGATGGCGTCGCAGATCGACCGAGGAAATGGTGCCTACGCCACCCAGCGCGGCAACGCTGCCGGCCAGTTTGTGGGCCGAGATGCCAATGCCCATGCCACCCTGGACAATGGGCAGCAAGGTTTTTCCGCCAAGACGCAGGGCATGCAAGCCACTTTGGGAAAGCCTGCCTGCACAGGCTGGATCGATGTAGGCAGATGAGGTGTCGTCGTTCATGGAATGCGATGCCGGGGCAACAAAGGGTGCGGCCAATGGCCAATGAGAGACAGCTTAATGCTCTGTGGCAGTCAGGGTTTTGCGCTGGGTCAAGCTTCGTCGCAAGAGCAGGCATTGCCAGTTGCTGGCGCCAACCGCTGATAACTGTCGTCAATTTCGTTGAATATCGGGCTGGACATGGTGTCGGGCTGGTCTTCCGGTCTTTTATAGGGGCCGGTGCCACTGTGGGTAGCACTGGAGGCTGGCACGAAGAAGCCGCTCTGGACATCGAACACATGTACTTCGCCGTCTTCGATCACATAGTGCCAGCCATGCAGTACCAGCTTGCCTGCCTCGACCTGCTCCCGCACCATGGGGTAGCCCATGAGGCGTTCAAGCTGGAGCACCACGGCCCGCTGCTCGGTGCGCCTCAGCGCCTCGGGGGAAACCTGAACCGGCAGGACAGCTTCGCGCCCCAGTTCGAGCCAGGCTGCCAGGTTGGTGGCTTGCGCAGGCACGCCTTCATAAAGCGCCCGTATGCCACCACAATGGCTGTGACCACAGACCACGATGCGCGATACCTGCAGGTTCAGGACTGCGAACTCGATCGCAGCGGCCGTGCCGTGGTAGCCCGCAGAGCCGTCGTGCGGCGGCACGAAGGCGCCAACGTTGCGGACGATGAAAAGATCCCCCGGCCCCGTGCCGGTCAGCAGGTAAGGCATGAGCCTGGAGTCGGAGCAGCCGATAAAGAGGATCGTGGGATGCTGGCCGCCCTCCACCAGATTGAGAAACTGCTCTTGAACACCCGGAAAGGTATCGGCGTGGAACCGGCGCAGCCGGTTCAGCAATTCATCGGGCATGGGCGCAGATGCTCGCAGCGTTACTGGACCAGTGGCGTGTCGGCCGCCTCAAGGTCCACCCCCTGCACCTCGGCTTCACCCGCCAGCAGGCTCAGGTATTGGCGCAAGGCCGTGACGTAGGTTTTTTGTCGAAGGGACATGGCGACGGCGCCGTGAACAGCTTCGAAGGCATGCTCCATGCCGGGTTCGCGTGCCATGATTTCCACCACGTGGAGTCCAAAACGGCTGTGGACAAGGCGCGGCAAAACGCCCACTTCGGCGTGGCCGAACAGCTCTTTGGCAAACTCAGGCGCGCAGTCTTCTGCGGTGAGCCAACCCAACTCACCACCTTCGGCGCCGCTGGGGCAGTTGGACAAGGTGCTGGCGGCCTTGGCAAACCCGTCAATCTGACTTCCATCATGGCAGCGCACATCGAGCAAAGCCACCTCGGCACGGTTGCGAAGTGCCACGACGTCAACCCCTTGGGTCACCGCAAAGAGGATGTGGCGGACCTGCACACGCTCACCGGTGCTGTAGGCGCTTTGATGCGCCGCATGATGGCGGCGACAGGCCTCTTCTGAAGGCTCGGGAATGCTCAGGCTTTGTTCGAGCAGTGCCTCGATCGCACTGGAGGCTTCTTCGCTGAGCACGCCATCTGTTGACGGCTCGTCACTGGCGGGCAGCAGCCCCTGGCTTTGAGCGGCCTGACGGAGTAATTCAGAGTAGGCGCGTTGACGCAGGTCGTCGGCAGAAAGTGTCTCATCAAGGTTGTTGAGTGCGACACCATTGATGCGGGCGATGTCTGGTTTCACAGGGGTATCAAGCTGCATGTCGACTCCTTAAACGCTTGCGCCAGGGCGGCGGGCCTGGTTCTGGCCGGCAGGCACGTTCAAGCGACGGCTGCGTACCACCTGGTAGGGGCGTACCAGGTAGGCCACGGTGCCGAAGCCACTCCATACATGCACCAGGCGGGTGAACGGGAAGATGAGGAAGATGCTCATGCCGAGGAACATGTGGGCTTTGAATATCCACCCGGCTCCAGCCAGCAATTCAGCTGCGCCCGAACGGAAAGTCACAATGCGCTGGGCCCATTCGGCCAGACGAAGCATCATGCTGCCGTCCAGGTGCTGTGCCGAGAGGGGAATGGTGGCCAGGCCGAGCGCCAGTTGCAGCCACAACAGCACAAGCAGGAGGATGTCGCTGGATTTGGAGTTGACACGGATCCGGGGTTCAAACAGGCGACGATGCAACAGCAGGGTGACGCCAACGAAGCCCAGGAGGCCGGCGATACCGCCCGACACCATGGCTACAAGCTGCTTGTCGCCCGCACCAATGAAGGGTTCGTACACAAAATGCGGCGTCAACATGCCAAAGAAGTGGCCGAAAAACAGGAACAGCACACCGATGTGAAACAGGTTGCTACCCCAGCGCAGCTGTCCCCGTTTGAGAAGCTCCGATGAATCGCTCTTCCAGGTGTACTGGTCACGGTCGAAACGGATCAGGCTGCCAAGCAGAAAAATGGTCAGGGCAATATAGGGATAGAGGCCGAAAAGAAAGTTGTCGAAGGCATTCATGATGAAACTCCTTGATGCGTGGCGGCCTTCGGTTTGGCGCGGGCCGCTTCATTCCTGACAATGTGAATGGGTTGAGCCTGGTTCGGTTTGGCCTGTCCCTTGGTGGAGCAGCCGTCAAAGACCACGGGTTCTTCCCAGGCGGTATCCAGCGCTTCATCGGGCACCACCTTGACGGCATGCGCCTTTTCACCGGCGAGTTCAAGCAGGGCGCCAAGTACGCTGGCATAAGCACTTTTCCTTTGCTGTAGTGCATTGGAGATGGCGTTGAAGATGTGCGCCATCTCAGCCAGAAAGGCGCGGGCTTCCCTGGGGGGTTGTGTGGAGACAAACTCCAGCACCACCGGCAGGTAGTCCGGCATTTCTCCGGGGGCCAGAAACAGGCCGGCTTTTTCGTAGGTTTGCGCCAGATCGATCATGGCGGGTCCCCGGTCGCGTGAGTCGCCATGCACGTGTTCAAACAGATGCAAAGAGGTGGCACGACCCCGGTCGAAAATCTGGACGTATTCAGCCTCGTTATCCAGGGCGTCACCTTTGAGCAGTTTGGTGATGAGTGCGTCAAGCTCTGCCTGGCGCTCGGGCTCAAGCGCTTTCTCGGCATGCAAGGCATCACGCATGCTGGGCAAGTGTTCCCGCAGCTCAGCGTCGGGATAGGACAGCAAACGGGCTAGTACCCGCAGGCTGATGGATGAAACTGGGATGGACATGGCTTAAACCTCCGCCTTGATCGGGATGGTGCGTTTTTTGGTGCCGCCAAACAGGCTGGCTTCGCTGGCGCCATCCGAGCAGCCATTGCCAAACGAGAAACCGCAACCGCCGCGCATGTCGAAGGTGTTCTCTGCGTACTCGCGGTGTGTGCTGGGGATGACGAAGCGGTCTTCGTAGTTGGCAATTGCCATCACGTGGTACATCTCCTCGACTTCGGCACGGGTCATCTGGACCTGATCCAGTGCAGCCGTGTTGATGCGTCCATCCACATGCTTTTCACGCTGGTAGGCACGCATGGCCAGCATGCGTTCCAGCGCACGCTCCACGGGCAGCGTGTCGCCAGCAGTCAGCAGGTTGGCCAGGTACTTGACGGGAATGCGCAGCTGCTTGACGTCCGGAATTTCGCCGTTGATCCCCATGTGGCCTGCGTTGGCCGCTGCCGTGATGGGGGAGAGTGGTGGCACGTACCAGACCATGGGCAGAGTGCGGTATTCCGGGTGCAGTGGCAGGGCCACCTTCCACTCAACCGCCATTTTGTAGACCGGGCTCTTGCGGGCCGATTCCATCCAGGCGTCGGGAATGCCGTCAATGCGGGCCTGTTCGATGACTTTGGGATCATGGGGGTCCAGGAAGATGTCCAACTGGGCCTGGTACAGGTCCCGGTCATGCTCGACGCTGGCAGCTTCCTGAATCCGGTCGGCATCGTAGAGCAGCACGCCGAGGTAGCGAATCCTGCCAACACAGGTTTCCGAGCAGACGGTGGGTTGTCCCGCTTCGATGCGGGGATAGCAGAAAGTGCATTTCTCGGCCTTGCCGGATTTCCAGTTGTAGTAAATCTTTTTGTAGGGGCAGCCGCTCACGCACATGCGCCAGCCGCGGCACTTGTCCTGGTCGATCAGTACGATGCCGTCTTCCTCGCGCTTGTAAATCGAGCCAGAAGGGCAGCTGGCCACGCATGCCGGGTTCAGGCAGTGCTCGCACAGGCGTGGCAGGTACATCATGAAGGTGTTTTCGAACTCGCCGTAAATTTCCTTCTGGATGTCGTCGAAGTTCCGGTCCTTGCTGCGCTTGGAGAACTCGCCTCCGAGAATCTCTTCCCAGTTGGGACCCCACTCGATTTTCTCCATGCGCTTGCCGGTGATCAGGCTGCGCGGACGAGCGGTCGGGGTCGCCTTCATTTCAGGCGCCGACTGCAGGTGGTCATAGTCAAAGGTGAACGGCTCGTAGTAGTCGTCAATCTCAGGCAGGTTGGGGTTGGCGAAGATGCGCATGAGCAGCTTCCATTTCGCGCCCTGTCGCGGCTCGATCTTGCCGTTGGCTTTACGGACCCAGCCGCCGTTCCACTTGTCCTGGTTCTCCCACTCCTTGGGGTAGCCGATGCCGGGCTTGGTCTCGACGTTGTTGAACCAGGCGTATTCCACGCCGGGACGGCTGGTCCAGACGTTTTTACAGGTGACCGAACAGGTGTGGCAGCCGATGCATTTGTCCAGATTCAGCACCATGCCAATTTGTGCGCGAATTTTCATGTTATGTCTCCTGCTGAGCCGTCTCAAAGGAGACATGCGCCCCCTCGGGGGGCAGCGAATGAATGTGAGCGTGGGGGTACATAATTTTCTCCTTAGGCGTGTGCGCTGGCAGAAGCATCGGTCTCGGCAGGCGTGTCCAGCCAGTCGACCTTGTCCATCTTGCGCACAACGACAAACTCGTCGCGGTTGGTGCCAATGGTTCCGTAGTAGTTGAAGCCGTAGCTGAACTGCGCGTAGCCACCGATCATGTGCGTCGGCTTGAGCACGATTCGCGTCACCGAGTTGTGGATGCCACCGCGTATGCCGGTGATCTCCGAGCCCGGGGTGTTGATGATCTTCTCCTGGGCGTGGTACATCATGACCATGCCGGGGTTGACGCGCTGGCTTACCACCGCACGGGCCGCAATGGCACCGTTGATGTTGAACAGTTCAACCCAGTCGTTGTCCACAATGCCCGCACTCTTGGCGTCATCTTCGCTGAGCCAGATGACGGGGCCACCGCGATTGAGCGTGAGCATCATCAGGTTGTCACTGTAGGTGGAGTGAATCCCCCACTTCTGGTGCGGCGTGATGAAGTTCAGCAGAATTTCGGTGTTGCCATTGGGTTTGATGCCATGGATTCCCGCCGTGGTTTTCAGGTCCACTGGCGGACGGTAGCTGCTGAACCCTTCGCCGAAAGCCGTCATCCATGGGTGATCCATGTAGAACTGCTGGCGGCCGGTCAGGGTGCGCCATGGAATCATCTCGTGCACGTTCGTGTAGCCCGCGTTGTAAGACACGGTCTCACTCTCGATGCCGCTCCACGTCGGGGAGGAGATGATCTTGCGCGGTTGTGCCTGGATGTCGCGAAAGCGGATTTTTTCGTCTTCGCGGTGGATGGCCAGGTGCGTGTGGTCCCGCCCGGTTTGTTTGCTCAGGGCCTCCCATGCCTTGACCGCCACATGGCCGTTGGTCTCAGGCGCGAGCTGTAGCACGACTTCGCAGGCATCAATGTCGGTCTCGATCTTTGGCATGCCGCAGGTCACGCCCTCGGCAGTCACAAAGCCATTGAGCTCACCGAGTTGCTTGACCTCCGTCTGGGTGTTCCAGGCGATGCCTTTGCCGCCATTGCCCACCTTGTTCATCAAGGGGCCCAGCGCGGTGAAACGCTTGTAGAGGTTGGGGTAGTCACGCTCGACCACGGCCATGTTGGGCGCTGTCTTGCCGGGGATCAGGTCAATCTCGCCTTTCTTCCACTCCTGCACGCCAAACGGCTGCGCCAACTCTGCAGGAGAGTCGTGCATCAGTGGCGTGAGCACCATCTCGCGTTCCACGCCCAGGTGGCCCACGCACACTTCGCTGAATTTCTTCGCAAAGCCCTTGTAGATGTCCCAGTCGCTGCGCGATTGCCACGCCGGATCCACCGCCGTGGACAGCGGGTGGATGAAGGGGTGCATGTCGCTGGTATTGAGGTCGTTCTTCTCGTACCAGGTGGCCGTGGGCAACACAATGTCAGAGTACAGGCAGGTTGTGCTCATGCGAAAGTCCAGCGTGACGAGCAGGTCCAGCTTGCCTTCGGGGGCCTTGTCATGCCACACCACTTCGGTTGGCTTGGCCTCGTCGGTCCCGAGGTCCTTGCCCTGTACGCCATGGCTGGTGCCCAGCAGGTGCTTGAGAAAATACTCGTGGCCTTTGCCGCTGGAGCCCAGGATGTTGGAGCGCCAGACGAACATGTTGCGCGGCCAGTTGTCCGGATGGTCCGGGTCCTCGCAACTCATTTGAAGGGAGCCGTCCTTGAGGCTCTTGACGGCGTAGTCCTTCGGGTCCATGCCGGCGGCCGCAGCGTCCTTGACAACCTGCATGGGGTTGGTCTTCAGCTGTGGCGCGGATGGTAGCCAGCCCATGCGCTCGGCGCGCACGTTGTAGTCGATCATGCTGCCGCCATACAACTTCTTGTCGGCCAGCGGGGAAATCACCTCTTCCATGCCCAGCTTTTCGTAGCGCCACTGGTCGGTATGGGCGTAGAAGAAGCTGGTGGAGTTCATCTGCCGCGGCGGGCGAATCCAGTCCAGCGCAAAGGCCAGGGCAGTCCAGCCGGTCTGGGGACGCAGCTTCTCCTGCCCCACGTAGTGGGCCCAGCCGCCGCCGCTCTGGCCGATACAGCCACACATCATCAGCATGTTGATGACGCCGCGGTAGTTCATGTCGCTGTGGTACCAGTGGTTCATGGCCGCACCGATGATGACCATGGACTTGCCATGGGTCTTGTCGGCGTTGTCAGCGAACTGGCGGGCCACGGTGATGAGTTGCTCACGTGGCGTACCCGTGATGCGCTCCTGCCAAGCCGGTGTGTAAGGGGTATCGTCGTCAAAGTTCCTGGCTGCCATTTCACCTGGCAGGCCACGCGCCACGCCGTAATTGGCTACTTGCAGGTCAAACACGGTGGCCACCAGGGCTTCGCGCTTGTCGCCGGCTTTGCCCAGAGAGATCCGTTGTACCGGTACGGTACGTACCAGCACATCCTTGCTGCTGTCACCGCTGGCATTGTTTGGAAAGTGCTCGCTGACGATGCCACCGAAGTAGGGGAAACCTACCTTGGCTGTCTCGGTGCTTGCGTTCTCGCCTTCCATCACGGACAGCTTGAGCTTGACCTCATGCCCATGGCGAGCTTCTTTGGCTTCAAGATTCCATTGACCTTCGTCAGCGCGGCCGTCAGGACCCCAGCGGAAACCGATGGCACCGTTGGGCAGAACCACCTTGCCAATCTCGTCAAAAGCGACGGTTTTCCAGTCGGGGTTGTTGGCCTGGCCGAGATTGCCGTTGAAATCCGATGCGCGCACATAGCGGTCGGGCACCATGACGGTTTCGCCACTGGGCAGCTGGTGTTCCTTGAGCATCACCAACATGGGCATGTCGGTGTAGCGGCGCACGTAGTTGTCGAAGTATTCGCTCCGCTTCTTGCCACCATCGGGGAAATAAAACTCCTTGAGAATGACGTGGCCCATGGCCATGGCGACCGCAGCGTCGGTGCCCTGTTTGGGGCTCATCCAGATATCTGATAGCTTGGCCACTTCCGAATAATCCGGGGTAACGGCTACGGTTTTGGTTCCCTTGTAGCGAACCTCGGTGAAGAAGTGCGCGTCAGGCGTGCGTGTCTGCGGCACGTTGGAGCCCCAGGCGATGATGAAGCTGGAGTTGTACCAGTCGGCCGATTCGGGCACGTCGGTTTGCTCGCCCCAGACTTGCGGGCTGGCCGGTGGCAGATCGCAGTACCAGTCGTAAAAGCTCATGCATACGCCACCGATCAGGCTCAGGTAGCGGCTACCGGCGGCATACGACACCATGGACATGGCGGGGATGGGTGAGAAGCCGATGACACGGTCGGCACCATGTTTCTTGATGGTGTAGACGTTGGCGGCCGCCACCATCTCGTTGATCTCATCCCAGCTGGAGCGCACAAAACCGCCCAGACCGCGCACGCTCTGGTATTCCTTGCGTTTGGCATTGTCCTGGGCAATCGAGGCCCAGGCATCTACCGGGTCGTGCTGCAGGCGTGCTTCACGCCACAGCTTGAGCAGGCGACCTCGCACCATGGGGTATTTCACGCGGTTGGCACTGTAGAGGTACCAGCTGTAGCTGGCGCCACGGGCGCAGCCACGTGGCTCGTGATTGGGCATATCCCAGCGCGTGCGCGGGTAATCGGTTTGCTGGGTTTCCCAGGTCACGATGCCACCCTTGACGTAGATTTTCCACGAGCATGAACCTGTGCAGTTCACACCGTGCGTGGAGCGCACGATCTTGTCGTGGGCCCAGCGGTCGCGATAGGCATTTTCCCAGGTGCGGTCCTCGCCCGTGGTGACGCCATGGTCTCCCGAGAAGGATTCCTTCGGATTTGAAAAGTAGTTGAGTCGGTCAAGAAAGTGGCTCATGTGATGCCTCCGGAATTCGGTTTGAAATGCAATCAGGGGTTTTTGATCTCTGCGCCAGCGCGCAGGTAAAACCACCAGTTCAGGATCAGGCACAGGGCGTAGAAGATGGCGAAGCCGTACATGGCGACTTGCGGTGTTCCCGCCTTGACCTGCTGGCCGATCACCACCGGTGCAATGAAGGCGCCGTAAGCGGCCACTGCCGAGGTCCAGCCCAGCACCGGGCCAGCCTGCTGGCGATCGAAGATGATGCCAATGGTGCGGAAGGTCGAGCCGTTGCCGATGCCGCTAGCTGCGAACAGCACGACGAAAAGCCACATGAAGGTCGAGAAGTACTGCTCCGGCGCGGCTGAGCCGTAGGCCTGGAGCATCACGTAGCCCACTGCGGCCGAGGAGAGCACCATCACCGCCGAGATGATCTGTGTGACGATGGAGCCCCCCACTTTGTCTGATATCCAGCCGCCCACGGGCCGGATCAATGCGCCCACGAAGGGGCCAATCCAGGCATAAGTCAGAGCCGACGGTGCATTGGGATTCTTCAGCGTGTGCGTCATCACGCCAGCGGTATCTGGAATGTGCTGATAGCCAAAGATCACCGTGATCGCGAGTGGCAAGGCCATCGAAAAACCAATGAAGGAGCCGAAGGTGACGATGTACAGGATCGTCATGGCCCAGGTGTGCTTGTTGCGGAAGATCGCGAACTGGGCGGCAATGTTGTCCTTCATGGTGCCGAAGGCGGTGAGCTTCATCACCATCAGGGTGCTGGCGATGATGAGCGGCATGGCCACCCACATATTGAGCAGGCCCAGGCCCGTGGGCGCTGGCAGGTAGAGGTACAGGCCGACACCGGCTGGCACGAAGGACAGGGTGTACAGCCAGATGATCTTGATGAAGGCCGTGATCGTGCCACCCGTGTTGGGCGAAACGGTCTTGAGGTTGTTCATCCCGAAAAAGCAGAGGATGGACAGGGGAACGAGTGACAGCAACCAGGCAAAGCCGGCGTTCTGGATCCAGGTCGGTGTGCCGGCGGCAATCTTGCCGAAGATCCAGCCACTGTCCTTGACCAGCACCATCGACTCGCCGCCGAAGCTGCCGAAGATGCCCAGCGTCATCACCAGCGGGATCACTACCTGCATGGTGGTGACGCCGAAGTTGCCCAGGCCCGCATTCAGGCCCAAGGCAGTGCCCTGCAGTCGCTTGGGGAAGAAGGTGCTGATGTTGGACATGGAGGAGGCAAAGTTGCCGCCTCCCACGCCCGACCACAATGCCATCAACTGGAACACCCACAGCGGCCACTCAGGGTGCTGCAATGCGATACCGGTGCCGATGGCCGGCGCCAGCAGCATGGAGGTGGTGAGAAAAATGGTGTTGCGTCCGCCAGCCAGCCGGATCAGAAAAGAGGCGGGGATACGCATGGTGGCACCCGCCAGGCCTGCGATGGCCGTCAGGGTGAAGAGTTGCGCCTGGGTGAAGGGAAAGCCCAGGTTGAGCATTTGCACCGTGATGATGCCCCACATGCCCCAGACCGCGAAGCCACACAGCAGCGCGGGCACCGAGATCCAGAGGTTGCGGTAGGCGATGCGCTTGCCGGTCTTTTCCCAGAATTCCTCGTCTTCTGGACGCCAGTCGGCAATATCTGCGCCACTGCTTTGGCTTACGCCGGTGTTGGTATTCATGGTGTTGTCCTTGTGTGATAGGTGTTGGTTCAGCCCTGCAGGCTGAAGCCCTTGGCCTTGCTGCCCATGACTTCGGTGCGGCGCACCTCGGTCCAGTACATCCAGATCAGCGAGACCCAGACCACGCCATACATCAGCATGAAGGCGCTGGAGCGGATGCCGGTGAGGTCGAGCAGGGCGCCGAACATGATGGGCAGTACAAAGCCGCCCATGCCACCGGCCAGGCCGACGATGCCGCTGATGGTGCCGATGTTGTCCGGGTATTCGTCGCTGATGTACTTGAAGACGCTGGCCTTGCCGAAGGCCCAGGCAATGCCGAGCAGGAACATCAGGGCCGTGAAGGCATAGACGTTGAGGCCAAAGTGGAAGGTCTTGGGGCCGTCGATGGTGGTGATGGTGAAGTCGAACTGCGGATAGCTCAGCAGGAACAGACAGATCCAGCTCACCCACATCACCCACCAGGTCACGCTGTGGGCCCCATATTTGTCACTGAGCCAGCCGCCTACCGCGCGCAACACGCCACCAGGTAGCGAGAAGACCGCAGCCAGCAAGGCTGCTGCCCGGATGTCCAGGCCGTATTCACCCACGTAGTACTGCACCATCCACAGGGACAGTGCGACATAGCCGCCGAATACGATGCTGTAGAACTGGCACAGCTTGAGTACGCGCGGGTCCTTGAGGGCCTTGAGCTGGTCAGTGAACTTCACATGGCTGGGCACCAGATGCGCCGGATCGCTGTAGCTGAAGAACCAGAACAGGATGACCGTGCCCAGCATGATGGCGGCGTAGACCTGCGGCACCATGGTCCAGCCAAAGGCCACGACCAGGGCCGGGGCGATGAACTTGTTGACCGCCGCCCCTGAATTGCCGGCCCCGAAGACACCCATGGCAAAGCCTTGCTGCTTCTTGGGAAACCAGCGCGCCACATAAGGCGTACCAACCGAGAAGGACCCGCCGGCCAAACCCAGTACCAGGCCGATGGTCAGAAAATGCCAGTAGGCGGTGGCTTGGCTCATGAGCCAGATGGCAGGCACCGTGATGGCCATGAGGATGGTCATCACGATACGGCCGCCGTATTTGTCGGTCCAGATGCCCAGCGGCACGCGAACCAGGGAGCCACTCAATACCGGCATGGATGTCAGCAGACCAAATTCGGTGGCGTTGAGGTCCAGTGCTTTTTTGAGTGGGATGCCAATGACGGCAAACATCATCCAGACCATAAAGCACACGGTGAATGCCAGCGTGCTCACAATCAGAATGGAGAGGGCTTGTCCTTTTCTGCTCATGTCGAAGACTCCTTCTTGTTCATGAGCTGACTTTAGGGAAAACCCGTCTTTGGCAACATCCTTCTGTGGAAGCAGTGGCCACACCCTGATGGACGATGTTGCATCGTCCGAAAGAACTACCCCAGTGCCTGAATCACGCTTGTTTGCGTTAAATCAAGACTCAAGACTCAAGACTCAAGGTTCAGGACAGGCCGTTCTCGGTGGCGATGACGGCGGCATGAACGCGGGAGCTCACGTCCAGTTTGCGCAGCACGTGCTGGACGTGAATCTTCACGGTGGTCTCGGCGATGCCGAGTTCACGGGCGATTTCCTTGTTGCTGGCACCCCGGGCAATGCCCCGCAGGATTTCATGCTCGCGCGGGGACAGGCTGTCCACCGGCGAGGTAGGGCGACTTGTCGCCGCCTCAGTGGAGGGGAGTGAGGGCGCATGATCCGCGGCATCCCGGTAGGCGGCCACCAGTTTGCTGGTCATCTCGGGGGCCACCACGCTGTCGCCGTTCATGGCGTTGCGGATGGCGGCGGACAGGTCCGCCCCTTCGATGGTCTTGAGCAGATAGCCAGCTGCACCACTGCGCAAGGCCTTTGCAAGGTCGTTTTCATCCTCGCTCACGGTGAGCAACAGGACACGGGTCTTCGGAGCGGCTTCCAGTAGCGTGGGCAGCGCATCAATGCCGGTGACACCGGGCAAGTGGTTGTCCAGCAAAATCAGGTCGGGCTGCAGTTCATGCGCACGGCGCAGCGCTTCACCCGCATCGGCCGCATCACCCACGACCTCAAAGCCCGGATCGCGTGAGAGCAGGGCAGTCAGGCCGCGCCGGAACAGGGTATGGTCATCAACGACCAGGATACGAATCAGGTCCGTCATGTACTTGCCTTGTCTCAATCCATGACCGCTGCAAGCGGCCGGTTCACGGGGGGTGGCATGGGGTCGGGGCTGGGCGGCAGGGTCAGGATGACGGAAGTCCCGCTACCTGGCGTTGAAAACACCTCGGCGCTGGCGCCGATGCGCTCAGCACGTTCCTGCATGATGCGCAGCCCCACATGGGTCTCATCAAGGGCGTCTTCCGAGGCAAAGCCGATGCCGTCATCGCGAATTTCGAAACGCCATTGGGGTTGCTGCTGGACATCGAGCCAGACGCGTGAGGCACGCGCATGCTTACGGACATTGGAGAGCGCTTCCTGGACAATGTGCAGTACCTGAATCTGCAGCTCGGGCGAGAGCGGCAGCCCATGGCCCTGCATTTGCAGCGTGCTTTTCATGCCGCTCTGGTGTTCGAATTTTTTCAAGGTGGTGACCAGCGCGGGTTCGATGTCTTCGGAGTTGGTGCGGGTGCGGAAATGCAGCAGCAGTTCGCGTACATCGCCATAGCTTTCGCGTACACCCGTGTCGATCTCTTCGAGCACCAGCCCGATCTGCTGATGGTCGCCGGACTCGACGGCATCGCGCATGAGCTGCACCTGGATCTTGAGAAAGGCCAGTGACTGGGCAATCGAGTCATGCAGTTCACGCGCCAGCAGGTGCCGCTCCTGCGACACGGCAGCTTCCATCTCCAACCCGTTGAGACGCAGGTTTTCCATCGCGCCGGCGAGGTGACTGGCCAGCGCATCCAGCAGTGAACGCTCTGCCGCCGAGGGCTGAACCTTGGCGTGAAAAAACAGGTCAAGTTCTCCCATGAGGCGTTCGTGCAGACTGACCGGAATGGAGACCACCGTTTCAAAACCAGCCTGGGCGCAATGAGGTTTTTGGGGGGCATTGTCCTCATGGATGGGGATGACCCGCAAGCCGGTCGTGGGCGATACGCTGCCGCAATTGCAGTCGCCGGTGTGAATGCATTGCTCGGCCTCCACCATGGAGGCGGGCAGGCCGCTGGCGGCCAGCATGATGTAGCGCTTCTGGCTTTGGTCCGACCAGCGCAGCACGGCGCCATCGGCATGGGCAATACGGCAGACACTCTTCACGAAGCCCTGGGCCAGTTCATCCAGGCTGGTGGACTTGGCGACCAGCGTGGTGATTTCGTACAAGCTGCCCAGGCGCTCGCGCTTTTCTTCCAGTTCGGCGGTTTTCTCGCTGACCTTGCTCTCCAGGTGACGGTACATGGATTGCAGGTGCTCGGCCATGCCGTTGAAACCTTCGGCCAGCGTGCCAAACTCGTCACTGCTCACACCTTCCACGCGCGCGCCCAGATCGCCACCCTGAATCTTCTCGATGGCCAGCTTCAACTGGTTGACGGGTTCGAGCACGAAGAGGTAGCCCGTATAGAGCAGGGTGACCGTGGCCAGCACCGCCATGGCCAGCATGCTCATTTGCAACAGGTGCAGCATGGCCGTCCAGCGCGACATATGTGTTTCGATGCTGGAGACCAGCGCATCGATATGACCGGTAAAAGCGACGGTCTCAAACTGAAGCCGGGAGGTTTGTACGGGGAGGGTTTCGACCCAGTGCTTTCTGAAAAGCTGCCAGTCCTGCTCGACCAGCGCAAAGCGTTGGCGTACTGTGGCATCCCAGGGCACAAACAGCGGTCGCTCCGGATCACCCCGGCGCAGCAGCACCAGGCTGCGTTCAAACTCCGCTGCCTGCGCTGGCAGCGCATCGGTCTGTGCTGTGCCAATGGAGAGCGACATGCGATAGGCCTGCATGCGCATGCGGCCTGCCTCGTTGACGGCGGCAGCACCGCCATCGAGTTGCCAGGACACCCACAGGGTAGCCACGATGAACACCAGCGCCAGCACGAGAAAGGGCGCCCCGACCAAAGCCAGCTTGGCACCCAGATGCCAGTGTTTGCGTTGCGACATGCGGTTTTCAGTTCCTGAATTGGGTCGCGTTGGGCGAAGCACCCTTGTTAAGCAAGGATATCGGTGAATCCGGTCCTTCGTTTGATCTGGATCAGCATCGCCGTATTCACCGTGCCTAGACTTCAACATTATGGTGTACGCATGCCTTCGTGTGGGGGCCTTTAGGGAGGGGTCATCATGTTCAAGCACATTCTTTTGCCGACCGATGGTTCGGAGGCTGCGCTGCGGGCGGTTACCCAGGGTGCGGAGCTGGCGCGCAGCATGGGGGCCGAGGTGACGGTGATGACCTGTGTGGAGCACTTCCCGGCTGGCATCATGGGCAGTGGCTACCGTCCAGGTGCCAACCAGGCGGAGGCACCGGGCCAGCAGATAGCTATTGAGCGCCTGGAGCAGGCAGAGCGGATAGTGCAGGCGTCAGGCGTGAAATTCCAGCGCATCCTGCTGCGTGATCAAGCTGCGTACCACGGGATTCTGGAAGCTGCCAGGATGTGTGGTGCAGACCTGATCGTGATGGGTACGCGCGGGCTGGGTTTGATGGATCGCTTGTTTATCGGAAGCCAGACGCAGCGCGTGCTGGCCCGCACCAGCATTCCCGTGCTGACGATGCATTGAGCCCAGCCCCAGGCTCAGCTCCCTGCGTTAACCGCGTACGTCAGCCACCGACTCACGCCCGAAATCGGGATGGTTGAGGAAGGCCAGCACCTTGCGTGCGGCTTGCTCCGGGCTGTCGAGCTGGCCGCCGCGCTTGAGTTGCTCAAAACGTGCGAGGTCCGGAAAAGCCGTGGCATCAGCACCACGCAGTTGCACCTGCATGTCGGTGTCGATCACGCCTGGCGCCAGTGCGCAGATTTTTGCCCCGTTGGGTTTGAGGGCCTCCTCAAGCGCCACGCAGCGGCTGAAGTGGTCCATGCCGGCCTTGGCGGCGCAATAGGTCGCCTGCGACGCCATGGGGTAGCGGCCCAGGCCGGAGGAGATGTTGAGGATTCTTCGCGGCACGGGCCACGGTGACGTAGCCTGCAGGAATGCTGCGCACAGCAGCATCGGCGCTTCCAGGTCGATACGCAGCGCCTGCGCCAGGTCACCGGGTTCCACCTCGCTGAGGGGCCCTATGTGCGGTATGACCCCGGCGTTGTTGATGAGGCTGGCGCTCTTGAAGCGGCCATGAGAGGGGTCGCTCAACCATTGCTGCAGGGCGACGGCCGCCGTCTGGCTCTTCGCCAGGTCCATCGGCCACTGCTCCAGCGTGCAGCCTGCCCCTGTTGCCTCTGCGGCCAGGCTGTCTTCGGGCCGGCGCGAGATACACAGCAGATGGTGATCGGGTGCGAGCAACTGCCTGGCCATGGCCAGACCCATGCCGCGGGAAGCGCCGGTGAGGATGTAGAGATGCTTTGTCGTCATGTGATGGTGTGTTGATAATTCATGAGGAAATATGCCTTTAGCCCTTTTCCATATTGCGGTAGTAGCTATCTATTTTGTAGCAAAATGATTCCGGACAACACCAAACAGTTCGGGGGGAGGGGTGGATTCAAAGTGGAGTGTTTGGCCGCTGACGGGGTGTGTGCATGAGAGGGTGCTGGCATGCAGCAGCAGCCGGGGTGCACGGTCTTGCACTTCCAGGGGGGCATACAGGCGGTCGCCCAGAATGGGGTGACCGATGGCCTGCAGGTGCACCCGCAGCTGGTGTGAACGCCCGGTGACGGGTTCCAGCTCCAGTCGTGTGGCCTGAAGCGTGGCTGACGCGTTGTGTGGACCCAGGCTGCGCCAGCGAGTCATGCTGGGCTTGCCATTGATGGGGTCGATGATGCGCAGCGGGCGCCGTGGCCAGTCCACGGCAATCGGCAGATCGATGAGGCCCCAGTCCTGCGCAGGTGCTTTGACGGTCCCACTCACAACAGCGACATAGCGTTTGTGTACTTGTCGGTCAGCAAATGCCTTGCTCAAGGTGCGCTGCACGGCCGGGCCGCGCGCCATGACCATGATCCCCGAGGTGGCCATGTCCAGCCGGTGCACGATCAGGGCATCGGGGTAGTGTCGCTGTACGCGCGCGCTCAGGCAGTCCTGCTTGTCTGGGCCGCGCCCGGGTACCGAGAGCAGGTTGGAGGGTTTGTCCAGTACCAGCAGTGCATCGTCAACATGCAGTACCGTGATGTCCTGCGGGCATGGCAGCTTGACTGCCATGGCTGCGGCATCCCCGGCCGGCATGACGGTCTCAGAGCAGGTCTTCACCCTTGATGAGGCGCTGCACGGTGTCGCAGAGCTCTTCCACATCGTTGGGTTTGTGGATCAGGGCGCGCGCGCCCTCGGCAAACGCGCTCTTCTCGATCTCGGTGGTGACATAGCCCGAGGCGAGCGCCACCGGCAGGTCTGGCCGGATGGCCCGGGCCTCGCGCAGCAGGTCCACGCCGCAGTAGCCGGGCATGTTGTAGTCGGTCACTAGCAGGTCGTAGGCTTGTGGCTGCTTGCGCAGTGCAGAAGCAGCCAGATGCGGGTCGGTGAAGGTGCTGACCTTGAAGCCCTTGCGGCTCAAGGCCCGCTCCACAAGAAACACCAGTGCCTGATCGTCATCGACATACATCACATGCTTGCCACCCCCCTCGACATCGCTGAGTGTGGCCGACTCGATGGCCGTGCTCACAGGCACCACGGCGGTATCGGTGACAGCCGGGAAAAACAGCGTGAAGACACTGCCTTGGCCCGGTGTGCTTTGCACATCTACCGTGCCCAGGTGGGTGCGCATCACGCCGTGTACCACCGACAGGCCCAGGCCCGTGCCCTGGCCCACCGGCTTGGTGGTGAAAAACGGCTCGAAAATGCGCTCCATCGTCTCCGGGTCAATGCCCATGCCGGTGTCGCTCACCGACAATGTGACGTAGGCACCATCAGGCAGGCCGTAGCGTTCGCACGCCAGCGCATCGAGCTGTGGGTAATTCAGCGCGATGCGCACCATGCCCTTGTTCGGGCCGATTGCATGGATGGCGTTGGTGGCCAGATTGATCACGGCCTGCTCAACCTGGGTGGCATCTGCCAACACCGGGGGCACGGTGGCATGCAGGTCCACCTGTAGCTCGACGCTGTGCGGCAGCGTGACCTTGAGCAGTCGCGTGGCTTCCAGCACGATCTCGGAGAGCTGGATCGGATCGAGCTTGGGCGCCTCGTTGCGGCTGAAGGTCAGGATCTGCTGTACCAGATCGCGCGCGCGGCGTCCGGCTTTCTGGATTTCGAGCAGGCTGACGAGTGCCGGGGCGTCGGGTTCGCAGTCCTGCTGCGCCAGCGACACATTGCCGAGGATCGCGCCCAGGATGTTATTGAAGTCGTGCGCGATGCCGCCAGCCATGGTGCCCACGGCCTGCATTTTCTGCGATTCGCGCAACTGGTTGGCAAGCTGGTTGCGGTGCGCCTCGACCTGCTTGCGGGCTGTGAGGTCGCGCGCGAAGACGGTGGTGATGGTGCCTTCCGGGTGCAGCTCGCGCGACACGCTCACCTCCAGCGCCAGCACCTTGCCCCCGGCCGTGCGGCCATTGAGTTCGCCCAGCAGGGCCTGGGTGGAGGCCTCGGTCGCCATGATGGAGGGCACCGCATCGGGCAGAAAACGGTCCAGTGAGCTGCCGAGTGCCTGCTCCGAGGGACACTGGAACAGCGTGGCGGCTGCAGGGTTGAAGATGGAGATGCGCTGGTCGTTGTCCACGCAGATGATGGCATCGAGCGAGGAGTTGATGATGGCGGCCAGCCGGTTCTCGCTCAGGCGCAACTCTTCATTGCGCTGCTGCAGCGCGGCGGCACTTTCCTGCAGGGCGCGACGGCGTTCCTGCAGCGCACGACGCTCGGTCAGCAGCGGGCCCTGGTCGATGACGGCGCAGATGAAGTGGGCCAGCTCGTCCTGCGAGTACTGGATGCGCCGCATGTGCAGGTCACCGGTGAAGCGACCCTCAAGCCCGCGCGAGAACACCACTTCCGTGGCCTCGCTGACGCCCGACGCCTTGGCCGTGGCGAAGCTGTTTTCGACGCGCACCTTGTGCTCATCGCCAATCAGCGGCAGCAGAAAGTTCAGTGGCGGATCCTGCTCGCGCGGGCGGAACAGGTTCAGGGCCATGGCATTGCTTTGCACCACCATGCCGAATTCGTCTACCACCATCAGGGCCAGTGGCACATTGGAGAACAGGGATTCGAAGCGCTCGGAAGCCCCTTCAGCCGCCTGGCGGCTGAACAGCAGGGCCGAGTTCTGGTCCTCCAGCTCCTGCTGGTAGGCGCGCAGGTCCTGGATCAGATTGGGCAGGGATCTCCGTGCTGGAGTTTTTTGCCGCGCAGATTGCTGGTTCGCCGCCTCACCGCCGGGTATGGGGTCTGGCGGAACGGGCGCGAAGGGTCTGTCGGTCCCCGCGGCCGGGATCTGATCGGTCCCGCGTCTTCTATTTGTTCTTGAGTTTTCCACGTACTGGAATCACGGTGGTGATGGTGGGGCGCACGGCAGCGTCAAGCGACGGTGCTTTGGGAGGTGAGGTGTCCTTCTTCGGTTTCTTGACCATCTTGTTGCTGTTTTGCTGACCTTTAGCCATGATCCATCTCCTGGGTTGATATGTCGCTTCCGGTGGAGCGACCCTCATTATCCGCTGCCATGGCAGCGTCGACCTGTCTGTTGACGAAATAGGTTGGCGCTGTGGTCTTCATGCCATGCTGGCGCCGGACAACTGGGTGGACAGGGGGCTGGAATCGTCGATGCTGGCGAGCAGTCGCTGTCGGCCTGACAGCACATGGCGCTCGGCAGCCGATTTGGCCCTGGTCTTGGCACCTTTGGTGATGGCTTCGTAGATGGCACGGTGCTCGACATTGGAACGCCGCATATTGCCCGGCGCATTGAAGTAGCGCCGCCGGAACAGGTGCAACTCCTTTACATAATCATCGTAGGCTTCGCTGGCCCGCTGGTTGTTCGACAGCTGCATCACCAGGCTGTGGAAGTGCAGGTTGAGGTCGTAATAACGATCGGCATCCTGGGTCTCGCAAGCTTCATCCATCTCGGCGAGCAGGCGTTCAAACTGCCGGCTGTGTGCGTCAGTGAGGTGCTCGGTGGCTCGCTCGGCGGCAAAGCCGAACACCAGGGCCCTTAGCTCATAGATCTCCAGCATCTCGCGCACGGAAATCTGCCGCACGAAAACGCCCCGGTTCACCACGGCCTTCACAAGGCCCTGTCCCGTGAGCATGCGGATGGCTTCGCGGATCGGGCCGCGGCTTGTGCCCATGCGCAGTGCCAGCGCTGCTTCATTCAGGCGCTCACCGGGCTGGAGCTCGCCTGTGAAGATCAGGTGCTTGAGCTCATCCGCAATGCGCAGTGGCAGGCCTTGGGCGGGCTTGGATTTGGGGGCAGGCATGGCGGGCGGTGCGGGCAAACAGAAAGTAGGGAAACAGGACGGGTTGGTGGGGCTGGCGTAGATGGCTGGATGCTACCTGATGCGCCGGGTTTTGCGGGTGTTGGGATAAAAGTGTTCTCTATTTGTATAAAAGTGTTGACACTTTGGTGTAAAAACACAGACACTCCAGCTTCGTTAAATTTTTACCGGAATCCACAGATGCCCCATCTGCCAGCCTCATCTGCACTCAAACGCTTCCGCGTGGTGGACCTGACCCAGGTCCGGGCTGGCCCTACCGCCTGCCGCCAGCTGGCCGACTGGGGCGCCGATGTGATCCAGGTCCAGATGCCCGAGCACATGCGCGGCGATGACACTCTGGGTGGGCAGGACGGCTCGGACTACCAGTACACCCACCGCAACAAGCGCTCCATCACGCTGAACCTCAAGGAGCCTGAAGGCATCCGCGTGCTCAAGCAGTTGATTGCCGGCGCCGATGTGGTGGTGGAGAACTTCCGGCCTGATGTGAAGTTTCGCCTCGGCATTGATTACGAGGCGCTCAGCGCCGACAACCCGGGCCTGGTCTATGCGAGCATCTCGGGTTTTGGTCAGAGCGGTCCGCTGGCCGGGCGCCCCGGCTTTGACCAGATCGCCCAAGGCATGGGCGGCCTGATGTCGGTGACCGGGCTGGCCGAGCAGGGGCCGATGCGCGTGGGCATCCCGATCGCCGACCTGTGTGCCGGCATTTTTGCGGCGCAGGGCATTCTGGTGGCGCTGCTGGAGCGCGAAAGCTCGGGCAAGGGACAATGGCTGCACACCTCGCTGCTGGAGTCCATGGTCTACATGATGGACTTCCAGACTTCGCGCTGGCTGATTGATGGCGAAGTCGCCAGCCAGGCGGGCAACTTCCACCCCACCAGCATCCCTACCGGGGTCTACAAGGCCCGCGACGGCTACATGAACATCGCGGTGTTCGGCTCCAAGATATGGGAGCGCTTCTGCGACATCCTCGGCGCACCCGAGTGGGTCAGCGACGAGCGCTACAAGGACAAGATGGGGCGCTCGGTGAACCGCGACACCCTCAACGCCGAGATCAACCGTCGCCTGGCATTGCAGGATCGTGCCTACTGGATCAAGCTCCTCAACGACGGTGGCGTGGCCTGCGGCCTGATCAACAATCTGCAGGAGGTGTTCGAGGAGCCGCAAATCCAGCACCTGGGCATGGTGAAGGACGTGGTGTCCAAACACCTGGGTGCTCAGCGCCTGGTCGGACAACCCGTGCAACTCGAGCGCACGCCCAGCACGATCGCGCGCGCCGCACCGCGCCGCGGTGAGCATACCGAGGAAGTGCTGGCCGAGCTCGGCCTCGGGGCCAGCGACCTGGCACGCATGAAATCAGCAGGAGTGTATTGATGACGACGACGACCACAGCAACGACGACAACAACATACGAGTCCCCCACCGAGCGGGTGCAGACCTGGCTGGATGCCAGCACGCTGCACATCCGATTCAACAACCCGGCTCGCCACAATGCACTGTCGGTCGACATGTGGGAGGCGGTGCCACCCCTGCTCGCCCAGGCCGAGCGCGACGTACGCGTGCGGCTCGTGGTGTTCTCGGGTGCGGGTGAGAAGGCCTTTGTCTCTGGGGCTGACATCTCCCAGTTCGAGGACATGCGGGCCGCGCGTGAGGCTGTGACGCGCTATGAGCACATGGCCGAGACCGCACTCATGGGCATCTACCAGTTCAGCAAACCCACGCTGGCATGCATCCAGGGTTTTTGTATTGGTGGCGGCGTGAACGTGGCGATCAGCTGCGACATCCGCATTGCGGCCAGCAACTCGGTGTTCTCCATCCCCGCAGCTCGTCTGGGCCTGGGCTACCGTTACTCGGCCATGAAGAACCTGGTGGACCTGGTGGGGCCCGGCGCCGCGAAGGACCTGTTCTTCACCGCCCGCAAGATTGATGCACAGGAAGCCAGGTCGCTGGGCCTGGTCTCGCGGGTTTGCGAGCCTGAGCAACTGCCGGCCTTGCTGGCCGAGTACACCTCAGCCATGGCAGCCAACGCACCACTCACCATCCGCGCGGGCAAGGCCATCACGGCAGAAATCCTCAAGCCTTCGCCCGAACTCGACATGGCGCTGTGCCAGCAACTGATCCGGGGCTGTTTCGACAGTGAAGACTATGCCGAAGGTCGCAAGGCCTTCATGGAAAAGCGCAAGCCAGTATTCACCGGCAAGTGAAGCGAAAAAAGACAAGACAAAACAAGAGAAGGAAGAACGAACGATGAAATCCTACTGGATGACGATGACAGACAAGGGTTTTGAACTTGACCAGCGCGAGGTGGCGCAGCCCGAGCCAGGCCCTCAACAGGTGCTGGTCCGCCTGCACGCAGCCGGGCTGAACCGGGGCGAGTTCATTTCCGGCCATGGACTGCACGGCAAGTCCGGCGCTGCCAAGGCGATCGGAATGGAAGGCGCCGGTGAGGTCGTCAAGGTGGGGGATAGCGTGAACAGCCTCAAAGAGGGTGACAAGGTCATGGGCCGCTGTGCGGCGGCATTCTCCGAGTACGCACTGATGGACGTGCGCGAGGCCATGCCCATGCCAGAGAACCTGTCCTGGGAGCAAGCCGCGAGCATGCCGCTGACCTTTCTGGTGGTGCATGACATGCTGGTGCTGCAGGGGCATCTCGCCGCTGGCGAGTGGGTGCTGATCAATGGCGTGTCATCGGGTGTGGGGGTGGCGGCCTTGCAGATGGCCAAAGCGCTCGGTGCCAAGGTGATCGGCACATCGGGCTCGGCGGACAAACTGGCGCGTCTCAAGGCACTGGGTCTGGATGTGGGTCTGTGCACCCGCAAGGCAGATTTTCACGATGCCGTGATGCAGGCCACTGACGGCAAGGGCGTGAACCTGGTCGTCAATACGGTGGGGGGCTCGGTCTTTGCAGAGGACGTGCGCTGCATGGCCTTCCAGGCCCGGCATGCCACGGTCGGTTATGTCGACGGCGTGCTCAAGGCTGAAATCGACATCGAGGCGCTGCACGCGCGGCGTCTGACATTCTTTGGTGTGTCCAACAAGCAGCGCAGCGCCGATCAGCGTGCGCAGGGCGTACCGGCCTTCAAGTCGCAAATCCTGCCGTTCGTTACCGAGGGTCGGATCGTGCCGCTGGTGGACAGGGTGTTCCCCTTTGGCGAACTGGCCCAGGCCAAGGCCATGATGGACGCCAACCAGCATCTGGGCAAGATCGTATTGGGCATCCCGGGCGGCTAAGGCAAGCCGGGGTCAGTTTGACGGAAATAAACCTAAAAGGAGACAACACCATGAAAACCCTGAACGTTCTGTCGGCACTTTTTTTGAGCGGTCTGAGTCTGGGGGCGGCTGCCCAGTCACCGGCCTATCCCGCTAAACCCGTGAAGCTGGTGGTCGGCTTCGCGCCAGGCGGCGCCGCCGACTATGTGGCGCGCGCCATGAGCGAGTCGCTGAGCAAAGCCCTGGGCCAGCCCATCGTGATCGAAAACCGGGCGGGCGCGGGCTCAAGCATCGCGGCCGAGGCCGTGGCCAAATCGGCGCCCGATGGCTACACCGTGTTGATTGCCAGCCCGAGCAGCATTTCCGTGAACCCGGCGCTCAACACCAAGCTGGGCTACACGGCGCGCGATCTTGCGCCAATCACCAAGGTGACGAGTTCGCCGCTGGTGATTGCTGCCAACCCCAATATCGGCATTAGCTCGATACAGGAACTGATCGCCAAGGCCAAGAAAGACCCGGGTGCCTTGAACTATGCCACCTCGGGCAACGGCTCGGCGCCGCACCTGGGGGCTGCCTTGTTCATACAGCTCACTGGCGCGCAGATGACGCACATTCCGTTTCGCGGTGGCAGCCCGGCCATCCAATCGGTGATTGCCGGCGACACCCAGCTGACCTTCGGCACGCCGCCTTCGGTGCTGCCCATGGTGACGGCAGGGCGCCTGCGTGGTCTGGCGGTGAGCACGCGGGAGCGCACGTCCCTGGTGCCCGGTGTGCCGGGCATGGCCGAGGCCGGTCTGCCCGAATACAGCATTGAGTTCTGGTACGGTCTTTTTGTACCGGCCGGCACGCCCGCGCCCATCATCAGGAAATTGTTTGAGGCCACTACGGTCGCCATGCAGCAGCCCAGTGTGAAAGCGGCGTTGGCACGCGAGGGCACGGATGTGACGCTGTCGGCATCACCCGAGCAGTTCGCAGCCTTCCTCAGTGAGGATGCGAAATTCTGGGTCAAGCTCGTGAAGGACGCCGGCGTCAAGCTCGACTGAGCCGGAGGTGGACTCGGGGCGCAGGCTGCGCCCCGTTCCCTCGTCAGGTGGGCGGCCGGCAGCGGAAATTCCCCAGCCATCGGATTTTGATGAGAAAAATGACAGTTGGCCCTTGAAAATACGGCGTGTTAAGCTATTAAAAGAGTAGCAGATGTCGTGGCCTAGCCGAGGCCGCTTCATCCGGCTGCAGGCTTCTGGCGGAGGCGCCGTATTTTGCGGCGACAATCCTTCTCCCGAAAAAATTTCATCGCCATTCTTCAAGTCAGACTACATGTCCAGTTATCTCATCCGACCCGCCACGCAGCGGGATGCCAAAGCTGTCTCCGACATCCAGGCCCGTAGCCGCCTGGCGGCTTACCAGGGTCTTGTGCCCGACGAACACATCAACGCCGTCTCGACGATCGAGCGCCAGGCTTTCTGGCGTGATGCCATCGAATACAGTGAGCCGCAGGTGGTGGTGGCACTCGACGGCGACAAGCTCATCGGCTTTGTCGGCTTCGACCGCTCACGCGACAAAGGCACCAAGCCCACTGTGGGCGAAATCTGGGACATCTACGTGCTGCCGGACTATTGGGGCAAAGGCGTCGGCCTGGCCTTGTGGGACGCGGCACGCGAAGGCCTGCAGGAAGAAGGCTGCACCCAGGTCACGATCTGGGTGCCCATGGCCAACGAACGCGCTGTGCGCTTTCATGAGCTCGCCGGTTTCAAGCGCGAGATGTCCAGCCTCAAGACCGTTCCCATGGGCGGGGTCAAGGTCGAGGAAGTCCGGCTCAAGCGCGCCCTGGTCTGAGCCCTGCGCTCAAGCCCGGGCTTGAGTCCAGCTCAGGCCCACCGGGTCTCAGCGGCGGCTGGCCAGTACACGGTCCACCATCACACCGGCCTGACCGAGGTTGTTGGCCGGGTCCATGAACCCGGCGAGCTTGGCGCGATCCACATGCTTGCTGATCTCGGGGTGCTCGGCGAGCACGTCGAGCAGCGGGCGGTTTTGCCTGAGCGATTCGCGGCACAGCTCGTACACCAGATCGTGCGCGTATTCACGGCCGATGTAGGGACCCAGCCCCATCATCACCGCCTCGGACATCACCAGGCCGTTCGTCATGTCGATGTTGGCGCGCATTCTGCCCGCATCGACTTCGAGTCCCGTGAGGATGAACTTGGCCTGCTTGAGCGCCCCTGACATCAGGCAGAAGATCTCTGGCATGGCCACCCATTCGATCTCCCAGGGGCCGGTCGAGCGCTCATGGTCGGCCACCATCGCATCCATCAGTGCGGCCGCATGCTGGCGCACCACCGAGATGTTGGCGTGGATGTAGAGGCAGGAAATCGGGTTGCGCTTTTGCGGCATGGTGGAGGACGAGCCACGGCCCGGTGCAAATGGCTCGTAGACCTCAGCCACCTCGGTCTGCATCATGAGCTTCACATCCATTGCGATCTTGCCGAGTGAGCCGCCCACCAGTCCGAGGAAGGCGCCGACCTCGGCAAAATTGTCGCGCACCGTGTGCCAGGAAATCAGCGGCTGACCCAGGCCCAACTCCTTCATGAGGCCGGCCTGGGTTTCCATCGCACCCGTCTCGAGCGAGGAGAGCGTGCCGGAGGCGCCACCGAACTCACCTACCAGCACGCGCGGCTTGAGCTGCTGCAAGCGCTCACGGTGTCGTTCGATGCCGGCCAGGATGCTGGCCATCTTGTAGCCGAAGGTGATGGGCGTGGCCTGTTGCAGGTTGCTGCGGCCGATGATGGGGGTGTCGCGGTGCTTCCTGGCGAGGCTGGCCAGCGCATCCGAGATGTCCTTCAAATCCTGCTCGACCAGTGCCAAGCCCTCACGTATCTGCAGCACGGCAGCGGTGTCGGTGATGTCCTGCGTGGTCGCGCCCCAGTGGCAGTACTCTCCCAGGCCGTCGCGGCAATTGGCATTGATCTGGTTGACTACCGCAATGATGGGGTAGCCGATCTGCTCGGTTTTGGCCTTGAGCTTGTCCCAGTCGATCTTGTTGATGTCGCAGGCTTGCACGATCTCTGCAGCGGCCTCCTTGGGAATGATGCCGAGTTCACCCTGCACCTTGGCCAGCGCGCGTTCGATGTCCAGGTACTTGGCCGTACGGTTCTCGTCCGACCAGACCTGCCGCATGCGGGCATCACTGAAGATGTCGCCAAAGATTTTCGAATCGATGATGGTTGATGCCACGGGGGCTCCTGATAAGTGAGGTTGCAGAGGTGGAGGAATAACTGAGAAATGAATGCGTGAGATGCGCTGCCGATCCCGGCGAGGCGCCGCCAGGCCTGCGATGCAGTGGATTCGTGGGTCGGACCTTATTTGATGACGGCCGTGGCGTCCATGGTCAGCCAGCCTTCGTGGTCTTTGGCCCAGAGGCGGAATGTCTTGCCGTCAGCCTGTGGCTCACCGCAGACAAAGAAGTGGTGGATGTCGAAGGTCGGCCGCACGGCCCGGAACTCGAAGCGGGTCAGCACCGCTTCAGGCTTGTGCTCGCGCAGCAGGTCCAGCAGCAGGGTGGCGATCAGCGGGCCATGCACCACGAGGCCAGGGTAGCCCTCGGTCTCCGTGACGTACTTGCGATCGTAGTGAATACGGTGGCCGTTGAAGGTCAGCGCCGAGTAGCGAAACAGCAGCACATCGTCGGGTACCACTTTGCGTTGCCAGGTCTGCGTGGCCGGCGCGGCCTGGGGCGCAGGTACGGGGTCGTTGGGCTTGGGCGCCTCGCGGTACACGATGTCGTGAAACTCGGTCAGAGCGACATCCTGCTGCTGGTTGCAGCGCAGCTCGTGGCAGACGCGCACAAAGGTCAGCTTGCCGGAGCGGCCGCTTTTCTCGGTGACCTGCTCGATGGTGGAGATGCGCGAAATCTGGTCACCCACGCTGATTGGCGAATGAAATACGAGCTGACTGCCAGCCCACATGCGGCGCGGCAGCGGCACCGGCGGCAGGAAGCCACCGCGCTGCGCATGACCATCCTCGCCGATGAGGGATTGCCTGTGCAGTGGCAGGAAATACAGCCAATGCCACAGGCCTGGCAGCGGTGTACCCTGGGGCGGGCGTTCGGGCGGGCGGTCCAGGGTGGCGGCCAACGCGGCATAGGGAGTTGCGGTCACGGTGTCGGTGACGGTTTCGGTGCGGCCGATCCAGTCGGTCAGGTTGGGGCTGCTCATGGTGTCTAGTTCTTGTAGTTCGTATCGATGCGGTCGAGCTTGCGCAGCAGGGAAGGCCACACGAAAGCACCGGGCACACCGCCCGTGCGGCTGTACTGGGCTGAGGGATCATCTCCCTTGTAGAGCTCCTCGCCGTAGTGGATCAACTCGCCACCCGCCTGCGCGCTAACCTGGATCTGACAGGTGCTCTCCAGTCGGTACATCGCGAGGAAAGCGTCGGCGATGGTCTTGCCCACAGTAAGCAGGCCATGGTTGCGCAGCACCAGATTACGGGCACTGCCCAGGTCTTTTTGCAGGCGCGGCTTCTCGTCGTCGCGGAAGGCCACGCCTTCGTAGTCATGGTAGGCCAGCGAGCTCAGGATGAAGGTGGACTGCTGCGAGATCGGCAGGATGCCGCATTTCTGGGCACTGACGGCGACACCTGCGCGGGTGTGGGTGTGCAGCACACAGACGATGTCCTCGCGTGCTTCGTGTACCGCGCTGTGGATCACGAAGCCGGCCGGGTTGACGGGGAAAGGCGAATCAAGAACCTTGTTGCAGTGCTGATCAACCTTGATCAGCGAGGAGGCCGTGATCTCGTCGAACATCAGGCCATAGGGGTTGATGAGGAAGTGATGCTCAGGCCCTGGCACGCGTGCGCTGATGTGGGTGAACACGAGGTCGCTCCAGCCATACAGCGCCACCAGACGGTAGCAGGCCGCAAGGTCTACGCGCAGCTGCCACTCTTCGGCGCTGACGACTTCTTTGAGGGAGGCAATGTTCATGGCTGGGTGCTCCTGATTTTTATGAGGTGTATGAAGTGTATGAGGTCGACTTTAATTCAGACAGCGATAAAGTGCACAGGACATCCGCGTTTCTACTGACGCAGGCAGCTGACGACAACTTCATAATGCAAGACCTATGACGCAAGGCAATACGGGACAGGCACCCTCCACACCCACCACGACAGTGAATGTCCGGATCAATGGGCGGCAGCAGAAGCTTGAGGTCAATGGCAAAGCGCGCCTGCTGGATGTCTTGCGGGACAACTTGGGGCTCAAGGGCGTACGCTTTGGCTGCGGTGCCAACCAGTGCGGCGCCTGTCATGTGCTGGTGGATGGTCGCAGCGTGGCCTCGTGCGACACACCCATGTGGGCTGTGGAGCAGAAATCCGTTGTGACGCTCGAAGGGCTTGGCAGTCCCAGCAATCCGCATCCCCTGCAGACCGCATTTCTGGCAGAGCAGGCGGCGCAATGCGGATTTTGCACCTCCGGCATGCTGGTCAGTGCAGCGGCGCTGCTGCAACGCAAACCGCAACCTACCGCTGACGAGGTGCGCAGTGCACTCGACGGCCACCTGTGCCGCTGTGGCACGCACAACCGCATCGTGCGTGCCGTACTGCGCGCAGCGGAAGACATCAACCGGAACTCCCATGGCATTGCCCGCTAGCCTTCAGCGTAATCCCCTGCTTGGCCGCTGGCTGGGCTTCGTCGCCCCGCAGACCGTTGAGGTCCGTTCCGGCAAGGTAGAGATCGGCCAGGGCATCCTGACGGCGCTGGCCCAGATCGTGGCTGATGAGTTGGGTGTGCCACTGGACAGTGTGCGCATGCGGGCCGCCAATACGGCGCACAGCCCGGACGAGGCTGTCACGTCGGGCAGCATGTCGGTGCAGGAGTCGGGTGCGGCCTTGCGACAGGTGTGTACCGAAGTGCGTATGCTGTTTCTGCAGGACATGGCCCAGCAATGGGGGTTGACGCCTGAGGTTCTGCGTGTGCAGGCCGGTGTGGCGTGGGCACCCGATGGCCGTCACACGAGTTACTGGGATTGGGCGGTGCAGGCTGACGCGCTGCAGCGGTCGGCGGCCGGACTCTCGCCTGCTTCTGGGGAGGCGATGCCATTGGCTGCGGCAGGCCAGTCGGCGCCGCGCAGCGATCTGCCGGACAAGATTTTTGGTTTGCCACGCTACATCCAGGATCTGGACCTGCCTGGCTTGCTGCATGGCCGGATTGTCCGGCCAGCCTCTCAAGGGGCCAGCCTGCTGGAAGTGGACGCGGGACCTGCCACCCGGGCCAGTGGCGTGGTGACGGTACTGCGTGACGGCAGCCTGCTGGGCGTGATCGCCGACAGCGTCGCACAAGCTGATGCCGCACACGGCCAACTCGTACAGGCAGCACAGTGGCATGAAGTCGCCAGACTACCCGCCATGCAGGCGATGCCTTCATGGCTCAAGCAGCAGCCTCTGGATACGAGTACGGTGGATCACAAGCCGCGTGTCAGCGCGGCAGATGTGGCACGCACGATCAAGGCTGCTTATTCCAAGCCCTTTATCGCCCATGGCTCGATCGCGCCGTCCTGTGCGCTGGCACGCTGGGATGGCGGGCAACTCAATGTCTGGAGTCACAGCCAGGGCATCTTCAACCTGCGTCGCGATCTGGCTCTGGCGTTCAGCCTGCCGGAGGACGCTGTTGTGGTACAGCACGTGGAGGGCGCTGGCTGCTACGGCCATAACGCGGCTGATGACGTGGCCTTCGATGCTGCCTGGCTGGCGCACGCGGTGCCGGGGCGGCCGGTGCGCGTGCAGTGGTCACGCAGCGATGAGTTGAGCTGGTCGCCGCTGGGGCCCGCTATGGCCATGGAGCTGGAGGCTGATCTCGACGATGCCGGCCAGATAATCGACTGGCGCCACAGTGTGTGGAGCAATGGTCACTCGACCCGCCCTGGACGTGCGCCCACACCCGCACTGCTGGGTGCTGCCTACTTGCAAAACCCGTTCGAGGCGCCGCTGGCCATCAACATGCCGCTGGCCAGTGGGGGTGGGGCCGAGCGCAATGCGATTCCGGGCTACGACTTCGAGGCCTGGCAGATCACCTGCCATCGCGTGCTGAACATGCCGTTGCGTACCTCGGCGCTGCGTGCGCTGGGTGCCGTGGGCAATGTGTTTGCGGCCGAGTCCTTTCTCGATGAAATTGCCCATGCCAGCGGTCAGGACCCGGCGGCGTTTCGTTTGCGCTACCTCGGGGATCAGCGGGCTCGGGCCGTCATCGAGCGCGTGCTCCAGCTGTCGAACTGGGCTGCGTGGCAGCCGCGTGAGGGGCAGGGCCACGGTATCGGCTTTGCGCGCTACAAGAACACCGGCGCCTGGTGCGCGGTGGTGGCCGAAATCGATGCCGGACAGGACATCCGCGTGACGCGACTGTGCATTGCCGTGGATGTGGGGCGGGTCATCAACCCCGATGGAGTGATCAACCAGATCGAGGGCGGTGCGCTACAGGCCCTGAGCTGGACGCTCAAGGAGGCGGTGCGGTTTGACGACACCCGCATCACCAGTGATGCCTGGGAGCACTATCCCATCCTGCGGTTCACCGAGGTGCCTGCCGTGGAAGTTGCTCTGATCGACTCTTCAGAGCGTTCACTGGGCGCAGGGGAGGCCTCGCTCGGACCCACCGCAGCCGCCATAGGCAATGCTGTGTTCCATGCGCTGGGCGTGCGTGTGCGTGACCTGCCGATCACGGCCGAGCGCATTGTGGCCGCCATGGACTGATCTTCAGACGAAGCGTCACTGCGCACTTTTCGTGCTGCGGCGACAATAGGGCCTGCGCTCCGGGCCGAGAGCCCGCAGCTTTCCCCACTTGAACACCTTGCCGGCATGACCATCCTGCTCGCGCCCATGGAAGGGCTGCTTGACTTCACACTACGTGACATCCTCACGCGCGTGGGCGGGATCGACCGTTGCGTATCCGAGTTCATCCGCATCACCGACACCTTGTTGCCTGATCGCGTGTTCATCCGCTATGTGCCTGAGTTGCTCAATGGCGGACGCACCCCGGCAGGCGTGCCGGTGCGCGCACAACTGCTGGGCTCCGACCCGGTTTGTCTGGCCGAGAACGCAGCGCGGCTGGCTGAGCTCGGGCCGGAGGGGATTGACCTCAATTTCGGTTGCCCGGCCAAGACCGTGAACCGGCATCGGGGAGGAGCCGCGCTGCTGGACGAGCCCGAACTCATTGGCCAGATCGTCGCGGCGGTGCGTCGTGCGGTGCCGGCCCACATGCCCGTGTCGGCCAAGATGCGTCTCGGCTTCAACGACGATGCACGGGCCGAAGCGTGTGCGCTGGCCATGGCGGAGGCGGGGGCCTGCGAACTGGTGGTGCATGCGCGTACCCGGGCCGATGGTTACCGTCCCCCCGCGTACTGGGATCGCATCCAGGATCTGCGTCGTCAGGTCAACATTCCGTTGATCGCCAACGGTGAAATCTGGAGCGTGGAAGATGCCTTGCGCTGCCGCGAGGCCTCAGGTTGCCATGACCTGATGCTGGGGCGCGGCATCGTGAGCGACCCGGGCCTGGCGCTGGCCATCCTTGCGCATGACCGGGCGGCGGCTGGCGCTGATACGCCGGCTTCGGTGAACTGGTCAACCCTGCTGCCGCACCTGGGCAGCTTCTGGCAACTCGTGTGCACCCATCTTGAGCCCAGGCAGCAAACTGGTCGGCTCAAGCAGTGGCTCAATTACCTGCGCCGCCGCTACCCGGAGGCGCAAGAGGCCTATATGGCCGTACGCACCCTGCACGATCCGGCGCTCGTCAGGCCGCAGTTCTTTCAAGCCTGCTGAGTTCAGTGATGGGCTGTCTGGCCGATCTCCGGCCAGCGGTGATGCAGATAGAGCCAGGAAACAAGTCCCACACACATCATCAGCAATGAGGCGATGGCCAGCCACAGGCCCGAATGCATGACGAGGGGTGCCAGTACGCCGGCCACCACACCGTTGGCGACTGAGCCGATGAAGGCTTGCAGGGACGATGCCATGCCGCGTCGATCAGGGTGCTGGTCCAGCAGCAGCAGGGTGATCACCGGCACCATGAGGGCCCAGCCAAAGGCAAAAATCGCAATCGGCAGCATTGACCAGGACACGTGTGGCGCAATCAACAGGTTGGCGGCAACGTTGAGCACCGAGACACTCAGCATGATGACAAAGCCGTGGCGGATTTGGCGCTTGGGCGCTATCCTGCCGGCCAGCCGGCCGCTGAGCCATGCTCCCAGCATGATGCCAGCGATGGTCAGCATGAAGAACCAGAAGAACTCAGTAGGCTCCAGCGCAAGCAACTCCCCCAGAAACGCCGGTGCCGCCAGCACGTAGAGAAACATGCCGTTGAACGGCACGCCGCTGGCCAGGGCCAGCAGCATGAAGCGCGGGTTGGTACCCAGTTGCCAATAACCACGCATCAGGTGCTGCACATTGAAAGGCTGCCGCTGCGTCAGATGCAGGGTCTCGGGCAGCAGCTTGTAATTGGCACCCCACAGCAGCACGCCAACCGCAGTCAGGAACCAGAACACGCTGTGCCAGCCCAGGTGGACGAACAGCCAGCCACCGATGATGGGCGCGATCGCCGGTGCCACGCCGAAATAAATGGTCACCTGGCTCATGACCTTCTGGGCCTGGGTGGGAGGGAACATGTCGCGAATCACAGCACGCGACACCACAATGCCGGCACCGGTAGACAGCCCCTGCAGTGCACGGAAGAACACGAGCTGACCGATGCTCTGCGACAGCGCGCAACCGGCTGAGGCCAGCGTGAACACGGCCAGGCCCCAAAGCACCACAGGGCGCCGTCCGATGCTGTCGGACAGCGCGCCATGAAACAGGTTCATGAAGGCAAAACCGAACAGGTAGGCCGACAGCGTCTGCTGCATCTCCACCGGTGTGGCGCCCAGCGAGACGGCGATGCCTGAGAAGGCTGGCAGGTAGGTGTCGATGGAGAAGGGCCCCACCATGCCCAGCAGGGCGAGCAGCGCGGCCAGCGCCCAACGCGGCGCCCGCCACAGTTTGTCGGCATCGGGATTCATGGGCGAGGCTCCTCAGGGACCAACTTGCGAAGGCTGAGCGTTTCGGGAAAATTCTGTATGTGTGCGAGGCGATGGCCTGGTGCCGTCAGGGCGCGGTTTCGGCTGGCATTCATGGCGTTTCTTCTTGTGCTTGATTCGGCGGCTAAGGCGGGTGACGTTAACAGCTTCTCCTGCCAACTGCTGACTGGTGGGGCAAGACCTTGTCGCCAAAAGGCCGCATTTCAGCTCTCTGTAAGCTGACAAAGCCTGTCATGTGGCCCAGTGTTTTCGGCTGCATTGGCATTTTGTTACAAATAAGCAAGTCAAGGCGGTGGCCCTGCGGGGTGAATTTTGGTAAATTGGGCCTTCAGCCATCATGAACAACGCATCCGCCATCGCCCAAACAGGAATGAACGCAGCCATGCTGCGTCTGGATTCGTCTGCCCACAATATCGCGAACGTGCAGACCGGCAATTTCCGCCGGCAGGAAGTGACTCAGCAATCGCAGCCTCAGGGCGGTGTGAAAGCCGATGTCTGGCGTGCCGATGTGGCAGGCAATGCACTGGTCGAAGATATGGTGCAGCAACGCAGTGCCAGCTATGCCTTTGTTGCGAGTCTCAAGGTCATCCAGACCGAGAAAAAGATGATGGGTTCACTGCTGGACGAGAAAGCCTGAGTCAGCCAGTGGCTACTCAACGCAGGCCGGCAGTAGCCGGCCTTTTTGTTTTGTCGCTGCCGTCGACCCGGTCTCATGCCACGCGCAGCTCACCGCCTGGCGCGCGATCATAGCGAGCTTCGGTCACGACCTTGTTGAAGGAGAGCAGGCGAACCAGTACATGGTTCGATTCGATCTCCAGCATGCCGTGGTTGCGCACCTCCGGGCCTTTGATGAGACCATTGAGATAGGCGTGAATGGCCGCGCCTGAGGCGGTGGCTTCGACCAGCCGGCCCTTGGTCGACAGCTTGTGTTCCAGCAGTCCGTTGGAGTGGATGTCACCGCTGAGCATCAGCCAGGCATGATCACCTGCCGTCTGGGCCAGCCAGTTGCGATCGGTGGCGTATTTGTGCCAGCCATCACCCTGACTGAAGGTCACGCCACTGGCGATGATGTGCAGCGCATCAGGATGTGCGCTGAAGGCCTGTTGCAACTGGGTCCGCTGGGCTGCGCCGAGTATTTCGGGTTTCTTGCGCAGGGTTCGGCCATCGGTCAGATGCAGCCAGCTTCGGCCATCATCTTCCAGTGCAATCGACTGCGCGCCAAGCGGCACGAAGTTGGGTGCCATGTAGTCAAGCCACAACTGTGGCGCATCCGGCGAGTTGGGAAAGCTGCCCAGGTCCTTGTTGTCCAGTGCCTGACGGAATGCGCGCATGAAACTCGTGCTGAGTTTCACTTTGCCAACCTGCGCATGGCTGGCCAGCATGGCACCACCGGCAGCATCGTTCCAGGCGAAGTCGTGGTCATCCCAGATCGCATGCAAGCGGATGCCAGGCGCCGCCACCAGTTTGCGAAAACGCGGTTCGTTGAGTTGCTGCTGGTAGCGCACGAACAGATGTTCGGCGAATTCCCAGTCGCCCATGGCCTGTAATTCAGACATGCCGACATCGGGCACATCGTTGTAGAAGTTGTCACCCAGCAGCACGACATGGTCGGGCTGACTGGCGCGGATATCGTCCCAGATGGGCTGCTGAGGTACCAGGTTGGTGCTGGCGCAGGACGTGAAGGCTATTTTCATGTGTGTCTCCTGTAGGGAGATGTGAATCTATAAGCTTTCAGTCCACTGCGCATCCCCGATTCATGGGAGGCCACGGATAAACATGCTTCTGCAGCCCTGGCGGCGGCAGACGTTCAGGCTGATCCAGGTGTCTGGGTGGCGTGCTCGGCGCGCCATTGGGCCAGCATGGGCTTGATCTGCTCCAGCCCGGGCACCAGATCAAGGCCAGACATGGACAGGCGACGCAATGCCGGGTTGCCGCCGCCGGCCCAGATCCGGATACCAGGGGGCAGTTGTTCACGCAGTTCCTGCAGACTGCGGAAAACCCGGTGGGTCTTGAAGCTTGCGCTGAAGCTCAGGGCGACGATGTCCGAGCGGTTGACGGTTGCAGCCATCACGATGTCGGAGGTGGGCGTCTGTACACCCAGAGAGATGCAGCGGCAACCTTCCAGTGTGAGCAGCGTCTCGGCCATCAGCAGGCCCAGGCCATGCGGTTCCTGCGAAAAAGTGGTCAGCAAGACACGTGGCTGCTCCGGTCCGGAGGATTCCGGGATGCTGTTGATGGCAATGCGCAGAACCGATGTGACGCATTCGGTATACATGTGTTCTTCGTAAATTTGGATTTCCGAGCGCATCCAGGCTTCGCCAATCAGGGTGTTGAGTGGACTGACCAACTCAATGACAAAGCGGGCCAAGCCCAGACGCAGTGAGGCCTGACCCATCCAGCGGCGCAGTTGTTGCAGGTCGTGGCTTTTGATCAGGTCGAGGCACACACGCAGGTCATCCTCGAACGGACTGCTGCGGCTGGACTGTAATGCGGCACCCTGCACCAACTGCTGCAATTCGAGCGCTTCCAGAGGGACGACTTGGCCGGGCCGATGGCCGGCATTGAGGAGGCGGGCGATCAGACGCAGCTTGTCCATCTGCGCCGAGGGATAGATGCGCTCGCCGTTTGCATCCCTGCCGGGTCGGGGAAAGCCATAGCGCCGCTCCCAAACCCGCAAGGTGTCCTTGGACAGGCCTGTGTCGCGCTCTACGGCCGCAATGGTGATGGGCGTTTCCGTCTGCTGTTGTGCTTCATGCATGGCTGGGGGGCGAAGATTCGATCATTCCCGATCTCTTGGCAGGGTGATTATTTTGAATATTTATTTGTCTAGGACAAAGTATAATAATTTAACCAATAAAACGCAATAAATCTTAAATTAATATGATTTGTCCATGTCAAAAATGCACAATCTGCTATTGTGGAATCGGTGCCGCAGACTTGCGAACATGGCGTGCGGCTGAGGAAAAGTCATGAAAATTGCCATCATCGGATCGGGTATTTCAGGGCTTGGCGTGGCCCATGCCCTGCAGGGGCGCGCCGAGCTGACACTGTTTGAGGCAGGTAGCTATTTCGGTGGCCATACCCATACGGTGGACATCACGCTGCCGACCTCACAGGGCGATCGCAGCTGGGGGGTGGACACGGGCTTTCTGGTGTTCAACGAGCGTACCTACCCGAATCTGATTCGCCTGTTCGATGAGCTCAAGGTGGAAACGGCCAAAACCGACATGTCGTTTTCCGTCAAGGCGGCACTTCAGCAAAGCGGGCGGCATCTGGAGTGGAACGGCGCGAACCTCAACACGGTTTTTGCCCAGCGCGGCAACCTGCTGAACTGGCGCTTCCTGAAGATGCTGCGAGAGGTGCTGCGCTTCAATGCACTGGCTACGGCGCTGGCCGAAGCCGGGCAGGAGGTGGAACTGGTTCAGCCGTTGGGCGACTTTCTGGATGCGCACCAGTTCAGCGCTGAATTTCGCGACTGGTATTTCCTGCCCATGATGGCCTGCATCTGGAGTTGCCCGACAGCACAGATGCTCAAGTTTCCGGTGTCAACCATGGTTAGCTTCTGTCACAACCATGGGCTGATCCAGGTCAACCAGCGGCCTCAGTGGTGGACCGTGATGGGGGGCGCACGCCACTATGTCGACAAGATCACGGCCCGCATTGGGGACAAACGCCTGAACACGGCAGTACGCCTGATAGAGCGCGATGCGGCGGGTGTGACCATCAGCACCGACCGTGGCAGCGAGCGTTTTGACAAGGTGGTGCTGGCCACCCACTCCGACCAGGCCCTCGCGCTGCTGAGTCGTCCCACGGAGCTTGAGGCTCGCACCCTGGGCGCCATCCACTACCAGCCGAACCGCGCCGTGCTGCATACCGATGCGGCGGTGTTGCCCCAAAGCCGCCTGGCCTGGGCGGCCTGGAACTATGAACGCGCCTACAGCCCGAAAGAAGAGCACAACCGTGTTTGCCTGCATTACCTGATCAACAAGCTACAACCTGTGCCGTTCGAGCAACCGGTGCTGGTATCGCTCAATCCGCTGCAGCCGATTGCCGGGCAGCATGTGCTGGGCGAGTACAGCTATGCCCACCCGGTGTTCGACCTGTCGGCCCTGGCAGCCCAGCAGGCCATGCCCCAGTTGCAGGGGCGGCAGCACACCTATTACTGTGGCGCCTGGATGGGCTATGGTTTTCATGAGGATGGCCTGAAGGCCGGGCTGGGTGTCGCGCGGCAATTGCTGGTGGCGATTGAGCAGCGCCTGCAGTCGCGGGCCGAGCAGTTTTCGTCAGCGCAGGAGCTGGAGGCAGCATGACCACGGCCGCGCGCCCGCACATCGGATTTGGCCAGGTTCGGCATACCCGGCTGCGGCCCGTGCACCATGCGTTTGCCTATTCCACCTATTTCCTGATGCTGCCCATGCGTGCCATGGTGCGATTTGGCAGTGCCGGGCTGGCCCACAACAGAAGAGGGTTGTTGAGCTTTCACGATGCCGACCATGGCGATGGCCGCCCGGTCAGCGAGGGGGGCGTGCTGGGCTGGCTGGACGAGTTGCTGCAGCAGCACGGCATCATGGATGCCACCGGCGAGGCCTGGCTGCATTGCTACCCCAGGGTCCTGGGCTACACCTTCAAGCCGGTGAGCTTCTGGTATTGCCATAAACCCGATGGCGAACTGCGGGCCGTGGTGGTAGAAGTCAACAATACCTTTGGAGATCGCCACTGCTATCTGCTCGATGCGCCACGCTACGGCGAGCAGCAGCAGGCCAGCAAGGTCATGCACGTTTCGCCGTTCTGTCAGACCGAAGGCAACTATCGCTTCCGCTTCATGCGCACTGGCCCGGAAGGTCTAGGCCGAACCGTCGTGCGGATTGACCATGACGATGTCCAGGGTCCGCTGCTGCAAACCAGCGTGAGCGGTGTGCTTGAGCCACTGAGCCCATGGGCCGTGCGCCGTGCGCTGTGGCGCTACCCGGCGATGACGCTGGGCGTTATCCTGCATATCCACTGGCAGGCATTCAAGCTTTGGCGCAAACACATCCCGTTTATCAGCCGGCCGGCCGCACCCCGGCAATTCGTCACCCGTTCCAACTCCAGCAACTCCCGTTCTTCTGCCCCATGAACACGATCACCGCTCCCCAGCGCATGACGCCTGCTGGCGCACCCGCCAGCATCCGCTCCGTTTTCCGCCTGCTGCAGCGCATGCGGCATGGCACGCTGACCCTGCATCTGCCAGACGGTGCCGTGCAGCAGTTTGGCAGTGGTGCGCAGCCTGGTGCCACGATGACGCTGCATAACTGGAACGCCTTTCATGCGGCCCTGAAATCCGGCGACATCGGATTTGCCGAGAGCTACATGGCCGGTGACTGGAGCACGCCACAACTGGCTGAACTGCTCGCGCTGTTCATCAGCAACCGCAAGGACATCGAAGACGTTATCTACGGCAGCTGGCTGGGGCGCCTGATCTACCGTGTGCGCCATCTGCTGCACCGAAACACACGGACCAACAGCAAGAAGAACATCCATGCCCACTACGACCTGGGCAATGCGTTCTACACCTTGTGGCTGGACGAGACCATGAACTATTCCTCGGCCTGGTTCGAGGGGGACTTGACGGCTGACATGCCACAGGCCCAACGTGCAAAAGTCAGGCGCGCACTCACCATGGCGGGGGTAAAGCCCGGTGCACGCGTGCTGGAGATTGGATGCGGCTGGGGCGCATTGGCCGAGATGGCTGCGACCGAGTTCCAGGCCGAGGTGGTCGGCGTGACGCTGAGCACCGAGCAACTGGCCTACGGGCAGGCCCGCATGGCGCGGGTTGGCGCACGCAATGTGGCTTTGCGCCTGCAGGATTACCGTGACGTGGCAGATGAGCCCTTCGACGCGATCTGCTCGATCGAAATGGTCGAGGCGGTGGGCCGTGAATACTGGCCCACCTACTTCGAGACCGTGGCACGCCTGCTCAAGCCCGGTGGCAAAGCCTGCATCCAGTCCATCGTGATTGATGATGGCCTGTTTGAACGCTACCTCGATTCGACCGACTTTATCCAGCAATACATCTTTCCCGGCGGCTGCCTGCCCAGTCCTTCGGAGTTTCGTCGCCAGGCCGAGGCCGCCGGCCTGCGCGTGGTGGACGAGCTGCGTTTTGGCGCGGACTACGCCGAGACGCTGCGACGCTGGCGTGCGCGCTTCATGGGCGAGCGCAGCCGGGTGCTGCAACTCGGCTTTGACGAGCGCTTCATGCGGCTGTGGGAGTTCTACCTCTGTTACTGCGAAGCGGCCTTCGACGGCGGCAACACGGACGTGATGCAGTTCACGCTACAAAAAGTATAGCTATGTACGCAATATTGGCATGGGCTGGCATCGTATTTTTCTCTACATTGCCGGCGGCTGCGCAAACGACGGTGCCGCCAGAGGTGCGGGCTTCGCTGCAGCAACCCGAGCTGGCAGGCGCGGCACGGCTGCGTTACTGGGGCTTTTCGGTGTATGACGCTCAGCTCTGGGTGGAGCCCGGTTTCCAGCAGCGCGAGATGGCGCGCCAGTCCTTCGCGCTGGAGCTGCGCTACCTGCGCGAGCTCAAGGGGGAGGACATTGTCCGCCGCTCGATCGAGGAGATGCGCCGCATCGGCGAGTTCACGCCCACACAGGCCGGGCGCTGGCTCGCGATCCTGACGCAGGCTTTTCCGGATGTGGTGGCGGGCGACCGTATCACCGGTGTTCACCGCCCCGATGGTGGCGCCACGTTCTGGGTCAACGGCAAGCTCACGGTCGAACTCAGGGAGCCGGTTTTCGCGCAGCTATTCTTTGGCATCTGGCTGTCGGACAAGAGTTCGCAACCCGACATGCGTCTGGCCCTGCTGGGTCAGCGCTGAGCCGTGACAAACACCATGGAGCCAGCCGCCAGCACCTGGTCCCGCAGTGAGGGCTGGCGCTATGGCCTGCTCGGCTTGCCGCTGGCATTTGTGGCACTGCCGCTCTATGTGATCCTGCCCAACCACTATGCGCGGGAGTTCGGTGTGCCGCTGGCCTGGCTTGGCGCGGTGCTGCTGGGCGCACGCCTGCTCGATGCCCTGATCGACCCCGTGATCGGCCGCCTCAGCGACAGCCTGTTTGCACGCTCGGCACGTGCGGTGCTGGTGTTTGGCGGTCTTGCCTGTGGGGTACTCGCGCTGGGTTTTGCGCTGCTGTTTTTTCCGCCCATGCGCGATGTCTCCGGACTGCTGCTGTGGAGCTCGGTCATGCTCATGATGACCTATGCCGCTTTCAGCGCCATCAGTGTGGCGCACCAGTCCTGGGGCGCCATGCTGGGAGGCGGTGCGCTGGCCCAGAGCCGCATCGTTGCCTGGCGCGAGGGGCTGGGCCTGCTCGGCGTGGTGCTGGCATCCGTCACGCCGGCCTTGATGGGCATGCCCTTCACTGTGGGCTTGTTCTGGCTGATGCTGGGCCTGGGCTGGCTGGCCTGGTGCCGTGCGCGGCAACCCAGGTCGCTGGCCCTGTCGGGCTCCAGCCGTACCGTGCCGCCTCTTGGGCTGCCGTTCATGCGGCCTGCGTTTCGCCGGCTGCTGGCCGTGTTTGTTGTCAATGGCATTGCCAGCGCGGTGCCAGCCACTCTCGTGCTGTTTTTCGTGCAGGACCGGCTGCAGGCACCCCAGGCCCTGGAGCCGGTGTTCCTCGGCACCTTCTTTCTGTGTGCGGCCTTGTCCATGCCGTTGTGGCTTTTGCTCGTGCGGCGCATCGGGCTGGCACGGGCCTGGCTGTGCGGCATGTTGCTGGCCGTGGCCGTGTTCATCTGGGCCAGCCAGCTGGGTGCAGGACAGGTGCTGGCCTTTGGCATCATCTCGGCCCTCTCGGGCCTGGCACTCGGGGCCGACCTCGGCTTGCCGGCGGCACTGCTCGCCGGGGTCATTGCGGATGCAGGCGACCAGGGGCAGGCCGAAGGCCGTTACTTCGGCTGGTGGAACTTCGCCACCAAACTCAATCTCGCCCTGGCGGCCGGTGTTGTGCTGCCCTTGCTGGCGTTCTTCGGCTATGCACCCGGCGCGCGTGATGCGCAGGCCCTGGAGGCCCTGACGCTGACCTACTGTCTGCTGCCCTGTGCGCTCAAGCTGGTGGCGGCCAGCCTGCTCTACACGCTCGTCATTCGGCGGGAGGCCGTTCACGCATGAGCCCGGCAGCCAGAAAAACCATTTTTGTTCACCTCAGGGGGAAATCATGAAACGACGATTGCTTTTAAGCGGCGGTGCCGCATTGGCCGCCACCGGTCTGGCCGGTTGTGGCACAGCACAGATTGCTGACTATGCCGGTGAAAAACCGCAGCTTGACCTGCGCAGTTACTTCAACGGGACAATAGACGCCTATGGCGTCTTCACCGACCGTGCGGGCAAGGTTGTCAAGCGCTTTACTGTGCTCATGCAGTGCAGCTGGCAGGGCCCCCGCGGTGAAGAGGAGGGCGTGCTCGATGAGGATTTCCTCTACTCAGACGGCACCCGGCAAAAGCGCATCTGGCTTCTCAAGCGCCAGCCCGGGGCGGCAGGCCAGGGCCGCTACACCGGGCGAGCCGGTGACGTGGTGGGTGAAGCCACGGGGGAGGAGCGGGGCAACGCGTTCTATTGGACCTACACCCTGAGCCTGCCGCTGGAGGGACGTGTGATCGAGGTGCAGTTCGACGACTGGATGTACCTCATGAACGACAAGGTCATGCTCAACCGTGCGACCATGAGCAAGTGGGGTGTGCGACTGGGCGAGGTCACGCTGAGTTTCAGCAAGCGCTAGCGCAGTCACGAGATCAAGGCGAGCAAGGAGATCAAGGCATGGCATTCAATCCCAGGCTGACGCAGTGGCAAGGCAAGGCGGTGTGGCTGGTGGGGGCCTCCACCGGCATTGGTCGCGCCACTGCGACTGCCCTGCATGCGCAAGGGGCTTGCGTCTTCATCTCGGCCCGCAATGCCCAGGCGCTGCAGGACTGGGTGGCGCAGCACCCCGGCCAGGATGCACAGGGCCGCACGCGCGCGGTGGACTTGCCGCTTGACGTGACAGACGCGCAGGCAGTCAAGGCAGCCGCGCAATCCATTCTGGCGCGCCAGCCGATCGATCTCGTGCTGTATTGCGCGGGCTACTACCGGGAGCTGAGAGCAGCCGACTTCAGCCTCGCCGAGATGCTGCGCCATCAGGAGATCAACTACGTGGGCGCACTGCATGTGCTCGATGCCGTGCTGCCGGCCTTGCAGGGGCAAGCAGGTCGCGACCGGACATCGGCGGGTCACATCAGCCTCATCAGCAGCGTGGCAGGCTTTCGTGGCCTGCCCAACAGCCTGGCTTATGGGCCGACCAAGGCTGCGCTCATCAACCTGGCCGAAACCCTCTACCTGGATCTGCAGCCCCAGGGCATCGGTGTGAGCGTGATCAACCCCGGCTTTGTGGAGACGCCACTGACCGCACAAAACAGCTTCACCATGCCGGCCCTGATCACGCCTGAACAGGCGGCCACTGAGATGCTGCGCGGCTGGGCCCGCGGAGACTTTGAGATCCATTTCCCCAAGCGCTTCACGCGCTGGCTCAAACTCATGCGGCTGCTACCGTATCGACTGTATTTCCCCCTTGTCAGAAAGTTCACCGGACTATGAGAGCTGCTGCCCAACGCGTGGTCGAGTTTTTCGAGAATCTCACGCCCCACAGCGTGGCCCGGTTCGGCGAGTACTACACCGATGATGCCTACTTCAAGGACCCTTTCAACGAGGTCAGGGGCCTCGCTGAGGTGCAGCGCATCTTCAGCCACATGTACGAGGTGCTGGATGAACCACGATTCGTGATTCGCGCTCATCTGGTGGATGGCGATCAATGCTTTCTCACCTGGGTCTTCTGCTTTCGCTTCAAGTCCTTCAAGTCGCAGGAGGTACAGATCATCCATGGCGCCTCGCACCTGAAATTTGCCCCCGACGGCCGCATCGAGCACCACCGCGATTACTGGGATGCCGCCGAGGAACTTTACGAAAAGTTGCCTGTGGTGGGCAGCCTGATGCGCTGGCTCAGGAGGCGGGCCAACAGCTGAGTTGCTTTCAGTGGATTGGCTTTTTCTGGAGGCTTCCACCATGCAGCGCAAGACAGCCTCTGATTTCGACCAGGCGCTGCTCATTCTTTTCGATGCCTTTGCCGCAGAGGGGGCGGTTTTGCACCACCTTGCTGTCCCGGCAAGAAGCCAGCGTCACGGCTGTTTGCTGCGCCGCACACGTCTTCGGCCATTCATTGCAACGGAAGCCGTATTTGCGTGAATTCCGCATGCATACAGGCGTTCCACTGTCCCATAGAAATTCTTAATCAACAGCATTGGGCTAATCAACCTCAAAAATGCTGCATTGCACATATGATAGCCATGTGCTATTTGAAAACCAACCTTAAGAGGAAAACACTATGTCTTTGATCAACACCACCATCAAGCCCTTCAAGGCCACGGCTTACCACAATGGCCGTTTCATCCCTGTGAGCGACGAGAGCCTCAAAGGCGAATGGTCTGTCGTGATGTTCTATCCGGCCGACTTCACCTTTGTCTGCCCGACGGAGCTGGAAGATCTGGCTGACAACTATGCCGAGTTCCAGAAACTGGGCGTCGAAGTCTATGGCGTGTCGACCGACAGCCATTTCGCCCACAAGGCCTGGCACGACACCTCGGAAGCCATCAAGAAGGTCAACTACCCGCTGATCGGTGACCCCACCGGTGCCATCACCCGCAACTTCGAAGTGATGATCGAGGAAGAAGGCATGGCACTGCGCGGCACCTTTGTGATCAACCCCGAAGGCCAGATCAAGCTGTGCGAAATCCATGACAACGGCATCGGCCGTGACGCCAAGGAGCTGCTGCGCAAGGTCAAGGCCGCCCAGTACGTGGCCTCGCACCCCGGTGAAGTCTGCCCAGCCAAGTGGAAGGAAGGCGAAAAAACGCTGACTCCTTCACTG
Organism: Gammaproteobacteria bacterium; assembly: GCA_018815325.1. Lineage (GTDB taxonomy): Bacteria > Pseudomonadota > Gammaproteobacteria > Burkholderiales > Burkholderiaceae_C > JAHIYE01. The sequence continues at coordinate 74,180 of JAHIYE010000004.1, read as the reverse complement.
GACCTCGTCGGCAAGATCTGATTTCCGCTGACCTGACCTAAGCGGTCACACCCAAGCCCTCAACCCGGTGGCTGCTCACAAGGCGGCCACCGGGCAGGACAAACACACCCTGTCGAAATGGAGAACACGATGTTGGAAGATAGCCTCAAGACACAATTGAAGACTTACCTGGAACGGGTCACGCAACCCTTTGAGATCGTGGCCTCCCTGGACGGCAGCGATGCATCAAACGAGATGAAGGGCCTGCTGCAGGATGTGGCAGCCCTGAGCGACAAGATCACGCTCAAGACCGACGGCGCGGATGCCCGCAAGCCCTCGTTCAGCCTGAACCGCATTGGCGCCCAGATGAGCCTGCGCTTTGCAGCCATTCCCCTGGGCCATGAGTTCACCTCACTGGTGCTGGCCCTGTTGTGGGTCGGCGGCCATCCGCCCAAGGTTGAGCCTGAAGTGATCGAACAGATTAAAGCGCTCGAAGGCGATTACAACTTCGAGGTCTACATGTCCCTGAGCTGCCATAACTGCCCGGACGTGGTGCAGGCACTCAGCCTCATGGCCGTGCTCAACCCGCGCGTCAAGACCGTAACCATTGACGGCGCCCTGTTCCAGGACGAAGTCAATCAGCGCGAGATCATGGCCGTGCCCACGGTCTTCCTGAATGGCGAGGTCTTCGGCTCGGGTCGCATGGGCGTGGAAGAGATCGTGGCCAAGCTCGACAAGGGCTCAGCCGCACGTGATGCCGCCAAGCTCAGCGCCAAGGACCCGTATGACGTGCTGATCGTCGGCGGTGGTCCGGCCGGTGCCGCAGCGGCGGTGTATGCCGCCCGCAAGGGCATCCGCACGGGCGTGGCGGCTGAGCGCTTTGGCGGTCAGGTCAACGACACGCTGGCGATCGAGAACTACATTTCGGTGCTGGAGACCGATGGCCCGAAGTTCGCCGCCGCACTCGAAGCCCAGGTGAAGGCCTACGAGGTCGACATCATGAACCTGCAGCGTGCCGACAAGCTGATTCCCGCTACCCAGCCGGGTGGCCTGATCGAGGTGCAACTGGCCAACGGCGGCTCACTCAAGAGCAAGACCGTGATTCTCTCCACCGGCGCGCGCTGGCGCGAAGTCAACGTGCCGGGCGAGCAGAAGTACCGCAATAAGGGCGTGGCCTATTGCCCGCACTGTGACGGCCCGCTCTTCAAGGGCAAGCGCGTGGCGGTCATCGGCGGCGGCAACTCGGGGGTCGAGGCGGCTATTGACCTGGCTGGCATCGTGTCGCATGTCACACTGCTGGAATTCGGCGAGCAGCTGCGGGCCGATGCCGTGCTTGTGAGCAAGCTCAAGAGCCTGCCCAATGTGAGCATCCATACCCAGGCCCAGACGACCGAGATCACGGGCGACGGCCAGAAGGTCAACGGCCTGAGCTACACCGACCGGGCCACCGGCACGGTCAACCATATCGAACTCGAAGGCGTATTCGTGCAGATCGGCCTGGTGCCTAACACCGAATGGCTCAAGGGCACGCTGGAGCTCAGCAAGCATGGCGAGATCGTGGTTGATGCGCGTGGCCAGACATCTTTGCCGGGCGTGTTTGCCGCCGGTGACGTGACGACTGTGCCGTTCAAGCAGATCGTGATTGCCGCAGGCGATGGTGCCAAGGCCGCGCTGTCCGCCTTCGACCACCTGATCCGCGCCACACCGGTCGTGCCAGTGGTCAACACCGAAGCCAGGGTCAAGGTTGACATGGCAGAAGCCTGAGGCAGGGCTCACATATAGTTGATAAATCTGGCTCCGGCCCTTTATGAATAAGCGCATCACGCTACGTTTTATGTAGCGGATGCGCTTTTTTCATGCCTGTTATGCAGATCGTTGACAGGCCTTGCCCGAGGTCTGTGGCATCAGGTGCCCAGTTTCAGCAGGGCCTCCTGTTGCCAGTAGTCCACCGCGTCCAGATAACTGTGCCACACGCATTCCGCGCAACCACGCCCGCAGCAGCTGCTGGGTTCAGGCGGTGGCTCGCGCAGGGACAGACCGGCGCCATGGGCGCGCAGTTGCACAGACGAGATGAGCGCTCGTGCGTCATCGCGGTTGCCCAGCCGTGTCAGCACGGTCGCGGCTCAGGGCTTGCTGCTGTAGCGACGCATGGCAAAGCGCAGGACAAAAGCGCAGCCCAGCGCCAGCGAAAACCAGCCCACGAGCGCCGACTTGGCCACGATGGCCATGCCCGGTGAATTGACGAAATGCGGGGCAAGCAGCACGCCTGCGCCGATCAGGACACAGAGAATGCCCTTGAGCAGCAGCTCGTTGTCGGCCTGTCGGGTGGATTTATTCATCTGCTGCGCCGTCGATCTTTCGGATGGAGTCATGGTCACGGTGGTTGCGCAGGCGCCCCAGGGTTTTGTCCAGTGCATGCTTGAGTTTGTCGGAGGCGCCCCGGAAGGCGGCATCCTGCGTTGGCGCATGGTGGCTGGTCGCCACTGGCTGATGGTGGACCAGCCTGGCCTCCATGGTGCAGCGATTGTCGCCGCCGGCCTTGCTGGCGGATTCGTTGCTCAGGTGGATTTCCACCCGGGTGATGTCGTCCTTGAAATGGCTCAGTACAGACTGCATTTCGGACGCTGCCCAGCGCTCCAGTGTTTCCTTGTTCTCGATGCCGTTGCTTGTGTTCACTTGGATCTGCATGGGTTTTACTCCTTCGTTGGTTGCCACGGACCCGGCCAGATGACCCGGGTTTGCGTGGAGCGGCTGCCTGCAGCTCTGAGCCGGGTTTTATCCGGATCGGGCTGCAGCAACAACTGCTGCCAATTTACTCCATTCCGGCGCGAGAGACCCAGGTGCGCTGTGGTACACAATCCAGGGTTGAGCAACGAATGAGCGCTGTCGCGCGAAGAAAGAACACCAGCCATGGCCATCCAGTGGTTCCCGGGGCACATGCACCTGACGCGAAAGGCAATTGAAGAGCGCATCAAGGACACGGATGTCGTGATCGAATTGCTTGACGCACGCCTGCCCGGCTCCAGCGCCAACCCGCTGCTGGCGGAGTTGACCAGCCACAAACCCGCACTCAAGATCCTCAACAAGCAGGATCTGGCCGACCCCGCCTGCACGGCACAGTGGTTGACACACTACAACAGCCAGCCTGCCACGCGTGCGATCGCGCTGAGTGCGAGTGAGCGCGCGCCGGCGCAACGCATCATCGCAGCCTGCCACGAACTCGCCCCCCAGCGCGGTGGCATGGTCAAGCCCATGCGGGTGCTGATCTGCGGCATTCCCAATGTGGGCAAATCCACGCTCATCAACACGCTCACGGGGCGGCGCGCTGCCATGACGGGTGACGAGGCCGGCATCACCAAGCTGGAGCAGCGCATTTCGCTGGCAGATGACTTTTACCTGTACGACACGCCTGGCATGCTGTGGCCGCGCATCATCGTGGCCAAGAGTGGCTACAACCTGGCGGCCAGTGGTGCGGTCGGGCGCAACGCCTTCAACGAGGAGGAGGTGGCGCTGGAGCTGCTGGACTATCTCAAGTCGCATTACGCGTCATTGCTGGAGGTGCGTTTCAAGCTCTCGGGTGTGGCCGACATGCGGGAGGAGGAGCTGCTGGACGCGATCGGACGCAAGCGCGGCGCCTTGCAGTCTGGCAACCGGGTGAACCAGACCAAGGCCGCCGAGATTGCGATCCAGGAGTTTCGCAATGCCACCCTGGGAGCCATCACCCTGGAGACGCCCGAGGAGTTTGCGCAGTGGCTGGCCGAGGGACAGAAGCTCGACGCTGCAAGGCAGGTGAAGAAGGACGCCATCGAGCTCGACCGCAAGATTCGCTTCAAGAAAATCCCGCGGCCACCGCGCCCGGAGAGTCCTTAGACGCGTCGCAAGTACTTCAGTGCGCGACAATAGAGGCCCTATGAAAACTATTCTGCCTCTGCAACTGCTCATCTCTCCTGAGAAGAACGATCCCCATCCCCTGGTCATCTACCATGGCCGCAACTGCCCCGACGGCTTTGCTGCAGCGCTTGCTGCCTGGCTTTTTTACGAGGGCCAGGCCGAATTCCTGGGCCTGGACCACGGCGAAATCAAATCGGTGGACGACCTGCCCACGCTCGACGGGCGTGCCGTCTACATCCTTGATTTCTCTTTCTCTGCCGATATCCTGCGTGGCATCGAGTCACGTGCTGCCAAGCTCGTGATGCTGGATCACCACAAGAGCGCTGCCGAAAAACTCACTGGTTTTGAGTGTCGCTGCGGCATCGTGCATTTCGACATGCACAAATCCGGCGCGCGCCTGGCCTGGGAGTTTTTCCAGCCCGAGCTGCCCATTCCCGATCTGGTGCGCTTTGTCGAGGACCGCGACATCTGGGTCTGGCAATACCCCGAGAGCCCGGGCTTTCTGGCCGCGCTCGACATGGAGCCTTTCAACTTCGAGCGCTGGAATGAAATCGCCGCTTTCGATGGGATGCAACTGTCCCTCTATGTGGAGCGTGGCAAGGCCATGGACGAGAAGTTCAGCAAGCTCGCCGAAGGCATTGCCGAGGCTGCCCAGCCTGTCAGCTTCAATGGCGTGTCCGGCCTCATGGTCAACGCGCCCGGCGTGTTTCACAGCCTGGTGGGTGACATCCTGTCTGCCAGGAGTGGCACTTTCGCGCTGATGTGGAGCATCGACAAGAGTGGCATCGTCAAGGCCGGCCTGCGCTCGCAGCGTCCGTTTGACTGCATTCCGCTGGCGGAGAGCATGGGCGGCGGCGGTCACGCCCAGGCCTGCGGCTTCAAGATGAGTGCCGATCGCCTGCCCGAGCTGCTGAATGGCACGCTGGAGGCCGAGGCAAGGGTTCCCGCGCTGCAGAGCTAGTCGGCAGGTGCCTCGCGGGGTTTCGCGCCGTGCCATGGAACTCGTTTCTACCCCTTTCTGTTCATGGCCTTGATGCTATTTAATCCGTAGCATCAAGGTGGAGCAGCATGGCGCTGCCTTGACAAGCGTCAAAGCCCGCCTCAGCGTGACGTGACATCATGGCCTCTGCTTTGTGCGGAGGAATACACGATGGACAGACAGCGCATTTTGCTGATCCAGGGCCACCCGGATGCTGCTGCGCGGCACTTGTGCCATGCACTGGCGGATGCCTATGCCGAAGGGGCTGTGGCCACCGGTCGCGAGGTCCGGCGCATCGAGGTGGCCGGGCTTGACTTTCCCTTGCTGCGCAGCCAGCAGGCGTGGGAACATGGCAGCCTGCCGGCTTCGTTGCAGCCAGCGCAGGATGACATCGCCTGGGCGCAGCACCTCGTGCTGTTCTTTCCCCTCTGGTTGGGCGACATGCCGGCGCTTCTCAAAGGTTTTCTGGAACAGGTGGCACGGCCGGGCTTTGCCTTCAAGCAAGGGGGCGCCAACCCGTTCGACAGCAAGGGGCTGGCAGGTCGCAGCGCGCGCGTGGTTGTCACCATGGGCATGCCGGCGCTGGTGTACCGCTGGTATTTCCGTGCCCACAGCGTCAAATCGCTGGAGCGCAACATCCTGGGCTTTGTCGGCATCGCGCCGGTGCAGGAGACCCTGATCGGCCTGGTCGATCGGCTCGGTGAGCAGGGCGTCGCCAAGTGGGAACACAAAATGCGGGTGATGGGACGACAGGCCGCCTGAGCTACAACGTGCAAGGCAAGGAAACCGGCATGACGAATGACAACAGCAGCTACTGCGTCGTGATGACGAGCATCGGCAGTGAAGCGCAGGCCAATGCGTTGGCCAAACAACTGCTCGCTGAGCGGCTTGCGGCCTGCGTGCAGATTCAGCAGGTGCGCAGCCACTACATCTGGCAGGACAAGGCCTGCGATGAGGCCGAGAGCCTGCTCTTCATCAAGACCCGCAGCGCGCAGTACGAGCAACTGGAGCACTTCATCCGTGCGCATCACCCCTATGAGGTGCCCGAAATCATCCAGTTGCCCGTGACGGCCGGCTTCAGCGCTTACCTGCGCTGGATCGATGCGTCCACAGGCGGTTGAGGCACGCTGCGGCGGCTCAGGTGCGGGGCGGAACGGGCATGCTGGGCTCGGGAGCGGGCGGGGCCGGCTCGAAGGGGGCGGGCTCATCGGGCCGCGGCGGCTGATCGGGCGCGGGTTCGTTTGGTGAGAAGGGCTCGGCCGGCAACTCGGGGGGCAGCGGCCTGCCGGGAAGCGTACTCATGCGCTGGCTCCCGGCATTTCGGCCAGCCGGGCCTGCAGGTAGTCCAGCACATTGTCGAGCGTGATCAGGCGGGCATAGTCTGCCTCGGGTATGTTCACGCCGAAATGTTCGTGCAGCCCAATCAGGAAGTTGAGCCAGTCCATCGAATCAAGGTCGACCTGGTTGCGCAGGGGTTTACCTGGTGTGATGTCGCCGGGCTGCACCTCTGGCGCGATGCCGCGCAGGATGGACAGGGCGGCCTTGCTCAGGGCCGGGCGGTCGTAGGTCATGGCGTGGCTCCTTGTGGTTTTTCGGGGGTGTTCTCTGTGGCATTCAGTGTCTGGGGTTGCTGCAGCACATCGCGCAATTCAGCGAGAAACAGCGCACCCACGTGACCATCCGAGGCGCGGTGATCGGCAGCCAGCGAGGCGGTCACGAGCGGCAGGGCACACAGCATGCCATCCTGTACCCAGGGGCGCTCGGCCACGTTGCCAAAGCCCACCAGCGCCACCTGCGGCGGATAGATCACGCCGAATACCGAGGTCACGCCCTGGTCGCCCAGGTTGGTGACGGTGATGGTCGGGTCGGTCATCTCGGAGCTGCGCAATGAGCCGGCACGCGCCCGCTTGACCAGATCAGCCAGCTCACGCATGAGCTGGGCCAGCGATTTGAGGCCGACATCGTGCAGCGCAGGGGCCACCAGACCGCCGCCACGCAGTGAAATCGCCACCCCGGCGTGCACGGCCGTAGCGGGCTGGAAATTGCCGTCCACATAAAAGCCGTTGAGTTGCGGCGTGCGCTGGAGCGCCAACGCCACGGCCTTGAGCTGTAGCACCGCGGGCAGCACGCGTTCGGTGATGGGCAAACCCTCGTTGTGTTGTTGCAGCCAGGTCAGTGCGGTGGCCATCGGGATGGTTTCGCTCAGGTAGTAATGCGGAATCTCGCGCTTGGAGCGACTCATCGCAGCGGCAATGGCCTTGCGCATTTCCTTTTGGCGGTCGGCTGCCGCAGGGGCTGCTGCAGGCGTAGCCGGCAGGGCAGGGGTCGCGTGAGCTGCGGCTTCAATGTCCGCCAGCGTCACCGAGCCCAGCGCGCCGGTGCCGGCCACAGTCGTCGGGTCCAGCCCGAGTTCCTGGGCGCGTCGGCGTGCGGCCGGAGAGACGGGCTTGCGGGCACCCGTTGCCTGCACGACCTGAGGTGGTGCAGGTTGGTGAGCGGCCGGTGGGGTAGCCGCTTGCGCGGCTTTTGGCGCGGGGTGCGCAAGTTGCGGTGGTGGTGAAGGTGGTGCAGGCTTTGTCGCCGCGGCAGGTTTTTCGCCCGGCTCCAGCAGCGTGGCCAGCACCGTACCGACCGGCACCTTGCTGCCGGGCTGCACCCGCAGCTCGGCCACCACACCGTCGTGCCAGTTCTCGACATCCACCGCGGCCTTGGACGTGTCCACCACGGCCACCACCTGGCCGCGCGTGACAGGGTCACCCGGCTTCACATGCCATTTCAGCAGTGTGCCTTCGTCCATGTCCGCGCCCAGCGAGGGCAGCTTGAACTCGATCATGCGGGCTGTCCCATCAGCGTGCGTACCGCGGTGACAATCTTCGGCGCTTGTGGCAGTGCCGCTTCTTCCAGGTGGCGCGCATAGGGAATTGGCACCTCCTCGCTGCACACACGGGCGGGCGGGGCATCGAGATCGAAGAAGGCCTGCTCCATGATGCGGGCCATCACCTCGGCCGCCAGGCTGCCCGAGCGCCAGGCTTCGTCGACCACCACCACGCGGCGGCACTTGCGCACCGAGGCCATGATCGTGGCCTCATCCAGGGGGCGCAGCACGCGCAGGTCGACCACCTCGGCGCTGATGCCCAGCGCCGCCAGTTCCTCGGCGGCCTGCAGCGTCTTGGACAGCGAGCCGCCGTAGGTGATGAGGCTCACATCGGTACCCGCCCGGCGAACCATGGCGCTGGAGATGTCCACCTGCACCTGGTCCGGCACTTCACCTTCCATGTTGTAGAGCTGGGCGTGCTCGAAGATCAGCACCGGGTCGGGATCAGCCAGTGCAGGGCCCAGCATGCCACGCGCATCCTCTACCGTGGCCGGGGCCAGCACGCGCAGGCCGGGCACATGGGCATACCAGCCCTCAAAGCTGTTCGAGTGCTGGGCCGCGAGCTGGCGCCCCGCACCCGTGGCCATGCGGATCACCACCGGCACCGAGAACTGGCCGCCCGACATGTGGCGCAGCATGGCTGCCGTGTTGACGATGGGGTCAAGCGCGAGCAGGCTGAAGTTGACGGTCATCACCTCCACGATCGGGCGCATGCCGCCCAGCGCTGCGCCAATGCCCAGGCCGGTGAAGCCCAGCTCCGACAGCGGGGTGTCGCGAATGCGGTCGGGGCCAAACTCCTCCAGCAGCCCCTTGGAGACGGCGTAAGTGCCGCCGTAGCGGCCCACATCCTCGCCCATGAGAAAGACACGCGGGTCGGCCTGCAAGGCCTCGCGCAGTGCCTCACGCATGGCATCGCGGTAGCTGATTCTGCGGCCCATCATGCGGTCTCCTGCGGTGTGGTCACATCGTGCAGCAAGGTCTCGATGGGCTCCCATGTGCCAGCATCGGCAAAGGCCACAGCCGCATCCACCTCGGCCTGCGCCTGCGCATCGAGTGCGAGGAATTCTGTCTCCGTGAGCAGGCCCTGTGCCTTGAGGCGTGCGGTGTAGGTGTGGATGGGGCCGCGTGTCTTCCATTGCTCGACCTCCTGCTTGTCGCGGTAGAGCTCGGGGTCGAACATCGAGTGCGCGCGGAAACGGTAGGTGCGTATTTCGACGAACATCGGCACACCTTGTTCGCGCACCTGTTGTGCCGCGCGCTGTACTGCCTCGAACACCGCCACCACATCCATGCCATCGACCTGCACCGTTGCCATGCCGTAGGAAGCGGCCTTCGCGCACAGATCGGTCTGTGATTCGGCACGCGCCAGCGCCGTGCCCATGGCGTACAGGTTGTTCTCACAGCAGTAGAGCACGGGTAACTGCCACAGCGCGGCCAGGTTCATGGCTTCATGAAACGCACCCTCGGCCATGGCGCCTTCACCAAAGAAGCAGGCCGTCAGCGCCTGGCGTTTGCCCATTTTGTCGGCGAGTGCCAGCCCGGCCGCGAGCGGCAGGCCACCACCCACGATGGCGTTGCCGCCATAGAAGCGCGTCGCGCGGTCAAACAGGTGCATCGAGCCGCCACGTCCGCGCGAGCAGCCCTCCTGTTTGCCGAACATCTCGGCCATGATGCGGCTCATGGCCACGCCGCTGAGCAGCGCATGGCCGTGCTCCCGGTAGGTGGCCACGATGTTGTCCTCGGGCTGCAGAGCGCGCAGCGCACCGGTGGCAGCAGCCTCCTCGCCGATATAGAGATGCAGGAAGCCGCGTATCTTCTGCTCGCCATAGAGCTCGGCGGCCTTCTCCTCCATGCGGCGAATGCGCAGCATGTCGGACAGCACGATCTGCGCAAAGGCCTTGTCCCAAGGCACGTGGCCCGTGGGGGGAGGCGGGACTTCAATATCCTGATTCATGCGCCACTCTCCAGTGTCGAGGTGTCGCCCTCGGGCAGGCCGAGCTCACGGGCCTTGAGCAGGCGACGCATGATCTTGCCGCTGCGCGTGCGGGGGAGCGAGGGCAGGAAGGCAATCTCCTTGGGCGCCACGGCCGCGCCCAGGCGCTTGCGTGCATGCGCCATGATGGACAGGCGCAACTCCTCATCCGGCTGGTAGCCATCCCTGAGCGAGACAAAGGCCTTGACCACTTCACCCACCACCGGGTCAGGCTTGCCGATCACGCCAGCCTCGATCACGGCTGGGTGCTCGATCAGCACGCTCTCCACCTCGAAGGGGCCGATCAGGTGGCCGGCCGACTTGATGACGTCGTCAGCGCGGCCCACGAACCAGTAGTAGCCGTCGGCGTCCTGCTTCGCCAGGTCCCCCGTGAGGTAGAGCTCGTCCACAAAGCATTTGCGGTAGCGCGCCTCGTTGTTGAGGTAGCCGCGGAACATCGAGGGCCAGCCGCTCTTCAGGGCCAGTTCGCCTTCGACATCGGGCTCATGGATGACGCGTACCCGGGCCGGCTCGCCCTCGGCCTCCAAGTGCTCGACGATGCAGGCTTCTATACCGGGCAGGGGCCGGCCCATCGAGCCGGGCTTGATGTCAAAGGCCGGCGTGTTGGCAATCATGATGCCGCCGGTCTCGGTCTGCCACCAGTTGTCGTGGATCGGCAGGCCCAGCACTTCCTTGCCCCACCAGACGGCCTCGGGGTTGAGCGGCTCGCCCACGCTGGCGATAAAACGCAGGTCGGGGCGGGCGTGCTGGCTGGCCAGCTCGGCCCCTGACTTCATGAGCATGCGGATGGCCGTGGGCGCCGTGTACCAGACGCTGATCTTCTCCTGCTGCAGCAGCGTGTACCAGCGCGTGGCGTCGAACTCCTCGCGGTCAATCAGGGACGTTACGCCATGCAAGAGCGGCGCGATGATGCCGTAGGAGGTGCCGGTTACCCAGCCTGGGTCGGCGGTACACCAGTAGCGGTCGTCGGGGTGCAGGTCAAGCGCGTAGCGGCCTGTTGCATGGTGCGTGACCACCGCGCCATGCACGTGGATCGCGCCCTTGGGTGTGCCGGTGGTGCCGCTCGTGAAATGCAGCAGCGCCGGGTCATCGGGAGAGGTTGCGACCGTGCTGAAACTGTCGGACGCTTCGGCCATCAGGTTGCCCAGGTCCAGGGTATCCGGCTCATCGGTCACGCCGCTGTCTTCGGCCACCAGCAGCACATGGTGCAGCGAGGGCATCTTATCGCGCAGCTGTTTGACCTTGCGCCTGTAGAGTGCGTCGGTGGTGACCAGCACCATGCCTTCGCCGATATTGATGCGCGTGGCGATCGGCTCGGGCCCGAAGGCAGAGAACATGGGGGTGACCACGGTACCGTTTTTCAGCGCACCCAGCACCGCAACATAAAGTTCGGGAATGCGCCCGGCCATCACATAGAGGCGGTCACCCTTGCCCACGCCGAGCTTGTGCAGCACGTTGGCAAACCGGTTGGTCTGCCGGGCGAGCTCGGCATAGGACATGTCCTGCGCAGGCTTGTCGCGCGAGACAAAACGCAGCGCAACCTGATCGCGGCCCGGCCCGGCAGCATGGCGGTCGACCGCCTCGAAGCCGATGTTGAGGCCGCCACCGGGCAAGCCCTGCAGCGCCTTGCGTGCCTCATCCCAGGAGAATGTGCGGCATTCAGCGTCATAGTCCAGCAGGTTCGGCGCAATGCGAAGGTCCTGTGCCGTTTTGTGGATGACAGGGGGTCTTTCCATCGCGTCCTCCATGGTGGCTGCGGAAGCTGGCCCCACCCAAACCAGAGGTCGGGTATCGGGGGTGCCGTCCAGGCGTTGAGCTTGTGATGAGGCGGGCTTTAACGCACCAGCATCACGGGTACCTTGCACATGGCCAGCACCTTGGTGGCCACCGAACCCATCACGAGGTTGCCCAGGTTGCCATGGCCATGCGAGCCCATGACCACCATGTCGAACTTGCCCTTCTCGGCGAATTCGGCAATCATCTTTCCGACATGGCCCGTCTTGTGGGCGCTGTGGGCGTCAATGCCGCTCTTGAGCAGGAACTTGCTGATGGGGGCCAGCACCTTCTCGGCCGCTTCGGCACAGCGCCGTGCCTCAGACGCCTTGTTTTCGGGAATCGGAATGCCTGGGGGCACAGGGGGGATGTCCGTCACAGTAAAGAGGGTGTAGTCGTGCTGGGCACCGAACATCTCATCATGCGCGGTCAAATAGGCCAGCATTTTCTTGGTATACGGGCTGCCATCCACTGCAAGAAGTATTTTCATGAAAGTCTCCTGTTGCTGAACTTTCAGTTTAGGACTGGCAGGGTATGGGGACTTGATGCAAATCAAACAAGGTGACATCCCCGACGCTGGTTGACGCCCCTGAGGCCTCTATATACTGACCAATTCATGAGCTTGATGTCTACGCACATTTCCGTCTTCACCCTGTCAGCGCCATGGCGTGGACAGGACGCTACGCGAGCGGGTGGTGATGCGGGTCCCCTGACTTCAGGAGCGCCATGATGGGGCCAGACAGCTTGCTGACAGAAATCAACGACATGGCCTCCCGTCTGTTCAATATCGGGGGAACCAGGATCAGTCTGGCCGGGCTGCTCATGGCGATGGTGTTCGTGGTGGGGATCTGGTGGTTTGCCGGCATGCTGGAACGCAGCGTGCACCGGCTGGCCCGGCGCTATGCCGATGAGCCCTGGAAGTTTGCCCGCATCCACCTGTTGAGTCGCCTCATGCGCTATGGCGTGTGGGTACTGGGTACCGTCATTGGCCTGAACTACATCGGCATCGACCTCACCAGCATTGCACTGCTTGGCAGTGCGCTGGCCGTGGGCCTGGGCTTTGGCCTGCAGAACGTGTTCAGCAACTTTGTCTCGGGTGTGATCATTCTGCTCGAGCGAAGTCTCAAGGTGGGTGACTTCGTTGACCTCGAATCTGGCGTGCGTGGTCATGTGCGCGAGATTGCCATGCGCTACACCCGGGTCACAACCAACGATTCGCTCGATGTGCTGGTGCCCAACTCCGAGTTCATCAACGGCCGCGTCGTCAACTGGACACTCGACGATGCCCATCGCCGCATGCATATTCCTTTTGGCGTGGCCTACGGTACACCGAAAGAGCTGGTGCGCGAGGCTGGCATCGAGGCCGCACGCAATGTGAAAGGTGTGGTGGAGAACGATCGCATGAGCACTGCCGTCTGGCTCATCAAGTATGGCGACAACTCGATGGACTATGAACTCATCGTCTGGGCCGACCGTGCGCTCACCACGCGCCCTGCATCCACCCATGCTTCGCTGATGTGGGCGCTTGACGATGCCCTCAAGGTGCGGGGCATCGAAATTCCGTTTCCGCAGCGCGACCTGCACATCCGCTCCGGCACACTGGACGTGCGGATGGCCAGGGAGGCCGGCGATGCTGCTGGCCCAGTCAACACGTGAGCTGATTCAGCAACTGCCAGGTGAGCGTTGGAGCGTTGCCGAGCAGGGGGCTCAAGCAGCCTGTTGTTCCCTGGCCTTGCGTCGTAGCGAGACTGGTTGCATCGGACCCATGAGGGTTTCTGGCAACTCATGCGCCGTGATATTGCGGCGCATGGTGGAGCGGGCCCGGGCCTGACCGCAGCACAGCACACGGTCGCCCAATTGCAGCAGGGTATCGATATGCGGGCGCAGCTCGCGCTCCTGGCCACGCTGCAGCAACAGGGGCAGCGCGCGGATCAGGCCGCCACTGCTGTCTGGTCGGGTCATGAGCTGGCGCAGTGACACCTGCTCACCCCGCGCAAATTCGGCACACACCGTAGGGCTTTCCTGCGGCGTGATCTCTACCGACCAGGACTCCACAATGTCTTCGCCAATGACGTCGCGCATGCGCTTGAGCAGCGCGGCGGCCCAGTCCTCGTCCTCGTCGCGCGCACGGCGCAAAAAGGTGGCGAGCTGCGGCGCCCGGATCACGCGAAGCACCTCCGCTGCCACCACATAGCCGCTGAGCATGATCAGGTCGGCCGGGGCAGCACGAAATACCGAAGTGTTGCGCCGCTGGGTCTGCCGCGCCACGATGAACAGCTCCTTGTTCAGGTTGCGAGCAGCCATCGTGATGGCGAGGTTGTCGATATCCACGACCGTACCGGCCACCACGGCCGTGGCGTCGTCCACGCCAGCAGCGCGCAGCACATCCGGGTCGGTTGGATCACCCTTGATGTGGCTCGCATCGATCTCGTTCTCCTCGAGCTGGGGGTCCACCATGACGGTCTCGATCTGCAGGCGTTCGAGCTGGCGACGCAGCGTGCGCGTGAACAGGCCAGTCCCGCAGAGTATCCAGCGCCCGCGCGGGATCCTGGGAGCCTCATCCATCGCCGTGCCGCGCTGGGTGGTCAGGCTCTCGTAGATGACGTGAAGACTTGGCGTGCGGATGGACAGTGCCACCCGCTCGGCAAAGGTGTCGTAGGGGTTGATGATGTGGTTCACCCCTGCAGCAGCCATGCGTGCATGCGACTCATGGTTGCGCGCGCCACACAGCACGGGCACATCGGGGTTGAGCAGGTGCGCCGTCAGGGAAATCTTGATGTTGATCTGGTCGTCCCCCGTCAGGGCCAGCACGCCCGCACAGTGGCCGCTGGTCAGCCCGGCCAGCACCATGGTCTTGGGGTCGCTCGCGTCACCGCTCAGGGCCGGTACCGGGATGGTGAGGTCTTCCACCTCAATGGAGTCAATGCGCACGCTGGACTCGTCGATAACCACCAGCCGGGTGCCATCCTCGGCCAGCTCGCGCGTGACATGGCTGCCCGCATCGTCGTAGCCGCAGATGAGGTAGAAGGGCTCGTCAATGCGGCGCACGGCGCGCCCCACGCCGTTCTCGTGCAGGATGCGCCGGAACATCGGGTCCTGCAACACGTTGAACAGTGAGCCGATGGCATAGAGCCACGCGATGACGGTGCCGTAGATCGACGCCGTGGCCCACAGGCGCTGCACATCGGTGAAGGGGTAGGGGATCTCGCCCAGGCCAATCGTGGTGCCCAGAAAGCTCACGAAGTAGAAGGCATGCAGGAAGCTCATCCGCCAGGGGCGGCCCTGGGGGTCGATGCCATCGATCAGCGTGAAGCCCAGGACGGCGACCGCATACACCCCGATCAGCACCATCAGCGGCATCCGCAGACGCCGCAGCAGGATGAAGATGCCGTGGCGGGCGCGCTGAATGATCATCGCCGCAGATTGGCCATCTCGATGATCAGCATCACCACCGACACGACATTGGCGACACCGGCACCCACGGCGAGCGACACGACGGTCACGCTCTGGTGTGCCGTGAGCACATCGGCCTGGCCGTATATGCCCCAGGCCACGGCGGCAGCGATGAGTTGCAGGTCGGCCACCAGGCTGGTGGCCAGCATGGTGGAGCCCAGGGGTGAGCGGTCACCGAACTTCATGACGGTGGCCACGAGGCTCACCACCAGCGCGGCGAACAGCTCGTAGACATTGTGGTGCCGGATGTCGGCCATGTCACCGGTAATGAAGCCGGCATTCAGCGTCAACGCCAGCACGATGACAAAGGCAAAGAGTACGCGTTCTGTGCTCATCTTGAAAGGGCTCTGTGAATCGAATTACCTAGTATAGGCCGGCACCTGCAGCAGGGGCTGCCGTTTCTGCTGGCCGCGCGGCTCAGGGTGCGACGGCTTCACCCCAGTAATGGAAGGTGAAAGGCCGTGGTCCGGGCAGGTAGCGTGTGTGCAGGTCGGGTAGCTTGAAGCCGGCTTCTTTCAGCAGTGCAGGGATATCGCGTCCCAGGTGACAGCCGCCCGCCAGCGGCCCCCACAGTGGCTGCAGGCGTTCCTGCCAGCGTCGCACCGAGGCGTCCGGTGCGCGGCCATGCTCGCAGTACAGCAGTCGCCCACCCGGGGCCAGCACGCGACGCATCTCCCTGAGGGCGGCTAGCGGGTCGGGGATGGTGCACAGCGTGTAGGTCATCAGTACCGTGTCAAAGCTGGCTTCGGGCAGCGGTATCTGCTCAGCCGAGAGGCCCAGCAGTTCGACCTCCAGTCCGGCCTGCGCGATACGCTCGCGTGCCAGCGGGTGCAACTCCAGCGCCGGGTCGAGCGCGGTGATCCTGCTCACGCGGGCTTTGTCGTAATAGCGCATGTTCAACCCTGTCCCCACGCCGATCTCCAGCACGCGGCCCTGTGCCAGCGGCACCACCAGCACGCGCTGGCGGCCGATCATGGGCAGGCCGCAGGCGATGTCCAGTGCCCGCGGCAGGATGAAGCGGTCGTACCAGGAACTGCTCATGCTGTTGGCGAGGTGTTTGGTGTCTGCACGCTGTCGTTGCCGGTCGACTCGGCCTCCGGGCCGCGCGGGTCCATCTGCAACACCGCTTGCGAGCCACTGCCCATGAGCACATAGTCGGCCTTCTCGCCGGGTTCGCCACGGTTCAGCGGCTTGATGCGCTTGTAGTGCCAGACGGCCAGTGCCAGCAGACTCATCACGCCGGCAAAGAAGAGCAACAGGCTGCCCGGCCCCATCATGTCCATCATGCCGCCGGCCAGGGTAGGCCCGGCGGTAGCACCAATGCCATGCAGCAGCAGCAGGCCACCCGTCACCTGCAGCACGCGGGAGCGGTCCACCAGGTCATTGGCATGCGCCACGCTCAGGCCATACACCGTGAAGGCGAGGCCGCCGTAAATGGCGCCCAGCCCGATCAGCGCAGCCTCGGAATCCAGGGCCAGGTAAAAGCCGGTCAGCGCCACGGCCGCACCTGCCACACAGACCCAGAAGATCACGGTGCGCCTGTCCATGCGGTCGGACAAATGCCCCACTGGCCACTGGAATGCCGCACCACCGAGGATGGTGGCCGCCATGAAGGTGGCAATGCCTGCATCACTGAAGCCCACGCGCTGACCAAACACATGGCCCAGGCTGTAGAAGGTGCCGTTCAGCGCCCCCGAGGCCACCGAGCCGATCACCCCGATGGGCGTGAGCGCAAACAACTCCTTCAATCCCAGGCTCGGGGCTTCCATCGGTTCGGGTTCAGGCACCGGCGTCAGCGTGATTGGCAGCAAGGCAAACGAAAACAGCACCGAGACCAGTGCAAACGGTACGAAGGCCAGCTTGTCGCCCACGAGCAGCAGCCACTGGCCCAGCGCCAGCGCGACCTGGTTGACCACCATGTAGGCCGCAAACACTTTGCCACGCTGGTGGCTCTGTGCCAGCACATTGAGCCAGCTCTCCAACACGATGTACAGGCCCACCAGGCAGATGCCGGTGACAAAACGCAGCAGCCCCCAGAAAAAGGGGTTGAGCCACAGCGCATGCAGGATGGGCATGGTGGACGCAATCGAGGCCATCGCCGCGAACGCGCGGATATGGCCCACGCGGCGAATGATGGCCGGGCAGGCATAGGTGCCGTAGACGAAACCGGCGAAATACGCCGACATGATGAGTCCGGTCACGAACACCGGGAACTGCGCCGCTCCGGCTTGCGCGCCGATGGCAGAAAAAAGAAGACCGACACCGACCACCAGCAACCCCGCGCCGCTAAGCAGCGACGTCATGGGTATCAAAAGATTTCCCAAACCGTATCCTTCATGTATTAAAATATTTGCACAAATATATAATGGGTATTCCCCGATTCATCATTGCATTTCATAAAGCTATAGTTTAGAACTCACGTCATGTGCGTGCAGTCACATCTTTTTCCAAACCCCAAGAAGACCAGGAAGTTCACATGAATTCGATTTCAACACCCATCCAACGACGCTCTCTTGTGCTCGGCGCTCTCGGCTCGGCCGCAATGTCCTTTGTGCCCAGTGTGCACGCAGCGCAATTTGTCAATGTGTTGACGGGTGGCCAAAGTGGTGTGTATTACCCCATGGGTGTTGCGATGTCGCAGCTTTTTGGCAAGGCCCTGCCTGATGCCAAGGTGACTGTCCAGTCCACCAAGGCTTCTGCCGAAAACCTCAACCTGCTGCAAGCCGGTCGTGGTGAGCTTGCCTTCACGCTGGCGGATGCGCTGTCCAATGCCTGGAAGGGCAACGCCGAAGCCGGCTTTGCCAAGCCCCTGGACAAGCTGCGTGCAGTGGCCGGCATTTATGCCAACTACATCCAGATCGTCGCCAGCGAAGAATCCGGCATCAAGACCATGGCCGATCTCAAGGGCAAACGCATCTCCGTGGGCGCGCCCAAGTCTGGCACTGAGCTCAATGCGCGTGCCGTGCTCAAGGCTGCCGGCCTGTCGTACGACGACTTCGCCAAGGTTGAATACCTGCCGTTCGGCCAGTCGGTTGAACTCATGAAGAACCGTCAGCTTGACGTCACGCTGCAATCTGCCGGCCTCGGCGTTGCCTCGCTGCGCGACCTGGCTGCCTCGGTGAAAATCGTCGTGGTGCCGATTCCTGCCGACATAGTCGCCAAGATCGGTGACGCTGCCTACGGTGTTGCCACCATTCCGGCCAACACCTATACCGGCCAGACTGTGGACACGCCCACTATCGCGATCAAGAACTTCCTCGTTTCGCACGCTGGCGTGCCTGACGATGTGGTGTACGCCATGACCAAGGCAATTTTCGATAATCTCGACACGCTGGTTGCAGCACACAGCGCCGCCAAGGGTATTCACCGCGAATCCGCCGTCAGCGGTACGAGCGTGACCTTCCACCCCGGCGCGGCCAAGTACTACCGTGAAGTCGGGTTGATGAAGTAAACATGAGCTCAAACGTGTCTGGCGCGGCGCCGTTGGCGAACGCGGCCCTTCACGCGACCGAAGAACACGCGCCGTCATTTGTCGGCGCGTTGTTTTGGGTTGCGGTACTGTTTTCCGTTTTTCAAATTGTCACCGCCGCGTACAGCCCGATATCCAGCTCGGTCGTCCGTGCCGTGCACGTCGGCTTCCTGCTGCTGACGACATTTGCCCTCTATCCGCCCTTCAAACAGCAGTGGCTGGGCTGGCTTATCGGCATTGCTGCTTTTTGTGCTGGCCTGTACCACTGGGTCTATGAGGCCGATCTGATCCTTCGCGCCGGAGATATGACGCCAAGCGACATGGTGGTGGGTACGCTCACCATCGTGCTGGTGTTTGAGGCCGCACGTCGCATCATGGGCTTTGCCCTGCCGCTGATCTGCCTGATGTTCCTGGCTTATGGCTTGTTTGGCGAGCACCTTCCAGGGGTGTTGGCACACCGTGGCTATGGGATCGACCAGATCGTCTCGCAACTTGGCTTTGATACCGAAGGCATCTATGGCACGCCGACGTATGTGTCGTCGTCTTACATCTTCCTGTTTATCTTGTTCGGCGCCTTTCTGGAGCAGGCCGGGATGATCACGCTGTTCACCGACTTTGCACTGGGCCTTTTCGGCCACACCAAGGGCGGACCGGCGAAGGTGGCGGTTGTCTCCTCGGGTCTGATGGGGACCATCAATGGCTCCGGCGTGGCCAATGTAGTGACAACCGGACAGTTCACCATTCCGCTGATGAAGCGCTTTGGTTACAAGCCGGCTTTCGCCGGCGGGGTCGAAGCCACGGCCAGCATGGGGGGGCAGATCATGCCGCCCGTGATGGGGGCTGTCGCCTTCATCATGGCCGAGACCATCAACGTGCCCTATGTCGAGATCTGCAAGGCGGCGGCCATTCCTGCGCTGCTGTACTTCCTGACCGCATTCCTGATGGTTCATCTCGAAGCTGGTCGTGCCGGACTGATCGGCATCCCCAAAGAAGATTGCCCCGATCCCTGGGCCGCGATGCGTTTGCGCTGGTACCTGATCCTTCCACTGGCCATTCTGGTGTGGATGCTGTTTGCAGGCTATACGCCGCTGTTTTCAGGCATGGTCGGACTGGCTCTGACGGTCGTGCTGATATTTGGGGCGGCCATGACCGCTCGCTTTGGCGGACGGGGTCTGCAGATCCTGTTCTGGGTAATGATCGGTTTTGCAGCGTCGAGCTTCTTCAAGTATGGCATCACAGCCATCATCGGCCTGGCACTCCTCATGGGTGTTGCCTTATGGTTCGCCAAGGGAGGCCGCGCGACCCTGCGCGTGGCGCTCAATGCACTGGCCGATGGCGCTCGTCACGCCTTGCCTGTAGGCGTAGCCTGCGCCCTGGTGGGCGTGATAATCGGCATCCTGTCGCTGACTGGTGCAGCCACCACGCTGGCGGGCTTCATCATCCAGATCGGTGAAAACAGCCTGTTTGCCAGTCTTGTGCTGACCATGCTGGTGTGCCTGGTGCTGGGCATGGGTATTCCGACCATCCCCAACTACATCATCACCAGTTCGCTGGCGGCGCCCGCGCTGCTGCACCTTGGGGTGCCGCTGATCGTCTCGCACATGTTCGTCTTCTACTTCGGCATCATGGCCGACCTTACGCCACCGGTTGCGCTCGCTGCCTTTGCGGCCGCACCGATCGCGCGCGAAAGCGGCATGAAGATCGGCCTGCAGGCCATGCGAATCGCCATTGCGGGCTTTGTCGTTCCCTTCATGGCGGTCTATGCCCCAGCGCTGATGCTGCAAGGCGGCACCTTATGGGATACCGGCTATGTAGTTTTCAAGGCCGTTCTGGCGATCCTGCTTTGGGGCGGCACAGCCATCGGCTACTGGCTGGCGCCGTTGCGCTGGTTCGAGCGTTTGTGGGCTTTTGTGGCGGCGGCGTTTCTCGTGGTGGCTGCGCCCGTCACTGATGAAATAGGCCTTGGCATGACGGTGGCTCTGGTTCTCTGGCATGTGATACGTACACGGGCGCTGCGGCGTGTCGGGGTCACCGCAGTCTGAGCCATGGTGACCCTTGCTGCACTGTGCTTGGCTGCAGGCACCATGTATGTGAGCCTGCCAGTCAGCAGCTTCACGCTGCGCTGGACCCATTCAATTGAGAAAATCGAGTGGGACGAAGACTACGAAATCGCGGGCAAGCTGCTGCACCTGTCGCAAGCCCGCATCCGTGGCTCGGGTGCCGGCATGGATCCGCCGCCCAACGCCCAGTTGCTCAACGGTGTCTGGCATTACCGATTGGCAGACCCGTGGCGGCGCGAGATCGTGCTGGCAAGGTCTACCTACGTGCCTGACTACGAGGTGTGCTTTGAGGGCCTTTGCCACCGCATGACCGAATGGCTTCCCATCAGCGCGGAGCCTACTACGCTTACAGCCTGCGCCTCGAGCCCGCCCGGTTAGTGCGGATGTGGTGCAGCGCCCTGGCCTCAGTGCATCAGTTGCACGCGCCAGGTACTGCCGTCAACCAATAGGGCGCAAGCGCCACCAGGCAGCGGCGTGAGGCTTTCGATGCGCGCGGGCAATGGCTTGAGGTCGTTGAGTTCCTTCCACTTGCCCGGTGCCTCCCAACGCAGCGCATGCAGGGCCGTGTGCTGCATGTCCGGCAGGATCACCGTGGGCCGCATGCCCGGCGTCTGTACGATCACCGCCAGGCGCTGCTCCAGCGAGCCCATGCGGTGGTTGGAGACATCCATGGCTTCGGCATAGGGCGCCAGCTTCGGCGGCTGGTAGTGATACAGCACCAGTTCGCCGCCAATGTGCGGTGTGGTCACGCTGGCCACATCCAGCCGGCCATCGCCATCGAAGTCGGCAAAGCCCACCGGGTTGAGCCAGCGAAAGGTCGAGCCCGCATGCGGACTGCGGGCCAGCTCCTGCAGCGTCATGCCGGTCGAGGCATTGCCACCTCGCAAGCCAAACACCACCACGGCGGCACCCTTCCGCGCATCGGATTCGATCAGCACGACCTCATCACGCCCGTCACCATCCAGGTCCACCAGCCGGGGCACACGGTCCTCGAACACGCGGTAAATCGGCAGTCGGTACACCAGCTCATGCGGTGTACCGGCCGGGTCATTCGTCAGCACATGCAGGCTGGCGCCGTGCACACCCGAGCCCAGTGCGGTATGGGGGTAGCGCGAGGTTGGCGAGCCCAGCCAGACCCATTGAATGTCTTTGCTGCCGGCCACGACCTGGCTGTCGGGCAGGCGCTGTTGCGCCGCGGCAGGCAGTACCAGCGATGCAGCCGCGGACGCGCCGCACGGCACCGGCGCGCGCTCCAGCATCAGGCCCATGGCCGCGGCATGGTTTGCCCAGCCCCATACGCCCACTACCATCAACGGTGTGATCAGGGCTTGCAGCAGACGGGGAGCGCGGGAGGTCGATGTGGCAGTCATGCGGGTTTGTCTTGCGAAGCGGCAGATTCTTACGCTGCAGTCAAGGACAGAGCCCACGTGCGGCATTCAGAATGATGAACCCGGCTGTTGCATAAACTCGACCTCTTCTGCGCTGCTGCTGCGCCCCAAGGCCGCATTGCGGTGGGGGTAGCGGCCAAAGCGCTCGATGATGGCCTGGTGCATGCGCTCGAAGCGCAGGTTCTCCTCCAGCCCGGCTTGTGAGAACAACACCAGCGCCTGGGCATGCACCGGCAGCGACTCGCTGTGCATATAGGGCAGGTAGGCAAAGGCACGCTGCGTCACTGGCAACTGCTGGTCCTGCCCGCTGGCCACCAGCGCCTGTGCCAGCTTCAGCGCGAGGGCATCCTTCGCAAACGCCTGCGCCGTGTCGCGGTAGATGTTGCGCGAGAACTGGTCCAGCACAATGATCTCGGCCAGGCAGCCACTGGCTGTGATGCGCCAGGCCGCCAGTTCGTCCCGTGCCGCCGCCTGCAAGGTGGGCTCGAAGCGCTCGCGCATCAGGGCGTCGAGTGCCGCGTCCTTGGCGAAGCGCTGTTTGTTGTCCAGCTCTTCAAACCAGAAGTGAAGAATGTCCTGGGCTTGCATATGGCATCTCTGTTCAGGGGGAGGCGTTCTGTTGCAGGGTTCAGCGCTTGCTCAGCGACCGGACCCGGCCTCAGCCGTGTCAGGCGCAGGGCTTGTCCGTCCTTTGCGCACGCGGTGCACAGCCAGCAAGACCAAGCCAATGCCCAGCGACAGCCAGCCCGGCAGGCGCAGACCGGCGCTGATGTTGTCCATGCCGGGCGATGCGCTGAAGAGCCAGGGCAGCAGCAAGAAGAGCAAGCCGATCGCCATCGTAAACACGGCTTTTTCCAGCAGGGAGCCAGAGCCTCGGGTATTGCGTTTCCTGGTTTTCTTGTCGTTCATGTGGGAGGGCGGGTTATTGTTGCTGTCGCTGGAAACAAGCCAAATGCAGCCGTGCGCTGCTCAGCAGCCCAGCTGCTCGGCCAGCGCGAGAAAGTCTTTGGCGTGCAGGGTGTTGGCCGCATCGGGGGACACGTCCTTGGGGTTCGCCGCACCAAACTCGGCGGGCCGCTCGATGTAGGCTGTCTGCAGGCCACAGCTGCGGGCAGCGGCCAGGTCGTCCTGGTGCGCTGCCACCAGCATCACTTCGTCTGGCGCCACATCGAAAACGCGGGCCACGCCCAGATAGGTCTCGGGGCTGGGCTTGTAGGCGCGAAACACCTCGGCCGACAGTACACAGTCCCAGGGCAGGCCAGCGCGCTTGGCCATGTTTGTGAGCAGGCCAATGTTGCCGTTGGACAGTGTCGTGATGGTGAAGCGTGACTTGAGGCGCGTGAGCCCCGCCACCGTATCGGGCCAGGGGTCGAGCCGGTGCCAGGCCTTGTTGAGATGCTGGCGCTGTGCTTCGCCCAGGTCATCCAGTCCGAACTGCGGCAGGATGCTGTCGAGAATCATGCGGTGCAGGTCGTCAATCAGCGTCCAGCCCAGCTCGCCCGACATCACGCGCTGCATCGCCGGCCGGTAGCCGGCACGCCAGGCCAGCGCAAACGCACCGCCATCCACGCCGGGGCGCAGCGCCTGCACTTCGCGTGCAATGCTGCCGTGCCAGTCCACCACCGTGCCAAACACATCAAAGGCGAGTACTTTGGGGAGCGCAGCGAGTTGCTTGTTCATGCAGACATTATGGACAATCTGCACTGGCCATGTGCTGTGCTCTGCAACACAATCGGGCCATCCGTCCGTTATCCAGGAGATCCCGTGCCCCGACTGCAACCCCTGCCACCCGACACCACGCCCGAACTCAAACCGCATTTTGATTTTTTCCTCGGCACGCTCGGCTTCACGCCCAACAGCGTGCTCACCATGCAGCGCAAGCCGAAGATAGTGCAGGCCTTTGCGCAGTTGAATGCTGCGGTGATGGACCCGGCCGGTGAAGTCGATCTGGGCTTTCGCCGTCTTGTCGGCCATGTGGTGAGCAAGGTGTCGGGCTGCCTCTACTGCCAGGCCCACACCCTGCTCGGGGCGCACAACTTCGGCGTGAGCGACGCCAAGCTGGCCGATGTGTGGGCCTATGCCAGCAGCCCGCACTACAGCCCGCGTGAACGCGTGGCGCTGGACTTTGCCATGGCCGCGGCCAGTCAGCCCAATGCGGTGACGGATGAATTATTTGCTGAAGTACAGCAGTACTGGAGCGAGGGCGAGATCGTCGAGCTGCTCGGCGTGGTGGCCATGTTTGCGTTTCTGAACCGCTGGAACGACACCCTGGGGACGCCCCTGGAGGCGGTGCCTGCGGCCGTGGCTGGGCAGGCGCTGGGTGCGCAGGGCTGGACGCCCGGTAAACACAGTCTATAGCGCGGCGCCTTCAGCAAAGGCTGCCACCTTCGCTGGCCTACCCGGCTGACGTACTCATCTGCATGATGCGCCGGCATTTGGGGTAGTTGATGCAAGCCCAGAACGCAATGCCGCCCTTGCCGGGCTTGCGCTCCACCATCTTGATGCCACAGCTCGCACAGGTGGGGCGCCAGTACTCGCCCTCATGCGCTACCGCCAGCAGTGCCTGCTGCTGCTCGGGCGTGCGTTTGGCAATGAGCGTCAGCATGGCAGGGCCATCCATCGCGCTGATGCCGTTGGCGCGGGCAAACATCTGTGCCTCTGGCGTGAAGGTGGATGAGGTGGCATAGGTGCCGCGCTTGAGCTTGTTGGCCGTCATCACCCCCAGAAATTCGCGCATCTCCTTCACCCCCACGGGCCGGTCCTGCCAGTGCTTGCACTGCACCACGGCGACCGGACCTTTCGCATTGGCCGAATGCAGCCAGATATCCACCCCGCCGTCTGCCCCATGTGATTGCGTGCGCGTTTTGAAGCCGGCCTGGGCAAACAGGGCTTCGCACACGGCTTCAAAGCGGCGCCACTCAATGGCCCCAAACACGGCAGGGCTCCAGCGGGTGGCGGGCTGGTGAGGGCGGACTGCAGTCTTGCTTGTGCCAGAGCGGGATTTGCCCGCGCTGCGTGCTGCCGCATCCACCGAGTGGGCAGCAGTCCGATGCCTGGCCCGCTTGCGTGAACCCGATGAGAAAAAGGCAAAGCGCGACAGCTTCTCAGCCCAGCGACGGGAGGCAAAGTGCACGCCCACGAGCACGAAGCCCGAGATGAAGGCCAACCAGCCCGGGAGTCGCAGGCCAATGGCCACCGGCTTGAGCATCGGAGACGCGGTCAGCAGCACAGGCGCCAGCAGCAGAGCGATGCCCAGCACCGCAATCGACACACCTTTCTCAAGCAGTGGCTCAGATGAGCTGAGAAATTTCCTGTTTGACTTCGATCTCGTCATGGCGCTGTCCCCAGGTAGCTTGATCGTTACGGCTTACTGCCTCGAATGCAGGCCGATGCTGTTGCCTTCGGTGTCCCGCACGATGGAGATGAAGCCGTACTCGCCCATGCGCGACTTGGGCCGGCACACCAGGCCGCCTGCTGCCGTGGCCCGCGCGGCCTGCATGGCACAGTCTTCACACGAGAAATAAATCAGCGTGCCGCCGCTGCCGGGCTTCATGTCCGGGCTGAGCACCAGCGCCCCCGCAGCGCCCTTGACGGCGGCGTCCTGCTCGAAGGCGTACATCTGCAGCTTGCTGCCGGGTGGAGCGGGCAGCTCCGCCAGTTCGCGCTCGAATACGGCTTTGTAAAAGGCCCTGGCCCGTGCCATGTCACTCACATACAGCTCAAACCAGCCCACCGGGTTGTTCAGGGTGCTCATGCGTTCTCCTTGGCTGCGTGTTGGTCAGCCTGTCGTGGTTCTGCAGCTAGTTTAGAAGTCGCTCATGGCGCAGGCAATGCCTCTGAGGTAACAGGAGTCAACGGGAGGCAACAGGAGGCAACAGTGTTGGCGCAATCAACCGGAAAACTTTAGATTCAGCAGAGTCCGTCACCGCCAGCGTGACAAAGGAGACTGCATGAGCTGCCCTATCAACGCCAAGGAGCTGCCCGCTTTACATCCGGGTTGCAAGCAGCATGCGGTTTGACGGCACGCTGCAGAAATGGAATGCCGAGCGCGGCTTTGGCTTCATTGTGGCCACGCAGGGTGGCCAGGAGATATTCGTCCATCTCACGGCGTTTCCCCCCGATGGTCGCAAGCCGGTCGCAGGTGAGCCGTTGTCGTTTGAGATCGAGCTGGACCGGGACGGTAAAAAGCGTGCCACCCGTGTGCTGCGCAAGCGGCCGCAGCGATCTGCGGCCGCACGCACACGAGAGAGCCGTAGCGATGAGCATGGCCGCAGCCGTTCTGGACGCCAGCATAGTCAAGGCGTCCTGCGTGGCCTGCTGATGCTTGCAATAGCCGCTGCGCTGGGCTGGTATGCCTATGACCGCTGGGAGGCGCGCGGGCAAAACCTGCGCGCATTCCTCCAGCCGGCTGATACGGCACCCGTGTTGGCCCGGCCCTTGCCTATTGGCAATAACGAAAGATTTCAGCTGGAGTCACCGGCCACGGTGCCTGCCCCCATGCCCCAGAGTTCCTACCGTTGCGATGGCCGCATGCAATGTGCGCAAATGCATTCCTGTGCAGAAGCCACCTACTTCCTGAAAAACTGTCCGGGCACGCAGTTGGACGGCGATGGCGACGGCATTCCCTGCGAAAAGCAGTGGTGCAACCGCGGGTAGCCGTGGTGCCCCGTGCCTAGGGTCGCGCGCGCAGCCCCTGCACCAGCGCGCCCAGCGCAATGCCGGCCAGCGCCCACAGCAGGTCCCAGTTGCCCGCACCCAGGCCCGCAATGGCCGGGCCGGGGCACACGCCGCACAGGCCCCAGCCGATGCCAAACAGCGCCGCGCCCACCGCGGTGTCGCGGCTCCAGACGCTGGGGTGGGTGTGAAAATGGTCGTCCCACACGGGGCGGGCCAGCAGGCGCGGCAGCAGCTTGTAGCCCAGCATCGCCACCAGCACACCACCACCCATCACCAGCATGAGGCCCAAGTCCTCGAAGCGCAGAAAGCTCAGCACCACCTCGGGGCTGATCATCGTGGAATAAGACAGGCCAAAACCGAACAGCATGCCCGCCGCCAGTGTGGCCAGTGCCCGGGCCAGCGCCTTGTTGCCCGTGGTGGATACAGGGGAGGGTGTGGGGGTAGAGGTTGTCGTGCCGCTCATGCCAGCCACCTTGCTGCCAGATTGGCCGTGATGAAGGCCGTGGCCATGAAGGTCAGCACCGCCATCAGCGAGGGCAGTTGCAGCGAGCCCAGGCCGCAGATGCCATGGCCTGAGGTGCAGCCATTGCCCAGCCGCGCGCCGTAGCCCACGAAGAAGCCGCCCACCAGCAGCTGCCACGCCGGCACCGCCGTGGCCTGTGCCGCGCCACCTGCAAAGCCCAGCCACCAGATCAGCGCACCGAGGATCAACCCCGCCGCATACACCAGCCGCCAGCTGCGTGAATCCACAAAACGCGGCTGCTGGAAGAACGGCCGCTGCACCACGTAAGACCAGCTGCTGGAGAACACCGTGCTCATGCCGCCAATGCGGCCCGTCAGCGCAAACAGCAGCGCCGCGCCGGCGCCAATGAACAGCCCGCCCAGCAGATAGTGCTGCCAGCCGAGGGGGAAGAGAGAAAGAGTAAGGTTCATGAGCATGAATTATCCTCGTGCGCCGTGTCGTGCATGGCAGCAGGGCCTTTGCCCGACATGCTCCCGTGACCACAGCACCGGCATGTCCGTGGTGCAATCAGCCGGCTGGCCTGGTTGCAGGCGGGCCCTGTTCGGCAATAGCCTCGGTGGCGAAGTCAGGGTGCAATTCCCTCTTTGCTGCGCCGTCCGAAATATTCCGTCAGGGGCTTGACGCTGATGCCGTGCAGCAGGATGGACAGCGTCACCACGATCAGCGTGAACTGGATGAGTTCCAGCCCGAGCTTTTCGCTCAGCCCGTGTTCAATGGCGTACATCAGGTAATAGAGCGAGCCGATCCCCCGCACGCCAAACCAACCCGTCATGACGCGGATACGTGAGGTCGTGCGTGTTCCCCACAAGGCGATGTAAACACTGAGTGGGCGCGCCACCAGGAACAGAAACAACGCCAGCCCCACCGCACGCCAGCTCCACGAGTCGATGAACAAGGTGCCACCTATCAGCAGCACCAGCAGCACCACCGAGAGTCGCTCCAGGTGTTCCTTGAAGATGAGCGAACCTTCGCTGACCATGAGGGCCGGTGCGGGTTCCTGCGTGGGCTCGGACTTTGGTGCGGGCATGGCATTGGCCTGTGCCGCCGCCTCATGGGCTATGGCCATGTCGGAGAAGCTTCCCGCCGTGCCCGCCAGCGCGCCGCGGGCCAGCTTCAGCTCGGTCTGACGCAGCGCCACGGCCGCAAAAAACACGGCCAGAAACCCCCATGCGTCCACCATCACCGACAGGCCGTACACCACACCGATCAAGCCGAGACCCAAAAAGTCGTCCATCAGTTCATGCGAGTGCGGGGCACGCCGCAACTTCCATCCCATGCGCGCCAGCGCCACGCCTGCCACCAGACCAATGGCGATGCCGGCTGCCGTGGCCCACAGCACATCCACCATCACCCAGCGCAGGCCACTGTCGCCCAGGTCATGCAGCCCCAGCAAGCCCAGGCCCAGCATCACAAACGGGAACGCGCTGCCATCGTTCAGGCCCGCCTCACAGGTCAGGGTAAAGCGCTGCTGGTCACGGTCGCCCGGGTAGCGGCTCTGTACATCGGTGGCCAGCACCGGGTCAGTGGGTGCCAGGATGGCGCCCAGCAAAATGGCGGCCCCCAGCGGCAGGCCCAGCAGGTAGAAGGCAAAGGCCGCGACCATGGCTACGGTGAGGGCCACGGAGACCGTCGCCAGCATGATCGGTGCGCGCCAGCGCATCAGGGTAAAGGGCACGGGCATCTTCACACCCGCAGAAAACAGCGACAGCAGCACCGTGATCTCCGTCAGGGTCTCCAGCAGCGCGGATTGTTTGAGGGGGTTGAAGTGAAACAGGTTGAGCACGCTCGGCCCCACCAGCAAGCCCACCGCCAGGTAAATCATGGCGGCGGTGACTGGCAAGCGTTTGAGCACGGTGGAGGTCAGTCCCATCACCAGCAGTAGCGCGCCGACCAGCAAGAACCAGTGTGCGTTGATCATCGATGGAGTCCAGGGGTTTTTGTGGGCGGCAAAGACAGGGCCGCAGTCGTGCAGATCCAGCGGCTACCCGCCACAGCCCACACACATTGTGGGAGCCAGTATGCGCCTTGTCGATGCATCGGCCCCGGTTTTTCGTAACAAATTCAACCGGTGTTTGCGCCTGGTGCTGCCGTTGCAGGCCGGGTCGGCGATGATAGGGCCTCATGAACACACAGCCTCCCCAGCACCAGCCCACCCCCGACAAAGACGCCATTGCCCTGCTGCCGCCCTTTGAGCGGCTGGGGCTGGACCGCATCACGCTCGTCAGCACCGTGGCCCAGGCCCGCGAGGCCAAGGCCCGCCTGAGCGACAGCGCCGCCTGGGGCTTTGACACCGAGTCCAAGCCCACCTTCCGCGTGGGGGAGGAGTCTGACGGCCCGCACATCCTGCAACTCTCCACCCCCGAGCGGGCCTGGGTGATCCAGCTGCACGACCCGCAGTGCCGCGAGGTGGCGGCCGAGCTGCTGGCGCAAGGCGGCATCGCCAAGGCCGGCTTTGGCCTGGGCGACGACCGCCGGCGCATCATCAGCAAGCTGGGCATCGAGCCTGCCGGCGTGCTGGAGCTCAACACCGTGTTCCGCGAGCGCGGCTACCGCAAGGACATGGGCGTCAAAGGCGCGGTGGCCGTGCTGTTCAACCAGCGCTTCATGAAGTCCAAGAAGGCCGCCACCAGCAACTGGGCCAATCTGCGGCTCACCGAGGCGCAGCTGGTGTACGCCGCGAACGATGCCTATGCGGCGATCCGTGTGTTTGACGCGCTGGGGCTCGCGCGGTGATCCCCAGATGGTTGTTGCGGCGGGTTTTTTCCGGGAAATAAGGCATCAAATCAGCCTCTGGCCCTTTTCGGGCAAGCCCAACCAGCTACAAAAAAAGTAGCAATTTAATTGTGCACCACCGGGTAATACCCCGTTCCCTGCGATAGCATGGCCGCATGAGTACCCAATACGAGAGCGTTCAAGTCGCCACGCTATACCCCGAAGCCTTCAACGTGGCTGCGCCCACCACACCGGTGGGGCGTAATGTGTGGCCGCGCCAGGCCGGTGTTTTCATTCGACGGCTTGCGACCCAGGCCGCCGATGACGCCCAGGCCGAGGGCGTCAAGGATGCCGAAAGCGTCGAGAGTGCCGAAGATGTCCAAGACAGCCCAGGTGCCGCCGCAGACAAAGCTCCCGTCATATGTGAGCTGGTGGCGGGGCAGATGGGCCTGGTGCCGCGCTGGGTCAAGTCGGCGTCGGATGCCAAGCTGCGCTCCACCAAGCTGGCCACGGCGCGCAGCGAGATGGTCACCACCTCCAACAACTTTCGTGACGCCTGGCTCAATGGGCAGCGCTGCATCGTGCCCATGGTGGCGTTTGTGGAGGACGACTGGCGCAGCGGCAAGGCCGTGCCCACGCGCATCACCCGGGTGGACGGCAAGCCCATGGGCGTGGCGGGTTTGTGGGAGCGCTGGACCGGGGCCGACGGTGAGGTCATCATCAGCTTCACCCTGCTCACCGTGAATGCCAACAGCCACGCCCTGATGCACCGCTATCAACAGCCGGGCAATGAGAAGCGCATGCCGGTGGTGTTGAATGAGGGCGCTTTTGATGCCTGGCTAAGTGCCCGGCCCGAGAAGGCCCGCGAGTTCATGCGGGCTTACCCGGCCAACTGGCTGACGGCCAACCCGGTCGAGAAATCAAAATCCGGCAAGGCCTGAAGTACTGCCTTCAGCGGCGGTTTGCGGCTGCGTGCCGCCAGCCAGGCACAGTGCACTAGGAACAGGGCGCAGGGTTCAGGGCTGGCTGATCCCCAGAAACTCTGCCAGCGCCGGGGTTTCCATCGCACCGACGTTGGTGACCACCTTGCCGGTGCGCTGGTTTTTGGCAATCACATAGGGCACCGAGTCGCCGCCCAGCCGGTTGAGCAAGTCGGTGTTCTGCTTGATGGCCTGCTCCAGGTCGGCCGTCACGCTGGCCGAGGCCGCGATGCCCCCGGTGCCAGCCAGCAGCGACTTCTCATGCGCCTCCATCAGCTCTGCCGGGTTCGCCGCTGCCAGCAGGGTGGCCCCTTGCGGTGCGCTCTTGGGGTTGCCAAATGAAATCGGAATCCACACAAACCGGGCCTTGCCATGCAGCGGCACCGAGGCCTGCCACAAGCGGCCGCAATGCGGGCACTGGGGATCAAACAGCACGTACACGGTGTTGGCGCTCATCATGGCGCCCACCGAGAAGCCCTTGCCCTGTGCTGCCACCATCTCATAGGGCTGTGAAGGTGTGGCTGCCGCGTCCGCTGTGGCCGGCGCTGCGGTCTGTGCCGCCGTCTTGTCAGCCGCATCCTGCCTGGAGCAGCCGCCCAGTGTCAGGGTCGTCAGGGCCAGTGCAGCGATGAGGGGCAGGGCCAGGTGGGTGAGTTTCAAGTTACGTCCTTCGCTTTGGGTGTGTGAGGTGATGCGTGTGCCATGGAGGCTCCGGCATTTATACCAGCGCTTGAATGTCCCCGGCCCATGCCTGCCAACTCCCCGGTGCCAGGCCGTCCAGTGTGTAGGGGCCGATGGCCGCGCGGATCAGGCGCAGGGTGGGCAAGCCCACCGCCGCCGTCATGCGGCGTACCTGGCGGTTGCGGCCCTCGGCAATCACCAGCTCGATCCACGCGGTGGGAATGGCCTGGCGCACGCGAATCGGTGGCTCACGCTCCCACAGCTCGGGCGGCGGCGCCAGCAGGCGGGCGCGGGCCGGCCGGGTGAGGCCGTCCTTGAGCTGCACACCACGGCGCAGCGCCGCCAGCGCGGCCTCGTCCGGCGTGCCTTCCACCTGCACCCAGTAGGTCTTCTCCATCTTGTGGCGCGGGTCGGCAATGCGGGCCTGCAGCCGGCCGTCGTCCGTCAGCAGCAGCAGGCCCTCGCTGTCGGCGTCGAGCCGGCCAGCCACGTAAACACCGGGGATGTCGATGAAATCCTTCAGCCCACGCCAGCGTCCCTCCGCCGTGAACTGGCTCAGCACACCATAGGGTTTGTTGAAGCGGATCAGGCGGGAAGACGCTGACGAATGTGAGGGCTGTGAGGGGTGTGACATGGGTCGCAACAAGGCTCAGGCCTGCCTGGCGCCCGCTGTCGGCAACTCAGGGCGTTTGTCAGCCCAGGGGCGTGCGGCTTCCAGCGCGGCCGCGGCGCGGAAGATGTCCACCTCGCCGTTGATCTTCGCCACCATCTGCATGCCGATCGGCAGGCCCGCCGCGCTGAAGCCCACGGGGATGGACGCCGCCGGCTGGCCGGTCAGGTTGAAGGGGTAGGTGGCGTACATCCACGAGATGATGTTGTCGCCAGCGTCCTGCGGTGCATCGGCATCGGCCCCGAAGGCCGTGCAGGGGGTGGTGGGGGTCAGCAGCAGGTCGATGCCCTCAAAGCGCTGGCGCATGCGTTCGCGCAACTCGTAGCGCCGGAACACCTTGGCGTAATAGTCTTCCAGCGACTGGTGCAGCGCCGGCGCCAGCATGCGGGCCACGGCCGGGTCCAGCAACTCGCGGTTGTCGCGCAGGGTGGCTTTGAGGCGCGTGCCCACCCCGGCATAGAACTCGGCCATCCACAGGTCTATCGGGTCGATGCTGGTGATGTCCTTGTCGGCATCGCCCGCCGTGTCTTCCCAGTCCACGATCTCGCAGCCCAGGCCCTCCAGTGTCTTTACCGCAGCCTCGCAGGCCAGCAGCACACCCACCTGCGGCTTGCCGTAGCCCAGGTGGGGCGCCCAGGCAATGCGCATGCCCTTCACCGGCCGCTCGCAGGCGCCCAGGTAGTCGGGCACCGGGCCGGCCACGCTGAAAGGGTCGCGCCGGTCATGGCCCGAGATCACGCCCAGCAGCAGCGCCGCATCGCGCACCGTGCGGGCCAGTGGCCCCACATGCGCCAGCGTGGGCGTGGCCGCCACCGGAAACACCGGCACCCGCCCAAACTGCGCCTTGATGCCAAACAAGCCGCTGAACGAAGAGGGCAGGCGGATCGAGCCACCGCCATCGGTGCCCAGCGCAAACGGCGTGACGCCCGCCGCCACACTGCTGGCCGCGCCCAGGCTGGAGCCGCCCGGTGTCTTGCTCAAATCCCAGGGGTTGCGCGTGATGCCGCTCAGCGGCGAGGGGCCACCGCCCTTGCAGCCAAACTCGGTGGTGGTGGTCTTGCCAATGATGCAGGCTCCGGCGGCCTTCACCCGCTCTACCGAGGGCGCGTCGCCAGCGGCCAGGTTGCTGGCCATGGTGCGCGAGCCAAAGGTCTGCGGCACACCGCCCACGGCAATCAGGTCTTTCACCGAAATCGGCACACCATGCAGCGCGCCCAGGTGCTCGCCCGCCATCACCGCCTGCTCGGCCAGCCGGGCGGCGGCCATGGCCTGCTCGGGCATGGGGGTGACAAAGCAGTTCAGCACCGGCTCCAGTGCCGCTTGCCGCTCCAGGCACTGGCGCATCACCTCGACCGGCGAGACCTCCTGGTCGGCAATGGCCTTGGCGAGCTCGACGGCGCTGGTGTAGGGGTAGTTGAAGACGTACTCTTGCATGGTGGCGTTTCAAATGGGGGTGGCTTGATGGTTTTGTATTGGCAGTGTGGCATGTTATGCCCGCTTGCTACAGGGCTAATGCTAACGCGGCCTTACTTCACATCACATCACTTCACTGCGCCATCCACCGCATCCACCATGCACCGCGCCGCACTCTGTACCATTGGGCCAACCATTTACAAGGCCCCATGGCAAGCTCTACCCCATTTCCCACCCTGCAACCCGTCTTTGTTCAACACCTGCTGCTGGAACCCCAGCCCCAGCCTGGGGGCCGGGCGCACCTGAGTGCGGCCAGTGGCCTGGTGCGCCGGGGGCGCCGCCTGGTGGTGGTGGCCGATGGGGCGCTTCAGCTGGGGCTGTTTGAAGAAGCCGCCGACAGCGCAAGCCCGGCACCTGGCGGCAGCGTGATGCCCCTGCTGGAAGAAGGCCAACCGAAAGTCAAAGGCCTAGGCAAAAGCGGCCCCCCCAAGGCCCAGCCCACGCTCGCCACCCTCACCCTGCTGCCGCCCATGCCCGCCTGCCCCGCAGGCGCGCTGCTGGCCCTGGGCTCTGGCGCGCAGCCCCATGCCAAAACCGGCGTGCTGGCGGTGCTGGACGTGCAGGGCGCGCCCAACGGCCGCATGGCCCGGGTGGACCTGAGCGCGCTGTATGCGCCCCTGCTCAAAAAGTTTGTCGACCTCAACATTGCCGGCGCCCTGGTCGCCAGCGGCGAGTTGCTGCTGCTGCAGCGGGGCAAGCAAGGCGGCGCGCGCAGCGCCTGCATCCGCTACGACTGGAACCGCATCAGCCCCTGGCTGGCGGGCCTGCAGCCCCAGCCGCCTGCGGCCAAAACCGTGCAGCTGATGCAACTGGGCAGCATGAACGGCGTGCCCCTGAGCCTGGCCGACGGTGCCGCGCTGCAAGGCGGCTACTGGATGTTTTGCGCCGTGGCGGTGCGCACCGACAGCGCCGGTAAAAACGGCGACTGTGTGGGCTCTGCCATCGGCATCGTGTCGCCCGACGGCAGCGTGGGCCCCGTCTACGCGCTGGAAGGCGCACCCAAGGTGGAAGGCATCGCCGTGCAGACCGAGGGCAGCGACTGGCTGGTCTCGCTCGTCACCGACGCGGGAGACCCGGCCTTGCCCGCACAGCTGCTGCGGCTGCGCCTGGCGCAGTAAAGGTGCGGAATGGGGGAGAGAAATATGAATGAAATCAGGCTCTAGCCCTTGCTGCATAAGCGCAAGCAGCTATTGAATATATAGCTTCTGCCTTGCGCGAGGCAGAGCGCCATCCTGCGGGCCACCTGCAGTAGGTGGCAATTCAGTGGGTGACAAACTCGTAAGTCACTTCCTCGCTCTCCACCATGTCCAGGATGTCGTTGAGCACCTCTTCGTCCTCGGTGCTGCTCCAGGTCTCCTCGGGGTTGCTGGCAAACAGTGGCTCAATCGCCAGGTCCATGAACACGCCATTGGGCAGCTTCACCACCGGCGTGCCCTCCGAGGTTTGCACCAGTGCCCAGTCGTCCGGCACAGACATTTCGAGTTGGATGGTGACGTTGAGCTTTTTCATGGTGGTTCCCTGTTAGTGAGTGCGTGAGTGCGTCAATGCGCGAATGTTTGGGGGCTTAAGTGCGTGTCTGGCTTCGCAGTACGGGTGCGAGGCCAGAGCTTACTCCCATCGTGTGACTAAGCCAGGCGTTTGCTGAGCTCAGTCGCATCCGGTGCTGCCAGCGTGGTGTTGTGCTTGTCTGTCAACGGGCCGCCGCCGGGGACGATGTGGCCCGCCGCGTCATAGCCAATGGACTTGAACTTCCATACCGCACCAATGCGCTTGAGGTTGCCCACGTGTGTGCCATCGGGCCCGTGCACGCTGTGCACATCGGCGTTGACGGGGGTGAGGGTGAGGGTGGGCATAGTCGTTCTTTAGAGTCGGGCGTTGGCGCCGCCCGTGAATCCCTCAGACAATGCCGGCGATTTGTGCTCTCAAGCCCGGCAGGTCTTGCTGGATGGTTTGCCAGACGATGGTGTGGTCCACCGTGAAATAGCCGTGTGAGAGGGCATTGCGCATCTCATAGGCAAAGCTCCAAGGCACTGTTGAATGCTCTGCGGCAAAGTCGGCGTGATGCTTGACCACGTTGTTGCAGGCTTCGCCAATGACTTCCAGATTGCGCACTACCGCATCTCGTGTCTTGCGGTCAACCATGAAGGCTGTGAGATCCATACCGACGGTGTAGTCGCGGATGTTGTCGATGGCTTCCAGAATATGCTGCAGGTAGTCTGCAAGGCGTAGCGGGTCTGCCCGGCTCATACGGGCACAGCTTCGCGCAACACCTGCTCGCGAAACTTGGGCGGCAGTCCATCCGGGGTGAGCACATCCACCTCCATGCCCAGCAGGTTCTTCAACTCGTGGCGGATGGCGCCAATGTCGAACAGCGTGGTTTGTGCGGTGGGCTCCACCAGCAAATCCAGATCGCTATCGGGTGCATCCTCGCCGCGCAGGGCCGAGCCAAATACCCGCACACCGCTCACGCGGTGGCTCAGCGCAATCTCGCGAATGCGGGTACGGTGCAGGGAAAGGGCTTCAGAGGGGCGCATGGGGCTAAGTGTAGTGCGGCTGGCACGCTCTGTCACTCCACCTTCACACCCTTCCAGAAGGCCACGCGGCCGCGGATATGCTCGGCCTCGGGCTTCGGGTCGGCGTAGTACCACACGGCGTCGATGTTCATCTCGCCGTTCACCAGCAGCGAGAGGTAGCTGGCCTGGCCCTTCCAGGGGCAGCTGGTCTTGTGGTTGCTGAAGGTGGTGAACTCTTTTTTGAGCGCACTCTCGGGAAAGTAGTGGTTGCCCTCGACGAGCACGGTGTCGTCACTCTCGGCGATGAGGGTGTTGTTCCAGGTGGCTCTCATGTTGAAAATAGCAGGAAGAATGTGACAAGGAATGCAATGTGGCAAGTTGCCCTTTTGATTTAATTTTTCTTTTGTTTTGATAGGCCAAACCGCTGTAATACTACAAGCCAAAATTCATGCCCAAGTTCTGTAGTTCGATTTTCGATCTCAGTCTTAGTCCATATAGTTGCATTTGCAAGGGTGTTGTCGCACGGGAGCTGACCAGCCTTGTATTTTGTGAGCTTGTTCGTGGCAGGCGAGTTAGCAAGTTGGTTGTTGAATGCAGTTTTCAAAAACCACAAATTCCCGATTGAAGCAACGTCTACATCTGGAATTACAGTGGAACTCTGGGGTTCAATATGTTCTATTGACATCTCATTCGGATTGATCGCTACTGCTGGAAACATCCACGTGAAAAGTTTTGTCACTACATACTGGACTTCCCGCTTCTGAGTCGAAAACTTATCTGAGTATCGAAGTGCTCTGAACTTCTCAAGGAAAACCGCTTCTGTTGGAAGCTTCAGCGATAGTTTCGTTACAAAATCATTGATTGCTTTTTGTCTACGCGTCGGTTCGATCGCGCTTGATAGTGTCTTGGCATGAAATGCATACATTTGTGCGACCCCTCCTGAGGATCGTGCATTCATGAGGTTGGTATTTACGAAGGTGAAAATCTCGATGACTTGAAGAATTCGAAGTAGCTCTCCCTTAGACAGGGACTTTGACTCATACTTCCGTAGTGCTGTCATCATCAACGGTAAAGGATGCTTAACTCTGAATCGATTAATTGCCTCGAGAGCTGATTTGACCTCTAATTCATCTGTACGCCATTTGCGCAGGCCAGGCTCATAGAGGTCACGATAGACCTCAGAAAAAACTAGCAAATCATCCAGCAGTTTTTTTGCCGTTGTCTTGCTTTTGACGGACTCCTTAACAGCTTTAAAGATGTCTCTCTTCTGAGTAAATGGATTGCTCGCAAGCCAATAGTGATACAAGAATCCATCTAGATCAATTCCGTCAGCAGAGATTGACTTGATGTTGTCAGACATTAGCGACCACCGGACTTTTACGTCATCGTTGAGCGAGTTCTTTTCTCGCAAAATGCGAGCTAGATGATTCTTTAAAAGGTCGGTTGTGGCTAAATCCTTGCCACGGGTATTTAGTGTTTCAAATACTTGATAGGCATCGTCTTCATTGTCTAGTTCAACATAGATCAGCTTAAGTGAAAGTAGAGCATCACGTAGTTCATCAAGACGATTTCTGATTCGATTCTTTTTGGTGGTTTCGCTAGGGGCCCCGCCAGTTTTAATGCTGTCAGTCTCCTCATCCACTTTGCCGTTAAAGAATTGAAATGCTGCATGCAAAAGAGTCTCCTCCTCGCCGAGCTGAATTTTTAGCTGTTGAGGCTGAATGCTTTGTATCGCAGTTTGAAAATATGGATAGGAGGTCTCAGTCTTTAAAACGAAGGTCGCTTCATTGTTCTTGTTGTTTCTTTCGATAAAGTTTTGTGCACCTGATGCGCGATCTGAAAATCCAAACTTCCGGTAGTTGTCGCGGATGACCGCTAGGAGCAATGTGATTGTTGTGAGTCGTTGTTGACCATCGACGATGGCTTTATACGGACCCTTTGCGAAGGTGACGACAGAACCAATGAAGTAGTCTTTTTGTTTCGTTAAGAAAACATCATTCCAAAACTCTTCCCAATTCTCTCGCTCCCAAGAATATGGACGTTGAAATCTTGGAATTTCAAAATAATGACTTTGCAAAATGAACTCTATTGAGTGATCTTGACATTGGATCTTCATATTGCCTCCGATCATTGTGTAAACACCAATGATTTCTTTGTTCGGTTACTTCCCCCAGCTATCCTTCAACCCCACCGCCAGATTGAACACCGGCTTGCCTGCTGCGTGGGCCACTCTATCAGCCACACAGCGCGCTGGCGCGTTGCGGCGCAGGCGCACTTTGCGCAGCAAAGTTATGCCGCAGCCAAAATAGCCGTGGCGCTCAAACTGAAACTTGTCGTCTGCATACGTGCTGGCGAGTGAGGACTCCACGATGGCCTGCACCATCTTGACTGCACCTGAATCGGCCATTTGCATTTCAAACACTTTCAGGCGTAGCCGCCACCAGCTTGGCCTTGGCCATCTGCGCCAATCTCACAAACTGTGAGCATTGCTCCACCCACTGCAGTCTTTGGACACCTCGCGCACGACCGGCTTGTCCACTCCGTCACGCAGCAGGCGGATTTGCAGGATGTCGTCGTTTTCGAAGTAGATGCTTTTCATGCAGTGCTTCAGACAGCGGGGTTGCGAACGGCTGAGCCGGTCCAGTTCTGAGTGGGCAACTTCAGGCCTTGCTGCGCGAGCTGTTGTTGCGCCTGCTTTGCCGCTTGCGTCAAGGCTTGTGCCACCTTGCCCTGCTCCGTTTTGGGCTGGGTTGAAGCGGTGGTCTTTACTGGGCGAGTCGTTTTAGATTGAGCCATTTTTCAGGTTCCTCCACATAAGTGCGGCGTGCTGTGCCATGGGCAATGGGCAATGGGCTTGAGTGTGCCAGATGCATTATCCAGAACTGTCCAACGATCAGCAAGCGGCAGGTACAGCGCGTGCAGATTGTGCAAGCTGCGCTGAAAGCGGGGTTCGATGTCGGCCTGCGGTATGCCGTGTCCACCGAGTTTGACGCGCAGCGCCACACGGTTGACAGCCAGCTCTGCGCTGGGCAGTGCAACATAAAAAATCTGCACGCTGTATCCCTGCGCTTTGCAACGCGTCAGAAACAGGGCAAAAGTGCGGCTGGACAGGGTGGACTCGAAGGCAAAGCTCACCTTGGCTGCAGCCAGCTCGTGAAGCCGCTTGAGCATGATGCGGCCGGCCTCAAATGACACGGTTTCAGCCGCGTAGGCAGACAGCCCGACAGCAATCTGGTCGGCATTCACAAACTCCAGAATGCCCAGAGCTTGTTTGAGCAAGAATGGCGCTGCGGTTGACTTGCCCGCACCATTGGGCCCGGCAATCACCACCACGGTAGGTTGTTTGGGTTTGCTCTGGCGTGCGGGCTTCATTTGCCCCAGCTGTCCTTCAAGCCCACCGCCAGATTGAACACCGGCTTGCCCGACGCGTGGTCCACCCGGTCGGCCACAAAATAGCCATGGCGCTCGAACTGAAACTTGTCGTCGGCTTGCGCGCTGGCGAGTGAGGGCTCTACGATGGCCTGCACCACCTTGAGGCTGTTGGGGTTCAGGCTGGCGATGAAGTCCTTGCCGCCAGCGTCGGGCTGCTCTTCGGTAAACAGGCGGTCATACATGCGCACTTCGGCGGGCAAGCCGTCGGCCACGCTCACCCAGGTGATGACGCCCTTGACCTTGACCGCGTCGCTGCCGGGCGTGCCGCTTTTGGTGTCGGGTATCAGCTCGGCATGCACTTCGGTGACCTTGCCGCTGGCATCTTTCACCGCGCCCTTGCACTCGATGACGTGGCCGTATTTGAGGCGCACCTTGCTACCCGGAAGCGCGGTACCGCTTCCGTCCACGCGCGGAGGGAACAGACGGAAAAAGCCCTTGGGTGGGGTTTCTTCATAGTCGCTGCGCTCTATCCACACGGCTTTGCCGATTTTGAAACTGCGCTTGCCAAGGTCTGGCAGGTGGGGGTGCACGGGGGCACTGCAATCGTCCAGCTTGTCTGCGCCCATCACGGCATCCCAATTGGTGAGCACCAGCTTGACGGGATCGAGCACGGCCATGGCGCGGGGGGCGGACACGTCCAGCGTTTCGCGCAGGCAGCCTTCCAGCGTGCTGTAGTCAATCCAGCTGTCGCTCTTGGTGACGCCAATGCGGTCGGCAAACAGGCGCAGGCTCTCGGGTGTGTAGCCACGGCGGCGCAGGCCCACGATGGTGGGCATGCGGGGGTCGTCCCAGCCGTTGACCTTGTGGTCGTACACCAGCTGCGCGAGCTTGCGCTTGCTGGTGATCACATAGCTGAGGTTGAGCCGCGCAAACTCGTGCTGGTGCGGCAGCAAAAAGAGGTTGGGCCGCACGCCGTCCAGCGCGTGCTGCAAGAGCGGGGTGAACTGCGCCAGCTCTTTCTTCAGCAGGGCAAAGAAGGCGGGCAGGTCATGCAGCACGGCGTCGCGGTTGTGCTCCCAGCGCACAAACATGGCGCGCATCTGGCCCTCGGCCTCGCTGGCAAAGAGCTTGTCGGCGTGGTTGTGGCAGTGCAGGGCAAATTCCTTGCCGGCCTCCAGGCCCTGGCCTTCGATCTTTTCCACGGCGGCGCGGGCCTGGGCAAACTGCGGCGCACGCAGGATGGGGGCCAGGCGCTCCAGCAGCCAGTCGTAGAAGGGACGCTGGTCTTCAAACTCCAGCGTGCACAGGCTGTGGGTGATGTTCTCCAGCGCGTCCTCAATGGGGTGCGCAAAGGTGTACATGGGGTAGATGCACCACTTGTCGCCGGTGTTGTGGTGGGTGGCGCGGCGGATGCGGTAGATGGCGGGGTCGCGCAGGTTGATGTTGGGCGAGGCCATGTCGATCCGGGCGCGCAGCACCATGGAGCCGTCTTCATACTTGCCGTCGCGCATCTCGCGAAAGCGCGCCAGATTCTCGGCCGGGGTGCGGCTGCGGAAGGGGCTGTTGACGCCGGGCTTGCCAAAGTCGCCACGGTTGGCGCGCATCTCCTCGGCGGTCTGCTCGTCCACATAGGCGTGGCCGGTCTCGATGAGGTACTCGGCCGCGCGGTACATGAAGTCAAAGTAGTCGCTGGCGTGAAACAGGTAGCTGCTGCCCTGGTGGTCCCAGCCAAAGCCCAGCCACTTGACGGCGTCGAGGATGGTGTTGACGTACTCCACATCCTCTTTTTCGGGGTTGGTGTCGTCAAAGCGCATGTGGCACACGCCGTTGTAGTCGCGTGCCAGGCCGAAGTTGATGCAGATGCTCTTGGCGTGGCCAATGTGCAGGTAGCCATTGGGCTCGGGCGGAAAGCGGGTGCGGATGCGGGCGGTGTCGGGTTGGCCCTTGGCGTGGTGGCTGGCGTCGCCGGGGCTGCCGCCCCAGTGGCGGCCGGAATAGGTGCCGCTGGCCAGGTCGTTTTCGATGATCTGGCGCAGGAAGTTGCTGACCTTGGGGGCTTCTTTGTCGTTGGGGGTGGGGGAACTCATCAGCCGATTCTAGGGCCGAACCACGTGGGGGACACGCCTGCGCATTTACGTTTGGCTACGTCCTTCACAGAACAGACGCATCGCAGATGTGTGCAGCGGCGTTAATAGGTCAGAGGTGCATGGCCCGGCCCAGGGGCCGCACGGGTGCTGAACCTGGTCTGGTGTGCATGGCCTCTTGTGTTTCACTTTAGGAGATTTTCATGAAGTTCAACCGTTCTGTTTATTCCGTGGCCGCTGCGGCAACGCTGGGGGCTGCTGCGCTGGCGATGTCGGGTGCAGCCCAGGCGGGTGATGTGTATTGGTCGGTGGGCGTGGCCTCGCCGGGGGTGCGGGTAGGCGTGGCGAGTGCGCCGCCCGTGATCTACCAGCCGCCCGTGGTGGTGCAGCACTACCCGGCTCCGTACCCGGTTTATCAGACCTACCCCGTGGTGGTGCAGCCGCGCCCCGTGATCTATCAGCAGCCGGTCGTGGTGTACCCGCAGCCGCGCTATGTGGCGCCGGTGCAGTGGAGCCCGCCGGGCCGGGGCTGGGGGCATGAACGCGGGCGTGGTCATGGCCACGAGCGCTATGCGCAGGTGCGCTACGAGCGCGAGGGCCATGGTGGACGTGGCGGCCACCGCGACTGAGAGGCCATAAAAAACCCCGCAGGTGTGACCCTGCGGGGTTGAAGCCAGCTGTGGTCGCTGGCAGGAGGAGACTCACTGAAAAAAACAATCCACAACCCGAGAATGCCTCATCAGAAACATCCGCAGTAAGTTAATTAACGGCAGATTCGGGGACTAATTAAGGCGATCTCGAATGAACAGTACTCCTTTGGTCCAAAAATTTCCATACATCAGCGCAGATTGATGAAAAAATTGACAACTCTGTAGGGGTTCGCTGATGGGTCTTGTCGTGTTCTCTCGGCGTGGGGGGAGAAACGCGGTAACAGGGGGGGGAGGCGCATAGCTGAGCCTGCGGCGCGGCAATGTGTTTTTGCGCCTGAGCTGGCCGGCCGATGCGGTGATGATGCAACTGCCCGCGCGCAGCATGGCGTATGTGGCGGGCATCTGGAAGTTTTGAGAAGACTGCGGACCGTGAGCTTGCCTGCAGGCGGGCCTACATGGCCTTGAAGAGATGCGCGTAGAGCCGGCTCACAGCCAGCTTGTCGGCACTGCCGCGCAGACGCAGCCAGAGTTTGCCGGCCTCGTCGCGGCTGACGCTGTCGATGGCGCTGGCGCGCACCACGGTGCCACGGTGCACCTGCCAGAACTGCTGCGTGTCCAGCAGGGGCAGCAGCTCCTTGAGTGGAGTGCGGATCAAGTACTCATGGCCCCCGGTGAGCACGCGCACGTATTTGTCGGCGGCTTCAAAGTACAACACCTCGTCCACCGGCACCATGCGGATGCTGCTGCCGGCGCTGGCCTGGATCAGGCGCAATGGCTCGGCTGAAGTCTTGGCGGCGGGCGCTTCACTGGCCGCAGCAGGCGCCAGCAGGTTGCGCAGCTGCGCCAGGGTTGCTTCCATATTCATAGCGCCCTGGGCTTTACTGGAAAGGGCCAGCTGCAGTTTTGCCACTGTTTTTTGGAGGCGCTCGGGTTGCACGGGCTTGAGCAGGTAGTCCACCGCCTGGGCCTCGAAGGCCTGTACGGCGTACTGGTCGTAGGCGGTGACGAACACCAGTGCGGGGAAGGGTGTTCCTTCAGGCCATTCGTCGGCCAGCGCG
Organism: Gammaproteobacteria bacterium; assembly: GCA_018815325.1. Classification (GTDB taxonomy): domain Bacteria; phylum Pseudomonadota; class Gammaproteobacteria; order Burkholderiales; family Burkholderiaceae_C; genus JAHIYE01. The sequence goes on along the minus strand of JAHIYE010000004.1, from coordinate 30,927 downwards.
GCGGCGGCTTCCAGCCCGCTCAGGCCGGGCATGCGGATGTCGAAGAACAGCACGTCGGGCTGCAGCGCCAGGGCCTGTGCCACGGCAGAGGCGCCGTCGCCCACGGTGGCGAGCACCTGCAGCGCGGGCCAGGCCTGCGCCAGCTCGGCCTGCAGGGCCTGGGCCAGCAGGGGCTCGTCTTCGGCGATGAGGGCCGTGAAGCTGGGTGAGGTACTCATTTTTTACAAGGAAAAGTGATCGTAGCCCTTGTTCCACCTGCGCTGATAGCTTCCAAATTGATAGCGGACTGCGTGCCGTACAGGGTAGCCAGCCGCTCGCGTACCTGGGTCAGGCCAAAGCCGGTGCCGGCCTGGGCCGCGTCCTGCAGGCCGACACCGGTGTCGATGACTTCCAGCGTGAGCGTGTTGCCGTCGCAGCGAGCCCGCACGGTGATGCTGCCGCCCTCGACCTGGGGCTCCAGCCCGTGCTGGATGCTGTTCTCCACCAGCGGCTGCAGCAGCAGCGTGGGCACAGGCAGGGTGGCGAGCTCGGGCGGCAGGTCGAGCGTGTAGCGCAGGCGCGGGCCCATGCGCACGGTCATGAGCTCGAGGTAGTCGCGCAGCCGGTCGAACTCGGCCTGCAGCGGGTGCGTGGTGGCGCGCGAGGCGGCCAGCGTGGCGCGCAGGTAGGCGATCATGCGGTCGAGCATGGCCTGGGCGGCGGGCGGGTCCGTGGCAATGAGCACGCGCAGGTTGGCCAGGGTGTTGAACAGCATGTGCGGCTCCAACTGGGCTTCGAGCAGCTTGAGGCGCGCCTCATTGGCATGTTGCTGGGCCTCGCCCATCTTGCGTTCGAGGTAGGCGCTTTTGCCCATGCTGTAGAAGTAGTAGCTACAGGCGATGCCGGCCAGCAGCGTGATGAGCAGGGCGCTGCGCAATTCCGCGCGGGCATAGCCCGGGCCCCACGACGACCAGCCGAACCAGCTGTCTGCGCCCCACGTGCCCAGCAGGTAGCCACCCACGATGCCGCTCAAGGTGAGGGCAACGCCGGGCCAGCCCATGGGCCAGCCGGTTTCGGCGCTGGAAGGAAAAAAATAGCGCCCGAAATCGATGAAGAGCCAGCAGCTCAGTCCGATGAGCACCGAGTACACCAGCGGAATTTCGTAGGGACGATCGGGCGAGAAGGCGTACTGGACGGCGGAGATGGCAAGGCAGAAGGCCAGCACCTGCAACAGGCGCCGCAGCATGCCAAGCCAGTCGATTCTCATGGCATGTCGCTCAGGAACCATGGCGCTCGCGCTGCAGGCGCTCACGCTCTTTTTGTACCATGCGCTCGCGCAACTCCCCGCCGCTGCCGAGCAGGAAGACCGAGATGCCGTGCAGCGCCAGGCCCAGGCCCCAGCCGAGCAACGGATAGACCGACCAGACCCGGTGACCGAAGCCGTATTGCGACAGGGCAAACAGGAACAGGTTGACAACCACATACACGGCCGCATGGGTGTACCAGCCGAGCTTGGCGCCTGCGCGCTTGCGGGCGAGGCGTTCGATTTGTTCAGGGTTCAAGGCAGAGGGCGTGGACTGGCGCATGGAGATTGATTTTAGGGCCTGTTCATACCCAACAGGCCGGAGGAGAAGGTGTGTACGGGGTGGCGGGCAGGGGCGTGCCAGCGCGTCATCTCACCACGGGTCACGCTGCATCAGCCGCTGGCGCTCGCGCTGGATCATGCGTTCGCGCAGCCCGGCGCCGCCCGTGGCGAAGAACACCACGACACCATGGATAGCCAGGCCCAGGCCCCAGCCCAGTGCGGGGTAGATGGCCCAGGACCGGCCGCTCATGCCGGACAGCAGGAGCAGCATCAGGTTGACCAGCACATACACAAAGGCATGGATGTACCAGCCCAGCTTGGCGCCGGCATGCTTGCGGGCGAGACGTTCCAGATCAGGGGGTTGCGCAGGGTGGGTGGTTTTCATGGTGTGCTCCTTTTCAGGCGTTCACGATGGAGGCGGCTGCCGTCGTGCTGCTGGCGCGCCGCAGCAGGCGCCACAGGCGCAGCGTGCGGCCGGCAAAGATGCCGCTGAAGAGCCCATAGAGACTGCTGACGATCAGCGCGTATTTCCCGTCGAGCGCCAGTGCGGGTTGCATGGCCAGCTCCACGCCGACGGTGTATTTGGTCAGGAAGATGCCCAGGATCAACGCCAGTGGCACCCAGCTGCCGGGCAGGTGGAAGCTGCGCGTGGCAGGGTCAAAGCGGGTGCCGGCAGGTGGCGACAGTGGCGCGGTCAAGCCCAGCATAAGCGCTGCGCAGACAAGCCAGGCCAGCAACACCTGGCCAAACAGGGGCGACGCGTTGAAGGCCGAGAGCGTGCCCCACAGCGACAGCCCCACCATGACCAGAGGTGTGAGGGTGATGCGTGCCAGACTCACGCGACGGCTGCGCACCTGGCTCAGGCCCAGCGCGAGCAGGCTGGCAAACAGGCCCCAGACCCACACGGGGGTACTTTTGAGGATCGAGCCAAGGGCTTGGGGATGTTGGGCAATGAGCTGGATCAGCATGATGATTCCTTGCGAGTTGGGATGAAGTCGGGCAGTGTCAGAGCAGGCCCAGCCAGCCCCAGACCAGATTGCCCAGGTAGCGGCCGGGCAGCAGGGTGAAGCCCCCAGCCACGAGGCAGGCGCCAACATAGACTTGGGTCATGGTCTTGCGGTGCGCGGCAATGTTGCCCTTGGCCAGGAACCAGAAGGCACCGAACAGCCCGAAGAGGGTGGAGGGCACCAGCAGGTGGATGGGGGTGTAGCCGGCGATGTTGGGCAGGCCGAAGTCACGGATGAAGATGGCCGAGATGGCGGTGACCAGCATCAGCGTGACCCAGGCGTAGCCAAAGGCGCGGTGCAGACGCGGGCGCTGGACGCGGCCCTTGCGGGCCCACAGTGCCACGGGGCCGATCACGGTGGCCAGCAGGGCGGTTGTCATGTGGATGGCGGTGACGTGGGTGAGTTCCATGGAGACCTCGCGAGAAAGTGTGTGTGGTTCTGTGGGGTGAACTTTGCCTTGGCAGGCTGGGTTGGGCAAGCCGGTTGCGACAAAACGTGGCAAACGTGGTGTGAAATGCGGCCTGGGTGCGTGAAATGCGGCGGCAGGGAGCACGGCGGCCACTCGTAAACCCTGAAATGGCCTGTGTCTTTACATGGTGGACACACGCCATGTGCGCACGGTTGGCGGGCTCTTCCTACAATGCCTTGCATGAAAAAATCATTTCTGATCGGGGGCCTTGTCGTGCTGGCGCTGGCCGCAGGCGGCGGCTGGTGGTGGAGCCAGCGTGGCGGCGCCGACGGGGTGCAGTACCGCACGGGCAAGATCGAGCGCGGTGCGCTGCAGTCGGCCGTGTCGGCCACCGGCGCGGTGAGCCCGGTCACACAGGTGACGGTGGGCACCCAGGTGTCGGGCCAGATCAAGGAGCTGCTGGTCGACTTCAACTCCGAGGTGAAGGCCGGCCAGCTGATCGCGCAGATTGACCCGGAAACCTTTGAATACCGGGTGCGCTCGGCCCAGGCCGATGTGGAGGCCGCACGTGCGGTGGTGTTGACAGCCCAGGCCAACTCGGCGGCCAGCCGGGCGGCGGTGTCGCGCGCGCAGACCGATCTGACCGAGGCCGAACGTACCCATGAGCGCAATCTGAGTCTGGTGGAGAAGGGCTTTATTGCCCAGAGCGAAGCTGATCGCACGCGCGCGCTGGTGATCAGCTCCAAAGAGGCGGTGAAGGCGGCCCAGGCGCAACTGGGGGTGACCGATGCCCAGATCAAGAGCGCGCAGGCCAATGTGGCGCAGCGCGAGGCAGCGCTGGCGCAGTCCCGCATCGATCTGGACCGCACCCGCATCACCTCGCCGGTGAGCGGCATCGTGATCAAGCGTGCCATCGAGAAAGGCCAGACCGTGGCCGCCAGCCTGCAGTCGCCCGAGTTGTTCATCATCGCGCAGAACCTGCGCGAGATGCAGGTCGAGGCCAGCATCGATGAGGCCGATGTGGGCCGCATCCGCAAGGGGCAAAAGGCCAGCTTCACGGTGGATGCCTACCCGGGCCAGACCTTCGAGGGGCAGATTGACCAGGTGCGCAAGGCTGCACTGAATGTGGCCAATGTGGTGACCTATGTGGCGGTGGTGACCTTCTCCAACATCGACGGCCGCCTGCTGCCGGGCATGACGGCCAATGTGCGGGTGGTGACCGACCAGCGGGAGAGTGCGCTCAAAGTACTCAATGCGGCGCTGCGCGTGCGCATTGCTGGTGTGGAGCCGGCGCCATATGCTCCTGAAAACGTAGCTTCTGACGCAGGACCGGCGGGGGCTGCAGGCCAAAATGGCAGTGAAAAACCTGCGGCAGCAACTGCGCCAACGCCAACGCCTGCACCGGGCGGGGCGGGCCGGCCAGGTGGTCAAGGTGGCGGGGCTGCGGCCGAATTCCGCAACCGCATGGCGGGCGAGCTCAAGCTCACGCCCGAGCAGCTGGAGAAGGTGGACGCGATCTACGCCTCAATGCGGCCCAGGTTCATGCAGCTGCGCGACTTGCCCGATGCCGAGCGGGGCCGGGCCCGCGAGCGCATCACCGCCGAGGTGCGTGCGCGCATTGGCGAGCTGCTCACGCCGGAGCAGAAGCAGCGCTATGCGGCACTGGCAGCCGAGTCAGGCGGGCGCACCATCACGCGCGGCCGCATCTACCTGCTGGGCGAGGACGGCAAACCCAAGGCCTTCAATGCGCGGCTGGGCATCACCGACGGCAGCAGCACCGAACTGATCGTGGCGCCCAACTCGCCCGAGGCGGCCGAGCTCAAGGAAGGTGCTGCCGTGATCACCGGTACCGTGGCACCGGGCTCGCCGGCCACACCCTCGCGCACGGGCGCGAGCGGCCCGCGCATGATGTTCTAGACCATGAAACACCTCCAGGCTTCGCGCACTTCGTGTCGCTCCTCCAAACAGACCCGCGCCAGAGGCTGTGGCTCTTCAGCCTGTCCGAGCCTGCGCAGGCAGACTCGGAGCCGCAGGCCTCAGCCCCTTGCAGGGGGCAACGCCAGTGGCCCGGCAAAGCCGGTTCCACGGCGTTTCGCGGTTAGATCGTCTCATGCATGCGTAGTGGTTCACACTCGGTGCATTGGAGTATTGACATGGCATTGATCGAAGCGCGGAACCTCACCAAGACCTATCACATGGGCTCCGCCAGGCAGCAGGCTGCGGGCGGCGGCATGACGGTGCATGCGCTGCGTGGCGTGTCGATCGACATCGAGGAGGGCGAGTTCGTCGCCATCATGGGCGCCTCGGGCTCGGGCAAGTCCACCCTGATGAACATCCTGGGCTGCCTGGATCTGCCGACAGAAGGCGAGTACCGGCTGGCGGGCGAGGAGGTCGAGACCATGGCGCAGGACCAGCTGGCCTCGATCCGCAACCGGCGCATCGGTTTTGTGTTCCAGCAGTTCAACCTCTTGCCGCGCACCACTGCGCTGGAGAACGTGGAGCTGCCCATGGTCTACGGCGGCATGAAGGCGCCCGAGCGGCGCGAGCATGCGATGCTGGCCCTGCAGAAGGTGGGGCTGGGTGAGCGCTTTGAGCACACGCCGTCCGAGCTCTCGGGCGGGCAGCAGCAGCGCGTGGCGATTGCGCGTGCGCTGGTGAACAACCCCGTGCTGATCCTGGCGGACGAGCCCACTGGCGCGCTGGACACGCAAACCAGCGAAGACATCATGCATCTGCTGGCCGACCTGAATGCTCAGGGCATGACGGTGGTGATCGTCACGCACGAGGCCGACATCGCGGCCTGGGCGCGGCGCAAGGTGGTGTTTCGCGATGGTCAGATTGTGGAAGACGTGGTGCAGCCGGGCCATGGTGCCGGCAGCGCTGCTGCTGAGGCGCTGGCACAAAAAAATGCAGCCCCCGCCGTGAAGGCGCCGCCGCGCTTTGTCCTGGCACAGCAGGATCCGGTGGACCCGCACTTTGGCAGGTTGCGTGTGCCCGTGGAGCGCAAAGAGGACAAGCCGTGAGCCTGCTGGCCGCCCTGCGCAGTGCCTGGCGGGCGCTGGCCGCCAATGCCTTGCGCAGCGTGCTCACCATGCTGGGCATCATCATCGGTGTGGCGGCGGTCATCACCATGATTGCCGTGGGCAGTGGGGCGACCGAGCGGGTGCAGGCGCAGATGAAGGGCCTGGGCTCCAACATCATGCTGGTGGTGCCCGGCGGCGTGTCGCAGGCCGGCGTGCGCCTGGGCGCGCAAACCCGCCAGCGCCTGACCGAGGAGGACGCGCTGGCGATGGCTATCGAGATTCCCGAAGTGCAGGTGGCGGCACCGGTGTCGCGCACGAGTGGCCAGCTGGTGGGCGGCAACAGCAATTGGGGCACCACGATCTATGGCGTGACCAATGATTACCTGGAGGCGCGCGACTGGGGCCTGATGGCCGGGCGCCCCTTTGATGCGGCCGAAATGGCGGGCTCGGCCAAGGTGGCCTGGCTGGGTGCCACCGCGGCGCGCGAGCTGTTCGGCGAACAGGACCCGGTGGACCAGATCGTGCGGGTGCGCGGTGTGCCGATGAAGATCATCGGCGTGCTCGCCACCAAGGGCCAGAACTCGATGGGGCAGGACCAGGACGATGTGCTCATGATGCCCATCAGCACGCTGCGCAACCGCATCTGGGGGGGCGACGCCACCAGCCGGCTCAAGCGTGTGGGCACGATCATGGTCAAGGTGCGCGAGGGCCAGAGCATGAAGGCGGTGGAGGAGAACATCAAGGACCTGCTGCGCCAGCGCTTCAAGGTGCCGGTGGGGGTGGATGACCCCTTCAATGTGCGCAACCTCACCGAAATCCTGCAGGCGCAGGAGGAGTCGAGCCGCATCATGACGCTGCTGCTGGCGGCGGTGGCAGGCATCAGCCTGATCATCGGCGGCATCGGCATCATGAACATCATGCTGGTAAGCGTGACCGAGCGTACCCGCGAGATCGGCCTGCGCATGGCGGTGGGTGCGCGCGGACGCGACATCCTCTCGCAGTTCCTGATCGAGGCGGTGACGCTGAGCCTGATCGGCGGCGCCATCGGCGTGCTGCTCGGCGCGCTGGCCACCTGGGCCGTGGGCAGCTTTGCGGGCTGGCAGGTCAGCATGAGTGCGGCCTCGATCGCACTGGCGGTGGGCTTCTCGGCCTTTGTGGGGGTGTTCTTCGGCTTCTACCCGGCACGGCGGGCCTCGAAGCTGCTGCCGATTCAGGCGCTCAGGTACGAGTGATGCGGGGCGGGTTGCAGCCCCGGCTGCGATTCGTCTATCTGCCTATCTGAATTGCGCAGGCCCCGCGAGCGAGCGCAAGCGCTGATGGGCGGCGTCCTCAAAATCCATGGGCTTGGTCAGTTTGGCATTCAGGTAGTGGCTGGTGAACACGTCCAGGTAAGCGTCCAGCGTGTCGGCGGCGTGCTGCTCACCGGCCAGGGCCATGCACAGGGCGCCCACCTCCGAGGTGCACAGGTGCTCATCGCGTTTCGAGCGGCGCAGGCGGTAGCGCGAGAGTTTCTCGGGCGTCAGGCTCAGCACCGGCAGGTGGTTGAGGTAAGGGCTTTTGCGAAACATCTTGCAGGCTTCGGGCCACGTGGCATCGAGCAGCACGAACAGCGGCCGTTTTCCGGGCCGGGTTTGCACCTCGGTCACGACGCGCTCGGTGGTGGAAAACTCCCCGGGGAACACCACATACGGGTCCCACTGCGGGTCGGCCAGCAGGGCCAGCAGGCGAGGGTCCACCTCGGTGCGGGCCCAGCCGAAGGCGAAGGTGTCCTGCACGACGTCGGCGATCAACCAGCCGGTATTGGTGGGTTTGAGCGGCTCGATGTCGCACATGATCAGGCACATGCCAGCCTGCGTCGCAACCTGAGGGCGCAGGGCACACAGGCAGTGACTGAAGATCACCCTGCAGTGGGTGCAACGTGGTGCACGCGAACCACGGGCGATAAAGGGCTTGGCACTACGGGCCATGCGTGCCTCGCGCAGACGGGCTACCGCATGCGTCATGGGGTTGCCGGCAAGGAATAAAAGACGCAGGACATGGAGAGGCCGAAGGTTTGACGAGGAAGCTGGAAAAGAAAATCAAGGCCACGCCTCACGGCGTCAGAGGCAGGGTTTCACGGGTGTCTATTTTCACTCTCGCAAGGCGCCCTCCAGGCTGATGACTTTCACTGAACTGAATATACTGCCCTTGTCTCACAGACTTGCATAAGTGAAGTCCACAGCACCGATAGCCCGATAAGATGAGAGCATCTCAAGGCCCAGAAAGGTCATGACTTTTTGGCAACCTCGATGTCCGATTCCATTCGGAGCGGCTACCAAGGAACCCCCCATGATTGCGCCCCCTCTGCCCAGCAATGAAGAAGACCGCCTCGCGGCACTCCGGGAACTGCTCATCTTGAACACCCCGCCCGAGGAGCGCTTTGACCGCATCGTGGCGTTTGCCGCACAGGAGTTTGATATGCCGCTGTCGGCCATCTCTCTGGTGGATACAGACCGCAACTGGTACAAGGCGATTGTCGGCATCGACATTCGCGAAGGCACTCGACGGGATTCTTTCTGCGGCCACGCCATCCTGGTGGACGAGCCCACGGTGGTGCCGGATACGCTGGCTGATCAGCGTTTTTTTGACAACCCCAATGTGGCCCAGGCGCCGCACCTTCGGTTTTATGCGGGTGCCCCGCTCAAGCTGCCAGGGGGACAAAACGTGGGCACGCTGTGTGTTTATGATTTCCGGCCGCGCGAGATGGATGAAATCGGGCTGGCGATCCTGAGCGCATTGCGTGACCTGGCGGTGGAGGAGTTGTTGCGTAAGGGAGATCACCCATGACGGCACCGTTCAGTGCTTCGTCTTCTCTGGGCGAAATTCTGGTCGTGGAGCAGTCGGCGATGGTGGGGGGAATCATTGTGGCGACAGCGCGAGAATTAAAGCTGTCCCGGGTGAAACTGGCTACCAATATTCGGGCTGCACAGCAGTTGCTGGAACAGCAGGTTTTCAGCGGCGTGATCATCTCGCTCAACGACGAAGCCCAGGCGCTGGCGCTGCTGCAGAATCTGCGCATTGGCAGATACAGGTCGCCCTCCGAGGTTCCCGTGGCTGTCACGGCCACCGAGTGCGGCGTGGAGTTGGCGAATAAACTGGGCAAGTATATGGTGCGCCGCATCCTGCTCAAACCCTTCAAGGTACGTGATGTGATCCTGACCATCAGCAAACTGGACGAAGGCTTCTCGCCCAACTAATCCGTACAACGGCCTGGGAGCAACCCTGGCTGGAATCAACCCAAAAACAGCAAAACCGGAGACCATGCCATGCCTGTCATCTACGAGAAACGAACCTACAGCGTCACGGTAGGCAAGATGTCCGAAGTCGTCAGCCTGTACAAAAACCTCGGTTGGCCGGCGCTGGAAGCCGGAGGCTTCTCGAAGAAGCTGATTGGCTACTTCACCTCGGACACGGGCGAGCTGCACCAGCTCATCCACCTCTGGCGTTTCGAGAACGATGAGGACCGCCGTGCCCACTGGCAGCGCCTGTTCGAGGACAAGGACTTCATGGCCTTCGCGGCCCAGCTGCGCCCCCTGCTCAAATCGCAGGCCAACCAGCTGCTGCTGGCCGCGCCCTGGGGCCCGCATCCCTGATCTGCGCCTGAGCTGAGGTTTGCACTGGCTGGCAGAAGCCAGTCCGTCGTGGACGCTGTATTCCATGAGCCCAGCGGTGACGACTAGCGGATGATGGCCATCGTCATGCCTGCGCGGCCAGGCCATGGCGAACCGCAGCGATAATTCACCGTCTTAAGAGGAGAACACGTGGATATTGCATTGCTGATCAAGGCCGCCATCATGGGCGTGGTCGAGGGGCTGACCGAGTTCCTGCCCATTTCATCCACGGGGCATCTGATCCTGGCCGGCGCCTTGCTCGGTTTTGACGACGACAAGGCCAAGGTGTTTGACATCGCGATCCAGACCGGGGCCATCTTCGCGGTGATCATCGTCTATTGGCAGAAGATCCGCGACACCGTGGTGGCCCTGCCGCGCGAGCAGGCGGCGCAGCGTTTCTCGCTTAACGTGCTGATTGCCTTCCTGCCTGCCGTGGTGCTGGGCCTGCTGTTTGGCAAGGCCATCAAGGCGCACCTGTTCACCCCGGTGGTGGTGGCCAGCACCTTCATCATTGGTGGCTTCATCATCCTGTGGGCTGAGAAGCGCCCGCAAAGCGAGGCACGCATCCAGAACGTGGACAGCATGACGGCAATGGATGCGCTCAAGGTCGGGCTGGTGCAGTGCCTGGCCATGATCCCGGGCACCAGCCGCAGCGGCGCCACCATCATCGGCGGCATGCTGCTGGGCCTGTCGCGCCGCGCGGCGACCGACTTCTCGTTCTTTCTCGCCATCCCTACACTGATCGGCGCGGGTGTGTACAGCCTGTACAAGGAACGCGCGCTGCTCTCCATGGCAGACCTGCCGCTGTTCATGGTGGGGCTGCTGTTCTCGTTCCTCAGCGCCTGGCTGTGCGTGCGCTGGCTGCTGCGCTACATCTCCACCCACAACTTCGTGCCTTTCGCCTGGTACCGCATTGCCTTCGGCATCTTGGTGCTGGCCACGTCTTGGAGCGGCGTGGTGCAGTGGCACGGCTGAATGCCGGCTCGTTGCGCTTAAGTTTGGCTCACGCGCTGCAGGTTCAGTAACGAAGCCTCGATGGCCGCAGCGGTAGCCAGTGGCTGCTCCATCGGGAACAGGTGGCTGCCGTCGAGCATCATGATGCGGCCTTCGGTGACCTTGCGCGTCATCGTCATGCCGACCTGCCGCATCTCCGCCGAGTCGATACCGCCAATGAAAGACACCGGGCATTGCAGCGGGTGACGCAGCAGCAGCCGGTCCAGGTTATGGGGCAGGGTGTTGTAGATTTTGGTCTCCACATCCCGGTCGAAGCTCAGCACGCGTTTGCCGTCCTCGTCGTGCATGCCGAGCTCCACATAGTCGAGCAGCGCCTGGGGGTGCCAGCGTGAAAACGCCTTCTTGTGCTGGAAGTGGGCCAGCGCCTCTTCCTTGCTGGCCCAGCTGTTGCGGCGCTTGCGGCTGACGGCCCCGGGCGAGATCGAGCCGATGAGCTGCGTGGTCTTGGCCATGCCCAGCGTGGTGGCGCGCCAGCCGCCAAGCACGGGCGAGTCCAGCAGCAGCACGCCGCGTGCCAGTACGGGGTGACGCGCCGCGGCCATCAGGCTGAGAAAGCCGCCCAGCGAGTGGCCGACCAGAAAGGCGGGCTCACCGGTTTTTTCAACATGCTGGCGCGTGAAGTCAGCGACCTGCTGCACCAGATGCGGCCAGTTGCTGCTGACAGGGTAGCGCTCGTCGTGGCCGACCTTGTCGATGACCTCGACCTGGAAGCCGCGCTCGCGCAAACGGTCCAGCAAAAAACGGTAGGTGCTGCCAGGAAAGCTGTTGCCGTGGGTGAAGATGACGAGGGGCATGGTGCTTTCAGAAAATCTCGGAGCGTGAACTCAGGGTTGTATTCAGGAAGTATCGCGCTGAGAGAGCTTCTTGAGCGCATAGAGCGCATCGAGGGCTTCACGCGGGCTCAGGGCGTCGGGGTCGATCTCGGCCAGACTGGCCTCAACGGCACTGCTGGCGGTTTTTTCTTCCACCGGTGGCGCGGCAAACAGATCGACCTGGGCATGGGTTTCACCGGCCTTGGCCTCCAGCGCCTGCAGGCCGTGGCGAGCGTGGTTGACCACGGCGGTGGGCATGCCGGCCAGCCGTGCCACCTGGATGCCATAGCTGCGACTCGCAGGCCCGGCCTGAATCTCGTGCAGGAACACGATGTCGTGGCCCGATTCGGCCGCACTCACATGCACGTTGAGCGCGGCATGGTGGCTGGCCGGGAACTCGGTGAGTTCGAAGTAGTGCGTGGCGAACAGCGTGAAGGCCTGGGTCTTGTCGTGCAGTTGCGTGGCGATGGCAGCAGCCAGCGCGAGGCCGTCGAAGGTGGAGGTGCCACGGCCGATCTCGTCCATCAGCACCAGCGAGTTCGCGCTGGCAGTGTGCAGTATCTGCGCGGCATCGGTCATCTCCAGCATGAAGGTGGACTGTGCATTGGCCAGGTCATCGGCCGCGCCGATGCGGGTGTGGATGGCATCGATCGGGCCCAGGCGGCAGGCTGAGGCCGGCACGAAGCTGCCCACCGAGGCCAGCAGCACGATGATGGCGACCTGGCGCATGTAGGTGGATTTACCGCCCATGTTGGGGCCGGTGATGATCTGCATGCGGGCCTTGGGGCCCATGCGGGTGTCGTTGGCAATGAAGGCGCGGCTACCGGAGGGCCCTCCCTGCCCGCTCAGCTCGGCCAGCCGCGCCTGCACCACGGGGTGACGGCCAGCCGTGATGTCGATGCAGGGCTCTTTGCTGAACTGTGGCGCGCACCAGTCGAGCGTGAGCGAACGCTCGGCCAGCGCGCACAGCACATCGAGCGAAGCCAGCGCACGGGCCACGCGGGTGAGCGCGGGCACATGGGGCTGCAGCTGGTCCAGCACCTGCTCGAACAGCCATTTCTCGCGCGCCAGGGCGCGCTCCTGGGCCGAGAGTGCCTTGTCTTCAAAGGCCTTGAGTTCGGGCGTGATGAAGCGCTCGGCGTTCTTCAGGGTCTGGCGGCGCCGGTAGTCGTCGGGCACCTTGTCGATCTGGCCCTGCGTGACCTCGATGTAGAAGCCGTGCACCTTGTTGAACTGCACACGCAGGTTGGCGATACCGGTGCGCGCTTTCTCACGCTGCTCCAGCTGCAGCAGGAAGTCGTCGCAGTTGGTCTGGATGGCGCGCAGCTCGTCGAGTTCGGCGTCGAAGCCGGTGGCGATCACGCCGCCGTCACGCACCAGCGCTGCGGGCTCGGGCGCGATGGCACGCAGCAGCAGCCCGGCGCAGCCGGGTGGCGCCATCAGGTCTTCGGAAATCTTGCTCAAAAGAGCGTCTGGCCCTTGCAGCATGGGTGCAAGCAGCTCTGTTTTTTGTAGCGTCAGTTGAAGGGCGACGAGTTCACGCGGGCGCACCTGGCGCAGTGCAATGCGTGCCGTGATGCGTTCCACGTCCGAACTGCCCTTGAGCTGGCTGCGCAGGGTCTGCCAGCTGCCGCTACGCAGTTCGGTGATGGCGTCCAGGCGCTGCTGGGCCGCGCCGCGCTCGCGCTGGGGCGCCAGCAGCCAGTGCTTGAGCAGCCGGCTGCCCATGCCGGTCATGCAGGTGTCGAGCAGGGAGAACAGCGTGGGCGAATCCTCGCCGCGCAGGGTCTGCACCAGCTCCAGGTTGCGCCGCGTGGTCTGCGGCAGGTCGATGAGCTCGTCGTTGCGCTGCACGCGCACGCTGTGCACATGGGTGAGGGCCCGGCCCTGGGTGTGTTCGGCATAGGCCAGAAGAGCTGCAGCAGCGGCATGGGCCTGGGGCAGGTCCTGCGCGCCCCATGAGATCAGGCTGGCGGCCTTGAGTTGTGCAAGCAGCGTGGCACTGCCCAGCGCAGCATCAAACTGCCATTCGGGGCGCACGGTGAGTGTGAAAGAGGTGGACTGGCGCAGGGCCCTGAGGCGCTGCTCAAAGCTGGCGGTGGCATCCGCGCTGTAGACGAGTTCACCGGGCGCCACACGGGCCACCCACTCGGCCAACTCATCCGGTGCGCATTCGGCCAGATTCACCTCGCCCTGCGTGACGCTGAGCCAGGCCAGGCCACAACTGTTGCGCGGGCCCTGGTGGACGGCCAGCAACATGGATTCACTCTTGTCGCTGAGCAGTTCGCTGTCGGTCAGCGTGCCGGGGGTGACCACACGCACCACCTTGCGTTCGACCGGACCCTTGGCGGCGCCGACCTCGCCCACCTGTTCGCAGATAGCCACCGACTCGCCGTGCTTGATGAGGCGCGCCAGGTAGCCCTCCATCGCATGAAAGGGCACGCCGGCCATGACCACAGGCTGGCCGGCCGACTGGCCGCGCTGGGTCAGTGTGATGTCGAGCAGGCGGGCGGCCTTTTCGGCATCGTCGAAAAACAGCTCGTAGAAGTCGCCCATGCGATAGAACAGCAGCGTGTCAGGGTGCCCGGCCTTGAGGCCGAGGTACTGCTGCATCATGGGGGTGTGACGGTCGAGTTCGGGGTTGGCAGTCATGGGTGAATGGGCTGGGGCCGTGGGTCCGTGCGAACGCTGGATGCGGCCAAGGGAGCCATTCTAGGGCTTGCCAGGGCGTTCAAACTGTTGGTGCATGCCAACAATCAGGCAGTACAGCCGTCCAGCGGCGTCCGGAATGGCGCCAGGCCGCATGATGGCTGGGAAAAACCGTTAGCATCAGTCTGGTTTGCCCTGGCGTTTTTTGATGGCAACACTCGAAGATTAACCCTGCATGTCCGTTGCATCCGACAAATCCGAGCTACCGCGGCACCATGACGCCCTGCATGAGGCCGAGCGACGGCTGCAGGATGTGGTCAAGGCCTCTCAGGGGAGGCTGGGGACGTTCGAGTTCGAACTCGGAGATGACGGGACGCTGGAATTTGTGGCCTGTACGCCGGCAGGGGCGCGTTTGCTGCAGTTCGAAGCTGCCCCACCGTTTGGCCGTCCGATAGAAGCGCTGTTTCCTGGTCTGGCGGACACCAGCGTCCTGCAGGCGATGCGCGAGGTGGCACGACAGGGTGGCACGGTGGAGCGCAATCACGTTGTCAACGTGCGCGGGCAGCCCAAGCGGGCCTACATGTTCTTTGGCTTCCAGGTCGGGCCAGGACGCATCGCCCTCAAGGTGGCTGATTCCACCCAGGTCTTCGTGGCCGAGAACGAACGGCGCCTGTCGGAGCGCATGTTCGCGGTGGCCTTCAACGAAAGCCCGGAGGCCATCTCGCTGACCCGTTTGCGCGACGGTCTTATCGTGGACGTGAACCAGGAGTTCCTCAACGTCACGGGCTATCCCCGGGCCGAGTTGCTGGGGCGCACCGTGGTGGCGCGCGGCTTCTGGCCCGACAACATGGTGCGCGAGGCGCTGATTGCACCGCTGGTTGCACAGGGCCGTGTGCGTGACCATGAGTCGCCGATGACGATTCAGGGGCACCGCCAGCACCTGTTCCGCTTCAATGGCTCGCTGATTGATGTCGAGGGCGAGCCACACATCCTGATGTACCTCAAGGACATCACGGCCGAGCGGCAGGCGCAGCAGGACCAGCGTAGGGGCGAGTCCGCCTTGTATGCGGCCAATGAAAAGCTGAGCCAGCAGGTGCAGTTGTTCGAGCTCACCGAAGCCATTGCGCGGGTCGGGCACTGGATTGCGAGCGAAGACGGTCAACACGTTCACTGGTCACAGGGGTTGAGCGACATTGCCGGCATCAAACCGGAGCTCTACATGCCGCTGGCAGTGGCACGCCAGGGGCTTTACGAGGAAGACGCCCACATTTTCCATGAGGCCCGTCAGCGCATGGACGGCGCCATGGTCGAATACCGCTGGCGGCATTCGGATGGGACCCTGCGATGGCTGCGCTCGCGCATGCGCCGCCAGCACCGAATCGACGGCACCATGGTGGATTTCGGCGTGGTGCAGGACATCACGGCCGAGCGGGAAGTGACCGCGGTGTTGAGCGAGCGCCTGGCCTTCATCCAGAAGATCACGAGCAGGGTGCCGGGGATGGTGTTCCAGTTCACGGTGCGGCCTGATGGCAGCTCGGGCCTGTCCTTCGTGAGTGATCCCGTCAAGGACATCTTCGGCATCACGCCCGAGGAGGCGCGTGACGGCTCTGGCCGGATTATTTCTGCGATCCATCGGGATGACCGTGCCGCGATGATCCAATCGATCAAGCAGGCGCTGCACGACATGACACCCTGGAGTCACGAGTTTCGCGTTATCTGCGCCGATGGTGTGACACGGTGGTACTGGGGCAATGCCGTACCCGAACGCGAAGCCGATGGCACGGTGCTGGCCTACGGCAGCCTGACCGACATCAATGACCGCAAATATGCCCAGGCCGCCTTGACGCTGACCCGGGTGGGGGTGGAGCGGACCTCTGACGCGATGCTGTGGATCACCCCCGATGCCCGGATCGTGGATGTGAACGAAGCTTCCTGTGTCTCGCTCGGCTACAGTCGCGAAGAGCTGCTCAGGATGTCCATCTCCGACATCAACGGCAAGTACGACCGGCTTACCTGGGACAGCCATTTCGCCGAACTGCGCGACAAAGGCTCGCTGACCTTCGAGACCCAGCATTGCACCAAGAGCGGCAAACATTTCCCGGTCGAGGTGGTCGCGAACTTTGTCCGCTTTGGCGATCAGGAGCTCAACTGCGCGTTTATTCGGGACATCACCCAGCGCAAGCGCAATGAGGCAGAAATCCAGCGGCTGGCCTATTACGACGGGCTGACCGGCCTGCCCAACCGCAGCCTGCTGCTGGACCGCCTGAACAAGGCGCTGGTCCAGAGCCGGCGTAGACCCGGACAAGGGGCTTTGCTGTTCATCGATCTGGACAACTTCAAGGACCTCAACGACTCGTCCGGTCACGACGTAGGGGATGAACTGCTGCAACAGGTGAGCCGGCGTCTGGCGACCTGTGTGCGTGAGGGGGATACGGTGGCGCGTTTCGGTGGCGACGAGTTCGTGGTCATGCTCGAAGGCCTGAGCGGGTTGCCGGAGGAGGCCGTCGTTCAGGTGGAGGGCGTGGCCGAGAAAATCCTGGCTTCGCTGAACCAGGTCTATACGCTGCAAGGCAAGCAGCACTACAGCACGCCCAGCATCGGCGTCACCATGTTCAGTGACGCTTCCACGAGTGTTGATGAGTTGCTCAAGCGAGCGGACCTGGCCATGTACGAGGCCAAGGCGGCGGGTCGCAACACCGTGCGCTTCTTTGATCCGCAGATGCAGGCTGTGGTGGCCACGCGGATTGCGCTGGAGTCGGACCTGCGCCAGGGCCTGCAGTGTGATGAGTTGCTGCTGCATTACCAGCCTGTGGTGGATGCCGGTGGCAATGTGCTGGGCGCGGAGGCGCTGGTGCGCTGGCAGCATCCCGCCCACGGGCTGATCTCGCCGGCAGACTTCATTCCCATGGCCGAGCAGAGTGGCCTGATCGAGCCCTTGGGCCAGTGGGTCTTGCTGATGGCCTGCCGTCAGCAGGCGCTCTGGGCCAGTGAGCCCGAGCGCGCCGGCTTGTTCATTGCCGTGAATGTGAGTGCGCGGCAGTTCCGTCACCCCGATTTTGTGCTGCAGGTGATCACGATTCTGGATCAAACCGGTGCCAACCCCCACTTGCTCAAGCTGGAGCTCACCGAGAGCATGCTGCTCAACGACGTGGAGGACGCGATCCGCAAGATGGGCGAGCTCAGGGTCCTGGGATTCAGTTTCTCGCTGGATGATTTCGGCACCGGCTACTCATCGCTGGGTTACCTCAAGCGGCTGCCGCTGGAGCAGCTCAAGATCGACCAGTCTTTTGTGCGCGACGTACTGAGCGACCCCAATGATGCGGCCATCGTGCAGACCATTCTGGCGCTGGGCAAGAGCCTGGGCTTTACCGTGGTGGCTGAAGGGGTGGAGACCCGCGAGCAGAGAGACTACCTGTTGCGCCATGGCTGCGAGGTGTTTCAGGGTTATCTGTTTGGACGACCCGCGCCCGTGCAAGATTTGCTGCAGGGTCCGCTGTCCGTGGCTTAGCGGGCTCGCTGGGCAGGCCTGGGTGTATGCAGGGCCGGCCCAGAGTGTGGTGTACATGTCACGCCTGTCAGCGACAGGTCGGAAAGTGACGGTACAGTCCAAGGCTAATGATTTTCTGGGGATTGAATAGAGCGCATGACCTTGTCAGTACTTCTGGTCGAAAGTGATGTGGTTCACGCCAGTGCATCTGCCGAAGGCATGGCAGATCAGCGGGCGGACTGGCGCATCGAGCTGGCCTCAACCGTGGCGCAGGCGCGTCGCTTGCTGGAGCATGGTGATTTCGATGCGGTGCTGGTGAGCGACTTCCTGAGCGATGGTGCCGCCTTCGATCTGGTCTCCGTGCTGGCGGGCCGGGCCGTGATCCTGTGTGTCAAACCGGGTGCCGAACCGGTGGCGGCACAGGCGATGCGCCAAGGCTTTGTCCATTACCTCGTGCAGGATGCTGCCCTGAGTTATGTCGCCACGCTGGCCTTGCGGGTCGAGCTGGCGATACGCGAGAACGAGATGGCGCGGCAGTTGCGCAACAGCCTGGAGCGCTTTGAAATTGCGCTCGACGGCGCTGGCCAGGCGCTGTGGGAGCGGCACCTGCTCACCGGCAGCATGATCGTCAACGAGCGCTGGAAAGCCATCCTGGGCTATGACTCGATGGATAACGTGCTGTCCGCCGAGGTCTGGCAAGGGCTGGTGCATCCCGATGACTGGCTCCGGGTGATGGCTGCCAACCAGGCCCATATTGACAACCGGGTACCTGAGTACACCTGCGAATACCGGTTGCACCATAAGAAGACGGACCGCTGGATCTGGGTCAGGAGCCGTGGCCGGGTGGTGGAGCGTGATGCAAGCGGCAAGGCTCTGCGCATGCTGGGTACCTTCATGGACATCACTGAGTCCCGGCTGGCGATGGAGGCCGCCGGGCGCCAGCACGGCATGTTGCAGGCGATCAGCCGGGCGCAAGGCCTGTTCATCACCTCCATTGATGCCGCCACCGTCTTCGACGGTGTGCTGCGGGACCTGTTGGGCATCACGCAAAGCCACTGCGGTTTTGTGGCCGAGGTGCACTTTGACGCCGGCCTGCAGCCCCGCATGACGATTCAGACCGTGGCCGGGCAGACCCGCACGGATGCTGCGGGCCGTCAGCGCTTGACGCTGGCGATCGGTCAGCGCATCAGGGCAGACCACAAGACCCTGTTGGGCGCGACCATGGCATTGGGCGAGCCCGTTATCGTGAATGAGCCGGCACAGGATGTGCGCTGGCAGGCAGATAGCCAGACCTGTGGCATGCTGCAGGCCTTTCTTGGCATACCGGTGCACAACGATGGCGAACTGGTCGCCGTGGTCGGACTGGCCGACCGGCCTGGCGGCTATAGCCAGGCCGATGTGGATTTCCTCGATCCGTTGTGCAACACCATCGGCCAGCTGGTTCAGGCCAGGCGCAGCGATGCCGAGCGCCGCCGGGTGGAGACTGAACTGGAGCGCGCCCGCACCCTGCTGGAGCAGAAAGCCCAGGCCCTGGAAATGGCGCTCGACAGCATGCCCCATGGCCTGTCCCAGCAAAATGCGGATGGTCGCATCACCCTCTACAACCAGCGCTTCCTGGCCATGCTGGATTTGCCCGAATCCCTGTTGCGCCAGCAGCCCACGATCAGCGAGCTGATCCGCTTTCAGAGCGAGCGGGGTGACTTCGGCGAGAACCTGGAGTTGCTTGATACGGCAGGCCAAGACTACTGCCGGCTAGCCCTCGTTTCCAGGGAGGGCAAAGCCCCCGACGGCTATATGCACCGCACGCGGGACGGCCGCATGCTGGAAGTGCGCAGCAAGGCCCTGGCAGATGGTGGCATGGTGCACACCTACATCGACATGACGGACTTCTTCAGCGCGCAGGCGGCCTTGCGCGAGAGCGAGGCGCGTTTTCGCAGCCTCACCAACCTGTCGTCCGACTGGTACTGGGAGCAGGATGAGCAGTTCCGTTTTGTGCGCATCGAGGGCAGTGAGCAGTCCCGGCTGGGCATGGCGGACGTTGCCGATGTCGGCATGACGCGCTGGGAGCTGCAGACCTACAACGTGACCGAAGCGCAGTGGCAGGAGCATCGCAAGGCCCTGAATGCGCACCAGGTGTTCCGCAACTTCGAGATGGAGCGCGCTACCACGGACGGCAGCAAGCTCTGGGTGTCCATAGACGGCGAGCCCATTTTTGATACGACAGGGGTTTTCAAGGGGTATCGGGGTGTAGGCCGCAACATCACCGGGAGCAAACTGGCCGCCATGAAAATCGAGCGGCTGGCTTTCTTCGACGAGCTCACCGGCCTGCCCAACCGGCGCATGCTCACCGACCGTTTGCAAAAGGCCCTGGCCATTGCCACGCGCAGCCGCAACCGCGGCGCGTTGCTGTTCATCGATCTGGACAATTTCAAGGACCTCAACGACACCCGGGGCCATGACGTGGGTGACCTGCTGCTGCAGCAGGTCGCGACCCGCTTGCGTGGCTGTGTGCGCGAGGCCGACACGGTCGCCCGCCTGGGGGGGGACGAGTTCGTGGTCATGCTCGACGAGCTCAGCCCGGTGGATGCGCGTGCGGCGGCCCAGGCCGAACTGGTGGCCCGCAAGGTGCTGGAAGCACTGAACCAGGATTTCGAGTTGCTGGGCGTGCCGCACCACAGCACGCCCAGTATCGGCATCACCCTGTTTCACGAGCAGTTGCAGAACGTGGATGAGTTGCTCAAGCGCGCCGACCTGGCCATGTACCAGGCCAAGGCGGCAGGGCGCAACACGATGCGTTTCTTCGACCCTGTGATGCAGGCCGCCGTCTCGGCTCGCGCGAGCCTGGAGGCCGATCTGCGCAAGGGATTGAGCCGCAAGGAGTTGCTGCTGCATTACCAGCCGGTGGTCGATGCTGCCGGCAGCAAGATCGGTGTCGAAGCGCTGGTGCGCTGGCAGCATCCTGAGCGCGGCCTGGTCCCACCCATGGAGTTCATCCCCATGGCGGAGCAGACCGGGCTGATCCTGCCGCTGGGCGAGTGGGTGCTGCGAACCGCTTGCGAACTGCTGGTGGTCTGGAGCCGGCAGCCACAGACCAGCCGGCTGAGCATGGCGGTCAATGTCAGCGCGCGCCAGTTTCGTCAGTCCGACTTTGCCGAGCAGGTGGAGGAGTTGTTGCGTACGACCGGTGCCAACCCGTTCCGCCTCAAACTCGAACTCACCGAAAGCCTGTTGCTCAGCGACGTGGAGGACGCCATCGCGAAGATGTCACAGCTGCGTGCGCTGGGGGTGAGCTTCTCGCTGGACGATTTCGGCACAGGCTACTCGTCGCTGAGCTACCTCAAGCGGCTGCCGCTGGATCAGCTCAAGATTGACCAGTCCTTTGTCCGCGATGTGCTCACCGACCCCAACGATGCCGCCATTGTGCGTACCATCCTCGCGCTGGCCCGCAGCATGGAGCTCGCCGTGGTGGCCGAGGGGGTGGAGACGCCAGGGCAGCGCGAGTTTTTGGCACGCAACGGCTGCATGGTGTTCCAGGGTTACCTGTTCGGGCATCCGGTGCCTCTGGAGGCGCTGCAGCTGGACAGCCCGCAGAGTGCCGGTGGCGGACCCATCCCCTACGTGATCTGAGCCGCGAGGCAGAGTCCTGCCCTGCGATCAGCGTGTCAGCGCGGTGCCTCGTCTTCGGGGGGCGTGGCCGGACCGTTCTGGCTCAGCGTGCCGGTTGACGCGGCCTGCCGGACGGCGGCTTTTTCGCCAGCGCTGGCAAACTTGCTGTACTTGCCCAGGATGGGCACCAACTGACCATAAATGCGTGGGCTGCCAGCCAGGCATTCCTTTTGCTCGAGAAAGTTGGACTCGCCCGTGAAGTTGCCCACCAGACCACCAGCCTCGGTGACCAGCAGCGAGCCAGCGGCCACATCCCAGGGCTGCAGGCCGGTTTCGAAAAATGCGTCGGTAAAGCCGGCGGCGACATAGGCCAGGTCCAGCGCGGCGGCACCGGGGCGGCGCAGGCCGGCAGTACGCTGCATCACGTCGCCCATCATGGCCAAGTAGCTGTTGAAGTTATCGCCCGGACGGAAAGGGAAGCCGGTGGAGATCAGGCATTCCTTGAGCTGGGTCCGTTTGGACACGCGCAGTCGACGGTCGTTCATGTAGGCGCCACGGCCTTTGGTGGCCGTGAACAGGTCGTTGCGTGTGGGGTCGTAAATCACGGCCTGCTCGATCTTGCCCTTGACGGCCAGCGCGATGCTCACGCAATAGACCGGGAAGCCGTGGATGAAGTTGGTTGTGCCGTCCAGCGGATCGATGATCCAGACAAATTCGGAGTCTTTGGCCCCATGTTCCTGCCCCGATTCCTCGGCCAGGATGCCGTGGCCGGGATAGGATTCGAGCAGGATCTCGATGATGGTCTGCTCGCTGGCGTGATCGACTTCGGTGACAAAGTCATTGATCTGTTTTTGCGAGATGCGGACCGATTCCACATCGAGGGCGGCGCGGTTGATGATGGCACCAGCGGCGCGGGCGGCCTTGATGGCCACGTTGATCATGGGGTGCAGATTGGGCGACATAAGTTGTTAAGTGTTCGCGGGGCTGGGTAAAACCAGGTCCCGACGGTTCAAGAGCGGTGCAAGTGGGCCCGACGATGCAGGCGGCGACAATAGGGGGATTTTACCCGGCCTTGCCAAACCCCATGACTTTGCCCCAGAACACCCGTTTCATCCTCCTCAATACCAGCCATGCCGGCAATGTAGGCGCGGCCGCGCGGGCCATGAAGGTCATGGGATTTGGCGACCTCGTGCTGGTGGCGCCGCGCTGGGCCAATGTGCTGCGTCGGGAGGAAACCATCCAGCGCGCCAGCGGTGCCCTCGATGTGCTGACGAATGCCCGCATTGTGGATACGCTCGATGAGGCGCTCGACGGCATGAGCCACCTGTGCGCCACCGCCATGACCCCGCGTGACTTTGGCCCGCCCACCCGCACGCCCCGGGAGCATTTTGATTTGCTATCAAAAGGGGAGCTGTCCACGCATATTCAGCAAGGGCCAGAGCCCAAAATGACGGCTAATGACGGGATGGCCTTCCTGTTTGGTTCGGAGCGCTTCGGCATGCGCAATGAGGATGTGTACCGTTGCCACGTGGCCCTGAGCATCCCCACCAATCCGGGCTTTGGCTCACTCAACCTCGCGGCGGCCCTGCAGGTGATCGCCTATGAATGGCGCCTGGCGCTGGGGGGCTATGCGGTGCAGGCGGCCACCGAGCCGGCGGTGCTGGCCGATGCGCAGCAGCTTGCGGGCCTGCTGGCGCACTGGGAGCAGTCGCTCACGGCGATTGGCTTCCTCGATCCGGCTGCACCCAAGAAGCTGATGCCGCGGCTCAACCAGCTTTTCAACCGGGCCGCCGTGACGCAGGAAGAAGTCCATATCCTCAGAGGTGTTGCCAAGGCCATGCTGGAGGTGGCTGGGCGTTCGAAAGGATAAACTGGCGCGATGTTTACCCGTCTACGCTCCGACATCCAGTGCATTCTTGACCGCGACCCCGCTGCGCGCAGCAGCTGGGAGGCCTTGACCTGCTACCCGGGCCTGCATGCGCTGGTGCTGCACCGTCGAGCCCACTGGTGCTGGCAGCACGGATTCAAGTGGCTGGGACGCTTCATCTCGCACCTCTCGCGCTGGTTGACCGGCATCGAGATCCATCCGGCCGCCGTGATCGGTGAGCGTGTGTTCTTCGACCATGCCATGGGCGTGGTGGTGGGCGAGACGGCCGAGATCGGTGACGGCTGCACGATCTACCAGGGCGTGACCCTGGGTGGCACCTCACTCTACAAAGGCACCAAGCGACATCCTACGCTGGGAAAAGACGTGGTCGTGAGTGCCGGAGCCAAGGTGCTGGGCGGCTTCCTGGTGGGTGATGGCGCCAAGATTGGCAGCAATGCGGTGGTTATCAAGCCGGTGCCCGCAGGTGCCACGGCGGTGGGCATTCCGGCACGCATCATTCCCTCCAAGACGGGCGAGAGCCCTGACGTGGCCGCGCCCGAGAGCAAGTTCTCGGCCTATGGCATCACCCAGGAAGTTGACCCGCTGAGCCAGGCCATGCGCGGCCTGATCGACAACGCTTCCTCGCAGGAGCACCAGATTGCGCTGCTGTGGCAGGCCATCGAGAAGCTCTCGGCCAATCCGGCTGCCACCGATTGCGTGCCTGACGACGCGGCCCGGAAAGAACACTTCGAGGCGGCCAAGCTGAACCAGATGGTGGGCAAGTAGCGCCTGTGTGATGGCCATCGGTCCCTTGAACAGCGGGCTTATCAGCAAAAGCAGCTAGGGCGGGGCACTGATCGCAAGGCGCATGGTCGCCAGCCGCCGTGGCGGCACTTAGGCCGGTGCACCACCGCGCTGGCAGTCCGTTCAATTCAGGATGATTTGTGCCAGTGAGGCGTACAGCGGGATGCCGACCAGGATGTTGAACGGGAAGGTGACACCTAGCGACATGCCGAAGTACAGGGCGGGCTGGGCCTCCGGGATGGCATGTCGCAGCACGGCGGGTACGGCGATGTAAGAGGCACTGGCGGCCAGCACCATCAGCAGCGTGGCATTGCCGACGGAAATGCCCAGCACCCAGGCCAGGGCCAGGGCCAGCGCAGCATGCACCAGGGGAGCGAGCAGGGCGTAGCCGATCAGCCAGGAGGGTTGCTGCCGAACCTGCGCGAGGTTGCGCGCGGTTAGCAGTCCCATGTCGAGCAGGAAGAAGGCGAGCATGCCCTTGAAGAGGTCGCCGGAGAAAGGCTGCATCGCCGCCTTGCCCGCGTCGCCGCTCACGACCCCGATCACCATCGCACCGAGCAACAGCAACTGGGCGCCGTCGGTGAAGGATTCGCGCAGGATCGGCCAGATGCCCACGCCCTTCTGGACGGTCATCGCCGCGGTACCGTCAGGCATGCTCGTCACGCTGATGTTGACACGTTGCCGCAGGGCATTGGCCATCACGACGGCCATCACGATGGCGGGCGACTCCATCAGGGCCATGGCTGCGGCCATGTAGCCGCCGAATTCCGTCTGCTGGTTTTCGAGGAACTGCGTGGCGGTGACAAAGGTCACGGCGCTCACCGAGCCATAGGTGGCGGCGAGGGCGGCCGCATCCAGTGGAGCCACGGCGCGCTTGAGCACCTGGTAGCCCAGCAGGGGAACGATCACGGCCAGGGCAACCGCGGCACCCAGGCTGATGGCCACTTCCGCGGTGAGGCCTGAATGGGACAGGGCGAAGCCGCCCTTGAGGCCCAGCGCCATCAGCAGATAAAGGGAAAGAAAGCGCGCGATCGGTGGCGGTATCTCGAGGTTGGACTTGAGCGCCCCGGCGAACATGCCAAAGGCGAAGAAGAGGATGGCGGGATCGAGCAGGTTTTGCATAGGTTTGACTCCAGTTGGAGCAATCCTAGGGAATGCGCGCATTAAAGTAAAATCGATAATTGAATACGTTGATATAGATTTTTATCTATGAATGTCACTTTTCGCCAATTGCGTCTTTTCCTGGCGCTGGCCGAGACAGGCAGCGTCAGCGGCGCGGCCCGGGCCATGCACGTCACACAGCCGACAGCGTCGATGCAACTGCGCGATGTCACCGAGGCGGTGGGGCTGCCGCTGTACGAGGTGGTGGCACGGCGCGTACATCTGACCGAAACTGGCCTGGAGCTGGCGCGCACAGCGCGGCTGATGGCCGCCGAGTGGGACGCATTCGGCCAGCGGGTCGACGCACTCAAGGGGCTGACGCGCGGCCGGCTCAAGGTGGCTGTCGTGAGTACGGCAAAGTATTTCATTCCTCGCATGCTGGGCCAGTTTTGCAGCCAGTACCCGGACATCGACATCTCGCTGGAGGTGCTCAACCGTGACGGTGTGGTGGGGCGTTTGCGCGAAAACCTGGATGATCTCTACATCATGTCCAGGCCGCCGACCGATACCGATCTGCAGGACGATGTTTTTCTACCCAATCCACTGGTGCTGATTGCCAGCAAGTCGCACCTGCTGGCCAAACGCCGCGGGCTGCCGGTACAGGCGCTGCGTGGGACTCGCTTCATCCTGCGCGAGCAGGGCTCGGGCACGCGGCTGGCGACCGACGAGCACTTGCGCAAGCAACGGTTCACGCCGGACTTGCGGCTGGAGCTGGGCAGCAATGAGGCCGTGCGAGAGGCGGTGGCGGGCGATCTGGGTGTGGCTGTGATCTCGGTCCATGCCCTGGCCGGGCAGCCGGCGACACAAGGCGTCACCGTACTCGATGTGCAGGGTTTTCCGATTCAATCACAGTGGCACATCGTCTACCCCAGGGGCAAACGACTGTCACCGATTGCCCAGGTATTCCGTGAACATCTTGTGGCGCAGGCTGCGCAGTGGGCGCAACGGCAGCACCCCGCCAGGCGATGACAGGCAGGTCGGGGCGCAGTTGGCCCTAGGGCGTGCGCGGCGGGCGAATCGCCGACTTCGGCCTGAAGGCCTTGCAGACCTCGTCGTTCGTTTCCAGGTAAGGCCCGCCGATCAGGTCCACACAATAGGGCACGGCAGCAAAGATGCCGGAGACGAGGGATTTGCCGTCCGCATCCTTGAGGCCTTCCAGGGTTTCGGCGATCGACTTGGGCTGGCCCGGCAGGTTGATGATGAGGCTCTTGTCGCGGATCACCGCCACCTGACGCGAGAGGATCGCCGTGGGCACGAATTTCAGGCTGATCTGGCGCATCTGCTCGCCAAAGCCGGGCATCTCCTTGTGCGCCACGGCCAGCGTGGCCTCGGGCGTCACATCGCGCAGTGCCGGGCCGGTGCCGCCCGTGGTCAACACCAGCGAGCAACCCGCGTCCACGAGCTCGATCAGGGCGGCGCTGATGCGCTCTTGCTCATCGGGGATCAGGCGTGGCTCGAAGCTGATGGGGTTCTGCAGCGCACGGCTCAGCCATTCCTTGAGTGCCGGCAGGCCCTTGTCTTCGTAGACCCCCGTGGAGGCACGGTCGCTGACGGAGACGATGCCGATCTTGACGGCGTCAGGGGAGGATGGAGAGGAAGAAGGGGTTGCGGTATCCGTCATGGTGAATCCTGGTACTTTCTGGTGCGACCCGGAGGCGTCACGCAAAGGGTTTGAGGTTCTCGTCATCCGGCTCCAAGGGGCTGTCGTTCTCCCCCGAGAGTTGCGCACGCACCAGCTGGAAAATTTCGCGGTAAGAGCGGCCCTGGCGTGGCGCAAGACCTTTTGATTCGGCGGCCCTGTCCTTCGGTGGCGCATCCTTGCGGGCCTGGCGCACGAGCGTACGCAGCTGCTGGATGTCGGTTTGCGGAAAGTTGTTGATCCACTCGGCCACGGCATCGTCGTCGGCAATCATGCGGTCGCGCCATTGCTCGGACTGGTGCAAGACCATGTTCTCGTGGGCGGAGCCATTGAGCTGCTCGTCCAAGGCTGCCCGCACCGACTCCAGCACCTCGGGCTCCAGCAGACGCATGAGTTTGCCGATGAACTGCATCTGGCGGCGTTTGCCTTCGAAATTGGTGATGCGCCTGGCTTCGGCAATCGCATCGCGGAACTTGTCCGACAGATCCAGCCTGGCCAGCAGGTCGGCGCGCAGGGTCAGCAGATCCTCGCCGAGTTTTTGCAGCTCGGTACTCTCGCGCTTGAGATCGGTGCGGCTTTGCGTGTCAGTGCCTTTGAGCTCGCGCTTGAGCTCAAGATCAAGTTCGCTGCCCTCGGCGACGAACTGGCCTTTGACGTAGTAGCCTTTTTTGAGTTTGCGTGGCATGGTAAGAAAATTGGGAGGTGGCTGGGAAGGGTCCCGCACAGCCAAGTATCATAGCTTCCGATATGAACAAAGCCCAAACCCGCTCAAGCGCCCGCTCTTCCTCCCACCCTGGTTCACGTACGGACAGCGGCTTCAGCTATAGCCGCGAATTCTTTGCCGACCTGGTGGACACCGCCCTGGCACACGCCAAAAAGCTCGGTGCCACTGATGCCGGCGCCGAAGCCTCCGAAGGCTGCGGCCTCAGCGTGTCGGTGCGCAAGGGTGAGCTGGAGAATGTGGAGCGCAACCGCGACAAGTCGCTCGGCGTGTCCGTTTACCTCGGCCAGCGCCGGGGCAATGCCAGCACCTCCGATTTCTCCAAGGCGGCCATTCAGCAGACGGTGCAGGCCGCTTATGACATCGCACGCTTCACGGCGGAAGACCCGTTTGCCAGCCTGCCCGATGCGGCTGACATTGCGCCGCCCGCCACCCACCGCGAGGACCTGGACTTGTTTCACCCCTGGGCCATCACGAGCGAGCAGGCCGCCCAGATCGCCATGGTGGGTGAGCAGGCCGCGCTGCAGACCGACAAGCGCATCACCAATAGCGAAGGCGCTGGGGTGTCAGCGCAGCAGTCGCACTTTTTCAGTGCCCATACGCGCGGCTTTCGCGGTGGCTACGCGAGCTCTCGCCATTCCATGTCGGTCTCGCCCATCGCCGGCCGTGGTGACGACATGCAGCGCGATGCCTGGTACAGCTCCATGCGCTGCGCGGATGACCTGGCCTCGCCCGAGGCCATCGGGCGCTACGCTGCCGAGCGCGCGCTGAGTCGCCTGAACGCGCGCAAGATCGCCACCACGCAGTGCCCTGTGCTGTTCGAGTCGCCACTGGCCGCAGGCCTGCTCGGGGCTTTTGTGCAGGCCATCAGCGGCGGTGCGCTGTACCGCAAAAGCTCCTTCCTGCTTGATTCGCTGGGCAAGCAGGTGCTGCCCAAACACATTGATATCGGGGAAGACCCGTTCGTGCGGCGCGGCAAAGGCAGTTCGCCCTTCGACGAAGAGGGGGTAAAGGTGCAGGCCCGTACCGTGGTCGAGGCCGGGCGTGTGCAGGGCTACTTCCTCGGCAGCTATTCGGCGCGCAAGCTCGGCATGAAGACCACCGGCAACGCGGGTGGTTCACACAACCTCAAGATGTGTTCACGCCTGACCCGTGCGGGGGACGATCTGGAGGCCATGCTGCAAAAGCTCGGTACCGGCCTGTTCGTGACCGAACTCATGGGGCAGGGCGTGAACTATGTCACCGGCGACTACTCGCGTGGCGCCAGCGGCTTCTGGGTGGAGAAGGGGCGTATCGCCTATCCCGTGCAGGAGATCACCATTGCTGGCAACATGAAAGACATGCTCAAGGGCATCGAAGCGGTGGGAGTAGATGAATACAACTACGGCGCCAAGACCGTGGGCTCGATCCTGATCAACCGCATGAAGGTGGCGGGGAGCTGACGTCCCCGGCCACCGGTCAAACGAGGGCGTTTGTGATCAAGGTGCGGCAGCCACCTTGATCCATTTCACCAGATCATCAGTGGCGTTGCGAGGCGTATCCAGGTGGCCGCCCTTGACCTCCAGATACTGGTTTTTGGGGTTGGCAGGCAAGCTGTCCGCGTAGTAGCTGCCCACAGACTTGAACATCGGATCCTTCTCACCAATCACCGACATGACGGGGATCGTTGCAGGTACGCGCGGGGCCGTGACCGACATCTCGGCGTCGGACGAGGGATCGAAATAGGACAGGTAATTCTTTGCCGTGGTGATCACCGGCTGCCCCTTGCCCTGATTGATGTCTGTAAATCTTTCACTGGAGTCGCCCTTGCCTGCGGCCACCAGCGCACGCGCTTCTTCAATGCTGTCACGTACTTCTTTGAGGCGCGGAATGGTGTAGTAGCCCTTGGGAACGTGGCCGGGTGCGAGCAGCACCATCGCCTGCACATCCCCGCCACGCGCGGCAAAACTCAGTGCAGCCGGGCAGCCCAGGCTGTGACCTACCAAAACGATCCTGGTAGCCCCTTTTTCGCGCAGTGATTTCACCTGTGCCGTCATTTCCGCCATGGCCTTGTCCCAGTTGCCATCCAGGTAGCGGCTGCGTGACCAAGGCATATCGGGGTAACTCACCAGCCAGCCCTCGCGCTCAAAAGTCGATTTGAGTGGGCTGAAGTTGGGGTCGGTATTGCTGCCCGGGTTTTTGCCGTGCAGCATCAGCACGCCGATGCGCTCCTCAGCCAGGGCTGCGGTGCTGCCAAGACTGGCAGTCAGTGCAAGCGCAGAAAGAGTCAGGACAGAAAAAAAGCGACGTTTCATCTATGAGCTCCTCAGTACCAGGTGCAAATATGCGCACCGCTACAGGCAACTGAGCGGAGTTTATAGATAGATTTGTCGAAATGTTTGCAATTTATGGCCATCTCCCATGAATATGGGAGGCTTGGTGCGAGCGACTGGGAGCCCCCTCCAGAAGAAGGAAACTCCCGTGACAGGCAAATGAGTTAACCGGCCAGCGCAGCTTTGACAGCCGCCGATACCTGTCCCATCTCTGCCTTGCCCGCCAGGCGGGTCTTCACCGCACCCATGACCTTGCCCATATCGCCCGGACCCTTGGCGCCGAGTTCAGCCACGATGGCCTTGACTTCGGCGGCCACTTCCTCGGCCGAGAGGCGCTGCGGCAGGTAGGTCTCCAGTACCTTCAGCTCACTGGCTTCCTTGTCGGCAAGGTCTTGCCGCGCAGCCTGCACAAAGGCGGTGATCGAGTCCTTGCGCTGCTTGATGAGCTTGTCGACGATGGCGACCACCGCCACATCGTCCAGCTCGATGCGCTCGTCCACTTCCTTTTGTTTCATGGCGGCCAGCAGCAGGCGGATGGTGCCCAGGCGCTCGCTGTCCTTGGCGCGCATGGCGGTCTTCATGTCGTCGGTGATTTGGTCTTTGAGTGACATTGTTTTCTCCAGAAAAAGTAAACCCGCGCTTGGCGTCCCTAGCGCGGGTTTTGGATGCTTGAGGTTTCAGGCCTCAGACCGCGTTGCCGCGATCAGTACATCTTCTTGGGCAACTGCATCGAGCGGATGCGCTTGTAGTTGCGCTTGACGGCAGCAGCCTTCTTGCGCTTGCGCTCTGCAGTGGGCTTCTCGTAGAACTCGCGGGCACGCAAGTCAGTCAAAAGGCCCAGTTTCTCGATGGTGCGCTTGAAACGGCGCAGAGCCACGTCAAACGGCTCGTTTTCTTTTACACGGATAGTTGTCATTACGTAATGGATTCCGAAAATGTGCTCGGGGGAAGATCGGGCCCTCAAGCGGAGTCCCCGCTAAAAATTGATCAGGCAGCGGGGTTTTGCCAGCAAAGCCTTGGATTATAGCGTTTTTACAGCGAAATTCAATGCCCAAGCCGCGCGCAGGCACGAAAGCGCCAAAACCAAGGCTACGCTTTGCGTGGCCAGCCCCTTGAGGGGCGGCGTCCGACACACAGTGCGGACGCAGGGGGCGTCCTAATGCGGCCCTTGGGCCAGCGCCATGCCGCAGGCATGCGCGCTG
>JAHIYE010000003.1 GCA_018815325.1 Gammaproteobacteria bacterium | reverse complement strand
TGTCTAAACTCGCTACGCTCAAACAACGCCAGCCCTGATCCGTCTGCCCCTGCGCTACTCGCCTCCTCATAACGGCGGGGGAGAGCGGATACCGAAAACCACAAGGACGCGCTGTCGCGCGTCCTTGTTGCATCCTCTGGCTGTACGGTCGAGAATCTCTTCTCAACACGTAATTTTTAAGCCCGAGGTAAGCGATGCTGGAGTGCCAATCACAGAGGGCACCAACGGCTGAAGCGTTGGCATCCTTTAGACCAATCTGTTAGGCCACAACGCGCCTTGGCGCCGGCCTCAGTAGTCGAGTGAACCGTGCCGCTCGATTCATGTGGGTAGGCATGATCATGCTGACCGGTCCTCGCCAAACTCAAGATGCCATGGGCGGTTTGGTTTTGGGAGAAGCAGAGGGATAGCGAACTGAATGCGGCTAGCGACACTCTCTTTCGACGTAATGTCACCTTCGACCTTTGCGCCAAAGCCCAATACCTTCAGTCCACCGCCGCCGCCAACCTTGGTTGAGTCCTCGGCGGTCACTGCAATATCAAAGTCAACGACAGTCGATTTCAGGCGAGCACTGGAAGAGAGTCGAGGGTGCGAAGCATAGTCGTGCCCGCCATCCCCATCTGGGGCAATGTATGCGCCACCTTCTCTCGCTTGGGCCTTGCGAATGCCAGCAAGAATTTGACTGAGTGCCTGATCGATGAAATCTTCGAGCTCCACTTCTCTTCCCCATTGGTTCTTATAAGTACCGGTTCTATAACCATAATATGTACTTTGGTCTACTTGTGAGCGGAAAAAAACAGATCATGAAATCCGGTAAAACGGTTGAGCGAGATGGGTAATAGGTATCCCGCCGTTATGAGGAGGCGAGTAGCGCAGGGGTAAGCGGATCAAGAGGCGAAGATGTTTGAGACCGCAGGGCGAGTTTCTGAGCCTCCCGCTTGACCCGAGCAACGCAGCGTGCCCGTAGCGAAGCGAAGGGCCGACGAATCCGGCTCGCCTTTTCTTTGGTGACTTTCTTTTGGCGAAGCAAAAGAAAGTTACTGCGCTGTCGGGCGCACACCCCGACACCCATCAAGCCAGCCGGAGCGCAATCCGGCAGAGCGCGCAAGCACGCCAGCAAGGCCAAGGCTGGCAGAAGCCAAAAGTTAGCCCCACAAAACCCATCCCAAACAAAATAGCCTAAGCTAGCCCCATGAACATTCCCTTCTGGCGTCTGGGCTGGAACGCCCTGTGGCGTGACCTGCGTGCAGGTGAGTTGCGCCTGCTGATCGTGGCGGTCACGCTGGCTGTGGCTGCGCTCACGGCCGTGGGCTTCTTTGCGGACCGGTTGCAAGGCGGCCTCAAGCGCGATGCGCGGCAGTTGCTGGGGGGCGACGCGGTGATCGCGAGCGACCACCCTACACCCGAGGCTTTCATCAGGCAGGCC
Organism: Gammaproteobacteria bacterium; assembly: GCA_018815325.1. GTDB lineage: Bacteria > Pseudomonadota > Gammaproteobacteria > Burkholderiales > Burkholderiaceae_C > JAHIYE01. Next base: position 130,399 of record JAHIYE010000003.1, on the reverse strand, counting down.
CGCACGCAGGGGCTCAAGATGGTGGCTACCCTGGGCTTTCCCACCATGGGGCGTGCCGGGGATGCGCAGGGCGGTGCGATCAAGCTGGTGGCGCTCAAGGTGGTGGAGCCGGGCTATCCGCTGCGGGGCAAGCTCAAGATCAGCGAACAACCGGGTTCACCTGAGTCCGTGACGCGGGAGATTCCGGCGCCAGGCGAAGCCTGGGTCGATGCCCCGGTGCTCGATGCACTGGGACTCAAGATGGGCGAGGCGGTGTTGTTGGGCGACACGAGCTTTCGCATCAGCCGGATCATCGTGACCGAGCCAGACAGAGGAGCGGGCTTCATCAATTTCGCGCCACGCGTGATGATCAACCGTGCGGATATTGAGGCCACCGGCTTGATCCAGCCAGCCAGCCGCCTGACCTACCGCATGGCGGTGGCGGGCGAGGAGGCGCGGGTCAGCGCCTTCGTGAAATGGGCGACCAAAACGCTGAAGTCTTCCGAGCTGCGCGGCGTGCGCCTGGAGTCGCTGGAGGGCGGCCGGCCCGAGATGGGGGCGACGCTGGAGCGTGCCGAGAAATTCCTGAACCTGATCGCCCTGCTGGCCGCCTTGCTGAGCGCCGTGGCGGTGGCGCTGGCGGCGCGCAGCTTTGCCGCCAAGCACCTGGATGACTGCGCGATGCTGCGCGTGCTGGGCCTGAGCCAGCGCAGCATGGCCCGCAGCTATGCCTTCGAGTTCGGGCTCATTGGCCTGTTTGCCAGCCTGCTGGGGGTGGCCCTGGGTTATGCCGTGCACTACGTGTTCGTGCTGCTGCTGGCCGGGCTGGTGGAGTCTGCGCTACCGGCGGCCACGCTGTGGCCGGTGCTGTTTGGTCTGGGCATGGGGCTGACGCTGTTGTTCGCTTTCGGTCTGCCCCCCGTGTTGCAGCTGGCGCAGGTGCCGCCCCTGCGCGTGATCCGCCGGGACGTGGGTAACCTCAAATCGAGTTCGCTGCTGGTGCTGGGTGTGGGAGTGGCGGGCTTTGCCACCTTGTTGCTGGCTGCCAGCAGTGACTTGAAGCTGGGCCTGATTGCCGTGGGGGGCTTTGCCGGTGCCACCGTCTTGTTTGCCGGCCTGAGCTGGGTCGCGGTGAAGCTGCTGCGGCGCAGTGTGAATGAGACCACGGCACCGCGCTGGCTGGTGCTGGCCACGCGCCAACTCTCGGCCCGCCCCGCGTTTGCCGTGGTGCAGATCAGCGCGCTGGCCGTGGGCCTGCTGGCGCTGGTGCTGCTGATATTGCTGCGCACCGACCTCATCAGCAGCTGGCAAAAGGCCACGCCGCCCGATGCGCCCAACCGCTTCGTGATCAATGTCATGCCGGAGCAGGGCAAGGCCTTCCAGCAGACGCTGCAGGATGCTGGCGTCAGCAACTACGACTGGTACCCGATGATCCGCGGCCGTCTGGTGGCGGTGAATGGCAAGCCCGTGTCGCCCGATGACTACGCGGACGACCGGGCCAAGCGCCTGATAGACCGCGAGTTCAACCTCTCAAACAGCGCGGCAAGGCCGCCGCACAACCCCGTGGTCGCAGGACGCTGGACTGACAACGAGGCCGGCGCCATCAGCATCGAGGACGGCATTGCCAAGACACTCGGGCTTAAGTTGGGCGACAAGCTGCGCTATGACATCGCCGGCGTGCAGATGGATTCCACCATCACCTCGCTGCGCAAGGTGGACTGGGGTTCAATGCGAGCCAACTTCTTCGCGATCTACCCGGTGGATGCCATGCCCCCTGGTGTGCCAACGACCTTCATGAGCGCCTTCAAGGCGCCTGATGCACCGGGGTTTGACAACGCCTTGGTGCGCACTTACCCCAACATCACGAGCGTGGACATGACGGCCACGCTGAACCAGATCCAGCGGGTTATCGGGCAGGTGATTCGTGCGGTGGAGTTCTTGTTCAGCTTCACGCTGGCCGCCGGGCTGGTGGTGCTGTTTGCCGCCATCACGGCGACGCGTGAGGAGCGGGCCAAGGAGTTTGCGGTGATGCGTGCGGTCGGTGCGCGGGCTTCGCTGCTGCGTCAGGTGCAGCGCGCCGAACTGGCTGGTGTGGGTCTGCTCGCAGGCTTTCTGGCCTCGCTCGTGGCGAGTGCTGTGGGCTGGGCGCTGGCACGCTATGTGTTTGAGTTCGACTGGACCATCTCCGCCTGGGTGCCCTTGCTGGGGGCCGTGTCGGGCGCGGTGCTGGCGCTGGCGGCGGGCTGGTGGGCCTTGCGCGAGATTCTGCGCCAGTCCGTGGTGCAGACCTTGCGCAACGCACCACAGTAGCTGTAAACAGATGCTATTAAAATAGTAGCTGTTTGCGCAATATGGATAAGGGCTAGAGGCCAATTTGATGATGAATATTCAGGAAAAACCACCGGCGGGCACACCGTTTGAGTGGATAGGCGGCGAGGAGCGCGTCAAGGCACTGACCGAGCGCTTTTACGATTTGATGGATCTGGAGCCGGCCTACGCGCACCTGCGTCAGGTGCATGGCAGCGACCTCGACAATGCGCGCGAGCGCTTGTTCTGGTTTCTCTGTGGCTGGCTGGGTGGCCCGCAGTACTACACCGAGCGTTTTGGCCACCCGCGGCTGCGCGCACGTCACATGCCCTTCGTCATTGGCATCAGGGAGCGGGACCAGTGGCTGGCCTGCATGGACCAGGCCATGGGTGAGACCGGGGTGGATGACGCGCTGCGTGCGCGCCTGCGGGAGTCTTTTTTCCAGACGGCCGACTGGATGCGCAATACGCCGAGTTGAAAAGAAGTCGAGCGCGTCAGCCAACCGGCTGCAGCAGCACGATCAAGGCACCCGCCCCACCTTCCGCGGGCTTGGCCTGCACGAAGGCCAGTACTTCGTTCTTCTGTACCAGCCAGCTGTGCACCTTGGACTTGAGCACGGGGGCCTTGCCCGGTGAGCCCAGCCCCTTGCCGTGCACCACGCGCACGCAGCGGATGCCATGCCTGTTGGCCTCGCGGATGAACTTGCCCAGTGCCTCGCGGGCCTCGTCGCTGCGCAGGCCATGCAGGTCGAGCTGGCGCTGGATGCTCCAGTCGCCACGGCGCAGCTTGCGCGTGACGTCCGTGCCGATGCCGGGGCGGCGAAAACTCAGGTGCTCATCGGTGTCCAGCAGGGTGCTGACGTCAAATTCGTCGCTGATCGCCTCGCTCAGCACGGCCTGCTCGTCACGCTGGCGCTGCACAGGGACGGGGGCTGGCTGCTCTTTTTTCAATAGCGCTCTGCGCTTGTCAAGCAAGGGCTGGACGGCTCCGGCAGCATTGACAAACAGGTTCTTCTCGGCCTCGGCCCTGCGCCTGGCCTCGGCAAGCTGTGCAGCCTCCTGGGCCTGACGCTGTGCCTGCGCCTCGATCTCGCGTTTGACGGCTTTCAGATCGGCCAGGCTTTTGATCTTCACAGCAGGCCTTTCTGTGCCATGGAGAGGGTTTCACCGCCGCCCACGATCACATGGTCGAGCACCCGCACATCGACCAGACCCAGCGCCGAGCTTAGCGTCTGTGTGAGCAACTGGTCCGCGCGCGAGGGCTGCACGGTGCCGCTCGGATGGTTGTGGGCCAGCACCACGGCGGCGGCATGGTGGTGCAACGCACGCAGCACCACTTCGCGCGGGTAGACACTGGTCTGGCTCAGGCTGCCGCGAAACAGCTCTTCCATCGCGATCAGACGGTTCTGCGTATCCAGAAACAGCACGGCAAAAATCTCATGCTTTTTGGCGGACAGATGCAGCTGCAGGTAGTGCATGACGGCCTGCGGCGAGTCGAACACGGTGCGCGCCTTCAACTGCTGGGCCAGGGCCCGGCGCGACAGCTCCAGCACCGCCACCAGCTCGGCGCGCTTGGCCGGCCCACCCAGGCCCTTGATGCGTTTGAGGTCGTCGGCCGAGGCATGCAGCAGGCCGGCGATGCCGTCAAAGCTGTCGAGCAGTTCCTGCGCCAGTTGCAGCACATTCTTGCCTGCCATGCCGGTGCGCAGCAGCAACGCCAGCAACTCGACGTCGCTGAGCGCGGCAGCGCCGCGTGTCAGCAGCTTCTCACGTGGACGGGCATCGGGGGGGAGGTCTTTGAGCACCATGGCAATGATTGTGGTTGGCCCCAAGCTTAGTCGAAGGGGCTTGCACGGTGCCGACCAGAGGCGTAAGCGAAGGTTTCTACAATGGAGGGCAGTTTACAGAGAGTTATATGACTTCAGCACCCACACGCGTCCAGGCGGGCTCCTTCCTCACCCTGCATTACCGGCTGGCCGGCCCGGCCGGCGACATCATCAACACCTTTGACGACAAGCCCGCCACGCTGTCGCTGGGTCAGGGCGAGTTGTCGCCGGCGGTGGAGCAGTGCTTGATCGGCATGGAGGAGGGCACGCGCAGCACGTTCGAGCTGCCCGCCGGAGCCGCCTTTGGCGAGCGCAACCCCGACATGCAGCAGTGGCTGGCGCACAAGGTGCTCACCGAAATGGGGGATCCGCTGGAGCAATACCGCATGGGTGATGTGGTGCAGTTCCCCACCCCCGACGGCCAGGGCCAGTTTGCCGGCGTGGTGCTGCGGGTGCGCGAGGATGGTGGTGTGCTGCTTGACTTCAATCACCCGCTGGCGGGCCAGCCCGTGACCTTTGAAGTGCATCTGATCGGAGTGCTGTGATGTTGCAGGAAATCGTGCTCGCCGAACCGCGTGGCTTTTGCGCCGGGGTGGACCGTGCCATCGAGATCGTCGAGCGCGCCCTGCACAAGTTCGGCGCACCAATCTATGTGCGCCACGAGATCGTGCACAACACCTATGTGGTGAATGACCTCAAGGCCAAGGGGGCGATCTTCATCGAGGACCTGGCCGATGTGCCGCCGGGCGCCACGCTGGTGTTCTCGGCTCACGGCGTGAGCAAGGCGGTGCAGGACGAGGCCAGGGCGCGCGGCTTCAGCGTGTTTGATGCGACCTGCCCGCTGGTGACCAAGGTGCACATTGAAGTGGCCAAGCTGCACAAGGAGGGCTACGAGTTCATCATGATCGGCCACAAGGGCCACCCTGAGGTCGAGGGCACCATGGGCCAGCTCGACAGCGGCATCCATCTGGTGGAGGATGTGGAGGACGTGGCCAGGGTGCAGCCCGGGCAGACCGAGAAGCTCGCACTGGTGACCCAGACCACGCTGAGCATGGACGATGCCGCGGCCATCACGGCTGCCGTGCAGGCGCGTTTCCCGCAGGTGCGCAGCCCCAAGCAGCAGGACATCTGCTACGCCACGCAGAACCGGCAGGATGCCGTCAAGATCATGAGCACCAAGGTGGACATCGTGATCGTGGTGGGCAGCCCCACCAGTTCCAACAGCAACCGCCTGCGCGAAGTGGCGCAGAAGCTGGGCACCGAAAGTTATATGGTGGACAACGCCAATGAGCTGCAGCCGCAGTGGTTTGAAGGCAAGCAGATTGTGGGCCTCACCGCCGGTGCCTCGGCTCCTGGCATTCTGGTCCGTGAGGTGATTGACCGGATCAAGGAGTTTGGTGCGGTGTCGATCAGGACGATGGATGGGATTGAGGAGACGGTGAAGTTTCCTTTGCCTAAGGGCTTGAAGCTGTAGTCTTGGTTTTTTGGGGAAGTGATATCTAAGGGGTTTGTCTTCTCCTTGCATTTCTAGTGGAGAGTTCTTCCCCCCCTATCCCCCCAGCCCCCTTTCCACCCCCGCCGGGGTGGAAAGGGGGAGCTTCATTTTGCTTCTGGTATCCGATGACGCATCTACGGGGCAGGCGTCTCGACTGCTGCTTGGCAAGATTGCAAAGCAGCTGTTGGAAGACCCTCTACATCGGCTTGTTCGGCTCCGGCTGGCAGCTACGCGCCAGCAACGAGAAAGAGAATGCAAAAAAACGGGGCTCTGATCAACATATTCATGCCCTCGCGCCTCTAGTGCTCGGAACTCATACCCTGAAATCTTGCCGTGCCAAACACGGTGGCAACCTTTCCGCGTAATTCCGTCACCAGCGCGCAGAAGCAAAATCAAAGACTCCCTCTTCCGCCCGGCGGGGCCCTCTACAACGGCTCAGCCGTTGCGGGCCTGTGGCCGGACTGTGATCCGCACTCGCGGAGCGAGTACTCAAGGGGTGGGGGAGTGAGTGGGGGTTACAAAAGTTTCCATACCAAACCACCCCAGCAAAACGAATCAAAGCAAAAAACTACAATATCCCCATGCTAGACATCACCCTCCTCCGAAAAGACCTCGACTCCGTCATCACGCGGCTGGAAACGCGGAAAAATCCCCAGGCGTTCCTGGATGTGGACGCTTTCCGCACCCTGGAGGCCGAGCGCAAGACCATCCAGACCCGGACCGAGGAGTTGCAGTCCAGGCGCAACAGCCTGAGCAAGCAGATCGGCATGCTCATGGGCCAGGGCAAGAAGGACGAGGCCGAGGCGGCCAAGGCCGAGGTCAATGCGCTCAAGGGCGAACTGGACAGCTCGGCCGCGCGTCTGGAGCAGATCCAGGCCGACATGCAGGCCATGCTGCTGGCCGTGCCCAACCTGCCGCACGAGAGTGTGCCGGTAGGTGCGGACGAAGCGGGCAATGTGGTGGCGCGTACCTGGGGCGAGCCGAAGAAGTATGACTTCACTGTCAAGGACCATGTGGACATTGGCGAGCCGCTGGGGCTGGACTTTGACATGGGCGTCAAGCTCACGGGCTCACGCTTCACCGTCATGAAGGGGCAGATTGCGCGGCTGCACCGTGCATTGGCCGCTTTCATGCTCGACACGCAGACGCTGGAGCATGGGTACACCGAGTGCTACACGCCCTATATCGTCAATGCCGACAGCCTGCGCGGTACCGGTCAGTTGCCCAAATTCGAAGGCGACCTGTTCGCCGCCAAGAAGGGTGGCCAGGATGGCGAGGCGGTGCCGGACAATGCTGCGCTCTACCTGATCCCCACCAGCGAAGTGCCGCTGACCAACTTTGTACGTGACGTCGTCGTGGCCGAGGCCGAGTTGCCGATGAAGCTCACGGCCCATACGCCGTGCTTTCGCTCCGAGGCCGGCAGCTATGGCCGCGACACGCGCGGCATGATTCGCCAGCACCAGTTCGACAAGGTCGAGATGGTGCAGATCGTGCACCCCGAGAAAAGCTACGAGGCACTGGAAGAGATGACGCGCCACGCCGAGGCCATTCTGCAAAAGCTCGGGCTGCCGTATCGCGTGATGTCGCTCTGCACCGGCGACATGGGTTTTGGCGCCGCCAAGACCTATGACCTCGAAGTCTGGCTGCCCGCACAGAACACCTACCGCGAGATCAGCTCGGTCTCCAACTGCGAAGCCTTTCAGGCGCGTCGCCTGCAGGCCCGTTTCAAGAACGCCCAGGGCAAGAACGAGCTGGTGCACACGCTCAATGGTTCGGGCCTGGCCGTGGGTCGCACATTGGTGGCCGTGCTTGAAAACTATCAGCGTGCGGACGGAAGCGTTGAGGTTCCGGACGTGCTCCGCCCCTACATGGGCGGAGTGTCGGAGCTTGCGCCGGCATAAGCTGTTGGTTTGAGTGCAGGCTCACTTTCGCGAAGTGAAAGTTAAGCGTAGCGGGCCGAAACCAGCACTACCAGAATTACCAGAATGCCGACGGCTCGGTAAACGTGCCCTCTGTGCTGCAAGCCTATCTGGGTGGGCAGACCGTGCTGAAGGGCTAGCAGCCGGTCCAGGCCTGGCCGCTAGCCCTAGTTGTTGGGCCCGTCCTTGCGGAGATGGGTTTCAATCTCGCGCAGGCGCACGTAGTGCGCGCGGCCAAGCCGGCCGATCGGGCGTTGCTCTACATGCTCCAGCACATCGATGCGGTGGCGCTGCTCACCCTTGGTGCCGACGTAGACGGATTCATCGATATGCACATGCACCACGCTGCCCATGACCCAGGAGTTCGCACCGACATCCAGGATGTCGTAGACCTTGCATTCATAGGCTACGGGCGTGCCGGCCACGCGGGGTGGGCGCACCACGGTGGAGGGCACTTCCACGAGCCCGGTGTGGGCGAACTCACTCTGGCCATGCGGCAGGCCTTCGGCGCTCTTGACCATCTCATCGAACAGACTTTCGGGCGACAGGTTGATCACGAACTCGCCATTGGCGCGGATGTTGAGCAAGGTGTCCTTGGGCAGGCGCAGGGGGTTGGTATGGTTGTCGCCACGCGGCCCACAGGAGAAGCCCAGCACGGGCGGCTCGGGGCACACCACGTTGAAAAAGCTGAATGGCGCGAGGTTGGTTTCACCGGCCGCGTTGATGGTGGAGACCCAGGCAATCGGGCGCGGCACGATCGAGTCGCGCAGCAGGAAATACATTTCCGTCGGGTTGAAGTCGGCGGCCGAGAGAGAGATGGTGGGGTGTTTGGCTTGGGTCATGGCAGCATTGTGAGTCAGGGGTGTCAGCAGAACACGAGGGCCAGAATGGCCGGGTCATCCATCCATTGCAGGGCGGCATAGCCCGCCAGGCGGTAGCTGTGGAAGGTGAGCAACTCAATCAGAGCGACAGTGTTCATGAGGTGATGGTTGGCCGTTGGCGCATAGGTGACGAAGGTGCAGCACAGGTGCTGGTCGCTGCGTCAGTCTCAGTCGGCCAGCACAAAGTCGATGTAGCCATGTTCAACATCTACCGCCACCAGCTTGACCTTGAGCGGCTGGCCGATGCGCAGCTCGGGCAACTCGGAGGCCAGCCGGCCTTCGGCGGGCGGTGTGAAGGTACGGATCCAGGTGTTGCCCCGGGAGCTGCCGGTGATGATGGCTTCAAACTTCTGCCCGATGTGCGACATGAGCAGCATGGCCACTTCGGACTTGCGCACACGGCGCTCTACCTTGCGCGCATCGTCCTCCTTGCGGGTGCAGTGGTCGGCCAGTGCGCCAAGTTCGGCATTGCTGTAGGGCGAGTGCACACCCTTGAGCGCGGCCTTGAGCAGGCGTGAGGTCACGAGGTCGGGGTAACGCCGGTTCGGTGCGGTCGAGTGCATGTAGTTGCGCTCGGCCAGGGCAAAGTGACCTACTGCGGTCGCTCCCGGCGTTTCGACGATGTACTCGCCTGAGCCCATGAGCTTCACGATCACCAGCGAGAGATCGGGAAAGCTCAAGGGATCTGCCTTGCGGCGCCTGGCAAGAAACTTTTCCAGCGCACCAGAGTCCGGGTCATTGGGCAGGATTTCGCCATAGTGGTGGGCCACCTCCACGATGCGGCGCCAGCGTTCGGGCGAACGCACGACCCGGCGCAGGGAGGTGACGCCCTTGCTGACCAGAAAGCGTGCAGTACACGCATTGGTGGCCACCATCAGCTCTTCAATGAGTTGGCGCGCCCGATTCTGCACCTGCTGCTCGACGCCCACGATTTTGTCGCCCTTGAACACGGCCCGGGGCTGGAAGGTCTCGAACTCCAGTGCGCCCTGCTCATAGCGGCGTGCCCGCAGCAGTTGTGCGAGTCGGTCCTGCGTACGCAGCTGGGCATCCAGGCCGGTCACTGCCTGTGCAGCGTCGGGCAAGGGGCCTTCGTCGTCGATCCAGGCCGACACCGCGTCATAAGCCAGCTTGGCCTTGTTATGCACCCGGGCCCGGTAAATGGAGGAGCCGGCCAGCGAGGCATCTGCGTTGAACACCATCTCCGTCACCATGGCCACCCGCTCCGCATCGGGGTTGAGTGAGGTCAGGTTGGTGCTGAGCTGCTCCGGCAGCATCGGAAAGATGCGGGCCGAGGTGTAGACGGATGTTGTATTGGCGTGGGCATGCTGGTCGATGACCGAGCCTTTGTGAACCAGGGTGTCCACATCGGCGATGGCGACGAGCACCTTGATGGCGCCGTTAGCCAGTTCCTCGCAGACGGTGAGCTGATCCAGGTCACGGGAGTCGTCGTTGTCGATGGAGCACCACAGCAGTGCCGTGAGATCACGCAGGCCAGTTTCATGGCTGGCGTTGGGGGCATGCAGGTGCGCGATCTGTTGCTTGACAGCCCCGGAGAAGTCCGGCCGCAAATCACGGTCGAGCATGGCCTGTACCGAGATGCGCTCAAGCGCGCGGCGCTGGTTTTTGTAATCGTGGCTCATGCAGTGTGCAGCGCGGAGCTGAGCCGCGCATCGTGTGCTTCAGGGCAAGTGTGGAGGCCGGGCCGGCTCAATGGTGATGCCCGTGCTCGCCATGCACATGGCCATGTGCAATCTCTTCCGGTGTGGCGGCGCGAACCTCGGTCACCGTGATCGCGAAGCGCAGGGCTTTGCCAGCAAAGGGGTGATTGCCGTCGAGAAGGACCTGGTCACCCTTGATCTTCATCACGGTAAAGACCTGGGTATGGCCCTGCTGGTCCTGGCCCTCAAGCTGGCCGCCCACCTTGATGCCGGGCGGGAACTGGCTTTTGGGGATGGTCTGGACCAGACTCTCATCACGCAGGCCAAAGGCATCCTGGGGTTCCAGCGCCAGCGTGGCCTGGTAGCCTGACATCCGGCCTTCCAGCGCCTCTTCGATTTTGGGCAGGGTGTTGCCATAGCCCCCATGCAGATAAACCATGGGGGTGCGGCTTTCTTCCAGGAGCTTGCCCTGGGCATCCGCCACCTTGTAGCGCAGGGTGACGGCGGTGTTCTTTTCGATCTTCATGGGACTTGTTGGATAGATGAAGAAAGCATTGTCGCACCATGCCAGCCGCGCTGGCACACCAGCCTATTCGCAGAGGGCGCGAATGTCGGGCGGGATCGGCACCGCACGGATGGCGGTGGCGCTGCCTTCGCGGCGGGCCGCGAAGATGCGCACCTCGTCGCACGCCATGATCAGGTCAGGGGCACCCGCGTCGCTTTCCAGGTTATCGCGCATGACGCTGTAACGCTGCACGAAGCTCTTGTCGCGCCACTCGGCGATCGACGTATGGATGTTCAGCGTGTCGCCATAGCTGGCGGTTTTGACGAAGCGCGCATGCGTGTCCACCAGCGGGGTGCCAATGATGCCACTGGCTTTCTCGGTTTCGTGCCACGGTGGCACGCCGCAGCCGACAAAGAAGTGGCGCGACGCTGCATCGATCCAGCGAAAGAAGTTGGGAAACCACACGATGCGTGCGGGGTCGCAGTCACCGAACTCGACGCGCACGGTGTAAATGATTTGTTTGGACATGGGTTGGGTGTTCGCCTCAGCGGATCATCTGCTGCGGCAGCCACAGCGCGATCATCGGGAAGGCAATCAGGATGGCAAGACGGATCAGATCGGTCACCACAAAAGGCAAAACGCCCTTGTAGATGGTGGAGAAACTGACCTCGGGGATGACACTTTTGATCACGAAGACATTCATGCCGACCGGCGGGCTGATCAAGCCCAGCTCGACCGTCATCACGATGATGATGCCGAACCAGATCGGGTCAAACCCGAGATGCAGGATCACCGGGTACAGAATGGGAACGGTCAGGATGATCATGGCCATGGCATCCATCAGGCAACCCAGCACGATGTACATGAGCATGATCAGCGCGAGGATGCCGTAATTGCCCAAGCCCAGTCCGGTAAGCGATTCGGTCAGCTTTTGAGGGGTCTGGGTGATGGTCAGGAAGTAGCCGAACAGCAGGGCGCCAATCAGCACGGTGAACACCGCAGCCGAAGTGCGTGTCGCCTGCAGCAGGGCTTCCCGGACTTGTGCGCGTGACAGCCGGCCTCGCAGCACACCCAGCAGGAATGCCCCACAGGCGCCGACGCCACCGGCTTCGGTTGGCGTAAAAAAGCCGCCATACAAGCCGCCAATCACGAAGATGAAAAGCGCCAAAGGTGCCCAGACATCCTTGAGCCCCTTGATGCGTTCGCTCCAGGGTTTGTGCTCACCCGCTGGCAACAGATCGGGTTTGACCATGACGATGATGGCGACCGTCAGCACATACATGGCAATTGCCAGGATGCCCGGCACGATGCCCGCCATGAACAGCTTGCCAATGTCCTGTTCGGTCAGGATCGCGTAGACCGCCAGCACGGTGGAGGGCGGCAGCATGGCGCCCAGCGTGCCACCCGCAGCAATGACGCCGGTGGCAAAGGGTTGCGGGTAGCCATAGCGCCGCATCTCGGGGTAGGCCACACCGGCAAACGTAGCGGCGGTGGCCACGGAAGAGCCGGAAATGGCGGCAAAGCCGCCGCAAGCCACCACGGTCGCCATGCCCAGGCCACCCCGCAGATGCCCGACAAAGGCGTTGGCTGCCCGGAACAACTCCTTGCTGACACCCGAGATGGACACAAAGGCGCCCATGAGCATGAACATCGGGATCACCCCGAAGGTGTAATCCGTCACGGTGCGCATGGAGGTTTGTCCGACCAGCTTGAGCGCAGGCCCCGCGCCGACGATATAGCCATAGCCGGTGACACCGACCAGACCCATGGCCATGCCGATGGGCACGCGTAGCAGCATCAGGGCAAACAGGGCCACGAAGCCGATGAAGGCAACCAGATCAGTACTCAAAACAGGACTCTCATTCGTTGGATGGTGTTTCAGGGTGCGCGTCGATCTGTTCCGGATGGAAGATCAGCCGGTAGGTCCTGATGGCGATCAGTGCGACGGCAGACACATCGCCCAGCCAGGCCACGGCAAAGAAGGGCCAGGTAGGCAAATGCAGGTCGTAGGTCAGCACGTTGTCGATATAGGTCAGATGGACCTTGTCAAACAGCATGATGGTTTGCATGAGCACGACGAACAGCAGTACCAGGGTGGCGAAGATGTCGATCATGCGTTTCCGGCTGGGGCTTGCCTGGGCCCAGAGCAGATCGACCGTGATGTGGGTGCCCCTGTAGCTGGTGGCGGCAATGCCCCAGAAGATCAGGATGCCCAGCATCAGCCGGCCGAAGTCGTAGCTGTCAGGGATGGAGGTATCAAAAAATTTCCGCAACACGACGGAAATGAAAATGTCCAGTGCCACCAGGCCCACAAAAATGGCCGCGAGCCACTCGATCGAGTCAATCACCCGATCCATGAAATTACGCTTCACCCGGTTCTCCAGCAAGAGGGTGGTTGAACGAGAGTGGGGCATGCACCCGGCATGGGCCCCACTCTGTACGCTTTACAGCGCCGCTTTGTACTTGACCAGATTCTTTTGCAGTGAATCCATGACCGCCTTGGGATCCTGGCCAGCTTTCTTCACGTCTTCGGCCCACTTGGCTTCAGCCGGTGCGACAGCCTTTTTCCAGGCGTCGAACTGCGCGGGCGTGAGCTTGTAGACGTCATGGCCCAAGGCTGCCATCTTGGCCTTTCCACCGGCTTCGAAGTCAGCCCAGGGAGACGCCACCTTCTCTGCCCACTCGGTGGTGCAGTGGTCGTCAATGACCTTCTTCTGGCTGGCGGACATGCCGTTGTACTTGTCCTTGTTCATCACCCAGACGAAAGGCGTGACATACAGGGGCGTGTCCATGTGGTATTTCACGACCTTGTCGATGCCGAACAGGGGCAGTGAACCCCAGGGGAAGGTGATGGCGTCGGCAATGCCCTTCTCCAGCACGTCGCGTGCCTCGGGCGCGGAGGCCTGCACATTGGTGCCGCCGAGCAGCGTGACCACCTGGCCGACAGAATCACCTGCCGGACGGATTTTCATGCCCTTGATGTCGGTCGGGAGCGTGATCTTGACGCGTGAGTGGAAGGTGCCCGGATCATGAACGAAGGCAAAGCAGAACTTCACATCTTTCATTTCCGTGGCGGCGTACTGGCGGTACCAGGCATCGATGGCGGCGGAGCCACCTTTGCCGTTCGAGAACAGGAAGGGCAGTGAAGCCCCCGCCATGATCGGGAAACGACCCGGCTCATAGCCAGGGTTCACATAGGCGAAGTCGGCAATGCCGTCCCGTGCCATGTTGTAGTGGTCAAAGGCCTTGCCGAGTTGCTGGGACGGGAACATGGTGGCTGTGATGGTGCCGCCAGAGGCTTTCTTGATGTCCTCGGCCCAGGCAATCAGCGAAGGATTCAGCGGGTGCTGTGCGGGCACCCAGCTCGACATCCTGAGCATGACAGGTTTGTCCTGTGCCTGGACAGGGGCCGCTGCCAGGACCATGGCGGTGGCCGCCATGGCGCCGACGGTCAAGGCGTTTTTCCGTACGGTTTGGATGATGTTGTTGTAACGCATAGTCTCCTCGTTGGTTTGGGTTGAGTGGGGGGTGATCTTGTCAGGCATGACAACATGCCAGGTGCAAGGACGCGTGGGCTTGAATGTAGGGGCTAAACGTCATCGTGTACATCCGCGTTTCCCCTGTTCAGGCGGTCGGTTTGGCCACACCGGGACGTCGTTTGATCCAGCGTATGGGGTGTTCCTTCACGGGGCGGGCGGGCGCACCATGCTGCAGCAGGGTCTGGTCCAGCGCCGTGCCTGCATCGTCAGCCAGGGCCGACTCACGCGCAGCAGCGATGGCCCTGGCGCAGAGTTCATCGCTGGAAAAGCGGGACGGCGTTGCCAGATGTTCGACCACGTGCATCAGGTTGTCCTTGCCGCGTTCGTTGGTGCTGCCGTAGCCCTTGATGAGTCGGCCACACAGTGCCACCTCATGGCCGCTTTGCCAGTGCCGGCGTGTGACATCGACCACACTGTCGAGCCATTGCTCGATCAGCGCCTGTTCGGTGCTGAAGCGGCTGCCGAAGGGGCGCAGTCGCTTGAGGCTGGCCAGCGTTCGCAGTGCCAGCATGCCCAACACCGAGTGCGTGCCTACTTTCAGCGGCATGGCCCAGGGCGTTTTGCCCTGGCTGGCGCGGCGGCGGTCCCACTGCATCACGCGGCGGGCCAGACCCTGTGGCAGCAGCGCGGCAAACTCCGGTGCACCGGGCTTGAAGTGGTCATAGACCTGCAGCAGCTCATCCTCCCTGGCGCGTACCTCGTCCTTGACGCGTTGCCAGCGGCTCGCACGGCTCTTGAGGTCGGCCACGCGAATGATGTCGTCGAACGCCATCCACAGGGCGAGCCAGCGCGCCATCTCGCGGGTGGTCGCATGGGCATGGGCGCCAGCCGGGTCGGCGGCCTGCTCGGCGGCCAGTACTTTTTTCAGGCGATCGAGGTAGAGCTGCGCATAGGCCGGGCCCTGGTAGTCGAGCAGGCGGGCATGTCCCAAGGCCAGCAGGTCCCGCACGGGCAGCGGAAATTGGTGAGTGAAATCAGGGTCTGGCCCTTTTGCAATATGCGCAGGATGCTCTGAATCTGATAGCAAATCCTTGACCAGCAGGGTTTGTGACTGCTGGCTCTGGATCAGCGCGAAGGCTTTGCTGAAGCCGCGCAGGCTGGCCTCCGTGGCCTTGCCGCCGGCCTTGATGGTGGCCTCATAGGCCTTGCGTGGAAACGGGAACAGGCCACTGCCGGCGATCGCGCCGAGCATCACGGCGCTGACGATGGTGCCCGACTGGCGGGCCATCTCGCCCATGTCGAACACATGGTGCTCGCGGCTCTGGTTGCGCACGATGTCCAGCAGGGGCAGGGAGTCGGTGCGGCCGTCACCCATCTGCATGCGCTCCTGGGTGGTCAGCGTGCGGTTGGACGAGGTGATGACCAGCGTGCGCTGGTTCGAGGTCATGCTGTTGCCGATCTGGCGCGTGGTCTCCAGCAGCTCGGAGGAGACGAGGGCATCCAGGCCACCAGGTGCCGGGTAGAGGCTGAACACGGGGCGCTTGCCGCCGAGCTCTTTCATGGGGATGGGCAGCACCTCCACGTAGTAGGTGGTGGCCCCGGTGCGCTGTGCCACGCCGGGGATCGAGGTGCTTTGCGCGGCATAACCGCAGTCGCGTGCGATGTCGATCAGCCACTCGGTCAGCACGCCGCCGCCCTCGCCGCCCAGGGCGCAGATCAGCAGGTTGATGGTTTTGGTTTGGTTCATGTTCGTCGTCAGGTGCGGTTTTGCCGCCGGGCCGTCCCAAGGAAAAATGCGGCCCCCTCGGGGGGCAGCGCAGCACACGGAGTGGCAAGCGTGGGGGTCATATCTATGCTGGTTGCAGCACGCGCACCAGGGTGCTGCGCAGGCTGCCGAGCAGGCGCTCATGCCACTTCGGGTTCTGGATGATTTCTGCGCGGTAGAACGAGGGGCACAGCGTCGCGGCATGCGCGTTGGAGCCACACAGGCCACAGCCCACACAGCCGTCGATCACGGTGGCCACCGGGTCCACCTTCAGCGGGTCGGGATTGTCCTTCAGCGTGAGGGTGGGGCAGCCCGAGAGCCGGATGCAGGCATGGTCGCCCGTGCACACATCTTCGTCCACGCCATATTTCACCCGCACCACACGCTTGCCCTGTTTGAGCAGGCCCGCGAGCCAGGGCTTGATGCGGCGCTGGCGCTCCAACTGGCATTCGCCCTCGGCCACGATGACCTTGAGGCCGCCCACGGGCGTGGTGAACGCCTCGTTCAGGGTCTTGCGCATCTCATCCACATGGTAGGTGTGCACCGTGCGCAGCCACTTGACGCCCAGGCCCTGCAAGGTGTTCTCGATGGTCTGGTTGGTGGCGGTCAGGCTTTGCAGTTTGTCGCTGGCGTTTGCCTTGGCGTCCTCACTCGGGGTGGAGATGATGTCCTGCGTGCCGGTGGCCGAGGTGTAGCCGTTCTTGAAGATCAGCAGCACAGCGTCGTCGCCGTTGAACACGGCCGACTGCACGCCCGTGAGCAGGCCGTTGTGCCAGAAGCCGCCGTCACCCATGATGGACAGGGTGCGCCGCTGCATCATCGGCGAGACGCCGGCGCGGCTGGCAAGCGACATGCCATAGCCCAGGATGGAATGGCCGAACGAGAACGGTGCGAAGGTGCCGAAGGCATGGCAGCCGATGTCGGCCGCGATGTGCACCGGCCCCACATCCTGCTGCGCCAGCTTGAGCGCCGAGAACACCGGCCGCTCCGGGCAGCCGATGCAAAAGCCCGGTGGGCGTATGGGCAGCGGCTCATGCAGCGTGGCCTGCACCTGCTGGCCCACCGCCGTGCGGCGTTCGCCATTGCCCTGGAGCCAGGCCTGGGCCGAGGACACATCGACATCGGGCGCGTGCTTCGTCAGGAACGGAATCAGCCCGCCCGTCAGCGCCTCGACGTTGTATTCGCCGCCCGAGGGCAGCAGGTCCTTGCCATGCAGCGGGGTGTTGATGTCGCGGCGGCGCAGGAAGGTGGCGATCTCCTGCTCGATGTACTCAGGCTGGCCTTCCTCGACCACGAACACGGCACGTTTGCCGAGCGCAAACTCGGCCACCTGCTCGGGCACCAGCGGATAGGTCACATTGAGCACCAGCAGCGGAATCTCGCTCTGGCCAAAGGCATCGGCCAGGCCGAACTGCTGCAGTGCGCGGATCAGCGAGTTGTACAGGCCACCCTGCACGATGATGCCGAGCTCCTTGCGCGGCCCGCCCATCAGTTCATTGAGCTTGTGCTCGACGATGTACTTGCGCGCAGCCGGGATGCGCTGATTGACCTTGAGTTTTTCCTGCGCAAAAGTGACCGGCGGGTGCGCCAGCCGCATGTAGTCAAACGGAGCGGGGTCGGTCATGAGGCTGCGCGTGGAGACCGCCGGCGAGACGTTGTCCTTGCATTCAAAGCTGCCGCGCACATGGCAGGCGCGGATGCGCAACTCCATGATGGCGGGCATGTTGGAGGCCTCGGAGATGCGGAAGCCCTGCTCCACCATTTCGACCATCCTGCCCAGCTCGGGCCTTGGGTCGAGCAGCACCATGGACGACTTGAGCGCATACGCATGGGTGCGCTCCTGGATCACGCTGGCGCCCTCGCCGTAGTCCTCGCCCACCACGATCAGCACACCGCCCTTGACACCCGGTGACGAGAGGTTGGACAGCGCATCAGCCGCCACGTTGGTGCCCACGATCGACTTCCAGGTCACGGCACCGCGCAGGGGGTAGTGGATGGAGGCGCCCAGCATGGCGGCGGCCGAGGCTTCGTTGGAGCAGGCCTCCACGTGCACACCGAGCTCGTCCATGTAGGGCTTGGCCTGCACCATCACATCAAGCAGGTGGGACACCGGGGCGCCCTGGTAGCCGCCCACATAGGCCACGCCGGCCTGCAGCAGGCCCTTGGTGATGGCCAGAATGCCCTCGCCGTGAAAGGTGTCGCCCGCGCCCAGCGCCAAGGACTCGATTTCCTTGCTGAAAGAAACTTCCACGTTGCCCCTCTGTATGTTTTGTTTGGGTTTTGGAGTGTGGCCTTGTCCTGACTATTATTCAATAAAATATGTCGACTATTAAATATAAGAAATATGCATATCAAAGACATTGACCTGAACCTCTTGCGCGTGTTCGATGCCGTTTACCGCGCGCGCAACGTCAGCCGGGCTGCCGACATGCTGGACCTGACGCAGCCCGCCGTGAGCCAGGGCCTGACCCGGCTGCGCCTGCTGGTCAAGGACCCGCTGTTCATGCGGGCATCGGGTGGCGTGCAGCCCAGCCCCCGGGCCGAACAGCTCGCGCCTGCGGTGCGTCTGGCCTTGGGCATGCTGGAGCAGGCACTCAGCGAGGCCGTCGAGTTCGACCCCCTGCAGTCGAGCAAGACCTTCCGCATCCACATGAGCGACATCGGTGAGGGGCGCTTCTTGCCCGACCTCATGGTGGCCCTGCGGCAGCACGCGCCGGGCATCCGGATCGAGACCGCACCGCTGCCCGCCGCGGCCATCACGGACGCACTGGACAGCGGGCGTACGGATTTCGCCTTCGGCTTTCTGCCGACGGTCACCGACACCCAGAGCGTGGAACTGCTCAAGGACCGCTACATCGTGCTGCTGCGCGAGGGCCATCCGTTTGCGGCCGAATTCAACCGGATGGGCAAAGGCCCCGCCATGCTGGAAAAACTGCGGGAGCTGGAGTTCGTCGCTGGTCGTACCCACTCCGACACGCTGCGCATTCTGCAACTGCTGCAGTTGGAGGACCGGGTGCGCCTGACTGCCGAACACTTCATGGTGCTGCCGGCCATCGTGCGCGCCACCGACCTCGGTGTGGTGATGCCGCGCAATATTGCGCAGACGTTCTCACAAGCCGGCGGCTACGCCATCATCGAGCCGCCGTTTCCGCTGCGGGACTTCACGGTGTCCCTGCACTGGAGCAAGCGCTTTGAGTCAGACCCCGGCAACCGCTGGTTGCGGCAGCTGTTGGTAGAGCTGTTTGCGGTGAGGTAAGACCATAGACACAAGACACACCGGGGTTGCCCCCATCGCGTGGGTGACTGCATAAAACGGCCATAACCCGGATACTCAGGGGCTCAGCCACTCGTTCACTCCCCTCGTTCACCCAGCCTTTCAGCACCCATGCCAAGCACTCCCCTCCATCTGGACCGTCGCACGCTCATGCGTGTTTTGTTGGCGCTCATGTTCGGCAACGTGGTGATCGGCACCGGCGTGATGATCGTGCCAGGCACCCTGAACGACATCGCCCGCTCCATGCAGGTCTCGGTCGGGCTGGCCGGGCAACTCATCTCTGCCGCGGGCTTGTTCATGTGCATCGCGGCACCAGTGCTGGCCATGGTGGTGGGCCGTTGGGACCGGCGCTGGCTGCTGCCCGCCGTCATGCTGTGGTACGCCGCCACCCACTTTCTGTGCCTGGCGGCGCAGAGCTACACCCAGCTTCTGCTGCTGCGCCTGCTGGCGATGGTGGGGCCTGCGCTCTTTACCCCGCAGGCGGCGGCGGCGGTGAGCCAGATCGTGCCGGTGGCGAAACGCGCCAGGGCCATGTCGCTGGTGTTTCTGGGCTGGTCGGTGGCGCTGGTGCTGGGCATGCCGCTGGGTGCCTGGCTGGGCAACACCTGGGGCTGGCGCACGGCCTTTGCGCTCATCGGTGTGCTGGCGCTGCTCAACGGCCTGTGGCTGTGGCGCGTGTTGCCCGGCCCTATCCGGCCGGCGCCCATGTCCATGGCCGCCTGGGGCCGCACCTTTGGCAACAAGGTGCTCATGCAGTGCGTGGCCGTCACCCTGGTCACGGGCAGTGGGCAGTTTGTGCTGTTCGCCTACCTGGCGCCTTATCTTGAGCGCTACATGGCCGCCACACCGGGCGAGCTGGCCTTCTTTTACGCTTGCAATGGCATCCTGGGCTTTGTCGGCATGATCTTGCTGACCCGGCGCATCGACCGCACAGGGCCGGCCTCCGTGGTCACCCTGTCGCTGTGGGCCTTTGCGTTCAGTGCGGTGGCGTGGGGCTGGGCCAGCAGCGTGTGGCTGGCCGTCATCACCATGGCCGGCTGGTCGCTGGTGGGCTTTGCCTGGAACGCATCACAGCAGGCCCGGCTGGTGCCCATCGCACCCGAAGTCGCCAGTGCCTCCATTGCGCTCAACACCTCGGCCATCTACCTCAGCCAGGCGGTTGGCGCGGGCATCGGGGGCTGGCTGATCGTGCAGGGGCACATGCCAGAGCTGCACTGGGTCACGCTGTGCTTCATCGTGGGCGCCATCCTGCTGAACCGCCACCTGCGGCGAACGCACGGGGTGTGAGGCGCCGGAGCTTGCTTCTGCCACTGGCTGCCAGAGGCAAGTCCCGGGTAGCTAGGTAATCTTGAAGACGGTTCTTGTTTTTCTCGAACCCGTCTTTTCCTCGTATGCAGCCCATTGCTTGATGCCTTTGACCAGCACCGTGGTGCTGACGTCCTTGAGGGTCGACTTGGCCTTGACCCGGCTGGTGACCCAGTCCTGCACATGCGGCAGGGTGCTGCCCTGCTCACCCGTTGGAATGAGCAACTCTTTTCCGGCAACGATGCCGGCCGAAGTCACCTTGATCTCAGTTGCTGGCATGGGGCATATTTCTGGTGTGTGAACAGTAGGGCGGATTATCCCTTCCCACTACCCTCTTTCCCACTACCTACTTCCCATTGACACGGCAGACCCCATGCGTACAGGGCAAGAGACCAGGCGCTGCAACTAGCGCAGCATCGGCCGCGCAATCGGGTGCACGCCCTCATACGCGCGCGCCGCGCGCAGCACCAGCGCGTCGCCAAACATGGGGCCAACGAACTGCAGCCCGATCGGCAGGCCATCCGCGGTGAGCCCGCAGGGGATGGTGCAGGCCGGCTGTTGCGTCAGGTTGAAGGGGTAGCTGAAGGGCGTCCAGCCCAGCATGGCCTCGGGAGTCATCTCGGCCTGCCCGGCGGGCCGCACGTCAAAGGCCGGTATCGCCACGCTGGGCGTCACCAGCAGATCATGGCGCTGCATGAACTGACGCATGTGCGAGCCCAGCGCGCCGCGCCGCAAGTGCAGGCGCTGCACCTCCAGCGCGCTCAGGCGCGAGCCGAGCTCTGCCTGCGCCGCAAAGTCGGGGTCTGTCATGGCCTGCTGCTCGGGTGTGAGGGTGTTCCACACGGTCCAGGCGCCGAGGAACCACAGGCCGGTGGTAATGTCCAGCGGGTCTTCAAAGCCGGGGTCCACCTCCTCCACCTGCGCGCCCAGGTCAGCCAGCACCTGCACCGCGCGGGCGCAGGCGGCGCTCACCTCGGGGTGCACATTTTTGGCATAGCCCAGCGTGGGTGACCACGCAATGCGCAGGCCGGCAATGCCTTCGTCCAGGCCCAGGGTGTAATCACGCGCATCGTAGGGCAGGGAGCCCCAGTCGCGTGCGTCGGGTTGGGCCAGCACGTTCATCATCAGCGCAGCATCGCGCACGCTCATGGTGTGCGGCCCCAGGTGCGCCACCGTGCCAAATGGCGACAGCGGGTAGGCCGGCACCCGGCCAAAGCTGGGCTTGAGCCCGAAGTTGCCACAGAACGCCGCCGGTATGCGCACGCTGCCCGCGCCATCGGTACCCACCGACAGCGGCCCCATGCCGGCTGCCACGGCTGCCGCGGTGCCGCCCGACGAGCCGCCGGGTGTTTTGCTGGTATTCCACGGGTTGCGCGTGAGGCCGGTGAGTAGCGAATTGGTTTCTCCCTTGCAGCCGAACTCCGGCGTGCAGGTCTTGCCCAGCAGCACCGCACCGGCTTCGCGCAGGCGGGCCGTGGCGGGCGCGTCCACATCCCAGGGTTGCGTGGCATCCACCGTGCGGCTGCCGCGCAGCGTGGGCCAGCCCTTGGTCAAGATCAGGTCTTTGATGGAAGCCGGCACACCGTCGAGCGCACCGCAAGGCTGGCCGCGCTGCCAGCGCGCCTCGCTCTGCCGGGCGGCAGCCAGCGCCTCGTCACCCGCCACCAGGCAGAAGGCATTCAGGCTCGGGTTGAGGCGCTCGATGCGCGCCAGCACGGCGCGCGTGACCTCCACCGGCGAGGCCTGGCCGCTGCGGTACATGGCTAGCAATTCGGAGGCGCTGAGATCGGCAAGGTCTGTGGCGGGCATGAGGGCTCCTGGGTGAATTGGTTAGTTCAAGCAGAGTTATCCATGGGCCACCCCTCTATTCTGATAAGGTGTCCGCGCAACAGGCCGCAGTCCATGAAGAAGCCGGTGACTAATTTTGCTATTCATCTGAATGATCGCTGCTGTTCTCATTTGCAGTGAGGCTGACTTGGGTCGGTAGATAACGTCACCCAATTTGTGTTGCGAATAGTCGCAGTTTATGCGCCAATCATAAAAATATAAATTCTAAGAATCAGAGGAGATAAAAATGAAGTTTCAAAAATTTCTCGCGCTGGCTTTTGTTGTTTCCCTTTGTAGTCAAGTCCAGGCTCAGAGCAGCAACCTACATGTTGATGACTTGTACGAAGGTCAAACCGGGAAGTTCGAGTACAACTCAGTCACGCCACCCAATCGCTGGGAATACTTGCGTGAGTACAAGAAAAACTGGAAAGACGTGGTGATACCCGCTGAACTCTTCATGCCAAAGAATCTTGCGGATGATGCACGTGTGCCCGCTGTGGTTCTCATGCACGGCTCAGGCGGTGTGAACCCCGACTTGGAAGCCATTTGGGTGCCGAAGCTGAATGCCGCAGGCTATGCCGCGCTGATCGTTGATTCGTTCAGTTCCCGAGGCATTGGGAAGTCTATTGAAGACCAGACGCAAATCGACATTTCAGCGCATATCGCTGATGCTTATAACGCGTTGAAAATTTTGTCAACGCACCCGCACATTGATGCGCAGCACATTGCCCTTGTCGGTTTCTCGCGTGGTGGGCAGACTACGTTTGAAAGCTACTTTGACGCGGCGCGGAAACCGATGATGCACGATTCTGCTCTCCGTTTTTATGCATTCGTTCCCTTCTACCCCGGTGGTTGTCCTGTTCGCATTCGTAGCGATGCGGGCAACACCAACAAGACGCCTATGTTCGTCGCGCTGGCAAAGAAAGACGATACGGTGTTCATTGAAGACTGCATCTCCTGGTACGAAGAACTGAATGCAAGTAACACGGCGAAAATCACGTGGAAGATATACAACGCATGGCACGCCTTTGACGGTGCCGCCAAGTGGCGCTATGAGCGAAACGGCAGCACAGATCGGGAGTGCAAACTTGAAGTGAACGTGCTTGCTACCAAAACGGGTTTGGGCGCTGCTCGTAACTACAAGACTGGGCAGGTGATTACGGGCTTCCCTGAGTGGACTGCCGAGCGCAAGAAGTGCCAGGTTCGTGGCTGGTCTATGGGGGGTGATGAAGATGCATCAAAAGAATCCATTGCCGACACGATCAAGTTCCTGAACGAATCTCAGAAGACTAATCAGTAACCGCCAGTTGAGATTTACATCCGAGCGAATTGATGGAGGCCCAGATCAAGAAGGCGTCTTATTCCGCTTAGCTCAAATGTGAGTCGGCCCCATCGTTACCACCAGCATCTTTGTATATTACTAACCCCGTGCAATTCAACAACTCATGGAGATAAGAAAATGTTCAGTCATGTGATGATCGGGTCGAACGACATTGAGCGTTCAAAGCAGTTTTATGACGCCGTGCTCGGTGTACTCGGCGCAGGCGAGCCGGTACGAAATCAAAACGGCACGGGGCAAGTCCGGCTGTTCTATCGGCACGATGGGGGGACGTTCTGTGTCAGCGAGCCGCTCAACGGAGAGTCGGCATCCTTTGCCAATGGGGGCACAGTCGGCTTCAAGTGCAGTTCGCCAGAGCAGGTGCAGCAGTTCCACGATGTGGCTGTGGCGCATGGAGGCATTTCCATCGAAGAGCCGCCGGGGCTGCGTGAGGGCAAGATGGGAGCCATGCACCTGTCCTATGTGCGCGATCCGGACGGCAACAAGCTTTGCGCGCTTCACCGGCCCAAGTAGGGTGGGCTGCGCCACAGGAGCGGCTTCAGGCCCGCTTGGCTCAAACGTTGACCTTTATGCGCTGACAGAAAGGGTGGGATTGCTCGAAATTCGTCTTGCGCGAATTTCTCGTGGCTGCGCCCCCGCGCTGCGCGCGTCCTGAAACAGTCCCCCAGACTGTTTCCGACCGAACCCGCGTGTGTTCTCACCCACCCCCAGTCCACCAAAAACAAAGCCCGCATAAGCGGGCTTGTCTTTTGGCGGAGAGGGTGTCCGCCTAGTCATAGTCTCTCAACGTCTTTAGCCGTCTTTTTAAGAACATATGAAACCTAGCATTCATGCGGGTTTACAAATGTTTTTTGTATTTTAGTGTCTAACTAAGTCTTTCTTTGGCTGGTAATATCCTAGCCTAATGTGGTGGGCTGTGTGGTGGGCTGAACCAGGAGGCAATATGGCGCTGAAGTCGAAACAGATCGAGCACGCGAAGGAGGGCATGCATGCGGATGGAGGTGGTCTCTACCTTCGCGTGCAGGAAAGCGGCGCCAAGTCCTGGATCTTTCGCTTTCAGCTCAACGGAAGGCGTCGAGAAATGGGGATTGGCATCCTCGATGTGAAGTCGCCACCCGACGCCAGAGCCGAGGCAGCCCAGCTTGCGGCGCAGGTGCGCGCCGGCATTGACCCAATCGAGGCCCGCAAGGAGCGCGAGGATGAAGCCAAGCGCACGGCCGGTTCCGGCGACACCTTCAAGACCCTAGCCGCGGAATACATCAAGTCCCATCGCGCGGGCTGGAAGAACGCAAAGCACGCCGACCAGTGGGGGAACACCCTTAAGACCTATGCCGACCCGGTAATCGGCGACAAGCGAGTGAGCCAGGTCACAACTGAGGACGTGCTGCAGATCCTCAAACCACTGTGGAACACCAAGACCGAAACGGCACGCCGGGTGCGCTCTCGCATTGAGCTGGTGCTCTCTTACGGCAAGGCCATGAAGATGCGCCAGGGCGAGAACCCCGCAGCTTGGCGGGGACATCTGGACGCGCTGCTACCCAAACCGTCCAAGGTCAAGAAGGTACGCCACCACCCGGCCCTGCCTTTTGGTCGTATGCCGGAGTTCATGGCCAAGTTGCGTAGCCTTACCGGGGTAGGCGCCAAGGCGTTGGAGCTCGCCATCTTGACGGCTACGCGATCTGGAGAGGTGCGCACCGCCCTTTGGTCCGAGATCGACCTGACCAGAAAGGTCTGGATCATCCCTGCAGAACGCATGAAGGCCAAGCGAGAGCACCGAGTCCCCTTATCCAAGGCCGCGATGCAGTTGCTCAACGGCCTGGAGCGCCACGAAAACACGGAACTATTGTTCTTTGGAGAACGAGGCAAAAAATCCATCAGCGACATGACATTGACGGCGGTCATCCGGCGCATGAACGCTGACGCTGAGCCGCCCGTGTGGCTCGACCCCACCACCGGTGCCCCGGTGGTGCCACATGGCTTCCGGTCGACCTTTAGGGACTGGGCAGCAGAGGCCACCAATTTCCCCCACGAAATGGTGGAGATGGCGCTGGCGCACACGGTGGACAATAAAGTAGAGGCCGCATACCGACGTGGCGACATGTTTGAAAAGCGGCATGCTCTCATGGACGCCTGGGCTAAATGGTGTAGCCCAAAGCCCAAGCCGGCATCTACGAAAAATAGAACAAAATAAACTGGTGCAGGGCCGCCCGTGCCCGGTGCTCATAAGCGTATTGGGGGCTTTTAAAGTCTCGGAATGCACCTTCCGTGATCGTCTGGGCAAACCAGCACACGGGGGAGGACAGCGGGACCAATCCCGCAGCGGCACAAAGACCCGAAGCAAAGCCATCGATGCTTCCAGGACTGCGCCGAGTCCCAGAACGGTCTACGGATCGGGGGTGAACAGAACTGGCAAACCAAAACTAGGAGAGCCCCATGCCCGATAAATTCATTCGCCTACCCGAAGTAATCGCGATCACCGCCAGGTCAAAACCGACGATTTACGTAGACATCAAGAAAGGGAAATTTCCTGCGCCGATCAACATCGGCGAGCGAGCCGTCGCGTGGTTGTCTTCTGACATAGAGAAATGGATTGCACAACGTGTGGCCCAAGGCTGGAAATCCGGGCAAGAAAAACCCACCTTGAAATCACGCAACGAGTGAAGGCCCAGGATCTTCCGGTGCAACTTGCGAGGACTGCTAGGCGCTGATCAGTTCTAGCGGGCGCGGGGTAATCTTAGCGCGCCTTTTCGGCATCGGACGATCTCCTGCTGCGAAGCCATTTTCGATAGCTCATAACCGTCGGCAAGTAGTACTCGATCTTGGTCCCCACCTGCTCGCGTCGATTGCTGAACATTCGGCGCTGGGTGTCGTTATCGAGATTTGCCTGTCCAAACGCCTCGGTAGCCTGCGCATATTCGGCGACACAGACCGAGGACAAGGCCAGGGCGACGGTCGAGGCATCAGAGAAGCCGTCGTCAATTTTGGCGATGTTTTTCGTGGCGCAATTTGCATCAACGCGCATCGCCTCATCTGAACTGCTTTTAAGCCGCTTCATCTCTTCTGGGGGATTCTCTGTTGCGCACCCAATCAAGGCCATTGCAGCGAAGAAAGTGCCCACCCTAGTGATCCGGTTCATCGTTTGCTCCTTGCTCGTTAAAAGTTAAGGGTTAGCAATAGTGATGCCCTTGAGTCGAACCGTCAATAAGTCCGCCGCATAGAACCAATTCACATTTGCGAGGGGGTGCTCTTAAAGGTTTTATTGAGCAATAACCTGCAAATTCTGTTGCGGACATCTCGCCTAAAAGAAAGGTTATCAAGATGAAATTGTTTACGACAACTGAGGATCGAATTATCCGAATGGGGGAAGCCTGGGTTGTGCTGGGTCTGCCGTGCCGCACAGGATACGACTGGATAAAAAAAGGAATATTGCCAAAGCCCATCGCTCTTGGCCCTCGTGCGCGCGGCTACCGCTTGAGCACACTGCGGGCATTCCTGGATTCGCGAGGGAACGCACCATGACACGTCTGGACCTCTCAAATAAAAGCTACAGGACGCCGCCCCACTCCAGAGATCAACTGCAAAGGCTTCGGATTTTGTCCGGCCCCGCAGGCAGATACCTCGACGAAACCGAAGCAGCGTTCGACGCCGAGGATCGTGCAGAGCTTGCCGGCCGTGCCTTCGTGCAAAGAATCCGCGAGATGTGTGCATCTCTCTCGAACAAATCAAAAGACTCACCATGAACACACACTCACCACCGCCAGGTGGCCCAGAAAAAGGAAAAGCCCTCGCACCGACCAAAGTACAGAGGGCTTTCGAAAATCAACCAACGCGGGCAAATTTTAAAACTGATTTGCCCCAGACGCAAGACGGCGCCGGCGATCCTTTCGCCCGATTCAGGGCCGTGTGGTCCGCGAGTATCAAACCCCCAAGTCGAAAGCTAGTGCTGCTGGCACTGACCGACTTTGCGAACGCTGACGGCACAAACATCCGCCCGGCTGTCGCGACAATTGCCGCCCGCTGCGGCATTACCCCAAAACAAACACGTCGACACATCCACGACCTCGCCGAGTTGGGGGTGATAAAAGCCACAAAGGCTGCGGCGCAACACCGAGCGACTGTCTACTCCCTGGACATGCTGGTTATTTCAGCCCTCCCACGTGCGGGAGACCTGAAAGACGCCAGCACTCCCGCCGGTGTCCCTCAGCACTCCCGCCAGTGTCCCCCAGACCTCCCACCCAAGGGAGCCTACCCGGGTAATCACCCGGGGGAAGACCACCCCCCCGGGGGCGGGGAGCCTTCCGGGGCCGGCTTCGCCGGCCCGAAAACAGCCGATCCGGAACTTTGGACTCGGTGGGCGCGCAAGAGTCAATGGAGTCCGGAGGATTTCCGCGACCGGGTGGCACGAGGCAATGAGCTATCGAGCAAAGGGCACAGCCTTAACTCCCTCATCAAACAGGCCTTAAATCAGAACTGGAGATATTGGCCCCGGGTGGATAGCGCGCAGTCGAACAGGGGCTCTCGCTACGGTGAAAACTACTCCGGAAAGGTGTGGACATGAAAAATTCTGCAGATGTCGATACCCTTCTCGAAAAACGTCTGTCTTGGGCCGCGAAACACCCAAGCGACTCGCCCAGCACCCGCAGCTGGCCCTCTGCCTTTCGATTGCGTCAGGGTGAGCTGCTCACCAAAAGCGGGTGGGTGCGGCGCGAAATGGATGCGGCTCAATGTCCGCCCGGCCTACCTGTAAACGAGGTGCTGGACCGGGTGTGCGCCTATTGGCTCGCTGAGTGGTCTCGCCTGGATGCCGTCGCCCAAAAAGCCCGAGAAGCGGAGGAAGTTTTAATAAACAAGCAACTGCAAAAACGATGGGTCGAATTTGGACCGCCTAGCATTTATAGACCCCTTGTGCGCGGCAGTTTTAGGGTGAGCACCGACGAGCAGCGTACGGCTTTAGCCAAGGTGGATTGTTTTCCCTGGTCCGAAGCCGACGATACCGACGATACTGAATTCTCAACCCTTGCCCTGATAGGCACACCCGGAACCGGGAAAACACACCTTGCCGCACTGTTTTTACGGAAGCGGATGCTCGACGAAGGTGAAGACGGCCGGTTCATCTCTGCCGCGCAACTGGTTCGCGAGGTACGCCGATCCTGGGATCACCGAGAAATCGACGAGACCGAGGTCATAGAACATTTCGGCTCCGTGGGTGCCCTGGTGATTGACGATATTGGCGTGGACACCAGTGAGGGTGCGGTTCGTGTATTGGTGGAAGTTCTGGACCAACGCCTGGCAAATGGCGTTGTGACATGCTTTACCAGCAACCTGTCCGCTACTGAACTTCGGGAAATTTTTGGACCTCGTGGCTATTCCAGATTGATGGCCCAAGCCCAGGTCGTCGTACTCACCGGATCCGACCACCGCCTGGAGAAGCCCTGCATTGCAGGAAGGAGCAGAACATGACCGAGTTTGAACTGTTCTCGATATCGCACAAGGCTATTCAGGCTCTCTACAACGCCGAACCCGATTCGGATCGACGCGAATACTACGGCGAGGCTCGCAGCATCCTGTGGGGACTGGTGAAGGCTGCCGAACGTCGAGACGGCCCCCCACAGGTGTTTGAAACGGCGATGCCAGGCTATCTCACCATGGGGCCAGAGGGCAAAGCACAAACCTACGCGCACCCGGGTCTGGATGGGCTGGACTTTGCGTGGCGGATTCTCTCGCTCGGTGTGATCTCGTGCAGCGCGCTGCACGCCTGTGACCTGGTCGGGGATGCAGAGTATCCCGGCAACACCCTACGCAATCAGCTTGCACGCGCTGCCGCCTGGGTAGAACACAACACGGGGAGCTATGAAATCGCTCAGGCCATCCGGGGCATCAAGGTGGCAAAGGGCGGACGCATCACTGAGGTTCCACAAATCAAACTTGTGCCGGCGGTGTAGCGTGTTCGTTGCGTGTTCAGCTATTAACGGCGAGCAGTTTGGCTGAGACCATGGGCCATCAACAACGAGGCCCATCATGTCCAAAACTATCGAACTGAATGCCAACATCGCCGCGCTCGCAGAAGAACTGAGCTTCGCAAAAGAAGATCACGCCAAGTCTGTCGACGCACTGATCAACAACCCCAGAGATGTCGAGGCGCGTGCCGCGGTTCGTGTTACCGAACACCGCTGCAATGATCTTGAGACTGATCTGAAGCATTTGAATCAGGCTTTATTGGCAGCTCGACAGTACGACGAGAGCGACGAGGCAAAAGCAATAAAGCTCAAGGGATTGGCACATCTCGCCAGTGCTGAAAACATGGTAGTGAAGCGAAATGCGGCTGCAGCGGCCATGGATGACGCGCTGAGGGTGCTGACTGAAGCAGCGAAAGCGTGGGCGGATGCCAGCAACAGCCTTAAAGCTGAATCGGTCGGTTTTTACCGAATTGCCTTTCAGGGCAACCCACACGCAACTCTGACTCGCATCATCGATATCGGTGGCCTTGAAAAAGCAATCGCAAATACAGTCCTGGCCCATCTCGACGACGCACTGAGTGGGCTCAACCTCGGCGCTCAAGTGGCGATTAGCTACACCCGTGACGTGCACGCCCCGGAACCATGTGCAGAAGATGACAGCCGAAAAAGCGGAAAAAATCTGATCGAGGCGATGCGTCATTTTGCTGAAGTTCGGGGGCTTCGAACTGATCCAGAGACAAGGCGCGGGAGTCGTACGAAGAAGGCCACGGTCGCATAAAGTGATTAAGTGCAACGCCACCGCTCAGGGCCGCCTGCTCGGCATGGACAACGCGTCCAGCACCATAAGCGATGACCAGGTCGCCGAGATTCGCCACCTACGTTCTGCCGGTTGGACCTATCAGGCCGTCGCGCTAAAGGTCGGCTGCTCACTTCCATCTGCGTGGGCGATTGTCAGTGGACGCATGCGATCCCAAAACCCGGCGCGGACTCTGTACCGCTTGACTGCGGAAGACCACGCGCGGGTGGCGGCGTTGCACGCAGCGGGCCTCGGGTATGAAAGCATCGCCAAGCAGTTGGGCGCTACTCGCTCATCGACGCGACAGGTACTTTTGGAAGTCAAAAGAAAACGCACCCCATGGAAGACAACGAAGTAACGAAGAAACGGCCCCAAACGTGGGTGAAGGGGCAATCCGGGAACCCCCGCGGCCGGACGCCAGGGGTGGAGCGTGTGCGCCAGCTTTTGGAGCCGCATCGCGAAGAACTTATCGCGAAAGCTGTATCGCTGGCCCTTGCTGGGGACACCGTAGCCCTGCGGATTTGTATTGACCGGATCGCACCACCCCCACGGGCCGAGTCGGCCCCCGTTTCCATCCCTGGAATTGCCTTAGCCGGAACCATGAGCGACAAAGCTCGCGCCATCGTTGATGCGGCGGGGTCTTCCATCCTCAGCCCAGACACCGCCGCGGTGTTGTTAGGTGCTATCGCCAGTGCGGCCAAGATCATCGAGATCGATGATTTGGCCGCTCGCATTGCCGCGCTTGAAGCACGGGAACTCACCTGAGAGGGACTGACCATGAACCTAAAACAACGAACCGAAAAGCTGGAGCAAAACTCAGGTGAGACTTGCGACTTGGTCGCCGTTCTCCTTGCCAGCCGGGAGGCCTCTCGCACAGGAATTAAGACACGCGCGCATCCTCTCCCGCCGGAGTGGGAAAGCTCACGTAACCAGCTTCAGCGAAGAATATTCGCCGCACGCCGTCGCGTGGGTCTGCAACCATCCGGGGTATCCAATGCCAACAAATGATTTGATTACCGACCTCGATCCCGCGATCCAGGCCGAGCTGGAGTCCAAACGGGCTCGCTTTCAGGCGACTGTCTACCGTGCCGTCGACATCAACCCAGACGAGGAGGCCAAGCAGCGCAAGATCGCCACCTTCCTGGACCAGCCCAAGGGTGTGGTCGCCGCGCTGCCACAGGACGCACAAAGGGCCGCAGCTATCAAGAAGGTGGACGAGGATACCCAGTACTTCCCACGCCTGCGCAAGAAGTACAGCGACGCAGATTTCGCGCGCCTGGCTCACGATGACAGCACCGTGCTCGCTCGCATAGCGGGCCAATTCTTCGGCAGTGCCGGCGAAAATGTCGGTCGCTCAATTCATGGCTTTGGCGAATTGGCGAATGTAGCCCAACGTCGTGCGCTGTCCACCTTTGCGGCCCTGGTGCTGCCGACCCCCGAGACAGGCCCCATGGGCCTTAGACCCCAAACGCCCACAGAGGAATCGATCACAGGTCCCACCGTGGGAGAGGACTGGCGCGACATCGGCAAGAGCACGATGGATTACTACCGCGAGAATGTCATGGTTCCGATGTCGGAGCAGACCTTCGGCGATCAGGTGGTCGGTGGACTGGGCCAAGTGGCCAGCCAGATAGCTATGTTGCCGATTGATCGCGGCGCGAGCCTGTGGGCGCAAGGCGCCAGCATCATGTCGGAAAAAATTCAGAACGACAACGCACCACAGATAAACAAGGATCTGGCCATTTTGGGCGGGTCCGCTGTGACAGGGATCACCGAAAAGTGGGCTCTCGACCGGCTGCTTGGCCCACTGGCAGTGCCGATAAAAAACAAGATAGGCGCAGCCCTTGCGCGCATTGGCATCGCGGCGGCTGCCGAAGGTGGCCAGGAATTTTCAGAAAACGTGCTGCATGACTTGGTGCAGAAGTCACTCACCAACCCAGACAACAAAATTGACTTCGGCCAGGCTGGTGCAGAAGGTGGCGTCGGCGCCACCGTTGGCGGCATCGTGCGATCAATTGCCGAGGGTGCCTTGCATATCAAAACTCGCGGCCAACGGCAGACCCAGCGCGCAGACCAGGCAGAGCAGCAGGGCAAAGCCCTAGACGCCTTGGCCGAACTGTCGTCGCAGAGCAAGTTACGCCAGCGCGCCCCTGACGTGTTCGAGCAATTCGTGAAAGATGCGACAGAGGGCGGCCCACTGCAGGAGGTGTTTATCGACGCCCACACGTTGGCGCAGTCCGGTCTGGGCGAAAAGCTTGCAGAGGTCTCGCCCTCAGTCGCCGAGCAACTGCCTGGCGCACTTGAGTCCGGGGGCGAGATCCGCATCCCTGTCTCAGAGTTCGCGGCCCGCATCGCCGGTACTGATTTTGCGCAAAGCATCATCAATGACCTGAAAACTGAACCCGGCGGCATGACACGCACAGAGGCCCAGGCTTTCCGCCAAAAACAAGACTCGGTGCCAGTTGACGAAATCGCCCTACTGGCCTCTGAGCAGTCGGCGGATATCACCCGGGCCGAACAAGGGAAAGCAATTCAGATGGACATCGCCTCCAAGCTGAACACGGCCGGCCGTTTCTCCCCCACCGTGAACCATGCGTACTCTCAGTTGCCCAAGGCATTTTTCGAGACCATGGCCCAACGCCTGGGAGGCACCCCGGCCGAGCTGTACGCCGAGTACGAGCCCCACATCGCAGCTCAGAGTCTGACCGGATCTCCGATGCTGTCTCAGGATCAGCTCGGCGGCTTTGTACCGCGCGAGTTCACCCAGGACGGCAAAGCCGTTATCGGCTTGTTCAAGGGGGCAAACCTATCGACCTTTTTGCACGAATCCGGACACTATTTCCTTGAGTCGTTCAGCCACATGGCAAAGAATGCGCCGGCCTTGCACGGCGACATGCAGACACTGCTGGACTGGTTCGGCGTGCAGGACCGGGCGACCTGGCACAGCATGACGCTGGAAGAAAAACGCAGTTACCACGAGCAATTTGCACGCGGGTTCGAGGCTTATCTGGGCGAGGGGAAGTCCCCCAGCCTGGAGATGCGCGGTCTGTTCGCACGTTTCCGGGACTGGCTGGTGAAGGTGTATCGCAACGTCAAAAACCTGAACGTCGACATCTCCGACGAGGTGCGCAGCGTCATGGATCGTATGCTCGCTACCGACGCTCACATCCAGGAGGCGCAACGCGCCCGGGGAATGAACCCGATTTTCAGCAGCCGAGAGCAGGCAGCCGAGTTTGGTGTGGACTGGAACAAATACCAAGCCGCCAGCCACGCCGCCACCGCCGACGCTGTCGGCACGATGGAGGCCCGTAGCCTGCGTGACATGGCCTGGACTGCACGCCTGCGCGAGGACACGATCAAGCGTTTAAACAAGGAAGCCAAGAGCAAACGCGACGAAGTGATGGGCGAAGTGGCCGCGGAGGTGAAGCTGAAACCGGTGTACCAGGTTCAGCGATGGATCAAGAAAGGGATATTGCCCGATGGCTCGATGTCAGTCGGGGCAAAACTGTCCACCGGTGCGCTGGCCGAAATGTACGGGGATGGACCGGCAACGCCGCGCCGTTACTTGGCAACCAATCTGTTGAGCGCGGATGGCCTGCATCCGGACGTGGTGGCCGAGATGTTCGGGTTCAGTTCAGGTGACGCTATGGTGCGCGAAATTGTCGATGCTGGACCGTTTCGCGATCAGGTGGAGGGGTTGACCGATCAGCGCATGCTGGAAAAGTATGGCGACCTCGTGACCTCTGACGCAGTCGCCAAAGCCGCCGACGAAGCAATACACAACGACGTGCGGACCCGGTTCCTGGCCACTGAGCTGGCCGGATTACAAAAAGCCGTCGGCGGTGCGCGCGTGGTGGCCAAGATGGCGAAGGACTACGCCGCCAAGATGATCGAGCGCACCCGCGTAGGAGAACTCCGTCCCACCATGTACGCGGCGGCAGAGGTGCGTGCGGGCAACGCGGCAGAAGCCGCCATGAAAAAAGGCAACACGGAAGAGGCCATCCAGCAAAAGCGATACCAGATCATC
Organism: Gammaproteobacteria bacterium; assembly: GCA_018815325.1. GTDB lineage: Bacteria > Pseudomonadota > Gammaproteobacteria > Burkholderiales > Burkholderiaceae_C > JAHIYE01. The sequence goes on along the minus strand of JAHIYE010000003.1, from coordinate 96,061 downwards.
AATCACACCGCCACTCGGGCTGCGTACGAAGCCCAAGACGAAGTACATAAGACTCTGGGATTTTTCAAAACCGTATCGATCGGCACAGAGACAGTGGGCAAGTCCCGCAACATGGATATCGTGAATGCTGCGCGGGCCATCCTGGCCGAGCACGGCGTCGGTATGCGGGGTAAGAACCCGCGCGCCTACATGGAGTCCGTGAAGAACTATGACCCCGAACTGTATGCGGTCCTGGAGCCCATGCTGCTTGATGCTGAGCATGGGGCCAAGCCAGTCGAACAGATGACGGTCGGGGAGTTACGCGCGCTGCGTGACAATGTCGAGAGCCTTTGGTACTTGGCTCGGCGCGAGCGTCAGGTCGAGATCGACGGCAAACTGATGGACCGAGATCAAATCAGCGCAGCCCTGACCGAACGACTCGACGCGCTGGGCGTACCGGACACGGTGCCCGGTGAGGGGCACGCCGTCACAGAAACCGAGAAAACCCGCCGCTACTTGATGGGGGTGCGAGCTGCGCTGCGGCGTGCCGAGTCGTGGGTCGGGCGCATGGATGGCGGCAAAATCACGGGATCGTTTCGACGGTTCATTTTTACGCCAATCAGCGAGGCCGCTGACCATTACCGCAATGACGCGGGAGCCTACCTGAAGCGGTACCGCGATCTGCTCAAGGCCATAGAGCCGACCCTCACCCGCGGGCGCATTGAGGCCCCCGAGATCGGCTACACATTCGGGCACACCAAGGGCGATGCGGGCAAAGCCGAGCTACTGCACGCCCTGCTGCACACAGGCAATGAATCGAACCAGCGCAAACTGCTACTCGGACGAAAGTGGGCACACGAGGTATCCGAGGGAGTGATCGATACATCCGCCTGGGACGGGTTCATCAAACGCATGATCACAGAGGGAAAACTCACCAAAGCTGATTTCGACTTTGTACAAGGGGTGTGGGATCTTCTCGAGGAGATCAAACCGCTGGCACAAAAAACACACCGCGACGTATTCGGCCGCTACTTCGACGAAATCACAGCGCAGGAATTTTCGAACCAATTCGGCACATATCGGGGTGGCTATGTCCCTGCCATTACCGACACTTTCGAGGTACAGGATGCGGCGATCAATGCCGAGCTGGATGCTGTGAACCAGGGCAACGCTTATATGTTCCCATCCACAGGGCGGGGCTTTACCAAGAGTCGGGTGGAATACAACAAACCCTTGGCCCTGGACCTGCGTCTGTTGCCGCAGCATATCGACAAGGCCCTGCTGTTCTCTCACCTGGAGCCACACGTCCGAGATGTCACCCGCACGCTGCGGGGCAAGGCCGTGGCGAGTAAATTGAGCCGATATGACCCCGTCGCTTATTCGGATCTGCTGCTGCCTTGGTTGAATCGAGCATCCAAACAAACAGTCGAAACTGCGGCCACTGGCTGGGGCGGAAAGTTAAGCGACCGATTCTTCCGTACAGCTCGCTCACGCGCCGGGATGGCCGCCATGTTTGCCAACATGACGAACGCCATGCAGCAGATCACGGGCCTGTCGCTGACTGCGCTGCAGGTCAAACCGAGCCACCTCAAAGCCGCAACCTGGCGCTACATGCGCGCGCCGTCTGAGGTGGCCGAACAGGTTGCCGCGCTGTCGCCATTCATGGCCAATCGGCAAACCAACGAGGTCATGCAGATGCGCCAGCAGATCGAGGAGATGCTGGTGAACCCCAGCGAGTACGAGAAGGTCAAAGCCTTCGGTGCAAAGCATGCATATTTCCTGCAGTCTGCATTCCAGAACGTGGTGGACAACATCACCTGGGCCGCCGCCTTTGACCAAGCCACCGCCGAAGGTTTGACCCAGGCCGACGCGATCCGCTCGGCTAATTCGGCAGTACGGGAGACCCAAGGCAGTCTGTCGCCCGAAGATATCAGCAGATTCGAATCGGGATCAGCATTCACCCGGATGTTCACCCAATTCTCGGGTTACTTCAACATGCAGGCTAACCTGCTGGGGTCAGAGTTCGCCAAGGTGGCGCAGGATATGGGGCTCAAGAAAGGTGCCGGCCGCCTGTTCTATGTTTTCCTGTTCGGGTTCCTGGTGCCGGCGTGGTTTTCCGAGGCAATCGTCCAAGCCATGCGCGGCGGCCCAGGTGACGACAATCACGACGGTTACCTAGACGAGTTCCTGGCTTTCTTTTTCGGTGCGCCTCTGCGCAACGCGGCCGCCATGGTTCCGGTGGTAGGCCAGGCGGGCATGGTGGCGATCAATACATTCAACCAAAAGCCCTACGACGACCGTATCAGCACTGCACCCGCAGTGAGCATGATTGAAAGTGCGGCCCAGGCCCCGCACTCTGTTTACAAGGCCGTCGTCGAGGATGGAAAGGCCAGTCGGGCGATCCGCGACACCCTTACCCTGGTGAGTCTGGCGACCGGGGTGCCGGTGGCTGTTTTGGGTAAGCCCTTGGGCTATGTGGCCGATGTGTCCGAGGGGCGAGCCAACCCAACGAGCGCAGCAGATGCGGTACGTGGTGCCATCTCAGGCGTGGCGAGTCCGGATAGCAGGCGTTAAAACAGGGCGATACAGCATTTCATGCGCCCATCAAAATCAATGCGAATCGCCTTAACCACAATGCGATAGTGGTTACCTGTTTGCGAATACTTGCGGAAATCCTCATAATCACGCCATGAACCATCTTTCGATGGTCGAGGAGTGTCTTATGGAAGCGACTGCAAAGGTTGAGCCAATAGCCGGTGACGCTGACAAACGTTCAGTCGAGCGCTCCACTATTGAGTTCCCTTATCTTGACCAGCAGAACAGTTTTGAGATCGCCGAAGGCGTTCACAAAGTAGGTGGGTCAAGCTGCGACTGGGACCAACTTGCTGCACATTTTAAGCAGGCCGCTCAGGGCGGGGGCTTTCGCCTTCGTTTAATTTGCGCAAAGGCCTTCGGTCTAGTTGTCTATGACCGTGGTCGGATCAGCCTTACAAACCTGGGTCTGCGCTCTGTTGACCCACATCAGCAAAAAGCGGCCAAGGTTGAAGCGTTCCTAAATGTAGCTTTGTATCGGGCCGTATACGACAAGTTTCGAGGCGGCATGATGCCGCCTACGGCGGGGCTTGAGCGTGAAATGATAACGATGGGTGTTGCAAAAAAACAGGCCGATAAAGCGCGGCAAGCTTTTCAGCGCTCAGCCAAGTTTGCCGGATTTTTTGAGTTTGGCTCAGATCGTCTTGTTGCGCCTTCCGTTCAAAACGGCAACTCGAATCAAGAGCAGGGGAATGACGAGAAATCGAAGGGTGAGACAAGCAACGGCGGCGGCGGGAAAGGCGATGGTACGGGAGGCGGTGCTGGCGATGGTGGCGATAACGGTTCTGCCGCATCCCACCCGTTCGTGATAGGTTTGCTTCGAAAGCTGCCAACTCCAGAAACTGACTGGCCGCTGAAAGACCGTGCGAAGTGGTTGGAAACGGCGTCAAATATTTTTGACTTGATGTATACGGGCGGGGGCGACGGTACTGTCACCGTTAAGCACAATCCATCCAGCACGGGGAGCAACCAATGAGGAGATAGAGCGCCCCCGGCTAGTTGTTGCCTGCCCAGCCGGGGCGAAAAAGAGAAGGGCCTTGTAGTGCTCAGCAATCTTGGCGGAAAGCGCACTACAAGGCCCGTGGCAGGCCACCTTACGGCGGCTCATCCCCGCTTACGACACAAGCCAAAGGCTTGTTGAAAGCGACCCAAGACGCAAGCGTTTAGGGCTTTATGGTGAGGTCCATCAGGGTCTACCGAGCCATTCCGAAACTTCACCAACCTTGGTCAGGTGAGTGAATTTTAACCTTTGGTTAAGTTTTCGGCAACAAAGACCTTATTCCTTGAACGAGGAGAGATAACCATGCGTTACTCCAAACTCAAGAGTGTCTTTGTCAACGCGTATCGACGCTTCCGATTCGGGAAGTGGGAATACGTGTGCCAACACTGGCGCTCACACCCGGGCCAACTCGATTTCGGGTTCTAAAAAAGTTTAAGTACCACTTTTCCCGCCACCTAGTTTCCTGGGTGGCGGTTTTCTCACGGCAATAAAGGCGGACGGCAAGCTGGTGGAACAGCGTGCCGCCCTAACCAAAATTCAAAACGGAGCTTTGAAAATGGCTAATACGAACTCTACCCCATCTGACACCATCGACGCCTTGGACACAACTTCCTCCCGAATCACTCAGGCGCGCGCAGTGCTGGGGCTTGCGGCGGGTCGCGGCATCGAAGGAGACCGATTTGAGGCGCCCCACTCCGAGATCATGGGCGCTTTGTGGGCCGTCCAATCCCTGCTAGATCAGGCGCAGGAAGCGCTCAGCACAATATCCCTTGGGAGTGCCGCGTGATGCCCGGGGACAACTCGCTGCTGGACTCGCTACGCGCCTTCGTCAAAGCCGAGGTGGCCGCCCAGGGTGTGCCAAGGGCTGCACATGCCAGGCACGTCACTATCGCCCTGGCCTCGACGATCACCGGGCTTTCGGCTAAAGCGATCCGACGCAAAATCGAGGACGGTAAATGGCTCGAGGGCCGCGAGTACAACCGACGAGACAACGGCATATTTATCGATATGCGGGGCTTTGATGCTTGGGTTGAGCGCGGGCGACAGTAACTAACTAAGTGGTGGGCTGAATGGTGGGCTACCTGGCTTAAAAACACAAAAACCCTAAGCAAATCAATCGCTTAGGGTTTTATTTTGGCGGAGAGGGTGGGATTCGAACCCACGGTACCTTGCGGTACGCCTGATTTCGAGTCAGGTACATTCGGCCACTCTGCCACCTCTCCAGGTGTCTCGAAAGACGGCTATTGTAGCAGTGCCCGGGCCTGGCTTTGGGGCCTGCAGGGGCGATGGGGCCTGGGGCTCAGGCTTCGCTGAACTGCTGCAGGGCGGCGCCCACATCGTCCGGCGATACGCCCTCGGCCAGTTGCAGCTGTGCTTGCAGCTTGGTGAGTGCGGCTGCACCGTCTTTCTGCAGTTGCTGGATGGTCTGGGCCGCTTCCTTGGGCGACTCAAAGCCCTGGCTCTCCAGCAGCAAGCGGCCCTGGGCATCGACCAGCTTGAAGTGGAACTGGCCGGTGGCCTCGCGGTATTGCTTGAAGGTGGGGCCGGCTGCCTTGCTGGCCTTGGCGGCTTTGGTGGTGACCTTGGCGCTGAGGTCACGCAGGCCCACGGCGTGGCGCAGCTTGGAGGTGAAGGGGGTGGCGATTTTGCGGGCTTTCACGGCACCGGCCAGCAGGATGTCCTGCAGGCGTGCCGGGTTCGCAATCAGCGACTCGTAGGTCGCCCGCATGGGGGCGATCTCGTGGTCGATGCGTTCAAACAGAATCTGCTTGGCCTCGGCCCAGGCAATGCCGTCGGCATAGGCCTGGCGCAGGGCCACGGTTTCTTGTGGGCTGGCAAAGGCCTGGTAGATCTGGAACAGGGCCGAGCCTTCGGTGTCTTTGGGCTCGCCGGGCGCGCGCGAGTCGGTCTTGATGCCGGCGATGAGCTTCTTCAGCTGCTCGCGCGGGGCGAACAGCGGGATGGTGTTGTCGTAGCTCTTGCTCATCTTGCGGCCATCGAGGCCGGGCAGGGTGGCAACCGACTCTTCGATCGCGGCCTCGGGCAGCACAAAGTGTTCGCCATAGCGGTGGTTGAAGCTCTGCGCAATGTCGCGCGCCATCTCGATGTGCTGCACCTGGTCGCGCCCCACGGGCACCTTGTGGGCGTTGAACATCAGGATGTCGGCGGCCATCAGCACCGGGTACATGAACAGGCCGGCGGTCACGTCGGCATCGGGGTCGGCCTGCGCTGCGGTGTTTTTGTCTACCGAAGCCTTGTAGGCGTGGGCGCGGTTGAGCAGGCCCTTGCCGGTGACGCAGGTCAGCAGCCAGGTGAGCTCGGGGATTTCAGGAATATCAGACTGGCGGTAAAAGGTGACGCGTTCCGGGTCCAGCCCGGCAGCCAGCCAGCTCGCGGCGATTTCGATGGTGGACTGCTGCACGCGGGCCGGCTCGCCGACCTTGATGAGGGCATGGTAGTCGGCCAGGAAGTAAAAGCTTTCAGCGCCACTGACCCGGCTGGCCTGCACGGCGGGGCGGATGGCGCCGACGTAGTTGCCCAGGTGGGGTGTGCCGGAGGTGGTGATGCCGGTGAGGATGCGCGAGGAACTCATGGGGTCAAACAATAAATAACCAGGTTAAGCCAGATTAACGAATCAGAAAGGACAGGGGTGAGAGCAGCACGTCCAGCAGGGCGTAGCTCAGGCGCATGACGGGCAGCAGCCAGAACTGGCTGACGATGCCGGTGAGCACCAGCGCCATCACGATGAAGAAGCCCCAGGGTTCCACGCGGCTCACCATCTCGGCCTGGCGCCAAGGCAGCAGGCCGACCAGGATGCGCCCACCGTCGAGTGGCGGCAACGGGAACAGGTTGAAGGCGAACATCACCACGTTGACCAGCATGCCGGCGCGGCACATCTCGATGAAGAAGCGCTCGGTCACGCCCGCGCCCACCAGCAGGTAGAGCAGCACGCCCCACAGAAAAGCCTGTACCAGGTTGGAGCCCGGCCCGGCCAGTGCCACCCAGACCATGTTGCGTTTGGGGTTGCGCAGCTTGCCAAAATTCACCGGCACCGGCTTGGCATAGCCGAACAGAAAGGCGCCCGAGGTTGCAAAGTACAGCAGCAGCGGCATCATGATGGTGCCTACCGGGTCGATGTGCTTGAGGGGGTTGAGCGTGATGCGCCCCTGCATCCAGGCGGTGTTGTCGCCAAAGTACCGGGCGACATAGCCGTGGGCCGCCTCGTGCAGGGTGATGGCGAACAGCACGGGCAGTGCGTAGATCAGGACGGTTTGAATGAGTTGGGCGATATCCACGGGGTCATTGTCTCAGAGTGGGATGGGTGGGGCGAGGGCCCGCAGGTCTACAGGCCCAGGGCGGCGACGGAGCCAAGGCCTTCGCGCAGCACCTGGGGTTCGTCGCCTGTGAGGTCCACCACGGTGGTGGGCTCGTGGTGGCAGGCGCCGGCATCAAGCACGCCGGCAAGATCGTGCTCGTAACGTTCACGAATCTCCTGTGCGTCGTTCAGTGAATCGGTTTCACCCATGGGGATCAGGGTGGTGGCGATCAGGGGCGCATTGTGCAGGGCCAACAGTTCCTGCAGGGTTTTGTGCTCGGGTACGCGCAGGCCGATGGTCTTGCGTGAGGGGTGGCTCAGCCGGCGCGGCACCTCTTTGGTGGCTTCCAGGATGAAGGTATAGGGCCCGGGGGTGGCCGCCTTGATCAGGCGGAACTGCTTGTTGTCAACCCGTGCGTAGTTGGCCAGCTCGGCCAGGTCGCGGCACAGCAGGGTGAGGTGGTGCTTGTCATCGACGCCTCGGATGCGGCGCAGCTTGTCGGCCGCGGCCTTGTCGTCGAGGTGGCAGACCAGGGCATAGCTGGAGTCGGTGGGGACGGCGAGCACGCCGCCTTTTTCAAGCAGGCCCACGGCCTGCTTGAGCAGGCGCAGCTGGGGGTTGGCGGGGTGGACTTCGAAATACTGGGCCATCAGGTTTCTGCCGGTGGAAGGGACATACGGATACGGCTTTCGCGCATGGTCAGCCAGGCACCGGCGGCGCCGCACACGGCAATCAGCGCGATGCCCATCGTTGACCATTGGTCCGGCACATGGGAGAACAGCAGCCAGCCGCCCAGCATGGCAAAACCGATCTGGGCGTAGAAGAAGGGTGTCAGCGTGGCCGCCGGGGCGCGTGAGTAGGCCAGGATCAGCAGGAAGTGCCCCACCGTGGCCATCACGCCCATGAGGAACAGGCCCAGCCACTGGCCCCAGTTCTCCGGCATGGTCCAGACAAAGGGCAGGGCGATCGAGGCCAGCAGCGCGCCGACCCAGCCGGTGTAGAAATGCATGGTCTCGGATTTTTCGGTGCGGGCGAGCCGGCTCGTGAGGATCTGGAACCAGGCATTGGTGCCCACCAGGGTCAGCGGCAGCAGCATGCTCCAGCCGAATACTTCGCCACCGGGGCGGATGATGAGCAGGGTGCCAGCAAAGCCACCGGTCACCAGAATCCAGCGCAGCAAGGAGATTTTTTCGCCGAGCGTGGTGGCCGCCAGCACGGTGATGGCCAGCGGCGTGATCATCACAATCGCGGTGAACTCGCCCACCGGCATGTACTTGAGGCTCAGAAAGGCCAGCAGGCTGCTGAGCAGCAGCAGCACACCGCGCAGCAACTGGTATTTGGGGTGGGCGGTGCGCAGCAAGTCGCGTCCGTACAGCGGCAGCATGACGGCGGTGGTCAGCACGGCCTGCAGCACGTAGCGAAACCACAGGGCCATCAGCACCGGCACGGTCATCGTGATGTATTTGGTGGTGGTGTCCAGCGTGGCAAAACAGGCAACAGCGGCAACGGAGAGGGCAATGCCGGCCAGGGCGTTGGGCCGGTAGCTCACTGGATGCGGTCCGCCAGCAGGTCCCACACGGGGGTCAATTCGCCGGGCAGATAGGGCAGCTGGCCCAGATCGGTGTGCGATTCATCGGGGCTGTGGAAGTCGCTGCCGCGGGAGGCCGCCAGGCCGAACTCGCGCGCCGTATCTGCATAGCGCACGGCCTCGGCGGCACTGTGGCTGCCGGTGACAACCTCGACGCCACGGCCGCCGTGGGCCTTGAATTCGGAGAACAGGGCGAATTCTTCGTTCGGTGTAAAGCCGTATCGCGCCGGGTGGGCGATCACGGCCACGCCGCCGGCTTCGGTGATCCACTTCAGGGCATTGCCCAGCGTGGCCCAGCGGTGCGGCACGAAGCCGGGCTTGCCCTCCACCAGGTATTTGCGGAACACCTCGTTGGTGTCCTTGCACACGCCAGACTCCACCAGAAAGCGGGCGAAGTGGGTGCGCGAGATCAACTCGGGGTTGCCCACGAACTTGAGCGCACCTTCGTATGCGTCCTTGATGCCCACCTGGGCCAGACCGTCAGACATCTCCCGGGCGCGCAGCCCGCGTCCGCCGCGGGTGTCTGCCAGGCCCTGCTTCATGCGGGCATCGTCCGGGTCGAAGCCCAAGCCGACGATGTGCACGGTATGGCCGGCAAAGGTGATCGAAATTTCGGTACCGGTGAGGTACTTCATGCCATGCGCTCTGGCTGCTGCCGCTGCGCGGTGCTGGCCGCCGATCTCGTCGTGGTCGGTCAGCGACCACAGCTCCACACCATTGGCACTGGCGCGTGCGGCCAATTGCTCGGGCGTGAGCGTGCCGTCTGACACGACGGAGTGGCAGTGGAGGTCAGCGTTGAGAATGGAACTCACTGCCTGATTCTAGGGCTTATGGGTTAACCCCAGGGCCTGCTCATACTTTCTGCAAGATGCGTTGCGGATCAAAAAGACCTTGCTGTCACCGTTCGGTTTCGATGTCCGGGATGCGGTTGAAGGCAATACGCATGGGGGCGTGGTCCAGGGCGCCGTGGGCGCTGGCGAAATAAAGCGCGTTCTTGCCATAGGTGCGGTTGAGGGCATCCATGGCTGCGTGCAGGCGGTTGCGGTCGCGCGGCGGTGCACCGGGCAGGGTGTCGTGGCGGGCAGGTGCATCTCCGAACAGCGGCAGTGTGTGCAGGGTCTGGGGCACCAGCCCATGCAGCGTGATGCCCACCATCTTGGGCTGTGGCAAAGCCGCGAGCCCGGAGGCCCAGAGCTCGCTGAGCACGTGCAGCAGAAAGCTGGTGTCCTGGGTTTCGCCAAAGCGGGTTTCCCGGTGCCCACCTGACGCGCTGCGGCCATGGGGTTCGCCGCGCACGCTGACGGCCATGGCCGTGGCATACAGGCCCTGCTTGCGCAGGCGCATGGCGGCTTTCTGCGTCAGGCGGTTGAGCACACTCAGGGCTCCTTGTGGTGTGCGCAGCGCGGGGGGCAGCACATGCGAGTGCCCGAGCGAGCGCGCCACCTGGCCGGGGGCCTGCTGCAGGCCGGTCCAGTGCCCGCGCAGCTTGTCGTACATTTCTTCGCCCGCCATGCCAGCCCAGGCGGTGCGCAGCACATCGCGCGGGGCGGCATAGAGCTGCTCCACAGTGTCGATGCCGCAGCACTGCAGCCGCTCGTGCATGCGCCGGCCGATGCCCGTGATGTCCCGCAGCTTGAGCGGGTAGAGCTTGTGCGGGATGTCGGCCAGTTCCAGTACTGTCAGGCCGTTGGGCTTTTGCATGTTGGAAGCCAGCTTGCCCAGCAGCGTGTTGGGCGCAATGCCGATCGAGCTGCCCAGGCATTCGCCCAGCGTGGCGCGGATCTCGCGCTTGACGTCGTGGGCAATGGCCACGGCCTTGTCGCGCGCGCGCCAGCGACCCGTGAGCTCGCACTCCATCTCGTCGATCGAGAGCACTTGCCGCACCGGCACGATGCGGTCCACCGCGGCGATGGCGCGCTGGTGGAACTCCACATAAATCTCGTGCCGTGCCGGCACAAAAATAATGTCAGGGCAGAGACGACGCGCCTCGCGCACACTGGTGCCAGTCTTGATGCCCAGCTGCTTGGACTCCCAGCTTGCCGCGATGCAGCAGGTGGTCTCAGCCATGACCGGCAGCACGCCCACGGGTCGCCCGCGCAGCTGCGGCTGCACCTGCTGCTCGACCGAGGCGAAGTAGGAGTTGAAATCAACAAACAGGGTACGCAGCATCGCGGTGTTGGGATAACAGGCTGTATCAAAGCCATTAATTTGCTGGCAAATTGGTTTGATGAACCATTTGAAGGGGAGTACAAAGTAGCATGTTAACTGTATTTATATACAGTATCCGGGTGGTTCAGACAAACGTCATCTGTCAAACGTGCAGACCCTGCGCAATTCCACCATGGCCGCCAGTTTCTTCACATCGGGTATCTGATCAATATCCCGCTTGATTCACAGTGCCGCTGTTGTACTTTCCCTGCCAAATGAAGCGGACTCCCCGACGCAACCCGGACCTGATGGGCTGGATGCCCTGCAAAACGCGCGTCATGCGATGGGTCACTGACCGGATGAAGGCATGCCATGAACATGGCAACTAACCGTCGCCGCTGTCTCAAACTATGATTGCCTGATCATGTTTCATCTCGACCTGCGTTCCATCATCCTGATGTCCGGCATCATGAGCCTGTTGCTCTCGGTGGTGTTCCTCCTCATGCAGCGCAGCTATCCGATCGTCATCCGGGGGCTGGGTCAATGGGCTGCTGCGCCCGTCATTATTTTCGTGTCGACCTTACTGTTCGGCGCCCGCGGCGTGCTTCCCGATCTGTTGACGGTGATCGTTGCCAACCTGTTGCTGCTATCGGGTATCGCGCTGATCCATGTGGGTTCCCAGCGGTTTTTCGGAGTTCCGCTGACCTGGCGTTTCTGGATGGGCGCCATTCTCGCGACGGTACCTGTGCTGAGCTGGTACACACTGGTCGAACCGAACTACGACGCACGTCTTCTGGTTGTGCTGTTTCTCTGGGGCTGGATGATGCTTGCCCACGCCCGCCTGATCCTGCGGCACGGGGGCAAAGTTTTCGTGACCCGCTTCACCGTGGTGATTTTGCTGATCCAGGCCGGCGTCATCGGCCTGCGGTTCATGGCCGCGCTGTTGCTGCCCGTGGGCGGCGGGCTGTTCGACGGCTCGCTCTTCCAGACCCTGTACATCGTTACCAACGCCTTAATGATCTTGACGCTCTTTGTCGGCCTATTGCTGATGGCAACCGACAGACTGCGTGCCGAGTTCGAGCATCTGGCCACTCACGACACCCTTACGGGCGTGCTGACGCGCCGGACCCTGCTGGACATCTGCGGGAAGGAACTGGAGCGATGCCGCCGCCATGGGCGCACCATGTCACTGCTGATCATGGACCTGGATAACTTCAAGGTGATCAACGACACCCATGGTCATCAGATGGGGGACCGCGTGCTGGTTGACTTTGTGGCGCGCATCTCGCCGCTGCTGCGGCGTCCGGATGGACTGGGCCGTTATGGCGGCGAAGAGTTTGTGGTGATGTTGCCCGAGACCTCGCTGGAGGAGGCGTTGGCGGTGGCCGAGCGCATTCGTAGCACGGTGGAGTCACCTGTCAGCGGCTTGCCGCCGGTCACGGTCAGCATTGGCGTGACATGCAACCGCCCAGACGATGCCCAGGTTGATGTATTGCTGGCCAGGGCCGACAAGGCGCTTTACAAGGCCAAGGCAATGGGTCGCAACTGCGTCGCGACGACCTGAGGCTTGCGGCGGCTCATAGCTCCGCGCCTTCGACCAGGAAGCGCACCCGCCGCACGCCCTGCCACTCATCCGCATCGAGCCGGAACGCCAGTGTGACGCGCGCCGGCAGCGGCTCGGTGTGGCCGAACCAGATGCCGTCCACGGGCTGGCCCTGGTGCTTGAGCTTCAGCGCCAGGTGTTTTTCGCCCACCAGGCGCTGCGAGATCACCTCCACCTCTTCGCTGAAGGTGGGCGGCGCAAAGCCCTGGCCCCAGACCTCCTTGTGCAGCGTGTCCACCAGGTCCACACGGCGGTACTCGGGCGCGAGCGGGCCATCGGTGTCGAGCCGGCGTGTGAGCGTGGCGGCGTCCAGCCACTCTTGCGCCACCTCGCTCAGGCCGTTCTCGAAGGTGTCGAGGTGCTCCTCTTCAATCGTGCAGCCCGCCGCCATGGCGTGGCCGCCAAAGCGCAGCAGCGTGCCGGGGTAGCGCTTGGCCACCAGGTCCAGCGCATCGCGCAGGTGAAAGCCGGGAATCGAGCGGCCCGATCCCTTGAGCTCATGCTCCTTGCCGGGGGCTTGCGAAGCGGCGAAGACGAAGGTGGGACGGTGCAGCTTGTCCTTGATGCGCGAGGCCACGATGCCGACCACGCCTTCATGAAAGTCGGGGTCGAACACGCAGATCGCGGGTGGCGGCTCGTCTTCCTCGTCGAACAGCGACTCGGCAATCTGCATGGCCTGCTCGCGCATGTCGCCTTCGATCTCGCGCCGTTCACGGTTGATGCCGTCCAGCGTGCGGGCCAGCTCGTCGGCGCGCGCCGCATCATCGGTCAGCAGGCATTCGATGCCCAGGGTCATGTCGGCGAGGCGCCCCGCGGCGTTGATGCGTGGCCCCAGCGCAAAGCCAAAGTCGAAGGTGGTGGCGTTCGCCGCCACGCGGCCGGCGGCGGCAAACAGGCTGGCCATGCCGGGAGGGAGCGCGCCGGCGCGCACGCGTTTGAGCCCTTGCGCGACGAGACGGCGGTTGTTGGCGTCGAGCTTGACCACATCGGCCACCGTGCCCATGGCGACGAGGGGGAGCAGCGCGTCCAGCTTGGGCTGGTTGCTCGCATCAAACACCTTGCGTGTTCGCAGTTCCGCCCGCAAGGCTAGCAGTACATAAAACATCACGCCGACACCGGCGATGGACTTGCTCTCGAAGCTGCAGCCAGGCTGGTTGGGGTTCACGATCACATCAGCCTGTGGAAGAAGTACTGCCCCCACGCTCGGCACTGGCGTGTCCTCGCTGCCCCCCAAGGGGGCTGCACCCGCCTTGGGGCGGCCCGGCGGCGGTGCGGCGGCAGGCAGGTGGTGATCCGTCACCAGCACCTGCAAACCCAGGGCCTTGGCCTTGGCCACGCCGTCCATGCTGGCGATGCCGTTGTCCACGGTGATCAGCACATCGGCACCGCTGTCTTTCACGCGCTGGGCAATCGGGGCGGTGAGGCCGTAGCCATCCACCACCCGGTCGGGCACGATGTAGCTCACGTGCTTGGCACCCAGCAGGCGCAGGCCACGCATGGCGACCGCACAGGCGGTGGCGCCATCGCAGTCGTAGTCGGCCACGATGCAGAGCTTCCTGTCGGCCGCGATGGCATCGGCCAGCAGCACGGCGGCGTCGGCGGTGCCTTTCATTCCGGATGGCGGCAGCAGGCGGCCCAGGCCGTCGTCGAGCTCGTCCTTGCTCAGCACGCCGCGTGCGGCATAGAGGCGGGCCAGCAAGGGGTGGATGCCGGCCTGTTCCAGCGCCCAGGCGGCGCGCGGCGGAATGTCGCGCGCTACTATTTTCATAGCGTGTCCCATATATGTGACGTGGGCTGTCGCCCAAAAATACCTATAACTTGGGTGAGCAGGCCGCGTGGGGCGGCAGCCAGGGTCTGCGCGCTGCGTTCGCCGCAGAGCGTGAGCATGGCGCGCTCGGGCGGGCCGGGTTGCGCCAGTGCTGCCAGCAAGGCGGCGCACTCTACCGCGTCGAGCTGCTGCCATGCCTCGCCCCAGGCGGGCCAGTCTTCACGCAGGGCTGCGTCGGCCAGTTGGTGCGCCACGGTGAGTTTCGCCTCAGTGGGAGATACCGGTGTGCTGTCCAGGGCGCCGGTGCCGCTGAGCCAGAACGAGTTCACCGGTGGCAGGCCGCGTTCGGCGCGTGCCTCGTTGAGGGGGTGGGTGTAGAGCAGCATCTGCATTTCGTTCTGCAGACGGCGAATGGGTGCGGCCTGCGCGCCTTTGGGCGTCCAGCCCTCCAGGTCGCGGCCTGCCACGCGGTCCAGCGAAGCCGTGGGCAGCGTGCGGAACAGGGGGCTGCGGGCCAGCCAGCGTGTCGGGCTGACAAACAACAGCGAGATGCCATCTTCTTCAAAGTAGGGCTGCATGGCCGCCAGCAGGGCGCGTGATTCAGTTTCGTTCAGCGCCAGCGTGTCTGGCGGGTCCATGCGGATGTGGTCGCGCCCGACCTGCCAGCGGCAGGGTGTGACCCAGCCCCAGCCTTCACCGGACGACGTGTCCGCTTGTGTTTGCTGCGCCTGCAGCGCGGCCCAGGGCAGCAGGCCATCGGCGCCGTGCAGGCCCAGCAGGCGGGCCTGCGCGCGCTCATGGGGCGGCGAGAGCGTGTCATCGCTGCCCGTGTCGTGGTGTACCGGCGTCAGGCGCGCCAGCAGGCGTTCGAGGTGCGGCAGCTTCAGCTCGCGCAGGGTGCGGCGGGCGTATTCGGAACTGCTGGACGCAAACGGAATCAGAAGGTGCATGCGGGTATTGTCCGGGATGCCACAATCGCCCTCATGGCAACCCTCCTTCTCACCGGCCCAGGCTGATGCAAATTCCCTATGAACTGATTCTTGGCTGGCGCTACACCCGCGCCGGCCGGACCACGCGGCGCAACGGGTTCATCTCGTTCATCTCGGGCGTGTCCATGCTCGGCATTGCGCTTGGCGTGGCCGCGCTCATCATTGTGCTCAGCGTGATGAACGGCTTTCAAAAAGAGGTGCGCGACCGCATGCTCAGCGTGGTCTCGCACATCGAGATCTTCACGCCCAGCGGCGCAGCACTGCCGGACGTGGCGCGCACGCTGGCCGAGGCCCGGGCCAACCCGCAGGTCATTGGCGCCGCGCCCTTCATCGCCACCCAGGCCCTGCTGGCCCGGGGCGAGGACATGAAGGGGGTGGTCGTGCGCGGTATCGACCCGGCGCAGGAGCCACAGGTGACAGACATGGCTGGCGAGTTGCAGAACACGGCGCTGACGCGTCTGGTACCGGGCGAGTTTGGTGTGGTACTGGGGGTTGAGCTGGCACGCAGCCTGGGGGTGCGACAGGGCGACAAGGTCACCCTGGTGGCGCCCAGTGGCCAGGTCACGCCGGCCGGCGTGGTGCCGCGCCTCAAGCAGATGACGGTGGTGGGCACCTTTGACTCGGGTCACTATGAGTACGACTCGGCGCTGGCCATGATCCACCTGGACGACGCGGCCAAGATTTTCCGGCTGGAAGGCCCGAGCGGCATTCGCCTCAAGCTCAAGGACCTGCACCAGGCCCGCGAGGTGGCTGTACAACTCTCTACCAGCCTGTCGGGTGACCTCTACATACGCGACTGGACGCGCCAGAACCGCACCTGGTTTGCCGCCGTACAGCTGGAAAAACGCATGATGTTCATCATCCTCACGCTGATCGTGGCGGTGGCGGCCTTCAACCTCGTGAGCACACTCGTGATGACGGTGACCGACAAGCGCGCCGACATTGCCATCCTGCGCACGCTCGGTGCCAGCCCGCGCAGCATCATGGGCATCTTTGTGGTGCAAGGGGCGATGGTGGGTGTGATCGGCACGCTGGCCGGCTTGTTGCTGGGTCTGGGTGTGGCCTTCAATATTGACGTGATCGTGCCTGCGCTGGAGCAACTGCTGCATGCGAGTTTCCTGCCGCAAGAGATTTACCTGATCAACCGCATGCCCAGCGATCCGCAGCAGGCCGACATTGTGCCGATTGCAGTGATCTCGCTGGTGCTGGCCTTTGTGGCCACCATTTATCCGAGCTGGCGCGCCAGCCGCGTGAACCCGGCGGAGGCGCTCCGCTATGAGTGAAGATATGACCCCCACGCTTGTCGCTACGCGTACTACGCTGCCCCCCGAGGGGGCCGTCATCGGCTTGGGGCGGCCCGGCGCCGATGGGATGGCTCAGCCACCGGTGTTGCAGGCCCAGGGCCTGACCAAGCGGTTTACCGAAGGCCGGCTCGACGTCACGGTGCTGCAGGGGGTTGACCTGACCGTGAGCGCGGGCGAGACCGTGGCCATCGTCGGTGCCTCGGGCTCGGGCAAGAGCACGCTGCTGCACCTGCTGGGTGGGCTCGATGCGCCCAGCAGCGGCTCGGTGCACCTGAAGGGGCAGGACCTGGCACACCAGAGTGCGGCCGAACAAGGCCGCCTGCGCAACCAGCACCTGGGTTTTGTCTACCAGTTCCACCACCTGCTGCCCGAGTTCAGCGCGCTGGACAACGTGGCCATGCCTTTGTGGATCCGGCGCATGGCGCGCGACGAGGCCGCGCAGGTGGCAACCAGGATGCTGGCCAGCGTGGGCCTGCAGGACCGCATCCACCACCGCCCGGCCGAGCTGTCGGGTGGCGAGCGCCAGCGCGTAGCGATTGCGCGCGCGCTGGTCACACAGCCGGCCTGCGTGCTGGCCGATGAGCCCACGGGCAACCTGGATCGGAACACCGCTGATGGTGTGTTCGAGCTCATGATGCAACTGGCGCGTGACCAGGGTACGGCCTTCATCGTGGTCACGCATGACGAGGCGTTGGCGGCACGCTGCCAGCGGCAAATGCGGCTGGTGCTGGGCAAGCTGTCGCAAGCGCAGGCTGCGGCGTAAGTAGCCTCTTCCCTGCGCAGCCACGGTGTGTGAGAGGTGATGTTGCTTGGGGGAGATGCTGTGAATCGCAGTGAACATATTGGCATGATGGCGGCGTACAACGCCTGGATGAACACCCGGCTGTACGACGCCGCGAAGACCTTGTCAGCCGAGGCACTGTCTGAAGACAGGGGGGCCTTCTTTGGCTCCATTCTCGGGACGCTCAACCACCTGGTGGTGGCCGACACGATCTGGCTCAAGCGCTTTGCCAGCCACCCGGCCAACCATGCGGCCCTGGATCCGGTCCGAAGCCAGCCGTCACCCAGCAGCCTGGATCAACAGCTCTTTACGGATATCCAGAGTCTCTCCGTGCACCGGCAGGAATTGGACCGGATCATCACCACATGGGCTGCTTCGATCACGGAGAACGAGCTCGACCATGTGCTGAGCTATTCGAATACGAAGGGGGTGGCGGCACACAGAAACTTCTTCAGTCTGCTCATGCATTTCTTCAATCACCAGACCCACCACCGGGGACAGGCCACGACCCTGCTTTCGCAGGCGAAAGTGGATGTCGGGGTCACGGACTTGCTGGTGCTCATTCCCAGCGACATGAATCCATGAATCGAAGTTGGTATCAAATCAATAGCAGTAAAGCCATTGGTTGAAAGGACTCGGGCGAGGAACTTGTCCAAATGATGTTTTAATTCAGGAGTTTCCAGGATGAACATATTTGGACAGCAGTTCGCTGAACCTGTTGTTCATCACGCGGCGAGTGAGCTTGGACGAGCGCGCACCAAGGAAGGATGGGAGTTGAATATCAAAAAGAAAAACGCACTGCTTCAGCACATGGATGAAAGCATCCGCGAGCAGGTTTCGATCATGCTGCCGACGGTTTTCATCAAGCTGGCCATCGTTGCCCAGTTTTTTGGGGCGGTGATCGGCGCCCTGTCCGTGTACCTGTTTGCGCCTGAGCAGATGGAGCGCATGGTGGGGTCGGTCACGATTTGTCTCGTGGCCGTGCTGGGATGGCTACTGCTGCAGCGTGGATATACCCAGCTTGCGCTGGGTGTGGTGGTCTTTGGGACCTGGCTGGCCGTGACGGGGCTGGCATTTTTCACCGGCGGTGTACACGCTCCGATGGTCATCGCGTATCCACTGATCATCATGGTGACCGGTTGGCTGATTGGCTTGCGGGCGGCCTTGTCCCTGGCCGGCTTGTCCTTGCTGATGACGCTGGGCTTTGTGCTGGCCGATACATGGGGCGTATTGCCCCGCAATCTTCCCACCCCGCCTGCACTGCAAGCCATTACGCAGAGCCTGGTCTACGTCATTTCAGCGATCCAGGTGGGATTTCTCATGCGCGGGTATCGCAGCCATCTGGATGAACTGGTTCGTGTGGGACAGGACCTTGCCCAGCGTACCGCGGATCTTGAGGTCAGCAAGGAGGGGCTGAACCGGGCACAGGCTGTTGCCAAGGTGGGTAGCTGGTCCTACAGCATGGCGGACGACAGGATGGTGTTGTCCGCCGAGGCCTGTCGCATCCTCGCACTGCCTGAGGGCAGTACAGGGTCGCGAACAGAATATCTGGCGCGCGTCCATTGGGAGGACCGGAATGGTGTGATGCAAGCCTGGAAACAGGCGCTCGACGGCAGGGGGTTTGACCACGAACACCGCATCGTGTCGGGAGAGCGTACCCACTGGGTGCGCCAGAAGGCCGAGTTTGAATTCGCTCCCGATGGCTCGCCGCTGCATGTCTCCGGTATTACCCAGGACGTCAGCGAACGCAAGCTGGCGGAAGAGAAAATCAATGCACTGGCCTATTTCGACCAGCTCACCGGCTTGCCCAACCGCACCTTGCTGCTGGACCGGTTGCGGCAGACGATGGCGATCAGCGATCGCAGCAACATATACAACGCGCTGCTGTTCATCGACCTCGATCATTTCAAAACCCTCAACGACACGCGCGGGCACGACATGGGTGATAGCCTGCTCAAACAGGTGGCGCAGCGCCTGCAGGCCTGCCTGCGGGAGGGGGATACCGTGGCGCGGCTCGGGGGCGACGAGTTCGTGGTGGTGCTGGCCAATCTGAGCAAGAGCAAGAACGAGGCCGCTACCGCCACCGAGACCGTAGCCGAAAAGATTCTGGAATTGCTTCAGCAGAGTTACCGGCTTGGTGAGGTGGACCACCACAGCACGGCCAGCGTAGGGGCCACGCTGTTCAAGGGCACCGGCATTTCCACCGACGAACTCATGAAGCAGGCTGACCTCACCATGTACCGTGCCAAGGCCGCCGGCCGCAACATGGTGTGCTTCTTCGACCCTGCGATGGAGGTGGCGGTGAACGCGCGCGCCGCGCTGGAGGACGATTTGCGGCGGGCACTGGCTGCGGGGGAGTTCCTCTTGCATTACCAGGCCCAGGTGGTGGACACCGGCCGTCCCATCGGTGCCGAAGTCCTGCTGCGCTGGCAGCATCCCCAGCGTGGCATGGTGCCGCCGGCGGAGTTCATCCCGCTGGCGGAAGAGACCGGACTGATCGTGCCAATGGGGCGCTGGGTGCTGGCGACAGCCTGTGCGCAACTGGCGCTGTGGGCCGATCAGCCCGGAATGGACCGGATGACCATCTCCGTGAATGTGAGTGCCTATCAGTTCAACCAGCCCGAGTTTGTCGACGAAGTGCTGACGGTGCTCCACACCAGTGGTGCGAATCCTGAGCGCCTGAAGCTGGAGCTGACCGAGAGCCTGCTGGTGGACAACGTGCAGGCCATCATCGAAAAGATGTTTGCGCTCAAGGCCCGCGGCGTAGGCTTCTCGCTCGACGACTTCGGAACTGGCTACTCGTCACTGGCCTACCTCAAGCGCCTGCCGCTGGAGCAGCTCAAGATCGACCAGTCGTTTGTGCGCGATCTGCTGATCGATCCAAACGACGCCACGATCGCCAGAACCATCGTGGCGCTGGCCCAGAGCCTGGGTCTGGGTGTGATCGCCGAAGGGGTGGAGACGCTGGCACAACGCGATGCGCTGGCGAGCTTTGGCTGCCATGCCTACCAGGGTTATTTTTTCAGCCGCCCGGTGCCTGTCGAGGCCTTCGAGCAGCTGGCCCGGCAGGGCTGAAGCCGCCAGCTCAGGCTCCCGGGAGGTTACTGGGAGAGGTGCATTTCATGCATCGGCAAGTTCAGGTTGAAGATGCGGGCCTTGCCTGCGTAGTAGCGCTCCAGACGCCACTCATCCAGAATTTGCATGGCCAGATTGAACAAATCGAAATCGAGCTTGTAAATGTCTGAAATGGGAAAGTCCATTTCAGCCTTCAGGCAGGACAGGAGCTTGCTCAGGATCTCGGCTGAAGGATCGGTCGGGTCTTGTTTGATGAATTTCTTGGCTTCTTTGATGGCACGCATGGAAAACCTCTTCAAAAGTGAGTCAGAAAATGGGGGAGTGAATGAGTAGCGGGGTGGCTGATGTATTTGTAGGAGGGCCAGGCCGAAACCCATGTGAAGTAGATCATGTTTGCTGCGCAAAGTGAATGGGTCATTGTTGACATAACGCAGATATTTTTTTGTTTTTTATTCAAACCAGAAAATTTGGAAAAGAGATGGGCTGCTGTCATCAATCTGACACGGAAATGGTGTTGTCTCCTGACACGTGAAATTCACCATGGAAATGTGGACTTGCCGAATGGCAAGGCACCAGGGATGTTGTCGCGGGGGATCGCAGTTCTTCTGCACTGGTGTGGTGAACAGGATGGAGCGTTGCCGCTAATCGTGTGATGAAGCGTGTGATGCCCAGTCGTTAAGCACGCAACATGTTGGGGCTCAGGTCACGTCATTTCTCTGCGGGACGATGAAGAGGCTTTGAGCCAGCGCTGGACTTGATCAATCACCCACGACGGATCGTCCAGCGGCAGGTCATGGCCAGCTGAAGGATGCAATGCAAGCGGACATTGCCAGTTGGAAGCGATCGCGTGCGAGCATGCGGCATCAACCAGGTGATCCTGCGAACTGGCAAGCAGCATCATGCGGGTTGCAGGAGGTTCACGGTGCGCGGTATAGCGGGCCGCGGCAAGCAGCTGGCGCAAGGCATTGGTGGCCGTGACGGGGTGTCGCATGCGGGCGGCAACCCAGTCCGGAATGACGCTTGCACGCTCGCAAGCCTTGTTGCTGGTCAGACGCAGGATGGTTTGCTCACGGTGTACCGCGCCACCACCGAACAAGACCAACCGCAGCAACGGAAGATAGTTGCGAGTTTGCAGGCGTTGATAAAACGGGCTGAAGGGTCGCAAGCTCGTGTTGATCAAGACACAGCCTTCGATCTCGTGCGGGGCCAGGTAGGACCACTCGGTGGCAACCATGGCGCCAAGCGACATGGCGAAAAGATAATAGGGAGGTGCTATGCCGAGTCTGAGCAACTCGGCTCGGCAACTGGACACCATGGCCTGGATGGACATCGGGCTGGCGACAGCATTCAAATTCCCGTTACCTGGAATATCGACAGCAATGACCCGTGAAGCCGGCAGGCCCTGCTGAAACGCACCGATAAAGCTGCCCCAGTGAGATGTCTCTCGCGTCAGGCCGCGCAATAAAATCCAGTTTTCCATCGCTTGACTAGTCATACCAATTCTGAAGTGCTTCGGCATGGTGCTTGGCACGTGAATCCGGGCTGGGTGCCCACAGCGCATGCCCGGATGTTGCCCGGGCAAGAAAGTCGAGAAGCGAGAGGTGTCGGCGTAATACGCGCTGCTGGCGGTGTTCAATCAGGGGATTGAAGATGCCTCTGCGAGAAAAAAGCTGTCTTGGATTCTTCTTGATCCACAACCAGGACCCCATTTCAAGGGTCAGCGGTAAAAAGACACGCTCGGGATTTTGACAGGCCTGCTGGTACAAGTAATCCCACAGGTCACCATGAGCCAGGTACTGCAGGCTCTGAGGTTCAAAGACATACTGGTGCTGGCTGTAGGCTTGAAAGAAGATCTCTTCGAGCGCATGCATTTCAGCGAGATGCTTGATGGGCATTCTAGTGTGGGCGTATGGAAACCATATCCGGTCGCTGAGGCCAAATCCGGAGTGGCAGTCCAGGGCAATGCTGAAATTGCGAACCAGAAGCTCACTGGCAACGACATCGCACAGGGCCTGGCTTTCCTTTTCGAGTGGGGCACCTGGTTTGCCGCGATACCAGGGCAAGCCATTGCTGATCCGTTGGCCGCCAATGAGAAAAGGGACTTTGTCAACCGCATCGATGGGGGCATTTCGCATCAGGTCAATACCGCTGGGGTTGGCGCGTGTTCCCAGCCACATCCCTCCGGGGTTGACGATAGGCATGAAGACAAGCCGCACGGACTCCAGTTGCTGGTTCAGCGTCTTGTCCCATTGCAGCCGCTTGACGAGACTCTGAAGATAGGCAATCACGACCTCGGAGCCAATTCTTTCAAGACCGTGCAAGCCACCAAAAAACCCCACGGCGGGGACGTCGTGACCGGGATTGCCCAAGCCGAGTGCGTAGATGGGAAAGTTTGCAGCGCCAGGCGCTGAAACCTCACTCACTACCTTGACATCGAGGTGTGGCGCACCAAGTTCGATGATTCTCTCCAGTGCCTCCAGTTCAATTAGATGTTTCTTGGGCACGGTAGCGATGCATGTTGTGTAGGTGGCGTGAAGGGACTTGGCGAGCAAGCATAGCGCCTATGGCTTGTGGTGCGCAAGCTCGATCCATGGGGGACATCGGGGTTGGCGCATTGACACGAAACCGTCATATGCCCCCGGTACTGTTAACTCCTGTTTGATTCAGTCAAGAGGCCATGGTCATGCTCTGGAAACTGCTGGGATTGCAGAAGATGCTCGACTCGATTTTCATGGGGGAATGGATCGGCCTCGGTTTGATCGATGCTGCACTTTATGACCACGAAACGACACAAAAACTTCTTGAAACTTAACGCCATGAAATTCCTGGTGGTGTTGATCAGCCTTGGCTCGGGCCTTGTCGAGTTCTTTGCACTGCAACGCGCCCGCCATTACGCAAGACGCAGCCGAACCTGAGGCCGCGGATAAAAAAAGTGCGGGTGAACTCCAGCCGTGATGCTTCAGGTCACCATCAGCCGTCCTGTGCGGCCTGGCCTGAATGCAGGGGGAGCGCGGTGCACACGCGCCTCCCAGTGCAGGCCAGGTCATGCGTCTTACTTCAAGCCCATGCAGTTGGCGTAGTAGGTGACGGTTGCCGGCCAGTCGGAAAAAATGCCCAGAATGCCGATGTCCTTGGCCAATACATCCAGCACCTGCATCATGTCGCCTTCGCGCTGTATGGCTGGATCAAAACTTTGGTAGTACCAGCCGTTCTTGCCGTCAGCCAGCACGCCTGAGCGCTCCAGTGTCCAGGTGATGATGCCCAGCCCCGCCTGTTTGGCATGTTGCGCGTAGGCAGAGGGCACGAGCTTGCCGTCTTTGGCGTCCAGCAGGGCAAACAGCGGTGGTGCCACGATCTGAATGCCGTCCTTCTTGTAGCTTTTCAGTTTTTCGAGGTCGGGCAGGTCGGCGACCTTGTCGGCCTCATCCAGAAACACGGCCTGCTTGCCAAAGCTAGGTTCGTTCTTGACCCAATAGAGAATGTCCTGCTTGTTGAACGACTGTGCAAACACCTGGCTCGCAGGTACTTTGGCGGCCTTGTACTCGTCAATCATCTTCTGGGCATAGTCCTGCTGGCTGAAACCATCGAAAGGCATGGTGACGCTGGCTGCCTTGAGCTCTGGCGTCATCTTCACGCCGAGCTTCTGAAACAGCGCAATGCTCTCCTGGTGGGTCATCAGGGTGCCACTGGTGGGGCCGCTATACAGGTCGGTGCGCCAGTTGGCCGTGCCGGCCATGAACTCCGCTACCGTCCTGGCCTTGGGGTTGAATGCATCCATTTTCCCGCGCAGGGTCTTGAACTCGGCCAGCGTGATGTCGCTGCTGCGGCATTCGGCGGAGGCCGGCGTGTTTTTCTCCGCGTCATAAGGGGTGAAACCCTTGGTGCATTTGCCGGCCAGGGGCGTAGCAAGAATGTTGGTGGTGGTGTGCAGGTCGTTCTGGGCGTGGCGACAAACCAGCTCCTTGTCCTTGGTGAAGGTCACGTCACATTCCACGATGCCGGCACCCATGCGGGCTGCAGCTTCATACGACTCGCGGGTGTGCTCCGGGAACATCATCGCGGCACCGCGGTGGCCGATGGAGAAGCTCGTTTTGGCAAAGGGGCCATTGCTGCAGCTTTGCAGCTTGCTCTTGAGCGGGCTATCGCTCATCTCAGCTACCAGGAAGAAGGGGCGAGGGCCCAGCTGGATGTTGGTGATTTCGGGGGGGCTTTGTGCCAGAGCCGAGGCGCTGCACACCAGCAGCAGGGTCGCAAGGGAGAGAGAGGCAGGTTGCAGACGCATCGCGTTTTCCTTTGGTTTTCAGTAGGGTCTTCCTGCGTGCATGCTAGAAAGCGCCGATGACAGTGCAGTGACAGCCAGCCTGCCCAGCGTTCGACATCAAAGCACGTGCTTGCAGCGCATGCAAGCGCTGGTATCAAATCCATAGCAGTAGACGCTTGATGGGCAAGGGCTGGTGGCCAAAATCCTGAGTGTCAGGAGACGGCGGGTTGATGCTAGAGTGCTCGCATCTTCACAGGGCGGAATTTACATGGCCAAAGGACATCATCAACTCGGGCGGCTGGCGCTGACACTGGGCGCCGTGCTGCTGGCATTGCTGGGGCTGGTGGTCGCAGCCTTGCTGACCTTTCGTATTCCGCAGAATGCGGCCGGCATGGCGGCCAAGGGGGTCTGCTCGGCGGCCTTTGTGGCGGGTAGGCCCTGGCAGTCGCTGATGGCCGAGGATGTGTTGCCGGCCAGCCCGGTACTGCACGCGATCGACTTGACGGTGGACGAGAGTGCGCACAGCGTGACGGCCCGGTTCGCGGGCGTGTTCACGCGCCGGGCCGTGCTGCGTGAAGGCCGGGGTTGTGTGCTTGACCTTGAGCCTGATCCGCAAGCGCAGGTCACTGTGCGGCCCGCGGTGGCCGACACAGCCTGGCCGCTGGGCGATGCGGCGTTGCCCGTGTCTGAATGGGGCCCGGGTGTGGATGCCAGCAGACTGCAGCAGGTGGTGGATGCCGCTTTCGTCGGTGCAGGGGACCCGCAGGCGGGCAATGCACGTGCTATGGCTGTGGTGCACCAGGGCCACCTGCTGGTGCTGCGCGAGGCCGCGGGCTTTACCGGCGGTGTGCCCCTGCATGGCTGGTCCATGACCAAGACCATCACCGGCATGCTCAGTCACAAGCGGGCAGCCGAGGTAGGGCTCTCGCTTGACACGCCGGTGGTGGATGCATTTCCGGCAGGACGCGAGCCTGGCTGGCTGGCTGCGTGGCGTGGGGATGCGCGCAAAGACATCACCGTGGCCGACCTGCTTTACATGCGCGACGGCCTGACCACAACGGAGAACTACCAGCCCTGGGGGGCTGTGCCGCAGATGTTGTGGGGCTCGTCCAATGTGGCGGCCTGGGCGGCCGATCACCCGGCAGAGGCTGCACCAGGTACGCGCTGGCGCTACCTGAGTGCCACGGCCAACCTGCTGGCCGCCGTTGACCGCGGCCAATTTGCGAGCGATGCCGAATACTGGAGCTATCCCGCACGGGCGCTGTTCAATCCCATCGGCGCACACACAGCGGTGCTGGAGACAGACACGGCCGGCAACTGGGTGGGCTCGTCCTATCTGTGGGCCAGCGTGGGAGACTGGGCGCGGCTGGGGCTGCTCATGCTGCAGGATGGTCGTTGGGCGGGCTCCCAGGTCTTGCCGCCGGGCTGGCTGGCCCGGGCTGGCACAGCGTCCACGGCGCAGGGTGAGGGGCGTGGCTATGGTGGGATGAGCTGGCTGCTGGGCCAGCCGGAAGCGGGTACTTGCAAGGACAACCCGGGCGTGCCACCGGACACGGTGGCGATGATCGGACACTGGGGGCAGATCGTGGCCATGGTGCCTTCCCGCGAGGCCGTGGTGCTGCGCCTGGGCTGGACCTTCAAGCGCGCGCAGTTCGACAACTGCAAGTTTCTGGCGGACGTGCTGTCAGCACTGCCGAACAAATAAGCGACATAAGTGACATAAGCGAAATACGCGCTTAAGGTCGCTAGGATTTGACAGGCCGGTTCTCGGGATACTGCTCGGTTGTCGGGTCGATCGGCATCCACGGCCGCGCACTGCTGGTCCAGATGTTCATGACCAGCTTGGCATCGTCAGACTCATCCAGGGTGCCGACCTTGAGGGTCATCATGCCGGGGGATTTTTCGCGCTGGCTGTAGATGGGCGAGCCGCAATCACCGCAGAAGTGGCGGTAAAGCGTATTGCCGCTCTGTGCTGTATCCGCAAATACCTTGGGCTTCCCGGAGGTGAAGGTGACTGCGCTGGTGGCGATCGCCGCATTGTGACTGGCCCCGGCCCCCGACGCGCGCTGGCAATGGGTGCAATGGCAGGCAATGATGTTGAGCAGGGGCTGGGAGACGGTGTAACGGATGTTTCCACACAGACAACCACCGGTAACGGAATCAGACATAAGCACTCCTTGGTCGAAAAGCAGGTCAGCAGAACCGGGTCAGGCAGGGTGACAAGCGCATGCGACATGCATGGTGGCAGCCTGCCTGGTACCAAGCCTACACCCTGAGCATGCGATGGCAAGGCAATAGCCCGCCAGCATCGCGCGCCGCCTACAGAATCCGGTTGAACCAGAGCATCGACAGCCCCGCCGAGGTCATGGCCAGGATAGCGGCCAGCAGGGCCAGCAGGGCCGAGATTTCAGTTTCCTTTTTCTCGACCATCAGGCGAGAGCTCAGGGTTTCGTAGACCATCTTGAGGTCGGCTGCCGTGCCGGCATAAAAGTACTCGCCTTGTGTACGGCTGGCAATGGCCTTGAGGGTTTCCTCGTCGAGCCGCACGCGCATGGACCAGCCTTCGAAGCCAATGGTCTCGCCATCCACCGTGCCCACGCCAACCGTGTAGATGCGCACACCGCGGTCAGCGGCAATCCTGGCGGCTTCCAGTGAGTCAATGCCGGTGGTGCGCTGACCGTCGGTGAGCAGAATGATGGCCGCCGAGCCATAGGAGCCCGGTGCCATCGGCGTGAATTCCTTCTGGCCTTCCTTGCCCTCTTTCTGGCTCTGCTCAATGGACGTGCCGCGCGGACGCTCGCGCCCATAGGTGAGCGAGGCGATGTCGATGCCGGCATCCGGAAACAGCGTGGCCATGGACAGCACGATGCCGTTGCCGATGGCCGTGCCACGTTGCAGCTGGAAGCGGTCAATCGCCGAATTCAGGTCCTCGCGGTTCACGGTCGGCAGCTGGGCGACCTGGGCCGAGCCGGCAAAGGCCACGATGCCGACCTTGACCCGGCGCGGCAAGTCCAGCAAAAACGCCTTGGCTGCGTTTTGCGCTGCCACCAGCCGGTTGGGCTCCACATCGGTGGCGCGCATGCTGCCCGAGACATCCATGGCCAGGATGATGGTTTCCTGCTGGATCGGCAAGGAGATCACCGCCAGGGGGCGCGCAGCGGCCAGCAGCATGGCCGCGATGGCCAGCATGAAGAGCAGTGGCGGGATGTGGCGGCGCAGTGTGTGGCCCTGGCCCATGGCCTCCTTGACGATGGACAGGCTGGCATAGCGGACGGCCATTTTCTTCTTGCGATGCAGCAGCCACACATACAGGGCCACCAACAGCGGCAGCGCCAGCAACAGCCACAGAAACTGCGGCCAGAGAAAGTTCAGCGGGAAACTCATGGGCTGGTCTCCAGAACACGAGGCGAAACAACAAGGCTCAGGTGTGCCGGCAACGCGCCGCCCGCTGACAGGCGGCTGCGGCGCTTGCGCAGTTCGGTAAAACGCAGGATGGACTGCACCAGATCATCGTCGGTGCGCAACTCCAGCGTGTCCACCCCCGCGCGGACCAGCGCCATGCGCAACTCGGTTTCGCGCTGCGCGGCGATTTGCGCAAAGCGCTGGCGAAAGCCGGGGTCGTGCGTGTCCACCAGCACGTGTTCGCCGGTTTCGGCATCTCGCAGCGTGATCAGTCCGAGGTCGGGCAGCTCCTGCTCCAGCGGGTCCAGCAGGCGCACGGCCACTACCTCGTGGCGGCGTGCCAGCAGGGCCAGCAGTTTTTCCCAGCCAGGTTCGCTGATGAAGTCGGACACCACGAACACGGTGGAGCGGCGCTTGATCACATGGGCGGCTGATTGCAGCAACTCATCCAGCCGGGTCGGGCCGGCGTCGGGCGCTGTCGTGTGGGCATCGGGGCGCTGCTGCAGCGTGTGCAGCAGTTGCAGCACATGCTGGCGTCCGCTGCGGGCCGGGATCACAGACTCCACCCCGCTGCCGTAGAGCAGGGCGCCCACGCGGTTGCCGTGGCGCGTGAGCAGGCGCGCCAGCACGGCGACAAATTCGGTGGAGACATTGCGCTTGGCGTTCTGGCCGGAGCCGAAATCGATCGAGGCGCTCAGGTCCAGCAGGAACCAGGCGGACATTTCACGGTCCTCGGTGAACACCCGCACATGGGGCTGCTGCATG
This sequence comes from Gammaproteobacteria bacterium, assembly GCA_018815325.1. Taxonomy (GTDB): domain Bacteria; phylum Pseudomonadota; class Gammaproteobacteria; order Burkholderiales; family Burkholderiaceae_C; genus JAHIYE01. The sequence continues at coordinate 67,489 of JAHIYE010000003.1, read as the reverse complement.
CGGGCCGTGACGTTCCAGTCGATGTGGCGCACGTCGTCATGGTGCTGGTACTCGCGCAGGTCAGCCAGGTCGAGCCCGGTGCCGCGCAACAGGGTGCGGTAGTCGCCCTGCAGCAGGCCGTCGAGCCGGCGAATGACCGTCCACTCGAGCCGGCGCAGTACATGCTCGGCAGAGTGGGCTGGCTCTGATTCCTTCGGTGCGGGTTCGGCCGTGGTTGGTGCAGCGTCGACAGCGAGGCCTGCGACGGGCTCGCTGCGAGGGGAGCGTTTGAAAAACGAGCTGAACATCTCAGGCCGCGATCTTGTCGTGCTCCAGGGGTTTGGGGGGGGCTGCAATCCTGGCCATGATCTTGGCAACGACCGAGTCTGCGCTGAGCCCTTCGGCCAGCGCCTCATAAGACAGCACCAGCCGGTGGCGCAGCACATCGGGCACCAGGTCGACCATGTCCTCGGGCAGTGCATAGCTGCGGCCCCGCAGCATGGCCAGCGCGCGCGCGCCCTCCACGAGGTTGATGGTGGCGCGCGGGCTGGCACCGTAAGTGATGAAGCGTTCCAGCTCCTTGAGCCCGTGTTCTGCGGGTTTGCGTGTGGCCGATACCAGGCGCACGGCATACTGGATCAGCGAGGGGTCCACATAGATCTTGCGGCACGCGCGCTGCAGCTCGGCGAGTTGTTCGGTGGTGGCCACGGGCTGTACGGCGACTGCCGGGCCGGTCACGCGCTGCACGATCACGAACTCTTCCTCATCCGTGGGGTAGTCCACCAGCACCTTCATCATGAAGCGGTCTACCTGAGCCTCGGGCAGGGGATAGGTGCCTTCGGTTTCGATCGGGTTCTGCGTCGCCATCACAAGAAAAGGCTCGGGCACAAAGTGGGTCTGGCCGGCAATCGTGACCTGGCGCTCCTGCATGACTTCCAGCAGCGCGCTCTGCACCTTGGCCGGTGCGCGGTTGATCTCATCGGCCAGCAGCAGGTTGGTAAACACGGGGCCGAGCGCGGTGCTGAAGTCACCAGTCTTCTGGTTGTAGATGCGTGTGCCCACGAGGTCAGCCGGCACGAGATCAGGCGTGAACTGGATGCGCTTGAAGCTGCCCTGCACCGTGTTGGCGAGTGTCTTGATGGTCAATGTCTTGGCCAGACCGGGCACGCCCTCCACCAGCAGATGACCTTGCGCGAGCATGGCGACCATGACGCGCTCCAGAAAGCGGTCCTGCCCGACCACCACGCGCTTGACCTCGTAGAGGATTTGTTCCATGAGTTCGGCGGTGTCGGAGTTGGAGCTGGAAGAGGTGGTGCTGTCCATGCGAAGGTCTTTCAAAAAGGATCAGAAAGGAGGCATGCCGATGGCCGTGGCTGCGTTCTCGATCGGCACGGCAAACCCGATGCCGATGAAGGTGCGTGCTTCGGTGGGGTTCAGGATGGCGGTGACGATGCCCACCACCTCGCCGTCCATGGTGACCAGCGGGCCGCCCGAGTTGCCGGGGTTGGCCGCCGCGTCGAACTGGATCAGGTTGCTCATCTCCTGCTTGCCTTCGGGTGAGCGGAACGAGCGCTTGAGGCCCGACACGATGCCGGTGGACGCCGACGGTCCGATGCCGAAGGGGAAACCAACCGCGAGCACCTGGTCGCCGGTGGCGAGATCGGCCGTGGAGCGCATGGTGGCAGCCTGCAGGTCGTCCGGAATCTTGTGGGCCTGCAACACGGCCAGGTCGTTTTCAGGCTGTGCGCCCCGGACCCAGGCGCTGGACTCCAGTCCGTCGGCAAAAGTCACCTTGATGTGCTGGGCTCCCCGAACCACGTGCAGGTTGGTCAGGATGACGCCGGTGTCCACGATGACCACCCCTGTGCCCACGCCATACTCGATTTCTTTGTTGGTCTTCTTGTCGGTCACGTAGCCGACCACGCGCACCACGGAGGGCAGGATGGTGTCATAGGCCCGCGTGGCCGGCGAAGGAAGCACTGCAGTTTCCAGGGTCTTTAGCACGGCAGCGTCAATGTCTTCCTGCGTAAGCTTGCGGGCACCGGGGGCGGAGGAAAAACTGAGGGTGAACAGCACGAGCAGGGTGAGCGCACCGATGGCCAGCCACAGCAGGCGCAGATCGGTGGCAAATGCTGGCAGGCGCTGGCGTAGCGGGGTGGTCGCGGCGGGTGCTTGCGGTGGCGCGGCTGCAGGCGCAGCGAAGGGCACGGCAGACCTGTCCGAGGTGCTTGAGCTGTAGAGGGCAGGTTTGCGCATCCGTTCACCCATGGGCTTGGTTCAGCCGGCTGGCTGAATTCCTGGTGACAAAGGTATCACGGTTCGCTGAACTTTGCATCAGCGCGAACCGCAGACAGGTAAGGCAAATCGGGCATCATGGCAGGCATGACAAGCTGGATAGACACCCATTGCCACCTGGATGCGGCGGAGTTTGCCCCTGGTCACCAGACGGTACGCGAACAGGCCGCTGCCTTGCAGGTGCGGCACTGTGTGTTGCCGGCGGTAGCGCTGGCCAACTTCGAGGCCGTGCGCCGGCTCGCCCATGCGGGCGGGGATAGCTATGCGCTGGGCATTCACCCCATGTATGTGCGGCAGGCGCAGGAAGACGATCTGGCGAGGCTCGACGCGCAACTGCAGCGCTACCGGGACGATCCGCGCCTGGTGGCGGTGGGCGAGATCGGGCTGGATTATTTCGTGCCCGAGCTGTGCGCCAGCCCCCTGCGCGAGCGCCAGGAAAGGTTTTACCGCGAGCAGCTCAGGCTGGCACGCCAGCATGGCCTGCCGGTGATCCTGCATGTGCGGCGCTCGGCCGACCCCTTGCTCAAGGGCTTGCGCGAGTTCATGCCGGCCGGTGGCTGGCACGGCATTGCCCATGCCTTCAACGGCAGCGAGCAGCAGGCCCGGGCTTTCATTGCGCTGGGCTTCAAGCTCGGCTTTGGCGGTGCAGTGACCTACGAACGCGCCCTGCAGCTGCGTCGCCTCGTGAGCACGCTGCCGCTGGAGGCCATCGTGTTGGAGACCGATGCCCCCGATATGCCGCCGCACTGGCTCTACACGACCGCCGCCGAGCGCGAGGCTGGCGTGAAGCAGGTGCCCAACTCACCCGCCGAGTTGCCGCGCATTGGTGCGGTGATCGCCGGACTGCGGGGCATATCGACCGACGAGCTGGCCGCCGCCACCACGCGCAATGCGATGGCGGCGCTGCCCCGTCTGCAGGCGCTGCTGGAGGCCGCCTGAGCGTGGCGGCCGCCCAGCCGATTCGTCTGCACGGTCTGCCGCCGCTGGTGGCCGACAACACCGCGCTGTTGGTGCTGGGCAGTTTCCCCAGCCGTGCCTCACTGGCGCTGCAGCAGTACTATGCCCACCCGCAAAACCAGTTCTGGAGAATTCTCAAGGCAATTTGGCCATCCAGCCCTCTGGATATAAGCGCTGACAGCTATGAAATCCGTAGCAAATGGCTGCTCGATAAAGGCCTTGGCGTGTGGGATGTCTATGCCTCGTGCGAACGCGAGGGCAGTCTGGACACGGCGATACGCAAGCCTGTGGCCAACGATTTCACCGGCCTGGCGCGCCGCTGTGCGCATCTGCGTGTAATTGCTCATAACGGCGGCGAGAGTTTCAAGCACGCCAAGTACAGCGAGGTACTGGGTTTGCCGGTATACAGGCTGCCCTCCACCAGCCCGGCCAATGCGAGTTGGAGTTTCGAGCGCAAGCTGGCGGCCTGGCGCGAGGTGGTTGCGGCGGCGGGGCTCGTGTAAACAGATGTTGCAGGCTCACACCCCCGCATGAGGATAATGGCCCGATCTTGAAAAAACATCAACTCACACTGCCTGAAGTCAACTTCTCTGACGAGGGCCCGATCCGTCATCTGCATCTCGGCACGGAATGGATCCAGGGCTCCATGCTGATGGATGCGCCCACCGTGCTGGTGCATACCTATATCCAGCGCATGATGGCCTGGCTGCTGTTCGTGGAGCCTGCCTCGGTGACAAAGCGCCAGGCCATGCAACTCGGCCTTGGTGCTGGCTCGCTGACCAAGCATTGCCACAAGGTGCTGCGCATGAAGACCACGGCCATCGAACTCAACCCCCAGGTGCTGCATGCCTGCCGCGGCTGGTTCAAGCTGGCGGCGGACAACTCGCGCATGCAGGTCATCATCGCGGATGCGGCCGAGGAAATCCGCAATCCCAAATGGTTTGGTACGGTGGATGCGCTGCAGGTGGACCTGTACGACCATGAGGCGGCTGCGCCCGTGCTCGACAGCGAAGACTTCTACACGGACTGTCGACGGCTGCTGACGGAGGATGGCTGCATGACGGTCAATCTGTTCGGGCGTGCCTCGAGTTATGCGCGCAGTCTGGAGAAGATCACGGCGGCCTTCGGCGCAGAGGCCGTCTGGGCCTTCAAGCCGACGCGTGAGGGCAACACGGTGGTACTGGCGCAACGCACACCGAGCCGTCCGAAGCGTGCCGTGCTTGCCGCACGCGCCGAAATCATCCAGACTCAATGGGGTCTGCCTGCTGCCCAGTGGGTGCGTGTGTTTAAACCCGTGAACCCATGAGTGTTGTCTTGAAAACCACCACCAAATCTCCCGTCGCCACTGCTGCACCGCAGCCACCTGCCGGTCCACTGGACTGGCGACGCCTGGTGGAGTGGCTTCATGCGGATGGCGTGATTTCGGCAGACGAGTCCAAGCGCACCATTGCCCGCTGTTCCCAGGCCGAGAGCGTGCAACATCCCCTGGTGCGACTGGCCAGCGTCTCCATGCTGCGTGCCAGCGACAACAAGCCGCTGGATATCGAGACGCTGACGCAGTGGCTGGCCGCACGCGTCGGACTGGACTATTTCCGCATTGATCCGCTCAAGGTCGATGTGGGCAAGGTGGCCGATGCGATGAGCGCGGCTTATGCCGAACGGCACCGCGTACTGACTGTGCAGGTGACCGGAAGCGAGGTGGTGGTGGCAACAGCGGAGCCCTTCCTGACGGACTGGGTGAGCGAGGTGGAGCGCCAGTCGCGCCGCACCGTGCGCCGCGTGCTGGCCAGTCCGCAGGAGATTCACCGATTTACCGCAGAGTTTTACTCATTGGCCAAATCCGTGCGCGCCGCCCAGAAGGCTGGCGGCAACAGCGGTGGCGCGAGCTTCGAGCAACTGGTGGAGTTGGGCAAGACGAACAAGCAGCTTGATGCCAACGACCAGGGCGTGGTGCAGGTGGTGGACTGGCTGTGGCAATACGCCTTCGACCAGCGCGCCAGCGATATCCATCTGGAGCCACGCCGTGAGCAGGGCGTGATCCGTTTCCGGATTGATGGCGTGCTGCACCCGGTTTACCAGATGCCCATGGGCGTGCTCAACGCCATGACGGCGCGCATCAAACTGCTGGGTCGCATGGATGTGGTGGAAAAACGCCGCCCGCAAGATGGTCGCATCAAGACGCGCAACCCGCGTGGTGATGAGGTCGAGATGCGTATCTCGACCCTGCCCACGGCGTTTGGCGAGAAGATGGTGATGCGCATCTTTGATCCCGACACGGCGGTGAAGGACCTCGATGCCCTGGGCTTCACCCCGCACGATGCTCAGCGCTGGGAGGCGCTGGTCAAGCGGCCACACGGCATCATTCTGGTGACAGGCCCCACGGGATCGGGCAAAACCACCACGCTGTATTCCACCTTGAAGCGTGTGGCCACCGAAGAGCTCAATGTCAGCACGGTGGAAGACCCGATCGAGATGATCGAGCCGGCCTTCAACCAGACCCAGGTGCAGCCGCAACTCGACTTCGGCTTTCCCGAAGGTCTGCGCGCACTCATGCGGCAGGACCCGGACATCATCATGGTCGGCGAAATCCGGGACCTGGAAACCGCCGAGATGGCGGTGCAGGCGGCCCTCACCGGCCACCTCGTGTTCTCAACCCTGCACACCAACGATGCGCCTTCGGCCATCTCGCGGCTCATGGAGCTGGGTATCCCGCCCTACCTGATCAACGCCACCGTGCTCGGGGTGCTGGCCCAGCGGCTGGTGCGTACCCTGTGCCGTCAGTGCCGGCAGCCAGACCCTGGCGCCTCCCGCGAGTCCCTGCAGGACATGATCAAGCCCTGGAAGTTGAGCGGCGACTACAAACCGTTCAAACCCGTGGGCTGTGTGGATTGCCGCATGACCGGCTTCATGGGGCGCATGGGCCTGTATGAGCTGCTGGTGGTCAGTGAAGGCTTCAAGGACCGGGTCAACCATGAGCCCAGCATCGATGCCTTGCGGCGCCAGGCTGTGACCGATGGTATGCGTCCGCTACGCCTGGCAGGGGCGCTGCGCGTGGCGGAGGGCCTGACGGTGGTGGAAGAGGTGCTCACTTCCACGCCTCCGCTGTCCTGACGGGGCGGCATTTTCCTGGGGTTGCTGCCTGTCACGGCAGCTGATGGGATAGGTGGAATCCACATGCGGGTGGGGCTTAAAGCGGCCCACAATCGCCGGCTGATATCCATATCCAGGAGATAAGACATGAAAATCAAGAGTCAGAAGGATTTCTTCTCTGGCGTGATGTTCACAACTGTCGGCGTCGCGTTTGCTTGGGGCGCCACCACCTACAACGTCGGGACGGGCGCGCGCATGGGGCCGGGTTACTTCCCGCTCATGCTGGGCATCGTGCTGGCTGTGCTGGGCGCGCTCATCATGTTCAACGCCATGGCGATCGAGACCGAAGGCGGCGACCCGATTGGTTCATGGGCCTGGAGGCCACTGGCCTACGTGCTGGGGGCCAATCTGGCTTTTGGCGTGCTGCTGGGCGGTCTGCCGAGTATCAAGGTGCCCGCCATGGGCCTGATCATCGCGATTTATGCGCTCACCATCATCTCAAGCCTGGGTGGAGAACGCTTCAAGCTGCGCGACGTGCTGATCCTCGCCACGATTCTGAGTGCCGGCAGCTATGTGGCCTTCATTCTGGCGCTCAAGCTTCAAATTCAGGTCTGGCCGACCTTCATCACGGGTTGAGGAGAACACCACATGGATCTGATTAACAATCTGTCGCTGGGTTTTGGCGTGGCCTTCACGCCGATCAACCTGCTCTACGCATTCGTCGGCTGTGTGCTCGGCACCCTCATCGGTGTCTTGCCTGGTATCGGCCCGGTGGCGACCATCGCCATGCTCTTGCCGGCCACCTATGCACTGCCCCCGGTGTCGGCGCTGATCATGCTGGCCGGCATTTATTACGGCGCCCAATACGGCGGCTCCACCACCGCGATTCTGGTGAATTTGCCCGGTGAGTCCTCGTCCGTGGTGACCTGCATCGATGGCTACCAGATGGCCAGACAGGGGCGAGCGGGCCCTGCGCTTGCTGCTGCGGGTCTGGGCTCCTTCTTTGCGGGCTCCGTGGGTACGCTGATCCTGGCGGCCTTTGCGGCGCCGCTGACCGAGCTGGCTTTCAAGTTCGGTCCTGCTGAATATTTTTCCCTGATGATCCTGGGCCTGATCGGCGCCGTGGTGCTGGCCTCGGGTTCGCTCATCAAGGCCATTGCCATGATCGTGCTCGGTCTGCTGATGGGCCTGGTCGGTACCGACGTGAACTCCGGCGTGGCACGTTTCAGCCTGGATATTCCCGAACTGACCGACGGCATCGGCTTCGTGACCATCGCCATGGGCGTGTTCGGTTACGGTGAGATCATCAGCAACCTGTCGCAGCCGGAAGATGAGCGTGAGGTGTTCACGGCCAAGGTCTCCGGCCTGTTCCCGACCAAGCAGGACTTCAAGGACATGACGCCTGCCGTCCTGCGTGGTACGGCGCTGGGTTGTGCGCTCGGCATCCTGCCCGGTGGCGGTGCCTTGCTGTCGGCCTTTGCGGCCTATACGATCGAGAAGAAGATCAAGGCGCGACCAGGTGAAGTGGCATTTGGCAAGGGCAACATCCGCGGTGTGGCGGGCCCTGAGTCGGCCAACAATGCGGGTGCCCAGACCTCCTTCATTCCGTTGCTGACCCTGGGTATCCCGCCCAATGCCGTGATGGCGCTGATGGTGGGTGCCATGACCATTCACAACATCCAGCCAGGCCCGCAGGTGATGACCAGCAACCCGGAACTGTTCTGGGGCCTGATCGCCTCGATGTGGATTGGTAACGCGATGCTGATCATCCTGAACCTGCCGCTGATCGGCGTGTGGATCAAGCTGCTGACCGTGCCTTACCGCTACCTGTTCCCCGCGATTGTGCTGTTCTGTGCCATTGGTGTGTACTCGACGAACAACAATACCTTCGATATCTGGATGGTGGCGATCTTCGGTTTCATCGGCTACCTGTTCATCAAGCTGGGTTGCGAGCCGGCCCCCCTGCTGCTGGGCTTCATCCTGGGCCCGATGATGGAAGAGAACCTGCGCCGCGCCATGCTGCTGTCGCGCGGGGACTGGAGCGTGTTCGTGACGCGTCCTCTTTCTGCCGGGCTGCTGGCGGCGGCTGTGCTGCTGATACTCATTGTCATGTTGCCTTCGATCAAGAGCAAACGCGAAGAGGCTTTCGTCGAAGACTGAGCCGTACGGTCATCGTGCGCAACGGAAAACGGCACTCTCGGGTGCCGTTTTTCATGGTGCTGACGCCGTCAGGACACATCTCTGAGTCACAATGTTGCTCGAGAGGAATCCATGCAAGCGAAAAACATCCTTCTACAGCACCCCCAGCGCAAGACGCTGCACAATGAAATCCATGCCCGCCCGCCGGAGGCAATGAGCGCTCCCCTGGCCATCTCGCATGTGGTCATGGCCTGCGACGCCGCACAACGGGAGGCCAGTCGCCGCCATGTGACCACGCTCCTGCGTGACCACCATTTGCCGCCACCGGATCAGGCTTCCACCCATATCCGCATGGAAGTGGGGCCGTTTCGCATCCGTTGGGAACTGCATACCGAGTTTGTTTCCTGGACTTTCCTGCGCACGATCGCGGCGGATGATCTGGACAAGCGGGACGATCCGCCAGTGGCGATCGACGTGGTGCCGCAGGGCTGGTTTTCGGCCTTGCCCGGCGAGTGTTTGACAGCCATGCATCTGTGGGCGCTGCCCATGCGCAGCCTGGGGGCGACCAGCATGCTCAAGCGGGTGTTGCAGGAGGACACCTTGCTCGGCTCCTCCGTGGCGGAAGGCAATGGCGAGGTCTATACCGACCTGAGCATCCATGCCGACGGCTTTGCGCGTTTCGTAGTGCTGGCCGGCAGCATGACGCCGCGCCGGCTGGGCCGACTGGTCCAGCGTCTGACCGAGATCGAGACCTACCGCATGGCTGCGCTGTTGGGCCTGCCCGCAGCGCGCGAAGCGGCCAGTGCGCTGGCCGATGCCGAGCGGGAACTGGCCGAACTGGCCCAGGCCATCCGCAGCGCGACGCCCAATGACGAGCCCGAACTGCTGGACCGTCTGACCAAACTGGCCGGCGAGGTGGAGAGCCAGCACGCCGCCACCCATTCGCGTTTTTCTGCCAGTGCGGCGTATTTCGCGCTGGTGGACAAGCGTATCGACGACATTGCCGAAGTGCGGCTGCCGGGCCTGCAGACGATTCGCGAGTTCATGGACCGGCGTCTGACGCCGGCACGCAGCACCTGTGAGTGGGCCACGCGCCGGCAGGATGCGCTGTCGGAGCGGGTCTCGCGCATCAGCAACCTGCTGCGCACCCGGGTCGAGATCGACCAGCAGCAAAGCAGCCAGGCGCTGCTGGAGACCATGAACCAGCGCCAGGGCCTGCAGCTCAAGCTGCAGACCACGGTGGAGGGCCTGTCTGTGGCGGCCATCACCTATTACGTGGTGGGTCTCATTGCCTACCTGGCCAAGGGTGCACATGTGCTGGGCTGGCCCTGGAGCGGCGAGAGCACGGCGGCCCTCGCGATTCCCGTGGTCGCGGGCATCGTGTGGTGGTCCATGCGCAAATTGCACAAAAAAATTGTGGAGCAGCAACCCCATGACCTTTAAGCAACATGTCTGGCTTGCGCTGGCCAGCATCACGCTGGTGGCCAGTGTCTCCGCCCAAGACTATCCCGGCCGCCCCATCCGGCTCATCGTGCCGTTCCCGGCCGGCGGAGCAACGGATATCCTGTCGCGTGCGCTGTCACAAAAGCTCGGAGAAAAAATCGGGCAAGCGGTGGTGGTGGACAACCGCCCCGGTGCGGGTGGCACTATTGGTGCGGTTGCGGCGGCCAAGGCCGCTCCCGATGGCTACACTTTGCTGCTGACCACCTCCAGCACCCACAGTATCGGCCCGGCCATCAACCCGAAGATTCCCTACAACGTGGAGAGCGACTTCACGCCCATCGCCCAGGTGGCCATTGCGCCGAACATCGTGCTGGTGCCCAACAGTTCGCCGGCCAGAACGCTGCGCGAGTTTGTTGAGCTGGCGCGCCGCAAGCCGGGCCAGCTCAACTATGCCTCCAGCGGTAACGGCACCATCGTGCACCTGTCCACCGAGTACTTCAAGGCAGAGGCGGGCATCTACATGGTGCATATTCCCTACCGGGGGACCGGGCTGGCCATGCCGGACCTGATCAGTGGCAAGCTGGACTTGATGGTCGACTCCCTGGTATCGGGCTTGCCGCAGGTGAAAGACGGCAAGTTGCGTGCGCTCGCTGTCACCAGTCTCAAGCCCACGGCACTGGCGCCTGGCTTGCCTGCGGTGTCAGAACTCCTGCCCGGCTATGAGTCCACTACCTGGTTCGGGATCTACGGCCCCAAAGACCTGCCGGGGGACATCACGTCCAAAGTGAACCAGGCGGTCAATGCTGCCCTGGCTGATACCGAGGTACAGGAACGCTTTGCCCGGCTGGGCGCCGAGACCACGGGTGGAACGCCCAAGGCATTTGCAGGCATGGTTCGTGCTGACACTGCACGATGGCAAAAAATCATCCATGATCGCAAGATCACTATCGAATGAGAAAACCTGAGAACGATATGAATTTCAATTACAGCAACCCCTACACAACCACCCGTCTGCCTGTATTCGCCCGCAATGTGGTGTCCACGTCCCACCCACTGGCGGCCCAGGCCGGGCTGCGCATGCTGCAAAAAGGTGGCAATGCCGTGGATGCGGCTATTGCCGCGGCAGCCGCCATCACCATCACCGAGCCCGTGAGCAACGGGCTGGGCAGCGATGCTTTTTGCATTTTGTGGGATGGCAAGGAGCTGCACGGCCTCAACGCCTCCGGCCGCGCGCCGCAAAGCTGGACACCGGAGTATTTCAAGCGCAAGTACGGTGACGATGCGAAGAGCCCCCCGAAGCGCGGCATGGATTCGGTGAGCGTGCCCGGCGCGGTGGCGAGCTGGGTGGCCTTGAGCGAACGCTTTGGCAAGCTGCCCTTTGCCGACCTGATGGAGCCGGCCATCGAGATTGCCGAGCGGGGTTACCTCATGCCCGTGGTGGTGCAGCAGAAATGGGCCGCCGCGACAGATGAACTCAAATCCGAAGCCGGTTTTGCACAGGCCTTTCTGCCCTGGGGCCGTGCTCCCAATGTGGGTGAGCTGTTCCAGTTCAAGGCCGCGGCCCGTGGCCTGCGTGCCATTGCCGAGAGCAAGGGCCAGTCTTTTTATGGCGGCGAGATGGCGCAGGCGATTGAAAAATTTGCGGCCGCCAACAACGGCAGCATCAAGGCCAGCGATTTCGCCGCCTACAAGCCCGAGTGGGTCAAGCCCATTGGCAAGAACTACCGTGGCTACACCTTGCACGAGATTCCACCCAACGGGCAGGGCATCTCGGCACTGATTGCGCTGGGCATTCTGGACAAGTTCGACCTCGCGAACATGCCGGTGGATGGCGTCGATTCCCAGCATCTGCAGATCGAGGCCATGAAGCTCGGGTTTGCCGACACCTACCGCTTTGTGGCGGAGCCCTCAGCGATGGAGGTGACGGCCGAGCAGATGCTCGACGATGCGTATCTGGCCTCACGTGCCAAGCTCATCGACATGAAGCGCGCGCAGGATTTCGGCGCGGGCAATCCGGTCAAGGGCGGTACGATTTACCTGTCGGCGGCCGACGAGAACGGCATGATGGTGAGCTTCATCCAGAGCAACTACATGGGCTTCGGCTCCGGCTGCGTGGAGCCGAGCTTCGGTGTCAGCCTGCAAAACCGCGGCCATGCCTTCAGCCTCGATGCCAAGGGCCTGAACCCGGCCAATCTCGTGGCACCAGGCAAGCGACCTTTCCACACCATCATTCCGGCCTTCCTCACCAAGGACGGCCAGCCGGTCATGAGCTATGGCGTGATGGGGGCCAACATGCAGCCGCAGGGTCACCTGCAGACGCTGGTGCGCATGCTCGACTATGGTCAGAACCCGCAGACGGCATGCGATGCGCCGCGCTGGCGCTACAACGCCGGGCTGGAGATCAATGTCGAAGCCGGCATGAATCCGGCCACCGTCAAGGGCCTGGCTGAGCGCGGCCACCAGATGGCAGTGATCAACGATTCCTACCAGGACTTCGGTGCCGGGCAGTTCATCTGGCGCGCGGGCGATCCGAAGGTGCATGGCTATGTGGTGGCGAGTGATTCACGCCGAGACGGACAGGTGGCCGGTTTCTGATGGCCCTCAGCCGCTAGGCACGCCTTGAGCCAGGCTGCTGATTCCCCCAGGCTAGGGGCTGGCCTGGTCATGGCCGGGTTGGGCGCGATCGCCTTCAGCGCCAAGGCCATCATCGTCAAGCTGGCCTACCGCTGGGAGGTCGATGCGGTCACACTCATCATGTACCGCATGCTGTTTGCGCTACCCATTTTCCTGCTGATGGTCTGGTGGGCGACCTATCGGCAGGGTGAGCGAAAACCGCCACTCACGCGGCGTGACTGGCTCGGCGTGGCAGGCCTGGGCTTCAGTGGCTATTACCTCGCGAGCTTTCTGGACTTTGCAGGCCTGCAGTACATCAGTGCCTCGCTGGAGCGCCTCATCCTGTACCTCAATCCGACCATGGTGCTGGTGCTGGGCGTGCTGTTGTACCGGCGTCGCGTCAGCTCCGGGCAGGCGATGGGCATGGGCATCAGCTATGCCGGCGTGCTGCTGGTGTTCGGGTCTGAGGTACGCCTGGAGGGCGGCGACGTGGCCTTGGGCGCCTTGCTGGTATTCATGAGTGCCATCTGCTATGCGCTGTACCTGAGCTACAGCGGTGAGCTGGTTCAGCGCCTGGGTGCCTTGCGCCTTGTAGGTCTGGCGACTTCGGTGGCCTGCGTGCTGTGTCTGCTGCAGTTTGCCGTGCTCAAACCCATGAGCGCGGCGGTGGTGGCCCTGCCAGTGATCTGGCTCTCGGTACTCAATGCGACCTTGTGTACGGCCCTGCCGGTGCTGCTGGTGATGATGGCGGTCGAGCGCATCGGTGCCAGTGCTACGGCCCAGATCGGGATGATCGGCCCCTTGTCGACCATTCTCATGGGGGTGCTGATTCTGGGGGAACCGTTCACTGTGTTGATTGCAGTTGGCACGGTACTGGTCATGCTGGGGATCTTTGTGTTCTCGCGCGCGCAGGGCAGGCGTTAGGGCTGGTGCTGCTGTCAGTGCACAAAATCAGAGGTTTGTAACAACACGTATCATTACCATCATTGTTAAAACAAACTAGTTGAGGAGTCGTTATGGATTTGGGTATTGCAGGCAAATGGGCTTTGGTATGTGGCGCCAGCAAGGGGCTGGGCTTTGGTTGCGCGCAGGCGCTGGTGCGCGAAGGTGTGAACGTGCTGATCGTGGCACGTGGTGCCGAGGTGCTGAAGGCCGCGGCCAAGACCTTGAAGGGGGATGCCGCCCGTCCCAAGAGCGCTGAGGTGCTGCATGTGGCCGGCGACATCACCACGGTGGAGGGCCGCGCTGCGGTGTTCGCGGTGCGCAAGGACTTCGACATTGTGGTGACGAATGCCGGCGGCCCGCCTCCAGGTGATTTCCGCGACTGGGACCGCGACGCCTGGATCAAGGCGGTGGACGCCAACATGCTCACCCCCATCGAACTCATCAAGGCGACGGTGGATGGCATGGCCGCACGTGGTTTTGGCCGCATCATCAACATCACCTCCAGCGCGGTGAAGGCACCCATCGACATCCTGGGCCTGTCCAACGGGGCACGCAGTGGTCTTACCGGTTTTGTCGCCGGCGTGGCGCGCAGCAAAATCGCGGCACAGGGCGTCACCATCAACAACCTGCTGCCCGGCGCGTTTGACACGGATCGCCTCAAGGGAACCATGGCCGGTGCTGCCAAGAAGACGGGCAAGCCCATCGAAGACATCATGGAGGCGCGCAAGAAAACCATTCCAGCCCAGCGCTTCGGCACGTCCGAGGAGTTTGGTGCTGCCTGTGCTTTTCTCTGCAGCCAGCATGCCGGCTATATCAACGGCCAGAACGTGCTGACCGACGGTGGTGCCTATCCGGGCAGTTTCTAGGCATCACGTCCTGGCTAATAGTTAGCGCATGCACTCGTCTGCGTGAGCTGAAAGCCTGTGAAAAATACTGGCATGCCTGCCTGTACAGGCTCGGAGATACCTGTTGCGCCGAACCCACGGGCGTCCGTCTTTTCCAGGCGTTCGGCCTGGTGGCTGTGCCTGTTGCTGGTCAGCTGGCTGTCCTTGTCTGTCTTGCCGGTCCGGGCCGATGCCTTGCCGCTGACCGAGGTAGCCGCCGGCTCACTGGGGACGCGGCTAGCCTGGCTGCAGGAAGAAGACGCGCCACTGAGCCTGGAGCAGGCCCGCGCCGAACTGGCTGCGGGCCGCTTCCAGCATGGGCAGCGCGATGTGCTGAACTTTGGTATCGGCGCGCCCCCGGTCTGGCTCCATCTCGCGCTGCGCAACCTCGATGCGCAGGCACAGCGCCGGTATCTGCTGGCGGGCGCCACCTGGACAGACAGGCTTGATGTCTACCTCGTGCAGGCAGGTCAAGTGCAGCATCACTGGCGCACGGGTGATGAAAGCGAGCGGGCCAATGGTCTGATCGCCGCACTGGGTTATGGGTTTGAGTTGACGCTGGCGCCTGGTCAGAGCGAGCTCTGGCTGCGCGTGGCCTCCGATGACCCGATGGTGATACCCGTGGAGTTGTTGACCCCGGAGGAACTGCTGTCGCGCCAGCGCTTCATGGCTTACTTCCATGGATTCATCTATGGGTTTCTGGCAGCCCTGTGTGCCTATAACTTTCTACTCTACACAGGTCTGGGTGAGCGCAGCTACCTGTATTACTCGCTCTACCTGGTCAGCCTCATTGCGATGAACGCCGGCTATACCGGGCATGGGCTGGCCTGGCTCTGGCCCGGCCAGCCGGGACTGGAACGCTATGCGATTCTCGTGCTCATGCTGATGTTCTGCATCTGTGGACTGCTGTTTGCGAGCCGCTTCCTGGGCCTGCGGGAATATGCACCACGGACGCTTCGAATGGTGCAAGGGTCCGGGGCTGTTGGTGTTGCAGCCATGTTGCTGTGCCTGCTGCTGGATAGCCAGGTGGGCGCAGCCTACGTGGCATTCGCTTTTTCAGCCTATTTCGCCTTGGTCATGGTGGTCATGGGTGTGCAGTCCATACACCGCAGGCGCGCAGCAGGGGCGTACTTTCTGTCGGCCGCACTGTGCGGGGCCCTGGGCATGGCTTCCACCCTGCTTGCCGTCTGGGGCTGGATTCCTTACACCGCGCTCACCTACCATGGGGTTGAACTGGGGGTAACTCTCGAAGCCACGCTGCTGGCCCTGGCACTGTCATACAGGATACGCAGCCAGCAGAAGCTCGCTGTACAGGCTGAGCAGCTGGCCCGTCTGGATCCCCTGACGGGCCTCAACAACCGGCGGGCCTTTCTGGAGCAGGCCGGTGCGAACTGGGGGGCGATTGAGCGCAGGGACCGTCCCCTGAGTCTGATCCTGCTCGACATCGACCGTTTCAAGCAGATCAATGATGAGCACGGACATGAAACCGGTGACCGTGCCCTTGTGGAAATTGCCCGTATGCTCACGCAGCAGAGCCGGACTGGCGATGTCCTTGCGCGCTGGGGCGGCGAGGAGTTCATCCTGGCACTGCCTGAGACTGATCTGGCCCACGCCAGTGTGCTGGCCGAGCGCATCCGGCAGGGCATCGCTGGAATCGACTTGGCAGGAGCGACTGGCCCGATCATGCTGACAGCCAGCTTGGGTGTGGCACAGCGTCGCACGGCCTGGAGCATGAAGGAGTTGATCCGTGCCGCCGACATGCAGCTCTATGAGGCCAAGGGGCAGGGACGCAATCGCGTCAGCGTCGCCACCTGAGGGGTGCTCGGCGCGTGATCAGCTGGGGGCCTGATGTACGTCGAAATCATCACCGAGCGCAAAATCCCCACGATCCCATGCTTGCAAGAGCTGACGAGCCTGCGCCAGAAAAGCCTCGGGCACGCGAATGCTGGCACCACCGACCGCCAGCGAGATCAACTCATGGGTTTGCACCAGATGGACGTCCGCCACTTGGGCAGGAATCCCGACAGATTGCAGAAACGAGCATTGGACATGTGCCTCGGTGGGGCTGAGGTAACGGACAACGATACACATATCGCCCTGATTGGCTAGGATGGTCATGGCTTCGTCAGGAGAAGAAAAGCGCAGGGTCTCCGGTATTGGCAATCGGTGATTGCAACGCAATACAGCAACGTGGGTTTTTCATGCACTATAGCCGTCTGAATCGAGGCCGTCGCGTGTGACTGCACAGGCAAGAACATGTCCAATCACTATCCCGGACTTCCAATGGCAAAGGCCAACCCCACAGGGTTGGCCTTTGCGCCGTGCAGAAAGCGGTGTGTTTACATGCCCAGTTTGGGGGCCGTGGGCTCGGCCGTGATGTAGCCGACGGCAGCACCAAAGCGGTCCTTGTAATTCGCGCGAACCAGCGGATCCAGCGTGGCCTTGACCTTGTCATGCAGCGGTTTCTCCCAGTCGCCCGGGTGCTGGAAATTGCTCATGATGTAGGTCCAGCCGTTGATGGCATCCACCGACTGCAGGCCGGTGGATTCGGCGCCGGCCGGGCAGGACAGGATGCGCGAGAGCTGCTTCGTGTCGACGTTGTAGGCCCACAGGAAGTTGTTGACGTGGCGGCCGCTGTCTTCGCCGATGAACAGGGTGCGCATCTTCTCGGAGAACTTGATGTTGTCCGGGTTGGCGATCTTGTCGGCATGCGACAGGTTGCCCAGGGCATCGGCGGTGGCCAGGTCTTCACCGATCAGGGCAGCCGGTGCCGCCATGTCCACCGGCACCCATGCGCTGTCCATGACCTTGCCGTCCTGATCCTTCTGGCCAGCCTTGAGGTTGAGCGCATAGACCGCGCCCGACTTCGGGCCTTGCACCTGGATGTCAGTCGAGCCATCGACCATCGAGGCCTGGATGTAGCTCATGGCCGAGTAGGCAATCTTGTCCTTCGCATTGACGGTGGTGCCTTCCATTTTGCTGAAGCCCATGCTGGCGCCCACCAGTGCGGCATAGCGATGGGTTTCGAGAAATGCGGCGGCTTTTTCCATGCCGGGCTTGAGCTTGACCCAGTTCTTCTTGCCGGCGTAGTGGATCAGGGTGTAGCTCGCGTCGTGCGGGTCGCTGGTCTTCACGTCCATGATGTCGGTCGGCTTGAGTTTGTTGGCCAGGGCTTCGATCTCCTTGCTGCTGGCGTGTCCCAGCTTGATCCAGGACAGCGTGGCGCTGCCCGGTCCGACGCCGGAGGTCTGGGCCCACTTGGCCACATACAGAGTGCCGGATGACAGGTGGGCGGCCTTGTCGGCGATGAACATGAACAGCCCGCCATTGGTGTAATCGTCGCCCATGAGCACAGTGCGCTGATCGGGCATGACTTCGACCAGTTCATGTGAAATGCGGCCCAGGCAGAAATGCTTGGTGATCGAGCCCGTGCCGTCGGGATGCACCTTGACTTCGGGCAGATGGCCGTAGTGGTAAGGGTTGGCCACCGATTCATCGCCAAAGAGGCTTTTGCTGAAGGCCTTGAAGCGCTTGTCCTTGCTGTCAAAGGCATCGGGTTCGTACTCTTCGCTGGAGAGGTGGGTATTCCAGGGAGACAGGCTGGCACCACAGGTGATCCACAGGCCCTGAGCAGAGGAGGTGTCGACGTTGTGGTACTTGACGAGGGTGAGCTTGCCGGTCGCCTGATCCTGGTCCAGCGTCAGCACCGCAATGGGTGAGGGCAGGGTGCCATAGGTTTTTTCGTTGCCCTGGTTGCGGGTGGCGTACTCGAACTGTACGACTGCAAACACAGCCTTGCCCTTGATGCCCGGCACTTTGGCATTCGGCAGTTGCAGCAGCGAGGTGCCGTCAGGGCAGTCCGAGAACATCTGGCGCGTCTTGCCTGGTACCGAGGTGTCCAGGATGGGGCGGTTCACAATGTCGTAATAGCCGCCCGCGAGAATCTGGCCGCCTGCACCATCAGCCACCATGTCGCCCGTCACGAAGAAGGACTGGTAGGCGAGCTTGAACGCCTGTTGCTGGCCGTTGGCTGACGTCACCGTCATGGTTGAGCCGACCTGGGTGCTGGCCATGGCAGCAGGATTGGCCAGCGTGGGCGCAGGCATGGAAGAAAAGCTGACGCCGATGGCGGCATCCGATGCATGCTGGCCCGCTGTGGTGGCGCAGCCACTCAGCAGAAAGCCAGCACCCGAGAGGGAAGAGGCCAGCGGCAGCATGGGAGCGCCCGCAAAAAATTGCAGCAGGCGACGACGGGAATTCATAACGGAGGAGGGCATCAGGTTTTCCTTGTAGGTATCAACATCAGCACGAGGCTGTGGCTCAGTCCATGTGTGACTGGCCCATACTGTTACCCGGCAAGATGTCAGCTTGATGACATGGGCCATGTCTGTGCGGCCCGTCAGCTTCAGTTTGGCTGGCGTTTCGAGGACACCACGATGCCGCCGACGATCAGCACAAAGGCCAGTACGTGATAGATGCGCGGTGGCTCACCGAGAAAAGCGGCAGACAGCACAGCGGCAAATAGCGGGGTGAGATTGGCGAAGAAGCCTGCCACCGTGGGGCCAGACCGCTGGATGCCGGCGCCCCAGGAACGGTAGGCCAGCAGGGCCGGGCCAAGCGCAATGAAGAGCAGGGCCGCCACCACGGGCCAGCTCCAGTGAATCTGTGCGTCTGTCAGTGCCCACTCCGCCCCAGCGAAGAGGCTCGACCAGCCCAGGCCGAACACAATCTGGGCCAGCAGAAAGGCGGCCCAGTTGGCGCGGATATGCTGGGGTTCCCTGGGCCTGGCCAGCATCCAGCTGTAGGTGGCCCAGGCAGCCGTGGCCAGCAGCACATAGATGTCGCCCGGTACGAGCCGTACCTGCGCCAGCACGGTCCAGTCGCCCCGGCTGAGCACCGTCAGCACGCCAGCGATGGACAGTGCCGCCCCCAAGAACTGACGGCGCGAGATCTGTTCGCCATGCAGCAGCCAGCCCAGACCCAGCATCCAGACCGGCATGCTGGCAGCCACCAGCGTGACGTTGATGGGGGTGGAGGTCTGCAAGGCCAGGTACTGCAGCGAGTTGTAGGCGCCCACACTCAGCAGGCCCAGCACGGCAAAGCGCCGCCAGTGCTGCCACATGCCGCTGTCCGTGCGCAGCACGCTGGCGGCCAGCGGCAGCAAGAGCACGAAGGCCACCACCCAGCGCAGCAGGTTCAGCGTCATCGGCGGCACTTCGGTGTTGATCATGCGGCCGACCACCGCATTGCCGGCCCACATGAGGGGCGGGATGGTGAGCAGCAGGACCGTGGAGGGTGTGAGGCGTTGGGTCATCCCGGAAATGTAGCAAGTCCGCGAGCAGGGCTCGCTGCACAGGGACATGCAATTCATGGCAGGATGCCGGCAGCCATTAAACTTGTGCAAAACACCAAAGGAGAGACAAGATGAGCCAGATCACTTCACGCGCCGTTCGCATTGACCAGAACGGAGGCCCCGAGGAACTCAAGATCGTTCAGGTGACCGTGGGTGACCCCGGTCCTGGCGAGATTCGCATCCGTCACAAGGCTGTGGGCCTGAACTTCATCGATGTGTACCAGCGCTCGGGCCTGTACAAGCTGCCGATGCCGCTGCAACTGGGCATGGAGGCCTCTGGTGTGGTTGAGGCCGTGGGCGAGGGCGTGACACACCTCAAGGTGGGTGACCGTGCCGCCTACGCCAGCCAGCCCCCCGGCAGCTACTGCGATGTGCGCGTGATGCCTGCCAAGTGCGTCTGCAAGCTGCCGGATGCGATCTCCTTCGAGGTTGGCGCGGCCATGATGCTCAAGGGCCTCACGGCGCAGTACCTGCTCAAACGGACCCTGCCCCAGGGTGGCCTCAACAAGGGCGATTTTGTGCTGTTCCATGCTGCCGCAGGTGGCGTGGGCCTGATTGCCTGCCAGTGGGCCAAGGCCATGGGCCTGCAGCTGATCGGCACGGCCGGTTCTGACGCCAAGTGCCAGCTCGCCAAGGAGCATGGCGCGGCCTTCGTCATCAACTACGCCAAGGAAGACTTTCTGGCCCGCGTGAAGGAAATCACCGGCGGCAAGGGCGTCAAGGTGGTGTACGACTCGGTGGGCAAGGATACCTGGGACAAGTCGCTCGACTGTCTGGCGCCCTTGGGCCTGATGGCCAGCTTCGGCAACGCCTCGGGCGCGGTGGCACCGTTTGCCCCCGGCATCCTGGGCGCCAAGGGTTCGATTTATGTGACGCGGCAGACCCTGTTCAGCCACATCACCACGCGTGAAAGCACGCAGGCCATGGCGGATGACCTGTTCGACGTGGTGGTCAGTGGCAAAGTCAAGATCCGCATTGACCAGCAGTTCCCGCTGGAGCAGGTGCAGCAGGCGCATATGGCGCTGGAGGCACGCAAGACCACGGGCTGCACCATTCTCACGCTGTGAGTGAGGCGGGGCTCGACGCGCGCTGGCTGACCGCCTTGCGGATCAGCGCATTGTGCGCCCCGCTACGGCCCCGCGTGCCCCTGCTTGCGGGGGTGCATGCAATCGGCTCCGTTGAGCCGGATTTTCTTCGCCAAATCATGCCCTTGCTCTCGTCCAATGGGCGTGAGATGCTACAAATAGAAGAGCAAGGGGGTGATCGCGGCGGCTTGGCCTGGCGTCTGCACGGCAATCCGACCGACAGCCTGGCCCTGCTGGCCGGAGCCTTGCGCGAACGCGGCTTGTGCGGCGCCTGGCGCAACGAGCAGTTGGCCGTCTACGACAGCACAGGGCAACGCCTGGGTTCGGTCGAACGCGCAGCGGTGCGGCCATTGGGCATCAGCACACAGGCGGTCCACCTCATGGGTTTCGTGTCGCGCAGCGGGCCCGACAGCCATGTGTGGGTGCAGCAGCGTGCCCTGGACAAGGCCAACGACCCGGGCATGTGGGACACCCTCATGGGCGGCATGATCGGCAGCCAGGACAGCCTCACGGGGGCGCTGGCGCGTGAGACTTGGGAAGAGGCCGGCCTGCAACTCGATGACCTGGAGGAAGTGAGTTACGGCGGCCGTGTCAGCCTGCGGCGTCCTGCGCAGGAGGCGAAGCATGCCATGGGCGGTGCCGGCTTCATGGTGGAACACATTGACTGGTTTCGCTGCAGCGTGCCCGAAGGGGTGGTGCCACAAAACCAGGATGGCGAGGTGGCGCAGTTCGTGCTGATGGACCGCAGCGAGTTGCTGGCAAGACTGCAGCGCGATGAGTTCACCACCGAAGCTGCGCTGGTGCTGGTCGCGTCGCTCGGGTATTGAAGGCAGGTCAGTGCGGCCCGCTGCCATCCCCCAGCCCACTGCAGGCTGCTAGTGGTGCTGGTCCAGTACCGAGTGCCGCAGGCGGTCCGGGGCGAGCGCACCGGCTGAATCGAGGATGGGGTAAGCGATCGAGCAGATGTGCGAGTTGATGCGTTTGAGGTCGCTGATCAAATCCAGGTGCAGTGAACTTGTCAGCATGCTCTGCACCGTGTTGACGGCCAGCCGGCTCAGGTGGCTCGCGGCATACTCGCGTTCAAGGTCGCGAAAACGGGCTTTTTCCTCCAGCAGCTTCTGGGCATCCCGTACATTGCCATTGAGGAACACGCTCATGCCCAGGCGCAGGTTGTCCACCAGACGGGCATGGAGCTCGCAGATTTCAGCCAGGCCGGCATCGGAAAAATCGCGCCCGAGGTTGATCTTCTTGTCCTCGATGTCCACCAGCACGCGCTCGATGATGTCCCCGACCTGCTCCATGTTGATGGTGAAGCTGATGATGTCGGTCCAGCGGCGGCTCTCGCTCTCGCCGAGTGCCTCGCGCGAGATCTTGGTGAGGTAGTACTTGATGGCCGAGTACAACTCGTCCACATCGTCGTCCATCTTGCGCAGCCGCTCGGCCAGTTCGCGGTCATTGGTCTTGATGACGGTCAGCATGCCCAGCAGCATGGACTCGACCACGTCGGCCTGGTGCAGCGACTCGCGCACAGCGCACGAGATGGCAAGCGAGGGCGTGGCCAGTGCCGAGGTGTCCAGGTGGGAGGGCTGGCCCGCCAGGCTGGTCTGAGGAGGGATGGGCAGCAACCTGGCGACCCAGCCTGCGATCACACCCGTCAGGCCAATGAACACGGCGCCGGCAACCAGGTTGAAACACAGGTGGAACAGCACCACCACGGTCGTGGGCTCGGCCACCAGCGGCGGCACATGCCTGAGCCATAGCGGCACCAAGGGCGCCATGATGATGAGGCCCATGGCCTTGAAGAAAAAGTTGCCGAGCGGCACCTGTCGCGTCGACATGCTGGCCCCCAGTGTGGTCAGCATGGCGAGCAGGCCACTGCCAAGGTTGGCACCCAGCACCAGCCCCAGCGCCACGTCGAGTGGTATCACGCCGGTGGAGGCCAGGGTGGCTGTCAGCAGCACGATGGCCAGGCTCGAGTAGGACACCACGGCCAGTATGGCGCCCAGTGTGATCTCCAGCAACAGGTCGCTGCTCAGCGAAGACAGCAAGGCCTTGATGGCCGGGGCTTGCGTCAGTACCGTGGCCGAGGCGGTGACCAGGCGCAAGGCCAGCAGCATCAGGCCCAGGCCGATGAGGATGCGACCGAAGCGACCGACCGGGCTGGACTGGCGTGAGATGAACAGCACTACGCCGATCAGGATGAACAGCGGCGAGAGCCAGGACAGGTCGAGCGAAAACACGACGGCCATGACGCTGGTGCCGATATCGGCGCCCAGCATGACGGCCAGTGCCGCAGGCAGGGCCACGAGGCCCTGACCAACGAAAGAGGAGACGATCAGCGCGGTGGCGGTGCTGGACTGCAGCAGTGCGGTGACGCCGATGCCGGAGAGTGCGGCGCTCAAGCGGTTGCTGACGCTTTTGGCGATGACGCTGCGCAGGTTGGCGCCGAAGACACGCAGGATACCGGTGCGCACCATGTGTGTGCCCCAGACCAGCAGGGCGATGGCGGCCAACAGGTTGAGCAGGTGCGTCAAGTAATTCCTGGCAGTTGGGTTAGCGGGTCCGCCTCACGCGGCGCAATTCGTCAAGGATGAGGCAGGCAGCTCCAATGGTAATCGCACTGTCGGCAATGTTGAAAGCCGGAAAATGCCAGTGTTGGTAGTGCAAATCAAGGAAATCCACCACATGGCCGTAAAGCACCCGGTCCACCAAGTTGCCGATGGCGCCGCCCAGAATGCAGGCCATGGCGAAGGAGAACAGGCGCTGGCCAGGGTGAGACTTGAGCATCCACAGGATGAACAGCACCGCAGCGATGCCAATGGCGGTGAAGAACCAGCGCTGCCAGCCCGAGGCGTCGGACAGGAAAGAGAAGGCCGCGCCACGGTTGTGCACCCGCACGATGTTGAAGAAACTCGTTACATAGGTGCTGTCGCCGAGCTGGTAATAGCCCATGAGCAGCACCTTGCTGAACTGGTCGGCAATCAGGATGATGAAGGCCAGGCCGAGCCAGTTCAGCATGCCGCTGGAGGGGGTGGAGCGAAACATTATGCAAACCGCCTGTCTTCGCCCTTGCCATACAGGTTGCTCGTGCAGCGACTGCACAGCGTGGGGTGAGCGGTGTCATGACCGACGTCGTCACGGTAATGCCAGCAGCGCTCGCATTTTGTGGAATTTGAGGTTGTAGCCCTTATATCCATTTCGTCACCAGCTATTAAATCGATAGCGGATGTGATGAAGGCGAATTTCAGGTCATCGCCCAGGCTGGCCAGCAGGGCATGGTCGTCCTTGCCGACCGTGAGCGCCACATTGGCCTGCAGCGAAGAGCCGACCTTGCCCTCGGCACGCAGCGCCTCGATGTCCTTGTTGACCGCATCCCGGATCTCGCGGATGCGACTCCACTTGGCCAGCAGCGCGGCATCGGGTGCCGCCAATTCGGCATAGGTTTCCATGAAGATGGATTCCGACGTGCCAAAGACTTTCCATGCCTCTTCGGCCGTGAATGAGAGAAACGGTGCCATCCAGCGCAGCATGGCATGCGTGATCTGGTGCAGCGCCGTCTGAGCGCTGCGGCGCGCGAGCGACTTGGGCGCCGTGGTGTAGAGCCGGTCTTTCAGCACATCCAGGTAGAACGCGCCCAGGTCTTCCGAGCAATACACCTGCAGCTTGGCCACCACCGGGTGGAACTCGTAGACCTCGTAGTGGGCCAGGATGTCTGCCTGCAGTTCAGCTGCGCGGGAGAGCGCATAGCGGTCGATCTCCAGCATCTGGTCCAGTGCTACGGCGTCCCTGGCCGGATCGAAGTCGCTCACATTGGCCAGCAGGAACTTCAAGGTGTTGCGCACGCGGCGGTAGGTATCCACCACGCGCGCCAGGATCTTGTCGTCGATGCCCAGGTCACCCGAGTAATCGGTGGCAGCACACCACAGGCGGATGATTTCGGCACCCATCTTGTTGCTGATGACCTGCGGCGCCACCACATTGCCCTGGCTCTTGCTCATTTTGCGGCCCTGGCCGTCCACTGTGAAGCCGTGCGTCAGCAAGCCCTTGTAAGGCGCGTGGTCGTACATGGCGCAGGCAGTGAGCAGCGAGGAGTGGAACCAGCCGCGGTGCTGGTCGTGGCCCTCAAGGTAGAGGTCGGCCGGCCAGGTGGATTGCGCGGCATGACTGTGCTTGAGCACATGGAAGTGTGTGGTGCCCGAGTCGAACCACACATCCAGAATGTCGGTGCTCTTGGTGTAGTGCACGGCGTCGGCACCAATGAGCGACTCGGCTGTGGCCTTGCTCCAGGCTTCGATGCCACCGGCCTCGACCATGGCGGCCGCCGTGTCCATGATCTCCATGGTGCGCGGGTGCAACTCGCCGCTGTCCTTGTGGATGAAGAAGGGCAGGGGCACGCCCCAGTTGCGCTGGCGGCTGATACACCAGTCGGGTCGCCCGGCGATCATGTCGCGCAGCCGGGTCTTGCCGTTCTCGGGGTAGAAGCTGGTCTCTTCGATGGCCGCGAGCGCGAGCTGGCGCAGCGTCTTGCTTGCCTTGTCCTTGGTGAACACGCCTTCACCCTCGTCCATGCGTACAAACCACTGGGCCGCGGCGCGGTAGATCACCGGCGTCTTGTGGCGCCAGCAGTGCGGGTAGCTGTGGGTGATGTCGTGGGTGGCGAACAGTCGGCCGGCGTTCTTCAGTGCCTCGATGACCACTGGCACGGCCTTCCAGATATTGAGGCCACCGAACAGCGGGAAATCAGGGGCATAGCGACCATCTCCCTGCACCGGGTTCAGGATGTCGTCGTAAGCCAGGCCATGGGCCACGCAGCTGTTGAAGTCATCCACACCGTAAGCGGGCGAGGAGTGGACCAGGCCGGTGCCGTCTTCAGCCGTGGCGTAGTCAGCCAGGTAGATTGGGCTGAAACGCTGGTAGCCCGCATCCACGTCATACAGCGGGTGCTTGAAGTTGATCAGACCCAGATTCTTGCCCTGGGTCGTGGCCAGCACCTTGCCGGTGAGCTGGTAGCGCTCCATGCATTTCTCGACCAGCACGGCAGCCAGCACCAGCAGGCCGCGCTCGGTCTGCACCAGCGCGTAGTCGAGCTCGGGGTTCAGGTTGAGGGCCTGGTTGGCGGGAATGGTCCAGGCGGTGGTGGTCCAGATCACGGCAAAGGCAGGCTGGTCGAGCCTGGACAGGCCAAAGGCCTTGGCCAGCTTCTCGGGCTCGGCGCACTCGAAGCCCACGTCCAGCGTGGTGCTCTTCTTGTCCTGGTATTCGATCTCGAATTCGGCCAGCGAGCTACCGCAGTCGAAACACCAGTACACGGGTTTCAGGCCACGGTAGACAAAGCCGCGCTCCATGATGCGTTTCAGGGCGCGGATCTCGTTGGCTTCGTTGCCGAAGTCCATCGTGCGGTAAGGGTTGTCCCATTCGCCGAGCACGCCCAGGCGTTTGAAGTCGGCCATCTGGCCAGCGATCTGCTCGGTGGCAAAGGCGCGGCTTTTGGCCTGTACTTCGTCGCGCGGCAGGTTACGTCCGTGGAGCTTCTCGATGGCGTTTTCGATGGGCAAGCCGTGGCAGTCCCAGCCGGGCACATAGATCGCGTCCAGTCCCTTGAGCTGGCGCGCCTTGACGATCATGTCTTTCAGGATCTTGTTGACGGCGTGGCCGATGTGGATTTGGCCATTGGCATAGGGCGGGCCGTCGTGCAGCACGAATTTTGGCTTGCCAGCACGCACGTCGCGCAGCTTCTTGTAAATGCCTTTGTCTTCCCACTCCTGGACCCAGCCCGGCTCGCGCTTGGGCAGGTCGCCGCGCATGGGGAAAGGCGTGTCGGGCAGGTTGAGGGTGCTGCGGTAATCCGGTTTGTCGGTGTTGGTATCTGACATGGCAATGGGTCGTGAAGGCTTCGACAAGCTCAGCCCGAACGGAAATGTCGGGGACGTAAAAATGAGTAAGCCGTTTGCCCTGAGCTTGTTCGTGGGGCGGCGACCGTGGAGACAGATCGTCTAAATTCGGTCGCGCGTGGTTTGCCGGTGTGTCTCGGCGTGCATGGAGGCAAAAAATGCACGAGCATCGTCGCAGTCCCTGGCAATTCCCGTCTTCAGGGCATCCAGACCGTCGTATTTGAGCTCGTCGTGCAGTTTGTGCATCAGTTCCACGCGGATGATTTTACCGTATGCACCCTCCGTGCCCAAGCTGGCGGGCCAATCCAGACAATGGGTCTCCAGCAGCACGCGGCCGCCGTTCACATCGCTGGGGTCCAGCGAGGGCCGGATGCCGAGGTTGGCCACCCCGCGCAACGGTGCCTGCGCCAGGCCATGCACCAGCACGGCAAAGATGCCGCTGGCCGCAGGTTTCCAGTGTGAAAAGCGCAGGTTGAGGGTGCGAAAGCCCAGCTCACGCCCCAGCTTGCGTCCGTGTACGACATGCCCGGAGATGTGATACGGATGGCCCAGCAGACGCGCAGCATCCGTCATGCGGCCCTCGTTCAGGGCTTCGCGAACGGCCGAACTCGACACCCGCAGGCCATGCACCTCGTAGCTGTTCATGCGCGCCACGTCAAAGCCCTGTACCAGGCCAGCGGCGTCGAGCATGGCGTAGTCGCCCGCCCGTTTGGCGCCAAAGCGGAAGTCGTCCCCCACGAGCACGTAGCGTGCACCCAGGCCGCGCACCAGCACGTCCTCGATAAAGGCTTGAGGTGACTGCGAAGCCAGCCGCGCATCGAAAGGCAGCACCACCGTCTGCTCCACGCCGCAGCGAGAAAGCTCACTGAGCTTGTCGCGCAGAGTGCCCACGCGGGCGGGTGCCAGTTCGGGCTTGCCGGTTTGGGATGCAAAGTAGTCGCGCGGATGGGGCTCGAAAGTCATCACACAGCTGGGCACGCCGCGCTGCTGGGCCTCGCTGCCCAGGAGTGCCAGCATGGCCTGGTGTCCCCGGTGGATGCCGTCGAAGTTGCCGATCGTCAGCGCACAGGACCGGGCAATGTCGGGGTGGTGAAAGCCACGGAAAATCTTCATGGATTTGTTATCGTTTTGATAGCGAAGCCTGCTGTAACGCAAAGCTACTGAAGCCAATTTGGCATAAAAACAGGGTATATTGTGGCTTAGTGGCGGTGCGAACCTGGTTCGACGGGCCGCCAAAGACATTTGCATTCCGGTAAGTTGGTTTATACCGTTTCAGGAGGCGTGTTTTGAAGGTCTTGAAGTTGTCTGCGCAGGGCTTGCCCCAGTCCTGGATTTCGCTTGAACAGGCGGTGATTCATTACGCCGCTGATGAGGTGCGCTGGGAGTCCGGCGGTGAAATTGCCGTGTTCCATGGCGGCCATAACGCCGTGACTGGCGAACAGTCGATCATCGCGGTCAACAGCATCATCGGCACCAAGGGCGTGCCCAACATCAACCCCTTCAACCTGCGTCCCGGCCTCACCAACAGCAAGCTGTTTGCGCGTGACCGCAACATCTGCGCCTACTGCGGCCAGCACTTTCACGAAGAAGACCTGACCCGCGAGCACATCATTCCATTTGCCCAGAAAGGCATTGACACCTGGATGAACGTGGTCACGGCCTGCCGCGCCTGTAACCACCGCAAGAGCCACCGTACGCCTGAGCAGGCGAGCATGCCGCTGCTCTACACGCCTTACGTTCCCAGTCTGTGGGAAGACTTCATCCTGCGCAACCGGCGCATCCTGGCGGACCAGATGGAGTTCCTGATGACGCACCTGCCCAAGGACTCGCGCCTCATGACCTGAGGCCTTGCCGGGCTCGGTCTTTTCATTGCGTTCGCGTTCTTGTCTCCTGCCGTGCACCTGAACCTGCGTGCCGCAACGCAGGGTCATTCAGGCCCAGGCAGGCTTAGACAGACTATTGGGTAATCTCTAATACCACCACATGTTTTCCGGCGGCAGGCCAGGTCTGTCCGCTCAGGCGCTCGCCATTGAATTCAGCCGTGATGGTGCGCAGTTCCGGCTTGGTTAGTTTGAGTTTCGAGCTTGCCACGCCTGCACCTGAGGCTGGCACGCCAGGAGGCAACTGGCCATCCAGGCGAATCGTGTCGCGTTCCCGGTCAAAGTAGCCGCGTGGCCGCGTCAGGGTGACAAGCGCACCCGCATCGAGGTCAGCGTCTGCCATGCGTTCGAGTTGCAGCTGCACCAGATCACTGGAGCGGGGGAAACCGCTGCGGTAAATGTGGGTGGTGGCATAGCCGGGTGCTGACACGACAAACTCGTAGGGTGTGTCAGGTTTGGCCATGAACGGGCCCCACAGTCCGTTGCTGCCGACCTTGCGCTGGTGCACCGGTGCTCCGATGCGTTGGCCGCTGGTCGCGTCGATGGCGAACACTTGCAGCTCGGCGCCGGGCATGGGCAGGTTGTTGCGGAAGTTGCCCGAGGCGGGATCTGCCGATTGCACACCCAGGCCGGTAACCGTGCCATCAAGCCGCACCGTGGCTTCGCGGCTGATGTCGGTGGTCGCTGCCGGCTTGCCGGTGATGAAGCGGTAGCTGGCTTCGAAAGCGGCTGGCGAGAAAGAGGTCTCGCGGTGGTCAATGCGGGGGATCACCACATTGGTGGCGCCCTTGAGTTCGGGGCCGGCAAAGCTCACATAGGTGGGTTTGCCTTTGGCGCCAATCCACAAACCGTCTGGCTGGGCAAACTTGTCATTGCTGTCGGAGCGAATGGTCAGCCATTTGACGCCGGGGGTGACTTCAAGGCCCTCGCTGCCGGCGGGCAGAAACTCACCTTTGGCATTGCGTGGCGCATTGAGGGCCGTCAGGAAGGGGCCTGTGCCCGAGAACTCATTGCCCTCGCGAAAGCCCTTGATGGCCCACACGCCGTGGTTGGGTGTACCGCCGAGGATGGCATGGCTTACCTTGAGGGACTCAACACCGCCGCGCCGGAACTCGGTCTCGATGTAGTTGCGAATCGCATTGCCGCCCCGCGAGTTGCCCATCAGCACCACCTGACGGGCGCCTGTGGCCTGCAGTACCTTGTCAATCTCACGGCCGAGGTAGGCCATGTGCTCAGCCGTGGAGGTGCGCCCCAGCTGCGGCTTGCTGTCGTCGTCCCGTGCCAGCGGGTAGGGCAGGTTGATGGCATACAGCCGCTCGCGCGGCCAGCCATTGGATTCGAAACGCCAGGAGGTGGTCTGCCATAAGGCGGCTGTATCGCCGTTGCCGTGCACAAACACGATGGGCGGCGCCTGCTCCAGGCTGGGGCGATTGGCGCAAGCGGTCAGCACGAATGCCGCCGCAGCGATCAGAAGGAGTCGACGGTGCAGCATCATGGAAGAAAGTCCTCTCAAAGAAAAAAGCTCGTGGATACATGATCCTCGAGCTTCCTGTTTCAATGTGTCGCTGGCGTGTCAGGCAAACACGCCGGCCGTTTCCTGCATGCGGCTGGATACCTCGCCTAGGTGGTGCAGGCTGTCACCAAAAGTCATCTCCATCTGCGTGAGCCGCTTGAAGTAATGGCTCACGATGTACTCGTCGGTTACGCCGATGCCGCCGTGCAACTGGACCGCCTGCTGGCTGACAAAGCGCATCGACTGGCCCAGCTGGTACTTGGCGCGGGCCAGGGCGCGGCGCCGCTCGGCAACAGGGGCATTGAGCTTCAGGGAGGCGTAGTAGCTCATGGAGCGGGCCAGTTCCAGCTGCATCTTCATGTCGGCCGCGCGGTGCCGCAGTGCCTGGAAGCTGCCGATGGCCACGCCAAACTGCTTGCGCGTGTTCATGTACTCGGCCGTGATGGCCATGGTCTTGTCCATGACGCCCACGGCTTCAGCACACAGGGCGGCAATGCCGATGTCCACAGCGTGTTCGAGCGCAGTCAGGCCGTCCAGTGTGATGAGGCTGGCGGGTGTGGCCTTGCAGCTCAACTCGGCGGCGCGGCCACCATCCTGGGTGCCGTAGCCACGGGTCGTGACACCTGTTGCCTTGCGCTCCACGAGGAACAGCGCGATCTTGTCCTTGACCTTGGCTGGCACGATGAAGGCATCAGCCTGATCACCTGCAGGCACCACGCTCTTGGCCGCATCGACCGTCCAGCCCTTGGCACCCTCAATGGCCGTGGCGGCGCAGAGGTCCAGGCGGTAGCGTGTCGCACGCTCCTGGTAGGCCAGCACCACCAGGGCTTCACCGCTGGAAATGGCTGGCAGCCAGGTGGACTTGACATCTGCGGGGGCATAACCTGACAGTACACCGCCAGCGATCAAGGCCTGGGCCAGGGGTTCGAGCACAATGCCACGTCCGAGCTCCTCCATGACCACCATGCCTTCGACCGGGCCCATGCCCATGCCGCCATCGTCCTCCGGCACATACAGTCCGCACAGGCCCAGTTCGGCGAGTTCGGTGTAGGCGTCACGGGCAAAGCCTCCAGCTTTCTCGATGCCGCGGCGGCGCTCGAAGCTGTAGCCCTTGTCAACCCACTTGCGCACGGCGTCGCGGAGTTGCTCCTGGTCGTCAGTGAATTCGAAATCCATGGTGTGATCCTTCAAACGGTTGGCCCGGCGGCAATGGA
Organism: Gammaproteobacteria bacterium; assembly: GCA_018815325.1. Lineage (GTDB taxonomy): Bacteria > Pseudomonadota > Gammaproteobacteria > Burkholderiales > Burkholderiaceae_C > JAHIYE01. The sequence goes on along the minus strand of JAHIYE010000003.1, from coordinate 36,208 downwards.
GGCGTCCGGGCGTTTATCTGTATCGGTATGTCTGGGCAGGAGGGGTACTGGGTTCAGCCCAGCACGACCTGGGCCACGATATTGCGCTGTACCTCGTTGGAGCCGCCGTAAATCGTGGTCTTGCGCATGTTGAAGTAGGTCGATGCCAGTGGCGCGCAGTGGGCCGCGCCCACATGGTCGCCCTGCCAGCCGGCCTCCATCGCCTCGCGGATCAGGGGCAGGCTGTAGGGGCCTGCGGCCAGCATCATGAGTTCGCTGTAGCGCTGCTGGATTTCGCTGCCGCGAATCTTGAGCAGGCCGGCGATGTCGAGTGAGTTCTTGCCGGATTTCTCGGCCGCCAGCACGCGCAGCACCATCATCTCAAGCGCCACCACATCGACCTCCAGCTTGGCGATCTCGTCGCGGAAGCGCATGTCATCAAATACGCCCTCGGCCTTGGCGATGCGCTTGAGGCGGTCCAGCTCACGTTTGGAGCGGTTCACGTCGGCAATATTGGTGCGCTCGTGCGAGAGCAGGTGCTTGGCATAGGTCCAGCCCTTGTTCTCCTCGCCGATCAGGTTCTCGGCGGGCACTTCGACGTTGTCGAAGAACACCTCGTTGACCTCGGCTTCACCATCGAGCAGCACGATCGGGCGCACGGTCACGCCAGGCGACTTCATGTCGATCAGCAAAAAGCTGATGCCGGTCTGGGGCTTGCCCTCCGTGCTGGTACGCACCAGGCAGAAGATCCACTCACCGTATTGGCCCAGCGTGGTCCAGGTCTTCTGGCCGTTGACGATGTATTTGTCGCCCTTGCGCTCGGCACGGGTCTTGACCGAAGCCAGGTCCGAGCCCGAGCCCGGCTCGCTGTAGCCCTGGCTCCACCAGACTTCCCCGCTCGCAATGCCGGGCAGAAAGCGCTGCTGCTGCTCGGCATTGCCAAAGGCCATGATCACGGGGGCCACCATCACCGGGCCGAACGGGATCACGCGGGGCGCGCCAGCCAGCGCACACTCTTCCTCAAACAGGTGCTTTTGCACCGAGTTCCAGCCCGGGCCGCCAAACTGCCTGGGCCAGGCGTGACCAAGCCAGCCCTTCTTGCCCAGGATCTTGGCCCAGCGCTGCATGTCGTCGCGGCTCAGGTGTAAGGCATTGTGGACCTTGTGTGAAATGTCCGAGGGCAGGTTTTCTCGCACCCAGCTGCGGATGTCTTCGCGAAACTTCTGTTCTTCAGGGGTAAAAGCCAAATCCATGTTCATCTCCATTGGGGCATTTTTGAGCGAAGGCCACGGGCCATCTCGCGGCCTGCATCTTCGCTGAAACAACTGCCGTTGTTTTAGCACGAGCGTTCGATTGTGCCTGTCCGACTTGTGACAAATGGGGTACTGAAGGCCACAGTGAGGCCAGGGCCATAATTCAGGCCGGTATGAAAAACATTGTCATCTTGATCTCGGGCGGCGGCTCCAATATGGCTGCCATCGTCAAAACCGCACAGCGCGAAGACTGGCCAACCCGCTATGGTGCCCGCGTGGCAGCCGTCATCAGCAACAGGGCGCAGGCTGCTGGCCTGCAGTTTGCCCGCGAACAGGGGCTGGCCACCGCGGTACTGGACCACAAGGCCTTCGCCACGCGCGAGGCCTTTGATGCCGAACTCATGGCCACGATTGACCGGCACGACCCTGCTGGCCGTCCTGCCCTGGTGGTGCTGGCGGGTTTCATGCGCATCCTCACGCCGGCTTTTGTCGAGCACTATGCCGGGCGCCTGATCAACATTCACCCCTCGCTGTTGCCGGCCTTCACGGGGCTGCACACCCATCAGCGCGCCATTGAGGCGGGTTGCAAATTCGCAGGCGTCACCGTGCACGAGGTGACGGCCGAACTCGACCACGGCCCCATCCTGGCGCAAGCCGTGGTGCCAGTCCTGCCGCAGGACGATGCCGACACCCTGGCAGCCCGGGTGCTCACACAGGAACACCTGATCTATCCCCGGGCCATTGCCAGTTTGCTATCTACTAAATAGCAGCTGCCTGCACATATTCAACAGGGCTTGCTGCTAATCTCTGACACCCAGGCAAAGCGTGGCTGCGTGACACCTGCATGCTGGATGTCTTCGTTGAACATGGCGGCTGGGCGCACCCACAGGCCATGCTGCCCATAGAGCGCGCGGTACAGCGTCATGGGCTCCAGGGTCTCGCTGTGGCGCGCGGTGCCTATCACTTCATACAGGTTGCCCTTGTAATGCCGGTACAAACCGGGGCGGGTTTCGATCAAGGCGGGGAGGTCGTGGTCACTGCTCATGGGACAATCCTTTCCTATGCATCCTAAAGCCTTGTTGGACGCCTGCTCCGAGCTCGTCCGGCTCACCCTCAAGTTCGACCATCCTGCTGACGCCATCGTGTCGCGCTTCTTCCGCGACAACCGGGGTCTGGGGCCGCGCGAGCGCGCCACCCTGACGGAGACCGTCTACAACGTGCTGCGCAAGAAGCTGTTGTTTGACCATTTCGCCCCCTCAGGCAGTGGTGCCAAGGAACGCCGCTTGGCGATTCTGGGCTTTTATGGTCCTCGCGACTTTCTGAAGAGTGCGCTGACTGACCAGGAGAAGAACTGGCTTGACCAGTGCGACCAGATCAAAGTGGAAGACCTCATGGAGCGCCACCGCCACAATTTGCCCGAGTGGCTGGTGGCACCGCTCAAGGAGCAACTGGGCGACGAATTCTGGCCACTGGCCGAGAGCCTCAACCGCAGTGCCGGGCTCGATCTGCGGGTCAATACCCTCAAGGCCAAACGTGCCGACGTGCAAAAGGAGTTGACGCAGGCCGGGATAAAGTCAGTGCCTACTCCCTATTCACCCCTTGGTTTGCGACTATCTGACAAGTTGCCGCTGAACAAGCTGGATGCTTTTGTCCGTGGCGACTTTGAGGTGCAGGACGAAGGCTCGCAACTGCTGGCCATGCTGGTTGATGCCAAGCGGGGCGAGATGGTGGTCGATTTCTGTGCCGGCGCGGGTGGCAAGACCCTGGCCATCGGTGCGGCCATGCGCAGCACCGGCCGGCTCTATGCTTTCGACACTTCGGCGCACCGGCTGGAGGCTCTCAAGCCCCGGCTGGCACGCAGTGGTCTCTCCAATGTGCACCCTGCAGCCATAGCCCATGAACGTGATGACCGTGTGAAACGCCTGAGCGGCAAGATCGACCGAGTGCTGGTGGATGCGCCCTGTTCCGGCCTGGGTACCCTGCGCCGCAGCCCTGACCTGAAGTGGCGCCAGAACATGCAGGTGGTGGAGGAGATGACCAGGACCCAGGCCAGCATCCTGCAAAGCGCCTCACGTTTGCTCAAGCCCGGTGGCCGTCTGGTGTATGCCACCTGCAGCTTCCTGCCGCAGGAAAACGAGGCCATTGCCCAAGCCTTTGCTGAAGCAAATAAAGATTTCATACCCCTTGAAGTGGGCGACATCCTGACCCATTTGAAGGTAGAGGCTGCTGCCAGCCTGTGTAGCGGCGGCGAGAATGGGCTGCGTTATTTGCGCCTGTGGCCCCATCGTCATCTGACGGATGGGTTTTTCGCAGCAGTTTTTGAGAAAAGATAGATTCTTGTAGAGTTTTGTCTACATTTGCTGTGAATTGATGGGTGGAGTAGCCAAAATTGTCACAAACCCGTAAAATTGTGCGATTCACCCAAGGGTGATGTCGTTCCAAACCTATATTGAGAGACATACAACTTATGCTGTTACCTGACTGGACCGTGCTGAATGCTGCAATCGAGTGGTTGAGCCACGGCATGTGGGATCTCGCTTGGTGGCAGATTGTTTTGTTCACCCTGGCGATGACGCACGTCACCATGATCAGCGTGACTGTGTTTCTGCACCGGCATCAGGCGCACCGCGCCCTGGACCTGCATCCGATTGCTTCGCACTTCTTCCGCTTCTGGCTGTGGATGACCACCGGCCAGGTGACCAAGGAGTGGGCCGCCATCCACCGCAAGCACCACGCCAAGTGCGAGCAGGCTGATGACCCCCACAGCCCGCACGTCTATGGCATCAAGACGGTGCTGCTGCAAGGTGCCGAACTGTACCGTGCTGAATCCAAAAACAAGGAAACCTTGGCCCGTTATGGTCACGGTACGCCGGACGACTGGCTTGAACGCAATCTCTACACCCGCTATTCCTGGCAGGGTGTGGGCCTGATGATGATCATCGACCTGACGCTGTTTGGCGCCGCTGGCCTGGCCGTGTGGGCTGTGCAGATGGCCTGGACGCCCATCATGGCGGCCGGCATCATCAACGGTGCGGCGCACTTCTGGGGCTATCGCAACTTTGAGGCACCGGATGCCAGCACCAACATCTCGCCCTGGGGCATCATCATTGCCGGCGAAGAGTTGCACAACAACCACCACACCTACCCGACCTCGGCCAAGCTGTCTGTCAAGCCCTACGAGTTCGACATTGGCTGGATGTACATCAGCCTGATGCAGATGGTGGGTCTGGCCAAGGTCAAGAAGACGCCGCCCAAGCTTGCCTTTGGCGACATCAAGCCCGTGGCCGACGAGAAGACGCTCGAAGCGCTGATCGCCAACCGCTATGAAATCATGGCGGGTTATGCCAAGGGCATGCAGCAAGCCTTCAAGCATGAGGTTGAAGTGCTCAAGACCCGCAGTGCCGATGCATCTGTCATCAAGGCTGCCAATCGCTGGCTGCACCGTGATGCAGACAAGGTGCCCGCCTCGGCCATGCCCGAGCTGGCCAAGATTCGCGCAGCCTCGCCTGTGCTGGACATGATGGTGTCCATGCGTGAAGAGTTGCGCCAGCTCTGGCTCAATACCTCGCTGACGCGTGACCAGCTGCTGGCCAATCTGCAGGCCTGGTGCCGTCGTGCCGAAGAGAGCGGTATTGCTGCTCTGCGCGAGTTCTCGCTGCAGCTGCGCGCTGCACGCGTCTGATGCGTTGAATTGTTGGCCTCCGGCCATAGGAAAAGCCCGCTTCGTGCGGGCTTTTTTGTGCAATTTAACAGGCCGCGCTGTAACTTCAGGCGGTCAAAGCGGTCAAACAGTCCAGCTTGTACCGTGCAATGTGTTGGAGTCCATTTCTTGTCTTGGGAGAATGACGTATGTTCAGATACTTGATAGGGGCTGCCATGCTATTGCTGACAGCCTGTGCGTCTTACGGTCCGACCGACGCGCTCATTGGCCGGTCGCAGGCCGATGTGATCGCTCTTTTGGGAGCGCCCGCCAGAGAGAGTGTTGATGAAGGCCGACGCCGACTGGACTTTTTACGTGGGCCCTATGGCAAGCAAAGCTATTTTGTCTATCTTGACGACAAGGGCAGAGTGCTCAGTTGGCGACAGGTCCTGACCGAAGAGAATTTCCTGAAGATCCTGCCCGGTATGAGTCGGGAAGAGGTCATCAAGTTGATCGGGGAGTCGCGGGTGCAATTCGGTTTGGCCCGTGATCGTGGCTATGTCTGGTCCTACCGCTATGAGACAGCTTTTTGCCAGTGGTTCCAGATCGAATTTACCAAAAACGACATCGTTCGATCGACGGGTCATGGCACACCCCCGGAATGCGAGGTCCACGACGATCGGCGTTAATTGGGCTCAGAGTGGGTTGAGAAAACCGCCTTCTACGGGGGGATTGAGGGCACAAAAAAGCCCGCTGAAGCGGGCTTTTTGCTCAGAAAACAAACCTGAATTACTTCAGCTTCATTTCCTTGTATTCCACATGCTTGCGAGCTTTGGGATCAAACTTCATGATCGCCATTTTCTCGGGCATGGTTTTCTTGTTCTTGCTGGTCGTGTAGAAGTGACCGGTGCCGGCCGTAGATTCCAGCTTGATTTTTTCGCGTCCGCCTTTGGTTGCCATGATTCAGCTCCTTATGCCTGGCCACGTGAACGCAAGTCTGCGAGCACGACATCAATGCCTTTTTTGTCGATCAAGCGCAGTGCAGCGCTGGAAACCCGCAGGCGAACCCAGCGGTTTTCAGTCTCGACCCAGAAACGGCGGTATTGCAGGTTCGGGAGGAACCGGCGCTTGGTTTTGTTGTTGGCGTGGGAAACCTTGTTCCCGACCATCGGGGCTTTGCCCGTAACTTCACATACGCGTGCCATGAGGACACTCCGATACTTCTATACAGCTGGCACTGTCACGGGCTGGCGACTTGCCTGCCCGCTGGTGATCCAGCTTGACCTCGCCAAGATTCAGGGTGGCGGTAACCCGGTTTGCTGCTTCATTTACTGTCACATGTACAGGCTGAATTCAGCAAAGCCTTGGATTATAACGGATTTATTCCTGCTCCAGGAAACGCTGGGCATCGAGGGCTGCCATGCAGCCGGTCCCCGCGCTGGTAATGGCCTGGCGGTACACGTGGTCCTGCACGTCGCCGGCGGCAAATACGCCGGGCACCGAGGTCTGGGTGGCAAAGCCCTTGAGCCCGCCACGGGTGACGATATAGCCGTTGTCCATCTCGAGCTTGTCCTGGAAGATGTCGGTATTGGGCGAGTGGCCGATGGCAATGAAGCAGCCGTGGAGTTTCAACTCCTCCGTGCTGTTGTCCTGGGTGCTCTTGAGACGTACGCCGGTGACGCCGGTGGCGTCGCCCAGTACTTCGTCCAGGGTCTTGAAGGTCTTGAGCTCGATCTTGCCTGCGGCCACCTTGTCCATCAGCTTGTCCACCAGAATGGGTTCGGCCTTGAACTTGTCGCGGCGGTGCACCAGATAGACCTTGCTGGCGATATTGGAGAGGTAAAGCGCCTCTTCCACGGCGGTATTGCCGCCACCGATGACGCAGCAGACCTGGTCGCGGTAGAAAAAGCCGTCGCAGGTGGCGCAACCCGACACGCCCTTGCCCATGAAGGCGGTTTCAGAGGGCAGCCCGAGGTATTTGGCGGAGGCGCCGGTGGCGATGATGAGGGCGTCAGAGGTGTATTCGCCGCTGTCGCCCTTGAGCGTGAAGGGGCGTTTGCTGAAATCGACCGCATTGATGTGGTCGAACACGATTTCGGTTTTGAAGCGCTCGGCATGGGCCTGAAAGCGCTGCATCAGGTCGGGGCCCTGCACGCCGTCCACGTCGGCTGGCCAGTTGTCCACCTCGGTGGTGGTCATGAGCTGGCCGCCCTGTGCGATGCCGGTGATCAGCACGGGGTTGAGGTTGGCGCGGGCGGCATAGACGGCGGCTGAGTAGCCGGCGGGGCCAGAGCCCAGGATCAGGACTTTGGCGTGCTTGGGAGTGGACATCGTGAAAACCTTTGTAAAACTTGGGCACTAATGGGCGGGCATCTTGCGTGGAAGCTGAGGGCGAATCGTCCGAAATCAACTTGCAGCGACATGTCGCACAGGGTGGCACGGCAGGGATATGACTCCATTGTAAGAAACTGCGGCCCTGCACAAAGCCCACAGGGGTATCTGCGAGGGGTGGTCGTACGCTTGGGTTAAGCTTGCGGCAGATATTTTCCCGACCCATGACCTATTCGCTGAACACACTGAACTCTTCGCGTGATGCTGCTGGCGCCGAGCGTGCGGGCTGGTGGCGCTTTGCCACCGAGCTCAGCCTGATGGCTGGTTTCGTACTGCTGGCGCTGTGGCTGCTGTCCTTGCTCACCTACTCTCCCCAGGATGCGGCCTGGTCCACCTCGGGAACGGGCGAGCCGCTGCACAACCGCCTGGGCCGCTTGGGGGCCTGGCTGGCCGACCTGAGTTATTACCTGCTGGGTTTTTCAGCCTGGTGGTGTTTTGCCGCAGGCGTGCGCGTCTGGCTGTCTGCGCTGGCGCGCTGGATGCGTGGCCCCGACCTGCCTTCGGAACCCGCTGCCAAAGCCAGCCTCGGTAGCCGACTGGCTTCGGGGCGCACGGCTTTCTGGTTCGGCATGGTATTGCTGCTGTGTGCCAGTGCCACGCTGGAGTGGTCACGCCTGTACAGCCTGGAGGCCCGTCTGCCAGGCAGTGCCGGTGGCGTGCTGGGCTATTTTGTGGGGCCGTTCAGCGTCAAGTGGCTGGGCTTCCTGGGTTCCGCACTCGTGGCGATCACGCTGGGCGTGGTGGGCTCGGCGTTGGTGTTTCGCTTCTCCTGGGGCCATGTGGCCGAGCGCATTGGTGCCACCTTGTATGCCTGGGTCGAGGCCCGTCGAGAAAAGCGCGAGCGTGCCGAAGACCTGGCCATGGGGCAGCAGGCGGCACGAGAGCGCGAAGAGGTGGTGATTGAGGAGCGCGAAGAAATCGAGGAGCATCATGCGGCGCCGCTGATGATCGAGCCTGTGATGGCCGAGTTGCCACCGAGTGACCGGGTTGCCAAGGAACGGCAGAAGCCGCTGTTCAGCGAGTTGCCGGACTCCAAACTGCCCCAGGTGGCGCTGCTCGACGGTGCCCAGGCCCGGCAGGAAACGGTGGCGCCCGAGACGCTGGAGATGACCAGCCGCATGATCGAGAAAAAGCTCAAGGACTTCGGCGTCGAGGTGCGTGTAGTGCTGGCGCAGCCCGGCCCGGTGGTCACGCGCTACGAGATCGAGCCCGCCATCGGCGTGAAGGGCTCGCAGATTGTCGGTCTGGCCAAGGATCTGGCGCGCTCCCTGAGCCTGGTGTCGATCCGTGTGGTCGAGACCATTCCCGGCAAGAACTACATGGCGCTGGAGTTGCCCAACGCCAAGCGGCAGACGATCAAGCTGTCGGAAATCCTCGGCTCGCAAATTTATAACGAAGCCAAGTCCATGCTGACCATGGGCTTGGGGAAGGACATCGTGGGCAACCCGGTGGTGGCCGATCTGGCCAAGATGCCGCATGTGCTGGTGGCCGGCACCACGGGTTCGGGCAAGTCGGTTGGTATCAACGCCATGATTCTGTCCCTGCTCTACAAGGCCGAGGCACGCGATGTGCGCCTGCTCATGATCGACCCCAAGATGCTGGAGATGTCGGTGTACGAGGGTATCCCCCACCTGCTGGCACCCGTGGTGACCGACATGAAGCAGGCTGCACATGGCCTGAACTGGTGCGTGGCCGAGATGGAGCGCCGCTACAAGCTGATGAGCAAGCTGGGCGTGCGTAATCTGGCCGGCTACAACCACAAGATTGACGAGGCCAAGGCGAAAGAGCAGTTCATCTACAACCCGTTCAGCCTGACGCCCGATTCGCCCGAGCCGCTGGAGCGGCTGCCGCACATCGTGGTGGTGATCGACGAGCTGGCCGACCTCATGATGGTGGTGGGCAAGAAGATCGAGGAACTCATTGCCCGGCTGGCGCAGAAGGCCAGGGCTGCCGGCATCCATCTCATTCTGGCCACACAGCGCCCGAGCGTGGACGTGATCACTGGCCTCATCAAGGCCAACATTCCCACGCGCATCGCCTTCCAGGTTTCCAGCAAGATCGACAGCCGTACCATCCTCGACCAGATGGGCGCCGAGGCCTTGCTCGGCATGGGTGACATGCTCTACATGCCCAGTGGGACTGGCCTGCCGATTCGCGTGCATGGCGCTTTTGTCAGCGACGAGGAGGTGCACCGGGTGGTGAGTTACCTCAAGAGCCAGGGCGAGCCCAATTACATCGAAGGTGTGCTCGAGGGGGGGACGGCCGACGGCGAAGGTGATTTTCTTGGCGATGGCGGAACTGGCGGCGGTGAAAAGGATCCCATGTACGACCAGGCGGTCGAGGTGGTGCTGAAAAACCGCAGAGCCAGCATCTCGCTGGTGCAGCGTCATCTCAAGATTGGCTACAACCGTGCAGCCCGACTGGTGGAAGACATGGAGAAGGCGGGCCTGGTGAGTGCCATGAGCGGCAGCGGCCAACGCGAAATCCTGGTGCCCACCCGGGCGGAGTGAACTTTTGAAACATCAAATTGCTATCTTTCTTGTAGCTATCAGCGCAATATCTGCAAGGGCGGGAGGCATGGAAAGTCTTGAGCTTTTCATGAAAACCGCAAACAGCGGCCGGGCCGAATTTACGCAGGTGGTGACGGTGCCGGCCCGTGAAGGCCAGAGTGTGCGCAGCAAGACCTCCAGTGGAATATTCGAGTTTTCCAGGCCGAACCGTTTCAAGTTCATCTACCGCAAGCCCTTCGAACAAAGCATCGTGGCCGATGGCCAGACCCTGTGGCTGTATGACGTGGACCTGAATCAGGTCACGGCGCGCAAACAATCCCAGGTGCTGGGCTCCACGCCTGCCGCGCTGATCGCCTCGGCACCAGACCTGCATGCCTTGCAGGCTGACTTCACTCTCACGGCTGCACCCGACAAGGATGGCCTGCAGTGGGTCGCTGCCACGCCCAAGGCCAAGGAGGGTCAGCTGCAGGTGGTGCGTGTGGGCTTCAGGCCCGGCGAAGCGTCAGGTGGACTGGCGGCGCTGGAGATTCTCGACAGCTTTGGACAGCGCTCACTCTTGAGCTTCAGCAAAGTGGAGGTCAACCCAGCTTTGCCCAAAGACGCTTTCCAGTTCAAGCCGCCCCAAGGTGCGGACGTGATTCGCCAGTAGTCCTGTTGGACAGCAGAAAACGCCGCTACCCTGTGCAGTGTGCAGCTCTGCTATGCCTTGGCTGGCTTGCCAGCACCTGACCATGGCTCAGCCAGCTGAAGTCCGCCACTGACATGCAGGGTCTGGGTGGGGAAGGCGAACTGGATGTCGCGCTCGGTGAAGGCGCGCACGAGCTGCAGGTTGATGGCCTGCTGCACATCCATGTACAGGGCGTAGTCTGGCAGCCGCACGTGGTAGACCGTCTCGAAATCCAGCGAGGAAGGGCCGAATCCACTGAAATGCGCGCGATCAAAGCGGGCATCTGTCTGGGCCTCGACCGCCTGCCGTATCAGAACGGGAATAGCCTCCAGCTGCTCGGCCGGGGTATCGTAGGTCACGCCGATGGCAAAGACGATGCGACGCTCCTGCATGCGCTTGTAGTTGCGGATGCGGCTCTTAAGCAGGTCGTTGTTGGAGAAGATGATCTGCTCGCCGCTGAGGCTGCGAATACGCGTTGTCTTCAGGCCGACATGTTCGACGTTGCCCATGAGGTCGTCCACGATGACAAAGTCGCCGATCACAAAGGGCTTGTCGATGGCGATCGAGAGAGAGGCAAACAGGTCGCCCAGGATGTTCTGCACGGCCAGCGCCACGGCAATGCCGCCGATACCCAGGCTGGCCACCAGGGCCGTGACGTTGAGGCCCATGTTGTCGAGCATGAGCAGCAGCACCAGCACCCACAACACGATGCGTCCCAGAAAGGTCAGCAGCGAGCGGGTCATGGCGCGGGAGCCTTCATCGCTTTCATCGCCTTGCGAGAAGTGGTGGCGCAGCCAGAATACCAGGCCACGGTTGGCCCAGAAGCCGCATTGCAGGATCAGCAGGCCGACAAAAGTCCGGTCGACACTCTTTTCGAGTGCGGCCGGCAGGGTCAGTAAATGCGAGGCGACATAGAGTCCCACGGCCGCTGCCAGCAGGATGCGTGTGGCGGAAATGACATCGATGAAAAAATCATCGAGCACTGTGTCCGTTGTCTTGGCAATGCGTGTGAGCCTGCGCAGCACCAGTTGGCGCAGCGTATGCAGCACCAGGATAAAACCCGCTACGGCGAGCAGCGCGTAGAGCCAGTCCTGTGTTGAGTTGTCGGCAATGAGTTGTCGTAGCATGGTGATTCCTGTAGGTTCAGCCGGGCTCAATATTTCTGGCTGCTTGCCGCTCCGGCAAGCGGTGGAAAATGTTCTTTGAGCCCGATCGGCTGGTGGCCGTAATGGATGGAGGATCGCCCTGCTGATGGGAATCCCCTTGCGGCAAGGCCAGGGCGTTGAGTATGTTGGCGTACGACACGTCGTACGTCGATCTCCTGCGAGCCCAAGTCCTGATAGCCTCAGCAATTCCGTTGATGTTAGTCAGCGGGGCAGAATTTCCTCTCATCAAGAGCAGAAAAATTATAAGACACTGAACATTTATACAAATATATATTCAGCATGCATTCCATCACCTTGCAGCCGGACGGCGATAGAGATGCTCCAGCCAGACAGAATGTCCGCACGATCAGACCCCCGTGGAACCGGGGCGCTTTACTCAAGGCTTGAGACTTTTCTCCACGCGGTCTTCGAGTTCACCGAGGCTCGCGCTCAGGGAGTTGGTGGACTGCTCGATGGTCAGGCGCAGCTCGCGCTCAAGTTGCTCGATTCTCGCCAACAGGGCAGCACGGTTTTCTGAAGCCAGCGAGGTCTGCTTTTTGATCTCTGACTCTAGAAAGACATTCAGTTTCGTGAACCGCGAAGCTTCGGCCTGATCAGTCAGAACCCGGTTGGCGTGCATTTCCTTGTTGTGACGGCGTGTTTCAAGAAAGACCGAGGTCTGCAGATAGACGATATAGAGCAGAAACAGGACACTGATGGTGACCATCAGGCCCAACATGATCAACCCCAAAGGTGCTTGTATGTCAGCCACGCCAAGGGACAGCGAGGTGGGCGACAGGATCGCCTGCCAGTTGAGCAGCGTGAAGACGGCAATCGCCGCCAGCAGCAGCATCAGGAAAAAAGTGCGAACCTTCATGTGTGTCAGCCTCCCGGGGTGGTGGGGTAGGGGCATTCGATGCGGTGGACTTCAGGGTTCAAATGATTGAGCGGGATGAAGGCGCGACATCATTGCATCCATAGTGAAATGTACCCGCGAATCTCGACGGGTTGAAAACCGGTCAGATTGACTGAAATCTTGATCTGGCTGTAGGCCCGGTGGAGCGTGTGTCGCCTGCCTCATGGCGTTCTGTGTATCGACCCTTGATTGCCCTCATTTAAGACTGGTCTAAGTCAGGCTCTCAAGAATCCTTTCCATACGCGACCTCCTGGCGGAGTGACACATGGGTGAAGGTCGCGTCACCAACTTGGAGAAGGAACATGAACCCTCGCGAACGCCTGATGCTGATCCGTTTGGTGGCCCGGCTGGTGCATAAGCCTGAAGTGGTCAAGGATGCTGATGCCGCACTGGATGTGGAGGCCTTGCTCAAAGCGCGTCCCGATGCTCCGTATCTGTTGATGCAAAGGGTGCTGATGCTTGAGGCAGCGCTGGAGGATGTTCAACTGCACTTGGAACAAAGAGCGGCGTCACCGCAGAAGGGCGTGACCTATTCGGCGTCGCGCAATGGTCAGGCTGCACCCGCACCATCCTTGGCGGAAGAGCCGCCTGCGTCAGCCTCACAGCCTGCTGTTGGGGCAGGCATGCTGGGGGAACGCCTGTTTTTCCAGGGCTTCGAATCCCAGTTGCATGGACGTGGCACCGGGTACTTGCCAGGTGCGACTCAGATGCCTCTGGATATATGTGAAATGCAGAGCCATGACCATGCGACTCAATCCCCTTCCAGAAAAGTGAACACCCTGTTCGATGCCTCGCTGGGTGGCGTGGACGACGATCTACCAGATCTCGATGCGGGAGACGGTAGCTGGCTGTAAGCCGGCAGGCGAGCAGACAGAAGAGAGAAGGGCTGACTGTTCGATCACCCCACTGTTATATTTGCAGGCATGCAAGTTGGGTGAAGTTCAGGTGCCGGAGACTGCCGTGTGTTGACTGAGGGATCAGCCCGCTTGCCACGAAGGGACTCAGGGCCATGCGCCTTCTGCTCGTAGAAGATGACACGATGATTGGCGAGACCGTGCTGGATATGCTGCGCGCTGATCACTATGCGGTTGATTGGGTTCGGGATGGCGAGATGGCCGATACGGCCCTGAGAACCCAAACCTATGATCTCGTTCTGCTGGATCTCGGGCTGCCACGTCTTGATGGCCTGGATGTGCTGCGTTCCCTGCGCGCGCGCAGGGTGCTCACCCCCGTGCTGATTGCCACCGCGCGAGACTCGGTTCAGCAGCGTATCGCAGGGCTGGACGCCGGAGCCGACGACTATGTGCTCAAACCCTATGACCTGGACGAGTTGCTCGCCCGCATACGCGCCTTGCTGCGACGCGCCAGCGGGCGCGCAGAACCTGTTTACGAGCACAAGGGCGTGAGCATCAACCCGGCCACGCGCGAGGTGATGGTCGATGGTCAGCCCGTGGTGCTCTCGGCTCGTGAATGGTCGGTGCTGGAGCCCTTGCTGGCGCGTCCTGGCATGGTGCTTTCACGTGCGCAGCTGGAAGAGAAACTCTACAGCTGGAAGGATGAAATCAGCAGCGATGCCGTGGAGGTCTATATCCATGGTTTACGCAAGAAATTAGGCCCCGAGCTGATCCTGAATGTTCGTGGCGTTGGCTACATGGTTCCCAAGAGTTGAGCATGAAGCTGACGGCACCTCACTCCTTGCGCAGACGCTTGCTCTGGCTGTTGCTGGCTGCCATCGTGCTGACGGCATTGGCACAGGGCGTGGTGGCTTACCGGACAGCACGGGTCGAAGCGGATGACATCTTTGACTACCACATGCAGCAGATGGCCATGTCTCTGCGCTCGGGTTTTCCCGTGAGTGGTGCAGCCATTGCCGGGCATGATGCGCTGCAGGATGAAAGCCTGGAGTTCATGGTTCAGGTGTGGTCGGAGGATGGTCTTCGCATCTACCAGTCTGCCAGCGCTGTCCTGCCGGATCGGGCCGTCCTCGGTTTTTCCAACATCAAGGCACGCGGTACCACTTACCGGGTGTTTTCGATGCAGTCGAGAACGCAGGTGATCCAGGTGGCGCAGGACATGGCTGCACGGCGCGCAATGGCCAGCACCCTGGCCTTGAAGACCGTGGTGCCGATCGCGCTCATGGCGCCCCTGCTGATGCTGATCGTCTGGTGGGTCGTGGGCACATCGCTGGCCACGGTGTCGCGCGTGCAGCGCCAGGTGGCCGAACGCCAGGCAGATGATTTGACCGAAGTGAGCGAAATGGGGCTGCCGGATGAAGTCCGTCCCCTGGTGCATGAGTTGAACCTGCTATTTGGCCGTGTGCGTGCCGCCTTTGAAGCACAGCAGAGTTTTGTCGCAGATGCCGCGCACGAGTTGCGATCACCGCTTGCTGCACTCAAGCTTCAGGCGCAAAGCCTGCAGCGAGCCACGGACGAGGCGACGCGCGAACTTGCGGTAGGGCGCCTTTCTGCGGGCATTGACCGAGCGACACGGCTGGTGGAGCAACTGCTGATACTGGCCCGGCAACAGGCGAGCAACGCAACCGGTGCGAAGCCCGAGCCGGTTGACTTGTCGGGCTTGGCCCGCTTGGCACTGGCAGACATGATGCCGGCGGCACAGGCGCGGAAGATCGACCTGGGCCTGAACCAGGCCGATGCGGGCAGGATTCAGGGGCATGCCGAGGCGCTGCGCATTCTGGTGCGAAATCTGCTGGAGAACGCCGTGAAGTACACGCCTCCAGGTGGCAAGGTGGACCTGGATATTCGCCGTATGGGCGCCAGCCTGGTACTCAGCGTGGAGGACAGTGGCCCGGGTATTCCCGAGCAGGACCGCGCGCGGGCATTGGACCGGTTTTACCGTGTACCAGGAAGTGCAGTCACCGGCAGTGGTCTGGGGCTGGCCATCGTGAAATCGATTGCAGAGTTGCATGGGGCTCAGGTGCTGCTGGATGCCTCCCCGCGTCTGGGGGGCTTGCGCGTGCAGGTGCTGTTCCCGGCTGTGAACGGATTGCCATGATGACGTTGGGGCCCCTGTCCCTTTCTGCCCTGGACCATGGTGCTTTTGTTGCGGCAGGTCTGCTGACCTATGTGATGGTCACGCGCATTGGCCAGCAGCGCCGTCACCCTTCGGCGGCCATGGCCTGGGTCATCAGCATCGCGGCTTTTCCTTATGTGGCGGTCCCCTTGTTTCTGCTGTTTGGCACCCGCAAATTTGCACGCCCGGCACCGGCAGTCGACCGACCCAATCACGGCCCCCACACTGGCGATGCGCCGCAATGGGCCAGCCGACTGCTTGGCGGGATGGGATTTTCAGCACCCTTGCGCAATGGGCCTATTGAATTCCATGAAGACGGCCCGGCGTCCTGCCGCGGCCTGCTGGCCTTGCTCGATGGCGCACAGGACAGTCTGGAAGTTTGCACCTATGTGTTGCGCGATGACAGCGTAGGCCGGGGCGTGGCAGACGCGCTCATGGCGGCGGTGGTGCGTGGCGTCAAGGTACGCTTGCTGGTCGATTGGGTTGGCAACCTTGCGACTGGGCGGCGCCTGCTGAACCGCTTGCGGGCGGGGGGCGTGGAGCTCAGGCAGTTCATGCCGCTGCTGCACAACCCCAGGCATGGGCGTACCAATCTGCGCAATCACCGCAAGCTCGTGGTGGCTGATGGCCGCCGGCTCTGGAGTGGGGGCCGTAATCTGGCAGCGGAATATTTCCATGAACAGGCGGGCCATCCGGCCTGGCTGGATTTGAGTTTTGTCATCGAGGGCCCGGTGGCGGCGCAGGCTGCCGCGCAGTTTGACCGGGACTGGCATGTCGCCACGGGGCTGGTACGAGAGCCCACGGTTGTCCGGCCATCCCCCTTGCAGGCGCCGACAGGTGGCCCTGCCCAATGGATATCGAGTGGCCCTGACCAGGCTGAAGATACCGTGCATGCCCTGTTGATGGCGGGCGCCTACAACGCGCGTCGGCGCATGCTGGCCGTGACCCCTTATTTCGTACCCGACGATGCCTTGCTGGATGCCTGGTGCACGGCGTGCCGATGTGGCGTCGAGATCACGCTCGTGGTGCCTGCTGCATCCAATCACCGCCTTGCCGACTGGGCCCGGGCCCGTGCCTTGCGCCGGCTAGCCGAAGCCGGCGCGCATGTGTACCTGAGTCCTGTCATGGTCCACGCCAAGGCCGTGGTGATCGATGACGACTTTGCCCTGTGTGGTTCGGTCAATCTGGACGGCCGCAGCCTGTTCCTCAACTACGAGGCGATGACGGCGTTTTATGGCGCAACCGAAGTTCGCTGGCTGGCGAACTGGATTGAAGGGCAAACGAAACTGTCCCGGGCCTTTGTCGCAGAGCGGCCCTCCTGGTGGCGCGAACTGGTCGAGGGCGTCATTCTGGCGGTCGGCTTCCAGCTCTGAGTCCTTGCCTGCCTGTGCTGGGCATGCGTCAAGCCACTTAAGAGTCATCTAAGTGTTCATCTCCACAATGAGTTCATCGGTAACAACCAACTTGTCAGGAGTTTTTCATGAACATGCAATCCATGACCCCCACCCGTCTTGTGCTGGCCCTCGTCACTGCGGGTGTGATTGGCGGAGCCGGTGCGAGTTTCATCACGGGCACACATGCCCGCGCAAGTGCCTTCACGCCAACTGCCGCAACCCCGGCGCTCGTGCAGACGGGGACGGTCGCCATGCCCGACTTCTCCCAGATCACGGAGCGCTATGGCGCCTCGGTGGTCAACATCAGTGTCAGCGGCATCAAGCAGGCGGCCAATGACTCGGATGAGGCGCCGGCGGTTCAGCGCCGCGGCTCACCAGGCCAGGGCTTCGACGACCCCTTTTTCGAGTTCTTCAGGCGCTTCCAGGTGCCCGGTCAAGGCATGCCAGGGCAAGAAGAGGTGCCGACGCGGGGGCAGGGTTCGGGCTTCATCGTCAGCACGGATGGCCTGATCCTGACAAACGCGCATGTGGTGCAGGGAGCGACGGATGTGAGCGTCAAGCTGACCGATCGCCGTGAATTCCAGGCCAAGGTGCTGGGCTCGGACCCGAAAACGGATGTGGCGGTACTGAAGATTGAGGCCAAGAACCTGCCCGTGGTACCCATGGGCTCGGTGCGTGACCTCAAGGTGGGTGAATGGGTACTGGCCATCGGCTCCCCCTTCGGCTTTGAGAACAGCGTGTCAGCCGGCGTGGTGAGTGCCAAAGGACGGTCATTGCCGGACGACAGTTTTGTGCCTTTCATCCAGACTGACGTTGCGGTGAACCCCGGCAATTCAGGGGGGCCCCTGTTCAACGCCCGCGGTGAGGTGGTGGGCATCAATTCACAAATTTACAGCCGCACCGGGGGTTACCAGGGCCTGTCATTTGCGATCCCGATTGATGTGGCGATCAAGGTCAAGGACCAGATCGTTGCCACGGGCCACGCCAGCCATGCACGTCTGGGTGTTGCGATTCAGGAAGTCAATCAGACGTTGGCGGATTCGTTCAAGCTGGACAAGCCGGAGGGCGCACTGGTTTCCAGTGTTGACCCGGGTGGCCCTGCCGACAAGGCGGGTCTGAAAACGGGCGACGTGATTCTCAACGTCAATGGCAAGCCTGTGGTGGCCTCCGGTGATCTTCCTGCGGTGATTGGCGATGCTACGCCGGGCGCCAAAGTCACGCTCGGCATCTGGCGCCAGGGCAAGGCGCAGGAGCTCACTGCCCAACTGGGCGATGCCAGCGAGAAGGTGAGCCAGCTGGCCCAGCGTGATGAGGCCGTTGGCAAGGGCAAGCTCGGGCTGGCGTTGCGTCCCCTGCAGCCTGACGAGCGGGCGCAGGCCAGTGTGGCCGGTGGACTGCTGGTCGAACAGGCAGCGGGTCCGGCCGCCAAGGCAGGCATCCAGCCGGGTGATGTGCTGCTGGCGGTCAATGGCACGCAAGTCAAAAGCGTCGAGCAGGTGCGGGCGTTGCTTGCCAAGTCGGACAAATCGGTGGCGCTGCTGATCCAGCGCGATGGCAGCAAGATCTTCGTGCCGGTGCGCATGGGTTGAGTGTCTTTAGCGAGGTCATGAACCCGCTGCTGGCTGCCGTCCCTGAGGTCGACAGCCAGCAGGAACAGGGAACGGAGGACGAAAGTGCATACGAAGCCGCATCAGGGCATCATCAGTCGAATCGATCAGGGGAACTTGCCGGACAATGAACGGCGAGAGTTGCTGCTTGCAGCCAGCGGCATCGTCGGCGGTGCCGGCCTGTTGGCCACCGCCTACCCCTTCGTGGCCAGTCTGGCGCCCTCTGAGCGCGCACGTGCGCTGGGTGGGCCGGTCGAGGCCGATGTTTCCGATCTCGCCGTGGGCGAGCTCAGGACAGTGGCCTGGCGCGGCAAGCCGGTCTGGCTGATGCGGCGCAGTGCCGACATGGTGCGTGCCCTGCAGCAGCCGGCGCCCGAGCTGGCAGATCCCCTCTCGGTACGCTCGGAGCAGCCGCCCACCTGCGTCAATGCGACGCGGTCGATACGGGCAGAACTCTTTGTCGCCGTTGGCATATGCACCCACCTGGGGTGTTCGCCGACACTGCGGCTGAATGACGGCTCCCTGAATGCGGAACTGCATGCGCCAGGCGGGTTTGTGTGTCCCTGCCATGGTTCCCGCTTTGATCTGGCCGGGCGCGTCGTGAAGAATGTCCCGGCACCCACCAACCTGGAAATTCCGCCCTATCGCTTCGAGGGGGCCTCCAGGCTGCAGATTGGCTGAGCGCAGCGCGTTCAGCGACGATGGGCGTTCAGCGGTCTTTCCGGCTGCGACGCATCAGATGCCACAACCAGACCAGCAAGCCGATCACCAGGATGGACAGCAGCACGATTTCCTCAAACCGCCGCAGATCGGGCGCCAGTGTCTGGATGGCCGAGCCGAATGCGTAGCCTGCCCCCGACACCAGCACTGTCCACAGCGCCGCGCCGATCAGGTTGAGGGCGGCAAACCGGAGCGGAGAAATGCCGCTTGAGCCCAGCAGCACCGGTCCTGCAATCCGAAGCCCATACAGAAAACGGATACCCAGAATGAGCAGGGTGTCATGCCGTGTCATCAGGTCATGCAGGCGTGGCGCATGCTGGGCCAGGGCGGGAAAACGCTGGATCATCTCGGCCCCTTTCCATCGACCGAGGAAGAAGGCCAACTGGTCACCCAACGTGCTGCCGGCCATGGCAACGCCCACGACCAGGGGCCAGTCCAGCAGGCCGCGATGGGCGGCAAACCCGGCCGCGATGAGGACGGTCTCACCCTCAAGCAGGGTGCCAAAAAATACCGCGAGGTAGCCGTAGGATGTGATGAACTCATTGATCACGGCAGTTACTTCCTGGGGTGCGAAAAACCGCATGCCTGTGTGCGGCCCCGGCGCATCGGTGGGCTCAGCGAATCAGGAGCAGGGTCAGCGCCGTGACGGCGATGCCACCGGACAGCACAACCAGCAGGGTGAGCCACATGACGCGCACGCGGTGACTTTCGACCCGTGCCACAAGCTGTGCATTCTGCTCGGCCAGGGTCTTGATCAACTCGGAGGAGGCCAGCATTTGCTCATGCAGTTCACCCGCTGCGGTCTCCATGGCCAGTACGCGCTCATGGAGCGAGCTGAGCGAGGGTGGCGCAGTCTCCGCTTCAGGGCTGCTGGGGACAGGCTCGGGCGTCTTGCCGACCTTGCCCCACAATTTCTTGGCGCCTTCGGCCACCTTGGGGGCGTTGCTGATGACGTCCACCCAGGGAACGCTTTTGAGTACGGTAAGCCAGGCAATGGACATGGCGGTATCTTTCTGGGGCTGGTGCTTGAAGCTTGTACGGGGAGTGCCGTGCGGCAGAGGCGAAGAGGGTTTCTCTAGCAGGACATTATGGAGGATTCATGCATGTCCCGCTGGCAGGACGGGCTTGCGCGCGATGATGGTGGCAAAGGCCTTGGTGCGGTCCTGGGGTGCATCGAAATCACTGAACGCAGAGTGCAGGATGTCCCAGCCCGCAAAGCGCTGCTCCAGCGCATGCGGTGCAAACAGGCAATGCCCCTGGGCATCAAACATGTCCAGGTAGGTCGTGCCTTCGATGAGGACATTCACCACCGCGACACCGCCCGGACGCACATGCGCCTGCAGGGTGGACAGGGTCTTGAAGGCCGTCGGACAGTCAAAGAACATCAGCAGGCCGATCGAGACCACGGCATCGAAGTCTTCCATGAGCGCATGGTCGCGCAGGTCGGCCAGGGTGGCCTGCACGGGAAGGGCTGTCTCTGCCGCGTATTCGTGGATGTGGGCAATCGCGGCCTGGCTCGCATCGAGCGCCAGCACCGAGCAGCCACGCCTGGCGGCAGCAAAGGCCAGGTTGCCAAGGCCGCAACCGTAATCCAGCACCTTGCCGTGCAAATGCGGCAGTGCGGCCTGCTCGAAGGGATTCAGCTGAAAATCATGTTGTTCAGCCTGCTGGCGAAACTGCCGGTCAAAAAACTGGACGCTGTCATTGAGGGGCATGGATGGCGCTCACGCGAGTCAGGTCGAAGGAGTGACAATTCTAGAGGTATCGGCAGATTGAGGCGCAGTACCATCATGCCGAAGCCGGTGCTTCTACACTTGTCCAATTTACCCATCCTCGCCAACCATTCACATGCCACCTGAAAAAGCGTCGCCTTCCATGAGCCAGCCACTGGCCGAGCGGCTGCGCCCCAAGCAGCTCAGCGAAGTCATTGGCCAGCAGCAGGTGCTGGGCGAGGGCATGCCGCTGCGCATCGCGTTCGAGTCAGGCCAGCCGCACAGCTGCATTCTCTGGGGCCCGCCCGGTGTGGGCAAGACCACGATCGCGCGCCTCATGGCCGATGCTTTCGATGCACAGTTCATCACCATCAGTGCCGTGCTGGGTGGCGTCAAGGACATTCGCGAAGCCGTCGAGCAGGCCCAGGTCGCACTGGGGCAGGGCCGGCGCACCATCGTGTTCGTTGACGAGGTACACCGCTTCAACAAAAGCCAGCAGGATGCTTTCCTGCCGCATGTTGAGAGCGGCTTGTTCACCTTCATTGGTGCGACCACCGAGAACCCCTCGTTCGAGGTCAACTCAGCCCTGTTGTCACGTGCAGCCGTGTATGTGCTGCAGCCCTTGTCTGATCAGGATCTGGAGAAAATAGTGGTCTCGGCCCAGGCCATTCAAGCGATACCTGCTATGGAAAAAATAGCGGTTGATCGGCTGCTTGCCTATGCCGATGGCGACGCCAGGCGCTTGCTCAATACGCTGGAAACGCTTGCCGTGGCAGCCCGTCAGGCCGGGCGTGAGGAGGTGAGCGATGCGTGGCTGCTCAAGGTGCTGGGCGAGCGCATGCGCCGCTACGACAAGGGCGGCGAGCAGTTCTACGACACCATCAGTGCCCTGCACAAGTCGGTGCGCGGCAGTGACCCCGATGCCTCGCTCTACTGGTTTATGCGCATGCTCGATGGCGGGGCCCACCCACGTTACATGGCACGCCGGCTCATCCGCATGGCCAGCGAGGACATCGGCCTGGCCGATCCGCGTGCGCTGCGTCTGGCACTTGATGCAGCCGAGGTCTATGAGCGGCTTGGCACGCCCGAGGGCGAGCTGGCACTGGCCGAGTGCGTGGTGTATCTGGCGATGGCACCCAAATCCAACGCGGTCTACAAGGCCTTCAACGAGGTCAAGGCCTTTATCAAGAAGGACGGCACCCGTCCGGTGCCCATGCACCTGCGCAATGCACCTACCAAGCTCATGAAAGAGCTCGACTATGGCAAGGGCTACCGCTATGCGCATGACGAGGCAGACGGTTTTGCTGCTGGCGAGCAGTATCTGCCCGATGGCATGAAGTCACCAGGTTTTTATCGGCCCGTGGAGCGGGGGCTGGAAATCAAGATTGCGGAGAAGCTCAGGCAACTGCAGCAGCGTAACCGGCAATCCGGTTGAGCGGTTGAGCATTAACCAGGCAGACTGAAGGCGCAGCACGCAAGGGTAAACACCGGCGGCCGCTCAATGGCTCTGCTGGATGCCTTCGGTACAATGAATTTACAAACCTGCTCCTCTGGATGGCAGGTTTTTTGCTAAAGAGAATGGGCTGAGCTCACAAGGCCGCACCGCTCGTCAGCAAACCGCTGACCAAAGTGCCGGCCCAAAATCGGAGAACATGGGATGGATACTTTCATACAGCAGATCATCAACGGTCTGGTGCTGGGCAGCATGTATGCCCTCGTGGCCCTGGGCTACACCATGGTGTACGGCATCATCAGTCTCATCAATTTCGCGCATGGCGAGGTGCTGATGGTGGGCGCGCTGACCAGCTGGAGCATCATCGGCCTGATGCAGGAAAGCATGCCTGGCACACCGGGCTGGCTCATTCTCCTGATTGCGCTGATCATTGCCTGCATCGTGGCGGCCTCACTCAACCTGGTGATCGAGAAGGTGGCCTACCGGCCGCTGCGCAACAGTCCCCGGCTCGCACCGCTGATCACGGCGATCGGCATGTCCATCCTGCTGCAGACCCTGGCCATGATCATCTGGAAGCCGGACTACAAGCCCTATCCCAACCTCTTGCCCAGCACGCCGTTCCATGTGGCGGGTGCCGTGATCTCGCCGACCCAGGTGCTGATCCTGGCCATGACGGCCATTTCGCTTTCGGTCCTGATGTGGGTGGTGCATGGCACCAAGCTGGGCCGTGCCATGCGTGCCACTGCAGAGAACCCCAGGGTGGCTGCCCTCATGGGCGTGAAGCCCGACACGGTGATCTCGGCCACCTTTGCGATTGGTGCCGTGCTGGCGGCGATTGCCGGCGTCATGTGGGCGGCCAACTACGGCACGGTCTACCACACCATGGGTTTTCTGCCGGGCCTCAAGGCTTTCACGGCGGCCGTGTTCGGCGGCATCGGCAACCTCGGCGGTGCCGTGCTGGGGGGCATTCTGCTCGGGCTGATCGAGTCGCTGGGCGCGGGCTACATCGGCAAGCTCACTGGCGGCGTTCTGGGTAGCCACTATTCGGACATCTTCGCCTTCATTGTGCTGATCTTCATTCTTACCCTGCGACCTTCCGGTCTGCTCGGTGAGCGCGTGGCTGACCGGGCTTGAGGAGAGTTGTCATGACGCACAAGAACAAGCTCTATCTTTTCCTGCTTGCCGCCGTGGGGCTGCTGATCCTGCCGCATATCCTGCAGTACTACGGCAACGCCTGGGTGCGCATTGCCGACATGGCGCTGCTCTATGTGCTGCTGGCGCTGGGCCTGAACATCGTGGTGGGCTATGCAGGGCTGCTCGACCTGGGCTATGTGGCTTTCTTTGCCATCGGTGCCTACATGTACGGCTTGCTGTCTTCGCCGCATCTGACGGATACCTTTGTGGCCATTGGCCAGATGTTTCCGGACGGGCTGCACACGCCGCTGTGGCTGGTGATACCACTGGCCGCCGCGCTGGCCGGTTTCCTGGGCATATTGCTGGGTGCCCCCACGCTCAAGCTGCGTGGTGACTACCTGGCCATCGTGACGCTGGGTTTTGGCGAAATCATCCGGGTGTTCCTCAACAACCTGGACCATCCGGTCAACATCACCAATGGCCCCAAGGGCATGGGGCAGATCGACTCGATCCACTTCTTTGGCCTCAACCTGGGCAAGCGCCTGAGTATTGGTGACTATGACATTTCATCGGTCACGCTCTATTACTACCTGTTCCTCTTGCTGGTGGTGGTGAGTGTGGTGATCTGTCACCGGCTGGAACTCTCCCGCGTGGGACGGGCCTGGATGGCGATCCGCGAGGACGAGATTGCCGCCAAGGCCATGGGCATCAACACCCGCAACCTCAAGCTGCTGGCGTTTGGCATGGGTGCGACCTTTGGGGGTGTTTCGGGCGCGATGTTCGCGGCCTTCCAGGGCTTTATCTCGCCCGAGTCCTTCAGCCTCATGGAGTCCGTGATGATTGTGGCCATGGTGGTACTCGGTGGCATTGGCCATTTGCCCGGTGTGGTGCTGGGTGCCGTGCTGCTGGCTTCACTGCCCGAGGTGCTGCGCTATGTTGCCAGCCCCCTGCAGGCCATGACGGGCGGACGCATCGATGCCTCGATCCTGCGCCAGTTGCTGATTGCATCAGCCATGATCAGCATCATGCTGCTGCGACCGCGCGGCCTGTGGCCAGCGCCCGACCATGGCAAGTCATTGCTGAACAAGAACTGAAACGGCAGGAGTGAATATGACAGATACCGTACTCCACGTCGCCGGCATTTCCAAGCGCTTTGGCGGCCTGCAGGCCCTCAGTGACGTGAGCATGCGCATCCAGCGCGGTCAGGTCTATGGCCTGATCGGCCCCAACGGCGCAGGCAAGACCACGTTCTTCAATGTGATCACCGGCCTCTACACCCCTGACAGCGGCACCTTCGAACTCGCAGGCAAGCCCTACCGGCCCACTGCCGTGCATGAAGTGGCCAAGGCCGGCATTGCACGTACCTTCCAGAATATCCGGCTGTTTGCCGAGATGACCGCGTTAGAGAACGTGATGGTCGGGCGTCACATCCGTACCCACTCGGGGCTGCTGGGCGCGATCTTTCGCACCCCCGGCTTCAAGGCCGAAGAGGCTGCAATTACCCAGCGTGCGCATGAGCTGCTCGAGTATGTCGGCATCGGCCAGCTGGCCGATTACAAGGCCCGCACGCTGAGCTATGGCGATCAGCGCCGCCTGGAGATTGCACGCGCACTGGCGACCGACCCCCAGCTCATCGCGCTCGATGAGCCCGCCGCGGGCATGAATGCCACCGAGAAGGTGCTGTTGCGACAGCTCATCGACAAGATCCGGAACGACAACCGCACCATCCTGCTGATCGAACACGACGTGAAGCTCGTGATGGGCCTGTGCGACCGCGTGACCGTGCTCGACTACGGCAAGCGCATCGCCGAAGGCACACCGGCTGAGGTACAGAAGAACGAAGAAGTGATCGAGGCCTACCTGGGCCATGGCGCGGGCCATACCGCTGCCAAGACCGCGACCGAAGGCGTTTGAGCAGGAAAACACCATGAGTACGAATACGCTTCTGAAAGTCAAAGGGCTCAAGGTTGCCTACGGGGGCATCCAGGCCGTCAAGGGTGTGGATTTTGAAGTCCGCGAGGGGGAGCTGGTCAGTCTGATCGGCTCCAATGGCGCGGGCAAGACCACCACCATGAAGGCCATCACCGGCACCCTGCCGGTCAATGAGGGCGAGATCGAGTACCTGGGTACGAGCATCCGCGGTCAGGGGCCGTGGGACCTCGTCAGGCAGGGCCTGGCCATGGTGCCTGAGGGGCGTGGCGTTTTCACGCGCATGAGCATTCTCGAGAACCTGCAAATGGGCGCCCACATTCGGGATGACAAGGCCGACATAGCAGCTGACATCGACAAGGTGTTCGGTATCTTCCCGCGTCTGAAGGAGCGGCGGGACCAACTGGCCGGTACCCTGTCAGGCGGCGAGCAGCAGATGCTGGCCATGGGGCGTGCACTCATGAGCCGTCCCAAGGTGCTGCTGCTGGACGAACCTTCCATGGGCTTGTCGCCCATCATGGTGGACAAGATATTCGAGGTCATTCACGATGTGTCGGCGCAGGGCGTGACGATCCTGCTGGTGGAGCAAAACGCCAGCCGTGCACTCTCGATTGCCGATCGCGGCTATGTGATGGAGTCGGGGGAGATCACGCTCAGCGGCGACGCTTCGGAGTTGCTCAATGACCCCGCCGTACGGGCGGCCTACCTGGGCGAGTAGCCGCCGCGCGAGGCGGGGCAGGGCTCAAAATTCGGCGCCGTCATGTTTCCTGAACATCCGTGTTGACGGTGATCAAACCGGCGATGCCTGGTGGGGTATATCCTGAAACATCTTGCCATCCATTTTTTGGGAGTGTGAATCATGAAACATCATCTTGCTTTGGCCCTGCTTGTATCGGGGCTGGCTGGCGGCGCCATGGCACAGCAGGCCATCTTCCAGACCAAATCCCTGAGTCCCGAGA
This sequence comes from Gammaproteobacteria bacterium, assembly GCA_018815325.1. Taxonomy (GTDB): domain Bacteria; phylum Pseudomonadota; class Gammaproteobacteria; order Burkholderiales; family Burkholderiaceae_C; genus JAHIYE01. Next base: position 9,769 of record JAHIYE010000003.1, on the reverse strand, counting down.
CGGCGCTGCATGCAGCCCAGGGCGCACTGGAATCCTGCCGCAAGCAGGGCTTTCAGGTGGGTGTCGCCGTGGTGGACCGCGCCGGGCTGGTGCAGGTGTTCCTGCGTGATCGTTTCGCCGGTGCCCACACCGTGGAAGTCGCGATTAACAAGGCCTGGACTGCTGCGAGCTTCAGGACCTCAACGCTGGACCTGGGCCATGAAACCCAGGCCGGCAAGCCCATGAGTGGCATACGGGGGGTGTCGAGAGTGCTGGCAGCGGGCGGTGGCGTGCCGATCGAGGGAGGCGGTACCACCTATGGCGCTATTGGCGTTTCGGGTGCTCCCGGCGGCGAGGCCGATGAAGCCTGCGCCAAGGCCGGCATCAAGGCCGTCGCCGATTCGCTGGAGTTCTAGCTCGGCTGCACGATAACCCCTGCCGGGTATCTGCAGGACCGCATCCGGGTTTTCCTGCGTGCAAACCAGAATGCTATTGAATAAATAGCGCCTGGCGTAATGCTGGAAAGGGCCAGGAGCCTAAATCATTTAAAATTTCAGTCGACCTGGGCGCCTGTGGCCTTGACCACTTTTTCGTACTTGGCCAGTTCGCCCTTCATGAAGGCCGCAAACTCTTGCGGCGTGGTGGGCACGGGCTCCGCCATCAGGCCGGCAAAGCGGGTTTTGGTTTCCGGGGCATTGAGTGCGGCAACAAAGGCCTGGTTCAGCTTGCCCAGCACCTCTGCCGGCGTGCCAGCGGGTGCCACGAGACCCCACCAGGTGTCTATCGCAAAGCCTTTGAGCGTATCGGCGACCGGTGGCACCTCCGGCAGCGCTGGCGTGCGCTTGAGCGTGGTCACCGCCAGGGCCTTGAGCTTGCCGGAGCGGATGTTGGGCGCGGCCGTGGCAAGGTTGTCAAAATTGAAATCCACCTGCCCGCCCAGCAGCGCGAGCTGGGCCGGGTTGCCGCCGTTGTAGGGGATGTGCACGGCGAAGATGCCCGCCTGCGACTTGAACATCTCGCCTGCCAGGTGCCCCGCGCTGCCGTTGCCACCCGAGCCGTAGTTGAGCTTGGCCGGGTTGGCCTTGGCATAGGCAATCAGGTCCTGCACGCTGTTGATCCGGAGGCGCTGTGCCGTGTCGGCGTTCATCACCAGCACATTGGGCACGCGCAGTATCTGCGTGATCGGTGCGAAGTCCGTGGCGGCGTTGTAGGGAATGCGGCTGTACAGCCAGGGATTGACCGCGTGGGTGGCGGTGGCGGCGATGCCAATGGTCAGGCCGTCTGCGGGGGCCTTGGCCACGATGTCTGCACCGATATTGCCGCCCGCCCCTGGCTTGTTGTCGATGATGACTGTGCCGAGCGAATCCTTCACGCGTTCCGCGAGTATGCGTGCCGTGACATCGATGGGACCGCCTGCGGAATAGGGCACCACGAGCCGGATGGGTTTGCTGGTCTGCGCCTGCAGGCTCGGGCTGCAGAAGGCCGCCAGCGAGGCCGCCAGGAGGGTGAGGAGTCGTGAGTAGGTCATGCCGCTATTGTGCAAACAACATGGGCCACCATGGATGTGAAAAACCCTTACGCGCAGGGTCAGGCACGTGCCTTGTCAGCCTCGGTGGTGAAGGCGTCGGCATAAAACTCATGCTCGGGCAGTCCGGCCTGCGTCGTATAGGCGCTGCGCGCCGAGTCCACCACAACCGGTGCTCCGCAGGCATAGACCTGGTAGCCCGAGAGGTCGGGGTGGTCCTGCAGCACAGCCAGATGCACAAAGCCCGTGCGACCCTGCCACGCGTCTTCGGGCAAGGCGTCCGAGATCACCGGCACGTAGGTCAGATTGGGCATTTCCGCGAGCCTGGCGCGTACCCAGTCGTCCATGTAGAGGTCTGCCGGACGTCGGCCACCCCAGTACAGGGTGGCGGGACGCGTGATGCCTTTGTGCTGCATGTGTTCGATCACGGCCTTGATCGGCGCAAAGCCGGTTCCGGACGCCAGCAGCACCATGGGTTTGTCGGAGTCTTCGCGCAGGAAGAAGCTGCCGTAGGGGCCCTCAATGCGCTGGATTTCCTTCTCCTTCATGGCCGTGAACACATGGTCGGTGAACTTGCCGCCTGGCATGTGGCGGATGTGCAGCTCAATACCTGGACCGTTGTGCGGCGCGTTGGCCATGGAGTAGCTGCGCCGCGCGCCGTCACGCAGGAGGAACTCGACGTACTGGCCAGCGTGGTAGCTGAAGGTGTCGTTGGCGGGGAGCTGGAGCCTGATCAATACCACGTCATCGGACTTCTTCACGATTTCGCTCACGCGCGAAGGCATTTTCTTGATCGGGAATGCACCCGCTTCCGTGACCTGGCGGGATTCGAGCACCACATCGCTGTGCGGCACGCCGCAGCAGGTCAGCACAAACCCGGCGGCCTCTTCCTCGTCGCTAAGGGCCTTGCTCTGGTGCGGGCCGTGCACCACGGTGCCAGAGAGCTTCTTGCACTTGCAGGAGCCGCAGGCGCCGTCCTTGCAGCCATAGGGCATACCCACACCGGCACGGATGCCGGCCGCCAGAATGGCTTCATCCGGATTGGCACTGAAAACCCGCCCACTGGGCTGCACGGTGATCTGAAATGTTCCTGCTGGCTGTTCGGCGCTCGACATCTTTGGTTATCCTTGGCTGCATCATTGTTGACAAGCTCCGATTTTGCCTTCAAACCAATCCCCCCTTGGCGCGCTGCCTTCCCGCTTCCGACGTGAGCGGCTGCTGATCGTCGGTTGCGGCGATGTCGGCCTGCGCGTGGCACGCGAACTGGCTCCCCGTATGAGGCTGCTGGCCCTGACCTCGTCCTCCCAGCGGGTGCCTGCATTGCGGGCCCGCGGCATCACGCCTTTGCTGGGCAATCTGGATGCGCCGCAGACCTTGCGGCGGCTGGCTGGTGTGGCGACCCGGGTACTGCATCTGGCTCCGCCTCCCTCCGAGGGTTGGAGCGATCCGCGTACGCAGGCGTTGGTGCAGGCGCTGCGCCGCCGCAGCCCGGCAACGTCCTGGGTCTACGGCTCCACCAGTGGGGTGTATGGCGATTGCCATGGTGAAATTGCTCCTGAAAGCAGAGCGGTCAACCCAGGTACCCAAAGGGCCAGCCGCCGGGTTGATGCTGAAAGCCGGGTGCGATTCCTGGGCCGCAGCACGGGTGTGCGAACCAGCATCCTGCGCATTCCCGGTATTTATGCGCCGGACCGTGAAGGCGGCACACCGCGTGCGCGGCTGCTCAAGGGCACGCCCGTGCTGCAGGCTTCGGACGACGTCTATACCAACCACATCCATGCGGACGATCTGGCCCGTGCCTGCATTGCTGCCCTGTGGCGCGGCAGGCCCCAGCGGGTCTATAACGTGAGTGACGACAGCGATATGAAGATGGGCGACTATTTTGACCTTGCCGCCGACCTGTACGGCCTGCCGCGTCCGCCCCGCGTGTCGCGCAGCATGGCACAGGATCAGCTGCCGCTCATGTTGCTGAGCTTCATGGGCGAGTCGCGCCGGCTGGACAACCAGCGCTTGAAGCACGAGTTGAAGCTGGTGCTGCGCTACCCGACAGTGGCAACCGGGCTGCGCTAAATACGCTGTGTCAATACGGCTGCAGGCGTCTCAGTCAGGATGTGGGGCAGCTTTTAAAGCTGGAGGAGGAGAGACCCAGGGCCGAAATCAAACCCGCGCGCATAGTGCGCTGCGTCAATACCGCCTCAGGTGTGCAGGTTCGGGTACGAAACGGTTTCGAAAGCTAGAGGAGGAGGTGTCCGGGGCCGGAATCGAACCCGCGTACGAAGTGCGCCACGTCAATACCGCCTCAGGCGTGCCGGTTCGAGTGCGAAACGGTTTTAGAGCTAGAGGAGGTGGTGCCCGGGGCCGGAATCGAACCGGCACGCCTTGCGGCGGGGGATTTTGAGTCCCCTGCGTCTACCAATTTCACCACCCGGGCAGGAAGAAGCGAAGACCGAAATTATGGCACAGTGCAGGCTATGAAGTATTCAACCATTGAAGACGCCATTGGAAAAACCCCGCTGGTGGCGCTCCAGCGAATCGGTGCCGAGGCCAATACCGCCAAAGGCAACGTGATTCTCGGCAAACTCGAGGGCAATAACCCGGCCGGTTCGGTCAAGGACAGGCCTGCCCTGTCGATGATCCGGCGAGCCGAGGAGCGGGGCGACATCAAGCCCGGCGATACGCTGATCGAGGCCACCTCGGGCAATACCGGCATTGCACTGGCCATGGCCGCGGCCATCAAGGGCTACCGCATGGTGCTGATCATGCCGGAGGACCTGTCGATCGAGCGGGCCCAGACCATGAAGGCGTTTGGCGCCGAACTGATCCTTACGCCCAAATCGGGCGGTATGGAGTATTCGCGTGATCTGGCCGAGCAGATGCAGCGCGATGGCAAGGGCCGTGTGCTGGACCAGTTTGCCAACCCCGACAACCCGCGCATCCACTACGAGACCACCGGCCCCGAAATATGGGCCGACACCAAGGGCCGTATCACGCACTTTGTGAGCGCCATGGGGACCACGGGCACGATCACGGGCGTGTCACGCTTTCTGAAGGAAAAGAACCCCAAGATCAGGATCATCGGCGCCCAGCCCAGCGAAGGCTCGCGCATACCCGGCATCCGCAAATGGCCGCAGGAATACCTGCCCAAGATCTACGATCCGAAGTTCGTCGACGAGATGGTCTATGTGAGCCAGGAGGAGGCCGAAGAAATGTGCCGTCGCCTCGCGCGCGAAGAGGGCATTTTTGCCGGGGTGTCTGCGGCCGGCGCCTGCTGGGTGGCGCAGGAGATTGCCAGGCGCGAAGAAAAGGCCACCGTCGTGTTCATCGTGTGCGACCGGGGTGACCGCTACCTTTCCACCGGCGTGTTTCCGGCCTGAGGCATGAGCACCGAGTTCAAGTTCTGTCCGCAATGTGCCGAGCCGCTGGCACTGATCTCGCAGGAAGAGGACGGTGGCGCCAAGGAGCGGCTGCGCTGCAAGGCCTGCGACTTTACCCACTGGAACAATCCCACGCCCGTGCTGGCCGCCGTGGTGGAGTACGAAGGGCAGATCCTGCTGGCGCGCAACGCAGCCTGGCAGGGCAAGATGTATGCGCTCATCACAGGCTTCATGGAGGCCGAAGAGACGCCCGAGCTGGGTATTGCCCGTGAGATCAAGGAAGAAACCAACCTTGATGCCGCGGAGGTCAATCTCATCGGCGTCTACGACTTCCAGCGCATGAACCAGGTCATCATCGCCTACCATGCCGTCTGCCGTGGCGAGGTGCGCCTGTCGCCCGAACTGGTTGATTACAAGCTGTTCACGCCACAAACTGTCAAATGCTGGCCTGCCGGTACAGGCTACGCGCTGGCGGACTGGCTGAAGTCCCGCGGTCACACCCCTCAATTCGTTGACTGGAGCCGTAGTTGATGCCCTACACTTGACCCATTCGTACCCGGCAGGCATGAACTTGCCGGACATTGAGGCAGGCATGTTGGAAAGAGGGGTTCACAGATGGCGGATTTTCCAGGTCTGGTGTTCAGGGAACTCGATGGCAAATTGCTGGCACGTTGCCAGCCAGTATCTGGGCGTGCACCGCTGGATAACGAGGCATTGCGAGCGGCGCTGCGGCAAGCCGGCTTTGACGGCTGGTTTTTGCACGAGGGCGCGCTGGCTACCCTGGTGGGCCGATGCAATGGCGGGGCTGCGGAATTCGAGATGCCGGTCGGCGAGCGTCGAGACGGCAGCTTCACTCTGGAGATTCCCAAGGATGCTGCCCGTGCTTCGGTCACGCTCACTCCGGCGCAGGGTGGCAAGCTGATCCTGGCGGAGGAGATACTTGCGGCCCTGGCGCAGGCCGGTGTCCGTTTCGGCGTTGACGAGGAGGCGATCCGTCAGGCTTGTGCGGCCAATGTGCCAGCGCGACTACAGGCCGCGACAGGCCAGCCAGCCCTCCACGGTGAAGATGCGAAATTCGAGCTCCTGATTGATCTGGCGCGCACCCGCACGCCCAAAGTCAACGAGCAGGGGCTGATCGATTTTCGCGAACTGGGTGATATCCCGATGGTCGAGGCTGGCGTACCCCTGATGCGGCGCGTACCGGCCAGTCCAGGGACGGACGGGCGCGATGTTCTAGAACACATTCTGAAGGCCACACCCGGGAGCGACCAGCCTTATGACGCAACGCTGGAGGGCGCGGCCGTCTCCGCTACGGATCCCAACCTGCTGCTGTCGACGGTCAAGGGGCAGCCGGTTGCCTTAGGCAATGGGGTGTCTGTCGAACAGGTCTATACGGTTACGAGTGTCAGCCTGGCGTCGGGCAATATCAATTTCGACGGCACGGTCAAGGTCGAGGGCGACATCCTGTCGGGCATGAAGGTCAAGGCCTCTGGCGACATCATCGTCATGGGGACGGTGGAGGGCGGCGAGCTTGATGCGGGCGGCATGGTCCAGATCAGCAGCGGCATCATCGCGCATGCCAAGGTACGGGCAGCTACGTCGGTATCGGCGCGTTTTGTCGAGAATTCGCAAATCCGTGCGGGCACCATCATTGCGATCGAGGACATGGTGATGCAAAGCGATCTGCAGGCGCTCAACCAGATCCTGGTGGGTCTGAAGTCACCGCAGCGCGGGCGCCTGGTGGGCGGCTCGGCGCGCGCCATGATGCTGATCAGCACACCGCTGCTCGGCGCGGCGAACAGCACCGTGACCGAGATCCATGTCGGCGTCAATCCCGAGCTCGAAGCGAGACTGCACACGCTGGAAGAGCAGGTCGCCAAACTCAGCGCTGAGCAGGACAACCTGAAAAAAGTCGTGACCCACCTCGTCCAGCAGGGCGGCAAGCCAGACTTGCTGGCACGTGCCAAGGCTTCCTGGCAGCAACTCACGAAGAACTGGGCACAGGCACTCAAGGAGAAGGACGAGGTGGAAAAACAGCTCGCCCTGATCGAAGGCGCGCGGATCGAACTCACACTCGGCGTGGCCGGCGCAGTCGACCTCTTTATTGGCAAGCAGACGAGGCATTTACGCAGCACGTTTGATGCGGGTGCCTTCTCGCTCGATGAGGGCGGCCGCATCGTGTTTACCGAACCGGGCGGCAAGCCTATCGTGCAGACCTGAGCCTACGTTCGTGAATTGCTTAAAATCGGGGCAGTTTCAAGGAATCCTGATGAATATCGACAAAGAACTCGACACCCGTGGTCTGAACTGCCCCTTGCCTATCCTCAAGGCCAAAAAGGCGTTGGCTGACATGCAAAGTGGCCAGACGCTCAAGGTCGTCTCGACAGACGCCGGCTCGGTGCGGGATTTTCAGGCTTTTGCCAAGCAGACGGGCAATGAACTGCTGGAGCAGCAGACGGCCGGCAACGACTTCATCCATGTGATGCGTCGCCGCTGAGCGTTTTCCCGTCGCTCAGTGGCGACGGGGTGTGAGTTGACGCAGTGTCTGTGAATACGCGCAATTCACATCAACCTGACTGAGCAGTCATTCAGCTTGGCCAGGTTGGTTCGGTCAATCAGGTCAACCGGCTGAGCTGGTCTTTTACCTTCTCCAGAGTGGCGACAAAATCCGCCACGCGCTTTCTCTCCAGTTCGATCACTGCCGGCGGCGCCTTGGCTACAAAGGCCTCATTGGACAGCTTGCCGTTGGCCTTCACGATCTCGCCTTCCAGTCGTGTGGCCTCTTTGCCCAGCCGTGCTTTCTCGGCCGCGACGTCGATTTCCATGAACAGGCAAATGCGAGCCTCGCCCACCACGGCCACGGGCGCGGCCTGTGCAGATGCAACCCAGGCTGCTTCGTCCTCGAACACACGCACTTCGTTGAGCTTTGCCAGCGCCTGCAGCACAGGTGCAGACTGCTTCATGAAGCTGGCTTCAGCAGGCGTGCTGGCCATTACAAACAGGGGCAACCGGGTGGCAGGTGACACGCTCATTTCGCCGCGCAGGTTGCGGCAGGCATCCACCAGTTGCTTGAGCTTGGCCACGTGGGCGATCGCGGCCTCGTCGATGCGCTCGGGCTGGCTGACTGGGTAGGCCGCAATGCTGACCGATTCGCCGGCGCGGCCGGCCACAGGGGCCACCTTCTGCCACAGATCTTCCGTGATGAAGGGAATCACCGGGTGGGCCAGACGCAGAATCGTCTCCAGCGTGCGGATCAGGGTGCGGCGCGTGCCACGCTGCTGGGCCTCGTTGCCGGTATTGATCTGGACCTTGGCGATCTCCAGGTACCAGTCGCAGAACTCGTCCCAGATGAACTGGTAGATCGTGCTGGCCACATTGTCGAGCCGATAGTCTTCGAAGCCCTTGGCCACCTCGGCCTCAACTTTCTGTAGCAGCGAAACGATCCAGCGATCAGCCGCGCTGAATTCCAGGTAGTTTCCGCCCGGCAGGCATTCGGCTGCGCCGTGCTCTTTGAGGCCGCAGTCCTGGCCTTCGCAGTTCATCAGCACGAAGCGGGTGGCGTTCCACAGCTTGTTGCAGAAGTTGCGATAGCCCTCGCAGCGCTTGCTGTCGAAATTGATGTTACGCCCCAGCGAGGCCAGCGAGGCAAAGGTGAAGCGCAGTGCGTCAGCACCAAAGGCCGGGATGCCGTCGGGGAACTCCTTCTGGGTGTTCTTGCGCACCTGCGGCGCGGTCTCGGGCTTGCGCAGGCCGGTGGTGCGCTTGTCCAGCAAAGGGGCGAGCTCAATGCCATCGATCAGGTCTACCGGGTCGAGCACATTGCCCTCGCTCTTGCTCATCTTGTGGCCCTGTGCGTCACGCACCAGACCGTGGATGTAGACATGTTTGAACGGCACCTTGCCCGTGAAGTGGGTCGTCATCATGATCATGCGGGCCACCCAGAAGAAGATGATGTCGTAGCCGGTCACGAGCACGCTGGAGGGCAGGTACAGGTTGAAGTCACTGAGCGATGGATCGAGCGCCGCCGGGCCGCCCCTAGGCGCGAGGGCCCCCTCGGGGGGCAGCGAGGACACGTCAGTGCCGAGCGTGGGGGCGATATGGTCGGGCCAACCCATGGTGGAGAAGGGCACCAGCGCCGAGGAATACCAGGTGTCTAGCACATCCTCATCGCGCTTCAGGGTCTTGCCGGGTGCCTTGGCCTGAGCCTCGGCTTCGTTGCGTGCGACGATCACATGGCCGTCTTCGTCGTACCAGGCCGGAATCTGGTGACCCCACCAGAGTTGGCGCGAGATGCACCAGTCCTGGATGTTGTTCATCCACTGGTTATAGGTGTTGACCCAGTTCTCGGGCACGAATTTGACCGCACCGGAATCGACAGCGTCGATCGCCTTCTGGGCAATGCTCTTACCCGTGGGGTCCTTCTCGCTCACCTTGCTCATGGCAACGAACCACTGGTCCGTCAGCATGGGCTCGATGACCTGGCCGGTACGCGTGCAGCGCGGCACCATGAGCTTGTGCTTCTTGATCTCGACCATGAGGTCCAGCGCTTCAAGATCGGCCACTACCTGCTTGCGTGCCTTGAAACGGTCCAGGCCACGGTATTTCTCGGGGGCGTTCTCGTTGATGGCGGCACCCAGCGTGAGTACGCAGATCATGGGCAGCTTGTGGCGCTGGCCGACCTGATAGTCGTTCTGGTCATGTGCAGGCGTGACCTTAACCACGCCGGTGCCGAAATCCTTGTCCACATAGTCGTCAGCAATCACGGGGATGGTGCGGTCACACAATGGCAGCGTCACTTGCTTGCCGATGAGGTGCTTGTAGCGCTCATCGTTCGGGTTCACGGCCACCGCCGTATCGCCCGGGATGGTCTCAGGCCGGGTCGTGGCGATGG
>JAHIYE010000002.1 GCA_018815325.1 Gammaproteobacteria bacterium | reverse complement strand
CCCTCATGTGACGCTGACCAACCATGTCTACAGCCCACTGCCATTGGCCATGAGTGAAAAAACATGGCAAAAAATGAGCCCCGAGGATCAAAAGGCAGTGACCGAGGCCGCCAAGATCGCCGCCAAGTTCAGTCGACAAGCCATTTCCAATGACGACGAAGCAGCGCTCAAGTCGATGGCGAGCAAAGGCGCAAAGATCAACGCCAAGCCCGATGTGGCCGCCTTCCGCACCGCTGTGCAGCCGGTGTACACCAAGGCCCGTGATAAATACGGTGCCGATGTGGACGCCTTGCTGAAAGACGCCGAAGCCGTGCGTAAGAGCGCGAAATGAGCGAGCCCATGGTTCAAAGACCCTTGCTGACGCCCGTGGCCCCCATGCCGTGGCCGCTGCGTCTGCTGGGGCGCACGGTGGACTGGGCCGTGATCGCCACCGGAGGCTTCATGGCCCTGCTGGTGTTCTTCAACGTCGCGCTGCACACCGTGGACAAAGACCTGGCCTGGGTGACCGAGCTGGGTGAACTGCTCATGGTGTGGGTGACCTTTCTGGGCGGTGCCTGCGCCGCACAGCGCAGTGCCCACATGACCATTACCGAGTTCATCGACAAGCTGGGCGACTCCGGTCGCCGCTGGGCCGATGCTAGCGTGCAGCTGCTGTCGCTGGCTGTGCTGGGCGTCTCCGCCCTTTATGGCTGGCGACTGGTGGATGCGAGTTGGGGCAATGAACTCACCGTGCTGGGCTGGCCCATGTCCATACAGTACATGGGCATGGCCGTGGGATGCACGCTGATGGCTGTGTTTGTGGCCTTCGACTTTTTTCAAATCCTGCGCGGCATTCCCCGCAGTCAACGCTACAGCACTACCGAGGAGATCTGACCATGCTCGCACTGACGCTGTTTGGCGTTTTCTTCTGCATCGCGCTGGCCGGGGTGCCGCTGCTGATTGCCTTGCTGGCCACCACCGTTGGCATCATCCACTTCATGGGCCTGGGCCATCCGCTGGAGTCGGTGTTTCTCTCCTTCATAGGGGGTGTGGAGCCCTTCATTCTGTTGGCCGTGCCGCTCTTCATCTTTGCGGGCGAGTTGCTGGCCCATGGCGGTGTGGGTGCGCGCATTGTGGCGTTTGCCCGTGTACTTTTTGGTTGGCTGCCCGGTGGGCTTGGCGTGGTGACGGTCATGAGCTGCACCATGTTTGGTGGCGTGTCGGGCTCGGCCATTGCGGACACGGCGGCCATCGGTTCCTTGGTGATACCGGCCATGGTGGCACGCGGCTACCCTCGCGGCTTTGCCGCAGCCTTGCTGGCTGTGGCGGGGACCATTGCCTTGCTCATGCCACTGTCCATTCCCTTTCTCATCTACGCCTTCATTTCTGGCGTGTCCATGCGCAGCCTGTCCATGGCCGGTCTGCTGCCCGCCTTGGCAACCGCCATTGCGTTGATGGCGGTTTGCATGTGGTACGGCAAGAAGAGTGGTTGCGACAACGGCGAAGAGCGCGCCAGCGTGTCCCAACTGTGGCAGGCCACACGCGATGCCGGCCCGGCCTTGCTCATGCCTGTCATCATCATCGGCGGTATCTGGACCGGTATCTTTACGCCGTCCGAGTCTGCCGCGATTGCTGTGGTCTACGGTCTGGGTGTATCGCTGCTGTATTACGGGGACTTGTCCTGGCGCCAAATTCCCCAGTTACTGCTAAATGCTTTCATCACCAGCGCCACGGTCATGCTGGTCATTGGTGCCACCGGTGCCCTGGCTTGGCTCATCACCATCGAACAGGTGGCGATGGTGATGTCGGAATGGGTGCGTCTTGTGGCGACAGAACCGTGGATGTTCCTGCTCCTGTTCAATGTATGCCTGTTACTGTTGGGCATTTTCATTGAGCCACTGCCCGCCATGCTACTGGCAGCGCCGCTGTTCTTGCCTTTAGCGCAGAACTTCCAGATGGACATGGTGCACATCGGCGTGGTTATGACCGCCAACTTGGCCATTGCGCTCTACACCCCGCCGGTGGGCGGCACCTTGTTCGTTGCCGCCAAGCTGGCCAAGGTGGGCATTGGTGAAATCACGCGCCACCTTTGGCCGCTGATGGCCGCGACCTTTGTCGTGGTGCTGCTGGTGACCTACGTGCCCAGCTTTTCGACCTGGTTGCCGCGATTCATTCAATCTCTGAACTGAAAGACCACCATGAACATCTTGGTTGTGGAATTCACCTTGCACTCCGACAAGGCCGAAGCCTTTGCACAGGCCATCGTGCACAACGCTCAATGCTCAGTTGCCGATGAACCCGGCTGCCTGCAGTTCGATGTGTGTCGCGACCCGGCGGACCCCGCCCGCTTTCTTCTATACGAGGTGTACGTCGACGATGCAGCGGTGCAGGCGCACCTGGACAGCGTGCACTTTCAGACCATGAGCCGGGAAACCCAGGCCTGGGTGGCCGCCAAGACAGTGCAGCACTGGAAGCGGGTGGCACCATGACCCTGCGACTGGGCTGCATTGCCGACGACTTTACCGGGGCCACCGACCTGGCCAACAACCTGGTGCGCGCGGGCATGCGCGTGGTGCAAACCTTGGGCGTACCGGCCGACGATGTGGTTATGGAGGACGCCGACGCCGTTGTAATCGCGCTGAAGTCCCGCACAGCCCCGGTGCAGGAAGCGGTGGATGCATCGCTGGCAGCCTGCGTGTGGTTGCAGGCACAGGGGGCTTCAATGGTGTACTTCAAGGTCTGCTCCACGTTCGACTCCACCCCGCGCGGCAATATTGGCCCGGTGGCCGAGGCACTGGCCGAGGCCTTGCATGCCCTCTGGGTGCCGGTAACCCCAGCCTTTCCCGAGAACGGCCGCACGGTGTACATGGGGCATCTGTTTGTGCAGCAACAGCTGCTGTCGGACAGCTCCATGCGCCAGCACCCGCTCACTCCCATGACGGACGCCAGCTTGGTCCGCGTGCTGGCCGCTCAGTGCCACGCGCGTGGCGTGGGCCTGATCGACTGGCCAACCGTGCAGGGCGGCGCGCCAGCGGTTGTTGCAGCTGCACAGCGCGCCTTGGCCCAACAACAGTCGCTGTTGGTCGTAGACAGCATTGGCCCTCGGGATCTCGGCGTGCTGGCGCAAGCCGTGGTCGAGCAAGCCTTGCCGCTGGTGGTGGCTGGGTCAGGCCTGGGCGCCGAACTTCCGGCGGCCATGGGTTTCACCCACAGCAGGCACAGGCCCACATGGCCGTCAACCAGCGGGCGTAGTGCCATCATTTCCGGCAGTTGCTCGGCGGCCACCAACGCCCAGGTTACCGCCTTTATCGCCTCTGGCGGCGAAGCATATGCCATTGACGCCTTGCAACTGGCCCAGGGCCTTGACCTTGCGCAGCAAGCGATGGACTGGGCCTTGCCCCGCTTGGACCGCAGTCCGGTGCTGGTCTATGCCACGACAGAGCCCCACACGGTGCGCGCCGTCCAGGCCCAACTAGGGGTCGAGCAAGCAGGGGCACTGGTGGAACAAATCCTGGCCACCGTGGCGTGCAAACTGGTCGCGGCGGGCGTGCAGCGCCTGGTAGTGGCGGGAGGGGAAACTTCGGGCGCATGCGTGCAAGCGCTGAATATGCAGCGGCTGCGGGTTGGTGCCCAGATTGACCCCGGCGTGCCCTGGTGCCAGGACGCCGATTCCGGCCTGTGGATCGCCCTCAAATCCGGCAACTTCGGCGCTGTGGATTTCTTCCAAAAAGCGCTCTCTGCGCAGGCCAGCGGAGAGCTGGCATGAGAGATAGCGAGCACGCCCTGCTGCGCGCCCGCATCTGCGCCGTGGGAAAAAGCCTGTACCAGCGCGGCTACGTGCACGCCACGGCGGGCAACATCAGCATGCGGCTTGACGACGGCGGCTTTTTCATCACCCCCACCGATGCCTGCCTGGGCAACTTGGAGCCCGATCAACTGGCCCATGTGGACGCCAACGACACGCACCTGTCTGGCGAGCCACCCAGCAAGACGCTGCACCTGCACCGCCATATCTACCAAGCCGCACCGCACGCACGTTCCGTGCTGCACACGCACAGCACCCATGTGGTCGCGCTGACGCTGGCCGGTGTTTGGTCCCAGCAAGCAGTTCTGCCGCCTATTACCCCTTACTTTGTGATGAAAGTGGGACAGGTTCCGTTGGTGCCCTACGCAGTACCAGGCGACGCCAGCGTGGCCGCGGCCGTGGGCGCATTGGCGGGCCGTGCTGCCACACGCGCGGTGGTGCTGGAGCGACTGGGGCCGGTGGTGTGGAGCGAGAGTCCGGAATCGGCCAGTGCCGTACTGGAAGAACTGGAAGAAACCGCACGGATTTACCTATTGAGCGGGCGAAAGGCACCAGCCTTGGATTCGGCGGCGGTGGAATTCTTGTGTGCGCGATTTCGTACAAACTGGTAAGAGCGGGGAATTATGAACTACCTCCAGAAAAATGGCGTCATATGCAGCTTTCTCTTGACCGCATGCATGATCTCGAACGCGCAGACGGTGTTGCGATTTGGCCATACCGACCAGGCTGCAGGCGCAAGAGATGCCGCAGCCAATTTTTTTGCGCGCGCCGTCGAGCAATTGACGCAGGGGCGGTACACAGTTGAAGTGCTTTGCTGCGGCAAGGCTGGCAGTGACCCCAAGTCCGTTGAACGCCTTATAGGGGGAGATCTGGACTTCACCGTATCGGCCACTGGGTCGTACGCGCCTCTAGTTCCCACTTTGAATCTATCCATGCTGCCTTTTCTGGTCGATAACTATGCCCAGGGCTGGAAGCTCTACGACGAAAGTCCATGGATGCAAGCTCAGTTTGCCAAGGCCCCCGCCAAAGGCTTTCGCTTTCTTGCAACCTGGGAGGCCGGCTTTCGCAGTATGACCACCAAGGAGCCGCTGAATTCCCCAGAAGACGCCAAGGGGAAAAAGCTTCGCACCTTCCCCAACGAGATGATGCGTTGGACGCTGGAAGCCATGGGTTTCAACATTCAGATCATGCCCCTGCCGGAGGTCTATCTGGCCATTCAGCAAGGTGCCGTCAGCGGGCAGGAAAACCCGGTGGACACCATCTACTCCAACAAGTTCTACGAGGTCGCCCCTCATGTGACGCTGACCAACCATGTCTACAGCCCACTGCCATTGGCCATGAGTGAAAAAACATGGCAAAAAATGAGCACAGAAGACCAACGAGCTGTTACCGAGGCTGCGATTCGGACTGCAAATTTCAGCCGCATCCATGTAGTGGGAAATGACGACATTCAGCTAAAGCAGATGGAAAAGCTGGGAGCGCGCATTCAGTACTCACCCAATACTGCTGCATTTCGTTCGGCTTCCGAAATGGTTTATATGAAGGCACGTGAGAAGTACGGTGCAGACGTTGATCAATTATTGGAGCAAGCAAGGATCGTTAGAAAAAAATATCGCTGATAGCTATTTGATCCAGAGGAAAAAAATGACGCCTTTTCGCAACCATTTTCGTGTTTCTTCGCTGCTGATAGGGGGGTTTTCCTTCTTGGGGGTTTTGATCGCTTCCATGGTTGTTATGGTGGTGACCAAGGTGTCGGGGATATCCGCTTCGGCCAGTGATATGGCTTATGTGCAAATGCCACGCATGGTAGTGGGTAGTGCTATCAAGGAGGATGTGCAAACCATTGCTTCCAGTGTGCGAAATATGATTTTGATGCGGGACGCGGACGCCATCGCATTGCAGGCGGAGGCTGTCAAACGTCTTCAATTGGATATCAACACCCACTATAGCGAACTCGAAAAACTTCTATCCGGCGATAGTGCAGCGCAGGCCGCATTGCTCGAAGTGCAGGCAGCGCGCAAGATCTTTGAGCCGCTGCAACGTGAAACGGTCGATCTGGCCAGTTTTGGTCAGATATTCGAAGCCAAGGACATCCTCATCGACATGATGCACCCGGCGCAGCTCCGGTACTTTTCTGCCATGGATGCTCTGTTGTTGCAACAGAGGCAGCAATTCAAGCAGGCCACGCAAACCAATGAAAGCGCGGCCAGCGCGGTGCGCAGTATGCTGATCGCCACCAGTCTAGTGGTTCTTGCGGTGGGTGCGGTGCTGGCTTGGTGGATCATCCGCTCCATAACCGTCCCCTTGCGCCAGGCGGTGCGCGTGGCCCGTTCGGTGGCTGAAGGCAGACTGCAAGAGCCTATCGAAGCGCAAGGCCGCAACGAGGTGGCGCAGTTGCTGCTGGCCCTGAGGGACATGCAGGGCGCGCTGGCACGCGTGGTTACGCATGTGCGCCAGGGGGCGCAGAACGTGCTGGGCGGAAGCACCGAGATCGCACAAGGCAACATGGACCTGTCCAACCGCACCGAAGCCCAGGCCGGTGCGCTGCAGCAAACCTCGGCCTCCATGCAGGAGCTGCGCGATGCGGTGACGCATAACGCCAACAACGCCCAGCAGGCCAGCACGCTGGCGCGCGACGCCAGTGCCGTGGCCGAGCGCGGCGGCGCCGTGGTCGGGCTGGTGGTGGAAACCATGCGCGACATCAACACCTCCAGCCGGAAGATTGCTGACATCATCGGTGTGATCGACGGCATTGCCTTCCAGACCAACATCCTTGCCCTAAACGCCGCTGTAGAGGCGGCACGCGCAGGCGAGCAGGGGCGCGGCTTTGCCGTGGTGGCCAGCGAGGTACGCGCCCTGGCCGGACGCAGCGCCGAGGCAGCCCGCGAGATCAAGGGCCTGATCTCTGCCAGCGTGGAGCGCGTGGCGCAGGGCTCAGATCTGGTGGACAAGGCTGGCGTCACCATGCAGGAAGTGGTGCAGGCCATACACCAGGTCACGGCCCTGGTGGGCGAGATCAGCAGCGCCAGCGCCGAGCAGCGCTCAGGCGTGGCCCAGATTAGCGAGGCCATCGCCCAGATGGACCATGTGACGCAGCAAAACGCCGCACTGGTGGACCAGATTGCTGCTACTGCCAGCGGCCTGAACACCCAGTCGAAGGAATTGGTGCAGGCGGTGGCCGTGTTCCAGGTGGGTTTCACTGAATCGGTGGCGCATGACTCAGGAGTGCCACACCTAAACCATGCGTCAGCGCTCGCACCTCATCAGGATGTCGAGCCATTGGACACAGCCCGACTCTGGACAAAACACCTGAAAGGGTGACGACCTGCGCTTTGCCGCAAAGGACGCAATCCATCCGGTTGAATCTTCCTATGACTTAAGCCACATTCAGAATGAAGTCTACTTTCAATCGGTCTTCGTGCGCTGTTGGTGCAGTAGGTTACTTCACAGTTCTAACATGCAGTTACGCCTAGCCCTCATAGCCCACGACAGCAAAAAGAACTGTATGGTGGCGCTCGCCCAAGAGTTCGCAAAGCTGCTGGGGCGGAGCCACTTATGCGCCACTGGCACTACGGGCGACCGCTTGCAAAAAGAAGTAGGACTGACGGTGGAGTGCATGCTCAGCGGTCCCTTTGGAGGGGATTTGCAAATCGGCGCACGCTTGGCCCAGAGAGAACTGGACGCTCTCATTTTCCTGCGCGACCCCATGACACCCCAGCCGCACGAACCCGATATCAACGCCCTGATACGTGCATGCGATGTGCACAATGTCACATATGCCACCAACCTCGCCACGGCACGCGCACTGCTGGCACAGTTTGAGGCGGTGTACGGCCCTCGCTCGCTCGCTCGCTCGCCGTTGATGATGAGGCTGTAAGCCACCGCGGCGAGTGGCCCTCGACAGATGCAGATAGCAGGTAGGT
>JAHIYE010000001.1 GCA_018815325.1 Gammaproteobacteria bacterium | reverse complement strand
GCGCAGCATGGTTTCGGCGTTGCGCAAGTGCTGCAGCGTGTCGATCTGCAGCACCACGTCAAAGCTGTTGTCGTCAAACATCGCCAGCCCTTCGTCCAGATTGAGCTGGATCACGTTCACGCCGCGCTGCACGCAGGCGAGCACGTTGGCATCGTCAATCTCCACGCCATAACCACTGCAGCCGCGCTCGTGCTGCAGGTAGTCGAGCATGGCGCCGTTGCCACAGCCCAGGTCGAGCACGCGCGAGCCGGGGGGCACCAGGCGCGCCAGGGCTTGCATTGCCGCTTTTTCGGTCATGGCTGCAACTCCTTGGCAATGCTATCAAAGTAAGAGCGCATCACGCCCATGTAGCGGGCGTCATCGAGCAAAAAGGCATCATGCCCGTGGGGCGCGTCGATTTCGGCGTAGCTCACGCTGCGGCGGTTATCGAGCAGCGCCTTGACGATTTCGCGGCTGCGTTTGGGCGAAAAACGCCAGTCGGTGGTGAAGCTGACCAGCAGGAATTTGGCCGTGGCGCGGGCCAGGGCGCGCGTGAGGTTGTCGGAATGCGCGCGGGCGGGGTCAAAGTAGTCCAGCGCGCGGGTGATCAGCAGGTAGGTGTTGGCGTCGAAGTAGTCGCTGAACTTGTCGCCCTGGTAGCGCAGGTAGCTCTCGATCTGGAATTCAATATCCTGTGTGCTGTATTTCAGCTCCAGGCCTTCCCGCAGCTGCCTGCCGAACTTCTCGTTCATCACGTCGTCGCTGAGGTACGTGATATGGCCGATCATCCGGGCGATGCGCAGGCCACGCTTGGGGATCACGCCGTGGCGGTAAAAGTGGCCGCCGTGGAAGTCCGGGTCAGTCACGATGGCGCGGCGGGCCACTTCGTTGAAGGCAATGTTCTCGGCCGTGAGGTTGGGGGCGCTGGCCACCACAACGGCGTGCCGCACGCGGTCGGGGTACTGCAGCGTCCAGCTCAGCGCCTGCATGCCGCCGAGGCTGCCGCCCAGCACGGCAGCCAGTTGCTGGATGCCCAGGCGATCCAGCAACAGGGCTTGGGCGTTGACCCAGTCTTCCACCGTGACCACGGGGAAGTCTGCGCCGTAGACGTCGCCCGTGTCTGGGTGGTTGTGCATGGGACCGGTGGAGCCGAAGCAGGAGCCCAGGTTGTTCACGCCGATCACGAAGAAGCGGTCGGTGTCCACTGGTTTACCGGGACCGATCATGTTGTCCCACCAGCCCTCACTCTTGTCCCGCCCCGCGTAAACACCTGCTACGTGGTGTGAGGCATTGAGGGCGTGGCACACGAGCACCGCATTGGAGCGGTCGGCATTGAGCGTGCCATAGGTCTCGTAGGCCAGGTCAAAGGCGCGGATGGACGCGCCGCTTTGCAGCGGCAACACCTCCGGGAAATGCAGGGTCTGGGGCGTGGCAATGAACGACATCTGAATAAAAAAACCCGGCGTCGCTAAAAACGAGGCCGGGCTGATGTGTCGGACGGGTCTTTAGCAGGATTTATAAAGCGCCCGCAAGCTGTGGCAAATCGGCGCGTTCGGCAAATATACCAAAGCAGCGCCCCGTCGCCCAGTCCGCTGGATGGACCCGATCAACCTGCCGACGAAAAAATCGCCAGCAGCCCCAAAACCAGGAAGATGATGGCAGACACCACGTGCACTGCACGGATGGGCACCTTGCGCGTGATGCGCTCACCGAGCCAGACCACTGGCGCGTTGGCCAGCATCATGCCCAGCGTGGTCCCGGCCACCACCCAGACATAGGCGTTGTATTGGGCGGCGAGCATCACGGTCGCAATCTGCGTCTTGTCACCCATCTCGGCGAGGAAGAACGCCACGACAGTGGTGCCAAACACGCCCCAACGCGGGTTGCCATCTGCTTCGCCTTCATCCAGCTTGTCGGGGATCAGCATCCATATCGCCATGGCGATGAACGAGGCGCCCAGAATCCAGCGCAGCACCTGCGGCCCCACAAACGTGGTCACCCAGGCGCCCACGGCGCCTGCGAGGCCGTGATTGACCAGCGTGGCGACCAGAATGCCCAGGACGATGGGCCAGGGTTTGCGAAAGCGTGCGGCGAGCACCAGCGCGAGCAATTGCGTCTTGTCGCCCATTTCGGCGAGCGCAACAATCGCGGTGGAGATAAAAAACGGTTCCATGTGGGGGTCCTATCCGGCCGGATGGGTGGAAAACGCATTGACTGCACCCCGACTCCGGCCATGTGGATCGGCATGCAGTCAATGGTCTCGCCCAGTTCAAGAACCGCATACGCCATAGGTTTCGAGAACCCAAGTGTGTTGACGCATGCCCCCGGTGCGTTGCACAACCGGGCGGGCTACTCCCCAAAGACCCACGCAGTTTACCTTATGGTTTGCCCGGACTTTCACCTTAAAAACCACGCAGTTTCGCTGCTGAACGGGTTCCGGCAGTGAAATAAACACCCACGGGCTTCATAAAGTGATTAATAATGACTTCGCTTTTCTGCTTGCAGGAAAGCAGTTAGCTTAGCGGTGAATGGTCAGTTTCGCGTCTTTGAAGTCGTCACAGGTTTGTTGATTGCGTCGGGCTCCATCGCGTTTTCATGTTTTTTCAGGAGTCCTTCATGGGCAACAAACTTTACGTGGGCAACCTGCCCTACTCTTTCCGCGACGAAGATCTGCAACAGACCTTCAGCCAGTACGGCTCGGTTGGCAGCGCCAAGGTCATGATGGAGCGCGACACCGGCCGCTCCAAGGGTTTCGGCTTTGTCGAAATGGGCAGCGATGCTGAAGCACAAGCCGCTATCCAAGGCGTGCATGGCACTAACTTCGGTGGCCGTGACCTCGTGGTCAACGAAGCCCGCCCAATGGAGCCACGTGCTCCCCGTAGCGGTGGCTTCGGTGGTGGTGGTGGCGGCGGCTACGGTGGTGGCGGTGGTGGCTACGGTGGTGGCGGCCGTAGCGGTGGCGGTGGTGGTTACGGCGGTGGCCGTAGCAGCTACTAAAAATTAAATTGCAGTAGCTTTTACGCTACTTCGATTTCAAAAAAGGGCCGTAAGGCCCTTTTTTCTTGTTCCCCATTACAAGCCCCGATCACCGGGCTTTAGCGTTGCTGCAGCTGATTCAACACGTCCAGTGGCACTTAGCCCCAGGCGCCGCAAAATGGGAGCCAGCATACAGGGAGTGGAGAATCCGAGCGCCAGACAAGCTGCGACCTGTGGCGCAGGCGAGTGCAACGACTGCTTGCTCATTTCAATCCCGCCCTTCAGACCGATGGCCAGCAGCAGGTAGATTGACAGCGTCTCGTAAAGTGCCTTAGGAAGCCGCAAATCACTTTGGAACTGCTTTGCCAAAAACACCCAGCATGGCTCAATTATGGCTGTACCGGTTTATCCCCCACCAATGGCAAGTCAGTTTGTTCGGCGGTTTTTGCGGGGCCGCCCACTTAAAAGCCTGTCAAACAGCTTATTGGGCAAAAGCCTCAGCACCTTGGCGACCAGGCCCATTTGCCAAGGGATGACACGGTAGCTGTGACCGGCCTCGATGGCCCGGAAAGCCTGGTGGGCGAAATCCTCAGGCTGCATCAGATACGGCATGGAATAGCTGTTTTTTTGGGTCAAGGGCGTGTCGATATAGCCGGGACAAATCGTCGACACCTTCACACCACTGCCGTGCAACTCGCCGCGCAGACTTTCACAGTAGGCAATCACGGCCGCCTTGCTGGCGCAATATGCCCCATGGCCCGGGAGTCCCCGAATGCCAGCCACACTGGCGATACCAACCAGTACACCTGATCGTCTGGCGACCATGGCGCTTACAAATGGATGAAAGGTAGCCGCCATGCCGACATTGTTGGTTGCAAAGGTCTCTGCCATCACATCCAGGTCTGAACGTTCCCCGGTATCCATCCCCACGCTGATGCCTGCATTGGCAATGACCACGTCCGGCAAACCCTGTTGCGCAATGCACAACTGTCCTGCATCGATGATGCTGTCAAGCACCGTGACATCGGCATGGTAAATCTGGTATCGTCCGGCCCTCAATCCAGCCTGGCTTGCCCAGACTTCAACCTCATGGGTTCTTCTTGCGACCAGGGCCAGGCTATAGCCCTCTTGATAAAACTGCCAAGCCAGGGCTTGACCAAGGCCGCTGGACGCACCGGTGATAAAGACAAGTCTGGTCATGGGATAGGCGTCATGCATGCACCCTACTTGGCAGCGCTGGGCACCAGGACGCCTCGCACGCGCCCTTGCAGTTGCATCACCCGGTCCAGGTTGTCGAAATCCAGCTTGTCGGCTGTGAAGCGATCGGTTCCACGAGTCAACTCGACAGGTTTGTGCGATTTGACCTGTTCCGTGTTGATATAGGCATGCAAAAACTCTCCTTGGAATGCCATGCGCGGCAGCGGCTGTCCGTCCGCATCTGTCGATGCTTCTCGCACCACATGGGCGTTGCCGAACAACTGCACCTCCGAACCATCCGCATTGGTCAGGGCGCGGTTGGCGGTCGCCGTGGTCAGACGACCGGTTTCATTGAATGAACGAATTCTGACCTGGTCAATTTCCATGGTGTCCGTATCCGGATAATGGCGCATTTCACTGCCAAAGACCTCGCTCTTAAGGCGTCCGGCCCCGTCAAATGTCCTGACTGAAAACCGCTCCATGAAGTAGTCGGGTTCATGCCGCGCGGGCTTATCCGCTTCGGGAGGCGTGAATATCGGTGCGCTCTTGACCAGCCAGTAAGTGCCCAGTGCCAGAAATCCCATCAAGATGATGGGAACATAAAGTGACGTGCGGTCCCATACCGCTCGCAACAGGTGTTTCACCGTGTGCTCTCTGCCAGCAATTGGGCATATTTGCCACCAGCCATGAGCAGCAGATCACAGAATTCCCTGGCCGCGCCGCTGCCTCCGGCAACCGACGTGACGTGATGTGCCAGCGCTTTGACCTCGGCCTGCGCGTTGCTCGGCGCACACGCAAAGGCCGCGCGACGCATCACCGCAAGATCGGGCCAGTCATCGCCCATTGCAGCCGCCTGATACCAGCCCAAACCTAGCGCTTGAAGTATTTGTTCTGCCGCGGGCGCCTTGTCTTCCGTTCCATAGCGCACATGCTGAATGCCAAGTGCTTCCAGTCGTACGCGCAGGGGCTTGGCGTCGCGGCCGGTGATCACGGCCGGTGTGATCCCCGCACGCTGCAACAGCTTGATACCATGGCCATCCAGTGTATGGAATCGCTTGATAGTTTCACCCTCTGCCGTGAAATACAGGCTGCCGTCAGTCAACACGCCGTCCACGTCAAAAAATGCCACACGGATTTGCTGCGCCTGAAGCAATAACGCCGGGGGAAAAGTCAGTACAGGTGACATCAGATCACTTTTGCTCGCAGAAGGTCATTGCTGTTCAGTGCGCCACACAGACGCCCTTCGGCGTCCAGCACCAGCACACTGGTGATGCGGTACAGTTCCATCAACTCCACCGCTTCCACGGCGAGTGCGTCTTGTGTAATTGTGCGTGGATTGGCATGCATGACCTGGGCCGCTGTCGTCGCCCTGAGGTCAACGCCATTCTCTAGCAAACGGCGCAAGTCCCCGTCGGTAAAGATGCCCAGTACCCGGTCATCCTCATCCACGATGGCCGTCGCACCGAGACCTTTGTCACTCATTTCGCGCATCAATTCGCTGAATCCTGCCTGTGGTCCAACGCGTGGCACAGCCCCTTCACCACGCATGACATCGCTGACATGTGTCAGCAGCTTTCTGCCCAATGCGCCGCCAGGGTGAGACCGTGCGAAATCTTCGGCTCGAAAGCCCCTGGCGTCCAGCAACGTGACCGCCAGCGCATCGCCCAGTGCCAACTGGGCCGTGGTGCTGGCTGTCGGGGCCAAATTCAATGGGCAAGCCTCTTTCGCGACACCTGTATCCAGCACCATATCCGCGTGTCGTGCCAGCGTGGATTGCAAACCGCCAGTCATCGCAATCAAGGGAACGCCCAGGCGCTTGAGCATCGGCAGTATCACCGTTAGCTCCTGCGATTCCCCGCTGTTGGAAATGGCCAGCACGAGATCCACCGGCTTGATCATGCCGAGATCACCATGACTGGCTTCTCCCGGATGAACAAACATGGCTGGTGTTCCTGTCGAGGCGAGGGTAGCTGCGATCTTGCGACCAATGTGGCCGCTTTTCCCCATCCCCATAACGACGACCCGGCCCTGCACATCCAGCATGCTGACTACGGCCTGGGCGAACGACGCCCCAACGCGGTCTTTGAGTCCCAGCACAGCGGCCGCTTCGATGTCCAGCGCATCGCGTGCAAACTGTATGAGTTGCTGTGTCTGGGGGAGCTTATCCGTTGGATTTCGGGTGATCATCGCGAGATTTTATAGACAGCCGACGCACTTGCTAGTATTCAGGGCATGACCGCCCTTGAACTCACCCTGTTATACCTGCTGGCCGCCGTTATAGGGGTAGTTGTCTTCCGCAGCCTCAAGCTGCCGCCCATGCTGGGCTACCTGGTTGTTGGCGTCGTGATTGGCCCCAATGCGCTGGCATTGGCACAAAACTCGGATGGTGTTCGCCATCTGGGTGAATTTGGTGTCGTTTTTCTGATGTTCGTCATTGGACTTGAATTCAACCTGTCCAAGCTTCGCGCCATGCGCCAGCATGTGTTCGGGCTCGGCTTGGGCCAGGTCGTCTTGACCATGCTGGGTGCCACGGCTGCCATGATGGGCCTTTCCATGCTTGCGCCATCGCTCTGGAACATGAGCTGGCAGACCGCACTCGCATTGTCAGGAGCACTGGCCATGAGCAGCACCGCCATTGTCGTCAAGTTGATGTCCGAGCGGCTTGAGCTTGAGTCTGAACATGGCAAACGCATCATGGGCGTTTTGCTGTTCCAGGATTTGGCCGTGGTGCCGCTGCTGGTGCTGATCCCTGCGCTGGGAGCCTCCAGCGAGCAGCTTTTCACAGCACTCATGTTTGCTGCGCTCAAAGCCGTTGTGCTGATCACAGTCCTGCTGGCTGGCGGCCAGCGGGTCATGCGCTGGTGGCTCACACTGGTAGCTCGTCGCAAGAGTGAGGAGCTATTTGTCCTCAACCTCTTGTTGATCACGCTTGGCCTGGCCTGGTTGACCGAACTGGCAGGACTTAGCCTCGCGCTAGGCGCCTTCATAGCGGGCATGCTGATTTCAGAGACCGAGTACAAGCATCAGGTGGAAACCGACATTCGCCCTTTTCACGATGTGTTGCTCGGTCTTTTCTTCATCACGATCGGCATGATTCTCGATTGGCGACAGATCCTTGAGAACTGGCCCTTGGTGCTGGTGCTTGTCACTTTGCCCATTCTTTTCAAGGCGGTATTGGTCACGCTTCTGGCCCAAGGTCTGGGCAGTTCGGCTGGTGTGGCCATGCGCACAGGCCTTTACCTCGCCCAGGGTGGTGAGTTTGGTTTCGTGCTGTTGTCGCTCGCCCAGGACAATGCCCTGGTTCCGCCTGCCTTGCTCAATCCTATCCTGGCCAGCATGGTTCTTTCCATGCTGGCGACCCCCTTCATCATCATGTACAGCAACCAGCTTGTCATGAAACTCGTGGCCAGTGAATGGTTGCATCAGTCTCTGCAGATGACCACCATTGCCCGTAAATCCATCAATGCCAACAAGCACGTCATCATTTGTGGCTATGGGCGTTGCGGACAAAATCTCGCACGCATGCTGGAGCAGGAAAATATCCCCTACATGGCACTGGACCTTGATCCTGATCGGGTTCGCCAGGCCGCTGCCGCTGGCGACTCTGTCGTTTTCGGTGATGCGGCACGACTTCAGGCCATGATCGCGGCTGGTCTGGCACGCGCCAGTGCAGTCGTGGTGACTTACCTGGATGTGCCTGGCACACTGCGCGTCCTCTCCAATACCCGCAGCCATGCACCGCAGGTCCCTGTGATCGTCCGCACCCAGGATGACCATGATCTCGACAAACTGCTTCAGGCTGGCGCAACTGAAGTTGTGCCTGAGGCCATCGAGGGTTCCCTGATGCTGGCAAGTCATGCCTTGGCCCTGGTGGGTGTCCCAATGCGTCGTGTGATCCGCATTGTTCAGGACCAGCGCGATGCCCGCTACAACCTGCTGCGGGGCTATTTCCATGGTGTCGATGACGACTCGGTAGATGAACTGCAGCTGGATCGACTGGCAACGGTCACGGTGGGCCTGGGTGCCAAAATTCTTGGAAAACCTTTGAATACATTTGTCAATTTGATGCCAGACATTCGTGTTGTCAGCTTGCGTCGCAAAAGCGGGAAGACGGTTTCACTCGCGGACGATCCCTCGCTGGAGGATGGCGACACGCTGGTTCTTTCTGGCAAAGCCGCGGCCCTCGCGCGCGCCGAGGAAAATCTGCTGCGCAGCTAAGACGCGCAGGCACAATACGGTGTTTGACCACCTCTCTGGAGCCGCATGTTCAGTCTCAATGTCAACCAATACCTCAAGGATCACATTCGCACGGTTCCTGACTGGCCTGCACCCGGGGTTCAATTTCGTGACATTACTCCGTTGCTGCAGGATGCCAAGGTATTTCGTGTCCTGATCGATGCCTTTGTGCATCGCTATATGGAGGCTTCCCTGAGGCCTGACGTGGTTGCCGGTCTGGATGCGCGTGGCTTTATTCTGGGCGCCGTCATCGCCTATGAACTCAATGTCGGTTTTATTCCAATTCGCAAGAAAGGCAAGCTGCCATTCACAACGGTTGAGGAAACCTACGAACTTGAATACGGTAGCGCGACGGTTGAATTGCACTCAGACGCCGTGAAGTCGGGAGAAAAGGTCTTGCTTGTTGATGACCTGATTGCTACCGGTGGAACCATGATGGCAGGCAAGAAGCTTCTGGAGAAGTTAGGTGCCACCGTCATGGAGGGCGCGGCAATTGTTGACCTGCCCGAGCTGGGTGGCTCCCAAAAATTGAGGTCCGCGGGTTTGCCTTTGTTTACTTTGCTGGATTTTTCGGGACACTGAACTTTTAACGGCCGACCAATACTGGCTGTTTGACTCGCCAGTACACGGCCTTGACATGGATGTCGTGCAGCTTTCTGGCACTGCGGATGATTTGCGCCTCCATGTCTTCCAGCCATTCATTCTGGTTGCTCATGACATGCATCACATCCATCATGACAAGGTATTGTCGGCCACCAGCATCCAGCGACAAGACTTTGAATTTGTAACTGATGGACAGGACCTCAGCGCGAACCATGACATCCCTGACCACGCCATACAGCATTTGCCTTCGGTGCTGACGGTCGGCTCTGCGGCTGTCCTGCTGTGAGGGAACCGACAGATGTGTTTGTGACAATGAAGACTTGGCTTGATGCGCCTCGGTTGGCGCCATGATCGTTTGATGCAATTCAAACACCTCATCTGGACCAGACCGCTTGTGAAAAACCCGTCTCGATAGACTGCGCATAAATGAGATTGTCATTTTCATCCTCTTGTCTTCTCCTGTCCTGCGCCGCAGGCAACAGTGACAGAGACAGAGACAAGTCTAGACGGCTATGGCCCGCTCTGTGCGGGACTTACTTTTCAAACAACTCGTAACGCTTGTGTGCTTGAGATTGAATACACGTGCCTCGCTACTTTCCTATGCAGAAGTTCGAGAATATTTCACCGAGCAGATCATCGGATGTGAATTCACCGGTTATCTCGCTCAATGCATTTTGGCCCTGTCTGAGTTCTTCGGCCAGCAAATCCAGGTACTGCGCCTGCGCAGACAAATGATGTGCGGCCTGTTCCAGATGCTGGTCCACTCGTTGCAGCGCTTGGACATGCCGTTGACGCGCTATGTAGATGCCTTCTGGTGCCGCTTGCCAACCTGCAACCTCCAGTAACTTGTGCCGTAAGGCTTCAAGGCCGCGGCCTGTTTTAGCTGACAGGACAACGCCGCCTCTCTCGGCTGGTTTGTCAGCGACATCCGCCTTGTTCCAGATATCGATGACGGGCACCTGTTTGGGCAATTTGTCAGACAACATCCTTTTAATGTCGGCCTCCGCGTTCTGGTATGCCCCGTCATGCTCACGGGTCAAATCATGCAGAAAGAGCACAGCGTCCGCTGTCTCGATTTCTGTCCAGGCCCGCGCTATACCAATTTTCTCTACCTCATCATCGCTCTGTCGCAAGCCTGCGGTATCGATCACATGCAGGGGAACCCCTTCTATCTGGATCGTTTGCTGGACCTTGTCTCGTGTCGTCCCAGCGATGGGCGTGACGATCGCGAGTTCGGCCCCCGCCAATGCGTTCAGCAGTGACGATTTTCCTGCATTGGGCTGACCCGCAATCACGACCTTGATGCCCTCTCGTAGCAATACACCCTGATGCGCCCGCTTCAAAACGCTTTCCAACTGATTGCGCAAGCTCACAAGCTGACCATGGGCATCCGCTTTTTTAAGAAAGTCGATCTCTTCCTCTGGAAAATCGAGCGTTGCCTCCACCAGCATGCGCAGGTGGATGAGGGCATCTCGCAGCATATGAATTTCGCGTGAAAAATCACCTGAGAGCGAACGGCTGGCGCTTCGTGCAGCGACCTCTGTACTTGCATCGATCAGGTCTGCAATCGCCTCTGCTTGTGCCAGATCGATTTTGTCGTTCAGAAATGCTCTTTCGCTGAACTCTCCCGGATACGCGACACGCATGCCGGGCATGAGGATGACACCTGTATTCCCGTTAATTTCGGCGGCGGCCTCAAGACATCGTGCGAGTAGTAGCTGCAGCACCACCGGACCACCATGGGCATGCAACTCCAGCACGTCTTCTCCTGTGAAGGAATGCGGTGCAGGAAAGTAAAGTGCCAGTCCACGGTCTATGGGCTGACCTTCACGATCAGCAAACGGCAGGTAGGTCGCTTCACGAGGCCTTAAGTCTCGCCCACAAAGCGCGTGAACGAGCAGCCGCAAGTTTTCCCCACTAACGCGCACAATGCCTACCGCGCCCCGGCCAGGGGCCGTGGCAATGGCGGCTATCGGGTCCTTGTGTCGCGCCAGCATGCAAGGACTCCTGGCTCAGTCAACAATCATCAGCTGGTGTGCTGACCACTAGGTTCAAAACTTGGGTAGATTGAACTTGGGCGGGACACCCATGCGTGTGTTGATGATCCATTGCTGCAGGATGGACAGGATGTTGTTCGTCAACCAATACAGAACCAGGCCGGCAGGGAAGAAGAAGAACATCACACTGAACGCCAGCGGCATGAACCACATGAGCTTGGCTTGCATGGGATCTGGTGGTGCTGGGTTCAAGGCCGTTTGCAGCATCGTGGTCATCGTCATGACCAGCGGAAGGATGAAATAGGGATCGGCTACTGACAAGTCCTTGATCCACAGAATCCATGGCGCATGGCGCATTTCCACGCTGGATAACAAAACCCAGTACAAGGCAATGAAGACCGGTATCTGGACCACGATGGGCAGACATCCACCCATCGGGTTGACTTTTTCCTCGCGGTAGATGCGCATCATCTCTTGCTGCATCTGTTGTGGACTGTCTTTAAGACGCTCACGCATTTCCGTGATTTTCGGATTGATCGCCTTCATCTTGGCCATGCTGGCATACGCCTTGGCGTTCAACCAGTAAAAGGCGGCCTTGAGCAACAGCACCAGCGCCACAATGGACCAACCCCAATTGCCAATGAAAGAGTGCAGTTTGTCCAGCAACCAATACAGTGGTTTTGCCAGAATCGTCAACCAGCCATAGTCCTTCACGAGTTCGAGGCCGGGGGCCAGCGCTTCAAGAACTTTTTCTTCTTGCGGTCCCGTATAAAGGCGTGCTTCTATAAGCTTGCTCGTGCCCGGCGCAATGTTGTCCATTGGTGTAATCATGCCAACCGCATACAGATTGGTGTCCACTTTACGCATGAACAAGTCGCGCTTTATCCCGTCTGCCAGCAACCAGGCGCTGGCAAAATAATGCTGAACCATGGCGACATAACCATTTTCCGCATGCTTCTCTATCTCTACCTTGTTTTTCTCGATGTTGGCAAATTCGACTTTTTGGTATTTTTGCGCTTCGGTGTAAACCGCCGGGCCTGTAAAAGTTGAATAAAAAGAGGATGCGCCCGGCAGCTTGTTTCCGTCTCTGACCAGTTGCAAATAAAGCTGAGGAGAGACCGGCACATTACCGATGTTTTGAACCTCGTGCTTGACCGTCATGGCATAAGAGCCACGCGTCAGGGTATATGTCTTGATGAGTTTGACCCCACCCTCTACGGGTGACTCGAACTTGACTTCGAGCTCTTTGCTGCCAGCCTTGAGCTCCCGTGCTCCCGGCACGAGCATCATTGCCGTCTTGTGTGTCGGAAAACCGCCGCCGCCTGTTGTGCCGGGAATCAGGCCCGTTTGTGCCACATACGTGCGGTCTTTGCTCTCATCCAGCAAAACAAAATCATGATCTTTGTCGGTGGTATCCAGATGCTTGAGCAGCTCCGTCCTGATCAGCGTTCCGCCCTCTGTATCAAACGTCAGTTTGAGTACATCCGTCGTCACCTCCACTCGCTCATGCGTGGTCTGCGCGCCTCCTTGTACAAGCTGAGAACCCGGGACTTGTGCATCCGGTTGAGTGGCTGCAAGCGGCGTCGGAACGCTGTTCGGCGTGACGGCCGGTTTGGCTGATGTCGACTCAGCGGGTGCTGTTTTAACAGGCGTTGGGAAAAAGGTGGCCTGGCGACCGTTATGGACTTGCCACTGATCCCACAGCAAAACCATGGAAAAACCAAAAATCACCCACAAAACGGTGCGGCGGATATCGTTCATGAAGACTTCTTTTGTATGGAGGGGGAAAACAGCTTGCTAAACAAACGGGGCGACTTCGCCGGCACGGGATCATGGCCGCCAGCACACCATGGATGGCAACGCACCAATCTGGCCAGCGTCAAATAGCTGCCGGTTGCAGCGCCATGCTGCTCCAGGGCCTGAAGAGAATAAGCGGAACACGTCGGCTCAAAACGACACGACGAACCGAGCCAGGGGCTCAGTAACAGACGGTAGGCTTTGACGACGCCAATGAGGACGGTCTTCATCATGTCCGAATTTCGGCAGCGCTCAAAGCCATCTTGCTGAACAGCTGCTCAATTTCCTGGCGTACGGTTCGCTTGAGCACATCCGATGTAGCACTTTTAAAGAGCTCACGCTGAAAGCTGGCGCGCAAGCGCACCACATGTGCAGCAACAGGAATAGCGGCCTCGATAGCCAAGCTCACACTGTATATCTGGCGCTTAATGGTATTGCGCGTCACAGCACGCCTGGCCCACCGCTTGGGCACCATGGCGCCCATCCACACCTCTGGTATGTCAAACAGCTGGGTCATGGTGTCGGCAGGGGCCTCGTGTGCCTCGGTGTGAGGCAACGTCTCTGCGCTTACCAGCGCAACGCGGTGCAAGGCAAAATGTGGCGTGCGTGCTACCGTGGTACCACCGAGCACCGCTTGAAACTGAGATCGCGTCCTGAGCCGTTGCACTTGGGATGCTGCCTCAGTCTAGCTTGATGCTTAAACAGCCAGGCGCTTGCGACCTTTGGCGCGACGTGCATTGATTACTGCACGACCCCCGCGGGTTTTCATGCGAACCAGAAAACCATGGGTACGTGCACGGCGAATTTTGGAAGGTTGGTAGGTGCGTTTCATTTTTGATGTCCTTATGGGCCTCTTTTTGGCCCGGTTCCGACCCTATTCCTGCTGCATTCCTGCCGGCAAAAGCTTGGGGTCGCTGTCATTTACCCCGAACACAATCAGGGAAACCTGACATTATCGCAAATTTTCCGTATCGGAGCAACACCTTACGCCACTTTGGTCGCGTGAAACAAGAACTTCTCTGCGTATTTCGTACTTGTGGATAAATGCTTGATAAATTACAATTTCGCGTGCAGCAAATTAGAACTATCCACAGAAGCTGATGTCCAGAATCAACGAGGGGCAATTCACCAACCCCCCACCTTCAGTGGGGGAGGCTATTGGTCAAAGTTTGTGGCAAACGTGTCTGGATCAATTGGCACAGGAACTGCCGGAACAGCAATTCAACACCTGGATCAAGCCCCTGTCTGCCAAGGTCTCAGAAGACTTGTCGAGGGTCACAATTTTTGTCGCCAACCGGTTCAAACTCGACTGGATCCGCGCTCAGTACAGCCAGCGGATTTCCTTGTTACTGGAAAAGATTTACGGGCATCCCGTCCAGGTCGAGTTGGCACTCACACCTAAAGAATCGTACGCCAATATTAGGTCTTCCAGGGTGTTGATTGATCCTCTTCTCAGTGAAGAACCTGCCGATCTGGCGGAAGACAAGACCCTCAATGGGCACAAGAACCGACTCAATACCGCCCTGACTTTTGATACCCTGGTCGAAGGTACTGCCAATCGCATGGCCCGCGCAGCTGCCATGCATGTCGCCACTACGCCGGGGCATTTGTATAACCCCCTCTTTATCTACGGGGGCGTGGGTTTGGGCAAGACCCACCTGATGCATGCTGTTGGCAACCGCCTGTTGGCCGACCGGCCTAGCGCCAAAGTTCTCTACATCCATGCCGAGCAATTTGTTTCCGATGTGGTTAAGGCCTATCAACGCAAGACTTTTGATGAGTTCAAGGACCGCTATCACTCCCTGGATTTATTGCTGATTGATGATGTTCAGTTCTTTGCCAACAAGGAACGCACCCAGGAAGAGTTCTTCAATGCTTTTGAGGCATTACTGGCTAAAAAATCACATATCGTGATGACCAGCGACACCTATCCCAAAGGACTGGCCGACATTCATGAACGCCTGGTTTCACGATTCGACTCTGGTCTGACCGTGGCGATCGAGCCGCCTGAACTCGAAATGCGGGTAGCCATCCTGATCAACAAAGCCCGTGCCGAGGGAACAGAAATGCCCGAGGAAGTGGCATTTTTTGTCGCCAAAAACGTACGATCCAACGTACGAGAGTTGGAGGGGGCACTGCGCAAGATTCTGGCGTATTCCCGATTCAACCAGAAAGATATTTCCATTCAGCTTGCCCGTGAAGCCCTGCGCGACCTGCTGTCTATCCAAAACCGGCAAATCTCAGTGGAAAATATCCAAAAAACTGTTGCGGACTACTACAAGATCAAAGTGGCGGATATGTACTCCAAAAAACGGCCAGCCAGCATCGCTCGGCCGCGGCAAATTGCCATGTACCTGGCCAAGGAATTGACCCAGAAGAGCCTCCCCGAGATTGGCGAGCTCTTTGGCGGCCGCGATCACACGACCGTGCTGCATGCCGTTCGGAAAATTTCCGGCGAGCGCCAGCAACTGACTGAACTCAATCAGCAACTCCATGTCCTGGAGCAAACCCTCAAAGGGTGAACACCATGCTGACAAGAACAACCCTGGGGATAGTTTCGGCACAACTTCCTGCTTATCCACAGGCTGAAGCAGATATGAAGACTTATCCAAGTTTCGGGTACATCCGGGAAGCGGGCTCACCCACACCTTTCAACATTGCGCAAGTGCTTGATAAAAAAGGGGAAAATAGCACTATCCACAGATGAGTGCTGCCCTTATCTACTACTACTAATTTAAATTAAAGAAATTAAAGAAGAGGTTGACATGATTGTTCTCAAGGCAACGCAAGACAAAGTACTGGCTGTACTCCAATCGGTTTCAGGCATCGTTGAACGCCGTCACACACTGCCAATCCTGGCCAATGTCTTGATTCGCAAAACTGGCAATGCTCTGCAATTCACGACCAGTGATCTGGAAATCCAGATCCGTACCGCGGCACAACTTGATGGTGATGCTGGAAATTTCACGATCACGGTAGGCGCTCGCAAGTTAATCGATATCTTGCGCACCATGCCTTCTGATCAAACGGTGTCGCTCGAATCCAGCCAGAGCAAGCTGATTCTGAAAGGTGGCAAGAGCAAATTTACGCTGCAAACTTTGCCTGCGGAAGACTTTCCCCTGGTACAGGAATCAGCGAACTTTGGCCCGGTTTTCAGCGTGCCTCAAAAGACGCTGAAAGACTTGCTGAGCCAGGTGTCTTTTGCGATGGCTGTGCATGACATTCGTTACTACCTCAATGGCATTCTGTTTGTGGCAGAAGGCAAGCAATTGAGCCTGGTGGCCACGGATGGGCACAGGCTGGCATTTGCCTCAGCCATGCTGGATGTGGAAGTTCCCAAGCAGGAAGTGATTCTTCCGCGCAAGACCGTCATTGAAATGCAGCGTTTGCTCAGTGATGCCGACGGCGCCATTGAGATGCAATTTGCCAACAACCAGGCCAAGTTCAGCTTTGAAGGCATGGAATTTGTCACCAAGCTGGTAGAAGGCAAGTTTCCCGACTACAACCGGGTGATTCCGAAGAACCACAAGAACGGTATCACATTGGGACGTACGGCTTTGCTGGCCTCGCTGCAGCGTACTGCGATTTTGACAAGCGACAAGTTCAAGGGTGTTCGCCTGAATATCGACCCCGGTACGCTGCGTGTGGCCTCCAACAATGCGGAGCAGGAAGAAGCTGTCGACGAGATCGACATTGACTATGCGGGTGACAGTATCGAGATTGGTTTCAACGTGACCTATCTGATCGATGCCTTGACGAACATGAGCCAGGAAATGGTCAAGGTGGAGTTGTCAGACTCGAACAGTTCAGCCCTGCTCACCATTCCCGAGAATGCCACTTTCAAGTACGTCGTAATGCCCATGCGTATTTGATGAACAGAATCAAGGGAACCCCTGCAACCCGCGATGAACAGATTGGTTCGTTGCGGGTTTGGTTCTTAAAGAGTTTGAAAATTGTGAGAGAAGTGAGTTATGACCGAAGCTAAATTGCCAGCTGGTGAAGAGTCTGGAGCCGTACATACCGGTGAAGGTGATGCTGCAAGTTCCAACTTCCAGCCCAAAATTGATACCCAGCAAGTTGGGGCATCAGCGGCCTATGGAGAAGGGTCGATCCAGATTCTTGAAGGTCTGGAGGCCGTGCGCAAACGCCCTGGGATGTATATCGGCGATACGTCAGACGGTACTGGTTTGCACCATTTGGTGTTTGAAGTGGTGGATAACTCGATTGACGAGTCCCTGGCTGGTCATTGTGATGACATCCTGGTCACCATCCACTCCGACAACTCCATCAGCGTCGTGGATAACGGCCGTGGCATTCCCACTGGCGTGAAGATGGACGACAAGCATGAGCCCAAGCGCTCAGCGGCTGAAATCGCACTGACCGAATTACACGCCGGTGGCAAGTTCAACCAGAACAGCTACAAGGTGTCAGGTGGCCTGCATGGTGTTGGTGTGAGCTGTGTGAATGCATTGAGCAAGATGTTGCGACTGACCGTGCGACGCGATGGAAAAGTCCACGTGCTCGAGTTTTCCAAGGGTTTTGTACAGAATCGCTTGCTGGAAACCGTGAACGGCATTGAGATTTCGCCGATGAAGGTCATTGGTGACACCGAGAAGCGTGGAACGGAAGTTCACTTCCTGCCTGATACGGAAATTTTCAGGGAAAACAATGACTTCCACTACGAAATTCTGAGCAAGCGCCTGCGCGAACTGAGCTTTCTGAACAATGGTGTCAGGATCCGCCTGAAAGATGAACGCAGTGGCAAGGAAGACGACTTTTCCGGTGCAGGTGGCGTGCAAGGCTTCGTGAATTTCATCAACAAGGGCAAGACGATCCTGCATCCCAATGTGTTCCATGCCATGGGGGATCGTCAGAGTGATCAGAACACCAACATTGGTGTCGAAGTCGCCATGCAGTGGAACAGTGGCTATAACGAGCAGGTGCTGTGCTTTACCAACAACATTCCACAACGGGATGGGGGCACCCACCTGACCGGTTTGCGTGCCGCCATGACGCGTGTCATCAACAAGTACATCGATGACAGCGAACTGGCCAAAAAAGCCAAGGTTGAGGTGACAGGTGACGACATGCGCGAAGGTCTCTGCTGCGTATTGAGCGTGAAGGTGCCCGAGCCCAAGTTTTCAAGCCAGACCAAGGACAAATTGGTCAGCAGTGAAGTGCGTGGACCGGTGGAAGACATCGTAAGCAAGCTGCTCAATGACTACCTGCAGGAAAAGCCCAATGACGCCAAGATGATCTGCGGCAAGATCATTGAAGCGGCCCGCGCACGCGAAGCTGCGCGCAAGGCACGCGAAATGACACGCCGCAAAGGTGTTCTGGATGGTATGGGTTTGCCAGGCAAGCTTGCAGACTGCCAGGAAAAAGATCCGGCCATGTGCGAAATCTATATCGTCGAGGGTGACTCCGCTGGCGGCTCGGCCAAACAGGGACGAGACCGTAAATTCCAGGCAATTCTTCCTCTGCGCGGCAAGATTCTCAACGTCGAGAAAGCGCGCTATGAAAAACTGCTGACCAGCAACGAGATTCTCACGCTGATCACCGCCCTGGGCACAGGCATTGGCAATACGGGGGGTGGTCAAAATGGCGGCAGCGATGATTTCAACGTGGCCAAGCTGCGTTACCACCGCATCATCATCATGACCGATGCGGACGTTGACGGCGCGCACATCCGGACCTTGTTGCTGACCTTTTTCTACCGCCAGATGCCGGAGTTGGTGGAACGCGGCCACATCTATATCGCTCAGCCACCGCTTTATAAAGTCAAGGCCGGCAAGGAAGAGCTCTATCTCAAGGACGCAGGCGCACTGGACAACTTCCTGCTGCGGATTGCCCTGATCAACGCATCGATCGAAACGGGGGGTGACAAGAGCAACGTCATCAGCGGCGACACGTTAGCGGAACTCGCACGCAAACACCAGGTGGCCGAAAGCGTGATTGCCCGACTGCGCAACTTCATGGATGACGAAGCCCTGCGGGCCGTGGCCGATGGTGTCTCGCTGAACCTCGATACGGTGGCGGATGCTGAGAGTTCGGCGGCCGCCTTGCAGGCCAAACTTCCCGATGCCGAAGTGGCGGGTGAATTTGATGTTCGAACGGACAAACCGATTTTGCGCATCAGCCGCCGCCACCATGGCAATGTCAAGAGCAGCGTGCTTACCCAGGATTTTGTACACGGCGCCGATTACGCCGCACTGGCCGAAGCCGCGAATACGTTCAAAGGCTTGTTGAGCGAAGGTGCAAAGGTGATGCGCGGAGAGGGTGACAAGCAGAAGGAAGAGCGCGTGAGTGATTTCCGCCAGGCCATGGCTTGGCTGATTGCACAGGCCGAGCATGCCACCGCACGCCAGCGTTACAAGGGCCTGGGTGAGATGAACCCGGCGCAATTGTGGGAAACGACGATGGACCCGGCGGTGCGCCGTCTGCTGCGTGTGCAGATTGATGACGCCATCGAGGCAGACCGTGTGTTCACCATGCTGATGGGTGATGAAGTCGAGCCACGCCGGGACTTTATTGAAACCAACGCCTTGCGCGCGGGCAATATTGACGTTTGAGTTGACGAGGCTTGTCGAAAATCGCGTGGAAAGTCAGCAGGCTCGGTTGCTTGTGTGAATACCTCTTTTGAGTGTGTTTAAGCATAAATTTTGCCTCTAGCCCATGCTTTGTAAGCGTATATAGCTATAAAAATGGTAGCAAATTAAAAGGTTAGCCAGGCATAAGCCACAGGGGTGGTGCCGGCTAGCCAAAGCTGAATGGTGTGTCATGGCTGAAATAAAACCTTTCGAGATTGCGCGTGAAACGCTCAAGCAGCTGACAGAGAAAAAGCTGCCCCCGACGCCGGTGAATTACCAGCGGATCTACAACGAGGTCGCCGGCACGCCCAATATGACGCCCTTCCCGGAGGAGGCCTTGCGCAAAATTGCCGAGGCCTTGCCCGTAAAGAATCCGGGACAGGAAAAGCAGCGTGGCCTGCTGACCTATGCCATCGGGCAATGGAACTGGAATGGCGTGCAAAGTGCGCTGATGGCCTATGGCGGGTTTTCTCCGCTTGCAGAAACAGGGCCCGCATCCGCAGTAGCCGCCCCGATGACATCGGCGAGCTCTGTCACGCCGGCCGTGGCGGTGGGAAGCGCCGTGGCCAATGCGACGGCGCCGGCGTTGACGAGTGAGTTCTTCGAGCTGATTGCGCGGCTGGTGCAAAACATGCAGCCAGCGCTCGGCAAAGACGATGCGCGGTTTGTCGAGCAGCTGGAGGGTTTGCTGGCCGCCCTGCGCAAACCGGGTGCCAATGTGCTGGAGCTCAAAAGCCAGTTGACCAATTTCAGCCATCGCCTCTCGTTTGCTGCGGAAGAACAGGCGGAAACCCGGGCCACCTTGCTCAAGCTTTTGCATCTGATCATCAAGAACATCGGTGAATTGAGCCTGGACGACCGCTGGCTCAAGGGGCAGGTCGATGCCTTGCTGACCGCTTCTGCGCCGCCGCTGACATTGCGCCGGCTCGATGATGTCGAGCGCCGGCTCAAGGACGTGATTTTCAAGCAGACCGATGCCAAGGGGCGTGCACTGGAAGCCCAGGAGCAAATGCGCCAGATGTTGCTGGTTTTCATCGAACGGCTATCGCAAATGGCCGAAAGCACGAGCACTTACCACGGCAAGATGGAAGAGGCGACCAAGCTGCTGGAACAGGCCCATACGCTGCAGGACATCACACCGGTCCTGACGGATCTGATCCGGGCCACACGCAGCATGACGAATGACGCGCTGAGCTCGCGCGATGAACTGAAGGCCATGCGTGAAAAAAGCCTGCTGATCGAGGCAGAACTGGCCAAGCTGCATCAGGAGCTTGACCGGGTCAGCGCCATGGCACGACACGATACGCTGACAGGAGCACTCAATCGCAAGGGCCTCGACGAGGCTTTTGAGCGCGAACTGGCCAATGTGCAACGCAAGGAGGTGCCGCTGTGTGTGTCCTTGCTCGACATCGACAACTTCAAGGCCCTCAACGACAGCAAGGGCCATGACGTGGGGGATGTAGCGCTCAAGCACTTGGCCACGGTGGCGCGCGAATGCATGCGGCCGCAGGATACCTTGGCGCGCTATGGCGGGGAGGAGTTTGTCATCCTGCTGCCGGACACGGTGCTGGAAAGCGGCATCGAGGCCATGACCCGGCTTCAGCGCGAACTGACCAAACGGTTCTTCCTCAGCGGGACCGAAAAGGTGCTCATCACCTTCAGCGCCGGTGTGGCACAACTGGCACCTGGAGAAACAGGCGCTGAGGCCACCCGCAGAGCGGACCAGGCGATGTACCTGGCCAAACGCGCGGGTAAAAACCGGGTTCTCGGCGCCTAGACCCGACTCCTGACATATAGCGCGGCATTTGCTGCGATAGGATGGGCACATGAAGTCATTGCCCGCGCCTTCCCCGTCTTTTTCTGCCGTGCTTGCGTCTGATTCGAGAGGCAGCCTTGCTGTCGGAGTTGTGTCATGAGCATTCGCAACCTCGATGCGCTGTTTGATCCTTCCTCCATCGCAGTTTTTGGTGCCTCGCTGCGGCCGGGCAGCGTAGGTGCCACCGTGTGGCACAACCTGAGCCAGGGCCCCTACAAGGGCCCGCTGTTCGCGGTCAATCCCAAGCATCATGCGCTGGCGGGGCATCCGGTTTTTGCCAAAGCCACGGATTTGCCACAGACGCCAGAACTGGCGCTCATCTGCACACCCGCCGCCACCGTGCCGGCCTTGATCCGGGAACTCGCGCAGATGGGCACACGAGCGGCAATTGTCATGACGGCAGGCCTGGACAGTGCACAGAAACAGGCCATGCTGGAGGCCGCCAGGCCGCACTTGCTGCGCATTCTGGGGCCCAACTGCATCGGCCTGCTGGCGCCGCACAAGGGCATCAATGCGAGCTTTTCCCATATCGATGCGCAGCCTGGCGAGCTGGCCTTTGTGTCGCAGTCTGGCGCCCTGGTAACGGCCATGCTGGACTGGGCGCAGGGCCGAGGCATTGGTTTTTCCCATTTTGTCTCACTGGGTGAGCATGCGGACGTGGACTTTGGCGACATGCTGGATTACCTGGCCAGTGACCCGAAAACCCGCGCCATCCTGCTGTATGCGGAGTCCTTCGAGGCGCCGCGCAAACTCATGTCTGCGGCGCGCGCGGCGGCACGCAACAAGCCGGTGATTGTGGTGAAGGCGGGCCGTTCGCCCCAGGGGCAGCAGGCGGCCGCCTCGCATACCGGTGCACTCGCCGGCTCGGACATCGTGGTGCAGGCGGCCATCGACAGGGCGGGCATGCTGCGCGTGGACACCCTGCAGGAGCTTTTCCTGGCAGCAGAAACCCTGTCACGCTTTCGCACCAATGTCAGCGAGCGCATGACGGTGCTGACCAACGGCGGTGGTGCTGGTGTGATGGCGGCCGATGCAGCGGCCACGGCAGGCGTTCCGCTGGCGGCGTTGGAGGAGGGCACGCGTCAGCGGCTCGATGCCGTGCTGCCGGCGAACTGGTCACACGGCAATCCGGTGGACATCATTGGAGACGCCCCGGTGCAGCGTTACGAACAGGCTTTGCAGGTCCTCAAGGAAGCACCAGAGACCGGTGCGATCCTGTTTATCCATGCACCTACCGCCATCGTCCCCAGCGCAGACATTGCACGGGCGCTGGTGCCACTGGCCCGGCACGAGACCCACATGCCACCACGCATCATGAGTTGCTGGCTTGGCGACGAGGCGGTCGCGCAGGCGCGCCAGGAATTCCAGCAGGCCGGCATTGCCACCTTCGAGACGCCGGAGCTCGCGGTACGCGCTTTCTCCATGCTGCTGCGCTACCGGCGTAACCAGGAGGAGCTGACACAGGCACCACCGGCCCTGCTGGCGGGCCAGCAGCCCGATACCGCGGCCATCCGCGCATTGGTGCAGCAGGTGCTGGCCAGCGGGCGCGACATGCTCACCGAGCCCGAAGCCAAGGCCGTGCTCGATGCCTGCCGCATTCCGGTCGTGCCGACCCGGCGCGTCGAGGCCTCGCCAAAGGCGGCGGCCAGCGCAGCAGAGGTGACCGGTTTTCCGGTTGTGCTCAAGATATTGTCGGATGACATTTCGCACAAGTCCGATGTCGGCGGCGTGGCGCTCAACCTGCAGGATGCAGAACAGGTGCGCGATGCCGCACAGACCATGCTGGCACGCGTGCAGCGCGAGCGACCCGCAGCGCGGATCCAGGGCTTCACGGTGCAGGCCATGGTGCAGCGCAAGCATGCACAGGAGCTGATCGTGGGCAGCACGATTGACAGCGTTTTCGGCCCCGTCATCCTGTTTGGCCAGGGTGGCACGGCGGTCGAGGTCATGGCCGACCGGGCGGTGGCGCTGCCGCCGCTGAATGTGCCACTGGCCAAGGCGCTGATTTCACGCACCCGGATCGCCCGTCTGCTGGCTGGCTGGCGCGATACGCCAGCGGTAGACGAGACGGCGTTGCATGGTGTGCTCCTGGCCCTCTCGCAGCTGCTGGCAGAAATTCCCGAGATTGCAGAACTCGACATCAACCCCCTGATCGTCAATTTTGAAGGCGCGGTGGCACTCGACGCGCGCATTCGCCTGAGTGCAAGCGGACCTGCCGGGGCGCACCATTTCGCCATCCTGCCCTATCCAGCTGAACTGGAAGAGCGCGTGCAGTGGCAGGAAAAGCCGCTTCTGTTGCGCCCCATTCGGCCCGAAGACGAGGCCCAGCACATGGCGTTTTTGCAAAAGCTGGATCCGGAAGACATCCGCATGCGTGTGTTCTACAGTCGGCGCACCATGGAACACTCCGAGCTGGCAAGGCTGGTACAGATTGACTATGCGCGTGAGATGGCATTTGTGGCCCTGACCATCGGGCCCGATGGTCAGGAGCAGACGGTGGGCGTGGTGCGAGCCATGACCGATCCGGACAATGTGGAGGCGGAGTTTGGCGTGATCGTGCGCTCAGACCTCAAGGGTCAGGGCCTGGGGCGCCTGTTGATGCAAAAACTGATTGCCTACCTGCGCGCACAGGGAACGCAACGTCTGGTTGCGACTGTGCTGGACTATAACGAGCGCATGCTCCAGCTGGCCAGGACATTGGGTTTCGAGGAGCCTGGCAATGCAGAAAAAGGTGAAGGGATCAAGAGCCTCTTCTTGCCGCTAAATTGAAGCGGTCATTGCAGGAACAACCGCGGTTATTAAGGGATAGGCCGACGCCTGATAATCCAGACTTCCCAACCTACCGAGTACTGCCATGCCCCGTCCCATCCTAGACGAATCGAGAATTCACCCTGCTATCCGGGCCAAGGTGGCGGGTCATGAACAAGCCATCGTGCAGGAGGTCATGGCCGCCGTGGCGCAGCATGCCGTGGTGGTGGTCGGCATGGGCATGAACCCGTTCCCCAAGAAAGCCCGCAAGGCGCTGGATGCCGCTGGCGTGTCGTATCACTACCTCGAGTACGGCAACTACCTCAACACCTGGCGTCAGCGCAATGCGCTCAAGCTGTGGACCGGCTGGCCGACCCTGCCCATGGTTTTTGTCAAGGGCACGCTGGTGGGCGGAGCCCATGAGTTGATCCGCTTGATCGACAGCGGCGAACTGAAGCAACTGCTGGCCTGATCGCGCCAGGCCCAACGCACCCAAGGTGCGCTGGGCTCAGCGCGTGTACCCGTGGCCTGTTTCAGCTTTCGGCGCGTTCGCCATGGCGTGGGCCGTGGCCACGGTTGTGTCCAGGGCGCTGCATGGCACGGTCGTCAAAGATCTTCTGCTGCTCGGGTGAGAGTGCAGCATAGAAGGCTTTGGTGGCTTCGGTTCGCTTGCTCATGGCGGCATTCATCTCGCCCATGCGCTGGGCACGCAGAGCCTGCATCTTGTCGAGCCGTTCCGGGGTCGGCAGCTTTTGCAGCTCGGCGTGATCGGGGCGCTTGCCCATCATGCCAGCTGGTGGGGTCATGGCGGCCGTGTAAGCGGTCCAGGCCGGCTCTTGCTGGGGACTCAGTTTGAGTTGTGCCTTGAGTTCGCTTTGGCGGCGGACCATGTGCGCCTGCATTTTGGCTGGGTCCACGCGGTGATGTCCACCGTGTGGCTGGC
Organism: Gammaproteobacteria bacterium; assembly: GCA_018815325.1. Lineage (GTDB taxonomy): Bacteria > Pseudomonadota > Gammaproteobacteria > Burkholderiales > Burkholderiaceae_C > JAHIYE01. Next base: position 114,792 of record JAHIYE010000001.1, on the reverse strand, counting down.
CCGACATTTCGTTATGCGGTGCACCCTGCGCCATGGCAGCAAATCCGGTGGTGGCCAGCAGGCCAGCGACCAACAGGGGTTTGAAATGGTATTTCATACAAGCTTCCTTTAAAACGCCTGTTGCATAGAAATCGCATCAGGGTGAAAAGAAGTTTGTGCGCACCATGTGTCTGTGCCATGCGCAGCTGACAAGCTTTTGTAAAGCTGAATGAACCTGGGGTAAAACGTGCCTCAGCCTTGCAGCCGGCCGCTGTTGTAGTCTTCCACCGCCTGCACCAGTTCCTCACGCGTGTTCATGACGAAAGGCCCATACTGCGCGATCGGCTCGCGCAGCGGCTTGCCCGCAATCAGCAGGGCACGTGCCGGCTCACTGCTGGCTTCAGCCTGCAGCCGCACCCCTTCGCCTGTGTTGTCAAGAATGGCCATGCGGTGCAGCGGCACAGGGGTGGCGTGCTCTTCGTCATCAACCACATGCACGGTGCCTCGGTAGACGTAGAGAAACGCATTGTGCGTGGCGGGCAGTGCCTGGCTAAAAGAGGCGCCACCGGCTGGAAAGTGCAGGTCCAGGTAAAGAGGCTCGGTCGGAAACTCCTCGGCCGGGCGCTGCATGGCTCCTGCGACACCATGGCTACTGCCAGAGATGATGCGCACCAGCACGCCGCCTCGTGCGTCGTCACCTTCACCCTTTGGCGTGGTGACTTCAGGAATCTCTGCGCTCTGGATGTCGCGGTACCAGGGCCGGCACATCTTGCTCTTGCCAGGCAGGTTGAGCCAGAGCTGGAAACCTTCCATCACGCCTTCTTCCTGCTCGGGCATTTCGCTATGGATCAGGCCGCGGCCAGCCGTCATCCACTGTACGCCGCCGTTTTGCAGCAGGCCTTCATGGCCCGCACTGTCCTTGTGGCGCATGCGCCCGGCGATCATGTAGGTGACCGTTTCGAAGCCACGGTGCGGATGATTCGGGAAACCGGCACCATAGTCGTCGGGGTCGTCGCTGGCAAAGTTGTCCAGCATCAGAAAGGGATCGAGCCGGCGCTGCAGGTCCTGGGTCAGTACGCGCGTGAGCTTGACACCGGCACCGTCCGTGGTGGGTTGGCCGGTGATGATGTGCTCAACGCGTCGCAGGGTAGTTGGTGCGGGAGTGTTCATGACACGCATTACACCGTAAAGCCGGGTGCCCCGGTTTGCAGCGTGGACATTCTGGACAAAATATCCCTTGAGCCCTCGCCTGATGAGGCAAGGGTGCTACATATCTCATAGCAGATCAAGGGCCGGATCAAGAGGGGCTCTTGTCCTTCATGCTACAGGTGCTGATGCCCAGGATGGCATAGGGTGGGCACCAGCCAATGAAGCCGGTGATCATCGGGATGACACCGAGCCAGCCCCACCAGCCCACCGTGTTGGTCGCGGCCAAGCCGACCAGAACAGCACCGATGACGATGCGAAGAATGCGTTCGATGCCGCCGACATTGGTCTTCATGAAATACTCCTTGGGTTGATGGAAATCATTATTGGATGTTGTTCGCGTGCCGTCAAATGCCGGCATGCGCGGACAGGGGCTCGCCGGCCAGATCTTCCAGGATGGGGCAATCGGGGCGTTCGTCACCATGGCAGTGGTGCAAGAGCTGTTGCAGGGTGTTCTGCATCGCCTGCATGGCCGCGATGCGGCGTGCGAGGTCGTCCACATGTAGCTGCGCAATGCGCTTGACGCTGGCACTGGTGCGCCGCCGGTTTTGCCACAGGGCGACCAGTTCGCTGATCTCGGCCATCGAGAAACCCAGTTCGCGGCAACGCTTGATGAAACGCAAGGTGTGTACGTCAGCTTGTGTGTACTGGCGGTAGCCGCTGTCGGTTCGGGCGACGCGCGACAGCAGTCCCAGCGCCTCGTAATGCCGCACCATCTTGGCCGACACGGCAGACAGGCGTGCCGCAGTGCCGATATTGACTGGCCAGGAGGTCAACGCAAACGAGGGATCAGTCATGCCGGAGCCTGTGGGTCATCACGCGGTGACCGCGTAGCCTTCTTCAGCAATGGCTTTGACCAGCGCATCGCGAGGCTGTTCGGACTGCACCTCGACCTTGTTCTGGCTGCGATCTATTTTGACCTCGGCCTGCGGATCGACCTGCTTGAGTGCGCGGGTAACGGCTTTTTCGCAATGACCGCAAGTCATGCCCTGGACCTGGAAAGTCTGATTCATGGTATTCCTTTCGGGGATCGGTCCCCGGTTGTCTAAAAGCATATCGTGAACCTTGCCACAATGGTAGGGTCAAGCGCGAAAGCATCGTCCCTGATGACACCAAGGTTGATCTGGCGCAAGGTTTGACCTTCCCATGATGGGAATGATCACAATCTGACCATGAATACATCAAACAGCACCTCTCTGGACATCGGCATTGGCGGCATGACCTGTGCCTCGTGCGTCATGCGTGTGGAAAAGGCCTTGAAAAAGGTGCCGGGCGTCACGGAGGCCAGTGTGAATCTCGCCACCGAGTCGGCCCGCATTGCCTTCGCCCCCTCTGATCAGATCGAGGCGCGTTTGCGTCGTGCCGTACGTGATGCTGGCTATGAGCCACTCACCGCAGATGCGATGGAGGCCCAGGAGGATCTGTCACCCTGGGCCGGCTTCCTGCCGGTGGGCGTGGGCTTGCTGCTGTCGGCGCCGCTGGTTTTGCCCATGGTGGGCGATCTGGCCGGCCAACACTGGATGCTGCCGGCCTGGGTTCAGTTTCTGCTGGCCACGCCCGTGCAGTTTGTGCTGGGTGCGCGCTTCTACAAGGCGGGCTGGCACGCGCTCAAGGCTTTGACGGGCAATATGGATTTGCTGGTAGCGCTCGGGACCTCGGCGGGCTGGGGTTTATCCATGTGGCTGTGGTTGACGGCCGAACCGGGTGCCATGGTGCATTTGTATTTCGAAGCCTCGGCTGTGGTGGTGACGCTGGTACTGCTGGGCAAGTGGCTGGAGGCCCGTGCCAAACGCCAGACGACAGCGGCGATCCGGGCCTTGCACGCCCTGCGGCCTGAGGTGGCGCACCTGATGGGGCTGGACGGTGAGGTGGACGTGCCGGTGGGTGAGGTGCTGGTGGGGGACCGCCTGGTGGTCCGCCCGGGCGAGCGCCTGCCGGTGGATGGCCGGCTGCTGGAAGGTCATACCCAGGTGGACGAATCCATGCTCACGGGCGAGCCCTTGCCGGTGGCCAAAGACCCGGACGCGTCGCTGACAGGGGGCTCTATCAACGGCGAGGGCCGCATCGTGATGCAGGTCGGTGCGGTGGGCCGCGAAACGGTGCTGGCCCGCATCATCCGTCTGGTGGAAGACGCGCAGGCGGCCAAGGCCCCGATCCAGCGGCTGGTGGACCAGGTCTCGGCCGTGTTTGTGCCGGTGGTGTTGTTGATCGCTTTGGCCACTTTGCTGGGCTGGTGGTTGACGGGTCATCCGTTCGAGCTTGCGCTGATTCATGCTGTGGCTGTGCTGGTGATTGCCTGTCCCTGTGCGCTGGGGTTGGCCACGCCGGCGGCCATCATGGCGGGTACGGGCGTGGCCGCCAAGTACGGCATTTTGATCAAGGATGCCCAGGCGCTGGAGTTGGCGCACAAGGTGGATACCGTGGCATTTGACAAGACAGGCACCTTGACCGTGGGGCGGCCCCGCCTGACCGCCTTTGTGATGGCCGACGGCGGTGACGAGGCTTCTCTGCTTGCTGCCGCAGCGAGCCTGCAAAGCGGCAGCGAACATCCCCTGGCCCGTGCCGTGGTGGCAGCAGCGCAGGAGCGAAGTCTGAAAATCGAAGCACCGGACAATGTGCGCGCCGTGCCCGGGCGCGGCAGCGAAGGCGAGGTGGGCCTGGACAGCTATCTGATTGGCAGTCTGCGCTGGATGCAGGAAATGCAAGTGGATTTGGAGGCCTTGATGCCTCGGTCTGAACAGTTGCAGCAGGAGGGCGCCACCGTGTCGGTCATGGTTCAGCGAACGACGCAAGGCTTGCGTGTGCGTGCACTGATGGCTTTCGGCGATGAACCCAAGCCTGGGGCGAAAGAGGCGCTGGCGACCCTGCGTGCCCGCGGCATCCGCACGGTGATGATCTCCGGCGATAACCGGGGTGCGGCCGAAGCCATGGCGCGGCGTCTGGGCCTGCGACCTGAGGAGGGCGAGGTCATGGCCGAGGTGCTGCCGGGCGACAAGTCCGCGAAGGTTTCCGAACTCAAGCAGGGTGGTCATGTTGTCGCCATGGTGGGCGATGGTGTCAACGATGCACCTGCGCTGGCAGCAGCGGATGTGGGCATGGCGATGGGCAATGGGACCGATGTGGCCATGCATGCGGCAGGCATCACGCTGATGCGTGGCGACCCGCTGCTGGTGGCCGCAGCGCTGGAGGTGTCTGACCGCACGGTGGCCAAGATCCGGCAAAACCTGTTCTGGGCCTTTGCCTACAACGTAGCCGGTATCCCGCTGGCGGCGTTGGGGTTCCTGAGCCCGGTGGTGGCGGGTGCGGCCATGGCCATGAGTTCCGTGAGTGTGACAACCAATGCCTTGCTGCTCAAGCGCTGGCGCCCCCGCAAGGACTGAGAAAAGCTTGACCTTCATCAAGGTTGCCAAGCGACAGGCGTGCCAAGCTTGACAAAGTGAAGTTGGTAATTACAAACAAGGAGACAGGCCATGACCCATGAAAGTATTCGCATCATTCGCGATGAGCACTCTGCACTTGCTGCGATGCTGCAGTCGCTGCGCATGATGGTCAAGCGGGGGCCGGGTAATGAGCCGGAACACTTCTTCGACGTGTTGCGGGCCATGCTGTTCTATATCGACGAGTTCCCTGAGCGGCTGCACCATACCAAGGAAACGGAGTTGCTGTTTCCGCCCGTGGCCGCGCGCTCCCCGCATGTGCGTGAGGTGATTGAACGACTGGAGAAGGATCACGCCCATGGAGAGTCGACGGTGCGCGAGATTCAACACCTGCTGCTGGCATGGGAGTTGATTGGCGAATCGCGCCGCGCCGAATTTGAGGAAACCGTAAACCGGTATCTGGATTTCTACCTTGAGCACATGCGACTGGAAGAAACTGTCGTTATTCCCGAGGCTCAAAAAGTCCTGACGGAGCAGGATTGGAAGGCCCTGGATGAGGCCTTTGCCACCAATTGTGACCCGCTCACCGGAAAATACCCGCGGGATCCAGCCTACGATCGCCTGTTTACCCGCATCGTGATGCAGGCACCGGCACCCATTGGTCTCGGCGAAGCCTGACCAGACGCTTGATTTAAGCTTTTCCCTGCGCCGCAGTGACCCGTGAGGGTCCTGCGGCGCAGTCACGTGCGGACTTGGGAGGTACGCGCTTTCCACATCCATTTCTCGGTTTATGTAGTGGTTTACCTACATATACTTGTCGGGTTTTCCCTAGTGGCTCGCTCGGCGGAGTTTCCAGACGTGCGGTTCAAACAGGGGGTGTCAGCGCTTGCCCTGGCCTGCCTCCCATATTTCAAGAGGTTGAGATGCTTGGTTTTCCATGGATTCGCCAGTTCACGATCCGTATGCGGATGATGGGCGCCATCGCGGTGGTGCTGTGCCTGTTGTGCTTGTTGGGGGGCGTGGGCATGTACGGCATGCTGAACATCCAGGGCATGAGTGAGCGCTTCATGAGCCATTCCTTCAAGTCCGTGGAAAAACTGGCGGATCTGCGGGGACAGATCAACATGCTGCGCCGACATGAAAAAGACATGATCATTCAGTACGAGAAGCCTGAGGCGGTCACGCAGTCCTATGGTCAGTGGCAGGCCAGCCTGCAACAGGCCCAGAAGGCGACAGCGCAGATCAAGGAAGGGGCCTCCACGGAAGAACAGGCTGTGGTCGATAAGCTCTCCGCACACCTGAAGGCTTACGCGGACATGCTGGCGCCGGTGGTGCGCCAGCTTGAGAGCAGCGGCTACGAAACGGCCACTGTGGCCAACCGCATGAGCGGCCGTGCGTTGGCGGAATTCGCGGAGCTTGAGAAACAGGTGGCCATTCTGGAGGCTGGTTTGAGCCAGAACGTAGAGCAGGCCATCGCGGAGCAGGGTCGTGTGGCAAACCGTACCAAGACGATGTTCATTGCGGTGGTGGTTCTGACGGTGCTCATCGTGGTGCCCACGACGCTCATCAACATGCATGCAATCTGTCGACCCCTGGTCGCAGCGGGCCGCTCGGCCCAGGCCATCGCAGGCGGTGATCTCTCGCAACCCATCGAGGTGCTGGGACACGACGAGGTGGCTGACTTGCAGCGCTCGCTCGCGGCCATGCAGTCCGGCCTCGGCGCCATGGTGTCGGCAGTGCGCGATACCAGCGAAAGCATCGCCACGGCCAGTCAGGAGATAGCCGCGGGCAACCAGGATCTGTCGATCCGCACCGAGCAGACTGCCAGCAATGTGCAGCAGACGGTGTCTTCGCTGAGCGGATTGACGAACATCGTGCGGCAGACCGTCAGCTCGGCGCAGACCGCCAACGACCTGGCCGCGACGGCCTCCACAGCGGCACTGCGTGGCGGTTCGGTGGTGGAGCAGGCGGTCTCCAGCATGCAGGAAATCTCGGCCGCGAGCCGCAAGATCAACGACATCATTGGCCTGATCGATTCGATTGCCTTCCAGACCAATATCCTGGCGCTCAATGCGGCGGTAGAGGCGGCGCGTGCGGGGGAACAGGGCCGCGGTTTTGCCGTGGTGGCCTCGGAGGTGCGCCTGCTGGCCCAGCGCTCGGCCACAGCGGCCAGTGAGATCAAGGCCCTGATCGACAACAGCGTGTCCGCCGTCGATGGTGGCGTGCGCCTGGTGGAAGATGCCGGCTCGGCCATGCAGGAAATCGTGGCGGGCGTGAGACGGGTCAGTGACATCATTGGCGAGATCACTTCAGCGGCTTCCGAGCAATCCACAGGCATTGGCAATGTGAACGAATCGGTCACGGAAATCGACCGCATGACCCAGCAAAATGCCGCGCTGGTGGAGGAGTCCGCTGCCGCCGCGGAGTCCTTGCGTGAGCAGGCGGGCAAGCTGGCCGAGTCGGTTCGTCAGTTCCGCGTGGCCTGACGCGATCCTGCTGGATGACGCCGGATTTTCTCCCGCGTCTATCCAGGTCCGGCTGCCGGATCACCCTCTGGGCCAGAGTTCTTGGGGCCGAACCATGCGACATAGAGAACCGGCAGTACCACCAGCGTGAGCAGCGTGGCGGTAAACAGGCCGCCAATGATGACGATGGCCAGTGGCCGCTGCGTCTCGGAACCGATATCGGTGGACAAGGCCATGGGCAACAAGCCCAGCGCCGCGAGCATGGCGGTCATGAGCACCGTACGCAGGCGCTGCATCGAGCCCAGACGCACCGCGTCAAGCACGGAGTGCCCGGCGTTGCGCAGCTGCTGAAAGACCGACAGCATGACCACACCATTGAGTACCGCCTGGCCGCTCAGCGCGATGAAGCCGATGGCCGCCGAAACCGACAAGGGGATTGCGAAAATCCATAGCGCGAAAAAACCACCAATGAGGGCGAGCGGCACGTTCAACAGGATCAGGCCGGCCTGCTTGAAGGAGCCGAAGGCATCGAACAACAGCACGAAGATCAGTAACAGCGAGATGGGCACGACCACCGCGAGACGTGCCATGGCACGTTCCTGGTTTTCAAATTCACCGGACCACTTGATTTCGTAGTTATCGGGGACCTTGATATTGCGGGCAACGCGGTTTTGCATGTCTTTCACGACCGAACCCATGTCACGGTCCTTGATGAAGATGCCAATGGCCATGGTGCGCCGCCCGGCTTCGCGGGCGATGTTCATGGCGCCACTGGTTTCCCGGATATCCGCCACATTGGAGAGGGCGGTATAACCCCCGTCAGGAGTTGCGATCAGCGTGCCGGGCAGACTGGCAATTGCACGCCGGTCAGGCGGTAAACGCACGGCCACGGCAAACTTGCGTTCGCCTTCCCACAGACTGGTTGCGGCTTTGCCCGCGAGCGCCGCCTCGATGACGTCCTGTATGTCACCCACGTTCAATCCATAGCGGGCTGCGCGACTGCGATCAATGTCGATCACAAGTTGCGGCAACTCACCCAGTCGGTCGATTTCAGCACGGTACACCCCCTGAACCTGACGGATCTCCCTTTCGATAGCTTCTGCCGTAAGTCGCAAGGTATCCAGATCATCGCCGGTGATCTTGATCACAATCTGGCCGTCGATCTGTGAAATCGATTCGAGCACGTTGTCGCGTATGGGTTGCGAGAAACTGGGCACGAGGCCGGGGATGGCCGAAACGGCTTTGTCCATCTGTTCAATCAACTGGTCACGGGTCAGGCCCTTGCGCCATTCTTCCTGATGCTTGATGTCCACAAACACCTCGGCCATGCTGATGGTTTTGGGGTCCGTACCGTCTTCAGGCTGACCGGCCTTGGACACGGCGGTGCGGACCTCCGGGACCGTCAGCAGGGCTTGACGCGCATTGCGCAGAATGCGGGCTGCCTCATCGTTGGACACGCTGGAGGGCAGTCGCAGATTGACCCAGATAGTGCCTTCGTTGAGTTCAGGCAGGAATTCCGAGCCCAGTCGGGAGGCGACCAGGATGGACAGGCCAAACGTGACCAGCGCCATGATGATGATCTTGCGTGTGTGCAGCAATGCCCAGTCCAGCACGGGTTCGTACATGCGTTTGGCCCATGACACCACACGGTTGTCACCGTGTGGCAGCTTCCTGCGCAGCATCCAGTAGGCCAGCAGGGGCACCAGCGTGAGCGAGAAAATCAGCGACGCAACCAGTGCCGTGGTGACCGACAACGCCATGGGCTGGAAAATCCGGCCTTCATGCCGTTGCAAGGCAAATATCGGGATATGCGCAGCAATGATGATGAGCATCGAGAACAGCGTGGGACGGCCCACCTCGGTGGCTGCTTCGATGATCGTGTGCCTTCGCTCGCTTTCAGACATGTTTTCCGGCTCTTTTTCCAGCCGATGCATGATGTTTTCAATCACGATGACCGCACCGTCCACAATGATGCCGAAATCCAGCGCACCGAGCGACAGCAGGTTGGCCGGCACGCCCATGATCTTCAAGCCCAGGAAGGTGCCGAGCAGGGACAGGGGGATTACCACCACCACGACCAGACTGGCGCGCAGGTTGGACAGAAAAATGTAGAGCACGAGCGAGACCAGCAGAGCGCCCTCGACGAGGTTCTTGAACACGGTGGACAGGGTCTTGCCCATCAGCCAGGTCCGGTCGTAAAAGGGAACAATCTGAACACCCGGCGGCAGGCCTCGTGCGTTGAGTTGGGCAATCCGCTCCTTCACGCCCTTGAGGACGATGCTGGGGTTCTCGCCTTTGCGCATGACAACGATGCCCGTGACGATGTCGTCATCGAGATCCTGGCCAACCGTGCCCAGGCGGGGCACGGCACCGACGGTGACTTTGGCGATGTCGCGGATCAGGATGGGTGTCGTGTTGCGTGCGGCCACAACAATGTTGCCGATGTCATCGGCCGAGCGCAGCAGGCCGATGCCGCGAATCGCATACTGCTGGACCCCTTGCGACACATAGCTGCCGCCCGCATTGGAGTTACCTCGACCCAGCGCGTCCAGCAGACTCTGGAACGACAGTTTGTAGGCGCGCAGTTTGTCCAGGTCGGGCTGTACCTCGTACTGCTTGATGAAGCCCCCCATGGCCACCACGTCGGCCACGCCGGGCACCTGTCGTAGTGCGCGCTCGACAACCCAGTCCTCGATCGTGCGCAGCTCGGTGGTTGAGCGTCCGTCTCCGCGAACGCGATAGCGCATGACCTCACCCACGGGCGTGGCATTGGGTGCGATATTGGCTTCGACGCCCGGGGGCAGGTCGACGCTGCGCAAGCGTTCATTGACTTGCTGGCGGACCTGCAGCACATTGGCATTGTCGTCATAGGTGATGACGGTAAAGGACAGGCCGAACTGGGTATGGGAAAACACCCGGATCGAGTTGGGCAGCCCGGACAAGGCCACCTCGATCGGTAGCGTGACCTGCTTTTCCACCTCTTCAGCAGCCCTGCCGGGAAACAAGGCAATCACGGTGACCTGGGTGTCGGTCACGTCGGGAAAGGCTTCGACCGAGAGGTTCTTGAAGGCGATGACGCCTGACATCACGAACAGCAGCGTTCCCAGGACAATGAACAATGGCTGGTGCAGCGCGTAATGGATGAGGCGTCTCATTTCTGTGCTGCTTTCGCTTCATTGCCAGCGGCGGGGCGCTGGGTGGGCGCTTGTGTGGCCTGGCTGGCCATACTCAGCATGCGCGCCAGCAACAGGGTGTTCTCGCTGACCACCTGTTCACCGGCTTTGAGACCGCTGGAGAGGATGATGACATTGCTGCCTTCGTAATTCAATTCCACCTCGCGTGGCTCAAATTCACCGGGCCTGGTTTGAACAAAGACCTGGTGTTTGGACCCTCGCAGTAAAACAGCCGAGGCGGGAACCATCACAGAGTCAGAACCGAAGTTGCGTTCGAAGCGGGCACTGGCCAGCATTTCTGCTTTGAGGCGACGGTCGGTATTGACCACCAGGCCCCGAATCTTGATCGTGCGGGTTTGTGGATCAATAAAGTCCGATGCGGCGACAACGCGGCCTTCAAACGTCTGCGCTGGCAGTGCGGGAACGGACAGGTCGAATCGGGCGCCTGGCTGCACGATGCCTGCATCGGCCTCCCGGGCATCAATCTGTAGCCACAGTGAAGTGGGATCGGTGACGACGAAAAGTGCGGGTACGCCTGGACCTGACTGCTCGGGCCGAAGTTCCTGGCCTGGATTCACGTTGCGCTCCACCACCCTGCCACGGATGCCGGCACTCAGGGCCAGCTGCTGATTGACGCCTGTGCCACTGCCGTAGAGTCGCGTACGGGCTTCGGCACGCAGGGTTTCGGCCTGCGCGCGCAAGGCATCGGCCTCGGATTGTTCCAGGTCCTTGCGCGCGACGATGCCGGCCTCAAACAGTTCGCGCTGGCGGTGCAGGGCTTTTTGTGTCAACTGCATGTCCACATGGGCCTTGGCCGTCTCACTTTGAGCCTGGCCAAAATCGGGCGATGCCAGCAGTGCCAATAAGGTGCCTGGTACCACGGCCTGTCCCACATCGGCCTTGATACTCATGACACGGCCAGCAAAAGGCGGGTAGATGCGCTGGGTGCGCTCTTCATTCCAGACCAGTTTGGCAGGCAAATCGATAGCGACGGAATGAGCGGGCTCGGCTGTACTGAGTGTGAGCAGCGCAAGTTGTGGGTGCCCAGCGGGAAAGCGCAGCTGGTTGCCTTGCACGATGGGTGCACTCATCTCGGGTTTGGGCGCGGGTGCCTCATTGCAGGCAGTGAGTGCGAGGGCGGACAAGGCGAACAGGGTGAGGTAGCGGGTGACCATGAATCTCGTACCGGTTGAAGTCAGTTGGAAAATGCGAACACACCCGGCTGGGTGCGTAGCTGCAAGGCGCCAATGGCCTTGGCGTGATCATTGCGTGCGCTCAAGGCATCGAGCAGGGTGGCACGCAGGGTGCGCCGGGCGTCCAGCAGATCGGTCAGCGGCAGTGCGCCCTTGCGGTAGGCCAACTCGGCGCCTTCGGCCACCTTGCGCGCGCGCGGCAGGATGTCAGCTTCGTAGCTTTGGGCCCGCTGGGCCGTGCTGAGCGCTTCGTACTCCAGACGCTGCAGCTCCAGTGTGGCCATGCGTCGGGTTTTCTCCAGCGCGTCCTGTGCCTGCGCGAGTTGGGCCGAGGCCCGCGCAATTTCGCCCTGGTAGGCGTAACCCCATTGCAGCGGCATCTGCATGCGAAGCTCGACGAGTGCGGTAGATGTGCCCGGATAGTGGTCATAGGACGCTCCCCAGGTGATGTCGGAATGCTTTTGCGCGGCACTGTTGTCGAGGGCGGCCTGCGCGGCCAGCATGCGCGCCTGGGATGCACGCACATCGGGGCGCTCATTGACGAGGGCGTTCAGGTCCACGGGCAATGTGGGGTGCAGGCTCAGCGCAGGCCAGTCGGGCTGCGCATTCAGCTGCGCGGGAGGTGTGGACAGACCTGTCAATTGCCGCAGTACCAGTGCCGCGCGCTGGCGGTCCAGCTCGGCCATCTGGACGTCTGAGTGAGCACGCTGCGCCTCGATTTCGGTGCGCGCGAGGTCCTGCGCGGCCAGGTCACCTGCACGGACCCGTTTCTGTGCCGAGACGGCCAGTTCGGCGGCGCTGCGCTCGATCAGTGTGATTTGTTGCAGCTTTTCCTGTGCGGTCAGCAGGTCGAAAAATCCGGCGTAGCTGGCGAGCAGTTGTTGTGTGCGGACTTCTTCCAGGTCGGCCTGGGCTGCATCCGCATTACGCCGGGCGCTCAGGGTTCGCAATTCGCGCTTGTTGCCCCGCTCCCAGGTCCAGTCCAGGCCGATGGATTTGTCCACGCGTTTTTCGCTCAGGAGACTGCCGCCGCCGATGCCGTTTTGCAGGTCCATGGCACCTAGCTTGGCGGTCAGGCTGGGAAAAGGCGAGCGGTTGGCACTGAGCTCGTCGGCCCTGGCAGCACTCAGGTTATGACTGGCCAGTGTCACATCGAGGTTGCTGCGGGCTGCCTGCAGGGCCTGATTCAGCGATACCGTGGTTTTTCCGGGGGTCTGCGCCTGTGCCTGCAGGGTCAGCACAAGACTTGAAATGAATAGGAACTGTCGTATGCTCATGGCCAGATTGTCAGCAGCGCTGACTGACCGCCGACTGACTTTTCTATTGGTAAAAATGCGTAGATCACACTCCCGCTCAGGACAGATCACATGAGAATCCTGCTGGTCGAAGACGATGCCGTCTTGCGCGATGTCATGCTGCGCAGCCTGTGTGATGCCGGCCATCGGGTGGATGTGGCCGAGACCCGGGATGCTGCTGTCCACTTCTGGCGCGTGCAGCCCTTTGATGCCGTGCTGCTGGACCTGAATCTGCCCGATGGCAGCGGCTTGCAAGCCTTGCGTGAGGCGCGCGCCCGGGGTGACCGCACGCCGGTGCTGGTGCTTACCGCGCGCAACCGCACGGAAGAGCGCATTGCCGGTCTCGATGCGGGTGCCGATGATTACCTGGGCAAACCGTTTGAACTCGCCGAGGTCGAGGCACGCTTGCGTGCGCTGGTGCGCCGGGCGCATGGCACGGATGACATGCTGGTTGTCGGCGCTTTGTCACTGGATCGCAAGACGAGGCGATTTTCTGTGGGGGCAGCGGCGCTGGAGTTGCCGGCGCGCGAGTTTGAAGTGTTGTGGGAGCTCATCACGCCACCTGGCCGTGTCGTCAGCAAGCAGGCCTTGTCAGACAAGCTCTCCAGCTTTGACGAGGCCTTGGCGGGCAATGCGCTGGAGGCCTTCGTCTCGCGTCTGCGCAAGAAGCTGTCGGGCAGTGGTGCGCATATCCGTACGCTGCGCGGACTGGGCTACATACTGGAGCCAGGTTCGGAGGAGTCCGCCGCACCGGGTGGGCATGACTGACGCACCTGAAGATTCCCGCCGGCCCTCCTTGCGGGCGCGGTTGGTGCAGCACGTGATGGTGCCGCTGGCGCTGACCTGGTTGCTGGGGACGGCGGTGACCGTGGGGGTTGCCTCCTTCTTCGCCGAAAAAGCACTGGACCGTGCGCTGCTGGACGATGCCTATGCGATCGCGTCCAAGGTCAAGTCCCATCCAGGCGGGCTGGCACTGGAGCTGTCATCCGGCGAAATGAGCACGCTGCTGTTTGACCAGAGCGAGCGGGTGTTTTTTGCGATCTTCCGCGAGGATGGCTCAGTCATCGCCGGCCATCCCGGTTTGAATGCGCCCAGACCGCTGGGCAATTCCATGACGCGGTTTTCCGACATCAGCTACCAGGGCCGGGAGCTGCGCAGTGTGGCGTTGCGGCGCACCGAACCTGCAGTTTTCGATGTGGTGGTGGCATTGACGACCGGTAGCCGCGAAGAGCTGCTGCATCTGGTGCTGCTGTATTCCGTGGTGCCCCAGTTGCTGTTGCTGGCGCTGCTGGCCTGGTGGCTGAGAAGGGTGATTGGCAGGGATCTGTGGCCTTTTAGCCAGCTGCAGCAGTCGGTGAACCAGCGCGATGCGCTCGATCTCACGCCTGTCACGGTCACGGCCACCTCCAGTGATGTGGAAAAGCTCGGCATGGCCATCAATGCCCTGCTGGACCGTGTGCGGCAGAGCATGCGGGCCCAGCGGGAGTTTTCAGGCAATGTCGCGCATGAGTTGCGCACACCGCTGGCAGGCATTCGCGCATTGACTGAATATGGGCTGGCGCAACAGGATCCTGCGGTCTGGCGCGAGCAACTGCGGCGTATCGGTGCCAGCGAGGCTCGGGCCAGTCGGCTGGTGGAGCAGTTGCTCTCTTTGGCGCTGGTGGAGGAGGCGGAGGTGGGCCTGGTGACGGAGACCATCGCGCTCGATGAGATCGTGCGGGATACCGTGCTGCGCTACCTTGGCCGTGCGGATGCGGCGGGCGTTGATCTGGGCGTGCAGGGCATCGAGCAAGCGGTGCGCGTGCAAGGCAATGCGGCTTTGGTTGAGGGGGTGCTCGGGAATCTGATCGACAACGCCTTGCGCTATGGCCGGGCGCCCGCAGGACGGGCCAGCACCGTCACGGTGGTACTCCTGCAAGAGCAGGGTGCTGTGACCTTGTCGGTGGTCGACAACGGGCCGGGTTTGACGCCCGAAGAGCAACAGCATCTGATGCAACGCGGCGCACGCGGTGCAGCACAGACCCGGCTGGGCGAGGGGGCCGGACTGGGGTTGGCCATCGTGTCCCGGTTTGCTGACGTGATGCATGCCGGTTTTAAACTGGGTCAGCCAGTGCAAGGCCTGGGGCTGCGTGCCAGCCTGACCTTTCGCACCGCGCCCGCTCCACACGCTTTGGCGGCGGGGGCTGAACCTGACGTTGCCGCATGAAAGTTTTCCGGATTTCTCGCCCGTTGCGTCTGCTCTTTAGCCTGGACGCATAGGTCGCGCTGGGCTCCGATAGCAAAGCCCTTTGGTGGTGACCGGGTGTGCCCGCGCGACAAACGCGAATGCGTTTTGCAATCATTCCCAGTCTGGTTCAGGTTGGTGCCACCGTGGAGCAGCAGTTCCATGGCAACGGGGCCGTGCGCTGGTGTCCTTCGGCTTGCGGTGGACGCCGGACAGGATGCTTTGAGGCGTTTGTTAAGAAAAGTTTAATCAAACATCCAGGTCGTTACGGTAGAGTGAAGTTTATCTTTGGCACGATGTGCCTGACACCACTTCTGTATTGCTATGTTTCCTCTATTCCATTTCCCCTTGAAGCCACGCGGACTTGTCCCTCTGTTCCTGCTGACCGGCCTGGCAGGTGCGTGTATTGCCGCCACATCGGCGGATGACATTGCGTGGAACAAAAATCTCGACGCGGGTGCGGGGGTCACGACAAGCGCGGTGCAGGCGCAGGGTGTGGGCGCTGGCATTGTTTTTTTGCAAGGCACGGTGGTTTTGCCGGCACAGCACAGTGAAGTGGTGAGCATGCCGGTGGCAGGCGTGGTGCAGAGCGTGCTGGTGACGCCCATGCAGTCCGTGCGGGCAGGTCAGCCGGTCGCGAGCATCATGAGCCCCCAGTTGGTGGAGTGGCAGCGTGAGTGGCTGATGGCCGAATCGCAGGCCCGGCTGGCGCAGGGCAAGGCGCAGCGCGATGAACAGATGTTTGCCGATGGCATCGTGTCCGAGCACCGGCGCAATGAGTCGCGTGCGCAATATGACATGGCGGCGCTGGCGGCGCGTGAGCGTCGCCAGGCTTTGCGCCTGGCCGGCGTGAACGACGCGGCATTGGCCAAGGCGCTGTCCACCTCCACGTTATCTCCTTTGCTGACACTGACCGCCCCCGTGGTGGGCATGGTGCTGGAACAGAGCGTGATGCCCGGCCAGCGGCTGGAGGCGGGCAGTTTGGTGGTTCGCGTGGGCCGCTCCGGGCGGCTGGCTATCGACTTGCAGGTCTCTGCGCAGCTGGCGCCGGCTCTGCGGGTGGGCGATCGACTCGATGTTGACGGATGCCAACAGCCGGCCCGGCTGGTGGCGATCTCGAACCAGGTCAGTGCTGCAACGCAAAGCATCATGCTGCGCGCAGAACTGACAGGTGATGAGGATTGCCTGCGTATCAACCAGTTCGTGCAAGTGCGTACCCAGGGCCAGGGGACACGGGCCGGTGAGACGGCCGCGGTGCTGCGCGTGCCGGCCCAGGCCGTGGTGCAGCATGCCGGTCATGAATACGTGTTTGTGCGCACGCCCACCGGATTTCGTGCGACACAGGTTGTCACGAGCAAGGGCGGCGGGGCTGACACGCCCATTGTGTCCGGGCTCAAGGCTGGCGACCAGGTGGCAGTGAAGGGCGTTGCTGCGATCAAGGGCGCCTGGTTGGGGCTGGGTCCTGAGGCGGCGACGCCGTCTGCAACAGCCGTGGGGAAATGATGCTGGGACGCCTGATTGCTTTTTCGCTGTCGCAAAGGCTGCTGGTCCTGGTGCTGACGCTGGGTCTGGTGGGGGCCGGCTTGCTGGCTTTTCGAGACCTGCCGATTGATGCCTTTCCAGATGTGTCGACTACGCAAGTCAAGATCATCCTGAAAGCGCCGGGCATGACGCCGGCCGAGGTGGAGTCGCGCGTGGTCATTCCGATTGAGCAGGAGTTGCTGGGCTTGCCTTACCAGACGGTGCTGCGCTCCCAAAGCAAGTATGCAATTGCCGACATCACACTGGACTTTGCAGACGGCACCGATATCTACTGGGCCCGTCAGCAGGTGAGCGAGCGGCTTTCCGGCGTGATGGCGGACTTGCCGGCGGGACTCTCGGGTGGCCTGGCACCCATCACCACGCCACTGGGCGAGATGTTCATGTTCACGATTGAAGGTGATGCGTCGCTGACCGAGAAGCGCACCTTGCTGGACACCGTGATCCGGCCACAGCTGCGCGGCATTGCCGGTGTGGCGGACATCAATTCGCTGGGTGGCCATGCGCGTGCCTTCGAGGTGGTGCCGGACGTCGCGGCACTGGCCGCGCGACGTGTCTCGCTGGAACAGTTGCAGGCCGCCCTGGCTGCCAATAACCGCAACGATGGGGCCGGTCGCCTGTCCAGCGGTGAAGAGTCGCTGCTGGTGCGCAGCGATGGCAGCATTCGTGACCTGGATGACATTCGCGCCATTGCCGTGCTCAGCCGTGACGGACTCGCCGTTCGGGTGGGCGACGTGGCACAGGTTCGCATGGGCAGCCTCACGCGCTACGGCGCCGTGAGCCAGGACGGTCAGCACGAGGCGGTCGAGGGGCTGGTCCTGGGTTTGCGCGGCGCCAATGCACAGAAGGTGGTGCGTGACGTCAAGGACCGGCTGGCGCTGATCAGCAAAACCCTGCCTCCTGGGCTCTCGGTCAAGCCGTTCTATGACCGGGGTGACCTGGTTGAGCGTGCGGTGGGCACCGTGTCCAAGGCGCTGGGTGAGGCGATCGTGCTGGTGCTGGTATTGCTTTTGCTGTTCCTGGGCAATCTGCGCGCTGCGCTGGTGGTGGCCCTGATTCTTCCGCTGTCGGCGCTGGGAACCTTTATCCTGATGAAGCAATTCAATCTGTCGGCGAACCTGATGTCGCTGGGCGGCCTGGCAATTGCCATCGGCATGCTGGTGGATGCGGCCGTGGTGGTGGTGGAAAACCTGCAGGCGCGACCCACGCCCGCAGGCAAGCTGCAATTGCACGATGTCTATCGCGCGGTGCAGGAGGTGGCCTTGCCGGTGACCTCTGGCATGCTCATCATCATGATGGTGTTCGTGCCTCTGCTGACCTTGCAGGGGCTGGAGGGCAAGCTGTTCGCCCCCGTGGCCTTCACCATCGTGTTTGCCCTGGCGGCCTCGTTGTTGCTGTCGCTCACGGTCATCCCGGTACTGGCTTCCTTTTTCCTGCACGGGGGTCAGCATGCGTCGCCATGGCTGGTGCGCTGGCTGGAACGTGGCTATGCGCGACTGCTGGACTGGGCGCTGGACCATGGCCGGCTGGTGGTGGTGATCTCGGGTGCCGCGCTGCTGGGCGCCATGGTGCTGTATACGCAGGTTGGCAAATCCTTCATGCCTTCGCTGGATGAGGGCGACATCATCATGCAGGTTGAGAAGTTGCCTTCCATCAACCTTGCAACTTCGGTCGCGATGGACCAGGCCCTGCAGCGCCGGGTCATGGAAGCGGTGCCGGAGGTGCGCAGCATCGTGGCCCGTGTGGGGTCGGATGAGCTGGGGCTGGACCCGATGGGGCTGAACGAGACCGACACTTTTCTGGTGCTCAAACCACGCAGCGAGTGGCGTTTTGCGACCAAGGAGGCGCTGCTTGACGAGATTCGCAAGGTGGGGGCGGAGTTTTCCGGCATCAACCTGAGCTTTACCCAACCCATCGAGATGCGGACCTCCGAGATGCTGTCCGGCGTACGCGGCGATGTCGCGGTGAAGATATTTGGCAACGACTCCCAGAGACTGGGCCAGCTGGCAGACCAGGTGGTCAAGGCGATCTCGGGCATTGAGGGCAGCGAGGACGTCATCACGGTCAAGAATGAGGGAGTCCAGTATTTCAAGCTGACTATCGACCGCGTGGCGGTGGGGCGCCTGGGGATGAGTGCCGAACAAGTCCAGAATGACCTGCGGACGCTGGTAGAAGGTCGACCGGTTGGCACCGTGCTGTTGGACGGTCGGCGTGTTCCCCTGATTGTGCGCGGTGACAGCGGCTTGCAGATGTCGCCCGCAGCGTTTTCGCAGTTGCGCCTGCCGCTGGCCGACGGGCAGTCAATTCCGCTGAGCCATGTGGCCAAGCTGGACATCACGGACGGGCCGGTGAAAATCGACCGTGAAAACTCCTCCCGCATGGCCGTGGTGCGGGCCAATGTGCGCGGCCGTGACCTCGTGGGCTTTGTCGAGGAGGCTAAGACCGCCGTCGCCAAGAATGTGGTGCTGGGCCCCGGGGTTCACATTACCTGGGGTGGACAGTTCGAGAACCAGCAGCGCGCCGCGGCGCGGCTGGCGCTGGTGGTGCCGGTGGTGCTGGGCTTGATTGTGTTGCTGCTGTTTGCGACACTGGGCCGGATGCGCCAGGCCCTGCTGGTGTTTGTGAATATTCCGTTTGCACTGGTCGGTGGTGTGGTGGCTCTGGCCGTGTCGGGCGAATACCTGTCGGTGCCGGCCTCGGTCGGCTTCATTGCGCTCATGGGCATTGCCGTGCTCAATGGCCTGGTGATGGTGACCCATTTCAACCAGATGCTGGCGCGGGGTGCCTCGATGGCCGAGGTTGTGCGGCAAGGGGCCTTGCGGCGCCTGCGGCCTGTGATGATGACGGCCAGCATCACCGCGCTGGGCCTGATCCCGCTGCTGTTGGCCACCGGGCCTGGCTCAGAGATCCAGCGGCCTTTGGCGGTGGTGGTGATCGGCGGGCTGTTCAGTGCCACGCTGCTCACGCTGGTGCTTTTGCCCATTCTTTACCGCCGTTTTGGCGTGGCTGCGACATCATGAACCAAGATACTGTTACCCCTTTCAATGCCTGTGCTGAGGCCGGCCAGAGCTGTCAGCTGATGATCGCTTTTCCGCTGGCGCTCGAGGAGGAAATGCTCGACCTGCTGCGTGAACACAAAGCGTTGGTACCCGGGTTCTCCGTGGTGCACGGTCAGGGCCTCGGCGGGGATGTACCACTGACAACCATGATGGAGCGGGTCGAAGGGCGTGCGCGCCGGGTTCTGGTCTATGTGGTGATGCGCAGCGAGGATGTGGGGCCGCTGTTGGCAAAGCTGCGTGCTGTGCTGAAGGCCCCCCAGGTGTTTTACTGGGCGGTGCCCTTGCAGGCTTTTGGGAGCCTGGCATGAGCAGCTTGAGCTTGCAGGCAAGGCATCTGGCCTTCGGCATCCTGATCGGGGGCCTGACCCTGGCTTCGCTGGCTGACACACCTGCGGCGCAGGCTGCGGTGACAGCGTCCGCGACGGATGACACCGTTGCCCTGTTGCCGTACCTGTCCTTGCCGCCAGTTGCCGCAACGCGGCAGGTGATAGCGGCCTTGCCGCAGGTGCAGCTGGCGCGTGCCGGGGCTTCCGTGGCGCAGGCGCGCGGCCAGCGGCTGGAAGCCGGTGTCTACGAATGGAATCTCAAGGCGGGCACGCAGCAGCGTCGCGAGACCACCGGGCAGCAGTATGCCGAGGGCGAGCTGGCGATGGAGCGCAGCATTCGCTGGGGCGGCAAGGCGGAGAAGGACCGTGAGCTGGGTGCAGCCGGGGTGCTGGCCGGCGAACTGGGCTACGCCGATGCCTGGCATGAGGCGGTACGCAGCCTGATTGCCAGCTGGTATGGCTGGCAACGTGAGCGAGGGAGTGTGGCCCTGCTTTTACAGCAGACGGCGCTGGCAAATGAGCAGCTGGCCGTGGCGCAGCGTCGCGTCAAGGCGGGCGATGCGCCGCGCATGGATCAGATGACTGCGCAGGCAGAACTCGACCGGGCCATGGCCGCACTGCAGCAGGCCCAGGGGCGTGAGCAGGCGCAACGCAGTGAGTTGCAAAAGCGCTTTCCAGGCATTGCCATCGACACGCTTTCGACCAGCGCTGACTTGTCATTTGAGACCTTGCAATTGCCTGGCGATCCGCAACTATGGCTCAAGCGCATCCTGGAGGACAACCACGAAGTTGAGCTGGCAGAGGCCGAGTTTCACATGGCTCGCCTGCAAAGCGAGCGGGCCCAGCTTGATGCGCGCCCGGACCCGATGCTGGGTGTGCGGGCAGCGCGTGAGCGGGGTGGTCAGGAAACGGTACTCGGGGTGTATGTGACGATTCCGCTGGCGGGTGCGCACCGCAAGGCGGACCAGCGTGCCGCCCTGGCCCTGGCCGATGTTGCCGAGCAGCGCCTGCACCAGACGCGTCAGCGTGTGGAAGCGGCAGCCGAGCGCGCCGTGACACAGGCCAGCCAGGCCATCGCGGTGGCCCGGCGCTTGTTGGCAGTTCAGCAATCGATGGCGCAAGTGGCCCAGCTGGGCATCAAGGCCTATGGTCTCGCGGAGCTGACCCTGACCGAGGCCCTGCAGGCGCGCCGCGCAGCGGTGGAAGCCGCGCAAGCCGCAGACAGCGCCCGTTGGGATGCGCTGGAGGCCGTGAGCCGGGTGTTGGTGGATTCACACCGCCTGTGGCCCGCCGAGGAGCACGGGCGCTGAATCCTCAGGCCAGCACCGGGTAGTCGGTGTAGCCCTTTTCACCACCGCCATAGAGCGTGCTGCGTTCCAGTTCGTTGAAAGGGCCGCCCAGTTTGAGCCGTTGCACCATGTCGGGATTAGCGATAAACGGCCGGCCAAAGGCCACCAGATCGGCGCCTTCTGCGAGAGACTTTTCGGCCAGCGCCTGGTCATAGCCATTGTTGACCATCCAGGCACCCTTGCCACCTGCCTCGCGGTAAGCCGATTGCAGCGCCGCATAGTCAAAGGGTCGATCGGGCAACTCGCGCGGACCGCCAGTAGCACCTTCAATGATATGAATGTAGGCCAGGTCCAGGGTGGCTAGCTGGCGCACCACATAGTCAAACAGGGCTTGTGGCTCGGCGTCAAAAACATCGTTGGCCGGGGTCACCGGTGACAGGCGGATGCCGGTGCGTTGGCCGCCAATGGAGTCTGTGACCGCACGTACCACTTCCAGCAGCAGGCGTGCACGGTTTTCGATGCTGCCACCGTAGTCATCGGTGCGCTGGTTGGAGCCCGTTTTGAGGAACTGGTCGAGCAGGTAACCGTTGGCCGCATGAATTTCCACGCCGTCAAAGCCGGCGGTTTCCACGGCATTGCGAGCGGCCGCTTGGTAGGTGTGCACGATGCCGGGCAACTCGCTGGCGTCCAGCGCGCGCGGCTCGGAAGTCTCCACAAATGCCGGCACGCCGTCCTTGATCAGTACCGTCTTGGTCTTGGCGGTGATGGCGGACGGGGCAACCGGCTTGCCGCCATGGGGCTGCAAGTCCGTGTGCGAGACACGGCCCACATGCCACAGCTGCACCACGATCTTGCCGCCGGCATCATGCACGGCCCTGGTCACCTGCTTCCAGCCGTCGAGCTGTTCGCTGCCATACAGACCGGGTACGTCGGCATAGCCCTGGCCCTGGTGGCTGATGGCGGTGGCTTCTGAAATGAGGAGGCCAGCCGAGGCGCGCTGGGCATAGTAGGTGGCCATCAGCGGTGTCGGCAAGGCGTCGGGGGCACGGTTGCGGGTCAACGGGGCCATCACGATGCGGTTGGACAAGGAGAGGGCGCCGACTTGGACGGGTTCGAACAGTGAGGTCATGGAGGCTTTCTGAACAATCAAACAGGAAATGAGGGGAAAACAGGCCCAGCGTACGGGCTGACGGATAGCCTTGCCCAGGACAGGGCGCTGTTTTGTGTGCAGTACCCCGGGCAGGCTGAGCCGCTGAGCCGGATAGCCAGCAACGCATCGCAAGCAGTTTGTGCCGTGCCGGAATTTTTCAATGTCCGAGCTTGTCACTTGGGTGACGCCGTGGCCTCGGGAACCTGCGCGCATCACCCGTCGCAAAGAGGTGACGAGGTGATGCGGGATTTTTCACCGCAGCTTACTTGAGCAAGCCCTCGGCCTTGAGTGCCGCCTGTACGGCCGGACGGGCCGCTAGGCGGGCCAGGTAGGCGCCGAGGTGGGACATGCCGGAGATGTCCACGCCCACGTGCTTGCCCCAGCTGGCCACCGTGAACAGGTAACCATCGGCCACGCTGAAGTTGTCGCCCATCAGGTAGTTCCTGCCGGCAAGTTCGCCATCGACCCATTGCAGACGTGACAGCAATCTGTCTTTGGCCAGGATTTTGGCTTCCTGCGGCATGGCGGGGTTGAACAAGGGTGAAAAGCCCTTGTGCAACTCGGTGCCGATGAACGTCAGCCACTCCTGCAGCCTGTAGCGCTCGAAGGTGCCGTTGGCGGGGGCGAGGTTTTTGGCCGGTACCAGATCGGCGATGTACTGCACGATGGCCGGGCCTTCGCGCAGGCGCAGGCCATTGTCGAGTTCGAGCAGCGGCACATAACCCAGCGGATTGATGCTGTAGTAGTCGGTGCCATCGGGCAGCTGGTGGGTCTTGGTAGGCGCTGCGATGGCCTCGAAGGCCAGGCCTGACTCGTGCAGGGCGATGTGGGGCGACAGCGAGCAGGCGCCGGGGGAGTAATAGAGCTTCATCAGAAATCCTTTGAATGGGGAAAAATCGGGTGTACGTCACCGTACCGGCCCCGATGCTAGCTGCTCAGGCGTATTCTTGCTGGGGGCATGGCTCGCGGCCATGCGCAGGTGCAAAATGCCGTTATGAAACCACTTGTCAAATGGCTGCTGATCGCCTTGCTGCTGGGGCTGTTGCTGCTGGCGGGCGCCTTGTTTGCGTTGCATCGCTGGCTCGGTACCGGGGACTTCAGGCTGCGTGCCGAGCATGAGATGAGCCAGGCGCTCGGTGTGGATGTCAAGCTGGGCGGTTTGGCGGTGACGGTCTGGCCATTGCCTGCATTGGTGGTGGAGGGTATCCGGCTGCAGACAAAGCCGGCGCTGAGCATCGAGCGGGTAGAAGTTCGGCCGGTCTGGGCCGATCTGCTGCGTGGACAGCTCGCACCGGCGACGCTGGTCGTGCGCCGTGCCGTGCTGCCGCAGCCGGCGCTCGATGCGGTGTTGATGTTGCTGCAAAAAAAGAAGCAGGAAGCCAAGACCAAACTAGAGGAAGAGGGTGATTTGCCGCTGGCCTTGCTGCCGCGCCGCACACTGCTCGAAGAGTTGAGCTGGGTGGATGCCAAGGGCGTGGCCCTGACCATCTCGGCCCAAGCCGATCTGAGCGCGGATGGCTTGCCGCAGAACATGACGCTGGAAATGCTCAAGGGCCGCTTGCAAGGGAGCCGGCTTCAACTGCAGCGTGATACCGGGCAGGCCTGGCAGGTGGAGGTGCTGGCAGGCGGTGGCACGATCAAAGGCCGCATCGAGTTGCAGTCAGCCGCCCGGCCCGGGCAGGAATTCCTGCTCAAGGGACAGTTGCAGACCCGCGGCGTGGAAGTGGCGGTGCTGACAGCAGCAGATGCGTCGGTGAAAAGCAAAACGGCGCAGCCGCTCAGTGGCCTGCTCGAAGCCACCACCACGCTGTCAGCGCGCACCAGCAAGCCCAGCGCATTGCTCGATGCGCTGCAGACCCAGTCGACCTTCACGGTGAAGGGCGCCGTGCTGCATGGCATCGACCTGGCCAAGGCGGTCACGACGGTGGGCATCAGCCGCGGCGGCGAGACCCGGCTGGACACGCTGGCCGGTCAGGTCATCACCCAGGGGCGGGCTGTGCAGCTCAATAACCTGGTGGCCAGCTCGGGTGTGTTGAGCGCCAATGGCGGCGTGGCCATTGCGCCGAACAAGCAGCTCAGCGGCCGCGTCAGTGTGGAGCTGGGCGGCGCTGTGGGTGTCCCGCTGGTCGTAGGCGGCACCATCGATGCGCCCGAGGTGACGCTGTCGCGTTCGGCCATGATTGGCGCGGCCATCGGCACGGTGTTGCTGCCCGGGGTGGGCACGGGCGCCGGTGCCTCGGTGGGAGATAAGGTCGGCGAAGGTTTCAAGAAGCTTTTTGGCAAGTAGCCCCTGTCGGGAAAGGGCGTACAGCTATTAAAATAATAGCAAACAGCTTGTTGCCGGACGCCGCCTCAGGTCGCGTAGCTGGGGTCCATGCGATCGAGCTTGCGCAGCAGCGCGGGCCAGGCCAGTGCGGCGCCCATGCCGGCGGTGGCGGTCTTCATCACGCTGGCGATGCCGTTGAGGATGTGCGGGTTGACCTGAACCAGCTCGCCGCCGGCCTGGGCATCCAGCTGGATGCGGCAGGTGTTCTCGAAGATGTACATCGACAGAAACGCATCGGCAATGGTTTTGCCCACGGTCAGCAGGCCATGGTTGCGCAGCATCAGGAAATTGGCGCTGCCGAGGTCGGCCTGCAGGCGCGGCTTTTCCCCTTCGTTCAGGGCCACGCCCTCATAGTCGTGATAAGCGAGTGAGCCCAGCACGAAGGTGGACTGCTGGCTGATGGGCAACACGCCGCATTTCTGCGCACTCACCGCCACGCCGGCGCGGGTGTGGGTGTGCAGCACGCAGCCCGCGTCTTCGCGGACCTGGTGGATCGCGCTGTGGATCACGAAGCCAGCCGGGTTGACCGGGAAAGTGGAGTCGCTGAGCTTGTTGCAATCCTGGTCGATGCGCACCAGGCTGGAGGCCGTGATTTCGTCGAACATCAGGCCGTAGGGGTTGATGAGGAAATGGTGCTCTGGTCCGGGAATGCGGGCACTGACGTGGGTGAAGACCAGGTCGCTCCAGCCGTAGGCAGCCACCAGTCGGTAACAGGCGGCCAGGTCACAGCGCAACTGCCATTCTTCGGCGCTGACAACTTCTTTGAGTGAGGGAATATGCATGGTGTCTCCTTGTCGGGCGGCTCAGGGGCGGCCGCGTTTGCCACCATTGCAGACGATTTTCAATGCGTCTGCAGTCGCCTCTGGGACGCGGTGAGCGATTGGTGGCGGAACTCGCTCGGGCTCAGGCCTGTGTGTTCCCGGAATACGCGGCTGAAATGGGAGGGATTGCTGAAGCCCCAGGACAGCGCGATGTCGGTGATCGGGCGCTCCAGCGCGGCCGAATGCTGCAGCTCGCGCAGGCAGGCATCGAGACGCAGGCGCTGGATGTGGCTGGCCAGGGTTTCATCTTCTTCGGCAAAGGCGTTGTAGAGGTGCCGTTTGCTGCAGTTGAGGGCGTGGGCAATCTGGTCGATCGACAGCTTGGGGTCGCGCAGGTTCAGCGCCACGTAACCGCGGATGCGGTCTTTCAGCGCTTCGCGCTGGGTCATGGAGGTGGCCTGGCCGGCGAGCTCGATCAGCGACAGGCGCACCAACTGGGCGATGAGCTCGCCGGCGCCGTGGGCCGCAGAGGCGCTCATGTTGGGCAACTCCTGGTAGGTGCTGCGCATGGTGGCCAAAGCCACGCGCGAGATGCCGCTGGCGCCGCCGACGTGACGCGCCATCAGCGCATCCAGCCGCAGGCCACGCTCAACCATCTGCGCCTTCGGGACCATGACGATGAGATGTTCCACGCGCTCGGGATTCGCCACGGCGTAGCTGCCGGTGGTGTCGTAAATCGTCCAGGCGCCGG
The DNA here is from genome assembly GCA_018815325.1 of Gammaproteobacteria bacterium. GTDB lineage: Bacteria > Pseudomonadota > Gammaproteobacteria > Burkholderiales > Burkholderiaceae_C > JAHIYE01. Next base: position 88,679 of record JAHIYE010000001.1, on the reverse strand, counting down.
GGCTGACCCAGGCCTGGCGCCCCATCTGCTCCACGCCGGCACGGCCGCGCATGGGTGCAACGATCTTGAGGTAGCCGGCTTCGCTGGCGCGCACCATGTCCTGCGTGCGCACCACACGGTGACGGTTGGCTTCGAGTTTGGTGAGAATGATGTCGCCAGCACGGGCTGAGGCCATCTGGCCGTCGAAATCCGTATCGCCATAGAGGTCGGACTCCAGCCCGCCGAAATGCTTCCAGATCCACTCGCGCCAGACGGGCGCTCGCTCGCGTGGCGCGAAATCGTCCGTGGATACGAGCGAGGAGGCGGTCATGCGTGTCTCCGGTGCAGGGGTGACGGGATCATCAGTTGATTATGGGCGCAGGATAGAACGCTGTCGCTTGCCGGGGCCTAGGGTTATCCCCAGTAAGTTTGCACGCTGCGGCAAGCAGCTTGTGCACGCTGAGCAAAGCAGAGTCCCGCCTCGCTGGCTAGCATTGAATTCCAATGTCCCTCAGGGGCTCTTATAAAGGAGACACCATGGTTCAACAATCCAAACGTACCTTGCTCAAGGGGGCTGCCGCCACGGTCGGCGCTGCCACCTTTGCGCCCCATTTGCTGGCCGCCCAGCCGCCTGTGCGCGTGGGCTATGCCATTGCCCGCACGGGCCCCTGGACGGGCGGCGCGCAGATCAGCCAGGAGCCCAACTACCTTTTGTGGGCCGAGCAGCAGAACGCTGCGGGTGGTCTGAACGTCAAGGGCGTCAAGCGGCCGATCGAGCTGATCAGCTCCGACGACCGCAGCGACATCGAGACCTGCGTGCGCTCCTATGAGAAGCTCATGGGCAGCGACAAGGTGGACCTGATCCTGCCGCCATGGGGCTCGAACGCGAACTTTGCGGTGGCGCCTCTTGCCAACCGCTTTGGCTACCCCTTGCTGGCACCCACGGCGCTGTCCAAGAAGCTGGTCGAGATGAAGCTGCCGTATTTCTTCCTGATGCTGCAGCAGCCCGGCCCCATGGTCGGTGCGCTGGTGGACATGCTGGTGGCCAACGGTGTGAAAACGGCGGCTGTGGTCTACGTGGACGACCTGTTTGGTCTTGAAAACTATGCGGCCCTCAAAGTCGCCGTGCAGGGCACCGGCATCCAGCTGGTGGAGGAAAAAAGCTACCCCGGCGACATCAAGGACCTCTCGCCCGTGCTGCGCTCCATCAAGGACAAGAACCCGGATGCCTTCATCGGCTTCAGCTACCCGCCGGACACCATTCTGGCGAGCAAGCAGTCCAAGGAAGTGGGCTTCAATCCGAAGTTCTATTACGCCTCGGTCGGTACGGCCTTCCAGCTCTACCGCAACGTGATGACGCCCGCCGGTGCCGAAGGCGTGCTGGGCATGGGCTCCTGGAACAGCAAGACCAGCCCGGGCGCCAAGGCCTACTTCGATGCGCACACCAAGAAGTTTGGCGGCAAGGAGCCCGATCGCTGGGCCAGCGGTCACTGCTGGGCGGCGCTGGAAATCCTCACCAATGCCGTGGCCAGGAACGGGCTGGACCGCAAGGCGATCCGCGACTACGTGGCCAATACGACGCACAAGACCATCATTGGCGACGTGAAATTCACCGGCAGCGAGAACACCGCCACACCGGGTACCGTGGGCCAGTGGCAGAACGGCGAGTTCGAGGTGGTGTGGCCGCCCAAGGTGGCCACTGCCAAGCTCAATCCGAGCAAGCCTGCCTGGAAGTAAATGCGGCGACGCGGGCGTTACGCCCGCGTATTTTTAGAAGTTGTTTTGTCCCTGCCCATGCCCGGCCGTCACGCCGGGCTGGACGGGACGGTCTCTGAACATGTCACTCTCTGCCTGGCTAGAACTCATTGCCTCCGGTCTCATCACCGGCGGCATTTATGCGCTTGTTGCGCTCGGACTGAATCTTCAGTATGGGCTCATGCGCATTCTCAACATCGCGCACGGCGAGTTCCTCATGGTGGGCGCTTACCTGACCTGGATGGCGCATGCCAGCTTCGGCTTTTCGCCGCTGCTCATGGTGCCGGTGTCCTTTCTCATTCTCATGGCGCTCGGTCTGGTGGTGCATCGCCTGTGCTTTCGCCGCCTTACCGAGACCTCGCCCAACCTGGATATTTTCGAAGCCCGCGGTTTGATGGTGGCTTTCGGCCTGATGTTCCTGGTGCAGAACTTTGTCTCCTGGATGTGGGGCGGCAACCTGCGTGGCTATGACTACCTGACGGACCCGGTGAAGATCGGTGACGCCCAGTTTGCGGGCAACAAGCTGCTGGTGTTCGGGCTGGCGCTGCTGTTCAGCGGGGCCTTGATCGTGCTGCTGAAGATGACGCTGCTGGGCAAGGGCGTACGCGCGCTGATGCAGTCGCCCGTGGGCGCTCAGCTGGTCGGCATCGACACACAGCGCCTGCATCCCTTGATGTTCGGCATTGGCCTCGGGCTCTCTGGCGTGGCGGGCAGCCTGCTGTCCATGGCCTACACCATCACGCCCTACATGGGCCAGCCCTATACCGTGACGGCACTGATCGTCATCACGCTGGGTGGCTTTGGCAGCATGAGCGGCGCCTTGCTGGGCGGCCTGCTGCTGGGCGTGATCGAGGCGCTGGGCATGCACTTCAGCAACCCTTCCCTCAAGGCCTTGCTGTCCTATGCCGTGTTCATTGCGGTGCTGCTGTTGCGGCCCGAAGGTTTGTTTGCCCGCAAAGGGAGGAAAGCATGAGCATCGCCGGACCGCTCCAAGATGCGAAAGCCCCCTTGGGGGGCCGTGCAGATCATGAAATGACAAGCGTGGGGGGCCCATGAACTCCCGTCAATTTCTGATTCGCGACCTGCTGGTACTGCTGGCTTTTACGGGCTGGGCGCTGGCGCTGCCGCACTATGCCAGCGAGTTCGCCGTGTCCATGGCGCTGACCTGCCTGATGTACGTGGCCTTGTCCACGAGCTGGGGACTGTTCTGCGGCAGCACGCGCTATTTGTCACTGGCGACCTCGGCCTTCTTTGGCATTGGCGCCTACAGCAGCGCGCTGCTGCTGGCAGAGTATGGCTGGGTGCAATCCATTCTGATGGGGGCCGGTGCGGCCGTGGTGGTGGCCCTCATCATGGGCGCGGCCGTGCTGCATCTGCGCGGCACCTACTTCGCGGTGCTGACCTTTGGCATGACCGAACTCATCATGCATGCCGTGACCTACTTCGAGAAAAAGGTCTCCGGCACGGTTGGCCGGGTGCTGACCGTGGTGCCCGAGCGCGACACCATTTACCTCACGGTACTGGCGCTGGCAGTGCTCTCCGTGCTGCTGTCCATCATCGTGCGGCGCAACCGCTTTGGCCTGGCCCTCATGGGCATCGGTGCCGACGAGCAACGCGCGCAGACCCTGGGCCTGAACACGCGGCTCATCAAGATCATCGGCTTCGCCATGACGGCCGCCTTTGCCGGCGCCATCGGCGCGGCCATGGCCGTGCGCTGGACCTATATAGACCCGCACACCGTGTTCAACCCTTTCATCGGCTTCCAGACCGTGCTGATCGCGCTGATCGGCGGCGCCATGACGCTCTGGGGTCCGCTGATTGCTGCCATCGTTTTCAGCGTGCTGGCGGAAACATTGCGTCTGGAGTTTCCGCAGATTTACATGATGTCGCTTGGCCTGCTGCTCATCCTGAGCGTGCTCTACCTGCCTGGAGGCCTGGCCTCGCTGCGCGGGGAGACTTTCCGCGGCTGGTGGCAGGACAGTCGCCAGTGGTGGCGCCAGCTGGGCAAGTCCGAGGCGAAGGAGGGCGGCCATGTCTGAGGTCTTTCTGGAAGCCCGCGACATCACCGTGCGCTTCGGCGGGCTGGTTGCAGTGGACCATGTGAGTGCTTCCTTCCGGCCGGGTGAGCTGGTCGGCATCATCGGTCCCAACGGCGCCGGCAAGACCACGTTCTTCAATGCCATTTCGGGTGTGATCGCGCCAACCTCGGGCCTGCTCATTGCGGCTGGCAAGAACCTTGAAGGCCGGCCGCCGCACCACTATGCTGCCGCGGGTATTGCACGCACCTTCCAGACGCCGCGCGTGTTTGCCGACATGTCGGTGGCGGCCAATATCGACTTCGGCCTGAAGTTTGCCGGTCGCCATCGCAAGGGCTCCTGGCATCTGCGGGACGAGGCCAGCATTCTGGCGCTCATCGGCCTGTCCAGCCTGGCTGAGTTGCCGGCCGGTGCCATCACCCCCTCGCAGCAGCGTGTGTTGGAGATCGGCATGGCGCTGGCGACGCGCCCACGCATGCTGCTGCTCGACGAGGTGGCCGCGGGCCTGACCGAAATCGAGGTGGACAACATGGCCCAGTTGATTCGGCGCATGCGCGATGAGCTGGACCTGACCGTGGTCTGGATCGAGCATGCCGTGACGACGCTGCTGAACTATGTGGAACGTGTGATCGTGCTGCACCAGGGCCGCAAGATTGCGGATGGCACACCGGCCGAAGTGGTGCGTAATGCCGAGGTGATCGAAGCCTATCTCGGTGACGAGATGGTGGAAGACGGGGAGGTGGCCGCATGATGTGGTTTGAACCCACTCCGTTTGTGCTGGGCGGAGCCAGGCACGCCCACCTCAAGGTCAATGGACTGAGCGCTGGCTATGGTCCTTTCATGGTGTTGCGGGATCTCCGGCTGGAGGTCAGGCCCGGCCTGACCGTCGTGCTGGGCCCCAATGGCGCAGGCAAGACAACCCTGCTCAAGGCCTTGTCTGGGCTGATTCCGCGCCGCGGCGAGGTGCTGCTCAATGAGTCCTTGCTGCCTACGAAAACCAACGAGATCGTGCAGCGTGGCATGGCGCTGGTGGCCGAAGGGCGCCAGCTGTTTCCGCAGATGACGGTGACCGAGAACCTCGAACTTGGCGGCTGGCTCGTGAGCAAGGCCGAGCGGGTGCGCCGGCTGGAGCATGCGTTCGAAGACTTTCCCAAGCTGCGTGAACGCGCCCACCAGCTGGCCGGCACCATGAGCGGTGGCGAGCAGCAGATGGTGGCCGTGGCCCGCGCCATGATGAGCGCGCCGCGCCTGCTGATGCTCGATGAGCCCTCGCTCGGGCTGGCACCCAAGATGGTGGACGAGCTGATGACCATCGCACGGCGCATTGCGGATTCCGGCACCACCGTGCTCATGGTCGAGCAGAACGTCAAGAAGGCATTGGCCGTGGCGGATCGCGGCTATGTGATGGAGCGCGGCGTGCTGGTCGCCAGTGGACCGGCCAAATTGCTGGCGCGCTCCAGCGTGGTTCGCGAGGCCTACCTGGGTGCCGACAAGAAGGACACCAAGCCCCCTGCAAACGTCCAGCGCCGGCCAGTACCGGTGCCGGCGTGACCCCCTGTTTTTTTCTGAAGGAGATTCATCATGTCTGACATGTCCATGCTCATCAATGGCCTCAAAGTGACGGCCGAAAAAGGCGCGACCTTCGAGCGCCGCAACCCGCTCGATGGAAGTGTGGCCACGCGGGCTCCCGCAGCCTCTCCCGCTGATGCCACGATGGCAGCCGATGCGGCGGCCGAGGCTTTCAAGAGCTGGAGCCAGACCGGCCCTAGCGCCCGGCGGGCCTTGCTGCTGAAGGCGGCCGATGCCCTGGAAGCCAAGACACCGCAGTTCATCGAGGCAGTTGGCGCCGAGACGGGTGGTACCGGCATGTGGGCCGGCTTCAACGTGATGCTGGCCGCAGGCATGATCCGCGAAGCGGCCTCCCTGACCACGCAGGTGGCCGGTGAGGTGATCCCTTCCGACGTGCCGGGCAGCCTGGCCATGGGTGTGCGTCAGCCGGCGGGTGTGGTGCTGGGCATTGCGCCCTGGAATGCACCGGTCATTCTCGGCGTGCGCGCCATTGCCACGCCGCTGGCCTGCGGCAACACCGTGATCTTCAAAGGCTCGGAGAACTGCCCGCGCACGCACCAGCTGATCGTGGAGGCCTTCCAGGAGGCGGGCTTTCCGCCCGGCGTGGTGAACTACATCACCAATGCACCGGCTGACGCGGCTGGCGTGGTGGAGGCCATCGTGGCGCATCCGGCGGTGCGCCGCGTCAATTTCACCGGCTCCACCAAGGTCGGCAAGATCATCGCCATGACCTGCGCCAGGTACCTGAAGCCTGTGGTGCTGGAGCTCGGTGGCAAGGCGCCCATGGTCATTCTGGACGACGCCGACATCACGGACGCCGTGAATGGAGCGGCCTTTGGCTGTTTTGCCAACAGTGGCCAGATCTGCATGTCGACCGAGCGCATCATTGTTGACCAGCGAATAGCCGACGAGTTCGTCAAGAAGTTTGCCGCCAAGGCCAGCGCGCTGCCGCTGGGAGACCCGCGCAAGCCCGAGCCGGTGGTGCTGGGCTCGGTGATTGGCATGAGCACGGTCGAGCACTGCAATGCGCTGATCGACGACGCGCTGGCCAAGGGCGCTAAGCTGGTGTGCGGCGGCAAGGCCGACAACACCCTGATGCCTGCGACGGTGCTGGATCACTGCACGCCCGAGATGAAGATCTACCACGAGGAAACCTTCGGCCCAGTCAAGTGCATCGTGCGTGTGAACGGGGTGGAAGAAGCCGTGGCCTGTGCCAACGACAATGAGTACGGCCTGTCGGCCGCGGTGTTTGGTGGGGACATTGCCCGTGCCTTCAATGTGGCGCGCCGCATCGACTCGGGCATCTGCCACGTCAACGGCCCTACGGTGCATGACGAGGCGCAGATGCCATTCGGGGGCGTCAAGGGCAGCGGCATTGGCCGCTTTGGCGGCAAGGCCGGCATTGCCGAGTTCACCGAGCTGCGCTGGCTCACGATGCAGACGACGCCGCGTCACTACCCGTTCTGACAACGAGAGCTAACAAAAAGAAGTCTGGTTCCCCCTTGCGCCGCGCCCCCCTGTTTCATCAGGCTGGCGCGGTTTCTTTTTCCAGTCTCGTGAGGTAGGACATGGCTTGCGCAGCCGAGTCGCCACACATGGCCGGCGAGGGCGTCAGGCTGCTGCAAACCGCCGGGCGTTCCGGCTGGCCGAAGAGGCGGCAGCGGTTGGCGGTATCCAGTTGCACGCAGCGCACCCCGGCCGGCTTGCCGTGCGGCATGCCGGGGATCGGGCTGGAAATGGAAGGCGCAATGCAGCAGGCACCGCAGCCGGAACGGCAAAACATGACTATTTGCTATGAAATTTATAGCTGCTAGGCGCCATTTGGCGAGGGGAATGCCCCTGATTGTCGCCTAAATGCGTGTGAACAGCTAAAATTGAGGGTTGTTTCCCCTTGTTGATGGCCGGTGATCGGCCCTTTCCACCATGTTGTACCCACAAGAATTCGATGTCATCGTCGTTGGCGGCGGCCATGCCGGCACAGAGGCCGCGCTCGCCGCTGCCCGCATGGGCTGCAAGACGCTGCTGTTGAGCCACAACATTGAAACCCTGGGCCAGATGAGCTGCAACCCGTCGATCGGCGGCATTGGCAAGGGCCATCTGGTGAAGGAAGTGGATGCGCTGGGTGGTGCCATGGCGATCGCGACTGACGAGGGCGGCATCCAGTTCCGCATTCTCAACAGTTCCAAGGGGCCGGCTGTGCGTGCCACCCGGGCCCAGGCCGACCGGGTTCTTTACAAGGCCGCCATCCGCAAGCGCCTGGAGAACCAGCCCAATCTGTGGCTGTTCCAGCAGGCGGTGGATGACCTGATGGTGGAGGGTGATCGCGTGGTTGGTGCCGTGACCCAGGTTGGCATCAAGTTCCGTAGCCGCACCGTGGTGCTGACGGCGGGGACTTTTCTCGACGGCAAGATCCATGTTGGCCTGAACAACTACGCCGCGGGACGTGCCGGTGATCCGCCGGCCGTGAGCCTGTCGGCGCGACTGAAGGAGCTCAAGCTGCCGCAAGGCCGGCTCAAGACCGGTACCCCACCGCGGCTGGACGGACGCAGCATCGACTTTTCCCGTTGCACCGAGCAAGCCGGTGATGGCATGCCTGGTGGTGTTGGCGAGGGCGTGCCGGTGTTCAGCTTCATGGGCGATGCTGCCATGCACCCGGAGCAGATGTCGTGCTGGATTACCCACACCAACGAGCGTACCCACGAGATCATCCGCTCCGGCTTTGACCGCAGCCCCATGTTCACCGGCAAGATCGAGGGCGTTGGCCCGCGCTATTGCCCGAGTGTGGAGGACAAGATCAACCGCTTCGCCGACAAGGACAGCCACCAGATCTTTCTGGAGCCCGAGGGGCTGACGACGAACGAGTACTACCCCAACGGCATCTCCACCAGCTTGCCCTTTGACATTCAGTATGAGCTGGTGCGCTCCATGAAGGGTCTGGAGAATGCCCACATCCTGCGGCCCGGCTATGCGATCGAGTACGACTACTTCGACCCGCGCGAGCTCCGAAGCAGCTTTGAAACCCGTGCGATCGGAGGCCTGTTCTTTGCCGGGCAGATCAACGGTACCACCGGGTATGAAGAGGCGGCAGCGCAAGGCCTGTTCGCCGGCATCAATGCCGCGCTGCAGTGCCGGGGAGAATCGGCCTGGCTGCCAGGCCGGGACGAAGCCTACCTGGGTGTGCTGGTGGACGACCTGATCACCAAGGGCGTGACCGAACCCTACCGCATGTTCACCAGCCGGGCCGAGTTCCGCCTGCAGCTGCGGGAAGACAACGCGGACATGCGGCTAACCGAGGCCGGTCGCAAGATGGGCCTGGTGGACGATGCACGCTGGGATGCTTTTTGCCGCAAGCGCGATGCTGTTTCACGTGAAACAGAGCGACTCAAGGCGATCTGGGTTAACCCGCGCAACCTGCCGAGCGCGGAGGCCGAGCGTGTGTTGGGCACGACGATCGAGCGGGAGTACAACCTGTTTGATCTGCTGCGACGCCCGGATGTGAACTACGCCGGACTGATGTCCATGGATGGTGCCAAGTACCAGACCGCGGATGTTTCACGTGAAACCCTGGGGGACTTGAGTGCCCCGGTGGTCGAGCAGGTAGAGATTGCAGCCAAGTACGCTGGCTACATCGACCGCCAAAAAGACGAGGTCGAGCGCGCCAGCCATTACGAGGGCCTCAAGTTGCCGGCCGAGCTGGACTACCTGCAGGTCACGGCCTTGTCGATAGAGGCGCGCCAAACGTTACAGAAACACCGGCCGGAAACCCTGGGCCAGGCTTCGCGCATCTCCGGCATCACGCCAGCCAGCATTTCGCTTTTGATGATCCACCTGAAAAAAGGTGGTTTCAAGGGCTTTGCCAAAGTTCAGGCGGAAGAGGTGCAGGCCGGGCTGGCGGCATGAGTGTGCCGCTGGAGGTTGTGCTGAAAGAGGGCATTCGGGCCCTGGGCTTGACGCTCATCGATAGCCAGGTTGAGCAGTTGCTGCGTTACATGGCCTTGATCCAGAAATGGAACAAGGTCTACAACCTGACCGCGCTGCGTGACCCGGCCGAGATGCTGACCCACCATGTGCTCGACAGCCTGGCCGTGATTGCGCCCTTGCGCCGGCAACTCCAAACCTGCAGGGCAGGGCAGGCAACGTTCAAGTTGCTGGATGTCGGATCTGGCGCCGGCCTGCCGGGGGTGGTGATTGCCATTTGCTGTCCGGACATCGCGGTGAGCTGTGTCGATACCGTGGCCAAGAAGGCGGCCTTTGTGCAGCAAGTGGCGGTGTCGCTCAAGTTGCCCAACCTGCGCGGCCTGCATGCCCGGGTAGAGTCCTTGACGGATGGCTTTGATGTGGTGAGCTCGAGAGCCTTTGCCTCGCTGGCCGACTTCGTGAACTGGTCGCGTGACGCGCTCGCGCCAACCGGCATCTGGCTGGCCATGAAGGGCAAGGCCCCCGATGAGGAGCGGGCACAGCTTCCGGTAAATGTGGAAGTGTTTCACGTGGAACAGCTGCAGGTACCCGGGCTGGACGCGGAGCGCTGCATCATCTGGATGCGCAAGGTAGCTGACTAGGACCGGGCGCCGTGTCGCCTGGGCTGGGTGCGGATGCGTCAGGGCCTGCGAAATGCGGCGTCAAAATCCCGGGTGGCCGTGACGTAAACTCAGGGCTTCGAATTCCGAGAAAACCCCTCCATGTTTGGCGTAGCTGACTACGGTGCCTTTGTCATCGCAATCATTGTTTTTCTGCTGATTCCCGGACCGGGAAATCTGGCGCTGATCACCTCCACCAGCAAGGGCGGCGTGCGTGGCGGCTTGGCCGCAACCCTGGGGGTGATCCTGGGCGACCAGTGCCTGATGTGGATGGCGGTGGCCGGCGTGGCCGCGTTGCTGGCAGCCTACCCCGCCGCTTTTCATGCGGTGCAGTGGCTGGGTGCGCTCTACCTCGCCTGGCTGGGTGCCAGGATGCTGCTGGCCAAACCGGGCGATGCGCCGATTCTGCACATCAAGCCGCACCACTATCTGCGGCAGGCGATGATGATCACCCTGCTCAACCCCAAGGCGATCGTGTTCTACATGGCGTTTTTCCCCCTGTTCGTGGATCCGGTGCATCACCAGGGGCTCATCACGTTTGGGTTCATGGCGCTGACGATTGCCGGGCTGGCCTTTCTCTATGGACTGACGGTCGTTTTGCTGACGCACTTTTTTGCCGTGCGGCTGCGCGCCAATCCCGTGCTATCCCGCGGTCTGGAAAAAGTGGCCGGCCTCTTCCTGATCGGCTTCGGTATCAAACTTGCTCTTTCCCGCTAGGCCGGCATTCGGCAGAGACCCTCACTCGTACATCCCTGAAAGCAATCCATGGCCAAAATTTTCTGCGTTGCCAACCAAAAGGGCGGCGTCGGCAAAACCACCACCACCGTGAACCTGGCCGCCGGCCTGGCCAAGGTGGGGCAACGCGTGCTGATGGTTGACCTGGACCCGCAGGGCAATGCCACCATGGGTTCGGGTGTGGACAAGCGCAAGCTGGAGCTCACGGTCTACGACGTGCTGCTGGAGTCGGCCTCCGTCGCGGAGGCCCGGATTCAGAGCGAGCGCCTGAAGGAGGGAGGCTGCGGCTATGACATTCTCGGTGCCAACCGGGAACTCGCTGGCGCCGAGGTGGAGCTGGTCGAAGTGGAACGTCGCGAAAAGCGGCTCAAGCTGGCATTGGCGGCCGTCGATGCCGACTACGATTTCGTGCTGATCGACTGTCCGCCGTCGCTGTCCATGCTCACGCTCAACGGCTTGTGCTGCGCGCATGGCGTGATCGTGCCCATGCAGTGCGAATACTTTGCGCTTGAAGGGTTGACCGACCTGGTCAACACCATCAAGCAGGTGCATGCCAATCTGAACAAGGACTTGCAGATCATCGGTCTGCTGCGGGTGATGTTTGATCCGCGTATTACGCTGCAGCAGCAGGTCAGCGACCAGCTCAAGGCGCATTTCAGTGAGAAGGTGTTCAACACGGTGATCCCGCGCAATGTGCGGCTTGCGGAAGCGCCCAGCTATGGCTTGCCCGGCGTGGTGTTCGACCCGGCCTCCAAGGGGGCGCAAGCCTTTGTCGCGTTTGCCGAGGAGATGGTCGAGCGGATCAGGCAAATGAAGTGACAAATATGCCTGTAGCCCTCGTCAGTAATACGTAATCAGCTATTAAAAACATAGCATGAAACCATCCGACGTGTTGCTTTTGCCTGGCTGGCAGAACTCAGGCCCCGCACACTGGCAAAGCCGCTGGGAAACGGCACGGGGCTACCAGCGCGTGCAGCAGCATGACTGGGCGCGGCCCTTGCGCGGCGACTGGCTGATGCAGCTCGAAGAGGCGGTATTGCGATGCGAGGGGCCGGCCGTGCTGGTGGCGCACAGCCTGGGTTGCATCCAGGTGGCGGCCTGGGCGGCACATACGAAAAACGCGCAGCGGGTGCAGGCCGCCCTGCTGGTGGCGCCCGGTGATGTGGAGCGCGAGGAGATGCGCAACCTGCTGCCCAGCTGGGCACCTATCGTGCGGCAGACGCTGCCCTTCAGCAGTCTGCTGGTGGCCAGCCGCAACGACCCGTATTGCCGTTTTGAGCGGGCCAGCGAGTTTGCCAAAGCCTGGGGGGCGGCGCTGGTGGACCTGGGCGAGGCCGGTCACATCAACGCTGACGCGGGGCTGGGCGACTGGCCCCAAGGGCTCGGCTTGCTGCAGCAACTGGCGCCCCTGGCGGTGCTGGGGCTGGGCAAGCACGCCGAATGAATTTAGTGAAAGAGGAATAAATGGTTACCAAAAAACCCAAAGGCCTGGGCCGCGGACTCGAAGCCCTGCTTGGCCCCAAAGTCAACGAATCGGCACAGGAGGGCGGCGAGAACAACACCGCCAACCCCGGCTTGCCGGCCTCCCTGCTGCTGACCGACATGGTGCCGGGCACCTACCAGCCGCGCACCCGCATGGACGAGGGCGCCTTGTACGAGCTTGCCGAGTCCATCAAGGTGCAAGGCATCATGCAGCCCATTCTGGTTCGCCGCCTCAGCGATGCCGAGGGTCAACGCCGCCGTCAGGCCTCGGCCACCTCGGAGCCATCGGGTGGCGCCCATGACGCCCCGGAGCGTGCGGTCTACGAAATCATTGCCGGTGAGCGACGCTTCCGCGCTGCCAGGCTGGCTGGCCTGGACAGCGTGCCCGTGCTGGTGCGCGACGTGCCCGACGAGGCCGCTGCGGCCATGGCGCTGATCGAGAACATCCAGCGCGAAGACCTCAACCCCCTGGAGGAAGCCCAGGGTCTTCAACGCCTTATCAAAGAGTTTGGACTTACTCACGAGCAGGCAGCACAAGCCGTAGGCCGTTCGCGCAGTGCCGCGAGCAACCTGCTGCGCCTGCTGAATCTGGCAGACCCGGTGCAGACCATGCTGATGGCGGGCGACCTCGATATGGGCCATGCGCGCGCCTTGCTGGCGCTGGACCGGGCGACCCAGATCACGGCGGCCAACCAGATTGCCGCCAAAAAAATGTCGGTCCGGGAAACCGAAAATCTGGTCAAGAAACTCAGTGCCGAGTTCAACCTGACGGCCTCCAAACCCAAAAAGGAAAAGTCACGCGATCTGCGTCGGGTGGAGGAGGAGCTGTCCGATCTGCTCACTGCCGAGGTCGAGGTGCGTGTGAAAAAACGCGTCAAACGCGCCGGCCGCATGGAGGAGATGGGTGAGCTGGCCATCCAGTTCGGCTCGCTCGACGAGCTCAATGGCCTGCTCGAGAAACTCACCCGTGCCGCCACGCGCGGTTAGGCCCCAAGACCCATGACTTCATTGTCTTCACCACTGAGTCGTATCGCGCAATGGCGCTGGCCGCTACCGGCCATGCTGGCCTGGGCACTCTGCTGGCTGCTGTTCGTGGCGCTCTGGCAATTCGGCGTGGGTGCCATGACAGCGCTGCTGGTGACATGTGCACTGGGGGTGGCGCTGAGCCTGCTGGGCGCCAGCTGGTGGCGCCGCGTGATGATAGGCGCCGGGTTTCCCCTGTCGCTGGCTTTGTCCGGTGTGGCGGCCGTGCCCGCATGGGCCTGGCTGCTGCCCTTGCTGCTGCTGCTGCTGATCTACCCGCTCAACGCCTGGCGCGATGCGCCGCTGTTTCCCACGCCTGACAATGCGCTGCTTGAACTGCACAAGCACGCCCCTTTGCCACTGGGCGCCCTGGTGCTGGATGCGGGCTGCGGCCTGGGCCATGGTCTGCGGGCCTTGCGCCAGACCTATCCCCAGGCCCGCTTGCATGGGCTGGAATGGAGTTGGCCCTTGCGCGCGGCCTGTGCCCTGAGCTGCTCCTGGGCCAGGGTGCGGCATGGCGACATCTGGCGTGAAGATTGGCGCCCCTACAGCATGGTCTACATGTTCCAGCGGCCCGAGAGCATGCCCCGTGCGGTGGAAAAAGCCGGCGCCGAGCTGGCGCCGGGGGCCTGGCTCGTGAGCCTGGAGTTCGAGGCGGCCGAGCTCGTGCCGCAGGCAGTGCTCCAGACGCCGGACGGTCGCCCGCTCTGGCTTTACCAGTCGCCTTTCGTTCACCAGAAAGCCCCGGACGCGGTAATATGATTTTCCGCACAGGAGATCCAGGCATGCAGACCGAGCAGGAACAAGACAAGGCGACCTTGCTGGTGGTGGATGACACCCCCGGCAACCTGAACCTGATGCACGCGTTGCTCAAGAGCAGGTACCACGTGTTGCTGGCCAGCAACGGCGAGCAGGGAATGCAAGTGGCGCGGGACAAGCAGCCGGACCTGATTCTGCTGGACATCCTGATGCCCGACCTCGATGGCTACGAGGTGTGCAAGCGACTCAAGGCCGACCGGCTCACCCAGGACATCCCCATCATCTTTCTCACCGCCAAGGCGGATATGTGGGATGAGCAAAAAGGGCTGGAGATGGGGGCGGTGGACTACATCAGCAAACCCATCAGCTCCAAGATCGTGCTGGCCCGGGTCAAGACGCAGCTGATCGTCAAGGCCAGCGCAGACTTTTTGCGTGACAAGAACGAGCACCTCGAGTTGCAGGTGGCCCGGCGTACCCGCGAGATCCAGGCGGTTCAGGACGTGGCCATCATGGCCATGGCCACGCTGGCCGAGATGCGGGATTGCGACACGAGCAAGCATATTCTGCGAACCCAGCACTATGTCAAGGCATTGGCGGAACACCTCAAGAGCCATCCGGGGTTTGCCGAGCAGCTGACGGACCAGACGATCCAGGTGATCTTCAAGTCCGCGCCGCTGCACGACATCGGCAAGGTCGGCATCCCCGAGCGCATCCTGCTCAAGCCTGGCAACCTCACGCCGCAAGAGGAGGCGATCATGCAGACCCACACCACGCTGGGTCGCGATGCGATCGAGCAGGCCGAGCAATCGCTGGGGCTGCAGGTCGAGTTCTTCAGCGTGGCCAAGCAGATCGCGCTGTCACACCAGGAGAAATGGGATGGCAGTGGCTACCCAGAGGGCCTGGCAGGGGACAGGATTCCGCTGGCCGCACGCCTGATGGCCGTGGCCGATGTCTACGATGACTGCATCAGCCCGCGCATCTATACGGCAGGCCTGCCGCACAAGGACGCTGTGCGCAAGGTGTTCGAGGCGCGAGGAAGCCATCTTGACCCCGACATGGCCGATGCGTTTGTCGAAATCGAGCAGACCATCGAGGCCATTGCCAAGCGCTTTGCCGACACGCCCGAAGACCTGCAGCGCAAGATGAAGTACATGGCCTATGCCATTGCGGAAGAGGCCTGAGCGCCAAGCAAGCTGCAAACGCGCCCAAATCACAAGGTCGAACCGGTGTCTCCCTCCCGTTTGTTGGTACTGACCACGCTGGCCATGCTCGCGTTTGCCGGCAATTCCCTGCTTTGCCGTGCCGCGCTGCGGCATACATCCATTGATGCCGGCAGTTTCACGGTGGTGCGGCTTGTCTCGGGTGCTGTTGTGTTGTGGTTCCTGGTGCGCATGCGCCAGGGGCAGCATCAAGGACGTGGCAACTGGTGGTCGGCGCTGGCCCTGTTTGCCTACGCAGCCGGCTTTTCGTATGCCTATGTGAGCCTGTCCACCGGCACCGGGGCACTGCTCTTGTTCGGTGCGGTACAGACCACGATGATTGGCTACGGCGTGTGGCGCGGGGAACGCCTGCGTCAGGTCCAGCTGCTGGGCATGCTGCTGGCCTTTGGCGGGCTGGTGACCTTGTTGTTGCCGGGCCTGTCGGCGCCGCCTTTGCCCGCTGCCGCCCTCATGCTGGGCGCCGGCGCGGCGTGGGCCGTCTATTCCCTGCGCGGCAAGGGCGCCGGTGACCCGATCCGGGTGACCACAGGCAACTTCGGGCGAGCCTCGGTGCTGGCACTTGTGCTGGGGCTGCTGGTGATGCAGCACATCAGGCTGGACTGGGCCGGTGTGGGCTATGCGCTGGCGTCGGGGATGCTGGCTTCGGCAGTGGGGTATGCGATCTGGTACACCGCGCTGCCGGCGCTGAAGGCCACCCATGCCGCCACCGTGCAACTGAGCGTGCCTGTCATCGCGGCGCTGGGTGGCATCGTGATGCTGGGCGAGCCGCTGAGCTGGCGGCTGAGTCTGGCGTCACTGGCGATACTTGGCGGCATTGCCCTGGTCATGCGCGAGAAGCGGAGCGAAGCTGCGGAATCCAGAGCAACCGATAAATGAGCTGCGGCAGTCGTTGCCATCGAAGGGAAGGGCTGCCAAACTAGCCATATGGAGATGATGGAGATGAAAATTCTGACCATGGCCCGCCGGCCACTTGGCCTGGCTTTGGCGGTGGCCCTGCTGGGTTTGCTTGCTGCGTGCGGCACATCCGATGTTTACCGGAAAGAGGCATTCAGCAAGGAGAGCCCGTACCAGCGGCATTTCCTGCGGGACGAGACGCAAGTCTGCGATGCAGCCCAACGCACGCTGTTGAGCCAGGGCTATCGCATCGAGCAGGTGAGCGCGCTGAACGTGAAAGCCAGAAAAGACTTTCAGCCCGATGACGAGGTCAATATCACGATCGATATGGATGTCACTTGCCACGCCAACAGCAGCGGCTCGACGGCCTATGTCAATGCGGTGCAGACCACCTATGAACTCAAGAAAACCGCCGGTGGCGCCAGTCTGAGCGTACCGGGTGCGGGCAGCATCTCCATGCCCTGGAGCAAGACCACGGATACGCTGGTCAAGGTGGCTGGGGAGACGATTTCGGACGAGGCTTTCTACAAGCGCTTTTTCGATTTGCTCTCGGATATTCTGGGCAAGTAAGTGCGCGGAAGCGCGACGCAATAAACAAGGGCGCCCCAGGCGCCCTTGTGGCTTTATGAAATACCGGCAGGCGACTACAGCGCGAAGATCTTGCCCGGGTTCATGATGTTTTTCGGGTCGAGCGCACGCTTGATGGTGCGCATCATGTCCACCGCGCCGGCACCGGTCTCGGTCACCAGGAAATCCATCTTGTGCAGGCCCACACCATGTTCGCCGGTGCAGGTGCCTTCCAGTTTGAGCGCGCGCGCTACCAGGGCGTGGTTGAGCTGCTCGGCGATCTCGCGCTCCTCGGGTTTGTCGGGGTCCAGCAGGTAGCCAAAGTGGAAGTTGCCATCGCCCACATGGCCCACCAGGAAATAGGGCAGGCCGCTGGCGTCGGCCTCGGCCACGGAGTCAAGCAGGCAGTCGGCCAGGCGTGAAATGGGCACGCAGGTGTCGGTGGAAATGGCGCGGCAACCGGGCTTGCTCTGGATCGCGGCAAAGTAGGCGTTGTGCCGTGCGGTCCACAGGCGCGTACGCTCCTCGGGTGTGGTGGCCCATTCAAATGCATTGCCGCCGAATTCGCTGGCGATTTCCTGCACGGTCTCCGCCTGTTCTTTCACACCCGCAGGCGAGCCGTGGAACTCCATCAGCAGCAGCGGCTCTTCGCGCAGGCCAAGTTTGGCATAGGCATTGACCATGCGCACGGTGTTGCCGTCGAGCAGCTCCACGCGCGCAATCGGGATGCCCATCTGGATGATCTGGATGGTGCTGCGCACTGCGGCCTCGATGTTCGGGAACGAGCAGATCGCGGCTGAAATGGCCTCGGGCAGCGGGTAAATCCGGAGCGTGATCTCGGTCATGACGCCGAGCGTGCCCTCGCTGCCCACCATGAGACGCGTCAGGTCATACCCCGCGGCGGATTTCTTGGCGCGGGTGCCGGTGCGGATGACTTCGCCGTTGGCCGTGACCACTTCCAGGGCCAGCACGTTTTCGCGCATGGTGCCGTAGCGCACGGCGTTGGTGCCGCTGGCGCGTGTGGCGCACATGCCGCCAATACTGGCGTCGGCACCCGGGTCGATCGGGAAGAACAGGCCGGTGCTCTTGATCTCGTCGTTGAGCTGCTTGCGGGTAACGCCTGGCTGTACGGTGACGGTGAGGTCTTCCGCGTTGATGGCCAGCACCTTGTTCATGCGGCTCACATCCAGGCTGATGCCACCTTGTACCGCCAGCAGGTGGCCTTCGAGCGAGGAGCCTACGCCAAACGGAATCACCGGCACGCTGTATTCGCTGGCCAGCTGGACTACATCGCGCACATCGGCCGTACTCTCGGCAAACACCACGGCAGCAGGCGGAGGCACTGTGGTGTAGGCCGATTCGTCGCGACCGTGCTGCTCGCGCACCACCAAGGCGGTGGAGCAGCGTTCGGCGAAGCGGGCCTTGAGCCTGTCAATCAGCCCTTGTGGCACTTCGCGCTGGTGAATGTCAGGCAGCAAGTGGGTGGCGTGGGCAGGGGCGTTCATGGCGTGTCTCCAAACGAGGTCCGGCAGGGTTTGGCCGGGCTGGGGAATAATTGGGTCATACAGGGGATTCTCCCCCAAGCCCGTATTTTGATCCAAGGTAGCCATCATGGGAAATCGCCTCACACAAATCGCCACCCGCACGGGAGACAACGGCACCACCGGGCTCGGTGACAACACGCGCGTGTCCAAGAGCAGCCTGCGCGTGCATGCGATGGGTGACGTGGACGAGTTGAACTCGACTATCGGGGTGCTCTTGTGCGAAGAGATGCCGTCCGGGGTACGCGTGCTGCTGGTGGAAATCCAGCACCAGCTCTTCAATCTCGGTGGCGAGCTGTCCATCCCCGGCTATGAACTGCTCAAGCCTGAAGCCGTGCTGGCGCTTGACGAGGCGCTGGCCATGCACAATGAAAAGCTGCCCCGGTTGCAGGAGTTCATCCTGCCGGCCGGCACGCGGGCGGCATCGCTGGCGCATGTTTGCCGGACCGTGGCACGCCGCGCCGAGCGCGCGGTGGTGGCGCTGGAAGCCGAAGAAACCCTCAAGGACACGCCGCGCCAGTACCTCAACCGGTTGAGCGATTTGATGTTTGTGCTGGCCCGTGTGCTGAACCGGATGCACGGAGGCGATGACGTGTACTGGAAGAGCGAGCGCATGGCGCAAGACAAGGGCGCCTGAGCCGAGTCCTCGGGCTCAGTCATCCGCATCCAGTGCAAGACTGGGCGCAATGGTGAACAGGTGCCTTGAGACACAATCAGGCCATGCACCCTGACAAGACGCCTGCCGGCGCGCATCCGGCCTGGATGGAAAGTGTCTACGAGCGCCTGGCCGAGGACGATGACGGCCGCGTCTGCCATGCGATCTCGGACGACGCCTGCCGCGAGACGCCTGGCAACTTCTTCCGCATGCTCATCGCCAATGCCATGAGCACCGTGGCCGATAGCGTGGCCAGTGCCAAGACCACCTTGCCCTGGCTGCTGCTGCAGCTCGGGGCGCCGGGCTGGATGGGGGCCTTGCTGGTGCCTATCCGCGAGTCCGGCTCCATGCTGCCGCAACTGCTTATTGGCGCGGTCGTCCGGCACCAGCGGGTACGCAAATGGGTCTGGGTCGGTGGCGGCGTGCTGCAAGGGCTTTGTCTGGCCGCCATGGGCTGGGTGGCGCTGGCCATGCAAGGCCTTGCGGCGGGGGTGGCGCTCGTCGTGCTGCTCATTCTTTTCAGTCTTGCGCGCGGCGCCTGCTCGATTGCCTACAAGGACGTGCAAGGCAAAACCATCCCGAAGACAAGGCGCGGGCGCCTGTCGGGCTGGATTGGTGCGGTGGCTGGCGTGGCCTCGATGAGCGTGGGGGCGGTGCTGGGCGCCTTGCCAGGCGCATTGGCTGTGTACGCGGGCCTGCTGCTGGGGGCTGCCCTGTTGTGGCTGCTGGCGGCCTGGGTCTTTGCCACCATCATCGAATTTCCCGGCGCGACAGAGGGCGGCATCAACGGCCTGGCGCAGGCGCTGGGCAAGCTGGCCCTGTTGCGGGATGATGCGCCGTTTCGGCGTTTTGTGCTGGCGCGTGCGCTTGCCATGGGCTCGGGGCTGGCGGCGCCGTTTTACGTGGCACTCGCGCGCGACTCGCTTGGAGATGCGCTGGCGTGGCTGGGTGTCTTCATCGCCATCGAGGGCCTGGCCGGGCTCTTGAGCTCACCGGTCTGGGGCCGCTGGGCAGACCGCGCGAGCCGCGAGGTGTTCGCCGTCGCATCGGCCCTTGCGGCCATGGTGTCGCTCGCGGTGGCCTTGTGGTCATGGATGCAGATGCCGCCCGCCGCCAGCGCCTGGTTTTTTCCGGTGGCGTTCTTCACGCTGGGGGTGAGCCATGCCGGCGTGCGCCTGGGCCGCAAGACCTATCTGCTGGACATGGCTGACGACAACGCGCGCACCGACTATGTGGCGGTCAGCAACTCGGTGATCGGCCTGCTGCTTTTGCTCAGCGGCCTGCTGGGTGCACTGGCGGCTTCCTTTTCCGTGCCGCTGACCGTGCTGTTGCTGGGCTTGTGCGGGCTGGCGGGCGCGGGAATGAGTTTGCGCTGGCAGTCCGTCTCGGGCTGAACAGGCTCGTCAAACCGTCACCTATACGACTCTTGTACGGGCCGTACCCGTGCAAACCCTGAAGCCAGACGCGCCGTGCTGGGACACAATGGTCCAAATGTATTTCCGGGTGCTGGTGAGCTTGCTGCGCAGGCAGGGTTGCCACATTTGCAAATGCTGCAGACATCCCGGGGCAACCCGGGAACCGAGCGGCCGGCTGTCGTGAAGTTCAAAATCCACCTCCGAGGAGACAAGCATGAAAAACAAAACAATCCGGTCGTTGAGCGGCCTGAATCGCAGCGCTGTCGTGCTGGCGGCCCTCTTGTGCACAGCCGCAGGCGTGCAGGCCCAGCAGGTCCGGCTCATGACGGGCCCCCAGGGCGGCTCCTGGTATCCGTTGGGCGGCGCGATTGCCAATATTGCCGACAAGGCCGGCCTCAAGGTTCAGGTGCTGCCCGGTGCGGGTATTGCCAACGTCAAGGGCGTGGACGCTTCCAAGGCCGACCTGGGCTTTGCCAACTCCATCTCCACCGTGGACGGCGTGGCCGGCCGCGCGCCTTTCACCGGCCCGGCCAAGAACGTGTGCAATGTGGCCACGCTTTATCCGCAGTACTACCAGGTCGTGGCGAATGCCGATGCCAAGATCAACTCGTTGGCTGACCTCAAGGGCAAGTCGCTCGCGGTGCAGCCCAAAGGCAACACGGCCGAGTTCATCAGCCAGCAGTCGCTGGAGGTCTATGGCCTGAAATACGCGGACATGGGCCGCGTGAGCTATGTGTCCTACACCGATGCCGTCTCGCTCATGAAGGACAACAATGCACAGGCCTTCACGCTGGGCACCACGGTGCCTGCCTCGGCCATCATGGACCTGGCCTCGGCACGTGATATCAAGATCGTGGGCATCCCCGAGGACAAGTTCCAGGCCATGCGCAAGCTCAACCCCGGCTATACCAAGCTCGTGATTCCGGCCGGCAGCTATCCCAAGCAGACGGCGGATGTGCCGACCATTGGCTACGCCACCCACGTGATCGCGCGTTGTGATCTTGATGAGGCCGTTGTCTACAAGATCCTCAAGGGCATGGTAGACAACAAGGCCGATCTGGCCGCGATTGCCAAGGCCATGAAAGACATCACGCCCAAGATGATGGCCGAAGACATTGGTGTGCCCCTCCACAAGGGCGCCATGAAGTACTACAAGGAGGTCGGCGCACTTTGATGCGACCCCCGGTGCAGGCGGAGTCCTGCACCACAGTCTCTAGCGGCGCCTGCGGGCGCCGTTGCTCCAACAGAGCGCCCGAGGGCGCCGGAGGTCCTTGATGTTGTCCATTCCCGTACCGCTCATGAACCGGCTGATCACCACCGTCGCGGTGTTGATGTCGGTTTTCCATCTCTACGTGGCCTTTGTCGGCCCGCCCGATGCCTATGTGATGCGGGGCTCGCACCTCGCCTTTGCGCTGGTGCTGGCGTTTCTCATCATGCCGGGGCGCAACGGCAAGGCCGAGCGGGTGGGCTGGGTGGATCTGCTGCTGGTGCTGGTGGCCGCGTCGGCGGCCCTGTACCCGAGCGTGGTGCTGGACTACATCCAGAACCGCATGTACTACATTGACGATCCACGGCTGGCCGACTACATCTTTGGTGGCGCGTTGATCGTGCTGATTCTGGAGGCCACGCGCCGCGCCACCGGCTGGGCGCTGCCCATCACCGCCATCGCCTTCATGGCCTACGGCCTGAGCTTCGGGCACCAAACGGTTGGCGTCATGCTGGACCAGATCTACCTGACGACCGAAGGCATCTTCGGCATCCCGCTTTATGTGTCGGCCACCTACGTGATGCTGTTCATCCTGTTCGGCGCCTTTGTCGAACGCAGCGGCGCGGGCCAGCTGTTCATGGATTTTGCGCTGGCACTGGCCGGGGGCAGCTGTGGTGGCCCCGCCAAGGTGGCCGTGATCACGAGCAGCCTGTTCGGCACGGTATCGGGCAGTGCCGTGGCCAATGTCATGACCACCGGTACCTTCACCATTCCGCTCATGAAACGCACCGGCTACCGGCCGGCGTTTGCCGGGGCTGTCGAGGCGGTGGCCTCCACCGGAGGCCAGCTGATGCCACCCATCATGGGTGCGGCAGCCTTCGTGATGGCCGAGTTCCTCGGGGTGTCCTATCTGACGGTGGCCGGTTTTGCGCTGCTGCCGGCCATCCTCTATTACGTGGCGGTCTTCATGGCCGTGCACTTCGAGGCCAAGCGCATCGGCCTCAAGGGGCTGCCCAAGGCCGACCTGCCGCGTCTGCGTGAAGTGCTGCTGGAGCGCGGGCACCTGTTCCTGCCGCTCATCATCATCGTGGTGGTGCTGCTGGCCGGGCGCAGCGCGGCCTTCTCGGCCTTGTGCGGCATTGGCTCGGTGATTCCGACCACCTGGCTGCGCAAGAGCACACGCAACACCTTCACCTGGCGCGCCATCATCGAGGCGCTGGAGTCCGGCGCGCGCAACACGCTGGTGGTGGCACTGGCCTGTGCAAGTGCCGGCATCGTCATCGGCACCATCACGCTCACCGGCCTGGGCCTGAGCTTCACCGGTGTGGTGCTGGCCTTGTCGCAGAACTCGCTGATTCTCGCGCTGTTCCTCACCATGCTTGCTGGCATCCTGCTGGGCATGGGCCTGCCCACCACGCCGGCCTACATCGTGCAGGTGGCACTGCTGGTGCCTGCACTGGTCAAGCTCGGCGTGCAGGTCGAGGCAGCGCACCTGTTCGTGCTGTATTTTGCGGTGCTGTCGGCCATCACGCCGCCGGTGGCGCTGGCGGTCTATGCCGCCAATGCGATCTCGCGCGGCACCTTGATGGACACCAGCTGGGCAGCCGTGAAGCTCGGCATGACCGGCTACATCATTCCCTTCATGTTCGTGTTTGCGCCATCGCTGCTGCTGATGGGCGATCCGGCCACAGTGGCCTGGGCCGTCGTCACGGCGACGATTGGCGTGATGTGCCTGGCCGGCGGCTTGCACGAGTATTTCTTCTTCGGACCGGCCAGATGGTGGGATCGCCTGATGCTGCTGACCGCCGCAATTGTGCTCATCAAGCCGGGGCTGATGAGTGACCTGTTAGGCTTGGGGCTTATCTGCCTCACGGCAGCCAGCCAGCGCTGGCTGCGTGCGGCAGTCACGCCGGCCTCGAAGACTTCCGCCTGAGAGGCTGTGCAACAGGCAGGCAGGGGCGGCCTGTACGGCCCAGCTTGCATGCTGCAATTGCACTGAACTTTCGGGCTACCGGAGGTTCAGTCAAACACGACACTGTCCAAACCCAGCGAAAAGGAGAATCCCAGGGATGAAATTGATAAGCAACGTGAAACAGCTCTTCCTCACCGTCTGCTTATGCCTGATTGCACTGTCACCTGCCCATGCAGGAGAGATGGTCAGCATCAAAGGCTCCATCGTCAATATGCGCGCCGGCCCCAGCACCCAGTCCGAGGTGTTGTGGCAACTGCGAAAAGGCTACCCTCTTGAGGTGCTCAAGCACCGCGGGCGCTGGCTGCAGGTGCGTGATTTCGAGAACGACCGTGGCTGGGTAGCCAGGTCCTTGACCAGCAAAACCCCTTATCACATCGTCAAGACACCGACAGCGAACATCCGCAAAGGTCCTGGCACGCAAAACAGCATCGTCGGCAAGGCCGAGCGCTTCGAGGTGCTGCGCACCCGCAAGAAAAGCAAGGGCTGGGTGAATGTGCGACGCGAGGACGGCCAGACCGGCTGGATTTCCCGGCGCCTGCTCTGGGGCTGGTAAAAGGCTCAGGCCGTCAGGCTTTAGGCGCGAGGATGGCCATGGTGATGCGCGAGACGCACACCAGCTCACCCGCGTCATTGTGCAAATCAATCTGCCACACATGGGTGGTGCGACCCCGGTGCACCGGGCGCGTGACGCCTGTCACCCAGCCGCTGGTCGTGCCCTTGAGGTGGTTGGCGTTGATGTCCAGCCCCACCGCGCGGTGTCCCGGCGGGCAGCTGTAGGCTGCGCCGCAGGAGCCCAGGGTCTCGGCCAGCACCACCGACACGCCACCGTGCAGCAGGCCGTAGGGTTGGCGGGTGCGGCTGTCCACCGGCACGCGGGCGCGGATGAAGTCATCGCCCACCTCCAGAAACTCCATGCCCAGTTGGGCCACGGCCGTGCCCAGGTGGATGCTGTCGAGTGCTTCGACCGAAATGGCTTGGGTCCAGATGCGCATGGGGCTTGCTCCTTCAGCAGATCGTAGTTGCCACTATAAACAAAAAACGCCCATTGGCCTTGACCAATGGGCGACAACAGCTATGAATTTGATAGTGTTGGGTTTTGTGGTGTGGTCAGGGTTCAAGCCTTGCGGTTCAGCAAGGCATAGAGCAGGATCGCGCCGAAGGTGGCGGTACCGATGCCGCCCAAGGCAAAGCCGCCGAATTTCAGCGTGAAGTCGCCCGTGCCCAGCACCAGCGTGATGGCGGCCACGATCAGGTTCTTGTTCTGGGAGAAGTCCACCTTGTTGTCGACCCAGATCTTGGCGCCGGCCACGGCGATCAGGCCGAACACCACGATGCTCACGCCACCCATCACCGGCAGCGGAATGGCCTGGATCACCGCGCCAAATTTCGGCGAGAAGCCCAGCACGATGGCAATCAAGGCGGCCGCGAAGAACACCGCGGTGGAGTAGATCTTGGTGGCCGCCATCACGCCGATGTTTTCGGCGTAGGTGGTCACACCCGTGCCGCCCGCGCTGCCCGAGACGATGGTGGCAATGCCATCGCCCATGAAGGCGCGGCCGATGTAGGGGTCAAGGTTGCGGCCCGTCATCGCGGTCACGGCCTTGAGGTGGCCCAGGTTCTCGGCCACGAGGATGATGGCCACCGGTGCAATCAGCAGCATGGAGCTTGCATGAAACACCGGCGCGCTCAGGCTCGGCAGGCCAACCCAGGCGGCGTTCGCAATGCCCGAAAGGTCCATCGGTGTGCCCAGGCCCAGGCCGTTGGTGAGCAGCGCGTAGACGAGGCTGGCCAGGATCAGGCCCACGAGGATCAGCAGGCGCTGCACCATGCCGCGCGTGAGCACCGCGACCAGACCCACGCAGACAAAGGTCACAACCTGCATCCATGCATCGAAATTGGAGGCCGCCATGTTCTTGATGGGAATGCCCGCGAGGTTCAGGCCGATCACCGCCACCACGGCACCGGTGACCACCGGTGGCATGAGCCGCTCGATCCAGCCCGTGCCGACCGCCTGCACGATGGCGCCAATCAGTGTGTAGAGCACACCGCAGGCGATGATGCCGCCCAGCGCCACACCGATGTTCGCGTTCGGCCCCTTGCCGGCATAGGCCGTGGCCGCAATCACCACACCGATGAAGGCGAAGCTCGAACCCAGATAACTCGGCACCTTGCCGCCCGTCATGAAGAAGAAAATCAGCGTGCCGATGCCGCTCATGAGGATCGCGATGTTCGGGTCGAAACCCATGAGAATGGGAGCCAGCACCGTGGCGCCGAACATGGCGATCACGTGCTGCACGCCCATCACGGCGGTCTGCGGCCAGGGCAGCCGCTCATCCGGTGCAATCACGCCCCCTTGTTGCAGCTCCGCCGCGTTTTTCTCCGTCCATTCGAACATGCCCATGCGTTTTCTCCTTGGTTCCCTGGTTGAAAGTGTCGCCATGCTAAGAGCAATCAGGTGGCCCGGCAAGCTGCGACGCAACAGGCATGGAGCATAAACGCAGCAGCTCAATCCATGAAGTTTGTGATCTCGCTGATCACCCGCGGGTCCCGCATGAGCTTGCTGTGGCCCAGGCCTTGTGTCGCGTGCAGGCGGGCGTTGGCAATGGCGCGGCTGTATGCCACGCCGTCGCCAAAGCGGTTGATGCGGTCCTGCTCGTCATGCACCACCAGTGTTGGCACCTGAATGCGCGGCCCCACGGCGGCAGGCTCGAACTGCGGCATCAGAATGCCCTCGCGCGACTCGACGCGCCGCTGCATGGCCGCGCGCGTGTCCTCGCTCAAGCCAAATACCTGTGCGAATAATCGCGTGAACTCATACGGCGAGGCGGGCGGTGCCAGCAAGACCAGCCGGCGCACGGGCAGGCCACGGCTGGCGGCATAGGCGGCCGCATTGGCGCCCAGTGAATGTGCCACCACGGCCTGCACGATGTGGCCCTGTTGCTGCAGGCGTGCGGCCACGTAGTCCAGCGCGCGGGCGAACTGGGGCAGGTTGCTGACCGTGCCGGCACTGCGCCCATGTGCGGGCATCTCGACGATGACCGGGCGCAGGCCCTTCGCGCTCAGTGCCTCGGCCAGTGCCAGCAACTGACCCGCGTGGCCGGCCCAGCCATGCACCAATAGCACCACCGGGCCGTGCGGCGCAGCCGGGCGTTCATAAACCGTCAGGCTGGCACGCTCGAACGGCCATTCCTGGATGCGCCAGTCGGGGCTCCACCGGGGCTTGCGTCGCAGCCAGCGCGGCGGCAGCGGCGTGCCGAACAGGCGGTAGGCGGAGCGTATGGCCAGTGCCGGCCACAGTCGTTGCGTGGCGCCCAGGCTCATGCGCAACACCCGGATGACAGGGCTGTTACCGAAGTAGGTGGTCGTGTTCTGCATATGGGGTGTCATGGTGAGTTTCTTGCGCTTGCGCAGGCCTTAGTAGTAAACCCAGTCCTCATTGCTGCGTGGCAGCTGGCGCAGCGAGGCCAGTGCGGCCACCACAGCGCGCACCAGCAGGAAAACACCGAGACCGGAGAAGATGATCCACATGGCAGCTCCTTTTTAGCACGGTTGTGCGAAATATGGGTAAGTGAAACAGCGGGACAAATTCATGGCAAAGAAGAGAGGCGCGCCTAGCGCCGGTAACTGGCAAGCAGGCGCTGCCAGGTGTTCTGGGCGCGCTCTGCGGCGCGCGGGTCACGCAGAAAGCGCGCATCATGCAGCAGGCCCATGGCCATGCTGCTGATTTCACTGACCAGCTGCTCAGCATCGGTATCGGCCTTGAGGTGACCGGCTTCGACTGCGTGCAGCACCGAGCGGCGCAGGGCGGCGCGCCAGCGCGTGACCTCCTGCAGCAGCAGCTCACGCAACTCGCCTTCGCTGTCGTCCAATTCGAAAGCGCCCGCGGTATAGAGGCAGCCGGTATGGGTTTCAACATCGCGCATGCGCACAATCCAGCGCTGCACGATGTCGTCAAGCCGGGCCAGGCCTTTGGGCTTTTGCATGGCGGGCACAAAAACGTCAGCCAGGAAGCGCCGGCCAAACTCCTCGATCACGGCCTTTTGCAGGGCTTCACGTGAGCCCACGCGGGAGAACACGCCGCTTTTGGACAGGCCGATGCGGCTCGCGACGGCCTGCAAGGTGATGGCCTCAAGCCCCTCGGCCGCAGCCAGATCCAGCGCAGCGCCAACAATGGCGGTGCGGGTCATTTCGCTTTTGGCAGTTTTGGCATCCATATGGGTGCTAACTTTAGCACGCTCGTACGAAATTGCAAGAAGACGAGAAAAAACGTTCGGATCTTCAGCAGACCCGGTAAAAACTCATGTCCACCCGATCGGGAAACCGGGCCCCGGTGCCGATGAAAATGCTATCTGTGAGCCAGGCCAGCCTGGGTGAGGAAACCTCAAACGTGGGCACGCAACGGAAGTAAATGGCCGCCGGGTCGACAGGTTCACCCCGCACCAGCCGTGCGATATCGGCCGCACTGCCGCGGCGCAGCGCCCGGTTTTGCACAAAGACGTGTTCGCCGGCGAAGTCCGGTCCGTCCAGCGCAATCATGTAGCGGGCATCCAGGTCGGCGGCCGTCTCGGACACCACCAGCTGGAAGTCCGCACCGCCTGGCAATACATGGCCAGTCAGCCGGGGGCCGCTGACCGTGCCGCCCGTGATGGGGATGATGCGCCGCCGTCCATGGCTGTTGAGCCCAGCGACAGTCCCCGCCTCCAATGGCTGAGCCACCTGCACGGTGAGGTCGGCAATGTGTTCAAGCGCGGGTGCAGAAAGTGTCGCCATGGAGGTTGAATCTGAAGTCGAGTTCATGCCATTATGTGCGCCATGACAAGTCCCCATATTCCCCATATTCCCTATATTCCCCAGATCCGGATTTACCAGGACTGGCTGCGCGAGACACGTGGTCTGCATTTTGAAAACTACGAGGCCTTGTGGCGCTGGTCCGTCACGGACCTCGATGCCTTCTGGCAAAGCATCTGGGACTACTTTGACCTGCAGTCCCCCACGCGGCACAGGGCCGCACTGGCCGAGAACTGCATGCCCGGCGCACGCTGGTTTCCAGGCGCCACGGTCAACTATGCGCAACAGGTCTTTCGTCATGTGGATGCGGCGCAGGCAGCCGGGTTGCCCGCGCTCATCAGCCACAACGAAAAAAGCCTGGGCCATGCCCCTGCACGCGAACTGAGCTGGCCCGAACTGCAGCGCCAGGTGGCCTCGCTGGCGCTGCACCTCAAGGCGCAAGGCCTGCAGCCCGGTGACCGCGTGGCGGCCTACCTGCCCAATATTCCCGAGGCCATGGTGGCCTTTCTTGCGGTCGTCAGCATTGGCGGCGTGTGGAGTATCTGCGCACCCGACATGGGCACGAATGCGGTGTTGGACCGCTTCAGGCAAATCGAGCCCAAGGTGCTGATCGCCTGCGATGGCGTGAGCTACGGCGGGCGGGATTTTGACCGGCGTGCGGTGGTGAACGAACTGTGCGAGGCACTGCCGAGTGTGCGCCATGTGATCCTGCATGCAAACCTGGGACTGAAGCCGTTCGCTATCAAATCAGGAGCTGACAGCGCATACATGGAAACGGCTACAGCACGAAATGATGCTGAAGTTTCGGTATTCGAGCCACTCTGGCTGCCGTTCGACCACCCACTGTGGATCGTCTATTCCAGCGGCACCACAGGCCTGCCCAAGCCCATCGTGCACGGGCACGGTGGCACGCTCCTGGTGGCGCTGGCGCTCAAGGTGCTGCACAACGATATCGGCTGCAGCTACGAGGCCAACAGCCTGGGCGAGCGCTTCCACTGGTACAGCTCAACCGGCTGGGTGATGTGGAACGCACAGATGAGCGGCCTGCTCAATGGCACCACTTGCTGCATTTTCGACGGCAATCCCGGTGGCGCCACGGTGGATGCCACAGGCAACAAGCAGGCCCCCGACTGGACCACGCTGTGGCGCTTTGGTGCCGAGGTGGGGGTCACCTTCTTCGGAGCGGGTGCAGCCTTCTTTGCCAACTGCATGAAGGCGGGCATCGACCTGTCTGCCTGCGGTGACCTGACGCAGGTGCGCGCGCTCGGCACCACAGGATCTCCGCTGAGCGAGGAATCACAAAACTGGGGCACGGCGCAGTTTGCAAAGATCGGCAGCACTGAAATGTGGTGGTGCAACATCTCGGGCGGAACCGATTTTGCGGGAGCCTTCATCGGCGGCAATAGAGAGTTGCCGCAAATCCCCGGCGAGATGCAGTGCCGCCTGCTGGGCTGCGCGGTGGAGGCCTGGAACGAACAGGGCGAGCCCGTGACCGGCGAGGTGGGCGAATTGGTCTGTACCCAGCCCATCCCGAGCATGCCGCTGTATTTCTGGGGCGACCAGAACAACGCGCGCTACCTCTCCAGCTACTTCGACATGTACCCGGCCGGCCATGGGCGCCAGCCCGGTGGTGGCGACGGCTCTGCCAGCATGGGCCCGGTCTGGCGCCATGGTGACTGGCTCAAACTCACGCCCCATGCGGGTTACAGCGGCTGCATCATCTATGGCCGCAGCGACGCCACCATCAACCGCCACGGTCTGCGCATGGGCACCAGTGAGCTCTACAGCGCCGTTGAGGCCCTGCCCGAGGTGATGGACTCCATGGTGGTTGACCTGGAGTACCTGGGCAAAGAGAGCTACATGCCGCTGTTCGTCGTGCTGCGTGAGGGCCACACGCTCGACGCCGCCATGCGCGCCAAGCTCAACAACGCCATCAAGACCGCGCTGTCGCCCCGCTTCGTGCCCAACGACATCTTTGAGGTGACCGAGATCCCGCGCACGCTCTCAGGCAAAAAGCAGGAGCTGCCCATCAAGAAGCTGCTGCTGGGACAAGCGCTCGAAAAAGTGGTCAACAAGGATGCCATGGCCAACCCGGGCTGTCTGGACTGGTATGTGGCGTTTGCGGCAAGGCATGCAACCGGCCAGGCGGCCCGGTCTGTTGCCAGCTGAACCATGCACAAAGCTGCGTACTGGCGCACGATGATCGGTTAATAATCAACCATGTTGTTGCATACGCCCACGCTGTTTCTGGTGAATATGGTCATCGCGGCTGCGCTGGGCATATGCCTGGGGGCCGTGGCCAGCCCTGCACGGCGCGATGGCATGACCTACTGGGCCATGGCGCTGGCATCCCAGACGCTGGCCTACCTGCTCTTCAGTCTGCGCGACCAGGTCAGTGACTGGCTCTCCATTGTGCTGGCCAACGGCTTGTACCTGGCAACCTTCGCCCTGTTCGCGGAGGGCTTGAGCGAGTTTCAGCGGCGGCGCCCGCAGCGCTGGCTGGATTGGGGACCGGTGGCCTTGCTGCTGGTGGCATTCAGTTTGCTGCAGCCCTTTTTGCAGCTGCGCATCGTGCTGATCTCGCTGCTGATGGCTTTTCAGTGTTTGCGGCTGCTGCAGCTGATCACGAGCCGGATGCACGACACACCGGGTCGAGGCCAGTATTTTGTGGCGACGGGCTTTGTGCTCATCATGGTGGTGCTGTTGCTGAGGCTCGCCGGCATCTACACCGGCAATCTGGACATCAGTTCGATCGGCTACTCCAACCCGGTCCATGCCGGCACGCTGCTCCTGAGTGCGGTCATACTCGTGCTGATCAGCTTCGGCTTGCTGCTGATGACCAAAGAGCGTGCGGATGAACTCAACCAGACACTGGCCATGGAGGATGAGCTGACCGGCCTGAGCAACCGGCGCTTCATCCAGAACATGCTGATCAAACAGCTGGCGCTGAGCCAGCGTCACCGTCGGCCGCTGGTTGTGCTGCTCATTGATCTTGACCATTTCAAGCAGATCAACGACAGCCATGGACATCTCTCCGGTGACAAGGCACTGCGGGAGGTGGCGGCCAGTATCCAGCGGCGCTTACGGGCACAGGATTTCGCGGGTCGCTGGGGCGGTGAGGAGTTCATCATCATCCTGCCCGAAACCGACGCATCCGGCGCGCACGTCATGGCTGAAGAGCTATGTCAGCGCGTGGCGCAGACGCAGCTTGAGTCGATCAGCGGGAAACCCATGACGCTGACCATCAGCATCGGACTGCATGCACTGAACGCATCGGCTGAACAAAAATACGAGGACCTGATCAGTGCAGCCGACCGGGCCCTCTACCTGGCCAAGCAAAAGGGACGCAACCGGGTAGAGCAGGCTTAGCGGGGGCGTTCGCGCATTTTCGGGTCGGCCAGTGCACGGTTCACCACGGCCACGGGGCCGCTGAAGGTGAACAGGGGCCGCAGGGCAATCGCAGCACATCGGACAAACCATGTCATGGGTTTTCCCCTGGGCGCAATGAATCGGGCCGGAGCCGTGGCGGGCGCAGATGCGCTTCCATGAGAAATCGCAACGTGGTTTGACTGAACCGGTGCTAGCTTGCATGCGGTGCCGCCCACCTGATGACGAAGTGGCGTGTGCACCACCAGGCATGGTCTGCGATGGGTTGCCGCAGCCGCCAGTGCCTTGTCCGGCAACCCTTGTTTCACAGGGAAATGACCATGTTGAAGAAAACGATGAGGGTGACCACGCTGGCCGCCCTGACCTCGCTGATGGTGCTGGTCAGCGGCGCCTGGGCGCAAGGCCCGGCGCCCATCTACGGCAGCCAGCTCATGACGCAGCAGGAGCGCAACGAATACCAGACCCGCCTGCGCGCCGCGAAAACCGCAGAGGAGCGCGAGCGCATCATGGCGGAAAACCACGGGCGCATGGAAGAACGTGCCAGGCAGCGCGGGGTGACGATACCGGACGAACCTCCAGCCCGTGCTGGTCGCCCAGGCGGCAGCATGGGGCCGGGTGGCGGCATGGGTTCTGGTGGTGGTGGGCGCAATCGCTAATTGCCCGGTTGATTGAGCCTCGCCGGATTCAAAGACCGGCCTCAGCGCCGGGCGAGGCTGCCTCCTGCAGCCACTGCGTGAAGGCGGCCAGCGCAGGGCGAAGCTCACCGCGCTCGGGCATCACCAGCCAGTAGCTGCGCCCGCTTTTGAGCGGCCGCTTGCAGGCCACCACCAAGTCGCCGCGCGCGAGCTCGGGCTCGAACAGCAGGCGCGGCACCAGCGCCACGCCCATCCCCTGAGCGGCGGCGGCCGCGGTCATTGAATACAGCTCATAACGCGGGCCGGAGAGGGCGGCCGGTGCGTTCACCCCCATGGCCTCGAACCACTGGCGCCAGGCAGAGGGGCGCGTGCTCTGCTGCAGCAGCGGCAGCCTGGCCAGCGCCGCGGGCGTG
The DNA here is from genome assembly GCA_018815325.1 of Gammaproteobacteria bacterium. Lineage (GTDB taxonomy): Bacteria > Pseudomonadota > Gammaproteobacteria > Burkholderiales > Burkholderiaceae_C > JAHIYE01. Next base: position 56,070 of record JAHIYE010000001.1, on the reverse strand, counting down.
AGCTGGGCCTTGCCGCCCAGCAGGGCCGGCGCGCACACCGGCAACACTTCTTCTGGCAGCAGGGCCATGGCCCGCGTGCCAGCCCAGTTGGCCACCTGCTCGGGCGTGCCCGAGTACAGCGCGGCGTCGAACTCGGTGTCGGCAAACAAAAAAGGGCGCGTGCGCGTTTCGATGTGGACGATCAGCTCCGGGTGCAGCGCCGCCAGCCCGGGCAGGCGGGGCATCAGCCAGCGTGCGGCAAAGGTGGGCACGGCGGCCAGCTGGATGGCGCCCCCGGTGCCCTGGCGCGACATGGCGTCCAGCGTGTCGCGCTCCAGCGCCTGCAGCCGCGGCGCGATCTGGCGCGCATAGTCGGCGCCGCTCGGGGTCAGCGCCACGCCGTGGCGCGTGCGGCGAAACAGCGCTACCCCGAGAAATGCCTCCAGCCCGGTGATCTGCCGCGACACCGCGCTTTGCGTCAGCGCGAGCTCCTGCGCGGCGCGCGTGTAACTTTCGTGGCGGGCCGCCGCGTCAAAACAGGCCAGGGCTTGCAGGGAAGGGATTTTGCGGCGCATGGTGTGCGAAATATACACAACAGCACGTCTTGCAGAAAGCAGATTCCAGAGTTGAGGGTGCATAAAACATGCGTTTGTATTGAATCCAGATATGCATCAAATACATATCTGGGTGCAAAACTCTCGTTTGTCCCTGCCGGGGCGGACCGTTAACATCAGTCACATCTGTTAACTGGAGACATTCTTATGGCCAAAGCCTCATTTCACTGGGAAGACCCGTTTTTGCTCGACCAGCAGCTCAGCGACGACGAACGCATGGTGCGCGATGCCGCCGCCGCCTATTGCCAGGACAAGCTGCAGCCCCGCGTGATCGAGGCCTTCCGCAATGAGAAGACCGATGCGTCCATCTTCCGCGAGATGGGCGAGCTCGGCCTGCTCGGCCCCACCATTCCCGAGCAGTACGGCGGTCCCGGCCTGAACTATGTGGCCTACGGCATCATTGCCCGCGAGGTCGAGCGGGTTGACTCAGGCTACCGCTCCATGATGAGCGTGCAGTCCTCGCTCGTGATGGTGCCCATCTTCGAATTCGGCACCGAGGCGCAGAAGCAGAAGTACCTGCCCAAGCTCGCCACCGGTGAGTGGATCGGCTGCTTCGGCCTGACCGAGCCTGACCATGGCTCCGACCCCAACTCCATGATCACCCGCGCACAGAAGACGGCCGGCGGCTACAAGCTCACTGGCGGCAAGATGTGGATCTCCAACAGCCCGATTGCCGACGTGTTCGTGGTCTGGGCCAAGGAAGTGTCGGAGAGCGGCCAGGTCGGCCCCATCCGTGGCTTTGTGTTGGAGAAGGGCATGAAAGGCCTGAGCGCCCCGGCCATCCACGGCAAGGTGGGCCTGCGCGCCTCCATCACCGGCGAGATCGTGATGGACAACGTGTTTGTGCCCGAAGAAAACGCCTTCCCCGAGGTGCAGGGTCTGAAGGGCCCGTTCACCTGCCTGAACTCGGCTCGCTACGGCATCGCCTGGGGCGCGCTGGGCGCCGCCGAAGACTGCTGGTTCCGCTCACGCCAGTATGTGCTGGACCGCAAGCAGTTTGGCCGCCCGCTCGCTGCCAACCAGCTCATCCAGAAAAAACTGGCCGACATGCAGACCGAGATCGCGCTGGGTCTGCAGGGCTGTCTGCGCCTGGGCCGCATGAAGGACGAGGGCACGGCCGCGGTCGAAATCACCTCCATCCTCAAACGCAACTCCTGCGGCAAGGCGCTCGACATTGCGCGTCTGGCACGCGACATGATGGGCGGCAACGGCATCAGCGACGAGTTCGGCGTGGCCCGCCATCTGGTGAACCTGGAGGTGGTCAACACCTATGAGGGTACGCACGACATCCATGCGCTGATTCTGGGCCGTGCACAGACCGGCATCTCGGCCTTCTCGAATTGAAATGTGCGCATAAACCTACTGCGCGAGCCGATCTTGCGTTGGCGATGCTCACCGTACGCTTGTACGGCTGCGCTTCTCAACGCAAGCTAGGCCCGCGCGCTACGGTTTCTTCACACATTTCCGTTTACCGATGGACACCACGATGACTGAAAAAGCAGCAGCACTCTCGCACCTCAAGGTGCTTGACCTCTCCCGCGTGCTCGCCGGGCCGTGGTGCACGCAAATCCTGGCGGACCTGGGGGCCGACGTGGTCAAGGTCGAGCGCCCCGGCGCGGGTGACGACACGCGGCATTGGGGCCCTCCGTTTCTGAAGGATGCTGACGGCAAGGACACCGACCAGGCCTCCTACTTCACCTGTGCCAACCGCAACAAGCGCTCCATCACGCTCGACCTGGCGCACCCCGACGGCCAGGCCATCATCCGGCAGATGGCTGCGCAAAGCGATGTGCTGGTGGAGAACTTCAAGGTCGGCGGCCTCAAGGCCTATGGGCTTGACTACGAGAGCCTCAAGGCCATCAACCCGCGCCTGATCTACTGCTCGGTCACCGGCTTCGGTCAGGACGGGCCCTACGCCGAGCGCGCCGGCTACGACCTCATGATCCAGGCCATGAGCGGCATGATGAGCATCACTGGCCGGCCCGACGATGTGCCCGGCGGCGGTGCGCTGCGCGTGGGTGTGGCGCTCACCGATTTGTTCACCGGTGTCTATGCCGCCACCGCCATCCTCGCTGCCCTTGAGGTGCGCAACCGCACCGGTGCGGGTCAGCAGATCGACATGGCGCTGCTCGATGTCGGCATGGCCACGCTGGCGAATCAGGCCGGCGGTTTTCTCAACACCGGCAATGTGCCGCAGCGCCAGGGCAATAGCCACCCGAGCCTGGCGCCGTACCAGGACTTTCCCACCGCCGATGGCGCCATGCTCTTGGCCATTGGCAACAACGGGCAGTTCACACGTTTTTGCGAAGCCGTGCAGCGCCCCGACTGGGCCACGGACCCGCGCTTTGCGAGCAACACCCTGCGGGTGCGGAATCGTGAGGTGCTGATTCCCGCGATGGAGGCACTCACGCGCACCCGCAGCACGGCCGAGTGGGTCACGCTGCTCGAAGACCGCGCCGTGCCCTGCGGCCCCATCAATGACATCGGCGTGGCGTTTGACGACGCCCAGGTCAAGGCCCGTGGCCTGGCCATCACGCAGCCCCGCGCGCCCGCCACCGCAGCGCAGGACGGCATTGCCGCCATTGCCAGTGTGGCCAGCCCGCTGCGCCTGATGGCCACCCCGCCCGTGTTGCGCCGTGCGCCACCCGCGCTGGGTGAGCACACCGACGAAGTGCTGGCCGAGCTGGGGCTGGACGCTGCGCGTATCGGCGTGCTGAAACAGGGCGGCGTGGTGTGATGCTCGGACTCGGGCTGTCAGCGCAACCCGAACCTAGGGCTTCTGGCAAGCGCCATCATCGAGATTGCCGCAGGCAATGAGCTTCGTGACACTCCGGTTCTTCAGGTAGCCCTGGTGGGCTATGTCGGGACGCTCCAGGGCGCCAAAGTAGGTCGTGTCATTTGAAACGACCACGTCCACCACAGCATAGTTCGCTGTCTGTTTGGCCGGGGCGAGGATAAAGGAGAGCAGGTCATTCGGGTCCGAGAAAGCCACGACCTTCGGCACGGAAACCGCGGCAATGCTGACCCTGTCCTTTTTCAATGCAAGGAGTGCGGCCAGCGGGTCGGGCTGGTAAGCCGCGGCGTCCTTGCGCAAGGACGCCACGCCATCAAGCGACTGGTCCCCCAGCGCCAGCAGCGGCATCTGGTTGGCGGCCATGAAGATTTGTGCGGTCCGGTCCAGGGTCTGGCGCCCGGCGGCACTGACGCCAGCATTCGGGCTGGTCACCAGTTTGTAGATCGCATCGAACGCCACCTTGCTACCGAGACTTTCAGTGACAAGCACCAGCGGGGAGGATTCAGTCGCGGCAGCTTTCAATACGTCAGCGGGGGCCGCATTTCTGCCCGGTGCGGATACCGCAGTGAGGATGGCTTTTTGAATCTGCCCGCTGATGGCATCACGAGACCGGCCTTGGTAGATGATGGCATCCGCAAAGCAGTCATCGAGCAGGACATCCTTAAGCGCCTTGTTGAGGGAAGCCCGCTGATAAGGGTATGGCGGCTTGTCCAAGCCAGCCTCCTGGCACGCCTCGGACTTGTTCGTCTGGTCGTAACACAGCTGGTTCTTCAGCGGCGCGAGGATGGGCGACCAGACCAAAGCCGTTGTGCGTACGCTTCCCCCAGGTACGGAAATATCCGCGCGGTATAGAACGGCGTTGCTGCCTTCTACCTGCAGGGGTTCGATGTTGGGGTGTGTGGTCCCGCTCAGCACCTGGTTGAGTTCATTGATGGTGTCTTCAGCCCAATCCTTCCTATGGGTACACATGCCGTGAACCAACAGCACGTCGAGGGTATGGTTCGGAGCCGCCCGGACCAACTGCGCAATACCCGGGAACCGGGTCTCTCCGGCTGGGCGGGATGCGAACTCCGGAGCTCCATAAGGAGTCGAACATGCCGCAAGCAAAGCGGCTGCGCCGAGCAGCGCCAGACAACGAAGTACCCGAACGTTTTTCATTCCCGTGCCCCCATTTTTTATGGCCCTCACGCTAGCACGCCTGTGTGGCAGGCGCAAGCGGGCAACGCAAGCCGGGGCACGAAGACGAGGCGGCAGGCCGCTCGCCCTGGAAGAAGCTACCCCCGGTGAACCGTGAAACCCGCAAACGACTGGGCCACCGGCATCATCTCGATCGTGTTGATGTTCACATGCGCCGGCAGGGTCGCAATCCAGTAGATGGTGTTGGCAATGTCCTCGGCCGTCAGCGGCTGGACATTCTGGTAGACCTTGGCGGCTTTGTCATCGTCGCCATGAAAGCGTACGTTCGAGAACTCGGTGCCGCCGCACAGGCCCGGTTCGACATCCGTTACCCGCAGGGCCGTCCCCAGCAGGTCGGCTCGCAGATTCAGGCTGAACTGGCGCACAAAGGCCTTGGTCGCGCCATAGACGTTACCACCGGCATAGGGCCAAAGCCCGGCCACCGAACCGATGTTGAAGACATGACCGCGGTTGCGTTCCACCATCCCGGGTAGCAGCGCGCGCGTCATCTGCACCAGGCCCGTGCAGTTGGTATCAATCATGGTTTGCCAGTCGTCCAGCGAGGCGCGCTGGGCCGGCTCCATGCCCAGTGCCAGCCCCGCGTTGTTGACCAGTACATCCACCGCAGCAAATTCTGCAGGCAACAGGGATGGCACAGCGGCCACAGCCGCGCCATCGCGGACATCGAGCTCCAGGGGATAAAGCGCATCACCCAATTGGTCCGCCAACGCTGCCAGGCGCTCTTTACGGCGAGCCGCAGCCACAACCTTGTGCCCGCCTTTGACAAAAGCTCCGGCAATCGCAGCACCAAATCCGGCGGATGCGCCGGTCACAAAAACTATCATGTCTCTCTCCTGAACTGTGTGTCGTGGGTCGTATTGTGATGGGTGTCTTCAGCACGATACCTGCCCTGATTTGAAAAACGCATATACAAAAATACAGCCATCAAGTTGGAAGGGATTGAAAGGACTGGTCGCACCCACGCCAGGCATCCCTTTCCCTGCATCGTAAATGCTTTGCCGGGCGCTGAAAGAACGCAACGAGATTTTCAGCCGCCTTGTCCTCAAGCGGGCTTGCATCGCCTAACTACACTAGTGCCCATGAGCCTCTCTTCTCCCGTGCCTCGTGCGCGAGACCTCCCCACCGCCTATTCCTATTACTGGAGCGGTGATGCCCTCCGCAGCCGAAGCGTGAGTGATGTGGTGCTGTCAGGCAGGGTCGATGTACCTGTGCCGCCTGCCAGGCTGCTGGCAGATTGGGAAAGGGAGACCTCATTGCGCCTGGGCCTTGCGCCCGGCGATGTAGAGGCCTTGCCTTTGGCGCGCGCGCGTATGCGCTGGCCGGACTACAAGCACTGCGTTCAGGCCGTGACCGATTGGACACGCACGTTCGGCCTGCAAGACGTGCTGGCCTCCAGCGACGTCGCCCTGATGGCCTGCCGCGGCGCCAGCTACCACCATGACGGCGCGCAGTATGGCGGAGCGGCCTTTTGCAACCTCTTCCTGAGCGAGGACAGGGGTCTCGACCTGCACTTCCCGTCTACTGGTCATCGCATTCCCCTGGCCAGAGGGACCGTGGTGGTATTTGACACCGGCCAGCCCCACGCGGTCATCCGGCGCGGTGGTGAGGGCTTCAATGTGGCCGACTACTCGCCGGCACAGGATTGCACCCAGGTATTCCTGACCTGGGAGCTTCCCATCGAGAACGCCGGTGTTGGGCGCGCACTTCGGGTTGCCTTCGACATCGACCCCTCGACCGCAGTGTTGCTGGATGAAGAGCAAGTCTGGCTGAACGGCGCACGCGCCAGTGTGTGCCCAGCGTCAGGCCGTTGGTGCCAGGGTGACTAATCGCTGGTCGCATTGTCCGGCCTGGCTGTGCAGGCATATTCAAAATTAAAAACCGAACTTGCGCATGAAACCACGTGTCACATTCGTGGTTTAAATTGCGGTGATGAACTGCATTGCCTCAGTGGTCTGAACATGAAACTCAATAACCTGCTTTTGCCAGCGCTGCTGGCCCTGCTCACAAGCGTGACCTGTGGCGCAGCCAGTGCCCAGCCCGTGTCCTTCGGCCTCTTTGGCGACACGCCCTACAACCGCTGGGAGCGCGGCCAGCTGCCCGAGCTGATCGCCGAGATGAGCCGAGAAGACCTGGCCTTTGTGGCGCATGCGGGCGACATCAAGAGCGGCTCCAGCGAATGCAGCGATGCCGTGCTGCGCGACATGCTCGGCGTGTTCCAGGCCTCCAAACACCCGCTGGTCTATGTGCCCGGCGACAACGAGTGGACCGACTGTCACCGCAGCAACAACGGCAGCTACGACCCGCTGGAGCGCCTGGCCAAGCTGCGCGAGCTGTTCTTTGTGGGCGACAGTGCACTGGGCCAGCGCCCCCTGAAGCTGGAGCGCCAGAGCAGCGACCCGGCCAGCACCCCGGTCTTTGCCGCCTACCGCGAGAACGTGCGCTGGGAGGCGGGTGGCGCCTTGTTCGTCGGCCTCAACCTGCCCGGCAGTGACAACAACTACAGCGGCACCGGGCGCAGCGGCCCGGTGCCCGAGTTCATAGCGCGCAGCGCGGCCAACCGGGCCTGGCTGGCGCAGGCGTTTGCAATGGCGCGTGCGAAAAAGCTCGCGGGCCTCCTCATCGTGATCCAGGCCAACCCCGAGTTCGAGGCCGCCAGCGCCGGCCACCCGCGTGCCGGCTACCGCGAGTTCATCAACCAGCTGCGTGAGGAGACCCTGGCCTTTGCCGGCCAGGTGGTACTGGTGCATGGCGACTCGCACCACCAGCAGATCAACCAGCCCCTGCTTGACGCAGAGGGCAAGCAGCTGGTTAGCAACTTCACTCGCGTGGAAACCTATGGCTCGCCCTTCATGGGCTGGATCAAGGCCACGGTGGACGTGAGCGACCCCCGGGTGTTCAGCTTTGCGCTGCGGCCCTGGGGCGCAGTGCGGCCTGCCAACTGAGGCGGCTCGTGCCTACACACTTGGCCTTGCACTTAAACTGCAGGGCCGCGATGGGTTCGCGAAGGAACAGGTAGACACATGAAATTCAAGATGGCCGAAAACTCGATTTTTGCAATCCTGCTGCGCTCGCCGTGGTGGGTCAGCATGGTGATCGTGGGGCTGATCGCTCTGTTATCCATCGTGCTCTTGCCCAAGCAATATGCACCTTATGGCGTGTTTGGTGCCTTCCCTGTTTTGATCATCGGCCTCATGGCCGCCTGGCGGCAGATCGGTGTCCCCAGCACGGCCAGCGTGAATGCGGCGATGCAGGCGATCAGCGCCATGTCGTGGCGCGACTTCTCTGGCGTGCTGGAGCAGGGCTACGCCCAGCAGGGCTATGCCGTCACGCGCCTGAGCGATCCGGCGGCAGACCTCAGTGTGCGCAAGGACGGCCGCACCACCTTGGTGAGCGCCAAGCGCTGGAAGGCCGCCAGCCAGGGCGTGGAGGCCCTGCGCGATCTGGTGGCCGCCAAAGAGGCGCAGGACGCAGGGCTGTGCACTTACATCTGCGTGACCCCGCTGAGCGACGCCGCCCGCCGCTATGCGCAGGAGAACGGTGTGCGGCTGCTCTCGCCGCTTGAGCTGGCCATGCTGGTGTCGAAGAAAAGATAGTCTGCTGATGCCCGGACTGATTTATCCAGAAAATCAGGCTGTAGCCCTTTCTAGCAGTGTGTAATCAGCTACTAAAAATATAGCATCTTGTATGACTCCCCTGCCGCGCATGTGCCGCGCATGTGCCGCGCAATGGGCTTGCCAACACTGGGGAAATTAGGGAATTCAGGGGGGTGCTGAGGTCGCGTGCGCGACGGGATTTTCGGGTGTTGGCGTGCCACTATTTGGCCTGTGCTTCACATTGACAACCCGCACGCGCAACAGACGCCAACAGGAGACCCGTACATGAAAAACCCCGCAAACCCAGAAACCCCCGCGCTGTCGCGCCGCCAGATTCTGGCCGGTGCCGCCGCCCTGGCCGCCCCCGCCATCGTGTCCTCATCCGCCTTCGCGCAGGACAAGTTCCCCTCCCGCCCCATCACCCTCATCGCGCCCTGGCCTGCAGGCGGCAGCAGCGACGGCGTGATGCGCGCCTTTGCCGAGAGCGCGGGCCGCGTGCTCGGCGTGCCCGTGGTGATCGAGAACAAGCCCGGTGTCGGCGGCACGCTCGGTGCCTCGGCCATGATGCAGGCCAAGCCCGACGGCTACACCCTCACGCAGCTGCCGCTGGGCATCTACCGCCTGCCGCACATGCAGAAGATGGCCTTCGACCCCGTCAAGGACCTCACCCACATCGTCTGCCTCACCGGCTACACCTTCGGCCTGGCCGCCACCATGGACGCGCCTTACAAAACCCTCAAGGAGATGGTGGCCTACGCCAAGGCCAACCCCGGCAAGGTGGCCTACGGCCACACCGGCACCGGCACCACGCCGCACCTGGCGGTGGAAGAGTTCAGCGCCAAGGCCGGCATCCAGCTGCAGGACATTCCCTACAAGGGCTCGGCCGAGATCATGCAGGCCATTCTGGGCGGCCACATCCCCATGATGAGCGGCACCACCGAGTTTGCCCCCCATGTGAAAGCCGGCAAGCTGCGCCTGCTCGCCACGCTGGGGCGCGAGCGCAACAAGGCCTTTGCCGACGTGCCCACCGTCAAGGAAAGCGGTTGGGACACCATCAGCGAGTCGCCCTTCGGCATGGGCGGCCCCAAGGGCATGGACCCTGCCGTGGTGCGCACCCTGCACGATGCTTTCAAGAAAACGCTGGAAGACCCCAAGGTGCAGGAGGCGCTGGACAGGTTCTACATGCCCACCATCTACATGAACACCGCCGACTACACCGCCTATGCCGAGCGCACCTTCGCATCAGAGAAGGCCACCATCGAGCGGCTGGGCCTGGCGCGCAAGGGCTGAGTAGCCAATAGCCACGCTGCCTGCAGCGTGGCTATTGGAGTATTGGACAATTAGTTAAAGTAATAAAACGGGCTCTAGCCCTTTCCCACATTGCGCAAAAAGCTATTAAATCAATAGCAACCTTCTTGTGTACAGACAACTGACGCGTGAGTGCTGCAGGTGAAGCTAGCCATACTCGGCAGCTCATCTTGCATCGGGAGCGGCATGCATTAGATTTGCGTGACAAAAATTTACGTCGTAATATTTGCGCTCAGTCAACAATCCAGAGGTGAAGAATGAAGATCAATCTACTCGCTTTGCTCATCACAGCATCACTTGTACCTGTTTATGCGAGCGCAAAAGAGAACCATGCAGTCGCGCATAAGCCGGTTTCTGATCAAGTCATCTCGCAGCAGAATGATGCACTTGCAAAAAACACAAAAGGCAAAGGGTTTGGTCCCCAGTCGCCGCGTGACATCGATTCAAACGCAGGGAGCAACAGCATAGCTTTCAGCACGGCGCCTGCCTTTACAGAAATGAATCTATGCAATATCCATATGCATAAAAATGCCGAGCACAAGGGTGGCGAATTTACAAAATACGCGGGCAATGGCGATGGTCATGGATACCAAAGTGGCTACCTGTATTCTGGGGAGTTGAGTGCAGACGAACTAAAACCACTCGATAAAAAGGCATGTCCAGACAAACATGGAAGCCTTGTGCCAGGCGACACGATTGAATTGCATTACGTTCACTCAACAGCACAGGTCAAGCCGGGGCCAACGCTGGGAGCGTGTCTGAATGATTCGATCAAGAACCCCCAATTGCGCGTAGAGACGCAGGTGTTTGTGTTGGTCAACGATGTGAAGGCGCTGGATTTCGGTGAAGTGACCAAGTTTGGTTTGAAAAACGGCGTTAACCAGGTATTGAACATGCCCACCAATACAGGTACGCCAATTCAGTACGCTGGCTCAACGACGGGCCCGGGGTACAACACAAAAGGATCGCCGCTTCAGGTGACCTGGAGCGTTCACCCCAAAGTTGCCAAGGTAAATGCAAAGTCTGTTGGTGAGTGGTGCAAAGGCAATGTCTTTAAAGAAGACCATGCACACGGCGTTAGAAACCTTGTAACCAACCCTGATCTTTTGTCAAAGATTCAGTGACGGACTTGCCACGCTAATCGCCAACCGAGCAGAGAGCGGCAGCAGAGAGCGACAGCCCTCAGCCCGGAAAAAACTCCGGGTTCGTCTTCACGATCTTCTGCAGGTGCGCAAAACAGTCGGCATCGATCGCGGTGCCCACTGTCTCGGCCATGATGCTCAGCGTCTTCTCCACAGGGATCGCGCCGCGGTAGGGGCGCACGGCGGTGATGGCGTCAAAGATGTCGGCGGTGGTGATGATGCGGGTCTCCATCGCAATATCTGCGGCCTTGATGCCGCGCGGGTAGCCGCCGCCGTCCAGCCGCTCGTGGTGGGCGGCCGAGACGCGGGCCAGTTCGTCAAATGGGCCGATGCGCCCTAGGATGGTCTCGGTGTACGAGGCGTGCATCTTCACCGCCGCCCACTCGGCATCGTCCAGCTTGCCCGGCTTGTCCAGCACCGCGTTGCTCACACCCAGCTTGCCCACGTCGTGCAAGAGCGCCCCGCGCTTGAGCCAGCGCCGGCGCGGCTCGGGCAGGTCCAGCGAGTTGCTCAGCAGCGCGGTGTACAGGCCCACGCGGGCGCTGTGGCCTGCGGTGTAGGGGCTCTTGGCGTCCACCACCTTGCCAAAGGCCTCGGCAATGTCGTCCATATAGTCTTCGTCCAGCACGGCCTCGTGGCCGCCCGGCTCCAGCGCAAACACGCGGGCTTCGATCTCCGGTGCGCTCAACTGCAAGGAGGCCCAGAAGGCATCGTCCGCCACCGCCATGAAGGCGTCCACCACATCCGGGTCGAACCATTTGCCGCGGCGCTTCTTCAGCTCCTCCATGGCTTCGTCGCGTCCGCTGGCGCAGTTCACGATGTCCACCACCTGCGCCATCAGCGCAATGCGTGAGAACAGGGGGATGCTGTTGCCCTCGCGCGCCTCGGGCCGGCCGTTGCCGTCCCAGTGCTCGTCCAGCGAGTGGATGCCCAGCGCCACCCCTTCGGAAAAGCGCAGCAGCCGGGCAATGTCGGCCCCGCGCGAACAGCGGGTCTGGATCAGCTCGTTGGCAATCTTGTCGCCATTGGTCAGGATGCCGGTCACCGCCTTCAGCCGGTCCACCAGGCCCGCGGTCTGCCCCGTGTGGCGCAGCACAAAGCGCAGCACCTGCGGCAGGCTGCCGTCCACCAGCTTGAAGTCGCGCTTGAAGCTCAGGTCGTCCGTCAGGTACAGCTCGCAGATGCGCGAGGCATTGCTGCTGCAGCCCAGGTCTTTGAGCAGCACCGTGTAGTACAGCTCCCACAGCTGATCGCTCGGCAGGCCCAGCTTCTGGCCCACATGCATGCCGATCCAGCAGCAGCGCACACAATGCCCCTCGGGCTGGCCCTCGGTAATGTCCAGCGCGTGGCTGAGAGCCGCCATCAGTTCAGAGAGTTTCAAGGCCTGCATGGCACGGTTCCTTCTGCGGTGGCGGGGCTTAATGGGCGCATATCATTTGGTTATCGGCAGATTGGGCTTGCGGTTTACCAGCACAATGCCCGCGGCCACCAGCATCAGCGCCACCAGCAGGCCCACCGACACGGTTTCCTTCAGCCACAGCGTACCAAACAGCAGCGCAAACACCGGCGTGAGAAACACAAACACCGAAATCTTGGTGGCCGGGTAGCGCCCCAGCATCCACATCCAGGCCAGGTAGCTGGCAAATGCACCCACCACCGTCTGCAGCAGCAGCGAGGTGGTGGCAAAGGCGCTGAACTGCCACACCCAGTGCTCGCCCAGTGCCAGCGAGAGCAGCGGCAGCGTCACCGCGCTCACCCCCACCTGGTAGAACAGCAACTTCTCGGCCGAGCAGCTGGCCAGTTTGCTGGCGCGAATCGTCACCGTGGTCAGGCCCCAGAGCAGGCCGGCCAGCAGCGCCAGGCCATCGCCCAGCCACTGCAAGCCGCTGCCGCCCGCGCTCAGCCCGTCGCGAAAGGCAAATACCAGCGCGCCAAACGCAAACAGCAGCCCCACCCACTGCACGCGGCGCAGCCGCTCGGCGTGCACCAGCAGCGGCAGCAGCAGCGCCACCCAGAAAGGGGATGTGTAGAGAAACACCGTAAGCCGCGAGGCCGTGGTGTATTGCAGGCCGATGTACAGGCAGGCAAACTCGCCCGCAAACAGGCTGCCCGCCAGCAGCCCGGCGCGCAGCGTGCCGTCCGCCACAAACAGGCGCACGCCACGCCAGCGGCACCACAGCCACAGCAGCGCGGTGGCGCCCACAAAACGGATGGCCGCCTGGAACACCGGCGCCAGCTCCGGCAGCGTGGCTTTCACCAGCACCTGCTGAAAGCCCCAGAACATGCAGCACACCAGCAGCAGGCTGATGCTCAGGCCATCAAGGTGTTCTTTGCGTGGAGTGGTCATTCAGTCAGGGCGTCTAAAAAATTGATAAAAACAGGCGCTAGTCCTTATCCATATTGCGCAACCAGCTATTGTATTAATAGCAATCTCACCGTATGCGCTGGCTTACAGCGGGTGCTCGGTATAGAACTTGCCGCCGTGAAACAGCAGCGGCGAGGCGCCCTCGCGGTGCGAGCAGTGCTCCACCTCGCCGACGAAGATCACATGGTCGCCCTCTTCATAGCGGCTGCGGTTGAAGCACTCAAAGGTGGCCGCCGCGCCGTTCAGCAGCGGCGCGCCGCACACGCCATCCACAAAGCCCACATCGGCCCAGCGGTCGGTGTTGCGCGCGGCAAAGCGCAGCGCCAGATCGTGCTGGTCGGCCGCGAGGATGTTGATGGCGTAGTGCGAGCCGGTGCTGAACACCGCCATCGAGCCCGCGGCCTGCGCCAGGCTCCACAGCACCAGTGGTGGCGTGAGCGAGACCGAGTTGAACGAGTTGGCCGTGAGGCCGATCAGCCCACCCTCGGGCGTGCGCGCCGTGACGATGGTCACCCCCGTGGCAAACATGCCCAGCGAGGCGCGAAACGCTTGCGGAGAAAAACTGGGGGGACGGGCGCCGATGGCTGGGGAAGACATGCGCGCAATTTTCGCTTAATTTGTGAAAACTGGCGGGGGAGGGGTTTTGGGGATTGGGATTTAGCAAGTTTGCTAGGAAAGCCGATCACTCAGCGAGAGTCTTGTGGCGAGTTGTGATGCGGGGTGTCGAATAGTTGAGTTGGCCGAGCATCACAGACAAATACATAATTCGAAAAGCCGACTCATTCAGTTTGCCTGCGGAATACTGGGAACAGCAATCTCATAAATGATGCACTCTGACCGTGCTCTCATAAGAGCCCCACTTCTATCTTCAAATGATTTGCTGCCATCGCTTGCAATAGCAACTGCATCCTTCACGTTCTTAATAATGGCGTTACGAGTTTCAGCGATGGAACTGCCACTCAAACCGGAAGTCTTTAATGACTGACCCGCAAAGTTTGTCGCGCCTGCCCATCCACTAAGCGCCGCGATCGATGAAGCATTTGATGTCGCGTTTGCAGCTGTAAGCGCGGGACCTAGTACAGAGCCTGCAATAAGGCCACTCATTGAGAGCCAATATGCATTCTTGGCCTGATCAACTGATGCCTGTTCATACCCAGACAATCGTGGCAAACAGAAATTAAGTACTTCTTCCAGCTTTTCTTCAAGCAACTTCTGATTCGCTTGATCTAGCTCTGCAGTCGATTTTCCAGTTGTTTGAAGTTTTGTGATTGTGAACGTACTTGCTGCAGTCTTAGCCACACTCGGATTTGTCGTTGTAGTACCGCATCCAACTGCTGTTAAGCAAACTGTAATTGCTAATAATGCATTCTTCATTTATGCCTCCAGTAAGTAGATGGGGAAATCGCATTTGGGCAAGTCGTCGAATAGATGGTAAGAGTTCGAAGAGGCCTTGTCATCCCATAAATTAGGGGTCAGATAGTCGTGCATGAAGAGGCATAAAAATGCTGCGATTGCACAAATGTGTCCAGGCAGGTTGCGCTGATAGCTTTGAGGACTCAGCCTGATAGCTCCCGCGCATGGGCTTGGTGCGCGCCCTGCTGGAGGCGGGGGTTAAACCCAGCCAAGTGGCCGGCATCAGCAAGGGGGCAGGTACCGGACTGCCCGTCTTGCTGCAATCACGCTAACGCTGATTAAGCCAGGCGCCCCGGGATCACCATTTGACCGAGCCCCGCTCCATACCCATTGCCCCGCTGCAAGAACACGGAGAGCCCATCGGGGATTGAAGGGGCAGCTCGCAGTAGGCGCGCTGGGTCTCACAGATATTGCCGGTTGCGCGCACACTGGCAATGCCCCGCTTGCCCGGCGCAGCGTTGCAATAACAGCGCTCTCCTTTTGTTCCGCCCGCAATGGTGCAGAACTTGCGGTCCTCCGGAATCAGACAGATGTTGGCAGGCTCATTTTTTCTGCGCGCCGCATTGACCGAGTCCACATACTGTGAAAACCGGTTCATCCAGGCCAGGGCCTCGGGGGACAGGCCCTGCTGGTTGATGCTGTCCTGGTCATAGACCTCCAGCATGTTGGCAACCAGTTCGCCGTAGGGCGCGCCCTCATTGCGCACCAGGAAGTCTTTGACAACCTGTTTGGCCTCATTACGCGAGATGTCGCTCTTGCGGAAAATCTGACTGCGCAAATCGCGCTCCTGATTACGTGTCTCGGGATCAAAAGGGGGCTGTCGGAAGTTGTCGGGCAAAAACTCTTCCTTGATATTTTTTGATTTGTCTTTCTGATCGTCAACCTTGATCTTTTTCAATTCGTCCAGATACTGATTTACCTGCTTGGGGTCAATGTTGTCACTGCCGATTTCACTGGGGCGCAGAGCCAGGTAAAGCCCGTACACGGACATCGATGCGGCGCGGGTGGCCCATTCGAAGAAAACCTTGTTGCCGATGTACTCCACACTGCGGATGGTCAGATACGGGCTGCCGTAGGTGTTCCAGATGGCATAGGCGCTGCGCAGGTATTGCTCGATGAGCGCCATCGCCTTTTTCTGTTCTTCTGCTTTCAACTCGGCCGCGGTTTTGGGTTTGGCCGGGTCTTTCTTGGGCTCTTTGACTGTGCAGCCTGCTTCACATCGCCCGCCACCGCCGCCAGAGCCTCCAAATTTGCCGGTCAATTTCCCACCATTGGATGAGCCGGTATAGGTCCCTTCGATGTTGATGGTGGGGTTGTTGATGGTCTGGTCCTGCGCGTGGAGTGAAAGACTCAGCAACAGGGTGACAAGTAGCAGCGTTATTTTTTTCATGCGTCTGGCCGTGCAAAAGTTGGTTTGGTTGCATTGGACGGTGGGTCCGGGCCGGATAGTAAGGTCTCGAAGACTTTGTGTCATCCCATAAATTAGCGAGCCACAATCTGACTCCCGCAAGTACCGGCGCATGGACGCCCCATCATCGACGCCCATTCCCGCAGCTGCAATCTCAAGCGCGAGGTGATGCTGCATGGCAGCATGAACTCTGTCTCCCGCGCTCGCTGCGGTGGTGGAGCGTCAACTCACATCGTGTAATTGGGCTGCCACGACGGGGCTCTTTCAATAGGCACCCATGTAATCGCGCTTGCCGATTTCCACCCCGTTATGGCGCAGGATGGCGTAGGCCGTCGTCACGTGGAAAAGAAATTGAGGCAGGCCATAGTTCGACAGATACACCTGCCCGATCAGTTTCTTTTCTTTTGGCGTACCCGGACGCAGCACGATCTCTTTGGTTTCGCTGCCATGGAATGAAGCGCTGTCCAGGGTGTCGAGAAACGCCAGTGTGTTGGTCAGCAGCTCATCCAGGTCGGCAAAGCCCTGCTCCTTGCCTTCAAAGGCAGGAATCTCGACGCCTGCCAGCCGCGCAGATATGCCGCGCGCGAAGTCGGCAGCGATCTGTACCTGCTTGAGCAGCGGCAACATGTCTGGAAAAAGACGGGCCTGCAACAGCGCGTCTGGCTCGATGGACTTCGCGAGGATGTGGGCATCGGCCTTGCCAAGAATGTTTTTCAGGGCTGTCAGCATTTGCTTGAAGACGGGCACGGAATTCATATACATCGGGCTGTTCATGGGGCGCTTCTTTCATGAGGGAAAGAGGCGAGGATATGCTGAAAGCCCTGACCCGTGCATGCCACGGTCAATTTCATAGTCCATGGTGCTGATAGCGCTGATGGCGCAACGGAATGACGCCGCCGCTGCCTTGCGGCCGTGCGAAATGAAAGGGTGGGGCGGGAAGACAGGAGCGGCAGGCCCGGCTGGAGATGCCGGAGAGCCTCAGGGCATGCGGAACAACAGCTCGCCTTTGGACACGATGCAGGTGCGATCACGGCCGGCGTTCTTGGCGCCATACAGCGCGGTATCGGCGGCGTGGACCAGGGCGTCAGCATCTTCCATGTCGGGCTCGCGGGTGGCTACGCCAATGCTGACCGAGGTGTGAAGGTCCAGCGTGCCGACGCGGAAGCTCAGGGACTTGACGAGGAAGCGCAGCCGCTCGGCCGCCAGAAAAGCCGACTTCGGGTCGGAGTTGCCACAGACGATCAGGAACTCTTCTCCGCCCAGACGGCACACGCTGTCGCCCTTGCGTGCCGCGTTCAGGATGGCCTTGGCCACCTGCTGCAGCATGATGTCGCCGATGGCATGACCGTGGTTGTCGTTGACTTGCTTGAAGCGGTCAATATCGATGACCAGCGCCGACAGGGGTTGGCCGGAGCGGTTGGCTGCGTTCCAGGCCTTGTCCAGCGCCATCAGGCCGGCGCGCCGGTTGGGCAGGTCGGTGAGTGAGTCGGTGAGCGCGAAATGCTCCAGCCGGCGATTGCTGATGGCCAGCTCGGCCGCAAACTGCTTGAGCTGGGCGCGGTCGCGCTCCCAGGCGTCCAGCAGCTTGACGTAATGCCAGGCGGCGCGCATGCGGGCACGCAAGGCACGCAGATTGACGGGTTTCTGGACGTAGTCGTCCACGCCGGCCTCGAAGGCCTGGGCCACTTCTTCCTCGGTGTCGGCTGCCGTGAGCATGATGATGTACATGGTCTGCCCCCAATCGGTGGCCCGCAGCGCACGGCACAACTCCAGCCCGTCCATGATGGGCATGCGCCAGTCGGTCACCACAATCTGCGGCATCTGCGTGACGGCCATGGCCATCGCTTCCTGCCCGTTGGTGGCGGTGAACACGGTGTGGCCCAGCGTGGTGCCCAGCAGGGTGGTCATCATCTTGAGCGAGGTGGGGTCGTCTTCCACCAGCAGGATGCGCAGCGAGGTGGGGTCGGCCGCGTCGTTGGACTTGGGTGCAGTGACCATGTCGGAGAAAGCCGGCAAGGACAACGAAGGCACCTTGAGCAGTGAGCCCCATTCACGCCATTGACCCACAATCTCGTCGACCAGCGTGCCGAAATCGTCTGCGTTCAGGCCGATGCCGCCGCCCAGCCGCATCAGCTCCGAGATGCGGTTGCTGCGTTCAGCCTCTGGCGCAAGACACAGGTCGGCGATGCATTTGGACAGATGGATCAGGCGGGCCAGTTTATTCAGGCGTGAGTCTTCGGCAAAGCCTGTCTCTGCCGGGGTTTCGTGCCACAGAATAGCCTCGGCAAACACATGGGGCAGGCCCCAGTCGACCAGCAGCGCTGCGGTCAGCTCGCAATGGTCAGTTTTCAGGCGGGTGCGCTCCTCGTTGAGCAGCGCGGGCGACGCGAGCGGCAGGGCCAGAATGCCGGTGTATTCCAGCGGGTAAGCCGTGGCCAGACCCAGGCAGCCCACGCGCGCCATCAGGCCGCAGCAGAACATCTCTTGGGCCGCACCACCATGGCCGAGCGTGCCGAATTTTTCCATGGCCAGTGCCATCACCAACGAGTGTGACCAGAAGCCCTGGTAGTCAAAGCCCAGGCAGGCCCCGTTCTGGTACTGGTCCACCAGCGAAAACCCAAGTGCCAGCTGGCGCACGGAGGCCAGCCCAAGGCGGTTCACGGCCTCAAACACCGAGGCAATGGCGCGGCCACCGCTGTTGGCCGCATTCGCCTGCCGGATCAGGCGCCCGGACATGGCCGGATCGGATTGCACAATCTGGGCGATATCGGCCGTGGTCACACTCTCGCGGCGACAGGCCTCCAGAATGGCCAGTGCAACCCCTTTGGGGCTGGGCAACTGGCCGTTGATCTTCAAGGAGTCGAGGGTTTTCATGTGTTTTTGTTAGACCCGGACCTTACCCCCAGGGTGTTTTCTGGCCGCACAAGTAGTATTGCACGAATGTTTATCCCCAGTCAGGCCTCAAATAAACACCCCTTTCATGCCGCCAGCCGGATAGCGTGTACCCGCCGCTGCGCCGGGCGGGAAGGCCTTGGACAGGGTGTCCAGATCGTGCTTGCTGAGCTGGACGTTCAGGGCACCCAGGTTTTCATCAATGCGTGAGGTCTGCTTGGTGCCCGGAATGGCGACGATGTCCTCGCCCTGTGCCAGCAGCCAGGCCAGTGCAATCTGGCCGGGCTGGCAATTTTTTTGTCTGGCCATGATTTCGATGAAGGCGATCAGCGCCTGGTTGCGCTCGAAGTTGCCCTCGTGAAAACGTGGGTGGTCCTTGCGGCGGTCATTGGCAAACTCGGCTGCCGAGTGCACCTTGCCGGTGAGCAGGCTACGCCCCAGCGGCGAATAAGCCACGAAGGAGATGCCCAGCTCGCGCGTGGTCTTGAGCGTCTCTTCGGCCTGCTCGCGGTAGAGCAGCGAATACTCGGTCTGGATGGCGGCCAGCGGGTGTACCGCATGTGCCCGGCGAATGGTGGCGGGGCTGGCCTCGCACAGCCCCAGCGCGCGGACCTTGCCCTGCTCGATGAGCCGGGCCATGGCGCCCACCGTGTCTTCGATCGGCACATTCGGATCAATGCGGTGCACGTAATACAGGTCGATCACATCGAGCCCCAACCGCTTGAGGCTGGCCTCGCAGGCGCTTTGCACGTAGGCGGGGCTGCCATCCACGCCGTTGCCGCCCGTGGGCAGGCGTGTCTGGCCAAACTTGCTGGCCAGCACCACGCCCTCGCGCCGGCCTTTGAGTGCCTTGCCCACCAGGGTCTCGTTATGGCCCCAGCCATACATGTCGGAAGAGTCGAGGAAGTTGATGCCCTTGTCCAGCGCGTGCTGGATGACGGCCATGCCGTTCTCATCGCTCGATTCACCGTAGATGCCGGACAGGGACATCAACCCGAGGCCAATGCTGGTGACTTCAAGCGGGGATGCGCCGAGGTGTCGGGTAGGCAGCAAGCGATTCATGGGGGACTTTCTGAAGGGTAAATAAAGCCACGCCATTTTGAACGGAAAAGCCCCAATATGCACCCCCCGGGCAGATTGCCGAACCTGCACACAGCCAGAAGAGCTTGTGGAGAAACCCGGCGTCACGGAGGGCCTGGGCGCAAGTCCTAAAATATGATCTAACGCGTTACCGGATCAAGGCAGTGTGAAAACTGTCCCGGTAAAGGGAAACAAGAAGACCCAATCCCGCAGGACCTGAAAGCCAGCAGCGCATGCAATGGATGCCTGGCTTGTCCGGTATCTATTTGTCAGGCACTCTGCAAAGTGCGGGATAAGCCACCGCATCAACGTATTGCTGTCCGTCGTACCCGTCCAAATGTCAGAGCCCAACCCATTGTTGTCGAAAGAGGTTGTTGATGAATTCCGCCGTGAGCGGATCAGCACGCTTTTTTACTTCAACCGGTATTCGCTGCTGCTGACGCTGGTCAGTGCCTCACTGATTGGCTGGTTTATCCGGGATGCCGTTCCGCGCGAGCAAGCGCTGGGCTGGTGGGCCGGCATTTTTTCCTTGACACTGTTCCGGATGTTTTTGGGGTGGAGGTTCAGCCGCCAAAAGCGAAGCCTGGCGCAATCCAGGCAGTGGGAGCGGGCCTACCTGACCTTCACGGTGCTGAACGGGATGCTCTGGGGCGCACTGGCCTTGCCCGTGATGGACATGTCGCTGGAATTGCGCACCGTGATTTTCCTGATCCTGCTGGCGATCACGGCGTTCAGCCTGTTCCCGAATATGCCCGCTTTGCCGGCCTATATCGCCATGACGATGCCGATCAATGTAGCCATGCTGGTGGGCGCCTATCAGCGGCTCGTGATCAGTCCGGACCTGGTGATGCTGATTGTGGCCGTCTATATGCCGGCGTGCATCATTGCGGCCCGTCGCATGGCCCTGTTCTTCCGGGAGATGGTCGGTGCGCGCCTGCAGTTCAAGCGCCTGTCGGAGGCGGCGGAGGCGGCCAATGCGGCGAAATCCGTTTTCCTGTCCAGCATGAGCCACGAGATGCGCACACCCCTCAATGTGGTGTTGGGTTACGCCCAGCTGGTGGTGCTGGACAAGCAGATCAACCCGGAGGCGCGCGATAACGCGGCCGAGATCGAGAAGGCGGGACGCCATCTGCTGGCCCTGGTCAATGACATTCTGGACCTGGCCCGTATCGAGGCTGGCCGCGTGGAAATGAACATTGAGGATGTTGGACTGGCGGAGGTCCTGGCCGATTGCCAGCGGTTCATTGAGCCCCTGGCGCTGGAGCAGGGCCTCGTGCTGGAGATACCTCAGACCCGGGTTGTGGTGCATGCAGATCGCTTGCGCCTGCAGCAGGTGTTGCTCAATCTGCTGTCCAATGCGGTCAAGTACAACCACCCGGGCGGGCGCGTTTCAATGCGTGGCGACATTCAGCCCCGCGGGCGTTATCGCATCGCCATTACGGATACCGGGCCAGGCATTGCGGCCGAGCGCATGGGGAGCCTGTTTCAGGCCTTCAACCGGATGGGCGCCGAAATGGGCGTCGTGCAGGGGACCGGTATCGGCCTGGTGATTTCCAGGAATCTGATCGAATTGATGGGCGGCACGATCGGGGTCGAATCAGTGGAGGGCGCAGGTTGCACCTTCTGGGTGGAGTTGCCACTGGCTTCGCCGCTGGCTGGGGCATAAAATACCTGCCATGCACTTCAGCAAACCTTTGGCCGTGTGGGCCACTTCGCTCATGGTGGCGGCCAGTGCGCAAGCCGTAGCCCGGCCGTGCGACGAGTTCTATGCCCGTTTACCGAACGTAAGCCGGGCGCTGTGTAACGGAGCCCAACTGCAGCCCAGCGATGCGCGCAGCGTCAAGGGACGCACCATCTACACCAGTGAGGTCAAGCCGGCCCATGTGAAGTGGCGGGTGCTGGTGGTGGGCGGCATTCATGGCGACGAGTTGTCATCGGCGTCGATGACGCTGCACTGGATCAACATGGCGCAAGCCGAACCCCAGCAGACCCACTGGCGCTTTGTGCCGGGGCTCAACCCGGACGGTTTGTTCAGCCGGCCTTCGCGCCGCATGAACGCCAATGGCGTGGACCTGAATCGCAACTTTCCGACACCCAACTGGGAAAAGGAGTCGGTGATCTACTGGGAGCACCGCACCCGCAAGGACCCGCGCCGCTGGCCCGGCCCGACGTCGCTGAGCGAGCCGGAGACCAAGTTCCTGTACCAGGAGATCCAGCGCTTCAAGCCCAACCTGATCGTCAGTATTCACGCGCCCTATGGTGTGCTGGACTTTGATGGCCCGGTGCGCCCGCCGAGCAAGCTCGGGCGCCTGGAGCTGAACCAGGTGGGCGTGTTTCCCGGCTCGCTGGGTAACTTCGGGGGTGTCTACAAGGGCATGCCTGTGGTCACCATCGAGTTGCCCAATGCCACGCGCACCCCCCTCAATGTCGAGATGCGCCAGATGTGGGAAGAGCTGGGGCAGTGGATGGGCAAGACCGTGGCGCAAAGCGAGCCACCGCCCAAGCCGGTGGTGCTGATCAAGTAGTGTGGGATGCTGACAGCACACGCGTGCCGTCAGCAGGGGGCCTGTTTACTTGGCAAACAGGCGCGAGGGGTCGGCAAAGGCCTTGAACTCCACCGCATTGCCGCACGGATCCAGAAAGAACATGGTGGCCTGCTCGCCAACCTGACCCTTGAAGCGGATGTGCGGCTCGATAATGAACTGGGTGCCGGCGGCACGCAGCTTCTCGGCCATCTTGTCCCAGTCGGCCATGGTGAGCACCATGCCGAAGTGGCGCACCGGCACGTTGTCCCCATCCACGGCGCTGGTGTTGCGGTGGCCAGCCTCGCTGGGTGCCAGATGGGCCACGACCTGGTGGCCGAAAAAGTTGAAGTCCACCCAGTCCTCAGACGAGCGTCCCTCGGGGCAGCCCAGCAGATCACCATAAAAGGCGCGTGCATTGGCCAGTGAGGTCACCGGAATGGCAAGGTGGAAGGGGGAAAGCGCGGACATGGAGTCTCCAGGGGGCGAAGGAAGCAGGCGCAAAAAGCGGCTGAGGGATCGCGGCAAGTCTGGCTATTTTCAGAAAATCTGCCGCTAGCCCTTGATGAAATTGAAAAGGCGCTATTGAAACAATAGCGCCTCAGGGATTTAGCGGACCAGCAGGACAGGCGTCTTGCAGTGTGCCAGCACCTGGGTGGCGACTGAGCCCATGACCAGATTGCCCAGCGAGCTGTGACCGTGTGAGCCCATGATGATGAGGTCGAACTTGCCCGAGGCGGCGGCCTTGGCAATGGCTTCGCCGGCGGGGCCGACTTTCCAGCTGCTCTTGGCGTCGATACCATGGCGCACCAGAAACTTGGAGACGGGTGCCATCACCTTCTCGGCTTCATCCTTGTAGTAAGCATCCACGATCTCCTTGCCGACCGCAGCACGTGCGCGCGGGGGCAGCGCCGACTGGGCGGTGAACACGGTGTAGTCGTTGTTGGCGCTGAACAACTCGTCATGCGTGGTCAGGTAAGCCAGCATTTTTTTGGTGTAGCTGCTGCCGTCAACGGCGAGAAGAATTTTCATGGAGGCTCCTCTTTTATAAAGCGCCAGTTTATCCGCTGGCGCAGGCGGCGCATTGACCCGCATCAAAAATCAGGGGATTTCAAGGCCGGGCGGCGGGTTTGGCCTCAACACACAGGCCCGGCCTGAAGCCAGCCTGCTCGCCCTTGCGCGCATAGCCCAGGGGGTTGGAGACCACGCGGCAGCCGTCTTTCACATAGTCGCTCGGTGCGTGCAGGTGGCCATGCAGCCACAGGCTGGCGTGCGGCAACAAGTTGTCGAGCGCGTTGCAAAAGCCGGCGGTGCCGGGTGACAGACCATAGCGCGGGTCAGCGCTTTGCAGGCTGGGTGCAAAGTGGGTCACGACCACGGTGGTGCCGGCAAAGGGTTCGGCTAGCGCGTCGCGCAGCCACTGCTGGCACAAGAGCGACTGCTCCCGTATCTCGGCTGCGAGCATGGGTTGACCATGGCGCGTGCCGCCGGTTTTTCGCAGGTAGAAGTTGGCCGCACGAAAGGCCTTGTCGCGCGCCTTCAGCATGGCGGTGAGTGAGCCGCCGGGCGGCATGGCCGGGTTGAGGGAGTCAAAGTCGCTCCACAGGGTGGTGCCGACAAAGCGGATGTCGTCTTCTTCCGCGATGCCCGTTTGGCCGCTGAGCGCAGAGCCGGTGATGACCTGACGCTCCAGCAGGGTGATGCCCAGGCGCTCACAACATTCCTGCAGGCGGGCATGGGCGATGTCGAAGTCCATGCCGTCGTATTCGTGGTTGCCCGCCACCATGAGAACGGGCACGGGCCAGCCGTGCCTGGGCGAGAAACGGGCCAGACCGAAATCAGCATCCTGCAGGAGCGAGCCAGTCTGGTAGGAGCCGATATCACCCGCGAGCACCAGCACATCGGCGGCTGGCGCAGGGGTGGCGATAAAGCCCGGGTCGGCTTCGAGGTGCAGATCGGACAGAAGCTGGATGTTCACGGCTCGATTGTCGGTGATGAACCCTCAGGGCTTGGCGCTACACGCCTCGTGCCACCTGCATCAGCACATCGCGCAGCCACTGGTGCGGGCCGCTGCGGTGCACGCGGTGGTGCCACAGTGTGTCCACGTGCACGATGGGAACGGCAAAGGGCAGGTCACGGAGCACCAGCTCATCGGCGATGCCGGTCACGTTCACGAAGTGACGTGGCAGCACGGTCAGCAGGTTCGACTTGGCCACCACGCGGCCGGCCGTGAAGAACTGGTTGACGGTGAGCACGACGTTGCGCTTGCGGTTCAGCGAGGCCAGGGCCTGGTCGATGAAGCCATGCGGGCGGCCGGAGAAGCTCACCAGCATGTGGCGCGCGGCACAGAACCTGTCCAGCGTCAGTGGCTCGTTGGCCAGCGGGTGGTCGCGCCGCATCACGCACACATATTCGCCCTGGTAGAGCCGCTGGTGGGAAAACGCCACGGCCTCACCGGCCTGTTCGCGCGCGGTGAGGTCAGCCAGCACCGCGGGGAAGTAGCCGATGGCGAAATCGGCCGACTCGGCGGTCAGCAGGGACCGCGGGTCGCGCGTGGTCAGCGGCACGACACGCATGGAAATACCCGGCGCATCGCGGTCCATGACCTCGATCAGGCCCGGAATCAGCTCGGCGGCGGTGGCATCGGCCATGGCCAGCACAAAGGTGGTGTTGGCTTTGGCAGGCACGAAGTCGTCCGGTGCCAGCGACTCCTGCAACTGGCGCAGGGCCTCCTGTACCGAGGGCCAGATGGCCAGGGCCCTCGCCGTGGGTGCCAAGCCCTGCCCGCTGCGGCGCAGCAGGTCGTCGCCCAGCGTTTCGCGCAGGCGGCGCAGCGCATTGCTCACGGCGGGCTGGGTCAGTGACAGGTTGTGCGCGGCCCGGGTCAGGCTGCGCTCGGTCATGACTTCGTTGAAGACGCGCAGCAGGTTGAGGTCAAAGGTGCGGAAATTGAGTGGATTCATGGGAGAGGTTCCGGCATGTCAATACATCACCAGCATGAATATATCTCATTACCAATATAAAGTTGAATAACACTCGGGATAACCCTAATATCACCCCAATGCGCGGATTCAGCGCGCCAGAGATTTAAAGGAAATACACCATGACCAGCTTTGTTCACCCCCAATTCCCTGCCCAGCACCCCGGTGTGTCCCGTGCAGAGTCCGTCGTTGCCGCTGCGCAGCAGCTGGGCAAAGGCTTTAACAGCACCCGCGGCCTGGCCTCCATGCTGCTGGCAGCGATGGTTGCTGCCCTCGTGGTGGTTGCCGACCAGCTGGTGGAAACCTGGGCTGATGGCCAACTGTTTGTTGCCTGGATCGTAATGTGGGCAGTGGGATTTGCTGCGATGGCCTTGCTTGCCGGTTCTGCCCGCAATCTCTCCGCTAACGTGATGAAGAAGCTGGACGGTTTCGTTCAGCGTCGCGCCCAGGCACGTGCCGATGAGCGCATGTGGGCCTATGCCAGCACGGATGCACGTGTGATGGCCGACATCCGGGCTGCTGCATCACGAGTCGAAGACGACTCCGTAGTCAGCACGACGGCGCGCCGCGTCGTTGCCGTTGAGAAGCGCGAAGCTGGCCGTGTTGCGCGTCTCACACGCAGCATCTGGAACGAGTGATTCGGTACACGGCTTCGGCGACCGGCTTGGTCGCAGCTTGAATAGAAGCCAGCGCCCTAAGCAAAAAGCCACCTTTGCGGTGGCTTTTTGCCGTCTGTTGAAGACGAATCAGGCCATCAACAGTTTCTCGATACGTGCCCGGGTATCACGCAGCGCCTCAGGCAGGCGGGCATCGATTTGCGCGAACAGGACATCATGCAGCTTGAGTTCGTCATGCCAGAGTTGCTTGTCGATGTTCGTGACGGCATGGAACTGTGCAGGCGTGAATTCCAGGCCCTCCCAGTTGAACTCTTCGTAGCTTGGGCTCAGGCCGAAGAAGTGCTCCTGGCCCTGGGTTTCGTCCTCGATGCGGTCGATCATCCACTTGAGTACGCGCATGTTTTCGCCATAGCCGGGCCAGACGAACTTGCCGTCGTCGCCCTTGCGGAACCAGTTGGTGGTGAACATGCTGGGCAGACGGCCACCCTTGGCGGCGACTTGCTCACCCAGGTTCAGCCAGTGCTGGAAGTAGTCACCCATGTGGTAGCCGGTGAAGGGCAGCATGGCGAACGGGTCGCGGCGCACCACGCCCTGCTGGCCGATGATGGCGGCCGTGGTCTCCGAGCCCATGGTGGCGGCCATGTAGACGCCCTCGACCCAGTTGCGTGCTTCGGTCACGAGTGGCACGGTGTTGGAGCGGCGGCCACCGAAGATGAAGGCATCGATCGGCACGCCGGCCGGGTTGTCCCACTCGGGGTCGAGCGCCGGGTTGTTGGTGGCGGCCACGGTGAAGCGCGAGTTCGGGTGCGCAGCCTTGGCGCCGGTTTCCTTGGCGATCTGCGGTGTCCAGTCCTTGCCTTGCCAGTCGATCGCGTGTGCGGGCGGCGCGCCGTCCATGCCTTCCCACCAGACATCGCCGTCGTCGGTCAAGGCGACATTGGTGTAGATCACGTCGTGCTTCAGCGACTCCATGCAGTTCGGGTTGGTCATGTAGTTGGTGCCGGGGGCCACGCCAAAGTAGCCGGCCTCGGGGTTGATCGCATACATGCGGCCATCGGCACTGGGCTTGATCCAGGCGATGTCGTCGCCGATGGTGGTGACCTTCCAGCCTTCAAAGCCGTTGGGCGGCACGAGCATGGAGAAGTTGGTCTTGCCGCAGGCGCTGGGGAAGGCGGCGGCCACATGGTATTTCTTGCCCTTGGGGTTGGTCACGCCCAGGATCAGCATGTGCTCGGCCAGCCAGCCCTCGTCGCGTCCCATGTTGGAGGCGATGCGCAGCGCGAAACACTTCTTGCCCAGCAGCGCGTTGCCGCCGTAGCCTGAGCCGTAGGACCAGATCTCGCGGGTCTCGGGGTAGTGCACGATGTACTTGGTCTGGTTGCAGGGCCAGTTGCTGTCCTTCTGGCCGGGCTGCAGCGGTGCGCCCACGGTGTGCATGGCGGGCACGAACTCGCCGTCGGTGCCGAGCACATCGTAGACGGCCTTGCCCATGCGGGTCATGAGCTTCATGTTGACCGCGACATACGCGCTGTCGGAGAGTTCGACGCCAATGTGGGCGATGTTGCTGCCCAGCGGACCCATGGAGAAGGGCACCACATACATGGTGCGGCCTTTCATGCAGCCGTCGAACAGGGCAGGCTTGCCGTCGGCGCTGCCGAACTGCATCAGCGCGCGCATTTCCTTGGGCTCGATCCAGTTGTTGGTCGGGCCGGCGTCTTCCTTGTTGGCAGAGCAGATGAAGGTGCGGTCTTCCACGCGGGCCACGTCGCTGGCATCCGAGCGGCATAGGTAGCTGTTGGGACGCTTGGCTTCGTTGAGCTTGATGAAGGTGCCAGCCTTGACGAGCTGGTCGCACAGGCGCTTGTATTCTTCGTCGCTGCCATCGCACCAGTAGATGGCGTCGGGCTTGCACAGGGCGGCCATGTCGGCGACCCAGGCCTGCAGCTTGGCATTCTTGACATAACTGGGCGCCTGGATGTTAAGGCCCTGCATCACGGGTGAGTTCATTGAAATGCTCCTGGTTCGAAATAAAAAATCGATTTTTCAAAGCCTGCTGGCCCAGCGCTGCGATCAGACAGCTTTGAAAAAACGACGGATCCAACGGATAACTACCGCTGTACCGCTATGCTTGAGGACGCGGGCGAGCCGTAGTTAAGCCAGTGATTTTAGGAACTTGCTCGCGGGTTACATGCGAGTTACGAAGAAATGTCATGCAAAACAAACATAAGGTTATGTGCCAGGATTTTGTCCCCTCCAAGCAGCCTGGCATGAGGCGGCGCGAGTGTCTGGCGCAGCTGGCGCTGGCGGCTTTTGCCCTGCCCACAGCCGTTGACGCAGCGCCAGAAAACGGGGCTGGCAAGCTCATCCGGCTGGTGGCAGCGAGTGACCTGAAGTTTGCGCTGGCTCACGTTCTGAAGCCTTTTGAGAAAGAAACTGGTTACCGGGTGGAGGCCAGTTTTGGCTCATCGGGCAACTTTACGCGGCAGCTCTTGCAGGGCTTGCCGGCCGACCTGTTCATGTCGGCGGACGAAGGCTTTGTCTACCAACTGGCCGATGCTGGGCAAACCCGTCGGATCGCGTCTGCGGCTGGTGCGGTGGCGGACCGCGGTGCCCAGTATGCGCTGGGCCGCATTGCCTTGTATGTGCCGGCGTCATCGTCCATCACGCTGGATGAAGGCCTGCAGGGGCTTAAGGCGCAATGGGCGAAGGTGGACAAATTTGCCATCGCGAACCCGGAGCACGCACCGTATGGCAGGGCGGCCCGGGAGGCCTTGCAGTCGCTGGGGCTGTGGGAAATGGTGCAGCCCAAACTGGTGCTGGGGGAAAACATCGCGCAAACCACCCAGTTTGTCTCAACCGGGGCAGCCCAGGCGGGTATCACGGCATTGGCGCTGGCGCTGGCGCCAGAAGTAGCACGCGTGGGGCGCCATGTGGTGCTGCCGGACAGCCTGCATACACCCTTGCGCCAGCGCATGGTGCTGCTCAAGGGGGCATCGCCCGCAGCGGTGGCCTTGTATGACTACCTGCAAAGCGCCAAGGCACGGCAGGCCATGAAGGCGTTTGGCTTCTCCTCCTGAAAACAAAGCCCGCCCCAGGTCAATACATGACACGCGGCGACGGATTCAACAGCAATAGCGGATACGCCCATTCGTCATGTGAATGGCATGGCGAATCCACTCGATAATCAAAGTATGGATTGGCAAGCTGCCCGCGTTTCCCTGTTGCTCGCTGCATTGACGGCTGCCGTGCTGTTGCCGGTGGGTGTCGTGCTGGCACGCTGGCTGGCGCTCACGGTCTGGCGCGGCAAGCCGCTGGCCGAGGCGGCCTTGATGTTGCCCCTGCTGTTGCCGCCCACGGTGATCGGGTTTTATGTGCTCATTGCTCTGGGCCAAGGCTCGCCTGTGGGCGCCTGGCTGGGCCGGCACCTGAACCTGCGTCTGGTCTTCAGCTTCGAGGGGCTGTTGCTGGCCAGCGTGCTGGTGAACCTGCCCTTCATGGTGCAGCCGATCCAGCGCGCGTTCGCGTCATTGCCGCACAGCTTGCGCGAAGCCGCCTGGGTATCGGGCCTGAGCCACTGGCAGACCTTCTGGAAAGTGGAGTTGCCGCTGGCCTGGCCGGGCCTGGTGGCCGGTGTGGCGCTGACGGTGGCGCACACGCTGGGCGAGTTCGGTGTGGTGCTGATGGTGGGGGGCAGTATCCCGGGGGAAACCAAAACCCTGAGCATCGCGATCTATGACCGGGTGCAGGCTTTCGACATGGGCTCAGCCCACCTGATGGCGCTGGCACTGGTGCTGTTTTCCCTGCTGGCGCTGGCGCTGGTGTTTGCCTCTGACCGGCGGCTGGTCGGCAGCTCGCCCTTGCGGGGGCGATGAGCTGTGACGCGTCTGCAGGTATCACTCCAGAACACGCAGCCCATGCGATTGGCCGCGCAGTTCGACTGCGCACCAGGGGAGTTGATTGCCCTGGTGGGGCCTTCCGGCAGCGGCAAGACCTCGCTGCTGCGCGCGGTTGCCGGTTTGCTGCAGGCGCCGGGCCTGAGCGGGCGCGTGCAGGTTGGCGAGCAGTGCTGGTTTGACAGTGCCAAGCGTGTGAACCTCAGCCCGCAGCAGCGGCGGGTCGGTCTGGTGTTCCAAAGCTACGCCTTGTTCCCGCACCTGACTGCTATGAAAAACATAGCTATTGCCGCTGATCCATCAAGGGCAGAAGGCGAAATTCTTGATGAAACCCAGGCACTCATGGCACGTCTGGGCCTGGGCGATCTCGCGCATCGCCTGCCGGCTCAATTGTCGGGCGGGCAGCAGCAGCGTGTGGCCCTGGCGCGCGCCCTGATGCGGGTGTCTGCGCGGCAGGCCGCGCCCGGCGTGCTGTTGCTGGATGAGCCCTTCTCGGCGGTCGATGCCCCGACACGGCAAACCCTGTACCACGAGCTGGCCACGCTGCGCCAGGGAGTCTCGACACCGATGGTGCTGGTGACGCATGACCTGTCGGAGGCCCGGCGACTGGCGGACCGTGTGGTGATCATGGATGCGGGGGAGACCCTGCAAAGTGGGCCGCCGGGACAGGTGTTTTCCAGCCCCCGCAATGCGCGTGTGGCCGAACTGGTGGGGATTCAGAACCACTTCCGGGGCTGGTTCAGCAAGGACGAGCAGGGTTGGGGGCGCTTGCAGTGGCAAACCGGCGAGAAGGGGGGCGGGGCCTCTGAGGGCCTGGACGGCAGCCCGCTCATCCTGCGCGTGATCGACAAAAACAAGCTGGGTGATGCGGTCTCGGTAACCTGGGTGGTGGCTGGCGAACAGGTGGATATCCTGCCGCTGTCGCACCTGGAAGAACTGCGCGGGAAAGAGCGGGACAGCAATCTGCTGGTGTGCCAGCTGACGGAGATGCTTTCCTTGGGCGAGACCAGCCTGTGCAAGCTCGAGCCGGAGCTGTTGCCAGGCGAGCGGCTGACCCTGAATCTGTCGACCGCGATGCTGCGTGGGCTGGGCGCCACCACGGGCGCCCGTTATGGTGTGCGAATTCCGGCAACCGGTATTCACATCATGCCGCTGCGCTGAACCCGGTGGGGCCAGGCGGCGGCGGTTTGATCAGGCCATGAATACGGCAATAAAGGCCAGCAGGAACATCATGACCCCACCTACCAGCGGCAGCACCAGGGGCATCATTGGCACGATCGACTCAACGGCATCGGCTTCATGGGCGTCGTGTGCGGGGGCTTTGGGGCTGGACATGTGGATTCCTTGAAAGACAAAAACGATCAGAAAGACGGGATTTTAACGGTTCAGATACGGCTTGACGCAAATTTGAGGCAGGACGATAAAGAAAGCTGGCTGAAGCATGTCAGCATAGGCACACGAGGAGGCGTTGAACATCCATGAAAACACACTTCAAAATCACCCTGGCATTGGCCTTCGGTGCAGGCTTACTGGGTTGTGCCAGCACGGGGCCATCGAGTCCGTCGGCGCGCCCGGTGCTCTACCCCAACGCGACGTTCAACCGCATGGGCGAGGCCCAGGCACAGGCGCAGGTCGAGGCCTGCATGGCGCGAGCGCAGTCTGCGGGGCTGACACCAGAAGAGAAAAACAATGAGGTGGCACAGCGTGCTGGCAAGGGTGCCGCGGTAGGCGGTGTGGCTGCTGCGGTGGGCGCACTGGTCTCGGGGCGCAATGCCGACAGTGTGTTGAAGTCAGGTGCGGTTGGCGCTGCCGTGGGGGGTTCGGCAGGGGCCGTGTCAGGCGCCATGCAAGACAAGCCCAGCAGTACCTATCGTCATTTCGTGCAGCGCTGCCTGACCGAAAAAGGACTGGATGTGATCGGCTGGAACTAGCCGAGGAGCCTTACGCTGCGACTTGGGCCTCGAAGCCGGCAGCACACAGCCTGGCCAGGACTTCGGCAATGTGATCGCGGTTACGGGTCTGGATGACCATGTCGATTTCCACGTGCTGCGCCGACAGGCTGGAGAACGCGCGTTGGTGATGCACCTCATCCACATTGGCACCGGCCTGGGCGACGGTGGAGGTGATCAGCGCGAGCGAGCCTGGAATGTCGCGCGCGCCCACACGGATGCGGGCCAGCCGGCCCGCGCGCACCATACCGCGCTGGATGATGGCGGCCAGCAGCAGGGGGTCGATATTGCCGCCGCTCAGGACCAGGCCCACTTTTTTGCCGCGAAACCGGTCAGGGTGCTTGAGCAGGGCCGCGAGGCCGGCAGCGCCCGCGCCTTCGACCACGGTTTTCTCGATCTCCAGCAACATCAGCACCGCCTGCTCGATGTCGGGCTCGTCGACCAGCACGATATCGTCCACTTTTTGGCGGATGATCTCCAGCGGCAGCGTGCCGGGGGTGCCCACGGCAATACCCTCGGCGATGGTGTTGCCGCCCTGGGCCAGGTGTGTGCCCTTGAAGGCGTTGTAGAGCGCAGGGAAGCGCTGAACCTGCACGCCAATGACCTCGATCCCAGGCTTGAGCGCCCTGGCCGCACAGGCCATGCCCGAGAGCAGGCCGCCGCCGCCCGTGGACACCACCAGGGTGTCCAGCTCGGGGACGTCATGCAGCATCTCGACGGCCGTGGTGCCCTGGCCAGCCATGATGTCGGCGTCGTCGTAGGGGTGCACCAGCGTGAGCTGTTGCTGTTCGGCCAGCGCCATGGCATGGCCGCGGGCTTCATCCAGCGTACTGCCATGAAGCACGATCTCGGCGCCAAAGCCGCGGGTGCGCTCCACCTTCACGCCAGGGGTGAAGCCCGGCATCACGATGACGGCGCGCAAGCCCAGTCGCTGCGCATGGTAGGCCACGCCCTGGGCATGGTTGCCGGCACTCATGGCGACTACGCCAGGGTTTTTGCCATGCCCCTGGGCGAGTTGCGTGAGCTTGTTGCAGGCGCCCCGCTCCTTGAACGAAGCCGTGAATTGCAGGTTTTCGAATTTCAGGAAAACGTGCGCGCCGGTGATGTCAGACAGGGTCTGGGAAGCCACGCATGGCGTGTGCATGACCTGACCCCGGATGCGCTCGGCGGCTTGGGTGATGTCGTCTAAACGGATCATGCGGTGATTGTGTACGGGATCGCCGACACGTGACAGCAAAAAACTGCACGAGATGAATGCCCCGTGTGAAATGTGCGCGAAAAATTCAGCATAAAGTCTTCCATCGGCATGCAGACTGCGTTATGGTGAAAGCGATGCAAGTCATCGAGGGAGGCGTTGGATGGTCAAGCGTTCGATTCCTGATGTGACGGGTGGGCATATGCTGGCATCGCCGGGTCTCAAGGAGGCTCCGGTGCTGGATCTGATGTGCTCGCATTTCGTGTTGACGCTCGCGACCCGTTCGGGTGCGGGCTTCAATGCGCGACGCGATCTCAACGGCATGGTGGCTCTGGCCGGGCGTCATCTGGTCTGGCCGGCCCCGGTGCTGGGGCGCTTGCGCGACTTTCTGACACGGCGTTGTGCCGGCAACGAGCTGTGGCGCGGGCATGAGGGCCTCGATTCGGCAGAGTTCCTTGCACGCTATGGTGCCTGGCGTGGCTTGTACGAAGAGGGCACACTGTTCTTCTACCTTGATGAGTATGCCAAGGACCAGCCGAAAGATATTGTGGCGGTGCTGGTGGCCACCTGCGACTGGCTCGCCCACGCACTGCGCAAACAGTCCACCCTGGTAGAGAAAAACATCGATGCCCTGGCCGGGCTGCTGCAGCTCAACAAGGCCGAGCGCGCCTTGCTGCTGTACGGCACGCTGGCACGCTACCAGCGTGATCTGCGCAGCATTCTGGTGGAGTTCAAGGTCAACAACGCCCCTGAGGCCTATGCGGCGATTGCCGAAGTTGCCGGTGTCAACGCCGCCGATGTGGGCGAAGCGTTGCGCGCGGGGTCGCGGCTGGAACGCATCGGGCTGGTCGAGAACCTGATCTCTGAACACAACATCACGGATCTGGCCGACCTCATGAAGGTCAGCGAAAAGCTGCCGCCGGTGCTGATGCGGCAGTACCGTGACCAGGCCGAACTCATGGCCGTGTTCACGCGACCCTCAAGCAAGAGTCTCCTGGGGATGGGCGACTTCGCCTTCGTCGAGGACGATGCCGGGCTGCTCTGCGCACTGCTGCGCCATGCCGTGGGCCGCAAGGAGTGTGGCGTGAACGTGCTCTTGTATGGCCCGCCGGGCACGGGCAAGACCGAACTGGCCAAGGTGGTGGCGCAGGCGGCAGGGCTGGAGCTGTTCGAGGTGGAGTACGCGGACCGCGATGGCAATTCGCTGAGCGGGCGGGATCGTTACCGCTCGCTGCAGATAGCCCAGGTATTTCTCAAGGGCAGCGCCCAGGCGGCGCTGCTTTTTGACGAGGTGGAGGACGTATTCCCGCCCATTTCCAGCGAGGCCGCGCAGCTGCTGGCCCGTGCCGAGCAGGTGGTGGCACCGAGCAACGGCAGCGTCAGCGGCAAGGCCTGGGTGAACCAGATCCTGGAGTCCAACACGGTGCCCACGATCTGGGTGACCAACCGCATTGAGCAGATCGACCCGGCTTTCCGGCGCCGTTTTGCCTACCATTTGGAGCTGAAGTCGCCTCCGCCTGGTGCCCGGGAGGGCCTGGTGCGCAGGACGCTACAGGGGGTGGAGGTGTCGGAGGCCTTTGTGGCCCGGTTGACCGAGCGCAAGGGACTCACGCCGGCGCAGATCCGCACCGCGGTGCGCTTTGCCGGGCTGGTCAGCGAGGAGCGGGGTATGACGGGACGGCCGGCCACGGGTTCACAGCTGGAGGGATTGATTGAGCGGCAGCTTCGCAACGCCGACCGGGCGCTGGGCAACTGGGCGACGGATGCGCCGGCGCAGCGCATGGTCACGAGCTATGACCTGTCCATGCTGAACGTGGAAAGCCGGTTCGATCTGCCGCGCATGGTGCAGGCCCTGCAGGCCCGCGGGCATGGCACGCTGTGCTTTTTCGGGCCGCCGGGCACCGGCAAGACGGCACTGGCGCAGTACATTGCCGACACCCTGGGCAAGCACATCCTGGTCAAGCAGGCCAGTGATCTGGCCAGCAAATACATAGGCGAGACCGAACAGAACATGGCCGCCATGTTCCAGGAGGCCGAGAACGAGAACGCCGTGCTGCTGCTCGACGAGGCGGACAGCTTTTTGCAGGATAGACGTGGCGCGCAGCGGACCTACGAGGTGACCGAGGTCAATGAAATGCTGCAGGGCATGGAGCACTTCAAGGGGGTGTTCATCTGCACCACGAACCTGATGGAAAGCATGGACCAGGCTGCTTTGCGTCGCTTTACCTTCAAGATCAAATTCAGTCCCCTGAACCGTGCGCAGCGCGAAAAAATGTTCGAAATCGAGGCCTTGGGCGAGCATGCACAGGGCCTGACGGACGACATCCGGGCCCGCCTGGCCTTGCTGGACCAGCTGTGCCCGGGTGACTTTGCGGCCGTCAAGCGCCAGGCGGTCATTCTGGACACGGTCCTCAGCCCGCTGGAGTTTCTGGAGCAACTGGAGGCGGAGCACCGCATCAAGCCCGAGGTGCGGGAAGTCCGGGGCATGGGGTTTTTGCAGTAGTCGAATCCCTACATCGGGATGATTTAACGCTGCCCGCAGGAATTTTGTAAACATTGTGTCAACCAAGCGGCAGGCTGGCGCGTGATAACTCAACGCGATGCCAAAAGAGCCGGCGCCTTGGAAACCCCGCAGGACGACTTTGCAAGCATCAACTCTTAAATCAATGATTTGCTGCCATGCACAAAAATCTCATCAAGGTTCCGGAAAAAGGCACGTACAAAGGCCAACTGTTCAAGCAGTGGTCGGACGAGTTTCGCCATACCCATGCAGACCATATCGCCTACATCGCCCTGAATTTCGGTGGTGTGCTCGACGCCTGCCGGACCAAACTGGACAGCCTGGTTCAATACCATCGCCAGCATCTGAGCGACAGCCAGAACGCGGCGCGCCACAGCCGCGCGATTGAACGCCTGCAAAACACCATGACAGGTGCGGCCATGTCCTACGAGAGCAGCTTCCGCCACCATTAATGGCTGGCCAATGCGGGTCGGGGGTGCCTAGCCGCCTACCACCCGCAGCACTTCTTCCCCATACGCTTCCATTTTTTTCGCCCCGATGCCGCTGATGCCCTGCAGGTCATCGAGCGTCTGCGGGGCGCGCTCGGCAATCGTCGCAAGCGTGGCGTCGTGAAAAATCACATAGGCCGGCAGGTTGTGTTCCCGCGCGACTTCAGCGCGCCAGCTCTTGAGGTTGATGAAGCGGGCCTGTGCGTCGACGCCCAGGTTGATGCCTGCCGGAGCCACTGAGCCAGGGCGGCGTGCGCGCTTCGCTGTGGGCGTGGAGACCGACTCGCGCAGGCGGATGGTGACCTCGCCCTTGAGCACGGCACGCGAGCCTTCCGTGAGTTGCAAGGTGTTGAAGGCCTGTGCATCGACAGCCACGGCGCCAATGGCGATGAGCTGGCGCAACACGCCGCGCAACTGCACTTCGCTGAACTCGGCACCGATGCCAAAGGTACTCAGCGTCTCATGGCCGAACTGGCGGACTTTTTCCGTGTCTTTGCCGCGCAGGATGTCCATGAGGTGGCCGGCACCAAAGCTGATGCCGCTGGACTGGTGTACGCGGTAGATGCAGCTCAGCAACTTGCGCGCGGCGTCGGTACCGTCCCACACTGCGGGTGGGTTCAGGCAGTTGTCACAGTTTCCGCAACGAGCCCCCACGCTCGGCACTTCGTGTCCTTGCTGCCCCTCGGTGCCGGCTTGTCCAGCGCTTTGCTCGGACGTGGGGCCGTGTCCGCCTTGGGACGGCCCGGCGGCGGACGCCTGATTGACCGGATAGATTTCCCCAAAATAAGCCAGCAGGCGAACGCGACGGCAGTCCGTGCCCTCCGCGAGTGACAGCAATGCGTCAAGCTTGCCCCGCATGACCTGCTTGAATTCCTCGCCCGCGGGGCTTTCGTCGATCATGCGGCGCTGGTTCACCACATCCTGCAGGCCATACGTCATCCAGGCATCAGCTGGCAGGCCGTCACGGCCGGCGCGGCCGGTTTCCTGGTAGTAGCCCTCGATGTTCTTGGGCATGTCCAGGTGGGCGACAAAGCGCACATCGGGCTTGTCGATGCCCATGCCGAAGGCAATGGTCGCCACCATCACGAGGCCTTCCTCCCGTAAAAACCGGTCCTGGTTGGTCTGTCGCACCGCGGGGTCCAGGCCCGCATGGTAGGGCAGGGCCTTCAGGCCGGCATCACACAGCGCCTGCGCCGTGTCCTCGACTTTGCGGCGTGATTGGCAGTAGACGATGCCGGCGTCTTCCTCGTGCTCCCGCTCGATGAAGCGCAGCAACTGGGTGCTGGCGTCTTTCTTCTCGACAATGGTGTAGCGGATGTTGGGGCGGTCGAAGCTGCTGACGAACTGGCGGGCTTCCTCGAGTTGCAGGCGCTCGACGATGTCGGCGCGGGTCAGCGCATCGGCGGTGGCGGTCAGCGCAATGCGCGGCACGCCCGCAAAGCGCTCATGCAGCACCGACAAAGCCCGGTACTCAGGCCGGAAATCGTGCCCCCACTGGCTGACGCAGTGGGCCTCGTCAATCGCGAACAGCGCGAGCTGTCCGCGCTCGGCGAGCGAGTCGAGCTGTGCCAGAAAGCGTGGCGTGGTCACGCGCTCGGGGGCGGCATACAGCAGTGTGATTTCGCCGCGCAGCAGGCGTTTCTCAACCTGAGCGGCCTGCTCGGAACTCAGGCTCGAGTTGAGAAAAGCCGCCTCGACCCCGGCTTCGTGCAGCGCGCCGACCTGGTCGTGCATCAGCGCGATCAGCGGCGAGACCACGATGGTGATGCCGCAGCCGGCCTGCTGGCGCGCGATGGCCGGGATCTGGTAGCACAGCGACTTGCCGCCGCCCGTGGGCATGAGGACCAGCGCGTCGCCACCGGCCACGACGTGTTCCACGATGGCTTGCTGGGGGCCGCGAAACTGTTCGTATCCGAACACCTCGCTCAATATCTGATGAGGAGACAAAACTGAGTGCTATGAAAATAGTAGCTAATACCGCAATATGGATGAGGTCTAGGTGCCAATTTAGTCTACAACTGCTCCCAGGGCAGACCGTCAAAACGCCAGCCGTTAAGGGTGGAGCGATGGAAGGTGTCGTCCAGATCGCCCTCAAAGCCGTGCAGCACATTGATGACCCTCGTGAAGCCGGCGGCTTCGAGGGCGTGGGCGGCGTCCAGGGTGCGTTTGCCACTGCGGCAGATCAGGATCACGGTGCGCGTCTTGTCGCCAGCTTCGTTGGTAACGGCTTCGACAAAGGCCTCGGGGTTGGGCGTGAGTTCCGGGTATTCGTACCAGGCAATCATGTGGACCCCGGGGGGGCGACCCACGTAGAGAGACTCGATCTCCATGCGGACATCGATAAACAGCGCGTCGGGTTCTTGTTGAAGCAGGGCCCAAGTTTCTTTGGGGAGCAGATTTTTCATACCCGCTATTGTCCCGGGTTTTGAATGACCCGTCGGCGCGCTGTCTTGTCAGTCCAGCGTCTGACGGTAGCGCTTGAGGGCCAGCGCACCGGCTACGAGCAGGAACAAGGCCATGGGCCAGACGCTGCCGGCAATGTCAGGCGCCTGGGCGCCCTTCAGCATGATGGCGCGCACTGCCCGCAGAAAATGGGTCAGTGGCAACAGCTCGCCCAGCCACTGGGCCCACTGCGGCATGCCACGAAACGGGAACATGAAACCCGACAGCAACATCGAAGGCAGGAAGAAGAAAAACGTCATCTGCATCGCCTGCAGCTGGTTGGTCGCCAGCGTCGAGAAGGTAAAACCCACGCCCAGGTTGGCCAGCATGAACAGGCCAATGACGGCCATGAGCAGTGTGAGGCTGCCCAGGATCGGCACTTCGAAAAGCAGCACGGCGGCCAGGATGATCACGCCAAGCTGCACATAGCCCAGCAGGACGTAGGGGGCGATCTTGCCCAGCATCACCTCCAGCGGGCGTACCGGGGTGGCCAGCAGGTTTTCCATGGTGCCGCGCTCGCGCTCGCGCGTCATGGCAAGCGAGGTGAGCATCACCATGGTCATGGTCAGGATGGTGCCGATCAACCCTGGCACGATGTTGTAGCGCGTCAGACCTTCGGGGTTGTAGCGGCGGTGAATCCTGAGCTCGAAGGGGGGCTCACGAGGCTGCAGGCTTGCCAGCGGGCCGCTCAGGTCATGTGCCAGTGCCGTGGTGGTGACTTGCGCAAGAGCACTGAGGGCGTTGCTGGCCGAAGAGGGGTCGGTGGCGTCCACGGCCACCAGCAGTGCAGGTTTCTCACCGCGTACGACACGCTGCGAAAAATCGGGCGGCAGCGCAATCATGAACTGGACCTCGCCCGTCTCCAGCAGGCGCTCGGCCTCGGCCTCGCTGGCGGTCTGGGCCGTGATCCTGAAATAACCCGTGTTCTGGATCGATGCCAGCAGACTGCGGGCCAGCGGCCCATTGTCCTGGGCGACGAGCACGGTGGGCAGGCCTTTGGGGTCATTGTTGATGGCATAGCCGAACAGCACCAGCTGCATCACCGGCACGCCGATGGCCATGGCAAAGGTCAACCGGTCGCGCAGCATCTGCTGGAATTCCTTGATGATGATCGCGAGAACGCGCGACGGAGAGAAGGATCGGTTCATGCCGGCACCGCCTCATGGTTGTTGCCGCGCTTGCTGATCAGGCTGATAAAGACATCCTCCAGATTGGCCTGCGCGGGTGTCAGCCGCAGGTCTTCTCGATTGCGGTAGGGTGCCAGGGCTGCTGCCAGCTGCTGCGGGTCATCCCCCGTCACATGCAGGGTATTGCCAAAAGCAGCCACACTCAGCACGCCGGGCAATTGCTTGAGGGGCTCGACCAGTGCATCTGGATCGGGGCCCGCGATCGACCAGACTGACAGGGCCGCCTCGTCGATGATCTGCTGCTGTGTGCCGCGCGTGAGCACACGGCCGTTGGCGATGTACATGAGTTCATGACAGCGCTCGGCCTCGTCCATGTAATGGGTCGACACCAGCACGGTGATGCCTTGTGCCGCAAGGCGGTGGATTTCGTCCCAGAAGTCGCGGCGCGCCTTGGGGTCAACACCCGCGGTGGGCTCATCGAGCAGCAGCAGGCGTGGCTCATGGAGCAGGCAGGCGGCCAACGCGAGTCGCTGCTTCCAGCCACCTGACAAGGTGCCAGCGAGTTGATCGCGCCGCGCGCTGAGACCCAGCCGATCCAGCGCCTGGGCCACCGTTTGCCGACGCTGTGGCAGGCTGAACAGGCGCGCAATGAAATCGAGGTTTTCGCGAATGCTGAGGTCTTCGTAGAGGCCGAAGCGCTGGGTCATGTAGCCGACCTGGCGCTTGATTTGAGCCGCCTGGGTAACGAGGTCGAATCCCAGGCAGCTACCCGTGCCGGCATCGGGTGTGAGCAGGCCACAGAGCATGCGGATGGTGGTGGTCTTGCCACTGCCGTTGGGGCCCAGAAAGCCGCAGATACGTCCCGGTGCCAGCGTCACGCGGACATCATCCACCACGGCCCGGCCGCCATAACGCTTGGTCAGGCCTTTGACATCAATGGCCAGCGTCATGGGGTGGTCTGGATGGCGGGCAGCACATCCACTGGCTGGCCCGGTTTGAGCTGTGTGGCGGCTGCCGGGGCGGGGCGGGCTTCCACCATGAACACGAGCTTGGCGCGTTGCGCGTTGGAATAGATCACGGGCGGCGTGTATTCGGCCCGGTTGGCGATGAAGCTCACGCTGGCGGGAATCAGGGTGGAGCAGCCATCACACTGGATGTTGACCCTGGCGCCCAGGCGCAGTTGGCCCAGCGCCGCTTCGGGCACAAAAAATCGGACCTTGATGTTTTCCGGTGGAAGCAGTGACAGCACGGGCTGGCCGGCCTGAACCGACTCGCCAACGCGAAAGAAAACTTCGGCGACACGCCCACTCACGGGCGCATTGCGTGTTTTCTGTGCCTCGCGCCAGGCCAGTTGGCGCAATGACTGGCGTGCGGCGTCCGCGTCTGCTGCCATGCCGACACGTTCGTCGGCGCGTGCCGGCAGCTGGGCCACACGCAACTGGGCACTCAACTCTTCCACGCGGGCCCGGCTTTGCGTGACGGCGGTGCGCAGGTCGTCGCTGCGTGCCTGCGACACGAAACCTTTCCTGAGCAGCTGCTCTTCACGGGCCAGTTCCGCCGCAGCAAGCCGGGCCTGTGCCTGGGCCTGCTCGCGTTGTGCCTGAATAACCGCAATCTCGTCGCGGCGCTTGCCTTTGGCGGCGTTGGCTACCTGGGCCTGGGCCCGGGCCAGTCGGGCATCGGCTTCCAGCCGCGCAGCCTGCTCGCTTTCGGCCTCCAGCGCAAACAAGGGCATGTCCCTGGCGGCCTCGTCACCGGTACGCACATGCAGTGCGGTCAACGTGCCGCCCAAGGCGGACGCCACATGGACGTACTCGCCCTCCACATAGCCCGACCAGTTGTGTGCGGCCGGGGGTGAGCAGCCGGTCAGGGCGAGCAGCCCTGCCAGAAGGGTATAGCGACATTCACGCTCAAACATCATCCGGGCTTTCAAAAACCTGTCAGTGGCCAGGTTGAAGACGAAACCAATACACTACAAGACTCTGTTCTACGGCATCGAGAGCCGAGTTCGCAAGTATGTACCACCCTCGATGCATTTCACAATGCTGCTGACATGAAGCCTATCCTCTACACCCGTGCCCAGGCCCTGCCAGACATTCTGGCGCACCGCATCGCCATTCTGGATGGCGCCATGGGAACCATGATCCAGCGCTTCAAGCTCAGCGAGGCGCAGTACCGTGGCGAGCGCTTCAAGGACTTTCACAAGGATGTGAAGGGCAATAACGAATTGCTGTCACTTACGCAGCCCGATGTGATCCGTGACATTCATGAGAGCTATCTCGCGGCGGGCGCCGATCTGGTCGAGACCAACACGTTTGGCGCCACAACGGTGGCGCAGGCTGATTACGACATGGCGCATCTGGCGCGTGAGATGAATCTGGCTTCTGCCCGGCTGGCGCGCGAAGCTTGCGACAAATTCAGCACCCCCGAGCATCCCCGCTTCGTGGCAGGCGCCCTCGGCCCTACACCCAAGACTGCGAGCATCAGCCCCGACGTGAACGATCCGGGTGCGCGCAACGTGAGCTTCGAGGAGTTGCGTGCCGCCTACTACGAACAGGTTGAGGCCCTTGTTGAGGGCGGCTCCGACGTGCTGCTGGTGGAGACCATCTTCGACACGCTCAATGCCAAGGCAGCGCTGTTCGCGATCGACGAGTATTTTGAAAAGTCTGGCGAACGCCTGCCCCTCATCATCAGCGGCACGGTGACGGATGCGTCCGGCCGCATCCTGAGCGGCCAGACCGTCACGGCGTTCTGGCACAGCGTGCGGCATGCCCAGCCGCTGGCCGTGGGCCTGAACTGCGCGCTGGGTGCGGCGCTGATGCGCCCTTACATCCAGGAGCTGGCGCGCGTGGCACCGGACACCTTCATCAGCTGCTACCCCAATGCTGGCCTGCCAAACCCCATGAGCGACACGGGCTTTGACGAAACGCCGGAGGTGACGTCGCGTCTGCTGCATGAGTTCGCTGCCGAAGGCCTGGTTAATCTCGTGGGGGGCTGTTGCGGTACCACACCGGAGCACATCGGTGCAATTCATGACGCGGTTGCACCCCTGGCCGCGCGCCACATTGCACCCGGGCCGTTCTACCGCGAAGCTGCCTGAGGACTGGCTGATTCAGTACACCCGCTGTGGCGGGTCAGCGCACGCGGCGTAAACGCATTAAAATCACGACATCCAAGGAGCGTTGCAGCGTGGCTGAATACCAGCCCTGTCAGGCTTGGATGTCCCAACGACGCTCACCTGCCTATTGTTTTCACAGGTGAGATGCATGTCTGAAATTTCCACCCCCCCCATGAAGCTGTCGGGTCTCGAGCCCGTGCTCATCGGCGAGGGTTCGCTGTTCGTCAATATCGGCGAGCGCACCAACGTCACCGGCTCCAAGGCCTTTGCCCGCATGATCCTCAACGGCGAGTTCGAG
Source organism: Gammaproteobacteria bacterium (assembly GCA_018815325.1). Taxonomy (GTDB): domain Bacteria; phylum Pseudomonadota; class Gammaproteobacteria; order Burkholderiales; family Burkholderiaceae_C; genus JAHIYE01. The sequence continues at coordinate 13,134 of JAHIYE010000001.1, read as the reverse complement.
CAGGCCCTGGCCGTGGCACGCCAGCAGGTGGAAAACGGCGCCCAGGTGATCGACATCAACATGGACGAGGCCATGCTCGACAGCAAGGCCGCGATGGTGCGCTTTCTCAACCTGATCGCCAGTGAGCCCGACATCTCGCGTGTGCCGATCATGATCGATTCCTCCAAGTGGGAGGTCATCGAAGCCGGCCTGCGCTGCATCCAGGGCAAGGGCATCGTCAACTCGATCAGCATGAAAGAGGGCGTGGAGCAATTCAAGCACCAGGCCAGGCTGCTGCGCCGCTACGGTGCGGCAGCCGTGGTGATGGCCTTCGACGAAAAAGGCCAGGCCGATACCTACCAGCGCAAGATCGAGATCTGCGAGCGGGCCTACCGCATCCTGGTGGATGAGGTCGACTGCCCGCCCGAGGACATCATCTTCGACCCCAACATCTTTGCCATTGCCACCGGTATCGAGGAACACAACAACTACGCGGTCGACTTCATCGAGGCCACGCGCTGGATCAAGCGGCACTTGCCTGGTGCCAAGGTCAGCGGCGGCGTCTCCAACGTGTCATTCAGCTTCCGCGGCAATGACCCGGTGCGCGAGGCCATTCACACCGTGTTCCTGTACCACGCGATCAAGGCCGGCATGGACATGGGCATTGTGAATGCCGGCATGGTGGGGGTGTACGACGAGATCGAACCTGAATTGCGTGAGCGGGTCGAAGACGTGGTGCTGAATCGCCGTCCCGATGCCGGCGAGCGCCTGGTCGAGATAGCCGAAAACGCCAAGGGCGCCGCCCGTGACGACAACAAGAAGAACGACTGGCGCGGCACGGCAGATAACCCGGTTTCTGTCGCGGAGCGGCTCAGCCATGCACTGGTGCGCGGCATCACCGACTTCATCGTGGAGGACACCGAGGAGGCCTACCAGGCCATCCTGGTCAAGGGCGGCAGACCCCTGCACGTGATTGAGGGCCCGCTGATGGACGGCATGAACATCGTGGGTGATCTGTTCGGCCAGGGCAAGATGTTCCTGCCCCAGGTGGTCAAGAGCGCGCGCGTCATGAAGCAGGCGGTGGCCCACCTGATCCCCTACATCGAAGAAGAAAAACGGCTGCAGCAAGCGGCTGGCGAGGATGTGCGCGCCAAGGGCAAGATCGTGATTGCCACCGTCAAGGGTGATGTGCACGACATCGGCAAGAACATCGTGACCGTGGTCCTGCAATGCAATAACTTCGAGGTTGTCAACATGGGCGTGATGGTGCCTTGCCACGAGATCCTGGCACGGGCCAAGGTCGAGGGTGCCGATATCGTGGGCCTGTCGGGGCTCATCACACCGAGCCTGGAAGAAATGCAGTATGTGGCGGCCGAGATGCAGAAGGATGACCACTTCCGCATCAGGAAGATTCCGCTGCTCATCGGGGGCGCTACCACCAGCCGGGTGCACACGGCGGTCAAGATTGCACCGCATTACGAAGGCCCGGTGGTCTATGTGCCTGACGCCTCGCGCAGCGTGAGCGTGGCGCAAGGACTGCTCAGTGACCAGGCCGCGAAATACATTGCCGAGCTGAATGCGGACTACGACAAGGTTCGCCTGCAGCACGCCAACAAGAAGCAGATACCTTTGTGGCCTTTGAGCAAGGCACGCAGCAACAAGACCCCGATCGACTGGAGCGGCTATATGCCGCCGAAGCCGAAATTCGTGGGGCGGCGCGTGTTCAAGAACTTCGATCTTGCCGAGCTGGCCAGATTCATCGACTGGGGCCCGTTTTTCCAGACCTGGGATTTGGCCGGCGCGTTTCCCGCCATCCTCAAGGACGAGGTGGTGGGCGCCGAGGCGCAGCGGGTGTTTTCCGATGGCAAGCGCATGCTGCAACGCCTGATCGACGGGCGCTGGCTCACGGCCAATGCCGTCATGGGCCTGTACCCGGCCAACACGGTGAACGACGACGATATCGAGATGTACACCGACGAGAGTCGCAGCCAGGTGGCACTCACCTGGTATGGCCTGCGCCAGCAGGCCGAGAAACAGGTGATCGACGGCGTCATGCGTCCGAGCCGCTGCCTGGCTGATTTTGTGGCGCCCAAGGGCGTGGCACCGGACTATGTGGGCCTGTTTGCGGTGACCGCGGGCATAGGCGTGGAGAAGAAGGAGCAGTACTTCATGGACGACCATGACGACTACTCCGCCATCATGCTCAAGTCGCTTGCTGACCGCCTGGCCGAGGCTTTTGCCGAGTGCCTGCACCATCGCGTGCGTACCGATCTGTGGGGCTATGCGCCGCAGGAAAGCCTCAGCCCCGAGGAACTGATTGCCGAGAAGTACCGCGGGATCCGCCCGGCACCGGGTTACCCGGCCTGCCCGGACCACAGCGTCAAGCAGGACATGTTCGGTTTGCTGCAGTGTGGCGAGATCGGCATGGGCTTGACGGAGAGTCTGGCCATGACCCCGGCGGCTAGTGTCAGCGGGTTTTATCTGGCGCATCCGCAGAGCACCTACTTCAATGTCGGCCGCATTGGCGAAGACCAGTTGCATGAGCTGGCGCAGCGTCGTGGCCTGAGCGAACAGTCGCTGCAACGCCTGCTGGCGCCCAATTTGTAATCCGGGGTTTACGCAGAGTTACAAATAGGACATCAATCGAGAACAGTTTTTGTTTACCTTTGATGGTGTCAGGCGTTGTTTGTGGATGCCGAACCATTCGGGCTGCTGATGCGGTCCTGCAAGGAAAACAAGATGAATACTGCTCTTGATCAGAATCCAGTCAACTATCCTGGCGCCAGCAAACCGCTGTGGGCCGCTGTGGGTGCGCTCAGTGTGCTCGTGATTGCACTGGCCGCCAGCCTGGTCTACGTGAAGACGCGACCCGCTGAGCCCTTGACGGCCATGGTGCCGGCTGCAACACCTGCAGCGCAGGGCTCGGTTATTGTGCCGCCACAGGAAGAAACGGCCGACAAGCGTGGCGAGTCGACAGTTTCGCATCCAATCCCGGCCAAACAAGCCGCACCGGTCAAAGACAAAACCGTCAGCAAGACCCATGTGCCTGTTGCGGCCCCCGTTCGAAGTACACAGCCGGTCCGGGAGCGCGAAGCTGCACAGGCAGCCGAGTCGATGGCGCCCCGTTCCGTGGCGCCGGCTGCACCGGCCAAGCCGGTATGTATCAACTGTGGCACCGTCACCGCAGTGACGGCAGTGCAGCGTGAGGGTGAGGGGAGCGGTCTGGGCGTCGTGGCCGGTGGCGTGCTGGGTGCGCTGGTCGGTAACCAGATTGGTGGCGGCAGCGGGAAAACCGCCGCCACCGTGCTGGGCGCTGTGGGCGGCGGCTGGGCCGGCAATACGGTGGAGAAAAAAATGAAGAAGGAAACGATCTACCAAATCCAGCTGCGCATGGAGGATGGTCGCACCCGCATGATCGAGCAAATGACGCCGGTCGAGGTGGGTGAGAAAGTTGCGATCGAGGGCAATGCCTTGCGCCTGCCTGATGGCAGTCTGAGCACGCCCGTGCCGGTCAAGCCGGCGCCCACACCTGCACCGGCGCCGACATCGTATTAAGTTCTATGGCCTCTCATTAAACTCACAGGACGTGACCATGTCACGTCCTGTGAGTTTTCAGCGCTGCCGTTTCAATGACAGACCCTGAGCCAGCATCAGCGCGGCAAGCCCGAGCAAGCTCAGCACCAGCATCAGCCACAGCCCGTAACGGTAGCCGGCCTGTTCACTCCACAGCATGCCCAGCGAGATCGGCGCAGCGGCACGTGCCAGCGCCAGCGGCAGGCCGAGCGCCCCGTTGAGCGAGGCCACGAGGTCGCGGTTCACATACTGGGCGATGGCCGTGCCCTTGACGATGGTGAGCATGCCGTTGCCCATGCCATAGAGCAGCACGAACAGCCACACCAGCGCGAGTTGACCTGCACCACTCAGCCAGGGCGCCGCCAGCAGGGCCAGCAGGCCCAGCGGGATGAGGCAGGGTATCAGGCGGTTGGCCTGGTGCAGATCGAAGCGGTGCTCGAAGAAGTAGAGCAGGGCACGCCCGAACACCTGCAGCACGCCGATGCTCGCCGGCACGGCAATCACCCAGACCTCGCTGAGTCCATTCTCGCGCAGCAGGCTCACCATGTGGGCCGGCAGCGCCGCCGTGACGGCCATGAGCAGCACGACGAAGACGCCGATGAGCAAATAGGGCGCACTGCGCAAATGCTGTGACAGGCTGGCGCTGGCCTGTGCACTGGGGCCCTGCGGTGAGGTCTGCCGTGCCGGTGGTGCGTCACGCAGGATCCAGGCGTGCAGCGGTGCGCACACCAGCAGGTGGATCGCCGCCAGTACCCATAGCGCATGGCGCCAGCCCAGGGCGGCGATCAACCAGGCCGACAAAGGAATGAAAACCGTGCTGGCCAGGCCACCGAGAAACGTCATGGTGATGATGGCGCGACGAAAGTCATGGGGAAATCGGCGCGTCACCACAGCAAAAGCGGGTGGGTAGAGGGTGGCGGCCAGGGCGGCCCCCAGGCCCAGCCAGACGGCATAAAAGCCGGCCAGGGTGCTGACCTGGCTGTGCAGCAGCAGGCACAGGGCGAGCAGCAGCGAGCCCCCGGTCATGATGATGCGTTCGTGGCCGCGGTCGATCCAGCGACCGACCGGGTAGGCCAGCAGGCCCTCGGCCAGCAAGGCCAGGCTGAAGGCGAGCGATGATTCGGCACGGCTCATGCCAAGTTCGCGCTCCAGCGGCTCCATGAGCAAGGCAAAGGTATAGAACACGCTGCCCCAACTGATGAGCTGGGCGACGGACAGCCAGCCTACGAGGCGCGCGTCGTGCCGGTTTGTGCTTTGCATGGCGGGATTATGCAGGGTCAACATGAATCTGCGGTCTGCCCCTTGCTGGCAGCTGCAATCCGCTATCAAATCAGGAGCAATGGCGTTGTCGAGCCGCTGCACGGGTGGTGGATTCAAGCTAGACTCAATCGCTTTGGGCCATCTGCCCGCGCCAATCGCCGGAATTTCCGGTCCATTTTCATGTCCCTCGTTCTACCGGGTGCGCCGGACGTTTCAAGCCAGACGCACCGTTCCATCCTGCTTTTGTCGTGTGCCACGTTTGCCAGCATGGCCACGCAACGCATATGCGATGCCATGCTGCCTGAGCTGGCGAAAATTTTTGCCGTCACGATTGCGCAGGCTGCGCAGGTGGTGTCGCTGTTTGCCGTGGTCTATGGCCTGGCCCAACTGCTCCATGGGCCGCTGGGCGATCGCTACGGCAAGTTCCGGCTGGTTACCTCGGCCACGCTGGCCTGCAGCATCGGCAGCCTGTTGTCCGCGTTCGCGGGCAGCCTGGACGCGCTGATCGTGGCGCGCATCCTCTCGGCATTTTGCGCCGCCGCCATCATCCCGCTGTCCATGGCCTGGATTGGCGATGTGGTGCCTTATGAAATGCGGCAGGAGACTTTGGCCAAAACCGGCCTGGGCACCACCATGGGTATTGTCGGCGGCCAACTCATGGGCGGGCTGCTGACCGACACCCTGGGCTGGCGTTGGGCCTTTGTGTTTCTCACGGTGATTTACCTGGTGGTTGGACTGATGCTGTGGCGCAATCTGCAGCAACAGCAGGCGGCGGCCCAAGGGCAACATGCATTGCCTGAAGATCTCCACCGGGATGACGAGGCCGCATTGGCACGACCGGGCTTTGTGGCCCAGACCCTGATGATCGTCACAGGGCGCTGGTCGCGCTGGGTCTTGCTGGTTGCGCTGGTGGAAGGTGCAGCCGGTTTCGGGATTCTGGCCATTTGCGCCTCGCACCTGCATGAGTCGCTGGGCTTGTCGCTCACGGCGTCAGGCGCCATCATGGCCTTGTTCGGGCTGGGGGGGGTGATCTACATGGCCTCGGCCCGGCATCTCATTCGCCGCCTGGGTGAGCGGGGTTTGTGCCTCGGAGGCGGCAGTGTGCTGGGGCTTTGCTTCATGGTGCTTGGGCTGACGCCACACTGGCAATGGGCGCTGCCGGCGAGTCTGGTTGGGGGCTTTGCGTTCTTCATGCTGCACAACACGCTGCAGGCCAATGCCACCCAGATGGCGCCTGCAGCACGCGGCACGGCGGTGTCGCTGTTTGCCTCTTCGCTGTTCCTGGGCCAAGCCATTGGCGTGATGACGGCCGCTTACCTCATCACCCGCTGGGGCTCCAGCATGGTGATCGTGCTGGGTGGCGCGATCCTGATCGGGGTCGGTGTGGTCTTCTCACAAGCCCTGTTGCGGCGTGAAGGGCTGCTGGGGCAAAGCTGAAGCGCCATGCGTGCAGCCGGTTGTCTGGGCACCAGGCAAGCATGCATGTACCTGCCATCATGTCTTGATTTGAAGCGCACGCCGGTACTGGATGGCTTCCGCCACGTGAGAGCTCTGGATCTGCTGGCAAGCTGCCAGATCCGCGATGGTGCGTGCCACCTTGAGTGCGCGGTGCGTGCCGCGTGCTGACCAGCCCAGCTTGGCTGCAGCCGCGTTGAGGAAGCTCAGGGCGGTATTGTCGAGCAAGGCATGCTGGTCGATGGCCTGGCCCGCGAGGGCCTGGTTGGTCGATCCTTGACGCTCGATGGCGCGCAGGCGGGCATCCTGGCAGCGTGCCCGGATGCTGGCCGTGGCTTCGCCGGGCGGCGTGTGCAACAACTGGTTTGAGGCGAGCGCTGGCACTTCTACATGCAAATCGATGCGGTCGAGCAGGGGCCCGCTGAGCTTGCCCTGGTAACGCGCGATCTGGTCTGGCGTGCAGCGACAGGCCCGCAGCGTCGAGCCCAGATAGCCACAGGGGCAGGGGTTCATGGCGCCGATGAGCTGGAAGCGCGCTGGAAACTCGGCGCGCCGGGCGGCACGCGAGATCGTGATGGTGCCGGTTTCCAGTGGCTCGCGCAGGGCCTCCAGTGCGGCACGGGGAAACTCAGGCATTTCATCAAGAAACAGCACGCCATGATGGGCCAGCGAGACTTCACCGGGGCGCGGCGGGGACCCCCCGCCCACCAGGGCCACGGCACTGGCCGAGTGATGCGGGTTGCAGGTCGGTCGCCGGCTCCAGTTTGCCAGGGAAAACCGGCCACCCAGGCTGGCAATCGCGGCGCTTTGCAGTGCCTCGTCCGTGCTCATCGGGGGCAGCAGGCCGGCAAAGCGCTGGGCCAGCATGGACTTGCCGGAGCCGGGCGGGCCAACCAGTAACAGGCTGTGGCCGCCAGCGGCTGCAATCTCCAACGCCCGTTTGGGGCCGGCCTGGCCTTTGACATCGCTCAGGTCGGGGTAGTCCGTGCCAGTGCCGGGCGGTGCGGGCTGGATGCAGGCCCAGCCGTCCGTCGCCTCACGCGGTTCGTTGCCGTGTGAGGTGTCCGCCGGCAGGAATTGCTGCACCACATCGAGCAGGTGTCTGGCCCGGAAGACCTCGGCACCGGGGACCAGCGCGGCCTCTTCGGCGCTCCCGGCCGGCAGCACCAGTCGGGTGCGAACCTGGCCGGTATGGAGTGCCAAGGCCATGGCCAGGGCACCACGCACGGGACGCAACTCTCCCGAGAGAGACAATTCGCCTGCAAACTCATGCCCGCTCAAGCGGGATGCATCAATCTGGGCACTGGCCGCGAGGATGCCTAATGCGATTGGCAGGTCAAACCGGCCGGAGTCCTTGGGCAGGTCTGCGGGCGCGAGGTTGACCGTGATGCGCTTGTTGTGGGGAAACTCCAGCCCCGAGTTCTGGATGGCCGAGCGTACACGCTCACGCGCCTCCTTGACCTCGGTCTCGGCCAGACCTACCAGCGTGAAACTGGGCAGACCATTGGCCAGATGGACCTCTACCGTGACAGCGGCAGCGTCCAGTCCCAGCAAGGCGCGACTTTGCACCAAAGACAGGCTCATACTCCATCCCTTCTACATTTAGGTGCGTTAACGATCCTGTGCGCACGCACTTGGTGCACTCATATGGTGCAATCTGATTATTTGTACAGTTATCTTAACGCTGCTTGGCTTCAGATGGTGGACAAGATTCAGGGGTGGGCGTAAAAGCAGTTCCTGGCATGCTCTGTGCTTATTGAGTAGCGTTCCTTTTACTAATCTATGGAGAATGCAATGAACCTCAAAACCAAATCCGCATTTGTACTGTCCACGCTGCTCGTTGGTGGCGCTGTTATGGCTCAGGCCAAGGCACCGGAGCCTGACTACACGCTGGGCTACAACATTGGTGCAGTGAGCGACTACCGTTTCCGCGGAATTGCTCAGACATCCTTTGACCCCGCCTTGCAGGGTGGGGTTGATTTCTCCCACAAGAGTGGTGTCTACCTGGGCGCCTGGGCCTCCAATGTGAGCTGGCTCAAGGATTACAGCAGCGCTACGCAAGGCACATATGAACTGGATCTGTATGGCGGCTACAAAGGCGCCATCACGAAAGATCTGGGCTACGACGTCGGCTTCATCTCCTACCTGTATCCGGGTAATAACGTCGCTACCAATGCCAATACGCAGGAAGTCTACGGCGCCTTGACCTATTCCATGTTCACCTTCAAGTACAGCCGTGCCGTGAGCAACTTCATCGGCAATGCCAGCAGCGCGGGCAGCCAGTACTACGATCTGAGCGCCAACTTTGACCTGGGCAGCGGCTTCACCCTGACGCCGCACATTGGGTACCAGACCGTCCCCAATCAGACCAATAACCAGGCTGACTACACAGATTACGCATTGACGTTGGCCAAAGACATGGGCAATGGCTTGGCATTTACCGTCGCAGCGGTTGGCACCGACACGAAAAAAGAAGCCGGAGCCTTCTACACAGATACCAAAGGCAAATACCTGGGTAAAGAAGCCATCGTCGTGGGTGTGAAGTACAGCTTCTGATTCCGGTTCCACACAAAGGAGAACACATGAAAATCGTAACGGCCATTATCAAACCGTTCAAGCTTGACGAGGTGCGTGAAGCCCTCTCGACCATCGGCGTGCAGGGCATCACCGTGACCGAGGTCAAGGGCTTCGGACGGCAAAAAGGACATACCGAGTTGTACCGCGGTGCAGAGTACGTGGTGGACTTTTTGCCCAAGGTCAAGATCGAGGCAGCCATCTCTGACGAGTTGGTGGAGCGCGTCATCGAAGCCATTGAGGGCGCAGCCCGCACCGGCAAGATCGGTGACGGCAAGATCTTTGTGTCCAACCTGGAGCAAGTCGTGCGTATCCGTACCGGTGAAACCGGTAAAGAAGCGCTCTGAGGCTCAAGCACAACCAAGAGAACATAGACATGAAAAAACTACTTGCCTCATTCATTCTCGGTCTGGGCCTGCTCACCGCCGGCACGGCCGTCCTGGCACAGACACCCGCTCCTGCTGAGGCTGCTGCCCCGGCTGCTGCGGCCATGGAAGCTGCTGCACCCGCAGCCGCGCCGGCCGCAGAGGCTCCGGCAGCTGCACCGACTCCCAAGCTGGATTCCGGTGACACCGCCTGGATGATGACCTCCACCATGCTGGTCATTTTGATGACCATCCCTGGTCTGGCCCTTTTCTACGGCGGCCTGGCCCGTTCGAAGAACATGCTGTCCGTGCTGGTGCAGGTGTTCGTGGTCTTCGCGCTGATGTCACTGTTGTGGGCCATCTATGGCTACAGCCTGGCGTTTGGTGGCGAGGGCACGTTCTTCGGCGGCCTGGACAAACTCTTTCTCAAGGGCATCACGGCGGAGACCCTTTCGGGCGCGCTGCCGACCATCCCTGAGTATGTGTTCGTGTCCTTCCAGTCCACCTTTGCTGCCATCACTGTGGCCCTGATCGTCGGCGCCTTTGCAGAACGCATCAAGTTCTCGGCTGTGCTGATTTTCGGTGTGCTCTGGTTCACCTTCAGCTACCTGCCGATTGCCCACATGGTGTGGGGCGGTGGTCTGCTGGCCAAAGACGGTGCGCTCGACTTTGCAGGCGGTACCGTGGTGCACATCAACGCCGGTGTGGCCGGTCTCGTGGGTGCCTACATGGTGGGCAAACGCATCGGCTTCGGCAAGGAAGCGTTCATGCCACACAGCCTGACGCTGACCATGGTGGGTGCTTCCCTGCTGTGGGTGGGCTGGTTTGGCTTTAACGCCGGCTCGGCTGGTGCTGCCAACGGTGTGGCCGGTCTGGCCTTCATCAACACGGTGCTGGCTACTGCAGCAGCAGCCTTGGCCTGGATTGGTGGCGAAGCGCTGCACAAGGGCAAGGCCTCCATGCTGGGTGCTGCGTCTGGTGCGGTGGCCGGCTTGGTTGCCGTCACCCCTGCAGCCGGTTTTGTCGGCCCGATGGGTTCCATCGTACTGGGTCTGATTGCCGGTCTGGGCTGTCTGTGGGGCGTGGGTGGTCTCAAGCGCATGCTGGGTGCTGACGATGCGTTCGACGTGTTCGGCGTGCACGGTGTTGGCGGCATCATCGGTGCCATCCTGACCGGTGTGTTCGCAGCACCTGGCCTGGGCGGTACACAGCCTGCCGACTACGCCATGGGCCATCAGGTCTGGGTACAGTTCAAGAGCGTGCTGATCACGATCGCATGGTCTGGCGTGGTGGCATTCATTGCCTACAAGATCGCCGACGTGCTGGTGGGTCTGCGTGTGACGGAAGAGGAAGAGCGCGAAGGCCTCGACATCACCTCACACGGCGAAACGGCCTACAACCGCTAAGCCAAGAGCGGCTGCCTGGCAACAGGCGGCCGCTGCGGCAAAAGCCAAAATCTCCAAAGGTTATTCAACCCGCCAGAGCGCAAGCTCCGGCGGGTTTTTTTATGGCTGTGACGGTGCACAATGTATGAGACATACGGAGTGATCGCCATGACATTGCCAGTTCAACTACTTTGTGAAAATCTTCGCTGCGACATCCGCCCCGATCTGGGCGGCGCGATCGCGGGCTTGTGGCTGGCCGATGTGCCGGTGTTGCGCTCCACGACGACGGCAGCAGAACTCAGCTCGGCGCGCCAGGCGGGCAGTTACCCGCTGGTCCCGTTTTCCAACCGCGTGGGGCACGCCAGCCTGCAGTGGGCTGGAACCAGCCACCCGCTGATCAAGAACAACGCGCCCGAGCCGCATGCCATCCACGGCGTGGGCTGGCAAAGCCCCTGGGAAGTGCTGGAATCCGGCCCACAGTTTGCCCTCTTGTCGTACGAGCACAAGGCCGATGCAGCCTGGCCGTTCGCGTTCGACAGCTCGCAGGCGTTTCGCCTCACGGCCGACACGCTGGAGTTGACCTTGAGCATCACCAACCAGTCCGACGTAGCCGCACCGGCTGGCCTCGGCTGGCATCCGTATTTCGTCAAGCGCGCCAACAGCCGGCTGACCTTTGAAGCCACCGGGCGCTGGGAGATGAATGACGAGAAGCTGCCCACCGAGCGTCGATCGGTGCAGGGTCTGGATGTGGATTGCGCGAGCCTTGATGTAGACCATTGCTTTGACGGCTGGCAGGGCGTGGTGCACTTGCGTGACGAGCAGCTACATACTCAGATTCGCGCCAGCGTGAGCCGGCTCGTGGTGTACACGCACCCGACGCGTGACTTCGTGGCCATCGAGCCAGTGAGTCATGTCAACAATGCCATCAACCTCATGGAGCACACCGGTGTGCCCGCGCAGGAGCTGGGCGTGTGCGTGTTGCAGCCGGGTGAATCGCTGTCGGTCGACATGAGCATCCAGGTGGAGCGGGTCGCGTGAACTGGCAGCTGCTGTCGCCCGAGCCTTGCGAGCTCGGCGAGTCACCGTTTTGGCATCCACAAGAGCAGATGCTCTACTGGGTGGACATCGCGGGGCGCAAGATCCTGCGGGCCAATGTTTTCATGGGCAGCGTTGAGCACTGGACCATGCCCGCCGAGCCGGGCTGCATAGCACCAGCCCAAAGCGGTGGCCTGGTGCTGGCCCTGCGCGACGGCATTTACCGGGCTGCCGCGTGGGGCGGTGAGTTGCAGCGGCTGGCAGTCGCTGCGCATGACCCGCGCACCACCCGATTCAATGACGGCAAATGCGATCCCTTGGGCCGGTTCTGGGCCGGCACGATTTCCGAGCCGCGTGATGCCGCGCCTGCGGAGCTCTATGCGTTTGATGGCCGCGCAGGCGGCCCTCCACGGGTCCAGCGCATGGCCGGCGGGGCCACGGTGGCCAATGGACTGGCCTGGTCGGCGGATGACCGCACGCTGTATTGGGCCGACACGACAGCGCACGTGATTCGCGCCTGGGACTGGGAGGGTGAGCGTAACCAGCTGAGTCGGGCTCGCGTGTTTCAGCAGTTCCCGCTCAAGCCGGCAGGCTGGCAGCCGGGTCAACCCGGTTATGGTGGGCGCCCGGATGGCGCGGCGGTGGATGTGCAGGGCAACTACTGGGTGGCCATGTACGAGGGGCGGCGACTGCTGCAGTTCTCCGCATCGGGTGAATTGCTGGCGGATGTTCCCACGCCGGTGCAATGCCCCACCATGCCTTGCTTTGGCGGGGATGACCTGCAAACCCTGTACCTCACGAGCGCTCGCCAGGGCCGTAGCGCAGCGGAGCTGTCCGCCATGCCGCATTCGGGCTGTGTATTTTCAATGCGCGTCGCGGTGCCGGGTCTGCCGGTGAATTTTTACCGGGATTGAGTACTGCTTAACCCTGGGCAGGCTGTGACGCCTGCCGTTCTGCCGTTACCATCGGAAGCCATGGACTCAGCACTTGACCTCATCACCGAGCGCATACGCGCCGCCGCCGCTGTCGGTACACCTCTGCGCATTCGCGGTGGTGGCAGCAAGGATTTCTACGGCCAGTCGTTGCAGGGCGAGGTACTCGACACCCGGCCTCTGAGCGGCATCACGAGTTATGAGCCGACCGAGCTGGTAGTTACCGTGCAGGCCGGCACGCCCTTGGCCGAGCTGGAGGCGGTGCTGGCCGAGCGCGGACAATGTCTGCCGTTCGAGCCGCCGCACTTCCGCGCCGGGCCACACCCCGAGCCCTTGGGCGAGGAGCTCCATAGCAGCGGCCCCGCCGCAGGGAGCGTAGCGACCGTAGGCGGCATGGTGGGCGCCGGCCTGAGCGGCCCGGCCCGCGCGAGTGTGGGCTCCTTGCGTGACTATGTGCTGGGGGTGACCATGCTCAACGGCCGTGGCGAACTGCTCACCTTTGGCGGCCAGGTCATGAAGAACGTGGCCGGCTACGACGTGTCGCGTCTCATGGCGGGCTCACTTGGCACGCTCGGT
>JAHIYE010000027.1 GCA_018815325.1 Gammaproteobacteria bacterium | reverse complement strand
CGGGTGGTGACGAACAGGGTGTGGCCACCCTTGATGAGGTTCAGGGCCATGGGCGTGCCCATGATCCCGAGGCCGATGAAGCCGAGTTTGTGCGCGGTTTGCGTCATGAAAATAGTCCTGTTGGTGGCTGTAAATCTCAGGCGAGGTAACGGTCGCGCAAGGCTTGAGTGGCATTGCGAAATGCACCCAGATCACTGCCAACACCCACGAAGGTGGCGCCCCACTCCAGATAACGGCGGGCATCGGCATCTGCGGGCGCCAGCGTGCCGGCGGGTTTCCCTGCGGCCTTAGCGTCCGCAAAGATCGCGGCGATGACCTTCTGCACCTCGGGGTGCGAAGGGTTGCCCAAATGCCCCATGGCGGCAGCCAGGTCAGCCGGCCCGACAAAAATGCAGTCCACACCATCGACCTTGGCGATGTCACGCACGGCGGCCGCGCCATCCCGGCTTTCGATCTGCACGATCACGCAGACCTGTTCGTTGACAACTTTCAGATAATCCGCAACGGTGCCATAGCGGTTGCCGCGATGCGAGATCGACACCCCCCGGATGCCCTGGGGTGGGTAGCGTGTTGCGGCCACCGCACGGCGGGCATCCTCGGCACTCTCCACCATGGGCACCATCAGGTTGTAAAAGCCAGCATCCAGCAAGCGCTTGATCTCCACCGCATTGTTGCTGGAGGGGCGAACAATCGGCGCACTGCTGCTGTCCTTCAGCGCCATCAGCTGCGGAATAAAGGTGGCGACATCATTGGGGGCATGTTCGCCGTCGAGCAGTATCCAGTCGAAGCCGGCCAGGCCCAACACCTCGGTGGTGATCGGACTGGCCAGCGAACACCAGCAACCGATAAGTTGCTTGCTCGCCAGCAAGTCGCGCTTGAAACTGTTGGGAAATGCCTGGTAAGGAGTTTTTTGATTCATGGTGATGTAAGTCCAGGTTGGTGGAGAATTGAAATATAAGTGATTGAATCAGGTCACCGGGGCGGGGTTGAACAGCACCAGTGCGTTGTGCAGCTTCCAGTGTTCGGCCCAGGTCTTCTTGCCGCTGGCGACATCCAGCATCAGGCGGAACAGTTCCCAACCGAGTTCTTCGATGCTGAGCTCGCCCGTTGCGATACGGCCCGCGTCCAGGTCCATGAGGTCGTGCCAGCGCCGGGCCAGGTCGCTGCGGGTCGCTACCTTGATGACAGGGCATTCAGCCAGACCGTATGGCGTGCCGCGGCCAGTGGTGAAGATGTGCAGGTTCATGCCGGCCGCCAGTTGCAGCGTGCCACAGATGAAATCACTGGCTGGCGTAGCGGCATAGATCAGCCCCTTTGGCAATCCCTGCGCGCGCAGGCTGTCGCCCGGCGAGAGCACACCGGCAATCGGTGCGGTACCGCTCTTGATGATGGAGCCCATTGCCTTCTCAACGATATTGGACAGCCCCCCCGCCTTGTTGCCCGGCGTGGTGTTGGCACTGCGGTCCACGCGACCGCGCTCCAGATAACGGTCATACCAGCCAAGCTCACGCACGATGGCGTCAGCCACCTCAGTTGAGGCCGCGCGTGCGGTCAATTGATCGACGGCATCGCGTACTTCGGTGTTCTCACTGAACATGATGGTGGCGCCTGCACGTACCAGCAGATCAGCAGCAAAGCCAACTGCCGGGTTGGCAGTGACACCGCTGAAGGCGTCGCTACCGCCGCATTGCACCCCCACAACCAGTTCACTGGCAGGCACAGTCTCACGGCGGCGTGCGTTCAGACGCTCCAGATGGGGTTTGGCACTCTGCACGATGTCGTCAATCATGGACATGAAGCCGACATGCCGTTCGGCTTGCAGGCAGATGGTCTCGGGGCCAGCCTCGGGTGAGCGTTCATCAACGATGGGGAAGGAGCCAGGCGGCAGCAGGCGTTCGGGCTGCAATTTTTCACAGCCCAGGCTCACCACCATGACTTCACCGCCGAAGTTCGGGTTCAGGCTGATGTTGCGCAACGTGCGGATCGGGATCACGGCATCGGGCGCATCGATGGCCACACCGCAGCCGTAACTGTGTTCCAGTCCCACCACATCATCTACGTGCGGGTACTGCGGCAAGAGCTCATCCTTGATGCGGCGCACGGCATTGGCAACCACCCCGGCGACGCACTGCACGGTGGTCGTGATGGCCAGGATGTTGCGGGTGCCCACCGAGCCGTCGGCGTTGCGATAACCCTCGAAGGTATGGCCTTCCAGCGGCGGCAACGTGGGTTGGGCTCGTGTCGCCATCGGCAGCCCCAGCAACTCGCGCGCCGCCGGCATCTCCAGCAAGCGCTCGTGCACCCAGCTGCCGGCCGGAATGTCGCTGCGGGCACGGCCAATGCTGACGTTGTAGCGGCGTACCACCTCACCGGCTGGAATATCCACCAGCGCGACCTTGTGGCCTTGCGGCACCTTGTCGCGCAAAGTCAGCCCCGACGGGAACACGGCACCAGCCGGCAGGCCGCCATCGTTCACGATGATGGCAACGTTGTCATCATCGTGCATCAGGATGTAGCGGGCTTGTGGTGTCATGGTGCTGAACTCGGACAAAAACTGAATAACAGGCTGAGTATTAATCAAGTTTGATCCCTGCCTCGGAAACAACTGCCGCCCAGCGCTTGCGCTCACGGCTGAAAAACTGGTCCTGCTCGGCCGGGCTCATGGTCACCACTTCGGACCCTGCCCGGTCAGGCGCGCACGGATCTCGGGACAGCGGATGACCTTGATCAACTCGGCATTGAGCCGGGCCACCACTGAGAGATGTGTGCGAGCAGGCACGAGCACACCCTGCCACGTGTCGGACTCGAAATTCTTCAAACCCGCTTGCACGCCACTTCATCGAGGTGATAGATGCCCAGAATATTGGCTTGCAGAATGGGCTCGAACGGCCCATCGACCGAGATGCCTCCCAGGTGAACGATGGCATCCACACCCGCCACCATGGCGTCTACGGCCTTGCCATCGGCCAGATCGGCCAGCACCACCTCCTCATGGGCCGCGGCATCACCAAAAGCCTGGCGATCGGACAAGCGCAGCACATCGCAATTGGCCTTGAGCCGCTCCCGCAATGCCGTCCCCAGACCGCCAGCGGCCCCGGTCAGCAGAAGTTTGTGATGTACCTTGATCGTCATTGCCTGCACGCTTTCCGCTCTTTCAGTTCCACACAGCTGGCTGGACTTGCTCCGCCCAGCACCCTACAGCCACAAAAAAAGACAACACATCAGTTATATGTTGTCTGACAAGTAGAAATTGTGGATACTAGGTCCTACGCTGTCAAGAGTTTTTTCATGGAATCAAGGCAAACCCCTAGTCATTCAGATCTGCACAAGCGTCGCCCCAAAGGACTGGTCCAGAACATCGTGGACAGCCTGGCGGGTGACATACGTGACGGCCGCATTCGCCCGGGCGACAAGCTGCCGACCGAATCGGAAATCATGGCCCGCCATGAGGTCAGCCGTACCGTCGTGCGCGAGGCACTCTCCAAACTTCAGGCCTCCCGGCTCGTGGAAACCCGGCACGGCATTGGCACCTTTGCCCTGGCGCCACAGGACACCGGCAACTTCAAGATTGCAGAGGAAGACTTCTCCACCGTGGCCGATGTGATCTCGGTGCTGGAGTTGCGCATCAGCCTGGAGACCGAGGCTGCAGGCCTGGCCGCCCAGCGACGCACAGATGCCAACCTGGCTGCCATGGAGGCCGCCCTTCAGGCTTTTCAGGACTCCATCAATGAAGACTCGGACGCGGTGCCCCCCGATTTCCAGTTCCACATGGAGGTGGCCGGCGCCACCGGCAACCAGCATTTTTCCGACCTCATGACCTACCTGGGCACCATGATCATCCCGCGCACGAGGGTGAACACGCCCAGCACGGCGCCCGAAGGCCGGCTGAACTACCTGCAGCGCGTGCACAGCGAACACGAAAGCATTTTCAACGCCATCCGCAACCACGACTCTGATGCGGCGCGGGCAGCCATGCGCACCCACCTCTCCAACAGCCGGGAGCGGCTGAAAAAAGCCCAGATACCTCACAGCCCCCTGGACAACTGAGACATCCAACAGCGCCGGGCATCGTATATGTTTGCCTTATGTTGTACGACAACTGACCACTAAACTCCAAACTTAGCAACCATCCTCAAGAGATATCCACGATGACTGCCCCCACACCTACGTCCGCAACACCCGGCCATGCGCCGCACATTACCCGCATGCAGGTCATCCCCGTGGCCGGCCACGACAGCATGCTGCTGAACCTCAGCGGCGCCCATGGCCCCTTCTTCACGCGCAACCTGGTCATCCTCACAGACAGCTCGGGCAATACCGGCGTGGGCGAGGTACCTGGCGGCGAGAAAATCCGCAAAACACTGGAAGATGCCAGCAGGCTCGTTGTCGGCCAGCCCCTGGGCGCCTGGAACCAGACACTCAACACCTTGCGCAGCCGCTTTGCCGAGCGCGACAGCGCCGGGCGTGGCAACCAGACTTTTGATTTGCGCGTGACCATCCATGCGGTAACGGCCGTGGAGAGCGCACTGCTTGACCTGCTCGGCCAGTTCCTGCAAGTGCCTGTAGCAGCACTGCTGGGCGAAGGCCAGCAGCGCGAGGCGGTCGATGTGCTGGGCTACCTGTTCTATGTCGGCGACCGCAGCAAGACTGACCTGGCCTACCGGAGTGAACCCGATGCGCCAGACGCCTGGCAACGGCTGCGCCACGAACCCGCCATGGATGCCAAGGCCATCGTGCGCCTCGCACATGCTGCGTATGAACGCTATGGCTTCAAGGACTTCAAACTCAAGGGCGGTGTACTGCGCGGCGAAGAAGAAATCGAGGCCATCACGGCGCTGGCGGAGCACTTCCCGCAGGCCCGCATCACCCTGGACCCCAATGGCGGCTGGCTGCTCAAGGACGCGGTCCGCCTGTGCCGCGACCGCCACAAGGAACTGGCCTACGCTGAAGACCCCTGCGGCGCCGAAGGCGTGTTCTCGGGCCGTGAGGTGATGGCCGAGTTCCGCCGCGCCACCGGCCTGCGCACGGCAACCAACATGGTGGCGACCGACTGGCGCGAGATGGCGCACAGCATCCAGCTGCAATCCGTCGACATCCCGCTGGCCGATCCACACTTCTGGACCATGCAGGGTTCAGTGCGCGTGGCGCAGGTGTGCCAGACCTGGGGCCTGACCTGGGGCTCGCACTCCAACAATCACTTCGACATTTCACTGGCCATGTTCACCCATGTCGCGGCGGCCGCACCCGGCCGCGTCACGGCCATCGACACCCACTGGATCTGGCAGGACGGCCAGCAGCTCACGCGTGACCCCCTGCAAATCATGGGTGGCCAGATCCGCGTGCCTACCCGCCCGGGCCTGGGCATCGAGCTCGACATGGCCGCGGTGGAGAAAGCCCACCAGCTGTATCTGCAGCATGGCCTGGGCGCGCGCGATGACGCTGTGGCCATGCAATACCTCGTCCCAGGCTGGACCTTCAATCCCAAGATGCCCTGCCTGGTTCGCTGACAACCCAGGCTGATCCTTCAGTCACTTTTCAAAACAAAACAAACCGGAGACAACCAACATGAAACGCCGCACCCTGCTGCAAGCCGCACTCGCCAGCACCGCCCTTGGCACCAGCTCACTCCATGCCCAGGCCTGGCCGAGCAAACCCATCAAGTACGTCGTACCCTTCCCTGCCGGCGGGACCACTGACATCCTCGCGCGCATCATCGGCCCCAAACTGTCGGCCGCGCTCGGCACGCCTGTGCTGGTGGACAACCGGCCCGGCGCCGGTGGCGTGCTGGGCTCGGACCTTGTGGCCAAGTCGGCCCCCGACGGTTACACCATCCTGGGCAGCACCATCAGCACGCATGCCATCAACCCTGCGCTGAATCCCAAGATGCCCTACGACGCGGCCAAGGACTTCACCGGCATCACGCTCATCGGCAGTGTGGCCAATGCCGTCATCGTGCCGGCCAACAGCCCGTTCAAGACGCTCAAGGAACTGATCGACTTCGGCCGAGCCAACCCTGGCAAGCTCAGCTACTCCTCAGCCGGCAACGGCACCTCGCAGCACATGAGCGGCGAGATGTTCAAGCTCATGGCCAAGGTGTTCGCTGTGCACATTCCCTACCGCGGCAGTGCGCCGGCCATCCAGGACGTGATCGGCGGCCAGCTCTCCATGGGCTTTGACACCATCGTGGTGGCGGCACCGCACATCAAGGCCGGTACGGTGCGTGCGCTGGCGGTGACTTCCGCCAGGCGGGTCAAGGGCTTCGAGAACATTCCCACGATTGCCGAGTCCGGCGTACCGGGTTTTGATGTGGCCTCCTGGCAGGCTGTGCATGCGCCAGCGGGCACACCGCCCGAGATCGTGGCGCGCCTGGCCAGCGAGATCGCCAAGGCCATCGAGATGCCCGATGTGCGGGCACGACTGGACGGCTTGGGCCTGGAGCCCTCGGGCATGCCCCCTGCGCAGTTCGCTGACTTCAACCGCAAGGAGCTCGCCAAGTGGGCGAACGTGGTGAAGTCAGCGGGATTGAAAATGGAGTAGCCCTGCAGGGCTGCCCAGATTACTCGAAAAATAAGCCGTAGCCCTTTCCTGATATGCGCAGGCAGCTACGGATTTGATAGCATTAAGGAGTAGTTATTACGCTGCAGCCTGATCCAGGCCCAGCAAGCGTATGGCATTGTCTTTGAGGATGCCTGGCATCACCTCAGGCTTGAAGCCGGCGTCCTCAAAGTCCTTCATCCAGCGCTCAGGCGTGATCAGCGGGTAGTCCGAGCCGAACAACACACGGTCTTTCAGCAAGGTGTTGGCGTACTGCACGAGTTGCTTGGGGAAGTACTTCGGGCTCCAGCCGGAGAGGTCAATCCAGACATTGGGCTTGTGCGTCGCCACGCTCAGGGCTTCGTCCTGCCAGGGGAAGCTCGGGTGCGCCATCACGATTTGCATGTCGGGGAAATCAATCGCGACGTCGTCGAGGTGCATGGGGTTGCTGTACTCCAGCCGCAAGCCACCACCGCAACGCATGCCGCTGCCGATGCCTGAATGGCCCGTATGGAAGATCGCTGGCATCTTGTGCTCGGCAATCACCTCGTAGATCGGCCAGGCCATCTTGTCGTAAGGATGGTAGCCCTGCACCGTGGGATGGAACTTGAAGCCCTTGATGCCGTACTCGGCGATCAGGCGGCGCGCCTCGCGCGCACCCATCTTGCCCTTGTGCGGATCGATGCTGGCGAACGCCATCATCATGTCGCTGTTGGCCTTGGCGGCCTCGGCGATCTCTTCGTTCGGAATGCGGCGACGCCCGAGCTTGGACTCGCTGTCCACCGTAAACATCACCAGGCCAATCTTGCGCTCGCGGTAGTAGGCGATCGTTTCCTGAATGGTGGGGCGACGGCTGTTGCGGAAGTACTTGTCGGCAGCGCGGTCGTACTCTTCGCCATAGTTGTCAAAAGGGTTCCAGCAACTCACTTCGGCATGGGTGTGGATATCGATGGCTATCAGGTTTTTGTGATCCATGGTGTTGGCTCCAGCTAGGGAAAGTACCAAGAAGAAACTGCTCTGGCTTGCTTGATTTGGTTATATTTCATAACCATAATCGATTTCCGAAAGAAAAACAATCATGCCCAGCAAAGACATCCATTTCGAGCGGCGCGGTGATCAGCAGGAAATCGCTGTCATCCGCCTGACCCGCCCCACCAAGCGCAACGCCCTCAATGATGGCCTGGTGCTCGCCTTGCGTGACCTGTTTGAAAAAATGCCCGAAGGTGTTCGTGCTGCCGTCATCGCAGGCGATGGCGAGCACTTCTGTGCCGGCCTGGACTTGAGCGAGCTCAAGGAGCGCGATGCCGGCCAGGGGCTCATGCATTCGCGCATGTGGCATGCCGCTCTTGAGCGGGTGCAGTATGGCCCCGTGCCCGTGATCGCCGCGCTGCATGGTGCCGTGATCGGCGGCGGCCTGGAACTGGCCAGCGCCTGCCATATCCGGGTTGCCGATGAGACGGCCTTCTATGCGCTGCCCGAAGGCTCGCGCGGCATCTTTGTTGGCGGCGGCGGTGCGGTGCGCATCCCCAAGCTGATCGGGGCTGCCCGCATGACCGACATGATGATGACCGGCCGCGTCTTCAACGCGCAGGATGGCGAGCGCATTGGCATCGCCCAGTATCTGGTGCCACCAGGCCAGGCTTTTGACAAGGCGTTTGAGCTGGCCGTGCGAGTGGCACAAAACGCACCGCTGACCAACTATGCCCTGATGCATGCGCTCCCCCGCATTGCCGAGCAACCGGCCGATCAGGGCTTCCTGACAGAAGCCATGATGGCGGCCATTGCCCAGAGCGCACCGGAAGCCAAGACCCGCGTGAAAGCCTTTCTGGACGGCCAGGCAGCCAAGGTCAAGAAGGCATGAGCAGCATGGTGGCAGCAAGCCCTCCCCGATACCGTCCCCTCACCTTCGGCGTGACCCGTGTTGCCCTGCGCCAGGGCGAGCACGGCATCAGCTACCTATCGGCCGATCAGCCTCTGCGCGACTATGCGGAACGGATCACCGACCGCCTTGTGCATTGGGCCCAGACAGCACCTGAGCGCAGCTTCATCGCGCGCCGCGAGTTGCTGAGCGACGGCAGCACAGGCGAGTGGCGCCACATCAGCTACGCCCAGGCCCTGCAGGCGGCGCGCAGCATCGGCCAGGCCCTGCTCGCACGTGGCCTGGGTGTCGACCGCCCGGTGGCCATCCTCAGCGAGAACAGCCTGGAGCATGCGCAGCTGGCCTTGGCTTGTTTGTACGCGGGCGTGCCCTACTGCAGCGTCTCGCCGGCCTACTCCATCGTCAGCCAGGACTTCGAGAAGCTGCGTCATGTGCTGGACACCCTCACGCCCGGACTGGTGTTTGCCAGCGACGCTGCCCGCTATGGCAAGGCAATTGCCGCCACAGTTGCCGAGGATGTTGAAGTTGCTATTTTTTCAGGAGCGCATGACGCTTTATCCCAAAGGGCTTTCACCCGATTTGATGACTTATTGAAGACGGTGGCCACACCCGCTGTGGACGCCGCCATGCAGGCGACGGGGCCGGACACGATCGCCAAGTTCCTGTTCACCTCGGGCTCAACCAAGAACCCCAAGGGCGTGATCAACACGCAGCGCATGTGGTGCGCCAACCAGCAGCAGATGGCGCAGAGCATGCCCGTGCTGGCCGCGGAGCCGCCGGTGCTGGTGGACTGGCTGCCCTGGAACCACACCTTTGGCGGCAACCACAACTTCGGCCTCACGCTGTACCACGGCGGCACGCTTTATATTGACGACGGCAAGCCCACGCCCGCCCTGATGGGGGAGACGCTGCGCAACCTGCGCGAAATCGCACCGACCGTCTATTTCAACGTGCCCACGGGTTTCGAGGCGATTGCCCATGCCATGGAGACTGATGCGCAGTTGCGCAAGAACCTGCTCTCGCGCGTGAAAATGTTCTTCTACGCCGGTGCAGCCCTGGCCCAGCCGATCTGGGACAGCCTGCACAAGACACAAGAGGCCGAGATTGGCGAGCGCATCGTGATGGGCACGGGTCTCGGCATGACCGAGTCCAGCCCCTTCGCCATCTTTGTCACCAGCCCCAACGTCAAGGCCGGAGATCTGGGTGTGCCCACGCCGGGCATGGAGCTCAAGCTGGTGCCCGTGGACGGCAAGACCGAGGTACGCTACAAAGGCCCCAACATCACGCCTGGCTACTGGCGCTCGCCCGAGGCCACGATGGAGGCTTTCGACGATGAAGGCTTTTTCAAGACCGGCGACGCGGTGCAATGGATCGATGAGGGCGACATGCATCAGGGCCTGCGCTTCGATGGTCGTATCGCCGAAGATTTCAAGCTTGCCACCGGCACGTTCGTCAGCGTTGGGCCGATGCGCGCCAGGATCATCGCTGCCGGTGCCCCCTACATCCAGGATGTGGTGCTCACCGGCCTGAACCTGAAGGAAGTCGGTGCACTGATCTTCCCCACCGCCGCAGTCCGTGCACTCAGTGGCCTGGGTGCCGCCGCATCGATCGAAGATGTACTCCACAGCCACGCCGTGCAGTCGCATTTCCAGGACGTCATCAACCGGCTCCATGCGTCAGCGACCGGCAGCGCCAACCGCGTAGCCCGCGCCGTGCTCCTCCGCGAGCCGCCCTCGATCGACAAGGGCGAGGTTACCGACAAGGGCTCGATCAACCAGCGCGCCGTACTCAAGCAGCGCGATGCGATGGTGCAGGCCCTGCATGACGGCACGCTGCCGTTCACCATTCTGCCCAGACACTGAGGAAGGGACACACCATGGACATTCAAGGACAAGCAGCACTCGTGACCGGCGGCGCCTCCGGCCTCGGTGAAGCCACCGCGCGTGAGCTGGCACGCCTCGGCGCCAAGGTTGCCGTGCTGGATGTCAACATGACTCTGGCCGAGAAAGTTGCAAGCGAAATTGGCGGCGTTGCCTGCGCCTGCGACATCACCGACACGGTCAGCGTCAGTGCCGCCCTCGACAAAGCCGCTGCCGCCCATGGCCCGGCCCGCATCCTCATGAACATCGCCGGCATCGGTTCAGCCAAGCGCATCGTGGGCAAGGATGGTACGGCCGCGCCACTGGAGGATTTCGCCCGGGTGATCAACGTCAACCTGCTCGGCAGCTACAACATCAGCCGCCTGTTTGCCGCCGATTGCGCCAAACTCGCCCCGCTTGAAGACGGCGAGCGCGGCGTGATGATGTTCACTGCCTCGGTGGCCGCGTTTGATGGCCAGGTCGGCCAGCAGGCCTACAGCGCCTCCAAAGGTGGCCTCGTGGCCATGACGCTGCCGATGGCACGCGACCTGGCCCAGCACGGCATCCGCGTGTGCACCGTGGCACCGGGCCTGTTTGCCACGCCGCTCATGAAGCAGTTGCCCGAAGCCGTGCAGGCCTCGCTGGCCGCCTCCATTCCGTTTCCACAGCGCCTGGGTAAACCCGAAGAGTTTGCCCAGCTCGCCTGTCATATCGTCAGCAATGGGCACCTCAATGGCGAAGTCATCCGCCTTGATGGCGCCTTGCGCATGGCACCACGTTGAGCGCCAGTCACCCTTTTCATTCGCCGGCTGTTTTATTCACCCAAGGAGACACATAGATGAAATTTTCCAAAACACTGCTCACCCTCGCTGTTGCAGCGCTGACCACCACGTCCGCGCTGGCTGATATCAACATTGGCGTCAGCCTGCCGCTGACCGGCCCCACCTCGGCGCTGGGCATCCCGATCAAGGATGCCATTGCCATGTGGCCGACCAGCATTGGCGGCGAAAAGCTCAATGTGATCATTCTTGACGATGCGACCGATCCGTCGAACGCTACCAAGAACGCCCGCCGCTTCGTCACCGACGACAAGGTCGACATCCTGATGGGTTCTGCTGCCACACCACCGGCCAACTCGGTCGCGGCAGTGGCTGCGGAAACCGGCACCATGCACATCACCTTCGCGCCGATTGATGTTTCCACCAACAAGGCACCGTGGTCCTACAACATGCCACAGTCCACGCTGGTGATGTCCCACGCGATCGTGGAGCACATGAAGAAAAATGGCGTCAAGACGGTTGGCTTTCTGGGCTACGCCGATGCTTATGGCGAACTCTTCCTGCGTGACATGAAGATCAAAATGGAAGGCACCGGCCTTAAGTTCGTCGATGTCGAACGCTTCGCGCGCACCGATACCAGCGTCACCGGCCAGTCACTCAAGCTGGTTTCCGCAGCTCCCGATGCCATTCTCATCGTGGCCTCGGGTAGCGGTGCAGCCATGCCCAACATCGCCCTGGTGGACCGCGGCTACAAAGGCAAGATCTACCAGACCCATGGCGCCGCATCGCGCGTGCTGATGAAGCTCGGCGGCAAGAGCGTGGAAGGTGTCTACGTGGTGGCAGGCCCTGGCATGGTGGCGGAACAGTTGCCCGCCAATCACCCGAATAAAAAGGTGGCCATGGCCCACACCGAGGCCTGGGAAAAGGTCTATGGACCCAACAGCCGCAACCCTTTCGCAGGGCATGCCTATGATGCTTCGATCATCCTGCAGAAAATCATTCCCATTGCGCTGAAAACCGCCAAGCCGGGCACGCCAGAGTTTCGTGGCGCCCTCAAGGCCGCACTGGAAAATGCCGGTCCGATCCGGCTGTTCCACGGCACTGTGAACTACACCGCAACCGACCACGCTGGCTACACCAATGAAACCGGTGTGATCATGCGCATCACCAACGGCGACTGGAAGCTGCAATAACCATGGACTTCACGATTGCCAGCATCCTGCTGGTCGACGGACTGACCAATGGGGCCATCTACGCCCTGCTGGGTCTGGCAACCGTTCTGGTTTTTGCGGTTACCCGCGTCATCTTCATTCCCCAGGGCGAGTTCGTCACCTATGGCGCACTCACCCTGGCCATTCTGCAAACCGGCAAGGTACCGGGCACGATCTGGCTGCTGCTGCTGCTCGCGGGCCTGGCCGCCTTGATGGCGTCCTTCCAGAGCTGGAAGCGGCATCCCTCTGTCACACCTGCCCTGATGGCCGGCGTGCGCGTGCTTGCGTTTCCGGTCGTGATCTCACTGGTCACGATCTGGGCTGCACCCCAACAGTTTTCCCTCATGGTGCAGGCCTTGCTGTCGATCTGCATCGTCACCTGCTTCGGCCCGCTGGTGTACCGGCTGGCCTACCAGTCTCTTGCTGATGCCACCACCCTGGTGCTGTTGATCGTCTCGGTCGGTGTGCACTTCGCGCTCACAGGCCTGGGCCTGCTTTTCTTCGGGGCGGAAGGTTTTCGCAACCCCACGTTCTGGGATGAGCGCTTCAGCCTCGGCGCGGTCACCCTCACGGGGCAAGCTGTCATCATCGCGCTGGCCTCGATCGCACTGATCGTCATGCTGTGGCTGTTCTTCGAGAAAACCCTCTATGGCAAGGCCTTGCGGGCCACGGCGGTGAACCGTCTCGGCGCGCGGCTCATGGGCATTTCCTCGCAATCCGCGGGGCAGCTCACGCTGGCCATGGCAGCCCTCATCGGCGCGCTATCGGGCCTGTTGATCGGCCCGACCACCACGGTGTTTTTTGACTCAGGTTTCCTGATCGGGCTCAAGGGCTTTGTGGCCGCCGTCATCGGTGGCCTGGCCAGCTACCCCGGCGCAGCGCTGGGCGCGCTGCTGGTTGGCGTGATCGAGGCCTTTGGCTCCTTCTGGGCCAGCGCCTTCAAGGAGGTCATCGTGTTCACGCTGATCCTGCCAGTGCTGTTCTGGCGCTCGCTCAAGTCAGGTCATTCGGACGAGGAACACTGAGATGAATTTGCGAAAAGCAGGGTGGCTGGCGCTGATCAGCGTCGTGGTGCTGCTCTCCGTGCTGCCCGTGCCAGACTTCTGGATCACCCAGCTCAACTACGTCGGCATCGCCAGCCTGGCCGTACTGGGCCTGGTGCTGCTCACCGGCATCGGGGGCCTGACCTCATTCGGCCAAGCCGCCTTTGTGGGCATTGGCGCCTACACCTCGGCCTACCTCACGCTCAATGCCGGTCTCTCGCCCTGGCTCACGCTGTGGATCGGCCTGGGCCTGACCGCTATGTGCGCCTGGATGGTCGGCTGGATCACGCTGCGCATGTCGGGGCACTACCTGCCCCTGGCCACGCTGGCCTGGGGCCTGTCGCTCTACTACACCATGGGCAATCTACAGGCCTTGGGCAAATACGACGGCTTGCTCGATGTACCGGGTTTGAGCCTGTTCGGCTGGGAGATCGGTCAGGAGCGTGCCTTCTTCCTCATGACCTGGGCGCTGGTGCTGCTGGCCGCGCTGTGCATGCTCCACCTGCTGGACTCGCGCGTGGGCCGCGCCATCCGTTCCCTCAAGAGCGGCTCCATCATGGCCGAGTCCATGGGTATCGACACCCTGCGCTTCAAGATCGGCATCTTCATCATCTCGGCGCTGCTCGCCAGCGTATCAGGCTGGCTCTATGCGCACTTCCAGCGCTCGGTCAACCCGTCCCCTTTCGGTGTGAACATTGGCATCGAATACCTCTTCATGGCGGTGCTCGGCGGGGCCGGCTACGTCTGGGGTGCGATCACCGGCACGCTGGTGACAAAGCTCATGGCCGACCAGTTGCAGGTGCTGCTGCCTGCACTCATCGGCACCAGCGGCAGCTATGAAACCATTGTGTTTGGCGTGCTGCTGGTACTGACGCTGAAATACGCACCCGACGGCATCTGGGCTTTTGTCGACCGCAAGCTGCCCAAGTTCGCTCGCGCCGTGGACTGGCGCGATGCGGCTGTACTACCTCACCGCACCATGCCAGCCCCCGGTGAGGCGGTGCTGCAGGCCATCGACCTGCGCAAGGAATTCGGCGGCCTGGTGGCCGTCAACGACATCAGCTTTTCGGTGCAGGCCGGCCAGATCGTGGGGCTCATAGGCCCCAATGGCGCGGGCAAGTCCACCACCTTCAACCTCATCACGGGTGTGCTCGGGCTCACCAGCGGCCGGGTCTATTTCCGCGGAGAAGACATCAGCGGACAGCCCTCGCGCGAGATCGCCAAGCGCGGCATCTCGCGCACCTTCCAGCACGTGCGCATGATTCCCGACATGACGGTGCTCGAGAACGTGGCGCTGGGCGCGCACCTGCGGGGCACACGCGGTGCCCTCTCTGCCACGCTGCGGCTGGACCGTCACGAAGAACAAAGCCTGCTGCGCGAAGCCGAGCAGCAGCTCAAGCGCGTGGGCATGGGCGACTACCTGTTTGAGCTCGCCGGCAACCTGGCCATGGGGCAACAACGCCTGCTGGAGATTGCACGCGCCCTGTGCAACGACCCGGCCCTGCTGCTGCTGGATGAGCCCGCTGCGGGCCTGCGCCACCAGGAAAAACTGGCACTGGCCGATGTGCTGCGCCAGCTCAAAGGCGAAGGCCTGAGCATCCTGCTGGTCGAACACGACATGGACCTCGTGATGCAGGTGACCGACCGCATCGTGGTGATGGAGTTCGGCACCCACCTGATCGAGGGCACGCCCGATGAAATCCAGGCCAGCCCGGCTGTACAGGCCGCCTACCTCGGCACCGAACATTGAGAAAGCACGTTTGACATGAGCACGCCCACCCTCCGAGTGCAGGGACTCCATGCTGGCTACGGCAAGGCCGAAGTGCTGCACGGCATCGACCTCGTTGCAGCACCCGGCAGCATCATCACCGTCATCGGGCCTAACGGCGCGGGCAAGTCCACGCTGCTCAACGCCCTGATGGGCGTGCTGACCTCCACCGGCCTGATTGAATATGAAGGCGAGTCCATCGTCCGCCTGCCACTGGAGGAGCGTGTCATGCTGGGCATCGCCCTGGTGCCCGAAAAGCGCGAGCTGTTTGGCACCATGTCGGTCGAGGACAACCTCGTACTGGGCGCTTTCCGTCAGGTCAGGCTGGGCAACCCGAAGTGGCGCGAGCAGATCGACGTGGTGTTCGAACTCTTCCCCCGCCTCAAGGAACGCCGCACGCAGGAAGCTGGCACGCTCTCGGGGGGCGAGCGCCAGATGCTGGCCGTAGGCCGCGCACTGATGTCGCGCCCGTCACTGCTCATGCTCGATGAACCCAGCCTGGGGCTGGCGCCGCTGATTGTGAAAGAGATCTTTCACACCATTGATGCACTGCGCAAGACCGGTGTCACCACCTTGCTGGTCGAGCAAAACGCCCGGGCCGCGCTGGAGACGGCTGATTACGGCTACGTGCTGGAAATGGGAGAGATCGCATTGCAAGGCCCGGCCTCGGAGCTCGCCACCGACCCTCGCGTGATCGGCACTTACCTGGGCGCCAGCCGAAAACGCGACTGATTTTGGATAAACGCGCCTTCCCCGCCGCCGTCGAAACCGTCGACACCAGCTTCCTCGAAAACCTCGTGGGTTACAACTCGCGGCGTGCGGCGCTGGTGATCATCGAGGTATTTCTCGAGCGCATGGCCGTGTACGGGCTTAAGCCAGTCGATTTTTCGGTGCTTTCCCTGATCACCCACAACCCCGGCATCACCTCGCGCCAACTCTGCACTGCCCTCAACATCCAGCCCCCGAACCTGGTCGGCATGGTTCGGGTGCTGGAGAAAAGAGACCTGGTGGAGCGCCATCCGCACCCGCATGACGGACGGGCCATGGGCCTGCACCTGACCGCCAGCGGCAAGCGGCTCATGAAGGAAGCCGAACGCACGGCAGCCGAACTGGAAGCCAACGCAACGGCGGGTTTGAGCAGCGCCGAGCGCAAAACCCTGATCCGGCTGCTGCAAAAAATCTACAATCGCCCCGCCTGATGGGCTGGTCGGGGCTTGAGTTTTCCCGATTACTGTCGAAATAGGGCCCAAGGCAGCTATGAATCTTGTAGCACCCCAAAATCTGCGTTATAGTTTCCAGTCGCACCGGCAAGCCCCGGCGCCTGACTGACAAGCCGCCCAGCGCACCATCGATATCCACAGGAGAGCTGTTCATAATGAGTTCAAAAGAAAACGCCGCCATCGGTCAGCTGCTTGGCCTGCTCGAGTCCCGCTATGCCATTCGCGTCCTGTGGGCACTGAAAGATGGTCATGCACAAACCTTCCGCTTGCTGCAGGACAGTGTTGGCGGCATTACGCCGAACACGCTCAACACCCGCATCAAGGAACTGCGCGAAGCCGGTTTGCTCAACCATGGCAGCGAAGGCTATATGGTGACCTCTCTGGGTGCCGACCTGCTCAAACGACTCGGTGACCTGCCCGCCTTTGCCGGCAAATGGGCGACCAGCCAGGCCAAGAAGACCAAGTAAGCCCTGGCCCCGGCCTTGTTGACAGCACACCAAGGACAGGTTTCTGTCCTTTTTTTACGCCTCAAAAAATCATGAACCTTGACCTGACCACCTCCACCGTCCTTCCCCACGACCATGAGCAGGCCTTGCTCGTCGCCCGCATGTGGGTTGAAGATGCCGGCCCGATTGTGGTGCGGGTCACGGAAGACGCCATTTACGACATCTCTCATCTGGCCCCCACCATGAGCGGCTTGCTGGAGATGAACGACCCGGTCGGCATGATCCGTGAATTCGGCAGCCCGCGTCTGTGCGATACCGCCTCGGTGCTGGCCAACTCGGCCCAGGATGCACGCGATCCCGCCCTGCCATGGTTCCTGGCGCCATGCGACCTGCAGGCCATCAAGGCGGCTGGCGTGACTTTTGTCTCCTCGATGCTGGAGCGCGTGATCGAGGAGCAGGCCCGGGGCGACGCCAGCAAGGCAGAGGCGGTCCGCCGGGCCGTGGTCGGGGTGATCGGAGACAACCTCAGCAAGGTCAAACCCGGCTCCGAAGAGGCCATGCGGCTCAAGGAGGTTTTGATTGCGCAGGGTGTGTGGTCCCAGTACCTGGAAGTGGGTATCGGCCCTGACGCCGAGATCTTCACCAAGGCACAACCCATGAGTGCCGTAGGCATCGGCGCAGAGATCGGCATCCACCCGCACAGCGACTGGAACAACCCCGAACCCGAGATCGTGCTGGCCGTCAACAGCCGCGGCGAGGTCAAGGGCGTCACACTGGGCAATGATGTCAACCTGCGCGATTTCGAAGGCCGCAGCGCCCTGTTGCTGGGCAAATCCAAGGACAACAACGCCTCCTGCGCCATCGGTCCGTTCATCCGCCTGTTCGA
Organism: Gammaproteobacteria bacterium; assembly: GCA_018815325.1. GTDB lineage: Bacteria > Pseudomonadota > Gammaproteobacteria > Burkholderiales > Burkholderiaceae_C > JAHIYE01. The sequence goes on along the minus strand of JAHIYE010000027.1, from coordinate 21,646 downwards.
CGACCATTACGGCATCGACGACGTGCGGCGCTGCGACCTGGTGATGCGGGTCAGCGGCGATGACGGCTTCGTGATGGATGGGGTAAGTCCCCTGAGCATGATCAGCCGCGACCCGCTGGACCTGGTGGGCCAGGCGATCGGCCCCAATCACCAGTATCCGGACGGCTTCATGTTGTTCCTGGGTACCATGTTTGCCCCGACCCAGGACCGTCCGGTAGAAGGCAAGGGCCCCGGTGAGGGCTTCACCCACAAGGTGGGCGATATCGTGAACATCGGCACGCCACAGCTGGGCAATTTGATCAACCGCATCAATACCTCTGACCGGATCGCCCCCTGGACCTATGGCAGCCTGGCCCTGATGCGCGATCTGGCCCGCCGCGGCCTGCTGGCATAATTACAGGTTTTTCTGGGTGCCGCCCTTATTGCAAGGGCGCATTCAGCTATCTTTTTAATAGCACCCAAGGAACACAGCATGAACACCACAGCATCCGGCCTCCAATATGAAGACACCACCGTCGGCGACGGTGCAGAAGCCAGGAAGGGCCACAGCGTGACGGTTCATTACACCGGCTGGCTCTATACCGATGGCACCCAGGGCGCCAAGTTCGACTCCAGCAAAGACCGCAACGACCCCTTCGTTTTTTCGCTGGGCGCTGGCATGGTGATCCGCGGCTGGGACGAAGGCGTGGCCGGCATGAAAGTCGGCGGTGCACGCACCCTGATCATCCCCGCTGAGCTGGGCTATGGCGCCCGCGGCGCCGGCGGGGTGATTCCGCCCAATGCCACGCTGAAATTCGACGTTGAACTGCTCGGCCTGGCCGACTAGGCTCACGTCCCTGTCCAGTACGGGCTCCCGGCCTGCAGGCCGGGATTTGTGGCGCCCTTGAAAGCGCGCCCCATGCCCCCATGTGCGGTTGGTAACCCCAACCAACCTTTAACGTTTGACTGACTGATTGGATCACCTGCATGTCCGATACCAACTCAAAAGAATCCACCCCATCTGCGGCAGAAACCCTGAACAGCAATGACATGGCGGCTGTCCAGGCCGGCCATGAAGCAAGCCTGCTGTCCCAGGCCCAGGCCGAACTGGCGGAGCTGCAAGCCAAGAGCGCCGAGCTGGCAGACCAGTTCCTGCGCGCCAAGGCCGAGGCTGAGAACGCCCGCCGCCGCGCCGAAGACGAGATTTCCAAAGCCCGCAAATTTGCGGTCGAAAGCTTTGCTGAAAGCCTGCTGCCTGTGGCCGACAGCCTGGAAGCCAGCCTCATCATCAAGGACGCCACGCTGGAGCAGATCCGCGAGGGATCCCAGGCTACCCTGCGCCAGCTGCTCGCCGCCCTGGAGCGCAACAAGGTGATGGGCATCAACCCGCCAGCCGGCACCAAATTCGACCCGCACCAGCACCAGGCCATCAGCATGGTGCCCTCGGAGCAGGAAGCCAATACCGTGGTCACTGTGCTGCAAAAAGGCTACTCCATCGCCGACCGCGTGCTGCGTCCGGCTCTGGTCACGGTATCCGCCCCGCAATAAGCAATTGAGGCATCCGGGGCTCTTGAAAAACATCCAAAGAACCGCATTTCCGTAACAACTTAACTTTGTAAATCAGCAAGGCGTCGCCAGGCAACTGCCTAACCGGTCATCCGGTACCCGCAGCACAGTGTCACAGCAGCCAAGCGCTCTAGGAGAAAAAAATGGGAAGAATCATCGGTATCGACCTGGGCACCACCAACAGCTGCGTGTCCGTGATGGAGGGCAACACGCCCCGCGTGATTGAGAACTCGGAAGGTGCGCGCACCACGCCGTCCATCGTTGCCTATCAGGAAGACGGCGAAGTACTGGTTGGCGCCTCGGCCAAGCGCCAGGCTGTGACCAACCCCAAAAACACCCTGTATGCGGTGAAGCGCCTGATTGGCCGCAAATTCGCCGAGAAGGAAGTGCAGAAGGACATCGACCTGATGCCTTACGCCATTGTGGCGGCCGATAACGGCGACGCCTGGGTTGAAGTGCGCGGCAAGAAAATCTCTGCCCAGCAGGTCAGCGCCGACATTCTGCGCAAGATGAAGAAAACTGCCGAAGACTACCTCGGCGAGCCCGTGACCGAAGCCGTGATCACGGTGCCGGCCTATTTCAATGACGCCCAGCGTCAGGCCACCAAGGATGCCGGTCGCATTGCAGGCCTGGACGTCAAGCGCATCATCAACGAGCCCACCGCAGCTGCCCTGGCCTTCGGCCTGGACAAGCAGGAAAAGGGCGACCGCAAGATCGCGGTCTATGACCTCGGCGGCGGCACGTTTGACGTGTCCATCATCGAGATCGCCGACGTCGATGGCGAGAAGCAGTTCGAAGTGCTGTCCACCAACGGTGACACCTTCCTGGGCGGCGAAGACTTCGACCAGCGCATCATCGACTTCATCATTGCCGAGTTCAAGAAAGAGCAAGGCGTGGACCTGGGCAAGGACGTGCTGGCCCTGCAGCGCCTCAAGGAAGCTGCCGGGAAGGCCAAGATCGAGCTGTCCAACAGCGCACAGACCGACATCAACCTGCCCTACATCACGGCAGATGCCTCAGGCCCCAAACACCTGAACATCAAGATGACCCGCGCCAAGCTCGAGTCCCTGGTGGACGAACTGATCGAGCGCACCATTGCGCCCTGCCGCACCGCCATCAAGGATGCCGGCGTGAGCGTGAATGACATCCATGACGTGATCCTGGTCGGCGGCATGACCCGCATGCCCAAGGTGCAGGAGAAGGTCAAGGCCTTCTTCAACAAGGAGCCGCGCAAGGACGTGAACCCCGACGAAGCCGTGGCTGTGGGTGCAGCGATCCAGGGCCAGGTGCTGAGCGGTGACCGCAAGGACGTGCTGCTGCTCGACGTGACCCCGCTGTCGCTGGGCATCGAGACCCTCGGTGGCGTGATGACCAAGATGATCACCAAGAACACCACGATCCCGACCAAGTTCGCGCAGTCGTTCTCGACCGCCGATGACAACCAGCCGGCCGTGACGATCAAGGTGTTCCAGGGTGAGCGCGAGATCGCCTCGGGCAACAAGATGCTGGGCGAGTTCAACCTCGAGGGCATTCCACCCGCACCGCGTGGCACGCCGCAGATCGAGGTGAGCTTTGACATTGACGCCAACGGCATCCTGCACGTCGGCGCCAAGGACAAGGGCACCGGCAAGGAAAACAAGATTACCATCAAGGCCAACTCCGGCCTGAGCGAAGAAGAGATTCAGAAGATGGTCAAGGACGCCGAGTTGAATTCGGCTGATGACAAGAAAAAACTCGAGCTGGTGCAGGCCCGTAACCAGGCGGATGCCAGCGTGCACACCGTCAAGAAAAGTCTGTCCGAGTACGGCGACAAGCTCGACGCCGGCGAGAAAGAAAAGATCGAGGCCGCCATCAAGGATGTGGAAGAAGCGCTCAAGTCCGACGACAAGGCTGTGATCGAGGAAAAGAACAATGCCCTGATGGCGGCCAGCCAGAAACTCGGCGAGAAGATGTACGCCGACCAGCAGGCAGCAGAAGCGGCAGCCGGTGCTGCGGCCAGCGGCCCGGGAGCCGAAGAGGCAGAAGCCTCGGGCAGCCGGGCTGACGATGACAATGTCGTGGACGCGGAAGTCAAAGAGGTCAAAAAAGGCTGATCGCTTGCGCTGATACCGCTTCTCTGCGCCGCGTTGAACGACTCAAACTGTTCAACGCGGCGTTTGTCTTGTAACCGGACTCAGAAAACCCATGGCAAAAAGAGACTATTACGAAATTCTGGGCGTCCCCAAAAACGCGTCCGATGACGAAATCAAGAAAGCTTATCGCAAGCATGCGATGAAGCACCACCCCGATCGCAACCAGGGGGAATCCTCCAAGGGCGCCGAAGAAAAGTTCAAGGAATCCAAGGAAGCCTACGAAATGCTGTCGGACCCGCAGAAGCGGGCCGCCTACGACCAGTACGGCCATGCCGGGGTAGACCCCAACATGCGCGGCGCAGGTGCCGGCGCAGAAGGTTTTGGTGGCTTTGCTGACGCCTTTGGCGACATCTTTGGCGACATGTTCGGCCAGCAGCGTGGCCGAGGTGGCCGTCAGGTGTTTCGCGGCAGCGACCTCAGCTATGCCATGGAAGTCACGCTGGAGGAAGCGGCCAGGGGCAAGGATGCCCAGATCCGCATCCCGAGCTGGGATGCCTGTGGCGTATGCCACGGCAGCGGCGCCAAGCCCGGCACACAGGTCAAGACCTGCTCTACCTGCAATGGCTCAGGTTCCGTGCAGATGCGCCAGGGCTTCTTCAGCGTGCAGCAGACCTGCCCCACTTGCCGTGGTGCAGGCAAGGTCATTCCCGAGCCCTGTACGGCCTGTCATGGCCAGGGCAAGATCAAACAGCAAAGAACACTGGAAGTGAAGATTCCCGCGGGCATCGACGCAGGCATGCGCATCCGCAGCGCCGGCAATGGTGAACCCGGCAGCAATGGTGGCCCACCGGGCGACCTCTACATCGAAATCCGCCTCAAAAAGCACGACATTTTCGAGCGTGACGGAGATGACCTGCATTGCTCGGTGCCCATCAACATGGTGACGGCGGCACTGGGCGGCGAGATCGAGGTTCCCACGCTGGCCGGCAAAGCCGCGATCGACATCCCCGAGGGCACGCAAAACGGCAAGCAATTCCGTCTGCGTGGCAAAGGCATCAAGGGCGTGCGCTCCAGCTACCCGGGCGATCTCTACTGCCATATCGTGGTGGAAACGCCGGTCAAGCTCAACGAGCAACAGCGCAAGCTGCTGCGCGAACTGGAGGAGTCTTTCACCTCGGGCGGAGGCAAGCATTCACCCAGCGGGGACAGCTGGACCGATCGCCTGAAGAACCTGTTCAGCTGAGCACGACGAATCAAGCTGTTACGTCTTATTGCTTAGTCGCTGCGCAATCTGGGACAATCTGAAGCCATGTCGCTCAAATTGTTCCGGTCTACCGAGTTCGCCGAGTCTTCACACTTCTTGCCATCCGTGCAGCGCGTGGCGATCCATCCGTTCTGGGTCGCGGCGCTGGCCGGCGTCTGGCTGGCGACGGCGTGCAACTTTGTCCTGTGGCGTGAGCTGCTGCGACTGCCCGGCATGGAGAGCATCGAGGGGCTGTGGTTTGGCCTGCGCCTCGGGCTGTCCATCTTCGCGCTGCTTTGTGCGCTGCTGGGCCTGTTGAATTGGCGCTGGTCGTTCAAACCCGTCATCACGCTGCTGCTGTTTTGCTCGGCCTTCAGCACGCACCTGATGCTGAGTCACAGCATGGTGATCGATGCCTCGATCCCCGCCTGGATCTTCCAGAGCCGGGCACAGGCGGTCTCCGTCTTTTTCAGCAGCGCGTTCCTCGTCATCATGCTGGTGCTGGCAGTTCTGCCCAGCCTCTGGCTCTGGCGCACTCCTGTGCAGCGCATACCGACGCTGCCCTGTCTGGTTCAAAACATCCTGTTTGTGGTGGCATCCGCTTTGCTGCTGGCCGCCATGTGCTACCTCTTCGAGCCAGACCTCTCGCAACAGCTGAGGGAGCAAACCACGCTGCGCCAGTTCATCAATCCGCTCAACAGCCTGGCTGTGATCGTCGACCTGTTCGGGCGCTAAGCCCCACGCTCCTGGCATCTGCCCCGCGCGGCGAACACAGGCCGCGCCACCGGGCATTGATAAGATCAGGCCAAGATGACTGAATTCCTGACCGCTGCCCTGTACAAGTTCGTGGACTTGCCCGACTGCGCTGCGCTTAAGGCGCCGTTGCAAGCCTGCTGTGAAGCACATGAAGTCAGGGGCATCCTGCTGCTGGCCCCCGAGGGCATCAACGGCACGATCGCCGGGCCGGCGGAGGGTGTACAGGCCGTGCTGGCCTATCTGCGGCGGGACCCGCGCCTGAACGACCTGGAACACAAGGCCTCGATGGCCCGCACACAGCCCTTTTACCGCATGAGGGTGCGGCTCAAGCGGGAAATCGTCGCCATGGGCGTGCCGGACGTGCACCCTGCCCGCATGGCCGGCACCTATGTCAAACCCGCCGACTGGAACACGCTGCTTGCTGACCCTGAGTTGATCCTGATCGACACGCGCAACGACTACGAAGTCGATCTGGGCAGCTTCAGGGGTGCGATCAACCCCCGCATCAAACGCTTTGCGGACCTGCCTGAATGGCTGCGCAATCAAGGCTTGCTGGATGATCTGGCCGGCCCCAAGCCGAAGGTGGCCATGTTCTGTACTGGCGGCATCCGCTGCGAGAAATCCACCGCTTTTTTGCGCCAGGCGGGACTTGAACAGGTCTATCACCTGGAAGGAGGCATCCTTAAATACCTGGAGACGGTTGCACCTGAGCACAGCCTCTGGGAAGGTGAGTGTTTTGTCTTCGACGAACGCGTCTCGGTCGGGCATGGCCTGCAGGCAGGCAGCCACGAACTCTGCCGAGCCTGCCGCCAACCGCTCAATGCGGATGCCAAGGCCTCCCCCCTGTATGCCGCCGGCGTCAGTTGTCCACACTGCCACGGCAGCAAAACCCCCGCGCAGAAAATGGCGGCCCAGGAACGGCAGCGCCAGATGGAACTGGCCCGGCAGCGCCAGCAGACGCACATTGGCGCGCGGCTTCCCGCCGCCACAAAGTCAGCACCCTGAGCGTTTGTTCATCGCACGGGTTGGGTAAAGGGCAGCCCAGCCTGCCCACCAGCCTGACCGGTCATTCTCAGGCTGATGATGTTTTCGGTTTAGGATGCTTCCTATAAGAACAACGCTGGAGACTTGGCTTGGACGATGTTCCTCAGACCCCCTTGAGTCCCGCATATCCTGCTGGCAAGCTTGCCAGCGTAATGGATCCAGAATTCCAGCGTTCGTTGAACCGGGCCATCTATGAGGCATCGCCAGATGGCATCCTGGTTGTCAATGCCAAGCGCATTGTGACTTCACATAACCAGCGCTTCATCGAACTTTGGCAAATCCCTCAAAAGGATCTTCATGGTGTCGAGTCCATGACAGCGATAGGTAGCACCGACAATGTGATCCTCTCCACCGTGCTGGAGCGTGTACAAGACCCAACGCCCTTTCTGGCACGGGTGAATGAACTGTATGCCAACCCCGACCTGAACGACCATTGCGAGATAGCGCTCAAGAATGGGCAGACTCTGGAGCGTTACTCCACCGTACTGCGCAGCAATGACGGGCAATACCTGGGACGGGTCTGGTTCTTTCGCGACATCACGGCCATCAAGCAAACCCAGGCCCAGCTGCTCGAACTCGCCAACCATGATGCCCTCACGGGGGCGGCCAATCGGCGTAATTTCTTCGATCGCGCAAACCAGGAGTATTCACGTGCCAAGCGCTATGGCACGCCCCTGTCGATCGCCTGGATGGACCTGGACCATTTCAAGCTGGTCAACGACCAGCACGGCCATGCTGCCGGCGACGAGGTGCTGAAGGCCCTGTACCGTGAAACCCAGCCCATGCTCAGGGAGAGTGAGCTGTTCGCCCGCATCGGTGGTGAAGAATTTGCCGTGCTGATGCCGGATACCGGCATCGAAGGTGCCATGCATCTCGCTGAACGGATTCGACTGGTGACCGAAGCCAGAACGCTGGATTTTGACGGCCAGGCCGTCACTTGCACCATCAGCATTGGCGTTGCCGCACTCAAGCCATCGGATACATCGATCGCCGACTGCCTTCAGCGGGCCGACCGCGCCATGTACCAGGCCAAACAGAACGGGCGCAACCGGGTCGAAATCGCAGACTGACGTCGCCAGTACGGCCCGTGCCTCTTACACCGCAGGTAGTGCCTGCAGGCGAGCGCGGGCGGCGCGGTACTCCTGCTTGAGCTGCGCCACAAACTCTGCCGTGCTCTGCAGTTTGCTGACCGCGCCAATGCCCTGACCACAACCCCAGATGTCTTTCCAGGCCTTCTTGGCATCGCCACCAAAATTCATCTTGCTCGGGTCACTCTCGGGCAGGTTCTCTGGATCCAGGCCTGCCGCACGAATGCTCGGTGCCAGGTAGTTGCCATGCACGCCGGTGAAGAGGTTGCTGTAGATGATGTCGTCCGAGTTGCCCTCCACGATGGCCTGCTTGTAGGCCTCAGCCGCGCGCGCCTCATGCGTGGCGATGAAGGCCGAGCCGATGTAGGCAAAGTCGGCTCCCATGGCCTGGGCAGCCAGCACGGCATCGCCACTGGCAATTGCACCGCTCAAGGCGATCGGACCATCAAACCACTGACGAATCTCCTGGATCAGCGCAAACGGGCTTTTCACGCCCGCGTGTCCTCCGGCACCTGCAGCCACGGCAATCAGGCCATCAGCGCCCTTCTCGATCGCCTTGTGGGCGAACTTGTTGTTGATGATGTCGTGCATTACCACGCCACCGTAGCTGTGCGCCGCCTGGTTGATTTCCTCGCGTGCCCCCAGCGAAGTGATGATGACCGGCACCTTGTACTTCACGCACATGGCCATGTCGTGCTCCAGCCGGTCATTCGACTTGTGCACGATCTGGTTGATTGCAAATGGCGCAGCAGGCTGATCAGGGTGCGCCTTGTCCCAGGCGGCCAGTGCCTCGGTTATTTCAGCCAGCCACTCATCCAGTTGCGCAGCGGGGCGCGCATTGAGCGCCGGCATGGAGCCCACGACGCCAGACGTGCACTGGGCAATCACGAGCTTGGGGTTGCTGATGATGAACAGCGGTGAGCCGATGATGGGCAGCGGCAGTTTATTCAGTGGGGCGGGAAGCCTGGACATGGTGACTCCGTGAGTGATATCAGATATTTTGACGAAATATGCCTTTAGGCCTTGTCAATATTGCGACAGTAGCTATTTTTTTTATAGCAAACAGAACTCCTGCCGGGAAAACTCCGGCAGGAATTTCTGCAAGAACAGCAAATGACCGCGCTCAGAAAGCTTCAATCGCCAGTGCCGTCACACTGTCCGCACCCTCGACAATCGCGTCCCGCATGCCCGGTGCCTTGCTCAGGATGTGATCGGCGTAAAAGCGCGCGGTCGTGATCTTGGCCTGCATGAACTGGGCATCCTGCCCCTTGCCCAACTCGTCCGCGGCCACCAGCAATGCACGCGCCATCTGCCAGCCCGCTACCAGATTGCCTGCGAGCATCAGGTAAGGCACGCTGCCGGCGAACACGGCGTTCGGCGAGGCCTTGGTATTGCCGGCCACAAAATCCACGACCTCAACAAAGGCTTCACGCGCTGCCTTGAGCCGCTTGGCCACGGCCTTGGCATCGGCACTGCCCTGCTTGAGCAGTTCGGCTTCGGTGCCGGCAATCTGCTGTGCAATGGCTTTGGCAGTCTGGCCGCCATCGCGTGCGGTCTTGCGTCCCACCAGGTCATTGGCCTGGATAGCGGTGGTGCCCTCGTAGATCGTCAGGATCTTGGCATCGCGGTAATACTGCGCGGCCCCGGTTTCCTCGATGAAGCCCATGCCGCCGTGCACCTGCACGCCCAGCGAGGTCACCTCCAGGCTCATCTCGGTGCTGAAGCCCTTGACCAGCGGCACCATGTATTCGTAGAAAGCCTGATTCTGCTTTCGCACCTCGGCATCCGGGTGGTGATGCGAGGCGTCATACGCTGCTGCTGCCACCGCGGCCATGGCGCGACAGCCTTCGGTATAGGCACGCATCGTCATGAGCATGCGCTTGACATCGGGGTGATGGATGATAGGCGCACTGGCCTTGATCGAACCATCCACCGGTCGGCTTTGCACCCGATCCTTCGCATAAGCCACCGCCTTCTGGTAGGCCCGCTCGGCAATCGCAATGCCCTGCACACCCACAGCAAAACGGGCCGCGTTCATCATGATGAACATGTATTCCAGGCCCCGGTTCTCCTCACCCACCAGGTAACCCACGGCCCCCCCATGGTCACCGTACTGCAGCACCGCCGTAGGGCTGGCCTTGATGCCCATCTTGTGCTCGATGCTCACGCAGTGCACATCGTTGCGGGCACCCAGTGATCCATCCTTGTTCACCATGAATTTGGGCACCACGAAAAGGCTGATGCCCTTGACACCTTCGGGTGCACCCGTGACACGGGCCAGCACGAGGTGCACGATGTTATCGGCCATGTCGTGTTCGCCAAAGGTGATGAATATCTTGGTGCCGAACACCTTGTAGCTGCCGTCCGGCTGCGGCTCGGCGCGGCTGCGCACCATGGCCAGATCGGAACCCGCCTGCGGCTCGGTCAGGTTCATGGTGCCGGTCCACTCGCCGGCCACCAGTTTTTCCATGTAGGTGGCCTTGAGTTCGTCCGAGCCCGCCGTGAGCAGCGCTTCGATTGCGCCATCGCTGAGCAGGGGGCACAGCGCAAAGCTCATATTGGCGCTGTTGCACATCTCGATGCAGGCCGCGCCAATCGTCTTGGGCAGGCCCTGTCCACCAAATTCGGCCGGGTGCTGCAAGCCCTGCCAGCCACCCTCGGCAAACTGGCGAAATGCCTCCTTGAAACCCGGTGTGGTGGTGACCACGCCATCTTTCCAGCTTGAGGGATTCTTGTCACCGTCCCAGTTCAGCGGGCTGAGCACGCCTTCGTTGAACTTGGCCGCCTCTTCCAGCACGGCCTGGGCGGTGTCGAAGCCGGCATCTTCAAAGCCGGGAATCCGGGCAATCTCGTCGATACGGGCCAGATGCCGGATGTCGAACAGCATGTCCTTGAGAGGGGCGGTGTAGCTCATGAAAATCTCCAGAAAAAAACCGCTCCCCTGAGCGAGGTCAAAGGGGAGCGGCTTGTACTTACGGCACGTCGACTGGCTCGGTGCGAATGTCGTAGGGGGTCAAAGTGCGGCGATGAGTTCCGGCACGGCCACGAACAGGTCAGCCTCCAGGCCGTAATCGGCCACGCCGAAAATCGGGGCCTCGGGGTCCTTGTTGATGGCCACAATCACCTTGCTGTCCTTCATGCCGGCCAGGTGCTGGATGGCACCGCTGATGCCGCAGGCCACATACAGTTGGGGCGCCACGATCTTGCCGGTCTGACCGACCTGCCAGTCGTTGGGCGCATAGCCCGCATCGACCGCAGCGCGTGAGGCACCCAGGGCTGCGCCGAGCTTGTCGGCCAGCGGGGTCATGACTTCGTCGAACTTCTCGCTCGAGCCCAAGGCCCGGCCACCAGAAACAATGATCTTGGCAGCGGTCAACTCGGGACGGTCATTCTTGGCGATCTCGCTACCTACGAAGGAGGACTTGGCGCTGGCGGCCACCGAGGCAAGCGACTCCACCGCAGCAGAACCGCCTGTGGCAGCAGCAGGATCAAAACCGGTGGTACGCACCGTGATGACCTTGACCGCATCAGCGCTTTGCACCGTGGCAATGGCATTGCCGGCATAGATGGGACGCTCAAAAGTGTCGGGGCTGTCGACCTTGGTGATGTCGGAAATCTGGCCCACATCAAGCTTGGCCGCCACGCGCGGGGCGATGTTCTTGCCCGAGGCGGTGGCCGGGAACAGGATATGGCTGTAGTTCGCGGCAATGGCCAGCACCTGGGCGGCCATGTTCTCGGCCAGACCATGGGCAAAGCCCTCACCTTCGGCATGCAGCACCTTGGCCACGCCAGCGATTTTGGCGGCCTCGGCAGCGGCTGCAGCCGCATTGGCCCCAGCGACCAGCACATGCACGTCGCCACCGCACTGGGCGGCTGCAGTCACGGTGTTGAGGGTCGCGCCCTTGAGGGTCGTGTTGTCGTGTTCGGCAATTACGAGTGCAGTCATGTCAGATCACCTTGGCTTCGTTTTTGAGTTTGGACACCAGCGTGGCCACGTCAGGCACCATGATGCCGGCGCTGCGCTTGGGCGGCTCGCTGACCTTAAGGGTCTTGATGCGCGGCGTTACGTCCACGCCCAGGTCCTCGGGCTTGACAATGTCGAGCTGCTTTTTCTTCGCCTTCATGATGTTGGGCAGCGTCACATAGCGCGGCTCGTTGAGGCGCAGGTCGGTGGTGATGACCGCAGGCAGGGTGATCGAGAGGGTCTCCAGGCCGCCATCAACCTCACGCGTGACCATGGCCTTGCCATCGGCGACTTCGACCTTGCTGGCAAAAGTGGCCTGGGGCAGGTCGGCGAGTGCAGCCAGCATCTGGCCCGTCTGGTTGCAGTCATCGTCGATGGCCTGCTTGCCCAGAATGACGAGACCGGGCTGTTCCTTGTCCACCAGGGCCTTGAGCAGCTTGGCCACAGCCAGCGGCTGCAATTCCTCGCTGCTTTCCACCAGAATGGCACGGTCTGCACCGATGGCCATGGCCGTGCGCAGGGTCTCCTGGCATTGCGTGACGCCGCAGGACACGGCGATGACTTCGGTCACCACGCCTTTTTCCCGCAGCCGGACCGCTTCTTCCACGGCGATCTCGTCAAACGGGTTCATGCTCATCTTGACATTGGCGATGTCTACACCCGTGTTGTCCGACTTCACGCGGACCTTCACGTTGTAGTCCACCACGCGTTTGACGGGTACCAGGACTTTCATTAGCGTTACTCCAGCTAGTTGCAAATGGGTTCAAGCGATTGACGTGCACGTCAATCGCTCCATTCTATTCGTCAGCACGCGCGCGGCGCCGAATGCATACCTGCGCGATAAAAATAGAACGGTCGTGCTTTTTAATTATACGCGCAAGAATCCACAGTGGGACTCGTCGGTACACCAAGGAATGCGCCGAACGAGGCAAGGAATGCCCGCTCCAATGCCCCGATGACTCAAAGGGTGTGGATGACGCGCTGGGGATAGGGAATATCAATGCCAGCCAGCCGGAAGTCCCGCAGGATGGTGTTGTTGATCTCCGAACGCAGGCTGTACTGCCCGCTCTGGGGGTCCGCTATCCACATCGACAGTGTGTACTCCAGACCATCGGCACCAAAGTTGAGCAGGTAGGCCGAGGGCGCCGGCGTCTTCAGCACGCGGTCGCAACTGGCGGCCGCACCGAGCAGGATTTTTTCGACCTGCGCCACATCGCTGTCATAGCCTACGGTCACATTGATCTGCAGCACAACCTCAGGGTCGGCCAGCGAAAGGTTCTCGACCCGCTGGGTGATGATCAGCTCATTGGGCACCACCGACTCCCGTCCGTTGAGTGCCCGGATCAGCGTATAGCGGGTCTTGATGTCGGTCACCACACCCTCGAAGTTGTCGACCTTCACCATGTCGCCAATGCGCATGCTGCGTTCGGCCAGGATCACAAAGCCGCTGACGTAGTTGGCCGCCAGCTTCTGCAGACCAAAGCCCACGCCCACGCCAATGGCCCCTCCCAGTACCGAGAGTGCCGTGAGGTCAATGCCGACCGTGGACATGGCCATCAGAAAGCCGACGAACATCAACAGGGCCCGGGTAGCATTGCTCACCGCCTTGCGCAACGACAACTCGCCTCCGGTGGCCGAGCGCAGCAGGCGCGCCTCGATCGCCGAGGAAATCCACAAGCTCAGGATCAGCACGGCACCGGCCGTCAGCACGCCCTCGATCAGGGTGCGCAAGGACATGCGCCCGCCTCCCATCTTCCAGCTGATCTGGTCAAGCTCTTCGAGCATGACGGGCAATATCCCCGTGAGCCACAGCACCACAGCGACCCAGGCCACCCAGGAGATGCTGCGTTCAAGCACACGCACCAGCGGCGCCTCCTTGAAAGCCACCTGCAACACTTTCACACCGACCCGGATCACCAGGAGCGAGACCAGCACAGGAATCGCAAACTTGAAGACGTGCGGGGACATGAATTTGGCCAGCAGCACGCGGGCAACCTCTGCCATGCAGAGCAGAAGGAAAGGAAACAGCACCCCGTCCACGAGGCGTCGCCCTATCAGGACTGAAAAATCACGAGGCTCGTGCATGGTCCGGCGTATCAGCCACACGACCAGCCAGGCAACAAGGACACAGGCCAGCAGGGTGGCCATTTCCACCAGCGAGCTCGGCCTCATGAGCAGGCTCAGCCAGGTATCAATCTCGACCATCGGGGATGGCAACAACACATCATCGGCCATGAAGGCTTCCTTCTTCGAACATTCAGAGATACAGGGCGGCCCTGTTGGCCCGCCAGACGATTGTCACCCAATCGCCCTGTTGCACGCGACTATGCCAGAGATGCTGCACCAGCCGTGTGAAATTGGGCTACCCTATGCCCTGGCTTGCAATTCAACTGTCCCCGTCCCCACGCCTTTGCCATGACATCACCTTCCCTCCCAAGACGCCAACTCTTCACCGCCGTCGCAGCCGTGGCGGCGGGCAGCAGCATGACGGCACAAGCTCAAACCCGCCCACCGGCCGATGCCAGCGGTGCCCCCCACAAGATCGTCTACCAGTTCAACAAGCACGAGCACGACCATCAGGAAGCCGTGCTCAACTCGATCGGCGCGATGCTGACCAAATACGTGGACGACGTGACCATCGCCGTCGTGGCATGGGGTCCTGGCCTGCACCTGTTCGCCAAGAAGCCCAAGCGCAAGGTCTCCAAGGTTCACCAGCAGCGCGTGCGCGGCATGGCGCAGTCCTACGGGGTGAAGTTCATCGTCTGCGGCAACACCATGAAATCCCTCGGTTGGGGACCAGCCGACATGGTGGACTTCGTAACCGTCGAGGACGTGGGGGCCGCCGCCATGATGGAGCTACAGGAAAAAGGCTACGCCTACCTTGCCTGGTGAAAAGGCCCCCACGCTTGCTCACTGCGTGTAGCGCGCTGCCCCCCGAGGGGGCCACGGTTCGCCTTGGGAGCGGCCCGGCGGCGAACCCAGCCCCCATGCTTGCTCACTGCGTGTAGCGCGCTGCCCCCCGAGGGGGCCACAGTTCGCCTTGGGAGCGGCCCGGCGGCGAACCCAGCGCTTCGCTGCTTTAGACATCGGCCAGCACCCGCAGGTGGGCTTCCACACTGCGTCCCAGCGCGCTGAGGCTATAGCCGCCCTCCAGACAGGAGACGATGCGTCTCTTCGAATGTTTGATGGCAACGTCCTTGATGCGACTGGTGATCCAGGCGTAATCCGCCTCGACCAGACCCAGCTGGGCCAGCTCGTCTTCACGGTGCGCATCAAAACCTGCGCTGATGAAAATCATCTCAGGGCGGTGTGCCTCCAGGCGCGGCAGCCACAAGTCCGCGATGAGTTCACGCACAGCCTCGCCTTTGGTATAGGCCGGCACAGGCAGATTGACCAGGTTGTCGGCATCCGAGCGCGAGCCGCCATGCGGGTAAAAAGGGTGCTGATAAAAGCTCACCATGAGGATGCGCTCGTCACCGGCCACGATGTCTTCGGTGCCATTGCCGTGGTGCACATCGAAATCCACAATCGCCACGCGCTGCAGCCCATGCCGCTCCAGTGCGTATTTCGCAGCGATCGCCACATTGTTGAAGAAACAGAAACCCATGGCCTTGTCGCGGCAGGCATGGTGGCCAGGTGGGCGAATGGCGCAAAAGGCATTCTCCAGTTCGCCGGCGATCACGGCGTCCGTCGCGGCCATGGCAGCACCCGCACCACGCAGGATGGCGTTCCAGGAGTGCACATTCATCGAGGTGTCAGGATCGACATAGGTATGACTAGGCCCCCCCGCTTCGACCTCTTCACGCAGCGTGTCGCTCAAACCCCGAAGGGAGGCCACGTGCATCCGGCCATGTGCGAGTTGTACATCATCCAGCGAGGCCAGCGGGGCCTCAAACCGCACCAGCGCATCGCCCACACCGCTGATCAGCAGGCGGTCCTCAATCGCGTCAAGCCGTTCCGGGCATTCAGGGTGATCACTGCCCATGTCGTGCTTGCGGCAATCGGGGTGCGTAAAGTAACCGGTCTTGTTCACAGCCTACTTCCTCGTCTCGAAATTTCAGGTAACGTCATGTCATGGATACACAACAAAAACTCACATCGCTGCTCAATCAGCTTAACACGGTGATCGTCGGAAAACCCGATCAAATCCGGGATTGCGTGGCCTGCCTGCTGGCCGGTGGACACCTGTTGATCGAGGATGTGCCGGGGGTGGGCAAGACCACCCTGGCCCATGCCCTGGCCCGCGTATTTGGCCTGCAGTTTTCCCGGGTGCAATTTACCTCGGACCTGATGCCCAGCGACCTCTCGGGTGTCTCCATCTACGAGCGCAGCCAGGAAGCCTTTGTGTTCCATCCGGGCCCGCTGTTCGCACAGGTGCTGCTGGCCGACGAGATCAACCGCGCCAGCCCCAAGACCCAGAGCGCACTGCTCGAAGCCATGGAAGAAAAGCAGGTCACGATCGAAGGCCAGACCCGCCCCTTGCCCGAGCCCTTCTTTGTCATTGCCACGCAGAACCCGCACGACCAGCTCGGCACCCATGCCCTGCCCGAATCCCAGCTGGACCGCTTCCTCATGCGCATCTCGCTGGGCTACCCCGACCGGGCTGCCGAGCGTGAGCTGCTCACCGGCATGGACCGGCACGACATGGTGCAATCCCTGCCCGCCCTGCTCACGCCTGCAGAACTCGCGCTATTGCAACAGCAGGTACTGGCCGTGCATGCGGCGGCGCCGCTGGTGGCCTATGTGCAGGACCTGATTGCCGCCACGCGTTCTGGCCGCTGGTTCAGCCAGGGTCTTAGCCCCAGGGCCGGTATTGCCGTGATCCGCGCGGCCAAGGCCCAGGCCTTGTTGAGTGGGCGCGACTATGTGGCACCCGACGACGTACAGGCCATCCTGCCGCAAACCGTCGCGCACCGGCTGGTACCGATGGCTGATGCCGGAAGAGGCCCCGTCGAGCAGGTGCGCGCCATGATCGCGACGATTCCCCTTCCATGAACAACACGGCCGCTCGTCGTGCGTCGGCCGAAGAACGGCCACCGCGCAAGACGCCGACAAGTCTGGACCGAATGGCCTGGGTACATCCCCTCGCGTGGTTACGCCGCCGCTGGCAGCATTGGTGGCAGTCCCGGCTGACACCACGGGACATGGTCACGCTCACGCAGCGCAATGTCTACATCCTGCCCACGCGTCCCGGCCTCATGCTGGGCGTGACCCTGCTGGTGCTGCTGGTCGCCTCGATCAATTACCAGCTCAATCTCGGCTACCTGCTGACCTTCCTGCTCGCGGGCAGCGCCCTGGTCGGCATGCATGTGGGCCACGCCACGTTGCGGGGCCTGCGCCTGAAGCTGTCGCCTCCTGCTGCGCAGTTCAGCGGCGCCAGCGCCACGCTCACCCTCACACTGGACAATCCGCGCCGCAGTCCGCGCTGGGGCATAGGCTTGAGCATACAGGGCTCTGGCCAATGGAACTGGTGCGATGTTCCCGCCCAAGGCAGCACGGTGCTGCATCTCGCTTTCAAAACCGGATTGAGAGGGCTGCACCCCTTGCCCGTGCTCACGGCCGAAACCCGCTTCCCGCTGGGCACCTTCCGGATCTGGACACTCTGGCGTCCGGCCGCGCAATTGCTGGTCTACCCGGCGCCTGAGCCTTTTCCGCCCCCCTTGCCCGCGAGTGAAGCACAGAGTAGCGGCCCTGCTGGCGCCCTGCGCCACGCCAGTGGCGAATACGATGGCGTTCGCCCCTACCGCCGAGGCGACCCGCTCAAGCTCATCGCTTGGAAAAAGGCCGCCAAAAACGGGGAACTCGTGAGCCGCGATGCCCAGTCGACGCAGCACGCCGAGTTGTGGCTCGACCTGGCCCAGAGCGGCCACGCCTTGCACGCCATGGAGCAGCGGCTGTCGCGCCTGTGCGCCTGGGTGCTGGAGGCAGAGCAGCGGGGACTCGAATATGGACTGCGCTTGCAGGGTCTGGAGATCAAGCCTGGCAGTGGGGAGGCGCACAAGAGGCGGTGTCTGGAGGCTCTGGCTTTATGTTGAACAGGCTCTCGTCCCTCCCCCGTGACACCCGCGACACCCTGTTCCTGCTGGTGGTCATTGCCTGGGTAGTCATGCCGCAGATCACCCATTTACCGCTGTGGTGCAGTCTGTCTGCCGCGACCCTGCTGGTGTGGCGCGGCTGGCTGGCGTGGCGGAGCAAGCCGCTGCCAAGGGCGCGCTGGATGGTGCTGCTGCTGGTGCTGGCGACCGCCGCCACCCTGATGACCCACCGCACGCTGCTGGGGCGCGATGCCGGGGTCACACTCATCGTGGTTTTGCTGAGTCTCAAGACCCTGGAGTTGCGTGCGCGACGCGATGCCTTTGTGGTGTTCTTCCTGGGCCTCTTCACGATGCTCACCAACTTCTTCTACTCCCAGTCGCTCCTCACAGCTGCAGCCATGCTGGTCGCCGTGCTGGGCCTGCTCACTGCGCTGGTCAATGCCCACATGCCAGCCGGCAAGCCCCCGTTGCTGCAAGCAGCCAGGGCCGCGGGCAGCATGGCACTGTTGGGAGCCCCCATCATGGTGCTGCTGTTCGTACTCTTTCCGCGGCTGGCGCCGCTGTGGGGCATGCCTGCCGACGCGATGAGTGGGCGCAGCGGATTGTCGGGCACGATGCAGGTAGGCAGCGTCGCGCGCCTGGCGCTCGACAGCAGCATTGCCATGCGAATCCGCTTTGATGGTGAAGTGCCACCCCAATCGGCATTGTATTTCCGGGGCCCCGTGCTCTCCAGCTTCGATGGACGTGAATGGCGCACGCTGCGTTCGGTCTTGCCGCAGCAACTGCAGGCGCAAAGCAATCTGCAGGTAACGGGCCAGCCCGTCAGCTATGAGGTCACGCTGGAGCCCAGCCACCGGCCCTGGCTGTTCGTGCTTGAGGCGGCTCCCACAGCTCCACAACTGCCTGGCTACATGCTTCGCATGAGTTCTGATCTGCGCTGGCTGACCGAGCGGCCCATTACCGGGCTGGTGCGCTACAAGGCGCAGAGTTACCCGGCCTTCCGTCACGGCCCATTGAGTTCCAGGCCCGGTTTGCGTGAGTTTGTCGAGCTGCCGCCAGGCTTCAACCCGCGCACCCTGCAACTGGCTGCCGACATCCGGCGTGACCCGCGCTTTGCCACCGCCGACCCCGGCTTGCTGGTGGAGCATGTGCTGGAGCGGCTCCGCACCGGCGGCTATCTCTACACGCTGGAGCCGGGCCTGTATGGACGGGACAGCGCGGATGAGTTCTGGTTCGACCGCAAGGCCGGCTTTTGCGAACACATTGCCTCCTCCTTCGTGATCCTGATGCGTGCGCTGGACATTCCGGCCCGCCTTGTCACGGGCTACCAGGGCGGCGAGCGCAACCAGGTGGACGATTATTGGGTGGTTCGGCAAAGCGATGCCCATGCCTGGGCCGAGGTGTGGATGGCGGGGCGGGGCTGGGTGCGGGTCGACCCCACCTCAGCCGTGGCACCGGCGCGCACCGGCTCGCTGCAGCGGCTGCGGGCACCCCAGGGGGTCATCGGCAGCGTGATGGGCACGGTCAGCCCCGAGCTGGCACTGAGCCTGCGCGCCGCCTGGGAGGCCATGAACAACAGCTGGAACCAGTGGGTGCTGAACTACTCACAGGCACGCCAACTCAATCTGCTCAAGAACCTGGGCTTCACATCGCCGAGCTGGGAAGATTTGATCCGTGTCCTGCTCGGCATCCTGGTGCTGGCGACGCTGGGCAGTGCGGCATGGAGCCAGTGGGAGCGCCGCCGGCAGGACCCGTGGCGGCGCCTGCGGCAACGCGCCGAACAGCGGCTGAAGCAGGCCGGTGTCAGCCTGGCACCCCATGCCTCGCCACGCCAAATGGCCCAGCGTCTGGCCGAGCAGTTCGGGAACGAGGACAATAGCGTTCTGGCCATCCGGCACTGGCTGCTGCAACTCGAGGCGCAACATTATTCCCCCGCCAGCAGCAGCCTCAGCCTGGCCGCATTGCAACGCGAATTCAATCAACTGACCTGGCCCACGTGATAACCCGATTTTTCAGCACCGTTCTCGCGCTCACCCTGGCCTGCGCCGTGTCCAGCACAGCATATGCAGCAACCAAATCCAAACAGAAGCCGCCGCGTGCCAAGACGGTGAAAACAGCCATGGGCAAAGCTTATGGCAGCAGGGCTGACGTGATGCGCCTGGCTGACGACATTGCCGAACGGCGCGAACTCGACAAAGCGTGGGTGCGTCGTGCCATTGGCCAGGCCCGCTACATACCGCGCATTTCGCAGCTCATGGCACCAGCACCTCGCGGCACACCCAAGAACTGGAATGCCTACCGCAGCCGCTTCATTGACAACAAGCGCATTCAGGCAGGCGTCGAATTCTGGAAAGCGAACCGGGAAACATTGCGCCGGGCCGAGGCAGACTACGGCGTGCCAGCCGCCATCATCGTCGGCATCATCGGTGTGGAAACCATTTATGGCCAGCAAATGGGCAGCTTCCGCGTGCTGGATGCACTCACGACACTCTCATTCGATTTTCCTGCCGGCCACCCGCGCGCGGCAGAACGCAGCGAGTTTTTCAAGGGCGAGCTGGAGCGCCTGCTGAGCCTGACCTACCGTTCCAGCATCGACCCGCTGAGTCTGCGCGGCAGCTATGCCGGCGCCATGGGGCTGCCGCAGTTCATGCCCTCAAGCTGGGCCCGCTATGCAGTGGACTTTGATGGTGATGGCAAGGTTGATCTGTTCAACACCCCGGCCGATGCGATCGGCTCGGTGGCCAACTACCTCAAGACCTTTGGCTGGCAAAACGGCATGCCCACGCATTACCCGGTGAGCTTCGACAGCAGCCGGCTCGATCTGGATAGTCTTCTCTTGCCCGATATCCTGCCCACCTTCAGCGTTGCAAGCTTCCAGACCAAGGGGGCCATGCTGCATGGCCAGGCGCTCGAACATAAAGGTCCGCTCGCGCTGGTCGAACTGCAAAACGGCAACGCTGCACCCAGCTACGTGGCCGGCACCGAAAACTTCTACACGGTCACCCGCTACAACTGGAGCAGCTATTACGCCCTGGCCGTGATCGAACTCGGCCGGGAAGTTGAGTCGGCGCTGGAGAACTAGCGCCAGCTCAAACCGGTGCCGATGCCGGCGCCGTTCGCATGACGGCCTGGTCCACCGCCGAGAGAAACAGCGGCACATCAATGGGTTTGGTGATGTAGGCCGAAAAGCCGGCCGCCAGCGCGCGTGACGCATCCCCTTGCATCGCATTGGCGGATACCCCGATGACCGGAATGTGTGACGTACGCCGATCAGCCTTGAGAATTTTGAGCGCCTCGTAGCCATTCATGCCCGGCAGGTTGATGTCCAGCAGAACCAGGTTCGGCCTGAGCATGAAGGCCTGCGCAATTCCGTCCTCTGCCGTATTGGCCTCATGCAGCTGCAGGTCGGGGCGCGTGCTGAAGATCTGCCGCACCAGCCGCTGGTTCATCGGGTTGTCCTCGATGTAGAGCACCTGCGGGCGACCAGAAGATCCAGGGGCTGCGACAGCTGGCATGTCTTCTTGCCCGGTCTCGCCAGGCCTCTCGGGAAGCACCAACGGCGCACACACCGGGAACTCCACCCAAAAGGTGCTGCCCTGCCCCTCCTGGCTCTCAAAGCCGATCCGCCCGCCCATTGCCAGCACGATGCGTTGCGTGATGACGAGGCCTATGCCTGTGCCCTCTACATGTCCCCGCTCAGCACCCAGGCGGTCGAACGAGTTGAATATCCGCTCCTGCTTGTCGGCCGCAATGCCCGGGCCGGTGTCCCGAATCGTGATGCGGATCACACCTTCGCTCTCATCCCCTCCCTCTCCCGCACCCTCTGCCGGCTGTCGCTTGACGCTCAGGTAAACGCTGCCTTGCGGCCGGTTGTACTTGATGGCGTTGGACAGCAGGTT
>JAHIYE010000026.1 GCA_018815325.1 Gammaproteobacteria bacterium | reverse complement strand
GCCGATGTGCTGCTGATGGACGAGCCCCTTGCCAACCTGGACCCGCCGCACCAGGTGGACTGGCTGCTGCTGGTGCGCGAACTTGTGGCCGCTGGCCGGACCGTGGTCAGCGTGCTGCATGAGATATCGATGGCGCTGCACGCGGACGACATGCTCATCATGGATGAGGGCCGCGTGACCCACCACGGTGCCTGCCATGACGCCGCCACGCACCGCGCGCTGGAGCAGGTGTTTCACGAGCGCATTGCGATCCGGGCGCTCGACCACCAGTGGGTGGCGTTGCCGCGCATGCCCTCAATGCCCTGAACAATGCCCTGAATAACCCCAGATTTTTTTGAACAGACACAGCCTTATGCACATAGAAACCCCACCTTCTGAGAAGCCCTACGACAAACCCGAAGGCGAGCGCCGCGGCCTGGTCATCGTCAACACCGGCGACGGCAAAGGCAAGAGCACCGCTGCTTTTGGCCTGGCCTTGCGCGCGCACGGGCGCGGCAAGACGGTGAAGATCTTCCAGTTCATGAAGGTGCCTACGGCGCGTTTTGGCGAGCACCGCATGTTCGACAAGCTCGGTATCCCCATCGTGGGTCTGGGCGACGGCTTCAGCTGGAAAAGCCAGGACCTCGAACACTCGGCGCAGCTCGCGCGTGAGGGCTGGGCTAAAGCCAAGGCCGCCATCCAGAGCGGCGAGTACTTCATGGTGGTGCTGGACGAATTCACCTACCCGCTGATCTACGGCTGGATGGAGCCCGCTGGTGGGGTCGAGGAGGTGGTACAGACCCTGTTTGACCGGCCCAGCCATGTGCATGTGGTGATCACTGGCCGGCGCTGCCCGCCCGAGATCATCGAGTTGGCCGAGACCGTGACGGAGATGACCAAGATCAAGCACGCCTTCAACATCGGGATACCAGCCCAGCGCGGCATCGAGGACTGAGCATGTTGGCAGTGCCATCTGCGTTGTGGGTCATGCTGGCCGCCTTGTGGCTGGCGCTGCTGATCGACGTGCTCTGGGGTGAACCGCCGGCCTGGATGCATCCGGTGGTCGGGATGGGCCAGTACCTGGCATGGTGTGGCCGCTGGCTGTTGACACTGCGGCCGGTGCTGGCTTTCAACTTTGGGGCTTTGAGCTGGCTGCTGGGTGCCGCCAGTGTGGGAACCATCGCATGGGCCGTGCAGACAAGCATGCTGCGCGAGCTGCCTCCGGTGTTTGCCACCGTGCTGCTGGCGCTGTGGCTCAAGCCGCTGCTGGCCTGGCGCATGCTGCGTGATGAAGTGGGAGCGGTCGAGACCGCGCTGCAACAGTCGCTGGAGGCAGGGCGCGCGCAACTGGCGCGACTGGTGAGCCGCGACGTGTCGGCACTGACCGAATCACAGGTGCGCGAGAGCGCCATCGAGTCGCTCGCCGAAAACCTCAACGACTCGGTCGTCGCCCCCATCTTCTGGTTTGTGCTGCTGGGCCTGCCCGGTGCGGCGGTCTACCGCTTTGCCAACACCGCCGACGCCATGTGGGGCTACCGGGGGCGCTGGGAGTGGGCTGGCAAATGGGCCGCACGGCTTGACGATGTGCTGTCATGGCTGCCCGCACGCCTCACGGCCTTGCTGCTGGCGACGGTGGCCGGTGGCCTGCGTCGTAGGCGTCTGCCTTCGCTCAGGCAACAGGCCCGCCTGACACCCTCTCCCAACAGCGGCTGGCCCATGGCCGCGATGGCACTCGCGCTGGGCACTGCGCTACACAAGCCCGGTGTCTATGTGCTCAACCCGGCAGGGCGTGCGCCGCTGGCGGTGGACACCTTGCGTGCCCTGTCTTATGCATCAAAATCGGTTCTGGCCCTCATGTTACTTGTGACATTAGCTACATTATTCATAGCAATGATAGAGGGGAACCTGGCATGACCGCTCCCCCGTTTCAGCGCGTCCATGGCGGCCCCGATAGCGAAGGCGTGCCCTTGTACGATTTCTCCACCAACAGCAACGCCTGCGGTCCCTGTCCAGGCGCATTGTCAGTCGTGGAGCAGGCAGAAGCCTCGCGTTACCCGGATGCCAGCTACACCGTTTTGCGTGCCCAACTGGCGACCTGGCATGGGGTGGCGCCGCAGCGGGTGTTGCTGGCCGGCAGCGCGAGCGAATTCATTTTCCGCATCACCGCCTGGGTGTCGCAGCAGGGTGGCAAGGAGGTCTGGCTGCCACCCCACAGCTATGGCGACTATGCCGAGGCTGCGCAGGCCTGCGGTCTGGTGCAAACACCGCAAAGGCACAGCGCGCAACTGCTGTGGTGCTGTGATCCATCCAGCCCGCTGGGTGCGCCACAAGCCGATTTGGGCGAGTTGGCTGCAAGTGGCCAGGTCTGTGTGCTGGACCGGGCCTATGAGCCGCTGCGCCTGAGTGGCGCGCTTGCGCTGTCCGAAGAAGGCTTGCAACAAGTTTGGCAACTCTGGTCGCCCAACAAGGCGCTGGGCATGACCGGTGTGCGTGCGGCCTATGTGATTGCGCCGCTTGGTGCGGATGATGCCGTAGCGGCGCTGGAGCGCCTGTGCCCCTCCTGGCCCATCGGGGCGCATGGCGTGGCGCTGCTGGAGGCCTGGGTGCAGCCGGCCGTGCAGGACTGGCTGGCACAAAGCCGGGTGACCTTGCGTGAGTGGAAATCCCGGCAACTGGCCATGTGCGAGTCCCTCGGCTGGCGCTGTCTGCCCAGCACCGCCAATTTCTTCTGTGTGCATCCCGGCATTCAGGGTG
This sequence comes from Gammaproteobacteria bacterium, assembly GCA_018815325.1. Taxonomy (GTDB): domain Bacteria; phylum Pseudomonadota; class Gammaproteobacteria; order Burkholderiales; family Burkholderiaceae_C; genus JAHIYE01. The sequence continues at coordinate 231,675 of JAHIYE010000026.1, read as the reverse complement.
AGTCGCTGCTGCGGGCGTTGGGGCAATTGCGTGCGCAGGGCATCAAGCTGCGCGACACCAGCTCGTTCGGTCTGCCCGGCCATCTGCGGCTAAGCGTGTTGCCGCCCTTCGCGCAGGAGGCTTTGAGGGTGGCATGGCTCGGCCTGCGCAACACGGAACAGGGCATTGAGGAGGCATTGGCATGAGGGCCAAAGCTGTCATGGTGCTGGGCACCACCAGCGGTGCGGGCAAGAGCTGGCTGGCCACCGCGCTGTGCCGCTACTACGCGCGCCAGGGGCTCAAGGTGGCGCCCTTCAAGGCGCAGAACATGAGCAATAACGCAAGGGTTGTTGCTCCTACGGTCGCCCAGGACGTGTGGCTCCCTGCCCCCCAAGGGGGCCGCGATTCACCTTGGGACGGCCCGGCGGTGAATCCTGTTGCCCCCACGGTCGGCCTTCATGCGGCCCAGCGGCAAAACATTTCTGGCGGCGAGATCGGCAGTGCGCAGTATTTCCAGGCCCTGGCCGCGAATGCAATTCCCGAGGTTCGCATGAACCCCTTGCTGCTCAAACCCGAGCGCGACACACACAGCCAGGTCATCCTGCTGGGGCAGGTCGACGAGGCGCTCACGCGCATGGACTGGCGTGGCCGCAGCGAAAAGGTCTGGCCGGTGGTGTCGGCAGCGCTGGACGCATTGATGGCCGAGAACGAGGTGGTGGTGATCGAGGGCGCGGGCTCGCCCGCCGAGATCAACCTCTCCGCCAGCGACATCGTCAACATGCGTGTGGCCGAACACGTTCAGGCGCAGTGTCTGTTGGTCACCGACATCGACCGCGGTGGTGCCTTTGCACATCTCTATGGCACCTGGGCCATGTTGCCTGCCGCGCAGCGCGCATTGATCCGTGGCTTTGTGCTCAACAAGTTCCGGGGCGATGCTGCGCTGCTGGCGCCGGGCCCACAGATGCTGCAGGACCTGACCGGCGTGCCGACCGTGGCCACCCTGCCCATGTGGTGGGGCCATGGTCTGCCTGAAGAAGACGGTGTATTTGATATGACCCCCACGCTCGGCACTGGCGTGTCCTCGCTGCCCCCCGAGGGGGCCGTGCCTGGCTTGGGGCGGCCCGGCGCTGCGGCTGGCTTCACGCAGGGTGGAACCGTGGCTGTGGTGGTCTACCCCCGCATCAGCAACCTCGACGAATTCCAGCCGCTCAAGAACATCCCCGGCGTGCGTCTGCGTTGGGTGCGCAGTGCGGCCGAGTTGCAGGGGGCCGACTGGATCATCCTGCCCGGCTCCAAACACACGAGCGGGGATCTCGCCTGGCTGCGTACGCAGGGGCTGGACCGCGCCATCGCTGCCCATGCGCAAAAGGGCGGGGCGGTGCTGGGCATTTGCGGCGGGCTGCAGATGCTGGGCGAGGCCCTGATCGATCCGCATGGCATCGACGGCAATGCGCCCGGCCTGGGCCTGTTGCCGCTGGTCACCGTGTTCGATGCAGACAAAACCGTGCTGCGCACCGAGGCACGGTTTGGCGAACTCAGCGGGCCCTGGGCCGCGCTGTCCGGTGTGACGGTGCAGGGCTATGAAATCCACCATGGCCAGACGGCACAGCATCCCGCCATGGCCGCTGCGGGCGATGTGGCCCGTGCCGTCTTGACGGGTGGCGAGGGTGGGCATGGGGGCCAGGGCAGGGCACTGGCCTGGCAAAACGCGGCGGGCAATGTGCTGGGCCTGTACCTGCATGGCCTGCTGGAAGACCCGGCCGCACTGCAAGCGCTGTTCGGCGGCGAGGGTGCCGCCCAGGTGCCCACGCTGGACTCGGTGTTTGACGGCATGGCCGATTACATCGAGCGGCATTTCGAGCCCGGCGTGCTGCAGTCCCTGATCGACCCGCCTGCATGAGCCGGCCACAACCCATTCATTGTTTTTATCAAGTTGGCATTCATGAACCTCACGAACCTCACGAACCTCACACTTCCCGCGATCGCACCTCTGTCCGACACCGCGCTGACCCAGCGCCTGCAGCACAAGCTCGACAACAAGACCAAGCCGCTGGGCTCACTCGGCCGGCTCGAATCGCTGGCGCTGCAGCTGGGCGAGATTCTGGGCAGCGAGACGCCCGAGTTGCGCGCACCGCAGCTGGTGGTGTTCGCTGGCGACCACGGTTTGGCTGCGCGAGGCGTGTCGGCTTTCCCGAGCGATGTCACCTGGCAGATGGTGGAAAACTTTTTGGCTGGCGGTGCCTGCGTCAGCGTGCTGGCGCGCCAGCACGGCCTGGCACTGACGGTGGTGGACTGCGGCGTGCGTCACGATTTTGCGCCGCGTGAACAGCTGCTCGTTCGCAAGGTGGCACCCGGCACGGCGGATGCGTCGGCGGGGCCGGCCATGACGCCAGAGCAATGCCATCAAGCCTTGCGTAACGGCATGGCGCTGCTCAAGGCGCTGCCGGGCAATGCTTTTCTGCCCGGCGAAATGGGCATCGGCAATACCTCGGCGGCCTCGCTGCTGCTTGCGCGCCTCGCCAGGCTGGATATCTCCGACTGCACCGGCGCCGGCACCGGGCTGGACAGCGCAGCCATCGCGCGCAAGCTCACGGTGCTGCGCGAAGTCCTGCTGAAACACCCGGAGGCCAAAGCGCCGCTGGACGTACTGGCGGCCTTCGGTGGCTTCGAGATGGCCACCATGGTCGGTGCCGTGTTGCAAGCCGCGGCAGAGCGACGCGTCATTGTGGTCGATGGTTTCATTGCTTCCTCGGCGGTGCTGGTGGCTAGCATGCTGGCGCCGCACGTGCTGCAACGCTGCATCTTCGCGCACCGCTCGGGCGAGCGCGGGCACGCGCTCATGCTCGCGCACCTGAAGGCCGAACCGCTGCTGGACCTCGGTCTGCGCCTGGGCGAGGGCTCGGGTGCGGTGCTGGCCTGGCCGCTGCTGCAGTCTGCCTGCGCCGTGCTGCGCGAGATGGCCAGTTTCGAGTCCGCCGGGGTGTCGCAGAAGGACGCCTGACACGGGCTCTGCCGTACACCGTGATACCCCTGTCAACAGCGGTGGTTTGGTGCCCGCCAACCAAGGGTTTCCGTTGATTGCTAAAGCACACACCCAGCCCCAGCATCACGATCGGTACGTGAAGACTACTTTTGCGGCCATCGATGTTTCCCAACGCTTGATTACAAGGACGAACATGACAACTCAACCCAAAGCCCGGTTGGCGACCCTGGTCGCTGCATCGGCAGCGGCCTTGCTCACCACTTTCAGTGCGCCGACTTTGGCGCAGGCCTACCCTGACAAACCGGTCACCCTGGTGGTGCCTTTCGCCGCAGGCGGCCCCACCGACGTGGTGGCCCGCATGATGGCCATCCCCATGGGCAAATCACTCGGCCAGACCGTGATCATCGAGAACACGGTGGGTGCCGGCGGCACCATCGCCGCGGCCAAGGTGGCACGCGCGGCGCCCAACGGCTATACGCTGCTGATCCACCACATGGGCATGTCCACCGCACCTGCGCTGTACAAGAAGCTGTCCTTCGATCCGCTGAAGGATTTTGAGTACGTCGGCCAGGTGGTCGATGTGCCGATGACGCTGCTGGCCCGCAAGGACTTTCCGGCCAGCACCTTCCCCGAGCTGCTGGCCTATGTGAAAAGCCACAAGGACAAGGTCTCCATGGCCAACGCCGGGCTGGGCGCGGTGTCGCACCTGTGCGGCCTGCTGTTCCAGAGCCAGATCGGGGTGGAGCTCAACACCATTCCCTACAAGGGCACCGCTCCGGCCATGAACGATCTGCTCGGCGGCCAGGTAGACCTGATGTGCGACCAGACCACCCAGACCGTGCCCATGATCAAGGACGGCCGCGTCAAGGTCTTCGGTGTCACCTCCACCACGCGCCTGGCAGCCTTGCCCAACATCCCCACGCTCGACGAGCAGGGCCTCAAGGGTTTTGAGGTCAAGGTCTGGCACGGCATCTATGCCCCCAAGGGCACCCCCGGCCCGGTGATCGACAAGCTCGGGGTCGCCCTGCGCGAAGCCATGCAGGACCCGTTGGTCAAGCAGCGCCTGGCCGAGCTCAGCTCCGACATCGTGCCGCAAAGCAAGATGTACCCGGCCGCACTCAAGACCCATCTGGAGGCCGAAATCAAGAAGTGGGGCCCGGTGATCCACAAGGCCGGCATTTACGCCGACTGACCTGTTTCCACTTGCCGGTCGGCTGCGGCTGGCCGGCGCTATGCTTCGGGGGCACGCCATGCTGGGTGCCTCTTTTTTTTGTGACGCGGCAGCGTCTGTACACGGATCATTGATGAATCTTCTGAGCCAGTTCGTGCGCCATTACCTGCTGGCCATCCAGTTCTTTACCCGCATCCCGGTGACCGGCCGGCTCGCTGAGTGGGTGGGCTACAGCCCGGCCATGTTGCGCGCCAGTGCGGCGCATTTCCCTGGCGTGGGCTGGTTGGTCGGCGTACTCGCTGCGCTGGTCTATGGCGCGCTGCTGGTGTTGCTGCCCGATACCGCCAGCGCGGTCTGGGTGGCTGCCGTGCTGAGCACGGTGTTCACGGTGCTGCTGACCGGCGCCTTTCACGAGGATGGGCTGGCCGATGTGGCGGATGGGCTGGGCGGCTCGCCCGAGCGGCTGCGCGCGCTGGAGATCATGAAGGACTCGCGGGTTGGCGCCTTTGGCGTGTTGGCGCTGCTGCTGGCGCTGCTGGCCAAGGTGTCGCTCTTGGCCACCCTGGGCGATGTGGGCCTGGAGCTCGCCTGTGTGGGCATCTTTGCGGCGCATGTGGTGTCGCGCACCTTGCCGCTGCTGTTGATCCGCCTGCTGCCGCATGTGGGAGACGCTGCGGGTTCCAAGTCCAAGCCGCTGGCCGAGCAGATCAGCGGGTTCAGTCTGGCGGCTGCATTTTTGTGGTGTTTTATGGCGCTGGCCCTTGTGGAATATGCGTATGAAGATATCAATTTGATAGCGCCACTGATCGCGGCCGGGCTGGCCTTGCTCTGGATGTGGCGGCTGTTTGCGCGTCGCCTGCAGGGCTTCACCGGCGACTGTCTGGGCGCCACCCAGCAGGTCTGTGAGGTGGCGTTTTACCTCGGGCTGGCGCTGTCGGCATGAAGCTGTGGCTGGTGCGCCATGCGCGTCCCCTGGTCGAGGCCGGCGTCTGCTACGGTGCTACCGACATGGCCGCAGATGAGCAGGCCACCCTGGCCAGCGCGCAAGCCCTGGCCAGGGTGCTGCCGCAGGGCTTGCGCGTCATCAGCTCGCCGCTACAAAGATGTGAGCAGTTGGCGCTTTCTTTATGCGGGCTACGGCCCGATTTGATGCTCACGCGCGATGCACGCCTGGCCGAGATGGATTTCGGCTGCTGGGAGGGCCAACGCTGGAGCGACATTCCCAAAGCCGAGCTGGATGCGTGGACGGCCGATTTTTTTACCCTGCGCTTTGGCGGGCGCGAGAGCGTGCAGGCGTTCATGCAGCGCGTGGCCGCTGCGCTGGCCGACACGACGCCATTGGCGCAAGAGCTCGTCTGGATCACCCATGCGGGGGTGATCCGGGCTGTGTCGCTGCAGGCGCAGGGTGTTGTGTCCATCGACCGGGCTGATCAGTGGCCCCAGGCTGCGCCAGCCTGGGGCGAGTGGAGCGAAGCGCAGTTTGATTAACGCTCAAGCTGGTGGGCAGCCCCTGTCCTGAGGCCTTGTGCACAGCGCCGTGCGGGTTTGAGTTGGGCTGGGCTGGGCCGTCTCAGACGCTTCCCACCCGGTTGCGGCCTTTTTCCTTGGCGCGGTACAGGGCCGTGTCGGCCCGGGCCAGCAGGGTGTCGAGCGAGTCGTAGTCATGCTGGTTGATGGTGAGGCCAATGCTCACGGTGTAGTGTGGGTTGTCGCTGGACTCATCCACCATCGCGCGGATGCGTTCGGCCACCACGGTGGCCACGGGCAGCGGCGTTTCAGGCAGCAGCAACACAAACTCTTCGCCGCCAAAGCGGCCCAGCTGGTCCTGGCGGCGCAACAGGGTTTTGACCTGGGTCGCGAACTCCACCAGCACACGGTCGCCGCGCTGGTGGCCATAGGTGTCGTTGATGGCTTTGAAGTGGTCCAGGTCCATGATCAGCAGCGCCATCACATGGCCATGCCGGCGGCAGCGCTCCAACTCCTGTGCGCAGGCCTCGTTCATGTGCCGGCGTGTGAAGGCGTCGGTGAGCGAGTCATGGGTGGCCTGGTGCTCGAATTCCGTGCGCAGGCATTCCGTTGCCATCAGCAGCAGCCCGACGTTGAACAGCAGGATCACGAAGGAATAGGCCGCGAGGAAATACGCCTGCGGTGAGTTGAGGTCGTACACCCCCGTCTCGTTCCTGCTTTGCCAGGCCAGGAGAAAACGCATGATCTGGATCGCCACCGCACTCAGCAGCACCACGAAGGACAGCCAGCTTGCAAACGTGCGCGGCGCCTTGGTGTAGATAAGGTGGGCATGCATGGCAAACACCAGGCCCAGCGACGGCGACAGCAGCATGAGCCGTGTCCGGTAGTCCGGCTGGATGAGCGTGAACCAGATGGCCACCGCAGCCACCGGTATCAGGGCCATTACCCAGCGGCGAAGCGCTGGCGCAACGCCAAAGAACTGCTGGCTGCCGAAATAGGCCACATAGATACCCACAAACAGCAGGATGTTGGGTAGGACTATCGACAGAAACTCCGGCAATAGACCGCGTGAACCGCCCAGGATGGCTGCAATGAACAGGATGAAAGGTGAGGCGGCCCAGGCCGTCAAGCCCTTGATGTTGGGCGGGAAGTTCCGCCGCATCATGTACATCACCAGCGACATCACGCCGCCCATGACGCCTGTCAGCAGAATGATGGTTCGGGGATCAAGTGAATTCATGCGCAAATAGGAATATTCGCAGCCATTGTGGCCGATTCGGCTGAACTTGCCAGCTTTGTCAGATGGCTGTGGTTTTGGGCTTGAAATCGCAGTCCTGCGACACCGCGCACTGCCAGCACAGGGGCTTGCGGGCCTGACAGATGTAGCGCCCGTGCAGGATCAGCCAGTGGTGCGCATCCACCAGGTATTGCGGCGGCACGCGCTTGAGCAGCTTCATCTCCACCTCATACGGCGTCTTGCCCGGCGCCAGCCCGGTGCGGTTGCCCACGCGAAAGATGTGTGTGTCCACCGCCATGGTGGCCTCGCCAAAAGCCGAGTTCAGCACCACATTGGCCGTCTTGCGGCCCACGCCCGGCAGCGCCTCCAGCGCGGCACGGTCGCGCGGCACCTGGCCGCCGTGGCGCTCCACCAGCATCTGGCAGGTCTGCATCAGGTGTCTGGCCTTGCTGTGGTACAGGCCGATGGTCTTGATATAGCCCTCCAGCCCCTCCAGCCCCAGTGCCAGGATCTTCTGCGGCGTGTTGGCCACCGGGAACAGCTTACGCGTGGCCTTGTTCACCCCCACGTCGGTCGCCTGCGCGCTGAGCAGCACGGCCACCAGCAGCTCGAACACGCTGCTGTACTCCAGCTCGGTCACCGGCATCGGGTTGGCTGCCTTGAGCGTGGCGAAGAAGTGCTCGATCTGGTCTTTGGTCATGGGCCGATTTTCACATGACGCAGGCCATGCCGGTTCATGGTTGAGCCGCGAGGAGAGGGCGAAACGACGGTGAAGTTCCCGTTTTTTCGCAAATTTCTTTATTCGATTGAAGTATGGGTGGAGCTTGATAAGCATCAACTTCGCCTGGCGCCGACGGGAACTCAATGCAGTACGTGACGTCCATGTCACAGACATGTCAGAAGGAGAGACAAGCCATGTATCTATCAACCAATCAATTCAAGAATGAGTTTCCAGCACTGGCGACATTCATGACGATGGCCTTGTTGCTGCTGGTCATTTTGGCCATCGGGATGCCGCTGGATGCGGAGGCCCTGCCGGCCTTTGCCACCCAGACTGGCCAGCAATGCGCTGCCTGCCACGCAGGCGGCCAGTTCCCGGAGCTCACGCCATTCGGGCGCATGTTCAAGCTGACCGGCTTCACGATCGGCGAAAGTGCGCTGCGCGCATCGGTGATGGGGCTGACCAGTGTGGCCACCGTCGCCAACACCGTAAAAAGCGATGATCCTGCCTCCGACTTCCAGAAAAACGGCACGCTGCTTCCACTGGCAACAGGCAGTGTGTTTGTCGCAGGCAAGGTTGCCGACCATCTGGGTGTCTTCTCGCAGATGACCTACGACAACTATGCGGTCGCGGGGACGGGTGGCAGCTTTGCAGGCCACAGCCAGGCCGACAACATCGATGTGCGCTATGCCAACCGCTTTAGCCGTGGCAAGAATGATGTCATCTGGGGAGCGAGCCTGAACAACAACCCTTCGATCACCGACCCCTGGAACTCGGCCGCAGCCTGGATGCAGTATGTGCCAGTGCCCTCGCCAACCAGCCATCAGTTCATCGATGGCAACACCCCGTACCCCGGCTTTGGCGCAGGCGGCAATATTGCAGGCCTGAGTGCCTACACGCTCTGGAACCAGAAGGTCTATGCCGAGTTCGGCACCTACCGGACCGCCGACCAGGCTTTGTCGCTCATGAGTGCCGGTATCAATGATGCCGACAAGACCAAGCTCAGCGGCAGCAACAACCCCTACTGGCGGCTGGCGTTGACGCGAGAGTGGGGGCCACACAACCTCATGGTGGGCACCTCGGGCATGATCGCCCGTGTGTATGACGCCGGCACGGACACGGGCAATGCCGCCAACCTCGGCAGTTTCAGGAATGGCGGACTGGATGCCCAGTACCAGTATTTTCAGGACCGGCATACCGTGACGGTACAACTCGCCTACATGCACCAGACCCAGAATTATTCTGCGAAAAAGGTGGCAGATGGCGCATCCGCGTTCTTTCTGGCTGATGGCGTCACATCCATTGCCGCAGTCAACCCTTCAGACACCACCAACACCTTCCGAATCAAGGGTTCATATATCTACAACGCCAAGTACGGCGGCAGCGTGGCCTTTTTCAACCGGACAGGTACGACCAACACCATGAACCAGACCTCTGGCTACGATGCAACAGGAAACATAACCTCAACCGATTCAACCCGTGTCACCGGCAACCTGTCGGGTAACCCTGCCACCCGCGGCCTGACGTACGAGGCCTTCTGGATGCCCTGGCAAAACATCCGGCTGGGCGCGCAGTACACCGTCTACAGCCTGTTCAACGGTGCAGCCAACAACTACGACGGCTTCGGGCGTAACGCCAGCGACAACAACTCGGTATTCCTGTACGCCTGGTATGCCTACTGAAAGGGGATGGGCCGCCTGACACCGTTGCATCCCGCGGGCGGCGGGCGGCGGGCGGCGACAGCCTGCCGCCCCTCGGCCTCAGCAGGTCAGCAGGTCAGCATTTTTGCCTGCTGGCGCTTTGTGATGTTGCATATAAAAATGCCCCCAGCCCTTGTTGATTAAGCCTTGAAAGCTATTGAAACAGTAGCAAACCTGGCGGCGTAGCGTGGGGCGCAGAAAAAATAGGGAGGGTGCGCCACGGCGACGGGCTTCTTTGGCTAACATTGCCATACATCTTCCCTTTGCCAACCGCCATGCCCATCCAATTCGCCTCCCGCCTGAACAACGTCGAAACCTCCGCCATCCGCGAACTCTTCAAGCTGCTGGGCAAGCCCGGCATCATCAGCTTTGCCGGGGGCTTCCCCGACAGCGCCATGTTTGACGTGGAGGGCATCAAGGCCGCCGTCAACACCGCGCTGACCGAGGAGCCCGGCGGTGCACTGCAATACGGCGCCACCGAGGGCTACAACCCCTTGCGCGAACAGCTCGCCAGCTTCATGGCCAGCAAGGGCTGCCAGGACGTGACGCCCGAGGGCCTGATCGTCACCACCGGCAGCCAGCAGGCGCTGGACCTGCTGGGCAAAACCCTCATCTCCCCCGGCGACAAGGTCATCGTCGAAGGCCCCACCTTCCTCGCCACCATCCAGTGCTTTCGCCTCTACGGCGCCGAGCTCATCAGTGCCCCCATCGACGAGCACGGCGTCAAGACCGATGAGCTGGAGCAACTCATCGCCCAGCACAAGCCCAAATTCGTTTACCTCATCCCCACCTTTGGCAACCCCAGCGGCGCCATGCTCAGCCTGGAGCGCCGCCAGCAGGTGCTGCAAATGGCCGTGAAGCACCAGACCCTCATCGTGGAGGACGACCCCTATGGCGACCTCTACTTTGGCGCGCCGCCACCGCCCAGCCTGCTGGCGCTCAGCGCCAGCGTGCCCGGCAGCCGCGAGTTGCTGGCCCACTGTGGTTCGCTCAGCAAGGTACTCAGCCCCGGCCTGCGCGTGGGCTGGATGATTGCGCCCGCCGCGCTGCTGGCCAACGCCACCATGTGCAAGCAGTTCAGCGACGCCCACACCAGCACCTTTGCCCAGGCCACTGCCACCCAGTACCTCAAGGCCGGCCGCATGCCCGCCACCCTGGCCCATGTGCGCAAGGTCTACGCCGAGCGCGCCCTCGCCATGGGCAAAGCCCTGAAGCGCGAGCTGGGCGATGCCATCGAGTTTGCGCAGCCACAAGGCGGCCTGTTCGTCTGGGCCCGTCTCACGGGCCAAGGCGGCAAGGTGAAAGACGGCGCCGAGTTCGCCAAGCGCGCGATAGAGAAGGGCGTGGCCTTTGTGCCCGGCGCGCCGTTCTTCTGCGCCAACCCCGACAACGCCACCCTGCGCCTGAGCTTTGCTACGGCGGACGTGGCGAAGATCGAAGAAGGCATGGGGCGGTTGGGGCAGGCGATTTAGCCTCGGCTTCCATCTGAAGCCGCAGCCTGAGGCGGGCTGCGGCTGCTCATTGCCTATCCCCCATTGCCCATTGCCGTGCGGTAAATGGTACGATTGACAGTACTGTCAATAGTGCCTATAGTGGTGCTTTCATCAGTAAAGTCCCTTTACAGCCGAGGCCAGCCATGTCGCAACTCACCGCCAACGATCTCAAAACCCGGGGTGTCGCCGCCATCGAGTCCCTGCTGGCCACCCAGCCCGAGGCCATGATTTCTGTGCGCGGTAAAGAGCGCTATGTGGTGATGGAGGTGGCGCAGTACCACTACCTGCGAGAGTGCGAGCTGGACGCAGCGCTGGCGCAAAGCCAGGCCGATCTGGCAGGCGGGCGCTTTGTAGTGGAGTCGGCCCAGGCGCACATGGATCGCATGGACGCGCTGCTGGCGGCCGATAACGTGGGCAACGTGGTTAACAAGGGGAATGCTGTCAGCCTAGTTGGCGCGTCCACCCGCGTACCTGTCAGCAAGCCGACAAATACGAAGTTGCCTGCAAAAAAAGCAGCAGCCAAAAAGCCGGGCGCCAAGAAATGACAAGGCCCGCCGCCCGTCACCTGCTGGTGGTGTGAGCCTCCCCATCGCTTGCACCCCATGCCCTACGAGCTGGTATTCACCGAGAGCTATCTGCGACTGGCACTGCGCTTTCTCAAACGCCACCCCGAGCTCAAACGGCAATATGCCAAGACGCTGGCTTTGCTGCAGGCCAACCCGCATCACCCCTCGCTACGGCTGCATGCTCTGTCTGGCAAGCACCAGAGCCTGCATTCAGTTTCCATCAACCTCTCGTATCGGATCACGCTGGAGCTGTTGATCCAGGACGCGCAGATCATCCCTGTGAATGTGGGCGATCATGATGAGGTGTATGGCTGAGCTATAAGGCGCGCGCCGAAGTCAGTGCCGGGAACAATATGCGCCCCCGCAATGCGGCCTGTTCGTCTGGATCCGCCTCATGGGCAAGGGCGGCAAGGTGACAGACGGCACCGATTTCGCCAAGCGCGCGATAGAGAAGGGCGTGGCCTTTGTGCCCGGCGCACCGTTCTTCTGCGCCAACCCCGACAACGCCACCCTGCGCCTGAGCTTTGCCACGGCGGACGTGGCGAAGATCGAAGAGGGCATGGGGCGGCTGGGGCAGGTGATTTAGCCGCTGCTTGAATCTTGGTTCGAGTCCGTAGTGGGGAGCCAGCCCAGGCTCGAACCACCATGTCGCTGATTGCTACATAAAACGTAGCGACTTGCGCAATACAGGAAAGAGCTACAGCCCAATTTATTTCTGAAAATACCGCTGCCGCCCGGTTGCTGCCAAAGCGGCAGCGCCAGCCTCGACAAGGCCGCGGCAAAGGCCCCGTCAAGCAGCCCCAACCACCTGAGCCCTACATGCCCAGCGACTTCAGCAGCTCGTCGTGGTCATCCGTTCCGCTTGCGGCGGGCGGGCTGGCGGTTTGCCCGGCATGGACCTGAGCGATCACATCGTCCGGGTTGATTTCTTCCTCGGCCACAAAGTCGTTCAGCCGGATGAACTCGGTGCGGTCGATGGCCAGCTCCAGGTAGAAGATGTTGTTCTTGCCGGTGTAGAAGGTCACGCGCCGCGCTTCGGGTTTGTCGAGCTGGGTGTCCACACTCAGCACCACCTGCTTGTTGAGCACCAGCATCTTGGGCTGGTTCTGGGTGATGTTGGTTTGCAGCTCGCGCCGTACCTTGCTGGTGAAGTCGCCCACGATCTGGTTCATCAGCTCGCCCATGATGTTGCCCACATCGTCGGAGGTGTGCGAGGTGGAGAGCTCGTTCTTGGGCATGCCCATGCTGAGCATGTAGCTCTCGTAGAGCTCCATGGCCGCCTGGGACGAGAAGTTGATGACCACCAGGCCGGAGAAGCCGCCGTCAAACAGCACAAAGCAGCCGATGTCCGGCTTGAGGCAGGTTTTGGTGATGCGTTGCACCATGCCGGAGTAGTGGATATGGCTCTGGGTTGCCGCTGTCAACACCTTGGAGACGGAGTTGCACAGGCTTGTCAGGATGTCTTCGGTGCCGTACACCACGTTTGAATTTTCCGAGCTCTTGACCACGGGTTGCCTTTCAAATTTGAATGCAATAACTGTACAGCATTGCGCCTGCACTACCGGTGCCTGGCGCGTACCAGCTGGTCTGATGCCTCAGCGGGTTCTGGCTGGATCGGGGCTATTTCCACGCAAACACCGGCTGCTCAAAATGCGCCACGCGGGTGGGGCGGTCGGCCATGCAAACCTCCCTGAACTGGTAGAGGATGGCCGCTGTGGGTGCGGCGATCCAGTGGTCGCCAACGGGCATGCGCAGCACCTGGTGCTCGCTGTGCTCCACACGCTCCAGCATCGGCGCATCTGCGCGCAGGAACTCCGCTACCGGAATGCGGTGAATGCTGGCTACCTCGGCCGGGTTGGGGCTGATGTGCCGGGCCGCACCGGCCCAGACCACGACCGGGGTGATGACAAAACCCGAGCGGGTCACATAGTCATCCAGCCGGCCCAGCACGGCGCTGGCGTCGAGTTGCAGGTTGACCTCTTCAGCCAGCTCGCGCAGCGCGGCCTGCTCGGGCGTTTCTCCGCTGTCGATGCGCCCGCCGGGCAGGGCCCATTGCCCCGCGTGCTTGCGCAACTGGGCGGAGCGCCGGGTCAGCATCAGCGCGGCTTCGGTGCTCCACGTTGTGTGCTGCGGCAGGCCCGGCAGCTCAGCGCCCAGGCCTTCGTCGGTGATCACCACGGCCACGGCAGCCGCGTGGTGCGAATCGTGCGCGATCGCCTGCACGGCGAAGCTGCCGAGCCTGAGCTGGATGGTGGTTTTAAGTGGGTCGTCGCGATGCATATGCCATGGCCAGGTCAAGTGGTTGTGGAGGAGGGCAAGGGGTGAAGCCGTGTTACCGTTCTTCTGACTATCCCTTATAGCGCAGGACCACAGGGAGCTTTCATGCAGAAAGGTTGAAATGCATATCCAGCGATTCATGGAGAGCTACAAAAAGGCCTGGGAAACCAGCGACGAGCATTTGCTGGCTTCGCTTTTTGTAGCGGATGGCCAGTATCACAACACGCCGTTTTCAGTGCAGACCGGGCATGCGCAGATCAGGCAGTACTGGCAGCGTACCAAGCTGCAGGCCGACATTGTGCTGAGCTTTGAGGTGTTGCATGCCACAGAGTTGAGCGGCATTGCGCACTGGCACACGACGTATCAGGTCACGTCGGAAGAGATGTTTGCCCTATGGGCCAACTCTACCGGCACCCATCAGCTGGCGCGCAAGCCGGGCGACCCGCTGCCGCGGCTGGCGCTGGACGGCGTGGCGGTGGTGGAGTTTGAAGCCAGCGGCCTGTGCCGTGAATTCAAAATCTGGTGGCATTCGGTGATGGACCAGTAGGCCCGTCTCTTCGCGCTTCAACGCGCCTCTACTGTGCCGGCCGCCCAGGGCCCTGTGTGCCTTCGGCGCGGGCCGAGAGATAGGCATACAGATCCGCAATATTGGCGCTCACGCGGGGCTCGCCTTGCCAGGCGGGCATGGTGAGCATGTAGTCCTTGCGTTTCAGGACCTCATCGACCAGGGCTTCACGCGCAGCGCCTTCGCTTTGGGCTTGCTCAGGCGGCAGACCCCAGTCATAGCGCTTGAGCACCAGGCTCACGAACTGGCGTGAGCCCATGGTGCGGACCCGGGGCAGGAGGTTGGGGGCGCTGGATGTGCCCGTCGCATCAACGCCATGGCAGGCGACGCACTTGTCCTGGAACACACGCCAGCCGATATAGACCGAGCCAGGCGCCTTGCTGGCATGCGCCATCTGCTGGGCGGCCTGCTTGTTCTGCACCTCCACCGTTTCCACGGCGCAGCCGGCCAGCAACAGGGCTGTGGCCAGTACCGCAGCGAGGCGGCGAGTCTGTGACAAGGCCGTGCCACCCCTGGAGGTCGATGGGTGTGCGGGCATCATGAGCTTTTTCATCATCGTGTCCATTTCATTGGCTGGCCATGATTGCTATGCCAATCACGGCTATCGACTGTCGGCTGTGGGCAGAGGCAGCCAAGCTGCTGTACCGGCCCCTGTCGATGCAGGTATAGACCATATCGCGCAAGCATGGCGGGCGGTTGATGTATGTCAATAAATACACAATGTCGGGCGGCAGACCATGCTGTGTTTCTGCCTGGTTCGTGTCCGCTTCGTGAATGGTTTGATGCCTGGCAGCGGAAGTAGGGGATATACGACAGACAGTAACCATCCCCTCCGTTTACGATCACAGTACGCTGTACCCATCAAGCGGACATGGGGCGGGGTGGGTTCAAGCATCAAGACGTAATCAATCAGGAACGGGAAAGGTGCCCGAAGGCAATGCTCAAGCGAATCAGTGTTCAGCAGCTCACCTTGGGCATGCATATCAAGGAGTTCTGTGGCTCCTGGATGGAGCATCCGTTTTGGCGCAGCGGGTTTTTGCTGGAAGACCCGAAGGACATCAAGCGTATCCACGGCAGCAGCATCCAGGAAGTCTGGATCGACGTCGGCAAGGGCGTGGATGTGCCGCAGGGTGAACCGGCTGTACTGGAGAAGCAGGCGCATGCGCAGGCTGAGCAGGCACTTGGCAGCATTAAGCCGGCGCCCCAGGAGCCCGTTGCCGTGTCGGTGGCTGACGAGATTGCCCAGGCCTCCAGGATCTGCGCCCAGTCCAAGCAGGCGGTGATGCTGATGTTCCAGGAGGCTCGCATGGGCAAGGTGGTGGACACCGCTACGGCCCAGAACCTGGTGAAGGATATTTCGGCTTCGGTCTCCCGCAACGCGGGGGCGCTGATCAGCCTGGCGAGGCTCAAGACGGCGGATGACTACACCTACATGCATTCGGTGGCCGTCTGCGCCATGATGGTTGCGCTGGCCCGGCAACTGGGCCTGAGTGAAGCCGAGACCCGTTCGGCGGGCCTGGCGGGCCTGCTGCACGACCTGGGCAAGGCGATGATGCCGATGCAGGTGCTGAACAAGCCGGGCAAGCTCACGGATGCCGAGTTCATCATCATCAAAAGTCATCCGCTCGAAGGTCATGCGATGCTGTTAAAGGTGCCCGACATCGACCCGATTGCCCTGGATGTCTGCCTGAATCACCATGAAAAAGTGGATGGCTCCGGTTATCCCAAAGCGCTCAAGGCGGATGAAATCAGCCTGTTTGCCAAGATGGGCGCGGTCTGCGACGTGTACGACGCCATTACGTCCAACCGTCCCTACAAGGCGGGCTGGGACCCGGCCGAGTCGTTGCGCAAGATGGCCGAATGGGCAGACGGCCACTTTGACCGGCAGGTGTTTCAGGCATTCGTCAAAAGCCTGGGCATCTACCCCATCGGCTCGCTGGTGCGGCTGTCGTCTGGCCGCATCGCGGTGGTGATGGAGCAGACGGCGCGGTCACTGACCATGCCACGCGTGAAAGTTTTCTTTTCTACCAAGTCGGACATGCGGATTCCGCCCGAGATCGTTGATCTTTCATCGCCCGGCTGCCGCGAAAAGATAGCCAGCCGCGAAGACCCGCACCAGTGGCCCTTCAAGGATATCAACGAACTTTGGTCGGGTCTGTCCCAGACCCACTGGTAAGCCGGCACTGGAGCTGAACAGGATCAGGTCGTCCGTATTGCCGACATGAACGCTGTGCCGCGCCCGCGCTGCCAGACATCGATTGTGCCCATCAACAGCTGCGCCTTGGCATGTGGTGCGCATCGAGGCGCTCACCGGCTTATCCCTACTTGCCAAACAGGCCTTTCAGGCCGCCTTTGAGCATGTCCTGCACCTTGTCTTTTTGTTCATCCAGTTTTTGCTGCGCCTGGGCCTTGATCTGGGCCTTTTTCTCATCGACTTTGCCTTTTGCGAGTTCGCCTGCCATGGCGGCAAAGTCGACCTTCCAGTCAATGGCTGAAAACGAGCCAGACAGTTTGACGGGAATCGTGAGTCCTTTGAGGGCTTGCAGCTCGGGGCCGCCCTGGCCTTGAAGGGTTGGGACCACGGTCGCCTTCAAGGTGTAGTCCAGTCGATCTTCACCGAGGTTGATGTCACCATCGCCACCCAGTCGCAGCAAGGGCGTCTTGCCAGACAAATCGTGGTTGGTGGCAATTCCGTTGCTGATCCTGAAACTGCCGCTGAGTTCACTGAAGTCGGTTTTATCCTGCGCCGAACCACTGCCTTGCTGCGCGCCTGTGCTGCCTTGTGCCAGCCCGATTTTGGCCTTTGCATTGCGCAGTGCCTCGGCGATGTTGATGCCTTTGATTGCCCCATCCTTGAGCTCGAACCTGGCTGTGCCGTTGAGCCCTTTCTTGAGCTGCGACACGGTGTCTCCCGTGCTGCTGAGGTCAAGTACGACATCGCCCAGGCCATCCAGGGGAGCTGATCCGGTGGCGTCCTGTAGCAGCGGCCCGAGGTGCGCGCCGCGCAAGGTTTGTGTGCTGGCAAAGCGCGGTGGGGTGGTGGCGTTTGCAGTCACCGTGCCGGCGAGACTGCCGCCATACAAGCTGGCTGACAAGGGGTTGATATGGACCTTGCCATTCCCGGCTTGCAGTTCCAGTTTGACCCGGGACGCCTTGATATTGGCGACATTCAATGCATTGACCTGGAGTTTGCCTCGCGCGTTGAGTGTTTTCAGCGCAGAAAGATCGATCGGGTTTACGTTCTTCACTGACGGGGCCGGAGACGTGGCTGTTGACTTTTCGGGTTGTTGCGTGGTGTTCGTCGTGTAGCGGTCAACGTCAATATCATCAATCGTGATGTCAAAGTTGTAGGCTGGTTGGGCAAAATTTCTGAATCCCAGTTTGGCATCGAAGCTACTGCTGTCCAGCTTGCCGGCCAGAAAGGCTTGTATTGACTCGGTTGCCGGATTGATCGAAGCCTGGCCTTTGGCCTGGAGTGCCAGCGTGCCACCGGCAGGATTGGGCAGGGCCATCTCGGCATTCAAGCCGTTCAACTCGAACATCTGTGTCTTCAGGTTCGCGATGAGCTCCGTGCCGAGGCGGCCTTTGAATGCCCGGTCGCCGGATTTGCCATCCAGCGTGAGGCTGAGTCCGGGCGAGGGCACTTTGAACAGGACGGGTGTTGCCTCTGCCGAAGGGGCGGACAACTTCAGCTGCAGGCTCGAAACATCGGCGGCCGAACCCTCCAGGAGGACATCGAGATCATTCAACACATAGTGTTGCTGCTCGAGGTTGAGTGTGAATTTGCTTTTGAGCTGGACCTTGAGTGCGAGTCTGGGATTGTCGCCGCTGATATCGCCGCTGATGTCCAGGTGGCTGGGCTTGCCACTGGCAATAGGGCCACTGATGAGCTGGAAGTTGCGCAAGGCCAGTTTGCGCCGGGTTGCTTCATCGGTATACGTCAGGCTCGCATGGGTGATGGCGATGCCGCCAACGTCAAGCTTCACGGGCTGCGCCTCCGTGGGTTGGGACGTGTCGGGTTGACGCGAACCATCGTCCTTGGGCAACAGGTCGGACAAATTGCTGCTGCCGTCCTTGTTGCGCTGGATGTTGACAGTCAATCCATCGAGATTCAGCTGCTTGACAACGAATTCATTGGAAAAAATGGGCATCAACGCCAGCGACACACTGGCTTGTTCGCCTGAGGCAAACAGCTGTTCGCTGTTGGGTTCACTCAGTGTGATCTTGCCGAGGTTGGCGCCGATGTTGGGGAAATAGCTCAGCGTGATGTCACCCGGGATGGCCAGTGTGCGCTGCGTTCTCTCATGCACCAGGTTAATCAGATGCGGTTTGTAGTCGTTGGGGTTGAAGGTGGATGCAATGATGGCAATGCCTGCAAGCAGCAGAACCAGGATGGTGGCGGCTCCCACTAGCAGGTATTTCAGAATTTTTGGCATGACACGCTCCCCTCCATAGCTTGTTTAAAGCATACAGCAGGCAGTTCAATCTGAGAGGCAACGGGGTGCGTGTCCGTGTGCTGCGCCCTTTGGCCCTTTGTTATCTGCGCCGGGCCGTGTCAGCAGGCAACAAAAAGGCCCTCCAGAGAGGGCCTGATCGTTCAGCCGGGGCTGTCAGTGACTATCAACCACCCTTTTTCGAGCGTTTGCCCGGGTTTTTCTTGCTGCGGGTTGCCACGCCGCGCTCAAGGCTGACGCGCTGACCGCGACCAGCCGTGGGCAGGCTCATGCCAGGCAAAGGCTTGGGAGGAGGAGTGCTTTTGCGGTCTGCTTCGGTGACGATCTTGTTGCCCATTTGAGTTTCCTTAAAAAAGATTGGTAATCCTGAATGGGCAGATTTTACTAGACGCGGGATGTCCGGGCGCACCCCGTCTGGATAGGGGCTGGCTGGACACATGGGCGCACTGGCAGGTGCGGTGCTGGCGCTGGCCGCGGGCTGGTGGGGCCTGCGCAATGCCCTGCGCCCCCCGTGGTAGATACCTTGCAGCGGACTTCGACTTAGCACACACTGCCAAGACTACGCCGCCGCTTGGTACAGCGCAACCTGGTTGCGTCCCGAGGTTTTGGCTTCATACAGCGCTTGGTCTGCCCGGTGTAACACGCGCTCTTGGTCGGGGTCGTCAGGGAGCGACTGCGCGACCCCAAAACTCGCACGCAGCGGTACTAACGCGTTGGCAGGGTCTACCAGTTGCAGTTCGGACAGAGCCTTGCGCAGCCGCTCGGCCAAAGCCACACCTTCCTCGCTGGCGGTGGACTCGGGCATCAACACCAAAAACTCTTCACCGCCAATGCGGCTCACGTGGTCCGTGTCGCGCGCTGTGGCCTGCAGCGCTTGGGCGACCAATTGCAGCGCTTTGTCGCCCGTGGCGTGACCGTGCTGGTCGTTGATACGTTTGAAGTGGTCAACGTCGACGCAGATCACCACGTAAGGTTTTCCAAAGCGCTGTGCGCGTACCCATTCCAGTTGCAGTCGGTCCTCCATGGCGCGGCGGTTGTGCAGGCCGGTGAGTTTGTCTTGGCGGGCCTGGCGGCGCAGTGTGCTTACCAGGCGGGTGCCAACCAAAAACAAAAACAGGTAGTTGAAGGCGGCCGCGGCAATGAGCGTAATGATCCAGGCCCCTTCTGCGGCATGGCTGCCAATGTCAAAACTGGAGCCGCTCAGCGCCTGCGTGATAAAGAACCCATTCAGGCCGAGCAGCGCCAGCGGTGGCGAAGCGGCAGCCAGTGTGGCAGGCAGCCCAAATTCGGCCAGAAACGCCGGATGCAAGCGCGTGAGGAACAGTAGCAATATGAGGGTGTTCAGGCTAGACATCAGCGCTACGCGTCCATAGGTGTCTTGGGGCCCAATCCAGGTCAGACCCAGCACCGCCACCAACACAACGATCGCCAGCGGTGTATTGCTTGGGCGTGCGTGCATGAATACTTCCACCCCGCGCCCGGCCAGCACCAAGCTCAAGGTCATGGCAAAGCTCGATCCGCTATGGGTAAGCCACATCGGCCCATCAGGCCGCCAGGCAATGAGCGCAATACTCACAGCACTGGCCAGCGCGTAGCCCATCCAGTGCAGCATGGCGGCGCGCGCCGTCTGTAGCCCAGCCGCGCAGAGCAGCCAGAGTACGGCATAGAGCAGGAGTTGCAGGCTAACGAGTGTGGTCATGGTGGGCGCAGTATCGCATCTACCTCAGCATGTCCAGCGCCACCGGCTGGCCGGTAACCTGAGGCTTTTTGGCACGTCTCGCAGTCCGGTGCGCTGCCGAGTTCGTCCGCAAGCACACGATGGGTGGTGGGCTCGCGCCATTCGTGCTCAAATCAGGGCTTCTGATTTTCGCCTGTATGGGCAAAACACCATGGCCGCCCGTACGATAGAAACCGATACCTACAAGCTCTTTCCCTCTCCGAGAAACCTGCATCGCGAGATTTTCGAACTGCAGGTGTTCGTTCCCTACCCCTATACGCTGATAGATCTGCCCAGCTTCGACTTCAAGGGGCGCAGCACCCTGTTTGCGGCATGCAGGCTTGCCGACATGAAGATGGGCCAACTGGTCACCATGGAGCTGGAAGAGGATGTCGCTAGGTTCAAGACCCGGTTTGTGCCGGACTGAGCAGCGTGTGCATCCGTCTGCAGCTTGTCGCACGGGTTGCAGCCGGGCCTGGCCGGCACCCGTAAACTTACCTCATCACACCCCCAAATTCTGGAGAACCTGCCATGCTGACGCTCTGCGGCTTGCCGATGTCGAACTATTACAACAAGGTCAAGATGGCCCTGCTGGAAAAAAATGTTCCCTTCACGGAAGAACATGCCAAGACCGGCAGCACGGACGAAGCCATTCTCAGTGCCTCTCCGCTGGGCAAGATTCCATTTATCCGTACCGAACAGGGTTGCCTGTGCGAGAGCCAGGCCATCATGGACTACATCGAGTCAAGCTGGCCCACGCCTTCGTTGATGCCCAAAGATGCCTTTGCCGCGGCCAAGGTGCGTGAGCTCATCACCTTCATCGACCTGCATCTGGAACTGGTGGTGCGTGAGCTGTATACCCAGGCCTTCTTTGGGGGGACGGTGAGCGAAAGTGCACAGGCCCGGGTCCGCAAGGTGCTGGAGAAGAACATCACCGCCTTCAAGCGCCTCGCGAAGTTCACGCCTTATGTGGCAGGTGACAGCTTCACGCAAGCCGATTGCGCTGCCTTTGCCAGCCTGCCACTGGTGGGCATGGCCACCAAGGCCGTTTATGGTGAAGACCTCCTGCTGGCTGCAGGGGTGGACTACAAGCCGTACATCAAGATGATTGGCGAGCGCCCCAGTGCCCAGAGGGTGGTAGCGGATCGCAAGGCATCCCAGGCCTGAGCCAGGTTACGGGTTAAAACAGGCTTTTGCCGTTGATGATCCGCACCAGAAACATGATGACTGCGATGACCAGCAGGATGTGGACAAAACCACCCATCGTGTTGGAGGTCACAAGGCCCATGAGCCAGAGGACAATCAGTACTATTGCAATCGTATTGAGCATGATGTTTCCCTGGTTCAGTTGGCGATGATCTTGCCATCAACCACCTTCACCCGGTCCCCGGCACGCCAATTGCCTGCGATGGGTTCCATGATCACGCGATGTGAGCCATCGGCCATTTTCATGGCGACTTCGTAGGATGTGCTGTTTTTCATTCTTTTTTCAACTTCGTTGCCGGCCATGACACCGCCTACAGCGCCAAGCACTGTGGCAATTTGCTTGCCTTTTCCATCCCCGATCTGATTGCCAAGCAGCCCGCCGACAACGGCTCCACCGGCAGCGCCAAGTCCGCTGGGATCACCAGCCACCGCCACTTCACGCGTGGATTCGATCACGCCGCAGTTGGCGCATATCGGCTGTGCACGTTCCCGTTGCCCGCTTTGGGTTGATGCGTGATTTGTTGATGCCCGGGTTAAAACCGGGGTGAGGGGGGTCCCGGATTGGCTGGAGAACCCCATGCTGGGGGGTAACCAGCCCATCAGTGCCGCCATGCCGGTGACGCTGAACAGCACCACTGCGATGGCAACGATCCAGATCATCGACTGGGGAAACCGTTTTTGATGTTCGTACATGAGTCTGTCCTTGTTGGTGCAAGTCCCCAGGAGGGGGATGCACACATGAATTCGCCTGCGCACTGACTGCGGGCTGTCGACCTTGCGTCGTACCAGCCGCTTGATGCAGCCGAGTGGCCGGGCCTTATTTGCGGTCGACCTGATTGCCGATAACGCCGCCTACTGCAGCCCCGCCAATGGCGCCGGCCGTGCTGCCTCCCGTGAGGATGCTTCCGCCGATGGCGCCAACGCCTGCGCCAATGGCTGTGTTTTTGTCTCGGGTGGACATGTTGCTGCAGGCTCCCAGGCTGAGCAGTAGCGTCAGAGCCAGCACGGTGCTGATACGGGTGTGAATGGATTTCATGGTGTTTCCCTTGTATAGGTTGAGGTGAGGTGAGGTGAGGTGAGGTGAGGTGAGGTGAGGTGAGGTGAGGTGAGGTGAGGCTTGGGCTTATTTCAAGCGCATGTCGTTCTTGATGGAGGTCACGCCATTGACACTGCGCGTCAGTTCAAGGGCCTTGTTGATATCGGCTTGCGAGCTGACGAAGCCGCTGAGCTGGACTGCGCCCTTGAAGGTCTCCACATTGATCTCAGCCGATTTCAGGCTGGGTTCATTGAAGATGGCGGCTTTTGTTTTTGTGGTGATGACAGAGTCGTCCACATACTGGCCGGTGCTTTCCTGTTTGGCGCTGGAGGCGCATCCGACGAGCACGGTGAGCGCGACGGCGGCGAGGAGGGTGGTGATGTATTTGAGTGATTTCATGATGATGTACTGGTTATAAAAAGAGGGTTGGCGTGTGGATGTCGGTACTGGAAATCAGAGTGAACCTGTGACGGTGTGGGTGCCCGTGACTTCAACGTCCACTCGACGGTCGACCTGCAGGCAGGCGACAACTTTGCTGCTTTGAGCGCCGCGGCAGGCACCGGCCGGGGTCAGTGGCTGGGTTTCACCCATGCCTTTTGCCTCGATGGAGCCGGCTTGCACGTTCTTGTCCATCAGGTATTGCTTGACGGTCTGGGCTCTGCGCTCGGAGAGTTTCTGGTTGTAGGCACTGTTGCCCAGGTGATCGGAATGTCCGGTTGCGACGATGCTGTTGTATTTGGCTCCCTTGAACTGCTGTACCAGCTCATCGAGCATCTTCATGCCGGCGGGCTTCAACGAGGATTTGTCAAAGTCGAACAGGGCATCCCCAGAAAAACTGATTTTTTTAGTCACAGGTACCATGGCAGCGACGGGGGCCACGGGTGCTGGCTCAGCAGCTTTGGCAAGCGGGGCAGGAGGCGGGGTCACCATGGCTACTGGCTTCGGTGTTGCATCGCAGGGCTCCACTGCGTTGGTGGACGTCCAGTTGGTGGTGTGCCAGCACAGACCTGTGCTGTTCATGACCGGAGCGCCGCGGGAGTCGACGCCATAGCCCTGAGTTGGCTCATTCTGGGCAAATGCAGTGCCGCCCAGTGATGAGGCGACAAACAGGGTCGAGATGGCGATTCGTTTAAATGTTTTCATGGTGGTTTCCTGAAAGGTTTTCATTTCAGGAACATCCCGAAGTGATTGGAGATGTTCCCGACGACTGGTTGCGACGTCGATTCCTGCTCCAGTTGCTGAGGTTACGCACGTGATTTGTGTGCGTCTGTACGTTGGCGTACTTAAGCGCATATATCTGGCCAGTCACAGCTTGATGGCTCCGTCGCCAAACTTGCAGCAACGACTTCTGAGCACTATGTGTCACAACGAACAGACTGACGCGAGAATCCCTGTGCAGTGATATCCTGAAACAGGATTCAGGGTCATGAGCGAAAAGACCTTGTTGCAAATGGAACCCTCTCACCAGACAAGCCATGCCAGTTCAACACAGCACGACACTCAATCATCTTCTGGCGGCAATGCCCAAAGAAGAATTTGAGCGGCTCCTGCCTCACCTGGAGTTCGTCCCCATGCCGCTGGGGGAGGTGCTGTTTGAGTCTGGCGGGAAACTCTCTCACGTATATTTCCCCACGACGTCGATCGTCTCGCTGCTGTATGTGCTGGAGGATGGTGCGTCTGCCGAGATTGCCGTCACAGGCAATGAAGGCATTGTGGGCATCTCTCTGTTCATGGGGGGCGATACGACGCCCAGCCGCGCCGTGGTGCAGAGTGCGGGACACGGTTATCGGCTCAGGGCAGACCTCCTGAAGGCAGAGTTCAACCGCGCCGGTCCCGTGCTTAGGCTCCTGCTGCGATACACGCAGGCACTGATCACGCAAATGACCCAGACAGCTGTGTGCAACCGGCACCACGACATTGAAAAGCAGCTGTGTCGCTGGCTGTTGCTGAGCCTGGATCGCTTGTCATCGAACTCCCTGACGATGACCCAGGAACTGATCGCCAATATGCTGGGGGTACGCAGGGAAGGTGTAACCGAAGCAGCAGGCAAGCTGCAAAGAGCAGGTCTGATTCATTACAGCCGTGGCCATATCGACGTGTTGGACCGGCCGGGACTGGAGCAGGCCGTATGCGAGTGCTATGGCGTTGTGAAGCAGGAATATGACCGTCTGCTCAACGATATTCCCCGTATTGATGCGCCTGGAGGTCGGGAATGATGCTCGCGACACAGCTTGGGTCGCCCGGGTTTGCCGGATGGTCTGCCTGGCGTTGTAGTATTTGATACCTCCCATGTATCACCTCCAGGTTCAGGCGCCATGTCCTTGCTTTATCACCCCATTGCCATTACAGACCCTGGCGTCTGGTGTCTGATCCATCGCATGACACCAACTGTATTATCAGACGCTTGTGACTTGGCCCTGGGCCATTTCATTGACGGGGAGCGGTCCGCATGAAAGGGCTGCAGTCTCTCGGCGGGCTGGTGTATTCCACCGAGACGGGCCGGATGTGTCCGGCCTGCCGCCAGCCGGTGGCGCAATGCATTTGCAGCCAGAACAAGGCCCGTCCCGTCACCGACGGGGTTGTACGCGTCTCGCGTGAGACCAAGGGGCGAGGTGGCAAGGGTGTGACCCTGGTCAAGGGGCTGCCATTGGATAATGCTGGGCTCACGGCCCTGGGCAAGCAGCTCAAAACAGCTTGCGGCTCGGGCGGTACGGTGAAAGACGGGGTGATCGAAGTACAGGGTGATCACTGCGAGCGGGTGATGGTTCTGCTCAAAAACCAGGGCTACCACGTCAAGCGTGCCGGCGGCTGATGGGCCTCGTCTGGTCAAATGCAAGCGCTGTACGGCAATACACCGGGGGCAGCTTGGCTATTTTGACAATTCGCAACAATGGCCTAATGTCGGGTAGATAGGCCAAGGTTGTTGGTGAATTGCTAGACTGGCAGATGTTTGCCCTGCAAACTGCTATTGTAGGAAGCGAATAGCACTTGCCTCAGGGATGTCGTAGGAAACGCATGAATCTTCGCAAGCGGGTATTGAACATTGAAATTCCGACATGACGAGACATCGCTCATGAAAGAAAACACGCGTACTCCAGTGTTGGCGGAGGATGAGCTTTTGCTGATGGGGCTTGCCATTGAGCAGAGTAAAAGTGCCTATTACCGGCTGGCTCCAGATGGGACCATTCTCTATGTCAACGATTTCGCCTGCCAGGGTCTTGGCTATGCGAAAGACGAAGAGCTCGTGGGCAAACACGTCTGGGAGATCAATCCGGACTTTTCACCCGTGGTCTGGGCGTCCATGTGGGAGGAACTCAAGGCGAATCGCGTTGCCAGTTTCGAGACGCATCACCAGCGCAGGGACGGGAGTTTGTTTCCGGTCAGGGTGACGTGCAACTACATCTCCAGCCAAGGCCAGGAGTACAGCTTCAACTTCGCACAGGACATTTCCGAGCCCAAGCGTGCACAAGAAGCGCTGCGAGATCAGGAGAATTTCTTCCGCCTGATTGCCGAGAACATCAGTGATTTCATCGCCGTGCTGGATCTGGAGGGGCGTCGACTGTACAACAGTCCTTCATACCGTCAATTTTTCGGTGGACAGGATGATTTGATTGGCACGAATTCATTCGTTGAGGTCCATTCCGATGATCGGGATGGTGTCATTCAGGTTTTCAGGGACACGGTCCAGACCGGCGTTGGGCACCAGATCGAATACCGCTTCGTGCGTCCGGATGGACAAATCCATCACATGGAGTCGCGTGGCGACGTGATTCGCGATGGTGATGGCAAGGTCGTGTCGGTGATCGTTGTGTCGCAGGACATTACCGAGCGCAAGCGTATGGAAGCTCGCATGCAGCGCCTGGCGCATTACGACGTGCTGACGGATCTTCCCAATCGTGCCTTGATGAGCGACCGTTTGCAGCAGGCCATGGGACAGGTGCGCCGTGATGGTGGTCTGCTGGCTGTGATGTTTCTGGACCTTGACAGGTTCAAGCCCGTCAATGATGCACTCGGCCACGAGGTGGGCGATTTGCTGCTGGTGCAGGTTGCCCAGCGTTTGCAGGGCTGTGTGAAGCGCGAGACGGATACCGTGTCGCGGATCGGTGGAGACGAGTTCGTGATCCTGCTGGCGAGCATCAAGGAAGCTAATGAGGCCGCAGTCGTGGCAGGCAAGGTATTGCAGGCGCTCAACGAGCCCTTCATGGTGGGCCAGCACCAGATCAGCATCTCATCCAGTGTGGGTATTGCTGTCTATCCGCTCCATGGCGATGACATGAAGCAGTTGATCAAGCACGCTGACAGGGCGATGTACCACGCCAAGGATGCGGGGCACAACTGCTTCCGTTTTTACACAACAGATCAGGCTTAGCGCCAAGTGGGCTGAAGCGCCCGGCCTTCAGCCGTCATGTCATTGCTCGGTGGGCCTATCAGGCTACTGGTCCTGCGAGGACTCGGGCCTGCCGGATGGCCAGTCGGTAAACGGAAAGGGCAGGGCCTCGGTGGCAAAGCTGCCGAAGTCTGCAATTTGCCCCAGGTAACGCCCCAGACTGCGACCGAAGGCCTGCAGCCGGTGGTTGGGGGCATCGTTGATCAGTGTCAGGATGAACTGGATCGCGCCCAGGAAAAACAGCACGGTGCTGGCGAGGTAGTAGGGGATGACGATCAGCATCATCAGAATGCCGCGGGCCCAGATATTGCGTTTTTCAACGGTGGGGGCAGAGCTTTCTTCCATGGGTTCTCCTTGATTCAAAAAAGTCGCTTGGCTGAGCGTGCTTGCGGGCTGCTAAAAATTAGCATGGGTACATCATCGCTGAATACAGCTCAGCTTGTCTGTGTCAAGGCGCCAGCGGCGATCTCGTAAGAGCGCAGACGCGCCTTGGGGTCGAAGATTTGCGAGGTGATCATGAGCTCGTTTGCCCCGGTCCGTTCGATAAACGCCTGCATGCTGGCGCGCACGCTGCTGTGGGTGCCGATGGCAGAGCAGGACAACACACTCTCCAGCACGGCACGCTCTTGCGGCCCGAGCTGCTGGCTGTAACCGGACAGGGGTGGCGGCAGACGTGTGGGGCGTCCGCTGCGCAGGTTCACAAAAGCTTGTTGCACCGACGTGGCCAGCAAGGCGGCTTCCTCTTCCGAATCAGCCGCGAAAACATTGAAGCCGAGCATGACATAAGGTTGGGCCAGCTGTGCCGAAGGGCGGAAACTCTCGCGGTACAGCGCAATGGCCTGCATCATCTGGGCAGGCGCGAAATGCGAGGCAAATGCATATGGCAGCCCCAGTGCGGCGGCCACCTGCGCACCGAACAGGCTGGAGCCCAGAATCCAGATGGGTACGTTCAGGCCTGTGCCGGGGACTGCGCGCACAGGGTTGCTGGGCTCAGCCGAGAAATAGTCCATGAGTTCGAGCACATCGCGCGGAAACTCATTGGCGTCGGAAGCCAGGTTGCGGCGCAGCGCACGTGCGGTGGGCTGGTCGGAGCCGGGGGCACGGCCCAGGCCCAGATCGATGCGGCCAGGGTAGAGCGACTCCAGCGTGCCGAACTGCTCGGCAATGACCAGCGGCGAGTGGTTGGGCAGCATGATGCCGCCCGCGCCGACACGGATCTTCTGGGTGCCACCGGCGACATGGCCCATGAGTACGGAGGTGGCTGCACTGGCAATGCCGGGCATGCCGTGGTGCTCAGCCAGCCAGAAGCGTTTGAAGCCCCAGCGTTCAGCGTGTTGCGCAAGCTCCAGCGTGTGGCGAAACGATTGCGCCGCATCGCTGCCCTCGCGGATGGGAGAAAGGTCCAGGACAGATAAGGGGATCATCAATACGATATGGGGGCAGTGGGGTGAAGAACAAGCCTGGATGATGCGGGAGAATGCAGCATATCCATGAATCATGACAAAGAAACGAAATGCAGGCCGCGCATTGGCGACTGACAAGAGCCAACCTGCGCGCCAGGGGCGAATGCCATGAATCCTGATCATCTGATGTTGCTGGTCACACGCGAGATGCCTTTTGGCAAGTACAAGGGGCGCCTGCTGGCTGATCTGCCCGGGAATTACCTCAACTGGTTTGCCCGCGAGGGCTTTCCAGCCGGCGAGATCGGCCGCCTGCTGGCCTTGATGCATGAGATTGACCACAATGGCCTGTCAGATCTGCTCAAACCATTGAGAAAATGAATAAAAATCAGCTCTGGCCCCTTTGGTTATTGCGTTAATAGCTATAAATAAAATAGCAAATCAATATTGTTTTGTTGACTGAGGAAGACCTCATGCAGGCGAAGGTGCCCTGCCATTCCGGGCATCCAGCAACGGAGTATGCGCGTGGCTTTCACGCCCTGAGAGCCGGGTTTTCTGTTTGTCGACGCGCTGGGTTTTGAGCACCGGCCAGAACGGCGGGATGACATCTAAAGAGGATAATCAGCGCAGCTTTACCCTTTGAGAGTTGACATGAGCTTTCCCCTCGACCCCGATACCGTGTCACATGGCATCCAGCTTGCTGTGGCGCCGGTGTTCTTGTTGACGGCCGTGTCCGGAATGATCGGTACAGTGGCCAACCGCCTGGCACGCATCATTGACCGTGCGCGCACCCTTGAGGAGCGGATCACGCTGGCGGGGGATAGTGACGCATCCCGCCACCACTATGTCGAACTCGCTGCCTTGAGAACCCGCGGTCTGCTGGCCAATGGCAGCATCGGCCTGTTGACCTTGTGCAGTTTTCTGATCGGGCTCACGATCATCGTGCTGTTCCTGGGGGAGATCAACAACTTCCAGAATCTGCGTATCGCCATGGTGAGCTTTCTCTCCGGTGTGGCGTGCTTTCTGCTGGCACTGGTGTGCTTCATGGTGGAGACCCTGATTGCAACCCGCCTGCTCAACTTCAGCAAGCTCTAGGAACGTGGCGACGGCTTCACCTCGTACGCCTCGTCGTCACCACTACCATGTCTATGTGGTCGAGTTGTCCGATGAGGTGTGGAATCTGGCGCGCTTTCGCCGTGCCAACCCGGACTACGACCTGGCCAAGCCCTGCGTCTATGTGGGCATGACGGGGCTGAATCCGGATGTGCGCTTTGACAAGCACAAGGCGGGCATTCAGTCCAACACCTATGTGCGTCAATACGGCCTGCGACTGCTGCCTGCGCTCTATGCCATGTACAACCCCATGCCATATGAGGGGGCACGCGACATGGAGGTGGAACTCGCTATCGCACTGCGCGAAGCGGGCTATGGTGTGTGGCAGGCCTGACAGGCAGGCGCTAAACGATACGAATCATTTTTGAGGAGTGATGGAACATGGATTCTTCTCTGGTGACTGCTTTTGCACCCGACGGCCGGTTGCACGCATCGATCAACCTGGGCAACCCGATCCTGGCGAACAGGGATGCTGTCACGGGCGCGCCTGTGGGGGTGTCGATCGATCTGGCCCGTGCTTTGGCCGAGCAACTGGGCGTGGCGCTGGAACTGGTGGTGTTTGACACAGCCAGCAAATCTGTGGAGGCCGTGAAAACCGGGCTGGCGGATGTGGGTTTCTTTGCGGTCGACCCGCTGCGTGGCGAGGGCATTGCCTTTACCGCCCCTTATGTGCTGATTGAAGGCAGCTACCTGGTGCGGGAATACTCGCCTTTGCAATCCAATGAGGAGGTTGACCAGCCAGGCACGCGCGTGACGGTAGGCGCCGGCAGTGCCTATGACCTCTTTCTGAGCCGTTCGCTCCAGCACGCGCAAATCGTGCGTGCGGCGAGTTCGCAGGCGGTGGTAGACACCTTCATCGCCGAGGTGCTGGACGTGGCAGCCGGCGTCAAGCAGCAACTGCAGGCCGATGCCCAGCGCATCCCGGGTCTGCGTTTGCTGCCGGGCCGCTTCATGGTGATCGAGCAGGCTATGGGCCTGCCCAAGGCGCGCGGTCAGGCGGCAGCCGATGCGCTGGCGGCCTTTGTGGAAGACATGAAGGCCAGCGGCTTTGTGGCTGATGCGCTCAAGCGTCATGGCATTCAGGGCGCGGCCGTGGCGCCGCAGCGGACATGATGTCGACTGAGCCCGCGCACGCCACTGCAACTGCGCACGCAGCCCGATAAAATTTGCCAGCATCCCGGCCAGTGGTCAGTGATCGCTCCGTTGGCCTACCGATGTCAGTGCGCCGCGTTGAGAATGCGCAGCACGACAACAACCTACGACAAGAAAGAGACGCAAGTACATGTCAGTCCGCATCATCGATGTCCGCGAGGTCACCAAGCCCATTGCCTCACCGATTCGCAATGCCTATATCGATTTCTCCAAAATGACCACGAGCCTGGTGGCGGTGGTCACGGATGCGGTGCGGGATGGTCGTCGGGTGGTGGGTTATGGCTTCAACTCGAATGGGCGCTACGGCCAGGGCGGACTGATCCGCGAGCGTTTTGCACCGCGCCTGCTGGAAGCCGGGCCCGAGTCCTTGCTTGACGATGCGGGGACCAACCTGGACCCCGATCGCGCCTGGGCTGCGATGATGAACAACGAGAAGCCCGGCGGCCATGGTGAGCGCTCGGTGGCCGTCGGTACGCTGGACATGGCGATCTGGGATGCGACGGCCAAGATCGCCGGCAAGCCCTTGTTCCGCCTGCTGGCCGAGCGGCATGGGCTGCAGGCCGATCCCAGGGTGTTTGTCTACGCGGCCGGCGGTTATTACTACCCGGGCAAGGACGACGCGGCGCTGCGGGCCGAGATGCGCAGCTATCTCGACCGCGGCTACAGCGTGGTGAAGATGAAGATCGGCGGGGCCCCGGTTGAGGAGGACCGGCGCCGCATCGAGGCCGTGCTCGATGAAATCGGCTCGCAGGCCCGCCTGGCTGTGGATGCGAATGGCCGTTTTGACCTTGAAACGGCGATTGCCTACGCCAGGATGCTGCGTGAGTACCCCTTGTTCTGGTACGAGGAAGCCGGAGACCCGCTGGACTACCAGCTCCAGGCCGCGCTGGCCGACTTTTACCCGGGCCCCATGGCCACAGGCGAAAACCTGTTCAGCCATCAGGACGCGCGCAACCTGATTCGCTACGGCGGCATGCGGCCTGACCGCGACTGGCTGCAGTTTGATTGCGCGCTCTCGTACGGTCTGTGCGAATACCAGCGCACGCTGGAGGTGCTCAAGACCCATGGCTGGTCGCCACGCCGCTGCATTCCACACGGTGGGCATCAGATGTCACTCAATATTGCAGCCGGGCTGGGCCTGGGTGGCAATGAGAGTTACCCCGACCTGTTCCAGCCCTATGGCGGCTTCCCGGACGGCGTGCGGGTGCAGGACAGCTTCATTACCATGCCTGAGCTTCCCGGCATCGGATTTGAAGGCAAGTCGGATCTGTATACCGTGATGAAGGCGCTGGCAGACTGAGCGCGTGTGCCCGCTTGGCCACATGGGCTTTGCACCGGATATCAGGATGAGGTGCGCTGTCTGGTGGCACGGCCGGCAAGGTACTTCCAGGCTGCACTGAGCGCGATGGCGAACAGGGCCAGCGCAACACCCAGCAGGGCGATTGAGCTCATGTGCTCGCGCACCAGGGGGACGTTGCCGAAGAAATAGCCCCCACTGAGTAGCAGTGCAACCCAGATGACAGCACCGAGCAAGACATAGCTCAGGTACTTGCGCAAGCTCATGGCCGACATGCCGGCGACGAACGGCGCAAAGGTGCGCACCACAGCAATGAAGGGCGACAGCAGGAAGGTGATGCTGCCGTACTCCTCATAAAACCGGCGTGTCCTGTGCAGCGAGGCCGGGTTCAGCCACCTGCGCTCGCGGGTGCTGAAGCGCTGTCCGACCACTCGGCCGATCCGGTAGTTGAGCAAACTGCCGCTGAACAGGGCGAACGTCAGCAGGGGCAGCAGGAGCCAGATGTTCAGCAGGCCGGAGGCACAGAAGGCGCCGGTGGTGAATATCAGGGGATTAGCCGGCAGGAAAAACAGCGGCAGGAAGGCGAACTCGCAAAACACGACGGCGAACACGGCCAGGTAGAACACCGTACTGTGCATTGCTATGACGTCGCCCACATAGTGGTCAAAGCGAAACGCCATGTTCAGCAACTCCATCCAGTCCATCAGCCTGCCCACCCCGTGTCACTTCGATTGATGACACCATGGTAGTCCGTTTTGCCCACCCGGGTCAGGGTTTTCTGCTGCGGGTGACCAGCGGCTTGTAAGAATCCTGTCTAGCAGCCGACAGATCTTCATGTTCAGCCATTTTCCGACCTCCAGCACGCCCCCGGAGCCACCATGCTCTTGATGCGCACCTGCAAGGAGACCACGGCACTCCTCATCGCACGGGAGGACCGCCTGCTGCCGCTGTCTGACCGGATTGCGCTGCGGCTGCACATGGCTGCCTGCAAGGTGTGCCCCCGGTTCGAACGTCAGGTGCTGACGATGCGAAATGCCTTGCGGCAATGGCGCCATTACACCGACACGGAATAAGCCTGTCAGCTCTTCCGTACAGCAGGGGCCGTTCAGCAGGGGCAGCTCAGCAGGGCTGCCGTGTTCAAGCTTCGTTCTGCTTGTTGATTCAGGCATTGATTCAGACGCCAGCCCTTTCAAATAAAGCGTGGCATGCTATTGAAAATATAGCTATTTTGTGCGTGCAAGACTGTGGTAACTTGGCGTGCTGCTGACCGTCGGGCCGGCATTATCTGCATTCGCCTTCCAAGAGCCACAGACATGACACATCGTGCCAGCACAGACCGCCGCCAACTGCTGCAGCTCGCGGCAGCCTGTGCCACCAGTTTCTGGTTGCCGCGCAGTGCCTGGAGTCAGGCACGCCTGAGTGACAACCCATTCTCGCTGGGGGTGGCCAGTGGCTCACCCACGCACGACTCGGTCGTGCTGTGGACACGTTTGCTGCATCCGTCCTTGCCGCAGGCACATCAAGCCGCCATGACGGTGCAATGGGAACTGGCCGACGACGACAAATTCACCAGGGTGGTGCGCAGCGGCCAGGCCCAGGCCCTGCCTGAACTTGCGCATTCGGTGCATGTAGAGCCGGCCGGTCTGGCGCCGGACCGCTGGTATTTTTACCGCTTCAAGATGGGTGATGCCATCAGCCCGACAGGACGTACTCGCACCCTGGCCAGCCCGGGCGCCAAGGTAGACAAGCTGCGCCTGGCCTATGCTTCCTGCCAGCGCTGGGAGCATGGCTATTACAGCGCCTACCGTCACATGCGCGATGAGAACCTGGACCTCGTGATGTTTCTGGGCGACTACATCTATGAATACCCTGGCGCCCTCAAGGCGGTGCGCCAGCCTACGGGCGGCTGGGTGACAACGCTGGACGATTACCGCCAGCGCTATGCGCTGCACAAGAGCGATGCCGATTTGCAGGCCATGCATGCGGCCTGTCCCTGGCTGCTAACCTGGGATGACCATGAGGTGCAGAACGACTACGCCGGTTTGCAGGCCGGTGACAGTGGTCCCGCCGTGAACGACTTTGCGGCGCGTCGTGCGGCGGCCTACCAGGCGTTTTACGAGCACATGCCGATCCGTGCGGCCA
Source organism: Gammaproteobacteria bacterium (assembly GCA_018815325.1). Lineage (GTDB taxonomy): Bacteria > Pseudomonadota > Gammaproteobacteria > Burkholderiales > Burkholderiaceae_C > JAHIYE01. Next base: position 197,612 of record JAHIYE010000026.1, on the reverse strand, counting down.
GCCTGATCCGTGCCATGGCGGGCTTGCACAGCGGTGCCGAGATGCGCTTGTACAGTCGTGTGCAGCATGGTCAGCTGGCTTCGCTGTATTTGCTCGACGCACGGCAGTACAAGGACCCGCAGGTGTGTACCCGTGGCGGCAAACTGGGCGCCAGCACATTGAACCCGACCCAGTGTCCAGATTGGCGCGATCCCCGGCGCAGCCTGCTTGGCAAGGAGCAGGAGGCCTGGCTGAGCAGCGAATTTGGCAAGGCAGTCACGGGGCAGGGTGTCTGGAACGTGATCGGCCAGCAGTCGGTATTTGGCCAGCGGGATTTCAAGCCCGGCCCCGGGCAAAGCCTGTGGAACGATGGCTGGGATGGCTATGCGGCTGCGCGTCGGCGTTTGACGGATGCACTGGGCCAGCAAGCCTTGCCCAACCCCGTGCTGCTGGGCGGCGATGTGCATGAGAACTGGGTGGGCCATGTCAAGGCGGACTACGCAGATCCTGACAGCCCCTGTGTGGGGGTGGAGTTCTGCGGCACCAGCATCACCTCACGCTCGGGCGGCAATGGCAAGCTGGCCGAGCGTCTGGTCGAGAACCCGCATTTTGTATTTGCCGAGGCCGAGCGCAAAGGCTACGGTGTGGTGGAGTTCACGCCCGGGCGGCTCAGCACCACCTTGCGGGTGGTCGATGACGTGACGCAACAGGACGCGGCCATTGAAACCCTGGCACGCTTCGTGGTGCAAGCGGGGCGGCCTGTGGTGGAGCAGGGCTGATCAGAAGAGGGCTTATAAAACCTGCAGCCAGGCACTGGCTTAGCGCAGTATGTCCAGCAGCCGGTCCAGCCCGCCGCTGTTGATGGCCACCATGGCCTGCTCACGCACTTTCGGCTTGGCATGGTAGGCCACCGAGAGGCCGCCAGCGTCTGAGCATGCGCCCATCATGGGCAGATCGTTGGCGCCGTCACCCATGGCAATGGCCTGCTGCGGGCTGATGCCGAGCTGGGCACAGGTCTCCAGCAGCGTCTTGCGTTTTTCTGCACCATCACAGATATCGCCCCAGGGCTGGTCAAGCATGCGACCGGTCAGCACGCCATCATGCACCTCAAGCACGTTGGAGCGCGTGAAGTCGATCGCCAGCCGGTCGCGCACGCGGTCGGTGAAGAAGGTGAAGCCGCCGCTCACCAGCAGCACCTTCATGCCAACTGCCTTGCAGGCAGCTACGAGTTCTGCCGCGCCCGGGTTGAGTTGCAGCCGCTCCCGGTAGACCGCCTCCATGCTCGTCAGTGACACCCCTTTGAGCAAGGCCACACGGCGGCGCAGACTGTCCTTGAAATCGGTAATCTCGCCCCGCATGGCCGCTTCGGTGATGGCTGCCACCTCGGCCTTGCGGCCCACGGCATCGGCGATCTCGTCCACGCACTCGATGTTGATGAGGGTGGAGTCCATGTCGAAGGCGATCAGCTTGAAATCGCGCAGGCGAAGTGGTGGGCTGATGCCCTGGATGACCAGGCCCGGGGAGACTTCTTGGATGCTCATGCTTCGACAGTTTCTTTGGTGGGTTGACCCAGCGAGCGCAGCACATCGCGCACCATCTGGGCACGGGCCTTGGGATCGGGGAGTTCGCGCTCGATGCGCAGTTTTTCGTTGCCGGCCAGCTTGATATGGCGGTTCTTCTGGATCAACTCGATGATGCGCATGCCGTCAATCGGCGGATTTTTCCTGAAGGTGATGGTGATGACGCCAGGTGCCGCATCGACCTTGACCACGCCGTAGGGTTTGGCAATGACCCGCAGCCGGTGCACGTCGATCAGGGTCTGTGCCTGAGGGGGCAGCTTGCCGAAACGGTCCACGATTTCCTCGAGCAGCGCGTCGATCTGCTCCGAGGTCTTGGCGGTCGCCAGCTTCTTGTAAAAGCTCAGGCGCAGATGCACATCGCCGCAGTAGTCGTTGGGCAGGAGTGCCGGGGCATACAGGTTGATGTCGGTGGTGACGCTCATGGGCGCCATCAGGTCCGGTTCAACGCCGGCCTTGAGGCAGCGCACGGCCTCGGACAGCATTTCGTTGTAGAGCTGAAACCCCACCTCCAGCATGTTGCCGCTCTGGTTCTCGCCCAGCACCTCACCGGCGCCCCGGATCTCCAGGTCGTGCATGGCGAGGTAAAAGCCTGAGCCCAATTCCTCCATCTGCTGGATGGCGTCGAGCCGCTGGCTGGCCTGCTTGGTCAGGCTTTCCAGGTCGGGCACCATGAGGTAGGCGTAGGCCTGATGGTGGCTTCGCCCCACGCGGCCACGCAGCTGGTGCAACTGGGCCAGGCCAAACTTGTCGGCCCGGCTCATCACGATGGTGTTGGCGGTGGGCACATCGATGCCGGTCTCGATGATGGTGGAGCACAGCAGCAGGTTGTAGCGCTGCGCCACAAAGTCGCGCATCACGGCTTCGAGCTGGCGCTCGGGCATCTGGCCATGCGCCACGGCGATACGCGCCTCGGGCAGCAGTTCTTCGAGTCTGGCGCGTCGGTTCTCGATGGTCTCGACCTCGTTGTGCAGGAAGTAGACCTGGCCGCCCCGTTTGAGTTCGCGCAGCACGGCCTCGCGGATCACGCCATTGCCTTCGGTACGCACAAAGGTCTTGATCGCCAGACGGCGCTGGGGCGCGGTGGCAATCACGCTGAGGTCGCGCAGGCCTTCCAGTGCCATGCCCAGCGTACGCGGGATGGGGGTGGCTGTGAGGGTGAGCACGTCGACCTCGGCGCGCAGGGCTTTCATGGCCTCCTTGTGGCGCACGCCAAAGCGGTGTTCCTCGTCGATGATGAGCAGGCCCAGGTTCTTGAACCTGGTGGATTCGCTGAGCAGCTTGTGGGTGCCCACGACAATGTCCACCGTGCCGTCTTCCAGTCCCTTGAGCGAGGCATTGACCTCCTTGCCCGAGCGAAAGCGCGACACCTCGGCCACCTTGACAGGCCACTTGCTGAACCGGTCCACCAGGGTCTGGTAGTGCTGCTCGGCCAGGAGCGTGGTAGGGGCGAGAAACGCCACCTGCTTGCCACCTGTGACGGCAATGAAGGCGGCCCGCAAGGCCACCTCGGTCTTGCCGAAGCCCACGTCACCACAGACCAGCCGGTCCATGGGCCGCGGCGAGATCATGTCCTGAATCACCGCGTGGATGGCGGCATGCTGGTCGGCTGTTTCCTCGAAGCCGAAATCATTCGCAAAGGTCTCATAGTCGCCAGGCGAATAGCGGAACGGGTGGCCCTCACGGGCCGCGCGGCGTGCATAGATGTTGAGCAGTTCGGCCGCAGAGTCGCGGATCTGCTCGGCCGCACGGCGTTTGGCCTTCTCCCACTGGCCGCTGCCCAGGCGGTGCAACGGTGCCTCGTCTGCGCTGACACCGGTGTAGCGGCTGATCTGCTGCAACTGGCTGACGGGAACATAGAGCACCGCCTTGTCGGCGTATTCGAGATGCAGGAACTCCTGCATTTCAGGCTCACCATTGGCCTGCATCTGCCCCAGCGCCATGTTGACCAGGCCACGGTAGCGGCCAATGCCATGTGCCGAGTGCACGACCGGATCACCCAGGTTGAGCTCGCTCAGGTCCTTGATCAGGGCTTCGACATCGCTGACCTGCTCCTGTTTCTTGCGCCGCCGGGTGGTGGGACCAGCGGCAAACAACTCGGTCTCGGTGATGAAGTCAATGCTCTGGTCCAGCCAGCTGAAGCCCACATTGAGGCCAGAGGTGGCAATGCCGAACTTTTCTTCACTGGACTGGAACTCTTCAAGCGAATCAAAGGCCGGTGGACTCAGGCTGCTGGCGCGCAGGAAGTCGAGCAGGCTTTCCCGGCGGCCATCGCTCTCAGCCAGCACCAGCAGGCGGTGTGTGGTGTTGCGCGCATGGGTCTTGAGTCGGGCCAGCGGGTCTTCGGCGCCGCGCACGACACTGAGGTCTTCAAGCTTCTGGTAAGACGCGTTGTCTGCGGCATCCTCGGTAGTGGGCCGAACCACAAACTGCGGCAGCGTATTGGCGCGCGCGTAAAACTGCTCAATGCCGAGGAACAGCATCTCGGGTGGCAGCACAGGCCGCTCGGGATCGCCCTGGGCCAGGCGATAGCGGTCGCGGGTGTCCTGCCAGAAGCGCTGGAAGGCCGGCTCCAGCTCACCATGCAGTACGACCGTGGCTTGCTCCCCCAGGTAGTCGAACACCGTGGCCGTTTCCTCAAAAAACAGCGGCAGGTAGTACTCGATGCCGGATGTCGGTACGCCCGCGCCTACGTCCTTGTAGATGCGGCTCTTGGTCGGGTCGCCCTCGACCAGTTCGCGCCAGCGCCGGCGGAACTTGGTGCGGCTGTCCTCGTCCATCGGGAACTCACGACCAGGCAGCAGGCGTACCTCGGGTACGGGGTAGAGGCTGCGCTGGCTGTCGGGGTCAAAGGTGCGGATCGAGTCGATCTCGTTGTCGAACAGATCCACCCGGTAGGGCACGAGTGAGCCCATGGGGAACAGGTCTATCAGGCCGCCGCGCACCGCATATTCCCCGGGGCTCACCACCTGCGTCACGTGGCTGTAGCCAGCCAGCGTGAGCTGGGCACGCAACTGGGCTTCATCGAGCTTTTGTTTGACCTTGAAGGCAAAGGTATAGCCCGCCAAAAAGCTCGGTGGTGCGAGCCGATAGAGGGCCGTGGTGGCTGGCACGATGACCACATCGACACCGCTGTCGCCTTCGCGCTGGCCACTGGCATCGTGCAGGCGCCAGAGGGTGGCCAGGCGCTCGCTGATCAGGTCCTGGTGGGGTGAAAACGTGTCGTAGGGCAGGGTTTCCCAGTCGGGAAAGAGGGCGCAGCGCAGTTCGGGGGCGAAAAAGGCAATCTCCTCCATCAAACGCTGGGCATCGGTGGCATCAGCGGTGACGATGGCCGTGAGCTTGTGGTCGGCTTTCTCGCGCAGCGCCAGCTGTCCCAGCATCAATGCATCGGCTGAACCCGCAGGGCGGGGCAGGATGAAACGTTTGCCGGCTTGAAGTTTGGGTAGGTCCATTGATATTCACAAATACAAAACACCCCCTGCTGCAAAAGCGGGGGGTGTGAAACTGTTCTCAGCACCGATTTTAACGAGGGTGCGGAAGACAGTCGGTGTCTGCCGCCTTGCACAAAGGTCCAGAGTTTTAGAATGGCGCTCTACTCATGACCGATTCCATCCCTCTTTCCTCACACGCCACCGCCTTTTGGGCGCTGATTCCCTGCGCCGGTACCGGAAGCCGTGCGCTTGGCGCTACGGCTACCGGCCCCAAGCAGTACCAGCCCCTTGCGGGGCGGCCCATGGTGATGCACACGCTTGACGCCTTTGCTGCGGTGCCCAGGATTGCCCGGACCCTGGTTGTGGTGGCCCCAGGAGATGGGTTCCTGAAAGACCTGGGTGTGGCTGTTCAGGTTGCCAGCTGTGGTGGTGCGACCAGAGCCGCAAGCGTTACCAACGGGCTGGACCAGCTTGTGCAACAAGGCGCCGGAGCCGAAGACTGGGTGCTGGTGCACGATGCAGCACGCTGTTTGATCACCCCGGCGCAAATCAGCCAGCTTATCGCGGCCTGCGAGGGGGATGCTGTGGGTGGCTTGCTGGCGCACAAGTTGCCCGATACGCTCAAGCGGGAGGATGGTGGCCGCGTCGCTGAAACATTGGACCGAAGCGACAAATGGCTGGCGCAGACGCCACAGATGTTTCGTATTGGCGTGTTGAGCCAGGCCCTCGCGCAGGCAGGCGCACAGGTGACCGATGAGTCCAGCGCGATCGAAGCCATGGGACACCAACCGCGGCTGGTGCCGGGCAGTGCCCAGAATTTCAAGGTGACCTACCCGGAAGACTTTGCGCTGGCCGAGGCCGTGTTGCGGGCCCGTCAGCAGGATGCCATAAGGATGGGACGATGAAACTACGCATAGGCGAGGGATGGGATGTGCATGCCCTGGTGGCCGGCCGCAAACTCATCATGGGGGGGGTGGAAATACCGCACACCCTGGGGCTGCTTGGGCATTCGGATGCTGATGTGCTGCTGCACGCCATCACCGATGCGCTGCTGGGGGCTGCCGCCTTGGGAGATATCGGCACGCATTTTCCGGATACGGACCCGAGCTTCAAAGGGGCAGATTCGGTGCAACTGCTGCGTGAGGCTGCTCGGCGCGTGAGAGAAAAAGGGTTTCAGATCGGCAATGTGGACAGCACCGTGGTGGCCCAGGCCCCCCGCCTGGCGCCGCATATCGCTGCCATGCGCACGCGCATTGCACAGGCGCTGGACCTGGATGTGGAGCAGGTCAACGTGAAAGCCAAGACGGCCGAGAAAATGGGCCCGGTAGGGGAGGGCAGGAGTATCGAAGCCCGCGCGGTGGTGCTACTGTTTTAATAGCTATTCACGCATATTCATCAAGGGCTACAGGCCAATTTGGCAGGTATTTTGTCAAGCCTTGGGAGGGCGCTGCAACCTGATGTGTGCAGCGAGTCCGCCTGAGGAGGTATTGACCACGGCAAACAGGCCGCCCATGCGCTTGATGGTTTTTTCCACGATCGACAGGCCCAGGCCCGCGCCCTTGGCGGCTGTGCGTGCCGCATTGCCCCGAAAGAAGGGCTTGGTCAGGTTGGGCAGATGTTCCGTGGCCACGCCCATGCCGTGGTCACGTACCTTGAGCAAAACCCATTTGTCCCGTGTCCGTGCGGCAATGTCCACCACGGCAATGCCGGTCTCGGGTGTCTTGCCGTAGCGCCTCGCATTCTCGATCAGGTTGGAGATCACGCGGCTGAGCTCCACCTTGTCCGCCAACACCATGATGTCCTCGTTGAGATCGATGTTGAAGCGCAGGTCGGGGATGTCCTTGACGGCATACAGGCAAGCCCTGATGACGTCATTGAGCAGCACGGGCGACATGCTGATGTGATCGGGTCGCGCGTAGTCCAGGAATTTGTCGATGATGGCGTCGAGCTGTTCGATGTCCGCCACCATGTGGTCCCGGGCATCGATGTCAGCCACGCTCATCTCGGCTTCCAGTCGCAGGCGGGCCAGGGGTGTGCGCAGGTCGTGCGAGATGCCGGCCAGCATCACGGCCCGGTCCTGCTCGATCTTGGCGAGCTTTTGGGCCATGCGGTTGAAGCCGATGTTGACCTCACGGATTTCGGTGGTGGCCACTTTTTCGTTCAGGCGGCTGGCCATGAAGTCGCCGTCCCGCAGCCGGCTGGCTGCAAACGACAGTTGTTTGAGCGGACGGTTGATCAGCCGTGCAATCAGGGCTGCCCCAGCCAGCGAGAGAATCACGGCGATGACGAGCCACGTGATCCAGGTTTTGCCACCTGTGCTGTTGAAACGTGCCCGGTCGGCCTGCATCCAGTAGTTGTCGCGATCGATCACAAAGCCGATCCACAGTCCAGGCTTCTGGTTCACGCTGTTGGCTACCAGGGTGCCAGGACCCAGCCGGGCAATCACTTCGGAGGATATTCGCTGCCCCAGAGCATCGTTGTCAAAAGGCTCATACCGGTCCGTGGGTTCACGCGGCTCAATCAGCAAGCCTTCTTGCTCGGAGATGGTCTTGAGCAGGGAGACGCGGGCAATGGCGTCGGAGTACACCAGCGCGGCGCGACTCAGGTTGACCAGCGAAGCAATCTGCTGGGCTGCCTGCACGGCGCGGGGTTCGAACTCCAGCGAGCGCAGCGTCTGCAGCCAGGCCAGGATGCTGCCAAACAACAGCAGTGCCAGCAGAAAGAAGGTCCGCCAGAAGAGGTTGAAACCCAGCCGCTTGGAGCTTTCCTGATCCTCCGGGTCGGGTTGGATGGGCGCCGGGTTGTCGAGATCCAGGAAAGTATCGTCAGCATCCCGCACAGATTTGCTGCGTCGGGTTGAATGCTGGAAGATGGAACTGCGCAAAATCAGGCCGTGCCATCTGGCACAAACACATAACCCACGCCCCAGACAGTCTGGATGTAGCGGGGGGATGCTGCATCGACTTCGATGAGCTTGCGAAGTCGGGAGACCTGCACGTCCAAGCTGCGGTCATAGGGTTCGAAATCACGGCCGCGAGCGAGTTGTGCGAGTTTTTCACGAGACAGGGGCTGGCGTGGGTGGCGTACCAAGGCTTTGAGCATGGCGAATTCGCCGGTGGTCAGCGGTTGGTCTTCGCCGTCCTTGACCAGGGTGCGTGCGCTCATGTCAAAGGTGAAGGGGCCGAAACTCACGACTTCGTTGTCGCCCGAAGGTGCGCCAGGGGCCTCGTGGGTGGGCCGGCGGCGCAGCACGGCATGGATGCGGGCCAGCAGCTCGCGCGGGTTAAAAGGTTTGCCCAGGTAGTCGTCTGCCCCGACCTCAAGTCCGACGATGCGGTCCACGTCCTCCACCTTGGCGGTCAGCATGATGATGGGTGTGCGGTCATTGGCCGCCCGAAGTCGCCGGCAGATCGAGAGCCCGTCCTCGCCGGGCAGCATGAGGTCGAGAACGATCAGGTCGACATTTTCACGCAGCAGGATGCGGTTGAGCGTGGTGCCATCCTCGGCCTGGAAGACCTCGAAGCCTTCCTGTGTCAGGTAGCGTCGCAACAGGTCGCGGATGCGTGAATCGTCATCTACGATAAGAATCTTGTCGGAACGGCTGGCAGCTTGAGTCATGATGAGCACCATTAATTTGTAACAATGGCGATTCTGCAGGGCTTGCGGCTGGATTTCCGGGTTTCAGGCGTCGATGTGACACTATGTTACACATGTTGCGGGTCATCGTGGATTTTCAGGTGATTCGAGTCCTCAATATCCTTTTGTCTAGCCTTGGGTCAAGCTATGAGGAAATTTTTACAAGCGATCGTAGGGGGCATCTTTGTTGTCAGCCCACTGGTACACGCCGAACCGACACGTGCCATGCAGATGCCGATGCAACAAGAACAGCGCAGCATGACATTGCGGGAGGCGGTGCGTGACCAGCATCTACCGGACGCCGGTACATCCATACCGCCCAGGCAACTATCAGCCGAAGAGCACATTGTGTTGCGCCAGCAGCTTCGACAGCAGCAGAAGAGTCTGGCTGGCTCGCTGTCGCGTTAGCATGTGTGGCTAGGAACCTTGTGCCAGAAGTCTTGGGCATAGCATTTATTTGCCGTGCCGTGAGAGCTGGCCACCATTTTTTAAGGATATCAAGTTGCAAACGACCACCAGACTCATGATTTTCTTGTTTGCCTCAGTGGCGACAATGGGGGCAAGTGCACAGGATCGGGAGCAGGGGATGCTGCAAAACCTGGTGAACCTGTCCGCCAGTGCAACGGTCGAGGTGGCGCAGGACTGGCTGACCTTGAACATGACGACCACGCGTGAGGGGGCGGACGCCGGGACAGTTCAGACGCAGCTCAAGACCGCGCTGGATACCGCCCTCATCGAGGCCAGCAAGGCCTCCAAGCCGGGCGAAATGGAAGTGCACACGGGCAACTTCAATTTGCGTCCCCGCTATGGACGTGATGGCAAGATCAACGGCTGGCAAGGCTCGGTGGAGTTGGTGCTGGAAGGGCAGGATATCCAACGCATCAGCCAGACCGCTGGTCGTATCCAGACCTTGACCATGGGCCAGATGCGTTTTGGTCTGAGCCAAAGCCAGCGTGCCAAGGCACAAAGTGAAGCGCAGGTTTTGGCGATTGAAAATTTCAAATCGCGGGCGAATGAAATCGCCCGTGGCTTTGGCTTCGAGCGCTACAGCTTGCGTGAGGTGTCTATCCAGGCCGGTAATGCCGCAGAGCCGCCGCGCGCCTTCATGCAGGCCAAGACCATGCGTTCTTCTGCGGAGGATGCGCCCGTGCCGGTGGAGGCGGGCAAGGCTGTCGTGGACGTCAGCGTGTCGGGAACGATTCAGCTCAAGTAGGGGATGGCCTTGCTGCAAACCACCTGAGCCAAGGCGGGCCCGGCGCATAGGGTGCGCCGAAGCCGCGTCATTGCCTTTCAGCTAGCTCCAGCTGAGTGATGCCAGGCCAGCCAGCCTGATTCCCGGAAATTGCTATTGTTTTCGTAGCACATGCCGCAATACACATAGGGCTGACTGCCAAAATCCTTACTGAGCAACCCAGCCACCATCCATATTCCAGGCCACACCGCGAACATTGTTGCCAGCGGGTGAACAGAAGAAGACCGCGAGTTCGCCCAGTTCCTCGGGCGTGGTGAATTGCATGGAAGGCTCTTTCTCGCCGAGCAACTGCTTTTGGGCCTCTTCATTGGAGATGCCCTGGGCAACTGCCCTGGCATCCACCTGCTTTTGAACCAGTGGCGTCAGCACCCAGCCGGGGCAGATGGCATTGCAGGTCACTCCACTGGTGGCATTTTCCAGCGCCGTCACCTTGGTCAGGCCCACGATGCCATGCTTGGCAGCGACATAGGCCGATTTTTCAGGCGAACCGACCAGGCCATGGGCTGAGGCCACGTTGATGATGCGGCCCCAGTTGGCCGCCTGCATGGCGGGCAGGGCCAGACGGGTGGCATGGAAGGCGCTGGAGAGGTTGATGGCGATGATGGCATCCCATTTGTCTACGGGGAACGACTCGATGCGCGCCACGTGCTGGATGCCAGCGTTGTTGACCAGAATGTCCACGCGCCCCATCTCGCTGGCGGCAAAGGCCATCATGTCTGCAATCTCGGAGGGCTTGCTCATGTCGGCACCGTGGTACGCAACTTTGACGCCGAGTCCGGCAATTGCGGCCTTGGGCGCATCGATGTCCCCAAAGCCGTTGAGCACAATATTGGCGCCCTGGCGTGCCAGTGACTTGGCAATACCGAGTCCAATGCCGCTGGTGGATCCGGTAACGAGGGCGGTTTTGCCTTTTAGCATGTTGCTTCTCCGATCAGGGGTTTGTAATTGAATTAGGATGCAGTGATGGTGCTCATTCTGTGGCACACCGGGTCGCTGACCACCATTATCAAGCTATCAATTTCACCATGTCCGAGCCTACGCTGAACTACGTACCCTGTCCTGATGCCTCAGGAGGTCATCGCATGGCCTACTGGGAATGGGGAGACCCTGCCAATCCGCATGTCGTTCTGTGTGCGCACGGCCTGTCACGCCAGGGCCGCGATTTTGATGCGCTGGCCAAAACCCTTTGCTCAGAGCTGCGTGTGGTTTGCCCCGATGTCGTGGGGCGGGGGCGCAGCGATTGGCTCAAGGATCCGGCTGGCTATCAGATTCCGACCTATGCGGCTGACATGCTGGTGCTGCTGGCGCATCTGAAACCCACCACGCTCGACTGGGTGGGCACCAGCATGGGCGGACTGATCGGCATGGCACTGTGTGGTCAAGCCGATGTGCCTTTGCCCGTGCCGGTGCGCCGACTGGTACTCAACGATGTGGGGCCGACCATTCAGTGGCAGGCACTGCAACGCATTGGTACGTATCTGGGGCAGACCGGTCGTTTCGACTCGGTGCAACAGGCGGCTGATGCGATGTGGGCGATCTCACGCGGTTTTGGCCCTCATACGCCAGAGCAGTGGCTGGCGTTGTCGCAGCACATGGTCAAGCCGCTGGAGGATGGCAGCGGGCAAGTCACGCTGCATTACGACCCCTCCATTGGGGTGCCATTCCGTGCCGTGACACCTGAATTGGCTGCGCAGGGAGAAGCCATGTTGTGGCACTTGTATGACGGCATCAAGGCACAGACCTTGCTTATACGAGGAGCGCAATCGGATCTGCTGTCACGTGAGACGGCACACGCCATGACGCAGCGTGGCCCGAAGGCCAGGCTGGTGGAACTCGAGGGCATTGGTCATGCCCCTACTTTTGTTGCAAGGGATCAACAGGATGTGATCAAGTCCTTTTTGTTGACCTCTTGAGTTCATGGAATCCTGATGAAAAGTCTTACCGCCGAGCACAGCGAGTCGGCACAAGTTCCGGAGTTGATTGCGGCAACCGCGCATAGCCTGCCCGAGCAGGTGAATGCCTTGGCGCGCGCGCGTGCCTTTGCCGAACCCCTGATTGCCAGCGAGACGCTTGACACGGGTGAGAACACCCTGGCCCATGCTGATGCCGTGGCCAAAATCCTGAAGGACATTGGTGGCTCGGAAGCAATGCAGGCTGCAGCCTATCTGGTTTATACCTGCGAGCACCTGACCCGTCCTCTGGACGTGATTGCCAAGGCGTTTGGCGATAACTTCGCCACTTTAGCGGTGGAAACAACCAAGCTGGTACGGGTACAGCGTCAGGCACGCGCGGCCTTGACGGAGCAGTCGCGTTCCAGCACCCCCATTCCGATGGCCCAAACAGCGGCGGCACAGACCGAGAATGTACGCAAGATGCTGCTGGCGTTCTCGCGCGACCTTCGGGTGGTGCTGCTTCGGCTGGCCTCGCGGCTGCAGACACTGCGTCACTACGCTGCGACCCGCAAGACCGTGCCGGAGAGTGTGGCACGGGAGTCGTTGCAGGTATTTGCCCCCTTGGCCAACCGCCTCGGTATCCGTGACATCAAATGGGAAATGGAGGATCTGTCGTTCCGCTTCCTGGAAGCAGAAACCTACCGCGAAGTGGCGCGGCTGCTGGATGAGAAGCGCGCTGAGCGTGAAGCCTATGTCGAGGAGCTGCGTGTCAGGCTGGAAGAGGAGCTCAAGACCCAGGGGATTGAGGCCACAGTACAGGGCCGCCCCAAGCACATCTACAGCATCGTCAAGAAGATGCGTGGCAAGTCGCTCGGCTTCGATCAGGTCTACGACATCCGTGCGCTGCGCATCATCGTGCGCTCCGTGCCCGACTGTTATGCCGCGCTGAGCTGGGTACACAGCCAGTTTCAGCCGCAGACGGAAGACTTTGACGATTACATCGCCAAGCCCAAGGCCAATGGCTACCAGTCGCTGCACACCATCGTGCGAGACAAGGACGGAAAGCCCATCGAGATCCAGATCCGTACACAGGAGATGCATGAGCATGCCGAGCTGGGTGTGGCCGCGCACTGGGCCTACAAGGAGGCTGGTGCCAAGGGCTATTCTGGTGTGTCGGCCAGCAGTGAATACGACGCCAAGATCGCGGTGCTGCGGCAACTGCTGGCCTGGGAGCGGGACCTCTCCGGGGTTGACCAGGGTCAAACCGTCATGGATGACCTCATCTATGTTCTCACCCCCGATGCCGCGATTGTGGAGTTACCGCAGGGGGCCACGGCGGTGGATTTTGCCTACAGTGTGCATACCAACCTGGGCCACCGCTGCCGCGGTGCGCGGGTGGATGGCGCGATGGTGCCCCTCAACACACCGCTCAAGAACGGTCAGACCGTGGAAGTGACCGTCGCCAAGGAGGGGGGGCCCTCACGCGACTGGCTCAATGCCGAACTGGGCTATCTGGTCAGCCACCGGGCCCGGGCCAAGGTGCGTGCCTGGTTCAATGCCCTGGCCACCCATGAGACAGTTGCAAAAGGACGCGAGGCTGTGGAGAAGCTGCTGCAGCGGGAAGGCAAGACTTCGGTCAAGCTGGAGGATCTGGCTTCTCAGCTCGGCTTCAACTCTGCGGACAAGCTGTTCGAAGTGGTTGGCAAGGATGAGTTTTCCCTGCACAACATTGAGACTTTGCTGCGCCCCCCCGAGCCCTCGGTGCCTCAGGAGGAAGTCTTCCAGCTCAAAAAGCCGAGCGGGACAGGTGATGGCTCCAAGGGGGGTGTGCTGGTGGTGGGCATGGACTCCTTGCTGACGCAACTGGCGAAGTGCTGCAAGCCCGCACCTCCTGACCCTATCTGCGGTTTTGTGACACGCGGCAAGGGGGTCAGCGTGCACCGCTCGGACTGTCCCAACCTGCGTGAACTGGTGGCTCGCAACGGGGACCGCGTGATCGATGTCGAGTGGGGGCAGCCCAAATCAGAGGGGCATGCCATGTACCCGGTGGATGTGACGGTTGAAGCCTCGGACCGGCAAGGTTTGCTGCGCGATATCACCGAGGTTTTTGCCAAGGAGAAGATGAACGTGACGGGTGTTCAGAGCCAGTCGTTCAAGGGCACAGCCTGGATGACCTTCACGGTCGAGGTGTCCGATTCGGCGCGACTGGGCAAGGTCTTGGGTTTGGTGGCGGAGCTGAGTGGGGTGAAGGCGGCCAGAAGGCGCTGAGCCTGTCTGGCGCCAGGCCACAGCCGGGTCATGGCTGCGTCGGGTTTCGGTATCAAAATGCGACGCAGTCAGGAGACCACGCCAAGTTACTGAGTTCCGAAAATCCTGTCACCAGCGTCCCCCAGGCCCGGCAGTATGTAGCCGTGTTCGTTGAGCTGGCGGTCCACCGCGGCCGTGTAGATGGGCACATCTGGGTGCGCCTTGTGCATGGTGGCAATCCCTTCGGGGCAGGTCAGCAGGCAGACAAACTTGATGGATTTGGGTTTCAGGGCCTTGATCCTGTCGACCGCGGCTGCCGCGGAGTTGCCGGTGGCCAGCATGGGGTCTACCACCACCACATCACGCTCGTGCATGTCCTTGGGCATCTTGAAGTAGTACTCCACGGCCTGCAGTGTTTGGGGGTCTCGGTACAGGCCAACATGGCCCACGCGCGCGCCGGGTACCACGGTCAACATGCCATCGAGAATGCCGGTACCGGCCCGCAGGATGGAGACGAAAACCAGTTTTTTGCCATCGATGACGCGGGCTGTCATGGTTTCCAGCGGCGTCTGGACTTCAATATCCTGCATCGGCATGTCGCGCGTGACCTCATAGGCCATGAGCATGCTGATCTCGTTGAGCAGGCGCCGGAAGCTGTTGGTGCTGGCCTCTTTCTTGCGCATCAGGGTGAGCTTGTGCTGCACCAGGGGATGGTCTACCAGATGGACATGCAGGTTGCTGGGGGCTGGCGGCTGGCTCATGGTGAAAACTCCTGAATCAAAAGTAGGGTGGATGTTTGTAGCGTGAATGTGGCAGGGTGGCAAAATGCGGCGTCAGCGTTTCTTGCCGCCAAAGATACCGCCAAGCACGCCACGGATGATCTGTCGGCCGACCTCACGGCCGATCGAGCTGGCGGCACTCTTGATGAGTTGCTCACCCGCGCTGGCGCGGCTGCGACGTGCACCACCGCCCAGCAGATCGCCCAGCGAGCCCAGCAGTCCCCGGTCGCCTTCTTCCTGTTTGGCGTCTGCCGCATTTTTGGTCGAAGCCGTTTCGGCCATGCGCTGTTCGGTCCGGCCGGTCAGCAGTTCGAAAGCCGATTCTCGGTCCACGGTTTTTTCGTAGACGCCTGCCAGCAGCGAACTGGCCAGCAAAGTCTTGCGCTGCTCAGGCGTGATGGGGCCGATCTGACTGGCGGGAGGCAGCACATAGACACGCTCAGTCACGCTGGGTCGTCCCTTGTCGTCGAGAAAGCTCACCAGGGCCTCGCCTACGGCGAGTTCGGTGATGGTCGTTTCAAGGTCGATCTTCGGATTTTGCCGCATGGTCTGGGCGGCGGATTTCACGGCCTTCTGGTCGCGTGGTGTAAAGGCCCGCAGGGCATGCTGGACCCGGTTACCCAACTGCGCCAGCACGGAGTCGGGGATATCCAGCGGGTTCTGCGTCACAAAATACACCCCCACCCCCTTGCTGCGCACCAGTCGCACCACGAGCTCGATGCGTTCCAGCAGTGCCTTGGGTGCGTCATTGAAGAGCAGATGGGCTTCGTCGAAGAAGAACACGAGTTTGGGCTTGTCCAGGTCGCCAACCTCGGGCAGGTGTTCGAACAGTTCGCTCAATAGCCACAACAGGAAGGTGGCGTACAGGCGGGGCGAGTTCATGAGCTTGTCCGCGGCCAGCACATTGACCATGCCGCGGCCGGCGCTATCGGTCTGCATGAAGTCGGCAATGTTGAGCATGGGCTCACCAAAGAATTTGGCACCGCCCTGGCCCTCTATTTGCATGAGCCCGCGCTGGATGGCTCCAATGCTGGCTGCGCTGATATTGCCGTACTTGGTGGTGTACTGTGACGCGTTGTCGCCGACGAACTGGCACATGGCACGCAGGTCCTTCATGTCCAGCAAGAGCAGGCCTTCATCATCCGCAATCTTGAACACCAGTTGCAGCACGCCTTCCTGGGTGTCGTTGAGGTTGAGCATGCGACCCAGCAGCAAAGGGCCAAGGTCGCTGATGGTGGCGCGGACCGGATGCCCCTGCTCACCAAAAACATCCCACAGGGTCGTGGGGAAGGTGTCCGGCACCGGTAGCGCCAAGCCGCGCTCCTTGAGGATGCTGGAAATTTTCTCCCCCAGCTTGCCGGGTTGTGAGATGCCAGTCAGGTCACCCTTGATGTCGGCCATGAAAACGGGAACCCCCAAGCGGGAGAAACCCTCGGCCATGGATTGCAAGGTAATGGTCTTGCCGGTACCGGTTGCGCCTGTGATCAGTCCATGGCGGTTGGCTTTGTCTGCCAGCAGAAAGCTCTGGATGCTGCCGCCGGCGTCATGTCGCTCGGCGATCAGGATCGTATTGGTCATGGGGAAACCTCAAAAAGTACAATTCACCCAGTAGCGTAACGAATTTTTAAGGATTTCCCGTGGCTGGACACAGTAAATGGGCCAATATTCAACACCGAAAAGGCCGGCAGGATGAGAAACGGGGCAAGATATGGACCCGCATCGTCCGTGAGATTACCGTGGCGGCGCGTGCGGGCGGCGGCGACCTTAGCGCTAACCCGCGACTGCGGCTCGCGGTGGAGAAGGCCAAGGCGGCCAATATGCCGGCTGACCGTGTCAAGTACAACATCGACAAGGCGACTGGCAATCAGGAGGGCGTGAGCTACGAGGAAATCCGCTATGAAGGCTATGGTATCGGCGGTGCCGCCATCATTGTCGACACGATGACAGACAACCGCGTGCGCACCGTGGCCGAGGTGCGGCATGCCTTCAGCAAGCAGGGCGGCAACATGGGAACCGAAGGCTCGGTGGCTTTCCAGTTCAAGCATTGCGGCCAACTGATTTTTGCGCCAGGCACGGATGAGGAAAAGGTCATGGAGGTGGCGCTGGAGGCGGGCGCCGAAGACGTGATCACCGGCGACGATGGCGCTATCGAGGTCATCACCGCCCCGGGCGATTTCGAGGCGGTCAAGAACGCGCTGGAGGCCGCAAGCCTGAAGCCTGAAGTAGCCGAGGTCACGATGCGGCCTGAAAACACGATTGAGCTGGAAGGCGAGGATGCGGTGAAAATGCAAAAAATACTGGACGTACTGGAAGACCTTGACGATGTGCAAGCGGTCTATCACAACGCTGCACTATGAAAATTCTTGTCATTGGCGGCGGTGGCCGCGAACATGCGATGGCCTGGAAACTGGCGCAGTCGCCCCGGGTGCAGTTGGTTTATGTGGCACCCGGTAATGGCGGAACTGCGCTTGACGAGCATCTGCAGAACGTACC
Organism: Gammaproteobacteria bacterium; assembly: GCA_018815325.1. Classification (GTDB taxonomy): domain Bacteria; phylum Pseudomonadota; class Gammaproteobacteria; order Burkholderiales; family Burkholderiaceae_C; genus JAHIYE01. The sequence goes on along the minus strand of JAHIYE010000026.1, from coordinate 180,323 downwards.
CCTCACCGATGTGAAGGAGTTGCGTGCCTGGGCATTGGAGAACAAGATCGGGCTCACCGTGGTCGGCCCTGAGGCACCTCTGGCGGCTGGCGTAGTGGACGAGTTCAGAGCCCATGGCCTGCGGGTGTTCGGTCCGACCAAGGCGGCGGCCCAGCTGGAGAGCTCAAAGGCATTTTCCAAGGCATTCATGAAGCGCCATGGCATTCCAACCGCAGCTTACGACACGTTTTCTGACCCGGCCGCAGCCCGCGCCTATGTGGACAAGATGGGCGCGCCCATTGTGGTCAAGGCCGATGGCCTGGCCGCAGGCAAGGGCGTGGTCGTGGCCATGACACTGGCCGAAGCGCATGAGGCGATCGATTTCATGCTGGTGGACAACACCTTGGGCGTGAGTCACAACGAAGGTGGCGCCCGGGTGGTCATTGAAGAGTTCCTCACGGGTGAAGAGGCCAGTTTCATTGTCCTGTGTGACGGCAAAAATGTAGTGGCGCTGGCCACCAGCCAGGATCACAAGCGTCTGCTCGATGGTGACCAGGGCCCCAACACCGGTGGCATGGGCGCCTATTCACCGGCACCAGTGGTCACGCCTGAGGTGCATGCGCGTGCGATGCGGGAAATCATCATGCCGACCATCAAAGGTATGGAGAAGGATGGCATACCCTACACCGGCTTCCTTTATGCGGGCCTGATGATTGATGCGCACGGCGTACCCAGGACACTCGAGTTCAACTGCCGCATGGGAGATCCGGAAACGCAACCGATCCTGATGCGTCTGAAATCGGACCTGGTGGATGTCCTGTGGGCCGCCACCGAGCCAGGGCTACACGGACGCCTGGATCAGGTGGAGTTGCAATGGGATCGGCGTACGGCCCTGGGCTATGTGGTTGCGGCCTATGGTTATCCACTCCATCCACGCCGGGGCGATGTTATTTCCGGTTTGCCCAAGGATGCCGACGATGCCGTGGTGTTCCATGCAGGCACGGTGTTCAAGGATGGCCAGGTGCTTACCTCAGGCGGGCGTGTGCTGTGTGTGACAGCGTTGGCCGATGGCGTGAAACAGGCTCAGCAGCGTGCTTATGAGTTCGGTCGTGGTATTCATTTCGATGGCATGCAGTTGCGCAGCGATATCGGCTACCGAGCTATCAAGAGCTAAGTGACTACCCAGCCGCTGTTGATGACAACGAGCGATTTTCATAAGCCATTTGCGGTGCAGCTGTCAGGCAGTGCGCTGGCGCGCTGGTTGCTGGCGCGTATCGGCTGGCGAGTTCAATTCGATGGCTTGCCGACGCTGCAAGGTGTATTGGTGGTGTATCCACACACCAGCAACTGGGATTTCGTGGTGCTGGTGCTTGTCAAGTGGTCAATTGGCATTCCCGTGCGATTCTGGGGTAAACACACGCTGTTTCAAATTCCGTTGCTGGGTTCTTGGTTGCGCTGGCTGGGCGGGGTGCCCGTGGAACGGGCCTCGCCTCAAGGGGTGGTGGGGCAGGCCGTGGAGCAGTTTGCCCATGCAAGCGAACGAGGTGAGTATTTCTGGCTGGCGCTGGCGCCTGAGGGCACACGCAAGGCGACTCCAGGCTGGCGCAGCGGCTTTTACCAAACAGCCTTCAAGGCGCAGGTGCCGCTAGGCCTGGTGCGACTGGATTACAGCCGCCGAGAAGTCGTGGTGCAGGACTTCATCCTGCTGACGGGTGATCCGGCTGCTGACTTTGTCCGAATAACCGCCGTTTATCGGAGTGTGCAAGGTTGCCGTCCTGGAAATGCGGCCCCCATCAAGTTACTGGATTCCTCGGTGTCCAGGGCTGAAACCATTTTGAAATGAAGCAAGCGACTATGGAATTTTCGAATACCGAGGCTGTGAGCCATTACCTGCAAGAACTTCAGGTACGCATTACAACGGCTATAACAGCCATCGACGGCAAAGATTTCTTGCGTGATGCCTGGCAGAAAGAAGCCGGCGAACAATTGCAGGGCAACGGAATCACCCAGATTCTTGAAGGTGGCAGCGTATTTGAGCGTGCAGGCTGTGGCTACTCCCATGTTCGTGGCCCGAAACTGCCGCCCTCTGCAACACAGCATCGTCCCGAACTGGCTGGCGGGCCTTTCGAGGCCATGGGTGTCTCGCTGGTTTTTCATCCTCGCAACCCCTATGTGCCGACGGTGCACATGAACGTGCGTATGCTCGCGGCCAAGGGGACGGATGGCCGGGAAGTTTGCTGGTTCGGTGGGGGCATGGATTTGACGCCGTACTACGGCTTCGAACAGGATGCCGAGTACTTCCACACGACCTGCAAGGCTGCACTGGAGCCTTCGGGTAGCGACAAATACCCGCGTTTCAAGACCTGGTGTGACGAATACTTCTTTCTCAAGCACCGCAATGAGCAACGCGGGATTGGGGGCATCTTTTTCGATGATTTCTCTGAGCTTGGATTCGATGGTAGCTTTGCCATGATGCGCTCGGTTGGCGACGCCTTTCTGGATGCCTATGTCCCCATCGTTCAGCGCCGCAAGGCCATGGAATATGGCGAGCGCGAGCGCAACTTTCAGTTGTATCGACGCGGCCGCTATGTCGAGTTCAACCTGGTCTGGGATCGGGGTACCCATTTCGGCCTGCAGTCCGGCGGACGCACGGAGTCGATTCTGCTTTCAATGCCGCCCTTGGCGAGTTGGGCCTATCAGCAGGTACCTGAAGCGGGTTCGCCCGAGAGCGAGCTCTACAGCAAATTCCTGATCCGCCGGGAGTGGGTTTGACCGCCGGCTCCAAACGGCTGGGCATTTTTGGCGGCGCGTTCGATCCGCCGCATGCTGCCCATCGGGCCTTGCTGGAGGCTGCCGTCGAGCAATTGCAGCTTGATGAAGTCAGGGTCATCCCGACCGGCCAGGCCTGGCACAAGACGCGGCAACTCACCCCCGCACCGTATCGACTGGCCATGGCGGAGCTCGCGTTCTCTGATGTGCCGGGGGCGGTCGTGGACCCTCGTGAGACTTTGCGTGCCGGCCCCAGCTATACGCTGGATACATTGCGTGAAATCAAGGCAGAACAGCCCCATGCCGAACTATTTTTGGTGATTGGTGCTGATCAGGCCAATGCACTTCCCAATTGGCATGAATGGCGGGAAATCCCCCGACTTGCTATAATTTGTGTAGCTGAACGCCAAGAATTGACAAGGGGAATGCCGCAATTTAGCCCCCCTGCCGGGCTCGAGTCGCGTTATCTGCTGTTGCAAATGCCTTTCATGCCCATCAGCGCAACAGATATCCGCAGCCGACTGGCTGCCCGACAGGACGTCGGCACACTGGTTGCGGAGCCCGTTGCGCGTTATATTGCTCACCATCACCTTTACCAGACCGCTTGATGAATACAGACACCACAGCCACTAAAGATACCCAGAAACTCCAGCGAGCCATTGTCGATGGTCTGGAGGACGTGAAGGCGCAGGATATCCAGGTGTTTAACACCGAGCACCTGACGGCCTTGTTTGAGCGGGTGGTCGTCGCGTCGGGCACTTCGAACCGTCAGACCAAGGCGCTGGCAGCCAGTGTGCGCGATGCCGTACGCGATGCGGGCTTTGCGAAACCCCGCATCGAAGGCGAGGAAAACGGTGAATGGATCATCGTGGATTGCGGCCAGGCGGTCGTGCACATCATGCAGCCCAGTATTCGCCAGTATTACCATCTGGAAGAGTTGTGGGGTGAAAAACCTGTGCGCCTGAAGCTCGGTGCGGACAAGCCGGCAGCGAAATCTGCAACCAAGCCAGCCGCAAGCGCCAAAGAAGAGGCCAAGTCTTCGGGTAGCCTCAAGCGTTCGAATGCTGCCAAAAAAGGTGTGGCCGACGCTTTCCCCTCAAAAGCCCAGTTAAAGAAAACAGCGGCAACGAAAACACCTGCCAGCAAAAAAGTGCCGGCTAAAAAGACGGCCTCCGGGAAGGCGCCAGCCAAAAGCCCCGTGAAGACAGTCAAGGTCATGGCGACCAAGCCGCCGGCCAAGAAAAGCACTAAAGCTCCGGCTAAGAAGGCAAGCACACGAAAAGCCTGAGCAGCCTGAATGAGGCTCCTGATAGTCGCTGTCGGTCAGCGTATCCCGGATTGGGCTCAGACGGCTTGGGCTGACTACGCCAAGCGCTTCCCCCCGGAACTCAAGGTGGAGTTGAAGGCTGTCAAGACCGAACCCCGTGGCTCCAAAACGCTGGATACCATTTACGCTGCGGAGCGAAGCCGCATCGAGGCCGCCATCCCCAAAGGTGCACGCGTGGTGGCATTGGACGAGCGGGGAACTTCACTCAGAACGCAGGCCTTGGCAGACAGGCTCAAACATTGGCAGCTAGAAAGCGACGATGTCGCTCTGGTGATCGGTGGCCCCGACGGACTCGATCCAGCCTTCCGGCAGGCTGCCCATGAACGCATCCGTCTGTCGGACCTGACCCTGCCGCATGCGTTTGCCCGGGTGTTGTTGATCGAGCAGCTGTACCGAGCCTGGTCCATCAATGCCAACCACCCTTATCACCGTGAATAATGGATGTGTGCCGGCTGTTTGTTCCGGCTGCATCGTGGTCGTGTTTCGTAATGGACACAAGCACAGTGTGAACTTATGACTGACTTCATCTATCTGGCTTCTCAGAGCCCGCGTCGGCGCCAGTTACTGGCGCAGCTTGGCGTGAAGCACGAATTGCTCTTGCCTGATGCGGATGAGGATGTGGAAGCGCTTGAGCTGCCCTTGCTGCGAGAAGCGCCCACCGCCTATGTGCAGCGCGTCACACAACTCAAGCTGGACGCAGCCTTGCAGCGCTGCCGGCGCAGGGGTTTGCCTGCTGCCACGATCTTGTGTTCCGATACCACCGTAGCTCTGGGGCGCCAGATGTTCGCCAAACCGCAGGATGCGAACGACGCAGCGCGCATGCTGGCAGCGCTGGCGGGTAAAAGCCATCGGGTACTGACAGCTGTTGCTATCGGGACCTCACGCAAACGGCTGTCTGCCCTGAGCGTGTCAAATGTGACCTTTGCGGACTTGAGCCAGCGTCAGATCGCCCGTTATGTAGCGTCAGATGAGCCCATGGGCAAGGCCGGTGCGTATGCAGTACAGGGCAGGGCAGCTGCCTTCATCGCACATATCAGCGGCTCATACTCTGGCATCATGGGACTTCCCGTGTATGAGACGGCGCAATTGTTGCAGTCGTTTGGTTTTAAAATTTAAGTTACCTGATGCCTGTTCCTGACCTATGCAAGAAGACATCCTGATCAATTGGTCGCCGCAGGAGACGCGCGTAGCCATTGTAGAAAATGGCGCGGTGCAGGAACTCCATGTTGAGCGCGCTTTCGAGCATGGCCTGGTGGGAAATGTCTACCTTGGAAAGGTGGCACGTGTGCTGCCTGGCATGCAGTCCGCTTTTATCGACATTGGACTGGAGAGGGCTGCCTTTCTGCATGTGGCTGATGTCTGGCATCGCCAGCCAGAGGGTGAACCTCCCTCCATGGCGCGCAATACCCAGCCCCAGATACCGATCGAAAAGCAGGTGTTCGAGGGGCAGTCATTAATGGTGCAGGTGATCAAGGATCCTATTGGGACCAAGGGGGCTCGTTTGTCGACCCAGATCAGCATCGCCGGGCGCATGCTGGTGTTTTTGCCGCAAGACGACCATGTGGGGGTATCCCAGAAGATCCCTCCCGATCAGCGCGATGAGCTTCGCAAGCGACTGCTCCAGATTACAGCACCACAAGGCGGCGGGTTCATTCTTAGAACCAATGGCGAGGATGCGAGTGACATGGAGTTGTCAGAAGACATTGCCTATCTGAGAAAAGCCTGGTCACGGATCAAGGACGCATCTCTGCGTCTGCCCCCCCTGTCGCTGCTGCACAAGGATCTGAACCTCTTGCAACGTGTACTGCGTGATCTGGTGGGTGAGGCGACACAAACCATCAAGGTCGACTCACGCGAACAGTTTGAAGTGCTCAAGGCGTTTGGTCAGGCGTTCATGCCGGCAACGACTGAAAAGCTGCAGCACTACAAGGGCGAGCGACCGATTTTTGATCTTTATGGCATTGATGAGGAAATAGCCAGGGCGCTGGGGCGTCGTGTGGATCTCAAGTCGGGGGGCTACCTCATGGTGGATCAGACGGAAGCCTTGACCACGGTGGATGTGAATACTGGGGGTTTTGTAGGGGCCCGCAACTTTGATGACACGATTTTCAAGACCAATTTGGAGGCGGCCCAGGCCATTGCACGTCAGCTGCGCCTGCGAAACCTGGGAGGCATCATCATTGTCGACTTCATCGACATGGTGCGCGAAGACCATCAGGAGGCTGTGCTGGCGGAGTTCCGCAAGCAGTTGGCAAAGGATCGCGTGAAAACCATGGCCGGTGGATTTTCCCAATTAGGTTTGGTCGAGATGACCCGTAAACGCACGAGAGAATCTTTGGCTCACATGCTGTGCGAACCATGCCCGATCTGCACTGGCAAGGGTATCGTCAAGACTGCGCGCAGCGTGGTGTACGACATATTCCGTGAAATTTTGCGTGAAGCACGCCAGTTTCATCCGCGAGAATTTCGCGTGGTGGCTTCCCCCAAAGTCATAGAGTTGTTTCTGGACGAAGAGAGCCAGCACCTGGCCGGTCTGAGCGAATTCATCGGCAAACCGGTGTCTTTGCAAAGCGAGGCTGCCATGGCGCAAGAGCAGTACGACATCGTGCTGCTGTAGTGCCATGCGTATAGCAGTTATCAGTCGAATCTTTTCAAAAGCGGGTGGGGGTGCCGAGAGTTATTCGGTAGCTCTGGTGCAAGAGCTTGCTGCAAGACACGAGATACATGTTTTTTCGCAGGAGTCGAATCAACCGGTTGTCGGGGTGACCTATCATTCGGTTTTCTGTCTGGGTCAACGTCCACGCTGGCTGAATCAACTTTTATTTGCTTTTTCTACGTGGCGAAAGACCCGCACAGGGTTTGATGTGGTGCACTCCCATGAGAACACCTGGCATGGACAGATTCAGACCATCCATGTCAGGCCCTTGCGCTTTAACTTGCTGGTGGGACGCCGGGGGCTGAGGTTATTGGGGCAATGGATCAAGGTGTTTCTCAGTCCAAGACTGCTGACATATGTCTGGCTGGAGGCTGGCCGCTTCAAACCCATGCTCGGAAGGCAGGTTGTGGCTACTTCGCAGGGCCTTCGTGATGACTGTGCTCAGGCTTATCCACGCAGCAGTTCGGTGCTGTCAGTCATTCCACCGGGAACCTATATGCCCATTGCCACCAAGCCGCGTGAAGTATACCGAGCGCAGTTGAATTTGCAGAAGGATGGAAGGTTGCTGCTATTTGTCGCCAATGACTATGCACGCAAAGGATTGGATACGCTGCTGGAGGCCATGACCTGTTTACCTGTTGATGTGAGCCTGGCCATAGCGGGCAATACCCGACAGGCTGCCCGCTACATCCTGCAGGCCGAGCGAATGGGACTTGCATCGCGAGTGCATTTTCTGGGCTCATTAGAGAATCTTTCCACGGCCTACTTCGCGGCTGACTGCCTGGCCCATCCCACCCGGGAGGACAGCTTTGCCATGGTGGTGCTGGAGGCCATGGCGCATGGCTTGCCGGTGGTAGTGAGCGGGCCGGCGCATTGCGGCATTTCTCGTGAGTTGACGAACGAAGAAGACGCGTTGCTTTTGACAGATCCGGCGGATGCAAAACAGCTGGCGCAACTTATTGAAGCAGTGCTCGAGAAACCAGTCTTGGCAGAACAGCTTCGCAGGCACGGACTTGCATTTGCGCATTCGCATTCCTGGGAAAATGCCGCCCTACAATATGAAGCTTTGTACGAGCAGGCTGTATCTATCCGCTAGAGCGCAAAATACCTCCGCCTCAATATTTCCCGTTTGACGTTGCCTACAGACTATTCATGACCGATCATCCCCGGCAGCGGTGGCTCATACTGGCACATGCATTCAATATGGATGGTCGAGCGGCCAGCCAGACCATTACCGACAAAATCCCTCATTTACTGCGCGCCGGTATAGAGGTTGTGGTGTTGAGCGGCGTGTCTGGTACGCATGACACTGTGGTTGAACATCATCAACTCTGGCCAGCAGGGCCAGCAGGATTACGTTTCGAATTGCGCCATGTGCTGCGTCGTCGCTGGGGTGGCGGGGTGCGTTATCGTGTCTGTATGGCGCTTGCATCAATACTTTTGATGCCCGGGATGCTGATGGAAAAGTTGCTGCGCCCGGTGGAAAGCTCCTGGTCATGGTGGATCAGTGCCTACCTCAAAGGCCGCACGTTGATACGTCGAGAACCATTTGATTTGATCTATTCCACGGGGGGAGCCTTTGCCGCTCACTTGGCAGGCCGGGCGCTAAAACGGGCAACCGGAACACCCTGGCTGGCCGAAGTTCATGACCCGATGGTGATACCGGGCAGCACGCCCGCGACAGCGCAACAGAAAATGCAGGCCGAGGTCGAGCGACTCATTTGCACGGATGCGGATGTGGCGATCTGGTTTACCGAGCAGGCCTTGGCCAGTGCGCGCCTGCGCCACCCGCAACTGGGTGAACGCGGCAAGATGCTGCTGCCAGGCATTGATCGGCCTTTCCAGACTCTTCCGCCGTATCAGCCAGGCCCTAAATTTGTTATCGGACATTTTGGTTCGCTGTCCCCGACGCGGCATCTGGGGCCTATATTACGCGCGCTTGAAACTTTGTTTATGCGAAGGCCAGAGCTGGCAAATCTGATCGAATTGCATGTGTATGGAGGACCACTCGACTCGGTCTCCAGCGAGAAATTGGCCAGTTCATCTGCACATGATGTTGTCCATCATTTTGGTCGGATTGAGATTGATCCAGAAACTGGGCTGAGCGGACGTGAGCAGATTTTGCAACGCATGCGCAGCGTAGATGTCCTGCTACTTCTACACGGTGAAGAGCCGATCTGTGCAGAGTACATACCATCCAAACTGTATGAGTATCTCTGGATGCAGCGGCCGATTATGGCAATCGTGCATCAAAATCCGCAGATGGTCAGTATTCTCCGTACTGAAGGACATATGACGGTACTTTCAGGCGATCATGATTTAGAGGAGTCAACGGTAACCAACGAGCTCGTTGCTGCCATAGAGAAATTGTTGGATCACTGGCAGAGATCGAGTTTGCCAGATAGTGGGAAAACAAGCCCCTACACGACAGCACAGGCCGTAGCGCGCATACGCGACTGGGTGACCCAGCTCAAAGGGAAATCAGTTTAATGGTGCCATTGATCTCTTTGATCGTCTTGGGGTTTAAAAACTTCGACGTCACGACTCGCACATGTTTGGAGTCACTACGACCATGGTTAAACGATCCGGAAATTGAAGTGCTGGTGGTTGACAACGGGTCGCCCGATGATTCAGCGAGAAAAACGGCTGACTGGTGTGCTCAGTATCCATTGATTAAGCTCCTGTTGAGCGAAAACAATCGTGGCTTCGCAGGCGGCATGAACTGGGGCGCAGAGCACGCACGAGGGCAGTGGTTGTTACTTGTTAACAATGACACTATTTTCCCCGCCAAAACAATTGATGCCTTGAAGCTGGTTGTTCGTGAAGCACCGCCGGATATGGCTATGCTAGGACCAGTGACTAATGCGGCCGGGAACGGTCAGCGCTTGTGGAAACCAGAAGCGACACATGAAGATTGGCTTGAAATCGGTCGCTGGCTTAACGAACACCCTTCACGACAACTCATTCCAGTTTATCGCTGTGATTTTTTTTGCATCGCGATTCGACATGATGCCTGGAGTCAACTGGGGGGGCTCGATACGGGTTTCGGATTGGGTTATTACGAAGATTTTGATTTCAGTCTTCGTCTGTCAAATGCTGGCTATAAACAGGCAATTACTGAAGATGTCTTCGTGCTTCATGCTGGCAGTGCAACCTTCAAGGCCAGTACAGAAGCCAAAAACTTGATCAAGCGCAACAAGAAACTTCTGAGCGCCAAGCATCCGTCAGCCCGCTTCGAGCACACCCGCTTGGGTAACCTTGCAGTCTTACGGGTCTATAAGGCGTTGAAAACGACAGGCCATTGGCCCCCTGAACTTGAGGCAAGAAAACAGCTACGTAGCGGTGCACTGGATGGAGATGCGCCACGAAGCCTATTTAAAAGATGGTTATGGAAGAAAACAGTCGCTCGAACCCTTTGATTCAATCACTGTCCAATGCAACCTTCTGGACCGGGCTGTTTGCCGCCTGTTACTTGGCTGTCTTGCCCATGGCCAGCACCATTGCGCTACGCAATGTGGCTTTGCTAGGGCTGCTAATTGGCTTGGGTTGGCATTTTTCGAGAATCAGGTCCAACTTCAGGCTGGGGATGCCGGTAATGTTGTGGGCCCTATACTTAATCGCCTTCCCCCTGTTTTCGGATGACCACTCTACTGCTTGGCAAAGCTTGGGCGGCCAATGGGGCAGGGGTTTACTAGCCATGCTAGCAGGGGTTGGCGTTGCTTCAATCTTGAGCAACAAAAATAGGGGGCTAGCTTTTTACCTTGGTCTGATAAGTTCGCTTCCCATACTGGTGCATCTTATTCTCTTCATCGTGAAGGCTTGGACAACCTCTTCGATTCCCTGGGGCTATTGGGGCCGTGAAACACATCACGCCGATCTTGGCTATGCAGCCGGTCAGGCCGTCATTCTTTTGGCCGCAGCCATTGCGGCTGGCCCCAAAGTCTTGCGTCCATGGTCTGCTGCACTGATTGTGGCTTGTCTCTTGAGCACAGCGTTGGCTAATTCACGGGCCGGTTTTGCATTTTGTGTACTCGGGGGAGTATCTGTATTTGCAGCAGCATATTTGACACGCACGACACATAGACGGATAAACTTTCTTGTCGGCGCGCTGGGAGTAATTGTGGTCGGTACTGCTGTGCTTGCGGTGGCAATTCAAGAAGATGCTCGCTGGAAAACCATGACCCCCGAGCTGGTTGCCGGATTCCATGGAGATGCCATTCAACTACAGTGCGAAGGAACCGCCTCAATTGAGCCTCTGATCATTGCTAACCATGGCGATCAAGCACAACGTATTATCAATAGCGTGCAATATGGAGACGGCTCACGGGTGGTTGTATTTCGTGCCGGCCTCGCGCTGGCGCTCAAGCACCCTTGGGGTAGTGATGGATCAAGGCAAGCGTTCCAGAAGATGCTGAGGCAGGAGTGTGCTAACCCTAGCATAACGATGGCACATACGCATGATGGCTGGCTCGACACCATACTAGCTTTGGGCTGGGGTGGAGCAAGCTTATATCTGTTTGTGTTGCTTAACTTTTTTCGCCAAGGATATTTGTGTTTGCGAAGTGAAAACGGTTTGAGCGAGTGGGCACTGGTCCTTGTAGCGCTGTCTACATTCTGGATGGTTCGGGGCTTGACAGATTCGGTGTTGCGCGATCACATGTTGGAGATGCAGGGCTTTGTACTTTCTTTTGCCTTAACAATAATGCAACGTCAAAAAAGAAAATCTCTCATGCGCGACCCAACTGGCGTCTTAACCGACGTGCCATACGCGATAGCCAGTCGCCGCCCTCGTTAGGCCAGTCCATTTCACGTTCCCATGCGGATTGATAGACAACGCCGCAATATAAATTGGCTAACTGGCTGATGCCAATACCGTTCTGCTGGTCCTTCTTGAGCTGCCATGCATAGTGATACATCTTGAAAAATGGTTGAGAAGGAAGCAAATTGATAGCCTTATAACGTAAGAGAGCTTCACCATACCAACGCATTTCGTTTGGGGATCTCAAAATAAGATCAAGGAATGTTTGATTACGAGGGCGCAAAAATTCTTCATCGAGACTTTGCCATACTCTCCGGTCCCATACGGGACAATTCGGCCCGAAATTGTAATCTTTACCTTGTCGCTCGAACTCCTTTCTGACTTCAGAGGACTCTCTTCGGAAGTTTTTGAAAATCTCTTCTTTATCCTTAGACAATGCTGGGAACAAGAGGTCTCGACCTTCATCAATGATCGTGTAAGGTGTTCCTTCTGGCGTTATGAATTCGGCCATGCTGAACGGTCGAATAAACACGCAGTCAGAGTCCAAGCATAAGCATGTTTTTGAAATGCCAAGGCGCCAGAACTCAGATTTGATTACTTGTTGAGAGATATTTCCGGGTAGTGCCGTTAGTTTTTCCTTATCGATGCAGGGGTTTGCGTTGATGATGGTTTCGTCTGCTATTAATTCAACACCTAGCCCATCTAAGTATTCAGAAAACAATGGGATATCTATCCTAGGGACCGATACATAGAACGGTATTTTTTCAAAATTGAATTGCTTAATGGTCTTGGCAAGTCGGCTAGCACGCTTGACGTCAACACTGTAGCTTTTGCAGTAAAAAACAAAAGGTTTCATAAGTTAAGCAACTTAAATGCATGGCTTTTTAGCCGCCAAAATGAACTGCTTAGCCAATAAATCACCAAACCCTAAACGGGAAAGCAGTCTTTTTTGCCACCTGTTCGTTTCGGTTTCTACGATTTGAATTACCGTAGAACCTCCGGATTCGGCTAATTCGATTGCCGTAGTCCGTGTAAAAAAACGAAGATGAGTTCGATCCAGAATGCCTGACTCGGAGTAGTTAAATCGCCCCTTGAAAGCCAGGTCGATCAGTATGTGGTAATTTCGAATATTAGGAACGCTGATAATCCAAAGGCCGCCAGGTTTTAGCAGGCTGTCGAGTCTGCGAATTGTTTCCCACGGGTTGACCAAATGCTCCAGAACATCTAAACACAAGATTAAATCTATCGAATCAGATGGAAGACTCGGAAGCTCTTTCTCAATGTCGAGTTTAAAGAATTGGTCAACTACACCTGGACGTGTCTGGAGTTCGGTATAAGGCTCAACGCCAGCAACCCAGTTGCAATAGCCGGACTCTTTTAACCACTCAAGTGTATGGCCCTCGGAACATCCGATTTCCAGCGCCCGGCACCCTAGCGATATTTTTTTCGGGGGAAGAAGCGGCTCAATTTCTGTTCGCGCACGCGCGAAATATTCCACGGTTTTTTCAGCGTAGAGGTCTGCAGATGTGCATGTCTCAGCCACGATCATCCTCATATGTTGTACAAGTTTTTAGAGTGAAGTGCATCAAGTTAGTGGCTTGTGCAACAAGCACTCGCCGTAGGGTTAGTAGGTTATCGCCAGACTTAGCCCGGCCGCGTTGCGTTGTCGTAGCTGTGACATAACCCGCATCTTTTACCATGCGGCTGTGTTCTACTCCGAAGCGCCCATAGGGGTAGCAGAAATGCCGCACGTCACAGCCCAGCGTACTTTCAAGGTCCTGCTTCGAGCCGGCAATCTGCTCGCGAGCTTGTTCCGCAGTCAATTGATTAAGGTCGGCATGGGTGCGAGTGTGGGATCCTACATCCATGCCACTGGATAGCCAAAGCCGCCACTCATTGGTCGTCATTAATGGTTTAAGCGATACACCTATTTCGGTATCCCAACTGTTGCTACCACCGATCATGTCGCTGACTGCATAGCAAGTGGCCGTGAAGCGGTGTTTTTGAAGCACTGGCAGGGCATTGGTCAAATTATTTTTGTAACCATCGTCAAAGGTAATCCCTGCCACTTTGCCTTGTCTTTCGCCTTTCAAATATGGCTCAAGGTCTCGCATGGAAAGCCCCTTATACCCAAGGACTTGGAGCAACCACATCTGGCGTGAAAATGAGCTTGGTGATACAACTAAACCACGTAATGGCGTGCCTCGTGCAGGCGGAATATCTATTTGGTGATACATCAGGATTGGAATATTCATACCTGCATTTGTCTCAATTGGGCGTAGTAGCCGCCAGTGGACAGCAATTCAGCATGGGTTCCTGTTTCGACGATACGCCCTCTGTCCATGACCACGATGGAGTCTGCACGCTCGATGGTACTAAGTCTGTGAGCGATGACGAGGGTGGTGCGGTCCTTCATAAGCACGGCCAGAGCGTCTTGTACAAGACGCTCTGATTCTGTGTCAAGTGCTGAAGTGGCTTCGTCAAGAATCAGTATCGGTGCATCTTTCAAGAGCGCACGCGCGATGGCAATACGTTGCCGTTGTCCTCCAGATAGTTTCGCCCCATTCTCTCCAATATAGGTATCTAGGCCATCTGGCAATTGCGAGATGAATTCCCAAGCATGAGCCGCTTGGGCCGCCTGAATGACGTCATCTCTGCTGTGTGTATCGCGCGAGCCAAAAGCAATATTGGCTTCGACGGTATCGTTAAATAGAACAATATCCTGACTCACAAGCGCAATGTTGTGGCGCAGGCTATGCAGGCTTAGCTCATTGATATCAGTTCCATCTATGCGAATACTTCCTGAAGTACTGCGATAGAAGCGTGGAATTAGTGCGCTGACTGTAGTTTTCCCACTCCCTGAGGCTCCTACGAGCGCTACGGTTTGGCCTGCTCTGATGGAGAGGCTGAAGTTATCAAGCGCTAGTCTCTCGACCCCCGGGTATCTGAAGCTGATGTGATCAAACTCGATGTTCCCCTCAGTCCGAGCCAAATTCATTTCTCCAGGGTCATCCTCACTAGGTGTGTCGAGTAAACCAAAAACACTTTCACAAGCGGCCAGCCCGCGCTGCAAGGTGGTGTTGATCGTGGTGAGCTGTTTGATCGGAGCGATTAGCATCAACATGGCGGTAATGAAGGAGATAAATCCACCTGCAGAGGCTCCAGCTTGACCTGTAGTCTGACTCAATGCCAGAAAAGTAATGATGGCCACGGCGACTGAAGCCGCGATGTGGGTGATCGGTGTGACGGCGGAGGCCGGAATTGCCTCTCGCATCTGAGCCCGACGAAAGCTCTCGGTTTCACGTCGGAAACGCTCGCTTTGCTGAGCCTGTCCACCGAAAATCTTGATTACTTTATGCGCAATGATGGTCTCTTCAATAGCGTGGGAAATGCGCCGAATTGAATCCAAACTCATACGGCTGGCGGCGCGCATGCGGCTGCCAAATGCTTTCACAATCACAGCGATGACCGGGCCAATAGACAACGTAATGAGTGTCAGTTTCCAATCAAGATAGAGGAGGTAGCTGACTAATGCGAGTGCTGTCAGGGACTCGCGTACTAAAGAGACAAGCGCACTGGCTGCCGCGTCAGTAACATTGTTGACATCGTAGACCAGTCTTGAAATCAATTTTCCGGCAGACTGTTCATTGTATTCTTGGGTGGGTAAGACGATCAGCTTCGCAAAGAGTGCGCGACGTAGATCAGTCACCAGTCGGCTGGAAATCCACATCATCAGATAGCCCGTGAAAAACACGAAAACTCCTCTACCCAGAAACAAAGCGATGATACCGACAGGGATCAACCAAATCATGTGCTTGTCCTGCGTCTGGAAGCCATTGTCCAGCAGATACTTCATGATGGCGGGAAAGACTGGCTCTGTTGCCGCGGTAGCCACCATCCCGATGACCGCGATTGCCAAGGCCTTCCAGTATGGCTTGATATACGAAAGCAGCCTTGCGTACAGGATACGGTTGCTGTCTGGCGTGGTTTTCGTCATTGAGGAAGGGGTCCTAAGCTTGCGAAGAGTCGTCTATGGTGATCAGCTAACCCGCAATGATCCATTGGGCATGTTCAGTATTATCGCGTCAACTTGATACACTAGTGCGCATCCCATGCAGCTTTCCGCGATTGTCATCACCCGTAATGAGAGTGCCAACATCTCAGATTGCCTATTGAGTCTTGGCTTTGCTGATGAGATCGTTGTGCTGGACAGCGACAGTAGCGATGGCACGGCGGAAATTGCCAGGAAATTGGGGGCGAAGGTTACCCAATCGGCGGACTGGCCCGGCTTTGGCATTCAGAAAAACAAGGCGCTGGCATTGGCCCAAGGGGAGTGGATTTTATCGATCGATGCCGATGAGCGGGTAACACCTGAACTCCGTGCGGAAATTGAAGCGGTCACGATGGCAGGAGTTGCTAGCAACGTGTACTCGATTCCCCGGTTGTCCAGCTACTGCGGACAATTCATGCATCACTCAGGGTGGTCGCCTGACTATGTCATTCGATTGTTCCGCCGGGGGTGTGCTGAATTTTCTAATGACTTGGTGCATGAACGGATCTTGTTCACTGGTCCAGTCTCCAGGCTTCGTGCCCCCCTCATACACTTAAGCTTTCCGGATTTCGAGTCGGTTCTTGACAAGCTCAACCGGTATTCGTCGGCTGGGGCATTGGCCATGAGCAGGAATGGCAAAACCTCCAGTCTATGGCGTGCCATTGGTCACGGTGCCTGGGCGTTCTTTCGTACTTACGTGCTTAGGCGTGGATTTCTGGATGGGCAGCTCGGGCTTGCCTTGGCCATTTCCAATGCAGAAGGAACCTATTACCGCTATGCCAAGCGCTGGCTGATGACACGGACTCCAGACTCGCCAGACGGGCCCTCAAAAAAGTGAAAACGGCTTTTATCGTTTTGACTTACAACCGACCTGATGCCTTGCTCCAGGTTCTGAAAGGGCTGGCTGTACAGTGTGACAGCTCGCACGAGGTGATCATCGCGGATGACGGTTCATCACAGGATATCGTCAAGGCGCTGGTCGATGTGCTGCCTGAGTTTGCTTGCCAGCTTAGGCATGTTTGGCACCCGGACACCGGTTTTACTGCCTCGCGTGCTCGCAATCTGGCTGCCGCCGCCAGTACGGCGGAATATCTTGTATTTATGGATGGGGACTGCATTCCCAATCCCGGATTTGTCAAAGCTCATGCACGGCTTCTGGAGCCTGGCTTCTTTGTCAATGGCAGCCGCGTCCTGTTGAGTGATGCATTGACGCAAAAAATCATCTCGAATGCTGTGAACCTCCAAAGTGCAAGCTTTTTTGACTGGATTCGCTGGCGATTGGCGGGGGATGTGAACAAACTGATTCATTTGTTGCCGTGGCCGAAAGCGCTGTTTCGCAAGGAAAAGAAGTTCCGCTGGAAGAAAATCAGAAGTTGCAACTTTGGTGTTTGGCGAGAGGACTTTTTGCGAGTGAACGGTTTCGATGAGTCTTTTCAGGGCTGGGGCCATGAAGATGCCGATCTGGTGCTGCGTCTACACAACTCTGGCGTGCTGCGTAAAAACGGATTTTGCGCAACAGAGGTTTATCATTTATGGCATAAGGAAAATAGTCGCAGCAGTGAATCTGCGAATCGTCAACGGGTTTTCGAGCGTATGCATACTGGACTTGTCCGTGCGACGGTGGGCATTGATGATGCGCGTTTGGCCCGTGACGTGACAGTGACGCGACTTAACTGAAATAATTCAAAATGCCATGTTCATGATGAGAAATACCATCACAAAATTCTTCTTCTATCTTTTGCTCTGCGGCTTGGTCCTGCCGGCTGCGGCCCAGTTTCGTGTTGAGGTTTCAGGCGTGGGTTTGACCCAGTTGCCGATCGCCATCACGGGTTTTCGGGGTGAAGACCTGGCCTCACAAAAAGTCAGCGCGATCGTGCAGGCTGACCTTGAGCGCAGTGGTCAATTTCGCGGCGTGGATACAACGGGCAGCATTTTTGACGAGGTGACGCGGCCGGATTTGTCAATTTGGCGGCTAAAGGGGGCGGACTCCCTGGTGACCGGTAGCGTGACCCGTCTGGTTGATGGGCGCTATGACGTGCGTTTTCGCCTTTGGGACGTGGTGCGTGGGCAGGATCTCGGAGGTCAGAGTTATGCCGTGATTCAGGGAGATTTGCGTCTTGCAGCTCACCGCATTGCGGATTTCATCTATGAGCGCCTGACCGGAGACAAGGGCGTATTTTCGACGCGTATCGCCTATGTCACCAAAGCCGGCACTCGGTACAACCTGTGGGTTGCGGATGCCGATGGCGAGAACGCACAAACCGCGCTGACCAGTCCGGAGCCCATTATTTCTCCTGCGTGGTCCCCCAATGGCACCCAGTTGGCGTATGTGTCATTCGAATCCCGCAAGCCTGTGGTGTATGCCCATGATGTGGCCACTGGCAAGAGGCGGTTGATTGCAAACTACCGGGGGTCAAACAGTGCGCCAGCCTGGTCGCCGGATGGGGCTACCCTGGCAGTGACGCTGAGCCGTGACGGTGGCTCCCAGCTTTATACAATTGATGCCAACGGTGGGGAGCCGCGCAGACTAGCCCAGTCTGCCAGCATCGACACCGAGCCTGCATATTCCCCCGATGGCAAGAGCATTTACTTTGTCAGTGACCGCGGTGGTGCACCCCAAATCTACCGTATGGGCGCCACTGGCGGGAACATTGAAAGGATCACTTTCACCGGCTCCTACAACATCTCTCCGACCATCAGTCCCGATGGTCGCTGGATGGCGTATATCTCGAGAGTCAATGGCGCCTTCAAACTGCATGTGATGGAGCTTGCCAGTGGTAGCATCACGGCGATAACCGAGACCACTGCGGATGAGCGTCCCAGCTTTGCCCCCAACAGCCGGTTGATCGTCTATGCGACCCAGCAAAACGGCCGAGAAGCCCTGATGACCACCACGCTCGATGGCAAATTGAAAGCCCGCCTGGCAGGTCAGAGCGGAGATATTCGGGAACCTGATTGGGGCCCGTTCCAGAAACAGATCAATTAACAGGAGTTTTCCAGATCATGAAGCGTGTTCTTTTGAGTATGGCGTTTGCTGCGCTGATGGCCGGTTGTGCGTCGTCGGTAAAGCTGGACAACGTCCCGGTGGAGGACCGTACGGGCTCAGCAGTCAATGCTGGCATGGGGGAAAGTGGTGTTTCCAAGGTTGACAGCAGCATGGTTGGTAAAAGCGGACTGGCTTCGAATGACCTGGGCAAAGCGGAACACGACGCCTTGATGTCGGCAACAGCACGGACCATTTATTTTGACTACGACAGCTTTGTCATCAAGCCCGAATACCGGACGATCATTGAGAACCAGGCCAGCTACATCAAGGCTGACAAGAGCCGCAAAGTGGCCGTTGAAGGGCATACGGACGAACGCGGTGGCCGTGAATACAACCTGGCGCTGGGACAGAAGCGCGCCGAAGCCGTACAGCGTGCGCTTGGCTTGCTGGGCGTCAGCGTGGCCCAGGTCGAGGCCGTGAGCTATGGCAAGGAAAAACCGGTTGCCCAAGGGGATGACGAGGCCTCCATGGCCAAGAATCGCCGGGCTGAGATTACTTATCGCTGACACAATCGAGGCTAGTTGACGTGAAAATTTACAAGCAGATCGTTCTAACTGTCGGTGCATGCGTCTGGGCTGTGGCCTCGCATGCGGCACTCTTCGAGGACGATGAGGCACGCAAAGCCATTCTGGACCTGCGCCAGCGGGTTGAGGCTGGCCGCCTTGAGACTGAGCAGCGCTTGGTCAATGTGGCGCGCCAGTCAGAGGAGGAAAATGCATCGCTGCGCCGCAGCCTGCTTGATCTGCAAAACCTGATAGAGGGTTTGCGTACGGAGATGGCAAAAATCCGTGGCCAGAATGAGCAGCTTGCGCGCGACGTAGCCGAGGTGCAGCGCATACAGAAAGATACGGCCCAGAGCCTTGAAGATCGTTTGCGCAAGTTCGAACCAACCAAGGTCACGCTCGAAGGCAAGGAGTTCACAGCCGAACCGGCTGAGATTCGCGACTTTGAAGCCGCATTGGCGGTATTCCGGCGCAGTGAGTTTGCTGCAGCACAAAATGTCTTTGCTGAGTTCGTCAAGCGTTACCCGAAAAGCGGCTATCTGCCATCTGCATTGTTCTGGCTTGGCAACGCCCAGTATGCGACTGGCAATTACAAGGACGCCATCACCAATTTCCGGGCCTTGCTGCTGCAGGCTCCCGATCATTTCCGTGCGCCGGAAGCTGTCCTGTCGATTGCCAACTGCCAGATCGAACTCAAGGATCTCAAAGGTGCACGCAAGACCCTGGAAGAACTGATCAAAGCCTACCCTCAGTCAGAAGCAGCAGGCCCTGCGAAAGACCGTCTGGCCCGCATGAAATAAGGGCAGGGCAGCAGGCGCCCCGGTGAACTCCCTTAGAATCGGGGCCATGCAAGTTTCTGATATCTCACTGCTGAGTACCCAGGTTTTATGGGTGTCTTTTTGCCTGGCTCTGGTGTTCGGTGCCATCGTGCAGCGGACCCATTTTTGCACCATGGGCGCCGTCAGCGACATTGTCAACATGAGTGACTGGACGCGTATGCGGCAATGGGGCATGGCCATTGGTGTGGCCATGATCGGTTTTGGTGTTCTGGCCTATACCGGCCTGATCGACCCCACCAAAACCATCCATGCCAGCAACCGCTGGATATGGTTATCCGCCTTGGTGGGTGGCGCGATGTTCGGTTTTGGCATGGTGCTGGCATCGGGATGTGGCAGCAAGACCCTGGTCCGGATAGGTGGTGGAAGTCTGAAATCTCTGGTGGTCATGGTGGTCATGGGGGTATCTGCCTTTGCCACCCTCAAAGGCATCACGGCGGTGCTGCGTGTCGAGACGGTGGACCGCGTCACGATTGATTTCGCCACGACCGCATCGCTTTCCCAATGGGTCAGCATGGCATTGGGTATACAACCTGCCCTGGCAGGCCTGCTGCTTGGTCTGGGTTTGGGAGCCGGGCTGATCGTCTGGGCCTTGATGGGGGCTGAATTCCGAAGGGCAGACAATCTGCTGGCTGGCTTGGGTGTTGGTGCCGTGATTGCCGCCATGTGGTGGGTCACAGGGCACCTGGGCTTTGTGGCTGAGCATCCTGATACCTTGCAAGAGACTTTTGTGGCAACTAATTCCGGGCGCTCTGAAGCCATGAGTTTTGTCGCCCCGATTGCCTATACCCTCGACTGGCTCATGTTCTTCAGCGATAAAAGCAAGGTGTTGACAGTGGGCATCGTGTCCGTGGTGGGGGTGATCGTCGGCTCTGCACTGCATGCTTTGGCCATGCGCACTTTCCGCTGGGAGGGTTTCGGTGGCACCGAGGATGTGGCCAACCATCTGGTTGGCGCTGTGCTGATGGGGGTCGGTGGCGTTACCGCCATGGGATGCACCATTGGTCAGGGGCTCAGTGGCATATCGACCCTCAGTGCAACGAGCTTTGTTGCGGTTGCCGCCATTCTGGCTGGTGCAGTTGCCGCATTCAAATACCAGATGTGGCGGCTCGACCGCATGGGCTAGCTTGCCCTCGACGAATCGACTTTCGAATGGATGCTGACCGACGGTTTGGCGGACTGGATCGCCTCTATGGCGTATCCGGTGCGCAACTTATCAAGACGGCCCATGTTGCCATTGTCGGGCTTGGTGGCGTTGGTTCCTGGGCGGCAGAAGCCCTTGCGCGCAGCGGTGTGGGGAAGCTGACCTTGATCGACCTTGATCACGTAGCGGAATCCAATATCAACCGTCAGGTTCACGCGTTGGAAACCACCTTGGGGCAGGCCAAGGTACAGGCGATGCGCGAGCGCATTGCTCAGATCAATCCAAACTGTGCTGTTCAATGCGTGGAAGAGTTTGTCACCCCCGAGAACTGGCCCCAGGTGTTGCCTATGGGGGTGGATGCCGTTGTAGACGCCTGCGACCAGGTCAAAGCCAAGACGGCCATGGCGGCCTGGGCACGCAATACCCGCTCCCTGTTCATCTCGGTGGGGGCAGCAGGTGGCAAGCGCCATGCGCACAAGGTCGATATCGATGACCTGGTTTGCGTCACGCATGATCCTTTGCTAGCCCAGTTGCGATACCGTTTGCGCAAGGAGCATGGTGCACCGCGAGAGGGCAAGCGAATGGGCGTGCACTGTGTGTACAGCCGTGAAGCTGTGAGTCCACCTGATGCCTCTTGTAGGGTGGAGGGCGATGGCTCACTGAATTGCCATGGCTACGGATCTGTCGTGAGTGTCACGGCCACTTTCGGCTTGTGTGCCGCGGGTTGGGTGGTTGAGCAAATTTCTCAGGCGAAGCGTCAAGGGAGTCAAAAAAATACGCTATAATTTGAGGCTTCACAGGACGATGAAAATCGTTTTGAGAAATCCCCAAGGGACCTTAGCTCAGTTGGTAGAGCAGCGGACTTTTAATCCGTTTGTCGTGGGTTCGACCCCCGCAGGTCCCACCAATTTTTAAGAGTGCCATGTGTTTAAATACACGTGGCTTTTTTTTTAAAGAATAAAGTGGGTTCTTAGCTCAGTTGGTAGAGCAGCGGACTCTTAATCCGTAGGTCGACAGTTCGAATCTGTCAGGACCCACCACTTGCTCTGATGATGAATAAAGGTCATGGTGAATTTCACCATGACCTTTTTCTTTTCACTTGAGATTTAAACAGGCATGCCCTGTAGTCTCAGACGCTGGCAGACTCTGCTTGGCTGGACAGCTCAAGCCACTGCTCTTCCATTTGTTGGAGCTCGCTGTTCACGACTTTAAGCCGTTTTCCCAATTCCGCAATTTCTGCCGCAGGCGGCATGGCTGCGAGCCGTGCTTCCAGCGCTGCGCCTTCATTGTTCAAGGTGGACATGCGGGCTTCAAGCTGCTCGATTTCCCGCTTGAATGAACGCGGCTTCTGTGTCGAGTTTTGCTGCTTTTTCCCCTGATTTTTGTTGGCTGTACTGTTGGTTTCCTTGAGGCTTTCGCGTTGCCGCTTGGCTTCATCGAGCAGATACCGCTGGTAATCATCCAGGTCACCATCGAATGGCTCCACACCGCCGTGCGACACAAGCCAGAATTCGTCGCACACGGCCCGCAGCAAGGCGCGGTCATGGCTGACCAGCATCACCGTGCCTTCAAACTCGTTCAGAGCCATGCTGAGCGCTTCGCGCGTGGCCAGGTCCAGGTGGTTGGTGGGTTCGTCCAGCAACAGCAGATTGGGCCGTTGCCAGACAATCATGCACAGCACCAACCGGGCTTTTTCGCCACCGCTCATGCTGCCCACGGACTGCTTGACCATGTCCCCACTGAAATTGAAGGTGCCCAGGAAACTGCGCAAATCCTGTTCACGCGTATTCTGGCCGCTGATTTTTCCTGCTGCGGTGACCTCTTTGACCAAGCGGAGCATGTGTTCCAGCGGTGTGTCGGCCGGACGCAAAACGTCGAGTTCCTGCTGTGCAAAGTAGCCGATGTTGAGGCCTTTGCCTTCGGTGATCTCGCCTTCGACGGGCGCGAGCGCGCGGGCCACGGTTTTCACCACGGTGGATTTGCCTTGGCCATTGGCACCCAGTATGCCGATACGCTGACCAGCCAGTACCGATTTGCTGACGTTCTGGACGATCACGGTAGGTGGTGTGCCCGCCGGCGCATCTTCGGGGGGCGGATAGCCGAAGTACACGTTCTGCATCGACAGCATGGGGTTGGGCAGATTCGCTGGCTCCCTGAACTCAAAGCTGAAGTCAGCCTCGGCCAACAAGGGCGCAATCTTCTCCATGCGGTCGAGCGCCTTGACCCGGCTTTGTGCCTGTTTGGCTTTGCTGGCCTTGGCCTTGAAGCGATCGATGAATTTCTGCAGGTGGGCGATCTTTTCCTGTTGCTTGGCAAAGGAGGCTTGCTGCAGTTCCATCTGTTCGGCGCGCATGTCTTCGAACTTGCTGTAGTTGCCACCATAACGATTGAGCTTGGCGTTTTCAATGTGTACCGTGACGTTGGTCACGGCATCGAGAAACTCGCGGTCATGGCTGATGACGAGCATGGTGCCCTGGTAGCGCTTGAGCCAGGCTTCCAGCCAGACCAGCGCATCCAGGTCCAGGTGGTTGGTGGGCTCGTCCAGCAGCAGCAACTCTGATGGGCACATCAGGGCGCGGGCCAGTTGCAGGCGCATGCGCCAGCCGCCCGAGAAGCTGTTGACCGGGTTGTTGAGTTCAGTGGTTTTAAACCCCAGTCCGAGAATCAGGGCTTGAGCCCGCGCCGGGGCATCATGTGCACCAGCATCATGCAGTGCCATGTAGGCGTTGGCCATGCGCTCGCCATCCTCCGTGGCTTCTGACGCGGTGACCTCGGCCTGCGCGGCCACCAGTGTGGTGTCGCCTTCGATCACGAAGTCGGTTGCACCCATGGAGGTTTCCGGCATGTCCTGTGCCACTTGTGCCATGCGCCATTGTGGCGGCACAAATACGTCACCGGCATCCTCATGCAAGGTGCCGTTCAGCAAGGCAAACAAGGTCGACTTGCCAGCGCCGTTGCGACCGACCAGACCGACTTTTTCGCCGGGATTGATGGTGACCGCGGCACCGTCGAGTAACACCTTGGCGCTGCGGCGCAGGGTGACATTTTTCAGGGTAATCATGTATGTGTGAGTGCTTCGCGGGTGACCAGCAATACCTGGTCTTCACCTGCACTTGTTGTAAGCCAGACCACTTCCAGCGCCTCGAAGGCGGCTTCAAAGTGGGCTCGTTCGTTGCCAATTTCCAGCACCAGCACGCCCTCTGTGCTCAGGTGAGCCGGGGCCGCGTGAAGTAACTGACGAATGAAGTCCATGCCGTCGCTGCCACCTGCCAGCGCCAGTTCGGGCTCTGCCCGGAATTCTGCTGGCAGGTCGGCCATGCTTTGGGCATTGACATAAGGGGGGTTACACAAAATCAGGTCATAGGGTCCATTGACAGAAGCGAGACCGTCGGATTGAAGCAGCGTGATGCGACTTTCCAGGCCATGCTTGGCCACATTGATGCGTGCCACGGCCAGCGCATCGTCCGAAATGTCGGCGGCGTCAACCCTGACATCCGGATAAGTCATGGCTGCCAGCACCGCAAGACTGCCGTTGCCAGTGCACAGGTCGAGTACATACTGGGTCGACTCGCTGAGCCAGGGATCGATGCTGCCATCGGCCAGCAGTTCAGCAATGAAGGAGCGGGGAACGATGCTGCGTTCATCCACGTAAAAGGGCACGCCCATCAGCCAGGCTTCATGGGTCAGGTAGGCTGCGGGCTTTCGGGTTTCTATGCGCGCTATGAAAAGCGTAGCTATCTTCGCTTGATCTTCAAGGGCTACAGGCTTGTTTTTTACTGAATCGAGATCATCCAGCGGCAATCCCAATTGCCACAGCACAAGCCAGGCAGCTTCGTCATAGGCATTGCTCGTGCCGTGCCCAAAGGCCACACCCGCACCAGCGAGCTGACTGGCGCCCGCTTCGATCAGTTCAATGATGGTCATGCGCTCAGCTTTTCCAGCACGCGCCGGTAGATGTTCTTCAGGGGCTCGATCTCGGACACTTCCACGTGCTCGTCAATCTTGTGGATCGTTGCATTCGGTGGACCCAGCTCGATGACTTGCGGACATACCTGTGCAATGAAGCGTCCGTCGCTGGTACCGCCGCTGGTGGACAGCTCTGTTTGCAGGCCGGTCTCGTCCTGGATGGCTTCGCGTACCGCATTCACCAGCGTGCCCGGTGTGGTGAGAAAGGGCAGGCCGCCGATGGTCCAACTGAGGTCATATTCCAGGCCATGCCGGTCCAGAACGGCTTGCAGGCGCTGCTGCAGACTCTCTGGCGCGGACTCAGTGGAGAAGCGGAAGTTGAAATCGATCACGACCGTGCCCGGAATCACGTTGCTGGCACCGGTACCACCATGGATGTTGCTGATTTGCCAACTGGTGGGGGGGAAGAATGCATTGCCCTTGTCCCACTCGATCGTAATGAGCTCCGCCAGGGCCGGCGACACCTGGTGTATCGGGTTCCGGGCCATGTGGGGGTAGGCAATATGCCCCTGAATGCCCTTGACGGTCAGCTTGCCGCTCATGGTGCCGCGCCGCCCGTTTTTGATCATGTCGCCGGTATGCTGTACCGACGTGGGCTCGCCCACGATACAGAAGTCCATCTGTTCACCCCGCTCACGCAAGGTGTTGCAGACCACCACAGTACCGTCATTGGCGGGGCCTTCCTCGTCACTGGTCAAGAGGAAACCGATCGACAGCCTGGCATCTGGCTGCGCGGCAATGAACTCCTCGGTGGCAACAACAAAGGCAGCCAGCGAGGTCTTCATGTCGCTGGCGCCACGGCCATACAGCTTGCCGTCGCGGTGCGTGGGGGTAAAAGGGTCGCTGCTCCATTGCGCCAGCGGCCCCGTGGGTACCACATCGGTATGACCAGCAAAGACAAGCAGCTTGGGCGGGGTGGCTCCGGACGGAGCCTTGCGTATAGCCCAGAGGTTGCGCACGCGAAAGTCTTCGGGCCCGCTTTCGATGGTTTCGCAGACAAAGCCCAAAGGCGACAGCCGCGCCGCAATGATGTCCTGGCAGCCCGCATCCTCAGGCGTGACTGAGGCGCAGGCCATCAGTTGTTCGGCAAGGTAAAGCGTACGAGTCATCAGTGCTTCACATCCAGTGAAATTTCGGTGAAGGAGGGTTGATCGTCGTCATCGTCTTGCTGCGCCGGAGGCAGCATGGATTTGGAAAAATCGTTTTGCAGGCGCCACATCAGATTGGTGGGGGAGTCCGCATGGGCCAGTCCCTCCTTGCGCTCCACGCTGCCGTTCACGATCAGCCGTGCAATGTCCTGCTCGAAGGTCTGCGATCCTTCGGCCATGGACTTTTCCATCGCCTCCTTGACGCCGGAGAAGTCGCCTTTTTCGATCAGTTCGGCGATCAGCTTGGTGTTGAGCAACACCTCCATCGCCGGCGTACGGCCATCGAGAGTGGTGCGCAGCAGGCGCTGAGAAACAATCGCCTTGAGTGCTGCCGCGAGATCGCCCAGCATGGTCTGGCGTATTTCCACCGGGTAGAAGCTAAGGATCCGGTTCAGCGCCTGATAGCTGTTGTTGGCGTGCATCGTGGCCAGACACAGATGGCCGGACTGGGCATAGGCGATGGCCGAAGACATGGTCTCGCGGTCCCGGATTTCACCGATCAGGATCACATCCGGGGCTTGCCGCAGCGCGTTCTTGAGGGCCACCTGGAGCGTTTTGGTATCGGCCCCGACTTCACGCTGGTTGACCACAGAGCGCTTGTTCCTGAACAGGT
Source organism: Gammaproteobacteria bacterium (assembly GCA_018815325.1). Classification (GTDB taxonomy): domain Bacteria; phylum Pseudomonadota; class Gammaproteobacteria; order Burkholderiales; family Burkholderiaceae_C; genus JAHIYE01. The sequence goes on along the minus strand of JAHIYE010000026.1, from coordinate 153,526 downwards.
ACTCCACCGGGTCCTCAATGGTCAGAATGTGACCCGAGGCGTTCTCGTTGCGGTAATCGATCATGGAGGCCAGCGTCGTGCTTTTACCGGCTCCGGTGGCGCCGACCATGAGCAGCAGGCCACGTTTATCCATGATGAGATCGCTCAGGATGGGCGGCAGGGAGAGCGAGGCGAGCGGTGGAATATCGAGCGAAATGAAGCGGATCACCGCCGCATAAGTGCCGCGTTGCCGCATGGCGCTGACACGGAAGCGACCGACACCGGCCAGTGGCATGCCGATGTTGAGCTCGCCAGTTTCCTCCAGTTCTTCCATGCTGGTGAGCGGCATGATCTCGGCAATCAGGCCACGCACGGCCTCAGCCGAAAGCGTCTGGTTGTTGATCGGCACGCATTCGCCGTTGATGCGGATGAGCACGGGCGAGTGAGCCGACAGATAGACATCCGAGGCTTTTTTCTCACTCATCAAACGAAGGATTCTTTCCATCGTGCTCATCGGACCATCTCCAAAAATATTGCCACTTCAATCTGGATGCAAGGCGTGGCGTTTACAAAACGAGCCATCCCGGCACCCAGGGTAGTCTGCGCAATCAGTCCCGTAGCAGGTCGTTCAGGCTGGTTTTAGCGCGAGTCTGCGCGTCCACCCGCTTGACGATGATGGCTGCGTACAGGCTGTACTTGCCGCCTTCCTTGGGCAGGTTGCCGCTGATCACCACCGAACCCGCGGGGATGCGGCCATAGCTCACGGTATCCGTGGTCCGGTCATAGATTGGCGTGCTCTGGCCGATGTAGACACCCATGGAGATCACCGAGTTCTCCTCGACGACCACGCCTTCGACGACTTCGGAGCGTGCACCGATGAAGCAGTTGTCTTCGATGATGGTCGGGCCCGCCTGCACGGGTTCGAGCACGCCGCCGATGCCGACGCCTCCCGACAGGTGCACGTTCTTGCCGATCTGGGCGCAGGAGCCAACCGTGGCCCAGGTATCGACCATGGTGCCTTCGTCTACATAGGCGCCGATGTTCACGTAGGAGGGCATCAGGATCGCGCCTTTGGCGATATAGCTGCCGCGGCGCGCCACGGCCGGCGGCACCACGCGCACGCCGGTGGCCTTCATCTCTTCTTCGCTGAGATGGGCGAACTTGGTTTGTACCTTGTCATAAAAGCCCAGGTCGCCGGCCTTGATGACTTCGTTGTCCTTCAGGCGGAAGGACAGCAGCACGGCCTTCTTGATCCACTGGTGCACGGTCCATTGGCCCACGGCTTCACGGGTAGCAACACGCAGGCGCCCCTTGTTGAGCTCGGAGATCACGTGCTCGACGGCGTCAGCGACTTCCTTGGGCGCTGCTTTGGGGGACAGGCTGGCCCGGTTTTCCCATGCGGTGTCGATGATTTGCTGAAGTTGTTGTGTCATAAATGTTGCTTCTGGTTTCAGTTTCTGGATTTGACAAATTGGACGATTCTTTGTGCTGCTTCCACGCATTCGGCCGTTTCGGCCACAAGAGCCATGCGAATACGCTGCGCACCGGGGTTCACGTCATGGACCTCACGGGCCAGATAACTCCCGGGTAAAACAGTCACATTGTAAAGAGCGAGCAGATCCCTTGCGAAATCGATGTCACTGCCTTTGACACCTGCCCACAGGTAAAAGCCCGCATCGGGTAGCGATACATCGAGCACGTCGGCCAGCAGGGGCGTGACTTCGGCAAATTTCTTGCGGTATTTGTCACGGTTGTCGATCACGTGCTGCTCATCGTTCCAGGCCGCCACGCTGGCGGCCTGCACCACGGGGCTCATGGCGCTGCCATGGTAGGTGCGGTAGAGCAGAAACTGCTTCATCAATGCCGCATCGCCCGCGACGAAGCCGCTGCGCATGCCGGGCACATTGCTGCGCTTGGACAGGCTGGTGAAGGAGATCAGGTTCTTGAAGTCCATGCGCCCAAGCTGCACCGCCGCTTCCATGCCGCCGAGCGGTGGTTCGTCGCGGAAGTAAATCTCGCTGTAGCACTCATCAGAGGCGATCACAAAGCCATAGCGGTCGCTCAGCTTGAAGAGCTTTTGCCACTCCGTCAACGGCATCACGGCGCCCGTCGGGTTAGCGGGTGAACAGACAAACAGCAGTTGGGTCCGGGCCCAGACACTGGCCGGCACGCTGTCCCAATCCTGCGCAAAATTGCGCGCTGGATCACTGGGGACGAAGTAGGGTTGGGCGCCGGCGAGCAGGGCGGCACCCTCGTAGATTTGATAGAAAGGGTTGGGGCTGACCACCAGTGCATCACCCTTGCCGGGGTTGATGATGGTCTGCGTGAGGGCAAACAGGGCCTCACGCGAGCCGTTGACAGGCAGCATCTGGGTCGCAGGATTGACGTCCAGTCGGTATCGGCGCTTGAGCCAGCGGGCAAAGGCCTCGCGCAACTCGGCTTCGCCTGCGGTGGCGGGGTAGGCCGCCAGGCCGCTGGGCGTTTTGGTGATGGCATCGACCATGGCCTGCTGAATGAAAGCCGGGGTCGGATGGCGTGGCTCACCAATGCCCAGACTGATGGGACGGTAGGCCGGATTGGGTGTCACGCCGGCAAATAACTGGCGCAGGCGTTCAAACGGATAGGGCTGTAAGCGGCTTAACAGGGGGTTCATGGTGGGGGATTATCCTGCCCGGGATGGGCGGCCCGGAACCGGGTTTCGGGCTCGGGTAACATTATCACTCGCGCATTGTCCCTGTCAGGACATTCGGAGGGCGGCTAATCTGCTGCACTGCCCTGAAAGCGCTATATGAATCAACGAGTTAGCTTATAAGGCTCAAGAAAACAGGGTCTGCCGTGCGTCTTTCTTCGATCAAGTTGTCCGGGTTCAAATCGTTTGCCGAACCCACCACCTTTCACCTGCCAGGCCAGCTCGTCGGCGTGGTCGGGCCCAATGGCTGTGGCAAGTCCAACATCATGGACGCCGTGCGCTGGGTGCTGGGCGAGAGCCGCGCCAGCGAGCTGCGCGGCGAGTCCATGCAGGACGTTATCTTCAACGGCACCACCAGCCGCAAACCGGCCAGCCGCTCCAGCGTGGAGCTGGTGTTCGACAATGCCGACCACCGTGCCGGCGGCCAGTGGGGCCAGTTTGCCGAGGTGGCTGTCAAGCGCGTGCTGACACGCGACGGCACTTCCAGCTACTACATCAACAACCAGCCGGTGCGCCGGCGCGACGTTCAGGACGTGTTCCTCGGCACCGGTCTGGGGCCCCGTGCCTACGCCATCATCGGCCAGGGCACGATCAGCCGCATCATTGAATCCAAACCTGAAGAGTTGCGGCTCTTCCTCGAAGAGGCGGCCGGCGTATCCAAATACAAGGAGCGCCGCCGCGAGACCGAGAACCGCCTGTCCGATACCCGCGAGAACCTGACCCGGGTCGAGGACATTCTGCGTGAACTCAACGCCAACCTCGAGAAGCTTGAGAAGCAGGCCGAGGTTGCACAGCGCTACAACGGGCTGCAAGCCGACGTGACGCTCAAGCAGCACCAGCTCTGGTACCTCAAGCGTAGCGAGTCCGAGGCCGACCAGGCCAAGGTCAAGGCAGATGCCGACAAGGCGGTGAACGACCTTGAGTCCCGCATGGCTGATCTGCGCCACATCGAGGCCGATCTGGAAACCATTCGCCAGGCGCACTACGCTGCGGGCGATCAGGTCAACCAGGCCCAGGGCCTGTTGTATGAGGCCAGCACCGAGGTCGGACGGCTGGAAGCCGAAATCCGTTTTGTGGTTGAAGGTCGTCAGCGTGTCGAACAACGCCTCGCCACACTGAAAGAACAAACCGCTCAGTGGGCGACGCGCAAGGAAGATGCCCAGGTTGAAATCGAGTCGCTGGCAGAACTGGCTTTGACCGGTGAGGAAAAAACCCAGATGCTGCACGCGCAGGTTGAAGAGCAGGCTCTGGCGCTGCCCGATCTGGAAGAGGCCTTGCGCAAGGCCCAGACCAGCGCCAACGAGCAGCGTACCGGCGTGGTTCAGGTGCAGCAGCAAATTCAGGTGCTGGCAGCCGAGCAGCGCAGCATCGAAGAACAGTCGCGCCAACTCACCCTGCGGCGTGAGCGCCTCGCGGCTGACCGCAATGCGCTGACGGCGCCAGATGAGGCACGACTGGTCAATTTGCAGGAACAGTTGGCGGCTGCAACGGAGACGGCCAGCGTGGCCGAAGCCCGTCTGCATGAATTGCAGGAAAGCGTGCCGCAACTCGATGAGGCCCGCCGTACCCAGCAGCAGACTGTCAATAGCGAATCAGCCCGACAGGCCGACCTGTCGGCCCGGATGGAGGCGCTCAAGGCCCTGCAGGAAAAGGTCAAGACTGACGGCAAATTGCAGCCATGGCTCGCCAAGCACGGGCTGGATTCATTGCAGGGCCTGTGGAGCCGCATTCATATCGAGCCGGGTTGGGAAAACGCCCTAGAAGCCGCCTTGCGCGAGCGGCTTGGCGCGCTGGAGGTGTCGCGTCTGGACATGGTGCGCGCCTTTGGTGCGGATGCGCCGCCCGCCAAACTGGCTTTCTACAGCCCGCCGCAGGCGTCGATACCGGAGAAACCCGCCATCCTGGCCGGCAGTCTCAAGCCGCTGGCGGATCTGCTGCGCTTGAATGATGCCGGCCAAAAGGCCGTGCTGGGCGAGTGGCTACAGGGTGCTTATACGGCTGCCTCGTTCGAGGATGCGCTGGCCACCCGCGACAAGCTGCAACCAGGCGACGTGATCTACGTCAGGACAGGCCATGCGGTCACTGCGCACAGCGTGAGCTTTTATGCCCAGGATTCGGAGCAGGCCGGTCTGCTGGCCCGAGCCCAGGAGATCGAGAACCTTGAGAAGCAGCTGCGTGCCCAGGCGCTGATTGCCGAGGAGTCGCGCAGTGCCCTGGTGCGTGCCGAGGCGGCCTATGCCGATGCCTCCCAGCGCCTGTTGACGGCGCGACGCGAAGCATCCGAGAGCCAGAGCCGGGCCCACGAGTTGCAGGTCGAAACACTGCGCCTGACCCAACTGGCCGAGCAGACCCGCGCCCGCAGCGAGCAGATTGCAGGTGATCTCGCTGAAGTGGATGCCCAGCTGGGCGAGTTGCAGGAGCGTCGCGTGACGGCTGAAGCACGGTTCGAGGAGCTCGACATGCAACTGGCCGACAGCCAGGAGCGCCATGCCCAGCTCGACGAACGCGTGATCGACGCCGAACGCAAACTCAACGAATGCCGTGAGCAGCAACGCAGTCTGGAGCGTCAGGCGCAGGAAGCCACATTTTCCTTGCGCAGTCTCGATGCGCGCAAGGCTGAACTCTCACGTGCTATCGAAACTGCAGCACAGCAGGCAGACTCCATCAAGGCAGAGGAGCAAAGAGCGCAGGATGAATTGACACGCCTGACGGATGCTGCCGCCCAGGCAGGACTGCAGAATGCGCTGGCCCTGAAACATGAGCGCGAAGAGGCGCTGGGCGCCAAGCGCAGCGAGTATGACGACCTGACGGCCAAACTGCGCGCCAGTGACGAGCGGCGCCTGCAGCTCGAGCGCGAGCTCGACCCGCTGCGCCAACGCATCACCGATTTCCAGCTCAAGGAGCAGGCGGCACGCCTGGGCCTGGAGCAGTACAGCCAGATGCTTGCCGAGGCACAAGCCGATCTGGAGGCCGTGGCCCGCTCTATCGAAGCCGGGAACGTGCGCCTGACCGGTCTGCAGGGTGAGATTGATCGCCTGCACCGCGAGATCATGGCACTGGGGGCGGTCAATCTGGCGGCATTGGACGAACTGTCGACAGCCCGCGAACGCAAGCAGTTCCTCGATGCCCAGTCGGCTGACCTCAACGAGGCCATGACCACGCTGGAAGGGGCCATCAAGAAAATCGACAGCGAAACGCGTGAGCTGCTGTCTGGCACCTTCAACACGGTGAACGAGCATTTCGGCAAGATGTTCCCGGAATTGTTCGGCGGCGGCAATGCCAAGCTGGTGATCACCGGCGAGGAAATTCTGGACTCCGGCGTGCAGGTGCTGGCCCAGCCGCCAGGCAAGAAAAACCAGACCATTCACCTGTTGTCGGGCGGCGAGAAGGCGCTGACCGCGATTGCACTGGTATTTGCCATTTTTCAGCTCAACCCTGCGCCTTTCTGTCTGCTGGATGAGGTGGATGCGCCGCTGGATGATGCCAATACCGAGCGTTACGCCAAGCTGGTTTCAAGCATGAGCAAGGAAACCCAGTTTTTATTCATCAGCCACAACAAGATTGCAATGGAGATGGCCGAGCAACTCATCGGTGTGACGATGCAGGAGCAGGGCGTCTCGCGTATCGTGGCCGTCGACATGGAGTCGGCCGTCAGCATGGTCGAGGCAGCCTGAAATCCCTATGAGCAATCTGCAAATCGGTCTGGCGGTGGCGGGGGGCATCGTACTGGCTGCGGTGGTGGCCCATGGTGCCTGGACCTCGCGCCGCAACATACCCCGCCAGCCTGACCCCGAGCCGGCACGTGAAGCCGAGGCGGATGATGGTGACAAGGAGCCCGTATTTGATGAGGCTGACTTTGCGGCCAATGGACTGGGCATACCGGCACCGGAAAGAAAGCCGCTGCTGGATGTCCTGATTGATGTCATTGCCCCCATTGCGCTGGACAACCCGGTGTCCGGAGAGGCCGCGCTGGCGACCTTGCCCCCCACCCGGCGCGCTGGCAGCAAACCATTTGCGATTGAAGGGCTCAACGAGAAAACCCATCAATGGGAGCTCCCCCATGCCGGGCAGCGTTACACCGCGTTCCAGGCCGGCGTGCAACTGGCCAACCGCTCGGGTGCACTCAACGAGATTGAGTACTCGGAATTTGTCATGAAGGCCCAGGCCTTTGCTGATGCGATCAACGGTGCGCCTGACTTTCCCGAGATGCTCGAAGAGGTGGCGCGTGCGCGCGAGCTCGACCAGTTTGCCAGTGCGCATGATGCCCAGTTGGGTTTCATGCTGCTGGCTCGTCAGACGGCCTGGAGTCCGGGCTACATCCAGCAGAATGCCGCCCACCTGGGTTTTGTGAACGGGGCCTTGCCGGGGCGCATGGTCTTGCATGCCAGCAAGCCTGGCATGCCCATGGTGCTGGGTTTGGCCTTTGATGCCCAGGCTGCCTTGGCAGAGGACATGTCTCAGAGCGCCGTGCACGAACTGAGCCTGAGCCTGGACGTGGCGCAGGTTGAGCGCAGCGAACGTGCTTTTGCCCGCATGTGCGAAATCGCCACCAGCTTGGCGCAGACCATGGACGGCGTGATCACCGACGATAACCACCGCCCGCTGCAGCCGGAGGCCATGGCTGCAATCGGCACTGAACTTGAAAAGCTTTATGACACGCTGGACGCGCGCGATCTCTCAGCCGGCTCGGTGCTGGCGCGGCGCCTGTTCAGTTGATTCGAGGGCAAGCCTGCCATGGTGACTGGAGACTTGTTTGGTGCTGAGGTGTCGGGGCCTGATCTTGCGCAGCTGGAGTCACTGCGCCAGCAGTTGCACCACCATGCCCACCAGTATTACGTGCTCGACCAGCCTGAAATCCCGGACGCTGAGTACGATCGCCTGTTCCGTGAATTGCAGGCTATTGAGCAAGCTCACCCGGAACTGATCACCCCCGACTCACCGACCCAGCGTGTGGGCGGCAAGCCACTGGCGCAATTTGCCTCGGTGCGTCATGCGGTGCCCATGCTGAGCATCCGCACCGAGACCGATACCGAGGCCAGTGGCGCCGAGAATTTTGATGCCCGCGTGCGGCGCGAGCTCGAATTGGACGAGGCTGATCCGCCTGTGGAGTATGTGGCTGAGCCGAAGTTCGATGGCCTGGCCCTGAACCTGCGCTACGAGCACGGTGTGTTCGTACAGGCGACCACGCGAGGCGATGGCGAGACCGGTGAGGACGTGACGCAGAACATCCGCACCATCGGGCAGGTACCGCTACGGATCAGCGGTGGGGTGCCAGATGTACTGGAGGTGCGCGGTGAAGTCTACATGCGCCGGGATGATTTTGAAACACTCAACAACCGCCAGCGCGAGAAGGGCGAGAAGACCTTCGTCAACCCCCGCAATGCGGCGGCGGGTGCGGTGCGTCAACTGGACCCCGCCATCGCGGCACAGCGTCCCTTGAGTTTTTATGCCTATGGGGTGGGTGAGGTGCTGCCGTCCAAGGCGGGATCGGTCTTGCCTGACACCCAGTATGGCTTGCTGAAGCAGCTGGAGTCTTGGGGTTTTCCACTTTCTGCCCTTGTCACGATTGCGCAAGGCGCTCCTGAATTGATAGCGTATCACATCAGGATAGGTCAACAACGCGACACGCTGCCTTTTGATATCGATGGCGTGGTCTACAAGGTGAACGCACTTGCGCTGCAAAAGCGCCTGGGCTTCGTCACGCGCGAGCCGCGTTGGGCGGTGGCACACAAATACCCGGCGCAGGAGCAGCAGACCCGGATGATTGGCATCGACGTACAGGTAGGGCGGACAGGCAAGCTCACGCCGGTGGCACGCCTGGCGCCGGTTTTCGTGGGCGGCGTGACGGTGACCAATGCCACGCTGCATAACCTGTTCGAGTTGCGCCGCAAACGCGTACGGGTGGGTGACACCGTCATCGTGCGACGTGCCGGTGACGTGATACCCGAGGTGGTCGGTGTGGTGCCGACGCCGCATCCGCACTATGTGCCGAACTTTCACATGCCCCCTACCTGTCCGATTTGCGGCAGCGCTGTGGTGCGTGAAAAGGGGGAGATCAATCACCGCTGCAGTGGCGGCCTGTTCTGTGCCGCCCAGCGCAAGCAGGCCATCCTGCACTACGCCCAGCGTCGTGCGCTGGACGTCGAGGGCCTGGGTGAGAAGCTGGTGGACCAATTGGTGGATACGCAGGTCATCCGTACCTTGCCGGATTTGTATCGCCTGGGTTTGAGTGGCTTGGCGGCACTCGACCGCATGGCAGAAAAATCTGCCCAGAACGTGCTGGATGCCATTGAGAAATCCAAGCACACCACCTTGCCCCGGTTCCTGTTCGGGTTGGGCATCCGGCATGTGGGGGAAGCCACGGCCAAGGAACTGGCGCGCCATTTTGGCAAACTCGATGCCATCATGGAGGCCTCGCCCGAGGCCTTGTTGCAGGTCAATGATGTCGGCCCGATCGTGGCCCAGAGCATTCATATTTTTTTCGCCCAGGAACACAATCGCGAGGTGGTGGAGCAATTACGCAGTTGTGGCGTGTCTTGGGAAGAGGGCGATGCGGCTGCTGCTGCACCCCAGCTGCTCGCCGGTCAGACCTTTGTGATCACAGGGAGTCTTCCGAACCTGAGTCGCGACGAGGCACGCGACATGATCGAAGCAGCAGGTGGCAAGGTGGCCGGATCGGTCAGCAAGAAAACCAGTTATGTGGTGGCCGGCGCAGAAGCCGGCAGCAAGCTCGACAAGGCCCAGGCGCTCGGCGTCACCGTGATTGACGAGGCCCACCTGCTGGCCTTGCTCAAAGGCCCGGAATAAGCGGATATTGGCAGTTTTTTCTTGGCATGCCCCCCCCCTGTAATGCAGGGAAAATGGGGCCAGCCGGCATGCTTGCCATTGCGCTTTCCGGCCAGGAAAGATATTTAACAATCAGAAACAGGAGAGGCGTCATGCTGAAGCAAGTCGTTGGATGGCAATTCAAGCGCATTGGTGCGCGGCTTGGAGCCGGCTTTGGCATTGTGCTGGCCCTGATGCTGCTGATGCTGCTGGTGGCGGTGGTGCAGCTCTGGCGGATTCAGGAGCTGAGTACACAAAGCTCCCGGCATACGGAGCGTCTGGTTCAGGTGCAGGAGTGGTCCGCGCTCGTCAGAACCAACCTCGATCGGGCCTTGACGGCCACGCGGCTGGACGCCGCCCTCGGCGAGGACGAGGCTGTACGTGCGCGCTTGAGCCCTGTGATCAGCAAGCTCAATGAATCCATGGCTGCCACGGCCAACGCCACGGTCGATCTGCAAAAGCGCGTGTTGGCGATGACCGACGAGTCCGCCATTGCCACTCAGATCAGCAAGGTCAACACATCACGTGAGCGTTTCGTGTCAATACGTGCCCAGGTTCGTGATGACATCCAGATGGGGGAGGGGGGCAAGCGTATCGATGCTGAACTCGTGCCATTGGCCGATTCCCTGCTGAAATCATTGGATGAACTGGTGGCCAGTCTCAAGGCCAGAAGTGCCAGCGCAGATCAGGGGGTGGCAGAAACGGTGCAAGGCGCCCGTGTGTTGCTGGTGGCCATATGTCTCCTGGCCCTGGCTGTGGGGGCTGTCATTGCCTGGCTGACGACACGGGCCATCACCTCGCCCATGCGCGATGCGGTATCGATTGCTGAGAACATTGCCCATGGCGATTTGACACACAACTTTGAAACCGACCGGCCGGATGAAATCGGCTCCATGCTGCGGCGCCTTTCGCTGATGCAGCAAAAACTGCACGCGGCGTTTTCCGACATCAGCCATTCAACGAGTCTGATCCAGTCGGCCAGTGCCGAGGTCGCCACCGGCAATGCCGATCTCTCGCAGAGGACGGAGCAGGCGGCCAGCAATCTGCAGGAAACAGCCTCGTCCATGGAGCAGCTCACGGGGTCGGTGCGCCAGTCTACCGAGTCGGCCCGCTCTGCCAGCCAAATGGCAGCATCGGCGGCTCAGGTGGCCCAGAAAGGCGGCCAGGTGGTCGCCGAGGTGGTGTCCACCATGAACGAGATCAACGACAGCTCCAGCAAGATTGCGAACATCATTACGGTGATTGATGGCATCGCCTTCCAGACCAACATCCTGGCCCTGAATGCGGCGGTCGAAGCGGCCCGGGCAGGCGAGCAGGGCAGAGGTTTTGCCGTCGTGGCCTCGGAAGTCCGCAGTCTGGCCCAGCGCTCGGCCGAAGCGGCTCATGAAATCAAGGCCCTGATAGACACCAGTGTCGACAATGTTGGCGCGGGTGCCCGACTGGTGAAGGATGCCGGCAGCACCATGGATGAAATCGTCGCCAGTGTGCGGCGCGTCACCGAAACCATCGCCTCCATCAGTACCTCGGCCAATGAGCAGAGTCAGGGGATTGGTCAGGTCAACAGTGCGGTGACACACCTTGACCAGATGACGCAGCAAAACGCCGCGCTGGTGGAGGAATCCACCGCTGCTGCAGAAAGCCTGAAGGATCAGGCACAAAAGCTTGCCAGTATCGTGGCAACATTCCGGCTCGACTAGGATATTCTTCAACGTTTCACCCGAGCCTTTCTGATCTTCGACCCCTTATGACCCAGCATGCCATTCTGAAAATGGGCGACCCTCGCCTGCTCCGTGTTGCCCAGCCTGTTGTCCAGTTTGACACGGACGAGTTGCACCTGCTGATATCCGACATGCTCGACACCATGGCCGCAGCCAATGGTGCCGGCTTGGCGGCGCCCCAGATCGGGGTGGATTTGCAGGTGGTGATCTTTGGTACCGATGCGCCCAATCCTCGCTACCCCAGTGCACCGCTGGTGCCCAGAACCGTGCTGATCAACCCGGCGATCACGCCGCTGAATCCGGTGGAGGGCGGTATCATGCCTGCGCTGGAGGATGGCTGGGAGGGCTGCCTGTCGGTGCCTGGCATGCGCGGTGTGGTGCCGCGCTATGCGCGCATCCGCTACAGCGGCTTCGACCAATATGGCGACCCGATAGAGCGCGAGGTGGATGGCTTTCATGCCCGGGTGGTGCAGCATGAGTGTGATCACCTCATGGGCATTCTCTACCCGATGCGCATACGCGACTTCACACAGTTCGGCTTCACAGAGGTGTTGTTTCCCGGTGAGGAAATCGTGGACGACTAGCCTTTTGGCGGGCCATTTCTCTACATTTCCCGCATTGGCCTGGCAAGCCAGCCGGTGAAACCCGGAATAAGGTTAGCGCCGCCTCAACGCACCACCAATACGGGCAGCTTGCAGTGGGACAGCACGTTGATCGTGTCGCTGCCCAGCAGCAGCGCAGTGAGCGGTCCGCGGCCATGTGAGGCCATGACGATCGCGTCGCACTGCAGCTCGGTGGCTTTTTCAATGATGGCACGCCAGGGTTCTGCAGCCACCGTGTTGATCATCTCGATGCTGATGCCGCTACGGGCCGCCGCAGCAGACGCTTTTTTCTCGGCGAGCTCATTGGATGCCTTGAGTTCAGCGGCATAGTCTTCTTCTGTTGGGCCAACATATGCCTCGCCAATGAAGACCGCTGGCTGCACCATCGGCATGCCGACGTGCAGCATGACGACCTGAGCGCCTGACATTTTCCCCAGTTCCATACCTGCATCAATGGCTTTGTCGGCCAGCTCCGAGCCGTCGGTCCCAATGAGTATTTTCTTGTACATGATGCGTCCTTTCCTTGATGCCGCCCAAAAGGCACGTTGAGCTTATCCTCACTGTGCTTGGCAAAGCTGTCAAGCGGGTTAGGACTGAGCGGGCTTGCCCTAGTCTTCCAGTGCCTTGAGCAGCTCGGTTTCGATGTCGATTTGTGCCCGATTGTGCTGCAATTCCGGCCCGGCAATCAGGAATGTATCGTCCACGCGCTCCCCCAGCGTGGCTATCTTGGCGAGTTGCACATTCACTTTGTGTTGGGCCAGAATGCGTGCAATGCTGTAGAGCAGGCCGACACGATCGCTGGCCATGATGTTGAGCAGCCAGCGCTGGGCTTTTTCGTCGGGACGCAGTGTGATGCGTGGTGATACCGGAAAGCTCTTGACCCGGCGCGATACGCGACCCCGGCTAGGCGGTGGCAGTGGGCCCGTCTCGCTAATGGCCCGGTGAAGCTCAACTTCGACCATGCTGGTAAGTTCCTGGTAATGCTCGGGCAGCATCGAAGTCACAACCTGGAAGGTGTCCAGCGCGTAGCCATGGCGGGTGGTGTAGATCCGGGCATCCAGAATGCTGAAGTCGCTCTGGTCGAAGTAGGCGCAAATGCGCGCAAAGATATCCGGTTGGTCTTTGGCATAGACCAGCACCTGCAAGCCTTCACCCACGATGGAACGGCGTGCCCGGACAATGGCCTTGTCGGTGTTTACATGGCGTGCGAGTTGCTTGGTATGCCAGGCAATATCGTTGGCCGTGTGGCGCATGAAATAGCCGACGTCGAACTGCTCCCACAGTTGCCTGTAGAACTCCGGTGGCTCTGCGTGGAGTGCGAGTTCAACCATGGCCAGGCGTTTGCGGGTTTCCACTTCAGCCGCCGGGTCGGGGGCGCGGCCCCCCAGCGTGCGCAGGGTGGCGTAGAAGAGGTCTTCCAGCAGCTTGCCTTTCCAGGCATTCCAGACATTGGGCGAAGTGCCACGGATGTCGGCGACCGTCAGCAAATACAGTGCGGTCAACCGGCGTTCGTTACCGACACGCTTGGCAAAGGCGGCAATGACATCCGGATCGCTCAGGTCTGACTTCTGGGCGATGCGGCTCATGGTCAGATGCTCCTGAACCAGGAACTCGATGATGCGGCAGTCCTCCGGTTCAATCTTGTGCTGCCGGCAAAAGCGCCGGACCTCGACAGCGCCGAGGTCGGAGTGGTCGCCGCCGCGCCCTTTGGCAATGTCGTGGAACAAGGCAGCCAGATAAAGAATCCAGGGCTTGTCCCAACCCGCCGCCAACTGGGAGCAGAACGGGTATTCGTGGGCATGCTCGGGCAGGAAGAAGCGCCGCACGTTGCGCAGCACCATCAGGATGTGCTGGTCCACGGTGTAGACGTGGAACAAGTCGTGTTGCATCTGGCCCACGATCTTGCGGAATACCCAGAGGTAGCGGCCCAGCACGGATGTCTCGTTCAGCAGCCGAAAGGCGTGGGTGATGCCCTCGGGTTCCGACAGAATGCGCTTGAATGTTTCGTGGTTGACCGGGTCGTTGCGGAATTTGCCGTTCATGATGCCGCGCGCGTTGTAGAGAGCGCGCAGCGTGCGGGCCGAGAGGCCCTCGACGCCCGGTGTGGACTCGAAAACCAGGAAGGTCTCAAGAATGGCATGCGGCTCGCGCTGGTACAGGTCGTCGCTGTTGACCTCGATCATCCCTGCCTTGTCGCTGAAGCGCGCATTGATGGGGCGCGGCTCATGGGTGGAGGGGTTGAGGCGCTCCTCGATGTTGAGCATGAGGATCTGGTGCAACTGGCTCACAGCCTTTGCAGCCCAGTAGTAGCGTCGCATCAGGGCTTCGCTGGCCCGCACAGGCAGTTTGGTACCGTCGAGCGTTTCAGAGCGGAAGCCGAAGGACTCGGCCACCGCCGTCTGCAAATCAAACACCAGGCGGTCTTCCCGCCGGTTGGCGATCAGGTGCAGCCGCGCACGGATCAGCTTGAGCAGCGCTTCGTTCTGCTTGATCTGGCGAATCTCGAACGGCGTTGCCAGTCCGTTGCGGGCCAGGTCGTCCCAGTTTTTGGCAAAACCGGCAGCACGCGCCACCCACAGGATGACCTGCAGGTCGCGCAGGCCACCGGGAGACTCCTTGCAGTTGGGCTCCAGCGAATAGGGCGTGTTGTCGAACTTGTTGTGCCGCTGGCGCAGCTCCAGCTTCTTGGCAAGCAAAAAGGCCTTGGGATTGATGGCTGCCAGGAATGCCGTGCTGAAGCGGGCGAACAGGGCGGCATCGCCTGTGATGAGCCGGGACTCAAGCAGCGAGGTCTGGACTGTGACATCCTTTTCGGCCTCGGTCAGGCATTCGGACACATTGCGCACGCTGGAGCCAATCTCCAGACCCGTATCCCAGCAACTGCCGATAAAGGTTTCAATGCGGCTCTTGAGCTGTTCGTCGGTTTCGGGGGATTCGTTGTCGGGCAGCAGCAGCAGGACATCAACATCCGAGTGGGGGAACATCTCGCCACGACCAAATCCACCCACGGCCACCAGGGCAAACTGGCTCGTGAAGCCGGCTTGGCGCCAGAGCTGGCGCAAGGTGTCATCCACCAGCCTGGACAGTTTGGTCAGGGTGCTGCGAATGCCACGTGTGGAGGCGCCACTGTTGGCAATCACCTGCAGCAAGTCTGTTTTTTGTTTCCGGTATTGTTCCCGAAGGGCCTGGTGCTGAGTCATGGGGTGGGTGCGGTTCCGGAATGGCGCATTCAGCCGGTGACGAAAGCCGGGGGAGGCGGGCTGCCTGCGGACAGCGTCAGCACTTCGTAGCCGGTTTCAGTCACCAGCACGGTGTGTTCCCACTGGGCAGAGAGTGAACGGTCCTTGGTCACGATGGTCCAGCCGTCCCCCATCTCCTTGATCTCGCGCCGGCCGGCGTTGATCATGGGCTCGATCGTGAAGGTCATACCGGGCTTGAGTTCATCCAGGGTGCCGGGTTTGCCGTAGTGCAGCACCTGGGGTTCTTCGTGAAAGCCGCGTCCGATGCCATGGCCGCAGAATTCACGCACCACCGAGAAACCGTTGGATTCGGCAAATTTCTGAATGGCCCAGCCAATGTCGCCCAGGTGTATGCCGGGCTTGACCTGCACGATGCCGTGCCACATGGCGTCGTAGGTCATGGCGCACAGGCGCTTGGCAGCGATGGACGTGTCGCCGACCTGGAACATGCGGCTGGTGTCGCCGTGCCAGCCGTCCTTGATGACAGTAACGTCAATGTTGACGATGTCGCCTTTCTTGAGCACCTTCTCATTGGGGATGCCATGGCAAACCTGGTTGTTGATCGAGGTGCAGATCGACTTGGGGTAAGGGTTGTAGCCCGCTGGTGCGTAGTTCAGTGGCGCGGGAATGGCCCCCTGGACCAGCGTGATGTAGTCATGGGCGAGTTTGTCGAGTTCGTTGGTCGTCACGCCAGGCTTCACATGGGGCGTCAGGTAGTCCAGCACTTCCGAAGCCAGCTTGCCCGCAACGCGCATTCCATGGATGCCTTCGGCGTCTTTGTAGGTGGTAGTCATGCCTGAATTATCCCATTGGCGGGGCCTGTGCGCAGCGCGCGCGTAATGGATCGCCTTGCTACATGG
Organism: Gammaproteobacteria bacterium; assembly: GCA_018815325.1. Lineage (GTDB taxonomy): Bacteria > Pseudomonadota > Gammaproteobacteria > Burkholderiales > Burkholderiaceae_C > JAHIYE01. The sequence continues at coordinate 137,614 of JAHIYE010000026.1, read as the reverse complement.
GCTTTAGCTTGCCAGTTGACCCGGCTAAAATCTAGGGTTTCCACGGGGCAACCCGCCAATCCCCACACTAGGCCACCAACGTGACCCTGCACATCTCCTCTTTCGAAGGCGGCAGCGCCTTAAGCGCTTTCCGCGTCCAGCAACTCCTGCCCGGACTGCAGGCCATCCACGACAAGATCAGCGGCATCCATGCCCGATATGTTCATCTCGTGGTTTCGGATAGCGCCCCGTCCGCCAGCCTGCAAAGCCAGCTGGCGGCCTTGTTGACCTATGGGGAGCCTTACACGGGCCCTGCCGAGGGGCCTTTGATTGTGGTTTCGCCGCGCTTGGGCACGGTTTCGCCCTGGGCTTCCAAGGCGACAGATATCGCCCACAACTGCGGTCTGGCGGTGCACCGCGTGGAGCGCATCGTGGAGTACCGCCTCACACTCAAGTCAGGCCTGCTGGGCAAGACCAGCCTCACGCCCGAACAATGGGACCAGACTGCCGCCCTGCTGCATGACCGCATGACGGAGAGCGCGATGACCTCGCGGGAGCAGGCCCATGCGCTGTTCACCGAGCTGCACCCGGCCCCGATGGCGCATGTGGACATCCTGGCAGGCGGTCGCACAGCGCTGGAGCAGGCCAATACGCAGTTCGGCCTGGCGCTGGCCGATGACGAAATTGATTACCTGGTCAAGGCCTTCAGTGAGCTGGGCCGCAACCCGACTGACGTCGAGCTCATGATGTTCGCGCAGGCCAATAGCGAACACTGCCGCCACAAGATTTTCAACGCCCAGTTCACCATTGATGGCGTGGCGCAGGACAAGAGCATGTTCGGCATGATCCGCCACACCCACCAGACCAGCCCGCAGCATACGGTCGTGGCCTACTCGGACAATGCTTCCATCATGGAAGGCAACCCGGTTGAGCGTTTTGTGGCAAAAATGGCCTCCAGCCCTCAAGGGATAAGCGCAAGCAGCTATCAAAAGCAGAGCGCTACCCATCATGTGCTGATGAAGGTGGAAACCCACAACCATCCCACCGCCATTTCTCCCTTCCCCGGTGCCTCCACCGGTGCCGGGGGCGAAATCCGCGACGAAGGGGCCACCGGCCGTGGCTCCAAGCCCAAAGCCGGCCTGACGGGTTTCACCGTGTCCAAGCTTTGGGGCGGCTGGTCCGACGAAGTCGGCGGCAAGCCCGGGCACATCGCCAGCCCGCTGCAGATCATGATCGAAGGCCCGCTCGGCGGCGCGGCCTTCAACAACGAATTCGGGCGCCCCAACCTGAACGGCTATTTCCGCGAGTACGAACAGACCGTGGCCAGTGACGTCGACAGCCTGCGACGCGGCTACCACAAGCCCATCATGATCGCCGGCGGTGTTGGCGTCATCGATGCGGGGCTGACCCAGAAGATCGCGTTTCCGGCCGGCACGCTGCTGATCCAGCTCGGCGGCCCGGGCATGCGCATCGGCATGGGCGGGAGCGCCGCCAGCTCCATGGCCACGGGCGCCAATGCGGCCGAACTCGACTTCGACTCGGTGCAGCGCGGCAACCCCGAGATCGAGCGTCGTGCACAGGAGGTCATCAACCATTGCTGGGCCCTCGGTGAGAAGAATCCGATTCTGGCCATCCATGACGTTGGCGCGGGCGGACTTTCCAACGCCTTTCCCGAGCTGACCAATGACGCGGGTCGCGGCGCCCGCTTTGACCTGCGCGCCGTGCCGCTTGAGGAAAGCGGCCTGGCTCCCAAGGAAATCTGGAGCAACGAAAGTCAGGAACGCTATGTGATGGCGATCGGCCCCGAATCGCTCGAACAGTTCAAGGCCTTCTGTGAGCGCGAGCGCTGTCCATTCGCGGTGGTCGGTGTGGCCACCGAAGAGCGGCAACTGGTGCTGGCCGACGAAGGTAACGAGAGTCCGGTCGACATGCCCATGGATGTGCTGCTGGGCAAGCCACCCAAGATGCACCGCGACGTCAAGACCATTGCGCGCCAGTTCCCGCCGCTGGATCTGACGGGCGTGGAACTGCAGAACGCCGTGATTGATGTCCTGAGCAATCCCACGGTGGCTTCCAAACGCTTTCTCATCACCATCGGCGACCGCACCGTAGGCGGGCTCACGCACCGTGACCAGATGGTGGGCCCCTGGCAGGTGCCCGTGGCCGACTGTGCCGTCACGCTGGCCGACTATGCCGGTTTTGCCGGCGAGGCCATGAGCATGGGCGAGCGTACGCCGCTGGCCGCGCTTGATGCACCGGCTTCGGGTCGCATGGCTGTGGCAGAGAGCATCACCAACCTGCTGGCCGCACCGATCGAGCTCTCGCGCGTCAAGCTCTCGGCCAACTGGATGGCTGCCTGTGGTGATCCTGGCGAAGACGCCGCGCTCTATGCCACTGTCAAAGCCGTCGGCATGGAGCTGTGCCCGGCGCTGGGGTATCTCGATCCCGGTGGGCAAGGACAGCCTGTCCATGCGCACACAGTGGCAGCATGGGGATGACAAGGTCAAGGTCAGTTCACCCGTGAGCCTGATCGTGAGTGCCTTTGCCACGCTGGCGGATGTGCGCGGCACGCTCACGCCGCAGCTGGACGCGAGCGAGCCCGACAGCACACTGGTGCTCATCGACCTGGGCCGGGGCCGCAAGCGCATGGGTGGCAGCATGCTGGCGCAAACCCTGGGGCAGTCGGGTGACACCGTGCCGGACCTCGACGATCCGCAGGATCTGGTGAATCTGGTCAAGGCCGTGAACGCCTTGCGTGCGCAGGGCAAGATCCTGGCCTACCACGACCGCAGCGACGGCGGCCTCCTGGCCACCGTGGCCGAAATGGCATTCGCAGGCCATGTGGGCGTGGCCCTCAATGTGGATCTGCTGGTGACCGAGGGCGACGGCATTGCCGACAGCCGCATGGACATGGGCGACAGCAAGAACTGGACATCCCAGGTCAGCGCCCGGCGTGAGGAACTCACCCTCAAGGCCCTGTTCAGTGAAGAACTCGGCGTGGTGCTGCAGGTGCGCACCGCCCAGCGCAGTGAAGTCATGCAGACCTTGCGCGAGCATGGCCTGAGCAAACACAGCCATTTCATTGGCAAGACCCGTCCTGCGGGGAGTGAGATCACGGCTGGAGTGGGCGAGCTGCAGGTCTGGCGCGATGCCAAGGCCATCTTCAGTGCCAAGCTGGCCGACCTGCATCAGGTCTGGGACAGCACCAGCTGGAAGATCTGCCAGCAGCGTGACAACCCGGTCTGTGCAGATGCCGAACATGCGGCGGCCGGCGCACACCATGACCCGGGCATGCATATGCATCTGAGTTTTGATCCTGCAGCACATCAAACGGCTCCGGCGCTCATGCTGACGCGCCCCAGAGTGGCCGTACTGCGCGAGCAGGGTGTGAACTCGCATGTGGAAATGGCCTATGCCTTCCACCAGGCGGGCTTTGAGGCCCATGACGTGCACATGACTGACCTGCACAGCGGTCGCGCCAGGCTGGCGGACTTCAAGGGCGTCGTGGCCTGTGGAGGCTTCAGCTACGGTGACACCCTGGGGGCCGGTATCGGCTGGGCCCGCTCCATCACCTTTAACCCGGTGCTGGCGGAGCAGTTCAAGGCCTTCTTCGCTCGCCAGGACACTTTTGGTCTGGGGGTGTGCAATGGCTGCCAGATGTTTGCCGAACTGGCTGACATCATTCCCGGGGCACAGGACTGGCCGCGCTTCACCACCAATCGCAGCGAACGCTTCGAGGCACGCCTGTCGATGGTGGAGGTGCTGGAGTCGCCCAGCCTGTTTTTCAAGGGCATGGCGGGCAGCCGCCTACCCATTGCGGTGGCGCATGGCGAGGGCTATGCCAACTTTGCCTACCGGGGCAACGCGGCGCAGGCCATGGCAGCCATGCGCTTTGTCGACAACACCGGGGCGGCTACCGAGGCCTACCCGTTCAACCCGAACGGCAGTGCAGGCGGCCTGACGGCGGTCACCACGGCCGACGGCCGTTTCACGGCCATGATGCCGCACCCTGAGCGCGTGTTCCGCAACATCCAGATGAGCTGGACCAACCAGGACCTGAGCACCGCCAGTCCCTGGATGCAGCTCTGGCACAACGCCCGCCAGTGGGTGGGCTAAGCGCAGTGGGCATGAGTCCTCAAGCCTTGCTGGCGCATTACGATTCGGGCGCGCTCTGGCCTCAACGCGCCCAGGATGAAGCAGACACAGACGTGGCGGCGGCCTATCAACGCGCGCTCGCGTTGCGCCAGTTGCGGCTTGCGCGGGGTGAAGTGCCCCGAGGCTACAAGATCGGCTTTACCAACCGCAACATCTGGTCGCGCTATCAGGTCTTTGCGCCGATCTGGGGCACGGTATGGGACAGCACCCTGCAGTTCTGCGATGGAGAGGGGACGGTCTCGTTGACGGGCACCTGCCAGCCCCGCCTGGAGCCCGAGACTGTGTTCGGCATGCGCGCCACTCCACCAGTCGGTGCTTCGCTGGACCAGCTGTTTGATTGCATCGAATGGGTGGCACCGGGTTTCGAGATCGTGCAGTCGCATTTGCCGGACTGGAAATTTACCGCTGCAGATACCGTCGCTGATGGAGGCTTGCATGCGCGACTGCTGGTGGGTACCCAAGTGGCCCTTGGAACGGTGGCCGGATCTGCCGCAGAGCTGGAGCACAGGCTGGGCGCTGCCCAAATGGCACTTCGGCAGGATGGCCGACTGGTCGATCAGGGGAGTGGCGCCAATGTGCTCGAAGGCCCCTTGCATGCGCTGCATTATTTCCTGCAGGAGTTGCGGCATTGTCCGGGTGCGCCTGATCTGCAGGCGGGTGATGTGATCACCACCGGTACCTGGACCGATGCCTGGGCGGTCGAGCCAGGGCAGGTCTGGTCGGCGCAGTTCGATGCGCCGCTGTCAACGTTGGTGCTGCATTTCCAGTGAACCGGACTGCTCTTTCCAGACCTTGTGCAGGCAGCACAGGCCTGGATAGCAACTCATGGATATGGTCACCGGGATGTACTTGCTGAGGCCCGGAACCTGAGCACCGCTGTTTCCACAGGGCTTCACGGCCGAGTGGAAACAGGCTTATATCGACACTTCGTCAGCGAGTCGCTCAGAACTCGACTTTCTCGCCGGGGTTGACCAGCAGCATCTTGCCCGCGTCAGTGCCCAGCGCCTTGGCGAACTCGGCCGTGGTGCCCTTGAGTTGGGGAATGGTGCCATAGTGGATGGGCAACGCGTACTTGGGCTTGAGGTAGTTCTTGACAGCAAAGGCCGCGTCCTCCGGGCTCATCACGAAATGGCCACCGATGGGGATCAGCAGCAGATCCGGCTTGTAGTACTCGCCAATGAACTTCATGTCGCCGAACAGGCCGGTGTCGCCCATGTGGTAGACCTTGAAGCCGTTTTCCATCTCGATGATGAAGCCCACCGGCTCACCGCCCACGTGCACTTCATCCTTGCCGGTCACTGGATTCTTGTAGGCCAGCTCGGAGGAGTGCTCGGCATGGGTGGCCGTGATCTTCACGCTGTTGGGACCAAACGGCATGATGGTGCCGCCCTTGCCAAAACGGGGGGACAGCTCTGCCGGCAGAATGCCCAGCGTGGTGAGGGTCTGGTTCATGCCGGCAGGTCCATACACGGGAACCTTGTGCATCTTGGCCAGATCGGGGGCGTCGGCAAAGTGGTCGCCGTGCGCATGCGTGACCAGGATCAGATCGACCTTGCCGAGTGCTTCGAGGTTCTTGAATGCGGCAGGGGTCTTTGGGTTGGAACGCAGCCAGGGGTCGATCATGATGACCTTGCCGCCAGGGGTTGTGATCCGTGCAGCGGCCTGACCCAGCCAGAGCACCTCGGTTTTGCCGTTCTGCGCGAGTGCGGGTAATGCCAATGAGAGTGCAGTCGCTGCAAGTGCCAGTCGCATGCAGGATCTGAGAGTAGAGAAGGATTTCAACACGGTAGTCTCCGTTATTAGCAAAATAGCCTCTGCCATTGAATCCGGGGGCAGACCGGGCGTCAAGATAGTATTTTTACGAATGCGGCGGCCACCGTTCAAGGTTCTCAGGCATGAAAAAACGCGGCCGTAGCCGCGTTTTTGATGTGCCCCATACAGGTGCGTTTATTCGATCTTGGCCTTGGTGCGCAAGTCGTCCTGGAACTTGGCCAATTTCTGCTGTTGCAGTTGCTGGGCGATCTGGGGTTTGACCTCTTCCAGCTTGGGCAACTGGGCGTCCCGAATGTCGTCCAGGCGAATGATGTGATAGCCAAACTGGGATTTCACGGGGGTTTCCGTGATTTTTCCCTTGGTGAGCTTCACCAGGGCTTCAGCAAATTCCTTCACATAATTGCCGGCGGCAGCCCAGTCCAGGTCACCTCCGTTGGCACCTGAGCCAGGATCTTTGGATTGCTTTTTGGCGATGTCCTCAAACTTGGCGCCTTTTTTGAGCGAGGCAATGATGGCCTTGGCCTGGTCTTCCTTTTCCACGAGGATGTGGCGGGCGCGGTATTCCTTGCCGCCGTTAGCTGCCGTGAATTTGTCGTATTCAGCCTGGACTTCTGCATCGCTGACCGGGTTGTTCTTCTGGAATTCGCTGAACAGTTCGCGGATCAGGATGGCCTGGCGAGCCAGTTCCATCTGGCTCTTGAAGTCGTCACGGGCTTCGAGTCCCTGCTTCTGGGCTTCCTGGACAAAAATTTCGCGTGCAATGACTTCATCACGCAGCTGGCCCTGCATTTCGGGCGTAACCGGTCGGCCCGCACGTTCAAGCTGCTGAGCCAGGGCGTCTACACGGGTCTTGGGCACGGCCTTGCCGTTGACGATGGCAATGTTTTGTGCCGCAGCAGGTGCTGCGAGTACGCCCAACAGGGCCGCAACGGCCAGTGCGGACAAAAGCTGTTTTTTCATCATGATTCCTGGAAAGTCCTAGAGAAGGTTATCGATGGGCTTGAAAAGATGGATGGCGCCGGTAGCAGCATCATTTTGTTTCGATGGCTATGGCGTGCACGCCCTGATCAATGAAATCTTGCAGCGCATCATACACAAGACGGTGGCATGCCACGCGGTTCTTGCCTGTAAAAAAAGGTGAAGATATGCGCACCCTGAAATGGGTACCAAAACCGGTGCCGTTGGCACCGGCGTGACCGGCATGGGCGGCACTTTCATCGAGCACTTCCAGTGCCGAGGGTTGCAGGGTTTCGTGCAGGCGTTGTGTGAGTTGCGCAGCCGTATGTGACATGGTGTTGGGCATCAGGTGCCTGGTTCCTCTGACTTGAGGTGGCGAGCGATGTAAATGCCCTGTCCCACGATGAAGGCCAGCGGAAAGGCATAGCCCCAGAGCTTGAAGTTGACCCAGAACTCGGTGCTGAAGTAGGCCGCGACATAGCCGTTCAGGGTGGCCATGAACACGCAATAGACGATCCAGGCCACATTGAGCCGGGCCCACACGGTATCGGGCAACTCAAGCTGGCTGCCCAGCAGCAGCTTGAGAGAGTTCTTTTTCATCACGTAGGCGGCGACGGCCAGTGCAATAGCCAAGGCGCCATACAGCACGGTGGGTTTCCATTTGATGAAGCTTTCATCGTGCAAGAGCAGGGTCAGGGAGCCAAACGACAGTATGAGCGCCAGCGAGATCTTGTGCATGGTCTGCAGCTTGCGCTCCATGGCATAGATCCAGCCCATCTGCAACACAGTCGCCACCATCAGGACTGCGGTGGCGACATAGATGTCATGCAGCTTGTAGGCGCCGAAAAACAGCAGGATGGGGAAAAAATCGATCAGTATTTTCATTTGGGTGTGAAGTTTAGCGAGGCCGAGTTCATGCAGTAGCGCAGACCAGTGGGGGCCGGGCCGTCTTCAAACACATGGCCGAGGTGCGCGCCGCACTGGGCGCAGACGGTCTCGGTCCGCACCATGCCATGGCTCTTGTCCACGATTTCCTTGATGGCACCGGGCTCGGCGGCCTGGTAAAAACTGGGCCAGCCGCAGCCGGCATCGAACTTGGTGTTGGCGTCGAACAGCTTGGCTCCGCAGCATATGCAGGCGTAGCTTCCGTCCTTGGTGAGCTTGTGGTACTTGCCCGTGTAGGGCCGTTCGGTGGCCGCATACCGGGTCACCATGAAGGCATTGGGTTCGGCGCCTTTGCTGGCCAGTTCGGCCTGCCACTGTTCATCGGTTTTCTGGATGGGATAGGTCATGATGAGCAACTGATTTCAATGGATGAGGCCCAGTCGGGCGGGAAGTCGGCATAGGCTTCGAAGCCCGGGTGTTCGTCGTAAGGAGTTTCAAGCAAAGCCAGCAGATGGTGGACTCCGGAAAAGTCTTTTAGTTTCGCCTGCCGGATCGCCTGTTCACCGAGGTGGTTTCGCAATACGAATTTGGGGTTGACCTTGAGCATCAAATCGGACTCTGGCCCTTTCACATCATGATGAGTTCGCTCTGAATACTGTAGCATCCAGGCGTCAAAGGCGGGCCGGTCGAGAAACAGGTCTCGGACCGTGTCGGCATGGGCGCCTTGCGCCATATGGCTCAGACGGCGCCAGAAGATGCTGTAGTCCACCCGGTCGGCGGCCAGCAGCTTGAGCAGGTTTTCGATCAGCACCTTGTCTGCCTCCCGGGTCCCGACGAGCCCGAGCTTGGCGCTCATGCGTGTTTGCAGCGCCGTGGGGAAGACGGTTTTATAAGACGCCAGGGCAGCCAGCGCGAGCTCCTGGTCTTCGATCAATGGCAATAGCGCCTGGCCCAGGCAGAACAGGTTCCAGTAGGCGATATTGGGCTGGCGGTTGTAGGCATAGCGGCCTTGCGTATCGGAATGGTTGCAGATATGGCCTGGGTCAAACGCATCGAGGAACTGGAAGGGCCCGTAATCGATGGTGAGCCCCAGGATGCTCATGTTGTCGGTGTTCATGACACCGTGACAAAACCCCACGGCCTGCCACTGGGCCACCATTTCGGCGGTGCGTTCGCTGACGGCTTCGAGCAGTGCCGCATAGGGGTTGCCTGCAAACCTGTCCGTGTCTCGGCACTCGGGATAGAAGCTGTCAATGACGTAATCAGCCAGCTGGCGCAACTGCGCATGCTGGCCGTTGTAGCTGAAGTGCTCGAAATGGCCAAAGCGGATGAAGCTAGGGGCCACCCGGGTTACCACGGCAGCCGTTTCCATCTGCTCGCGCCGTATGGGGGCATCAGAGCCGGTGACGCACAGGGCGCGGGTGGTGGGAATACCCAGGGCATGCATGGCCTCGCTGCAGAGAAACTCGCGAATGCTGGACCGCAGCACGGCACGGCCGTCGCCCATGCGGGAATAAGGGGTCAGGCCTGCACCCTTGAGTTGCAGCTCTAAGCCTTTGCGGGTCTCGCCTAACAGGATGGCCCGGCCGTCGCCCAGCTGACCTGCCCACGAGCCGAACTGATGACCACTGTAGACACTGGCCAGTGGCGCACTGCCTGCGAGTTTGAGGTTGCCAGAGAGTGCCTCCAGCAAGGCCGGAGAATCCAGCCAGGCGGCATCGAGGTCCAGTGTGTCGGCCAGGCTGTTGCTGCGGCCGACCCAATAGGGGGAGGGCAGGCTCTGGGGCGAAAGCCGTGTGTAGAAATCTTCACCCAGGGCGGCAAAACTGTTGCGCCAGCCCAGGCCGAGATCCAGATCCAGTGCGTCACTCGCCATCGTATTCATAGAGGGGGATTGTCCCGCAAATGACTTTCTCCATGCGAATACAGGGCATTCCCGCGTGGATATTTTCCGGCGCTCGGCGATACTTGCCGCTGAGGGCCACAGTGGCCAGTACCAAAAAGAGGAGTTTTTCGATGTTGGGTCTAATGCAAAACCAGCCTTTGCTGATTTCTTCGCTGATTGAGTTTGCCGAGCGCCACCATGGCGACACCGAGATCGTGTCCCGGCGAGTGGAGGGCGATATCCACCGTTATACCTATACCGACGTGGCGCATCGCTCGCGGCAGGTGGCCAATGCGCTGGACAGCATCAAGCTGCAGTTCAGCGACCGCGTGGCCACCCTGGCCTGGAACGGTTACCGCCATCTGGAACTGTATTTTGGCGTGAGCGGCTCGGGGCGTGTGCTGCACACCATCAACCCGCGCCTGCATCCCGAGCAGATCGCCTGGATCGCCAACCACGCGGAGGACCAGGTCATGTGCTTTGACATGACCTTTCTCCCCATCATTCAGGCGGTGCACAGCAAATGCAGCACCGTGAAGCACTGGATCGCCCTGTGCGACGCGGACAAGCTGCCAACGGATACTGGCATCCCCGGCCTGCAAAGCTATGAAAGCTGGATGGGCCAACAGTCCTCCAGCTACAACTGGCCCGAGTTCGATGAGAACTCGGCTTCGAGCATGTGCTACACGAGCGGCACCACGGGCAACCCCAAGGCGGCGCTCTACAGCCACCGCTCTACCATCCTGCATGCCTATGCCGCCGCGCTGCCCGATGTGATGTGCCTGAGTGCACGTGACTCGGTGCTGCCCGTGGTGCCAATGTTCCACGTCAATGCCTGGGGGATTCCTTACTCCGCCGCCCTGACCGGTTGCAAGCTGGTGTTTCCGGGGCCAGCGCTGGATGGCAAGTCGATTTACGAGCTGATCGAGGCTGAGCGGGTCACCTATGCCGCCGGTGTACCCACCATCTGGCAAATGCTGCTGGGCCACATGAAACCTGGCGGGTTGAAATTTGGCTCCCTCAAGCGCACGGTCATTGGCGGCTCGGCCTGTCCACCGGCCATGATCGCGGCATTCCGTGAGGAGTACGGCGTCGAGGTGCTGCATGCCTGGGGCATGACGGAGATGTCGCCACTGGGTACGCTGTGCACGCTCAAGAACAAGCATCTGCAGCTGCCGGAAGCCGAGCAGATGAAGATTCGCCTCAAGCAGGGCCGGGCCATCTACGGTGTTGACATGAAAATCGTGAACGACGAGGGGAAAGAGCTGCCCTGGGACGGCAAGGCCTATGGCGATCTGCTGGTCAAGGGGCCCTGGATTCTGCGGGAGTACTTCAAGGGCGAGGGCGGCAATCCACTCGTCGACGGCTGGTTTCCCACCGGTGATGTGGCCACGATCGACGCCGATGGCTATATGCAGATTACTGACCGCAGCAAGGACGTCATCAAGTCGGGTGGCGAATGGATCAGCTCGATCGACATCGAAAACATTGCGGTGGCGCACCCAGCGGTGGCCATGGCGGCCTGCATTGGCGTGAAGCACCCCAAGTGGGATGAGCGACCGATCATCGCGGTGGTCAAGAAGCCCGGGGCCGAAGTCACACGCGAGGAATTGCTTGCTTTCTACGAGGGCAAGACCGCCAAGTGGCAGGTACCGGATGACGTCGTGTTTGTCGATGCGATTCCCCTGGGGGCCACCGGCAAGATGCTCAAGACCAGGCTGCGTGACGTGCTGAAGGACTACAAACTGCCAGGGATTTGAAGGCTTGCGGAGCCTCTATGGCTGTCACATGGGTGATATGTCCTACGGGCATTCCCTAGCGGGCCAATCGGGGAATGCCGTTACGCTGGACGCATTCTGTTCCTAACTGGAGTGAGACCATGAAGATGAAGCGTAATGTGTTCGTTCTGGGGGCCATCCTGGCCCTGTCGGGGGCTGCGATGGCGCAGTCTGCCATGTCCAAGGCCCCGGCCGAGACCAAAGGCAAAACTGTCAAGATCGCCATGATCGAGGGCCTGTCGGGTCCGTTTGGCAATGTGGGGCAAAACCAGCTCAAAACCTGGCAGTTTGTCGTCGACCATCTCAATGGTGCCAACAATGCGGCTGGCGTGAATTTTGAGATTGTGGGCATGGACAGCAAGGGTTCGCCACAGGAAGCGCTCAACACGTTCAAGTCGGCCACCGACCAGGGCTTTCGCTACATCGTGCAGGGTAACGGCTCTGGTGCTGCCCTGGCGCTGTCGGACGGCGTGGGCAAGTTCAATGACCGCAATCCCGGCAAGGAAGTGGTCTACCTGAACTACGCCGCGGTGGATCCTGCACTGACCAACGAGAAATGCAATTACTGGCACTTCAGGCTGGATGCCGACACCTCCCAGAAGATGGAGGCGTTGACCAGCTTCATGAAGGACCAGCCCAGGGTCAAGAAGGTCTATCTGCTGAACCAGAATTACTCGCACGGCCAGCAGGTCTCCAAGTACTTCAAGGAAGGCATGGCACGCAAGCGCCCTGATGTCCAGATCGTGGGCGATGATCTGGTTCCACTCGGTCAGGTCAAGGACTTTGCTCCCTATGTGGCCAAGATGAAGCAGGCCGGAGCCGATACCATCGTCTCGGGCAACTGGGGCCAGGATCTGACGCTGCTGGTCAAGGCGCTCAATGACTCGGGCCTGAAGATTCCGATGTACACCTATTACGCTGCCGTGTCGGGCACGCCGACGGTGCTGGCTTCAGGTGGTGAGGGTGAGGTGTACCAGATCTCTTATGGCCACTCCAACTGGACTGGCATGCTGGGCAAGCTGACCAATGAGTATCAGAAGAAATTTGGCGATGATTTCTATACCTTCTCCATCTATAACGGCATTGCCATGCTGGGTGATGCGATGGCCAAGGCCAAGTCGATCGATCCGGTCAAGGTGGCTGCGGCCATGGAAGGCCTGAAATTCAAAGGTTTCAATGGCGAAGCCGAGATGCGCAAGTCTGATCACCAGATGCAGCAGCCGCTGTTTATCTCCAAGTGGCAGAAGGTTGACAAGAAGTACCCCTACAGCGTCGAGAAGACTGGCTTCACCTTCATACCTGTCAAGGAAATCCCCGCCTATGTGGCCAGCACGCCTACCAGCTGCCAGATGAAGCGTCCCTGAGTCGTACGTTGTCCGGGAAACGCCAGCTGACGGTATCGCCACGCTGGCGTTTCTTTTGACCCCTTTGCACTGCTTTGATTCATGCTCGAGTTTCTGACTTCTCTCGGTTTCAGTCCTGCCTTTCTGGAGTTCTTCACCATCTCGCTGCTCAATGGCATGAGCTACGGCCTGCTGTTGTTCATGCTGAGCTCGGGACTCACGCTGATCTTCAGCATGATGGGCGTGCTGAATTTCGCACACGCCAGCTTCTACATGCTGGGTGCCTACTTTGCTTTTGCCGTGACGCAGGCGCTCGGCTTCTGGTGGGCCTTGCTGTTTGCCCCCCTGATGGTGGGCGTGCTGGGGGCCGGCTTTGAAAGATTCTGTCTGCGCCGTGTCCACAAGTTCGGCCATGTCCCCGAGTTGCTGATTACCTTCGGGCTTAGCTACATCCTGCTGGAGCTGGTGCAACTGGTCTGGGGCCGCAGTTCGGTCGACTACCGGGTGCCTGATGTGTTGGATGGCCCGCTGTTCACCCTGTTTGGCACCCAGTTCCCGATGTACCGCGGCTTCATGATGCTGGTGGCGGTGCTGATGCTGATTTCAATCTGGCTGCTGCTCACACGCACACGCATCGGCCTCATCATCCAGGCCGCCTTGAGCCACCCGGAAATGGCACAGGCGCTCGGGCACAACGTGCCGCGGGTCTTCATGCTCGTGTTTGGAGGCGGTGCCGCGCTGGCAGGCCTTGCCGGCGTGATTGGCGGCAATGCCTTTGTGACCGAGCCGGGTATGGCTGCGACCGTGGGCTCTGTCATCTTTGTTGTTGTGGTGGTGGGGGGTATGGGCTCCCTGGCCGGCGCATTCCTGGCCTCGCTGCTCATCGGTGTGCTGCAGACCTTTGCCGTGGCCATGGATGGTTCGCTCATGGGTCTTTTCAAGGTGCTGGGCATGATGGTCACGCCGGAAACCTTTGGCTATGCGCTATGGAAGCTCAAGCTCAGCCAAGTGGCGCCCATACTGCCCTACCTCATGCTGGTGCTGATGCTCATCTTCAGGCCGCGCGGCCTGCTCGGAACGAGGGAGGGCTGAACCATGCACAAGCAATATTACGAGTTCCGTCCGATCAATGTGGGGCGCTACCTGCTGTGGGGCCTGTTTGCACTTTTGCTGGCGCTGGCGCCGCTGCTGTTTACCAGCAGCCTGAGCCACACCATGCTGAGCCAGATGGGCATCGCCATCATTGTTTGCCTGAGCTACAACATGCTGCTGGGGCAGGGTGGCATGCTGAGTTTCGGCCATGCGGTGTATTCCGGCATGGGTTCCTTCCTGGCCATTCACACCTTGAATCTCATCAGCAATGGCAGTCTGCCGCTGCCAGTCAGCCTGATCCCGATTGCGGGAGGTTTGGGCAGCATGCTGGTCGCGGTCCTGCTCGGCTGGGTCACTACCAAGAAGGCCGCCACACCATTTGCCATGATCACGCTGGGCGTGGGTGAACTGGTTTGGGCCATGTCGCTGATGTTCCCCGAATTCTTTGGCGGCGAGGGCGGCATTTCGGGCAACCGCGTGACCGGTGCACGCCCGTTTGGTATCAGCTACGGCCCGCAGATTCAGCTTTACTACCTGATCGCCATCTACACCATCATCTGTACGGCCCTGATGTTTGCCTTCACGCGCACACCGCTGGGCCGCATGCTCAATGCCGTTCGCGACAACCCGGAGCGAGTCGAGTTCGTGGGTTATGACACGCAGAAGGTACGTTACATCGCGTTCATCATTGCAGCCTTCTTCGCCGGCATAGGCGGTGGGCTGGCGGCATTGAACTTCGAGATCGTGACCTCGGAGGTGGTGAGTGGATATCGCTCAGGTGCCTACCTGCTGTTCACCTTCCTCGGTGGCGCCACCTTCTTCTTCGGCCCCATCATTGGTGGCGTGCTGATGGTGCTGGCCTTTATTTTGCTGAGCGAATTTACCAAGGCCTGGCTGCTGTACCTGGGTCTGATCTTCCTCTTCATGGTGATGTTTGCCCCTGGGGGTGTGGCCAGCCTGTTGATGATGAATTTGCGGGTGGCGGCCTTTGGTTTCCTGCGCAGGTTATGGGTCAGCTATCTCGCTCTGGCCGTGAGTTCGCTGGTGGTCCTGCTGGGTGCAGCCGCGATGATCGAGATGGTTTACCACCTGCAACTCAACCAGGCAATTGGACCGGAGATGCCCTTCATGGGCATGGTACTCAATGCCAAAGGGATCGATAGCTGGGTTGGATCGCTGTTTGTGATGTTCACGGGGCTGGGCCTGTTTGAACTCTGCCGCCGCCAGTTCGCCAGGGAGTGGGGCGTGATTCAGGAAGATATTGAGAAAGAAGTCAAACGGAGGGAGGCGCTATGAGCCAGGCGCAAGAGAAGTCCAGCTATGCGCTGGAGCTGCGGGAGCTGCGCAAGAGCTTTGGCAAGACGGAAATCATTCGTGGCATCAACCTGGCGGTCAAACCGGGCGAGCGCGTGGCCATCATCGGCCCCAACGGTGCGGGCAAATCCACTTTGTTCAATCTCATCAGTGGACGTTTCGAGCCCACCAGCGGCGATGTGTTGCTGAGTGGCCAGCGGCTCAATGGCCTCAAGCCCTTTGAGATCAATCGTCTGGGCCTGAGCCGCAGCTTCCAGATTACCAACATTTTTCCCAAGCTCAGCGTGTTCGAGAATTTGCGCTGTGGCGTACTCTGGAGCCTGGGCTACAAGTACAGCTTCTTCAAGTTCCTGGCCGATCTCGAAGATGCCAATGACCGCGCTGACGAACTCATGGAAATGATCAAGCTCGACAAGAAGCGCGATGTCCAGGCTATCAACCTGACCTATGCCGAACAGCGCGCGCTCGAGATTGGCATCACCATTGCAGGCGGCGCGAACGTTATCCTGCTGGATGAGCCGACCGCTGGCATGAGCAAAAGCGAGACCTCGCGCTTTATCACCCTGATCCGGGAAGTCACCGAGGGCAAAACCCTGCTGACGGTGGAGCATGACATGGGGGTGGTGTTCGGTCTGGCCGACAAGATTGCTGTGGTGGTTTATGGCGAAGTCATCGCCTTTGACACGCCGGATGCGGTCAGGGCAAACGAACAAGTACAGGAAGCCTACCTGGGCGCTGCGCATGAAGATGATCAAACGGGGGCGCATGCATGAAGCAGGCTGACGTACCCTCCCTTATGCTGAGCATCGACAAGTTGCATGCTTTTTACGGCAAGAGCCATGTGCTGCACGGCGTACAGTTTGACGTCAAGGCCGGCGAGATCGTGGCACTGCTGGGGCGTAACGGCTCTGGTCGATCAACCACGGCCAAGGCCATCATGGGCCTGGTGGACTCGCAGGGCTCAGTGCTCTGGAAGGGCCAGCAGACCCTGGGCATGAAGGCCTATGAGGTAGCCCATCTGGGCATTGGCTATGTCCCGGAAAACCGTGACATTTTCCCCTCCCTCACGGTACAGCAAAACTTGTTGCTGGGCGTCAAGAACACCCGCAAGCAGGGGCGCTGGTCACTGGATGACATGTACCGCATGTTCCCGCGGCTGAAAGAGCGGCAGCATACCGATGCAGGTGTTCTGTCCGGTGGCGAGCAACAGATGTTGACCTTGTGCCGTACCCTCATGGGTGACCCCGATCTCATCATCATCGACGAGCCCACCGAGGGGCTTGCACCGAAAATCGTGAACCTGGTGGCTGACTATCTGGAGGAACTCAAGAAGCGTGGCATCTCCGTGCTGCTGATTGAGCAAAAGCTCACGATTGCCATGAAAATTTCAGACCGCTGCCTCGTCATGGGGCATGGCCGCATTGTCTTCGAGGGTACTCCCGAGACCCTGCGCAACGACAGCTATATTCGCAAAGAATGGCTTGAGGTCTGAGGGTTTTGTCCCTCGCGTGACAAAAACTGCATTGCATTGCAGCATTAAGCTCTTACAATAAAAATCGAACGACCGTACTATTTTCCACATTGAGGATACAAGCATGAGCGCAGACTACAAAGTACACGGCAGCGTTGCGGTGATCACATTGAACAACCCGCCGGTCAACGGCCTGGGTTACGCCACACGCCTGGGCATCACTAAAGGACTGGCCAAAGCCAACGCCAACAAGAAGGTGAAGTCCGTGGTCATCACCGGGGCCGGCAAGGCCTTCTCGGGTGGTGCCGACATCAAGGAATTTGGTACACCCAAGGCCCTTCAGGAACCCAATCTTCTGAGCGTCATCCTGGCCGTCGAGAACTCGTCCAAGCCTGTGGTGGCAGCCGTTCACAGTGTTTGCATGGGCGGTGGCCTGGAGCTTTCACTGGGTTGCCATTACCGTATCGCCGCGCCGGGCTGTAATGTGGCCTTGCCCGAGGTCAAACTGGGGCTGATCCCTGGCGCAGGTGGTACGCAGCGTCTGCCGCGTGTACTCGGTGTGGAGACTGCCCTCAACATGATCGTCAGCGGCGAACCTGTCAAGAGCGAGCTGCTGGCTTCTCTGCCAGGCCAGAAATTGTTTGACAAGATGGCTGCATCGCCCGAGTCCCTGCTGGAAGAAGCGATGGCATTTGCCAAGTCAGTGGCTGCCGTGCGCCCGCTGCCCTTGGTGCGCAACCTGCCCAGCAAACACCCGCTGGGCGACGCCTACTTCCAGTTTGCCCGCAACATGGTCAAAGGCATGGCCAAGAATTTCCCGGCACCCGCCAAGTGCGTGGACGCGGTCGAGGCATCCACCAAGAAGAAGTTCGACGACGGCATGGTGTATGAGCGCGAGATTTTCATCAACCTGATGTGGACCCCGGAGTGTCGGGCCTTGCGCCACCTGTTCGCGGCCGAGCGCGCGGCTTCCAAGATTCCCGATGTGCCGAGCGACACGCCTGTGCGCGAGATCAAGTCCGTCGCCGTGATCGGCGCTGGCACCATGGGCGGCGGCATTTCCATGAACTTCCTCAATGCCGGTATTCCCGTGAAGATGCTGGAGATGAAGCAGGAGGCACTGGACCGCGGCATTGCCACCATCCGCAAGAACTACGAGTCACAGGTCAAGCGAGGCAAGCTCAAGCAGGACAAGTATGACCAGCGCATGAGCCTGTTGAGCACGACGCTGAGCTATGACGACCTGAAAGATGCCGACATGGTGATCGAGGCCGTGTTTGAGGAAATGGGTGTCAAGGAGGCCGTGTTCAAGGAACTCGACCGGGTCATGAAGCCTGGAGCGATTCTGGCTACCAATACCTCGACGCTCGATGTGAACAAAATTGCTTCGTTCACCAAGCGTCCACAGGACGTCATCGGCACCCACTTCTTCAGCCCGGCCAATGTGATGAAGCTGCTCGAAGTGGTGCGCGGCGAGAAAACGGCCAAGGACGTGCTGGCCACCGTGATGGCATTGGGCAAGAAGATCCGCAAGACCTCGGTGGTTTCAGGCGTATGCGATGGTTTCATCGGCAATCGCATGATCGAACAGTACAGCCGCCAGGCTGGTTTCCTGCTGGAGGAAGGGTGCACACCCGCCCAGGTGGACAAGGCCGTGGAGAAGTTCGGCTTCGCGATGGGGCCGTTCCGCATGGGTGACCTGGCAGGTAATGACATTGGCTGGGCCATCCGCAAGCGCCGCTACGTGGAAAAGCCAAACCTCAAGTACAGCAAGACCGCAGACCTGCTTTGTGAAATGGGCCGTTATGGCCAGAAGACCGGCGCAGGCTGGTATGACTACCAGGCCGGCAAGCGCGATGCGATTCCCAGCCAGCTCGTGGTGGACATGATCGAGAAGCACCGCAAGGATCTCGGCATCACGCCGCGCAAGATCTCGGATGAAGAAATCGTGCAGCGACTGGTGTTTGCTTTGGTGAACGAAGGCGCGCACATCCTGGAAGAAGGCATTGCCTCCAAGGCCAGCGATCTCGACATGGTCTACATCACCGGCTACGGCTTCCCGATCCACCGTGGTGGCCCCATGCTGTATGCCGACCAGTTCGGTCTGTTCAACGTGGCGCAGGCCATGCAGCGTTTTGCGCGCAACCCGCTGGACGATGCCGAGTTCTGGCAGCCAGCGCCCCTCTTGGCCCAACTGGTCGCCAAAGGCAAGAACTTCAACTGAAGCACGAATCTGGAATAAGGAAGACACATCATGAGTAAGGCCGTTATTGTCAGCACCGCCCGCACCCCCCTGGCGAAAAGCTGGAAAGGTTCGTTCAACATGACCCATGGCGCCACCCTCGGTGGCCATGCCGTGCGGCACGCCATCCAGCGTGCCGGCATCGATGCCGGTGCGGTGGAGGACGTCATCATGGGTTGCGCCACGCCCGAAGGGGCCACCGGCTCCAACATTGCACGCCAGATCGCGCTGATGGGCGGCTGCCCGGTTGAGGTGTCTGGCATGACCGTGAACAGGTTCTGTTCCTCCGGTCTGCAAACCATTGCCCTGGCAGCCCAGCGCATCATCGCAGGCGAGGGCGAAGTCTATGTTGCCGGTGGTGTTGAGAGCATCTCCTGCGTGCAGCAGGAGGCCAATACTCACATGCTGCGTGATCCGGCGCTGGAAAAAATCAAGCCCGAGATCTACTGGAACATGCTGCAAACTGCCGAGCAGGTTGCCAAGCGCTACAACATCTCGCGCGAACAGATGGACGAGTACGGTGCGAGCAGCCAGCAAAAAGCCACAGCGGCACTGGCTGCCGGCAAGTTCTCGGCCGAGATTGCGCCCATCACCGTCACCGCAGGTGTGGCTGATCCCGTGATGGGTCTGCGCACCAAGGAAGTCACCGTCAGCAATGACGAAGGCATTCGCGCAGGCACCACCAAGGAAGGCATCAGTGGCATCAAGCCCGCCATTCCTGGCGGCGTGATCGCCGCCGGCAATGCCAGCCAGTTCTCCGACGGCGCCGGTGCCTGCGTGCTGACCAGCGAAGCCTGGGCCGAGAAGCATGGCATTCAGCCGCTGGGCCGGTTTCTCGGCTTTGCCGTGGCGGGTTGCGAGCCGGACGAGATGGGCATTGGCCCGGTCTTTGCCATCCCCAAGGTGCTGTCGCGTCTGGGGCTCAAGGTCAGCGACATTGACCTGTGGGAACTCAACGAAGCGTTTGCTGTGCAGGTGATTTACTGCCGCGACAAGCTGGGCATTCCCGGCGATCTTCTCAATGTCAATGGTGGCGCCATTGCCGTGGGGCACCCCTACGGCGTCACGGGCCAGCGCCTGACGGGCCATGCACTCATCGAAGGCAAACGCCGCGGCGCCAAACGTGTTTGCGTCACCATGTGCATTGGTGGTGGCATGGGCGCGGCAGGCGTGTTCGAGGTGCTCTGAGCGCATCATGAACAGCCCTGACGCCCCATGGTCACCAGCGGTCTCACCCGAGGCCTTTCTGGCGATGGGGCGCGAGGTGCTTGGCCGCCAGCCCTTCAGCATGCTGATCGGCGCCGAGTTGCAGGCGCTTTCACCGGGACAGTGCGAATTGCACGTGCCGGTAACAGACGCGATACGACAGCAGCACGGCTTCGTTCATGGCGGTGTGGTCAGTTATGCGGCTGACAACGCGCTAACCTATGCCGGTGGCACGGCGATGCGTGTACCGGTGGTGACCTCCGAGTTCAAGATCAACTATGTGCGGCCGGCCTTGGGCGAGCGGCTGATTGCACGCTCCCATGCCGTGCACACCGGCAAAACCCAGTCGGTATGCCGATGCGATGTCTTTATCGTCAAGGACGGGATGGAAAAACTCTGTGCAGTCGCGCAGGGCACGATTGCCGCATTGCCGCCCGGTCCCGGGAGTACTTGACCCGTTCAGGTGCAGGCGCCTGCGGTTTGCCTTCTTCTCATCTTCTGTGAGTCATCCATGCGTTTGAGACCCACCCTCGATTTCCTGCTGTACCAATGGCTTGGTGCCGAATCGCTCAATGAACGTGAGCGCTTTTCCGATCACACGCGCGAAACCTTCGACGCTGTGCTCGACACCTGCGAGCGCATCGCCCGTGAGAAGTACGCCCCGTTCAACCGCACGGTGGATGTGGAGGAGCCCCGCTTCGATGGCGACAAAGTCATCCTGCCGCAGTGCACCTTTGATGCCAACCGGGCTTATGCCGAGTCGGGCATGCTCAGTGCGGCGCAGGACTACGATGAGGGCGGCATGCAACTACCTTACACCATCGAGGCGGCGGCCAATGCCTTCTTTGGCCTGGCCTCGGTCAGCATGGGATCGAGCCTGCTGACCAAGGGCAATGCGAACCTGCTGCTGGTGCACGGTACCGAGATGCAGAAGGCCGTGTTTGCACGCAACGAGTTTGCAGGCCGCTTTTCCGGCACCATGTGTCTGAGCGAGCCGCAGGCCGGCTCCTCGCTCAGTGACATCAGCACCCGAGCGCTGCCGGATGGTGCGGATTTCCTGGATGATCCGCTGGGGCCACGCTACCGCCTCAAGGGCAACAAGATGTGGATTTCGGCCGGTGAACATGAGCTGACCGAGAACATCATTCATCTGGTACTGGCCAAGATCCCGGATGAAAACGGCAAGCTGATCCCCGGCACACGCGGCATTTCGCTTTTTATCGTGCCCAAAAAACTGGTCGACACACAGGGCCAGCTCACCGGCGTACGCAATGACGTGGCACTGGCCGGCTTGAACCACAAGCTGGGCTGGCGCGGCACCACCAACACCCTGCTGAATTTCGGCGAAGGCAAATTCCCCGTCAACGGCGAAGCGGGTGCCGTGGGCTACCTGGTCGGCAAACCCCATGAGGGCTTGCGCTGCATGTTCCACATGATGAACGAAGCCCGTATTGGCGTCGGTACGGCTGCCGTGATGCTGGGGCTGGCGGGTTATTACGCGTCGCTGGAGTATGCAAAGAACCGCCCGCAGGGGCGTCCGATCCTGGATGGCAGCACTCGCCGTGCGGGGCCCGGGGGCAAAGATCCGGCCCAGGCGCAGATTCGCATCATCGAGCACGCCGATGTCAAGCGCATGTTGCTGGCGCAAAAATCGTATTGCGAGGGCGCGCTGGCGCTGGAGCTGTACTGCGCACGGCTGGTCGATGAGCAGCACACAGGTGCACCGCAGGCGGCGGATGATGCCCGGTTGTTGCTGGAGGTGCTCACGCCCATCGCCAAGAGCTGGCCCAGCGAATGGTGTCTGGAGGCCAACTCGCTGGCCATCCAGATTCATGGCGGCTACGGCTATACACGGGATTTTCCGGTCGAACAGTACTGGCGCGACAACCGGCTGAACATGATCCACGAGGGCACGCACGGTATCCAGGCGCTCGATCTGCTGGGCCGCAAGGTCTTGATGGAAGACGGGCGCGGCCTGCAACTGCTCGCCGGGCGCATGCAGGCCACGATCGCGCGCGCCAAAGCCGTCGAAGGCTTGGCCCTTCATGCCGAAGATCTTGGCAAGGCGCTGGGACAGGTCGCCGCGGCCACACAGGCGGCATGGTCCACCGGCAAACCGACAGAAGCGCTGGCCAATGCGGTACCGTATATGCAGGCTTTCGGGCATACCGTGCTGGCCTGGATATGGCTGGAAGTCGCGCTCGCCGCGCATGCCTCAGAATCAGTTCCTTCTAGGGAGGGAAAAATCATGGCAACCCGTTACTTCTATCACTATGAACTGCCCAAGATCGGCGCCTGGCTGAGGGTGGTTGAGTCGCGAGACCCCACCTGTGCGGACATGCCGGAGGAGGCGTTCTGATGGCCAGTCCAAAAACATTGCAGTGGGTGCAGCGCCTTGTCTGGATTTATATCTACGGTGGCCTGCTCACGATCGTGGTGTCGCTCTTTCTGGGAAGCGAAGATGCCGCCACCGCGACTGGCATGCGATTGGCCGGCGGCATTTTCGTGGCCATTGGTGTGGCCCTGATCTATGTTCGCTCGCGCCTCAAGGAGACGTCATGATCAAGCACATCGTGATGTGGAAGTTGAAAGACCAGGCCGAGGGCTCGGACAAGGCCACGAACATGGTCAAGGCCAAGGCCATGCTGGAGTCCTGTGCCCATATCACCCCGGGGACAGTCAAATTCGAGGTCGCCACAGCACAATCAGGTCTGGAGTGCAGCTATGACCTCGTGTTGTACACCGAGTTCACGGACCGTGCGGCACTTGATGCCTACCAGAACCATCCCACGCACCAGGCTCTCAAGCCCTTCATGGGGGCCGTGCGCCTCGAGCGCCAGTGCATGGACTACGAAATATAAAAATCATCAGGAGAAACGATGACCCGAACCATCCAACAACTGTTCGACCTCAAGGGCAAGACGGCCCTGGTCACCGGTGGCTCACGCGGGCTGGGCCTGCAACTGGCGCATGCGTTGGGTGAGGCCGGCGCCCGCATCATGCTCAGCGCACGCAAGGCCGACGAGCTGGAACAGGCCGTGGCCGAGCTGCAGGCCGCAGGCATTGATGCCCGCTGGATCGCTGCCGATTGTGCCAAGGATGCCGACATCCAGCGGCTGGCCGATGAAACCCTGCAGCGCATGGGCGATATAGACATCCTCGTCAACAACGCCGGCGCAGCCTGGGGCGCCCCCGCCGAAGATCACCCGATCGACGCCTGGGACAAGGTGATGAACCTCAACATCCGTGGCTACTTCATCCTGAGCCAGGCGGTCGCCAAGAAAAGCATGATTCCCCGCAAGGCGGGCCGCATCATCAACATCGCGTCGATTGCCGGGCTGGGGGGTAATCCGCCCGGCATGACCACCATTGCCTACAACACCTCCAAGGGGGCGGTGATCAACTTTACCCGCACACTGGGTGCCGAATGGGGCAAGTACAACATCAACGTGAACGCCATCTGCCCGGGCTTCTTCCCGAGCAAGATGACGGTGGGCACCCTCAAGGCACTGGGCGAAGAGAAGCTCAAAGCCCATGCCCCACTGGGGCGTCTCGGTGACGACGAAGACCTCAAGGGCCTGTGCGTGCTGTACGCCTCCGATGCCGGCAAGCACATCACGGGTCAGTACATGGCCGTGGACGGCGGCGTCAGCATCGTGGCGGGCGGATGAACATGATCCCCACACTTGTCACTTCGTGTACGACGCTGCCCCCCGAGGGGGCCGTCATCGGCTTGGGACGGCCCTGCGCCGATGGTGCCGTATGAGCTTCGGCGTCGCCATTCCCTTTGTCGAGCATCTCGGCTTCGACCTCATGCTGTTTGAGGGTGGACATTCCGAGATTGCTTACGAGCCCAAACCCGAGCACCTGAACTCATTCGCCGTCACCCACGGCGGCGCCAGCATGACGCTGCTTGACGTGACCATGGCCACGGCGGCGCGCAGCGTGCAGCCGGACATGGGCGTGGTCACCATCGAGATGAAAACCAGCTTCATGCAGCCAGCACGCGGCAAGCTCACCGGCAAGGGCCGGCTGATGCACCGCACGGCCAGCATGGCTTTTACCGAGGCCACGATTTTTGACGAGCAGGGGCGTGCCTGTGCCCATGCCACCGGCACCTTCAAATACGTCAAGCGGCTGCCCACGGGCCCCAAGAGCACGAATCCGCTCAACGTGGTTTCAACTGACTGACGATTCACCTACAAAAACATGCCCTAGCCCTTATGGCGAGGGCGAAAGCAGCTATTATTTTTATAGCTATTTGACTTCTCACCCCATTTCACAGGAGCGCTCCATGCCAAAAAACCAGCAAATCATTCTTGACAACCGCCCCACGGCTGAAGCCGTCGTCAGCAATTTCAAACTCGTGAGCAGCGAGACGCCGGCCTTGAAGGATGGCCAGGTACTGGTTCGCCATCACTATCTGAGCCTTGATCCCTACATGCGTGGCCGCATGAACGACAGCAAGAGCTATGCCCAGCCCCAGCCGCTGGGCGAAGTCATGATCGGTGGCACGGTCGGCGAAGTGGTGGAGAGCAAAAGCGCCAAGTTCGCTGTTGGCGACAAGGTGGTGGGCATGGGCGGCTGGCAGGAATACAGCGTGGTCGATGACAACCAGATGGGCATGCTGCGCAAGGTGGACACGACGCATGTGCCGCTGAGCCATTACCTCGGTGCCGTCGGCATGCCCGGCGTGACGGCCTGGTATGGCCTGGTGAAGATCATCGAGCCGAAAGCCGGCGAGACCATAGTGGTGAGCGCCGCGACCGGCGCCGTGGGCAGTGCCTATGGCGCGCTGGCCAAGGCCCGTGGTTGCCGCGTGGTCGGCATTGCGGGCGGGCCCGACAAATGCAAATACGCGGTCGACGAACTGGGCTTTGATGCCTGCGTGGACTACAAGCTTCACAAGGACGCGGCCTCGCTGTCCAAGGCGCTCAAGGAAGCCTGCCCGAATGGCATCGACGGTTACTTCGAGAATGTGGGTGGCATGGTGCTTGATGCCGTGCTGCTGCGCATGAACGCGTTTGGCCGCATTGCCGTGTGCGGCATGATCGCCGGCTATGACGGCCAGCCGCTGCCACTGACCTATCCGGCCCTGATCCTGGTCAATCGCCTCAAGATCCAGGGCTTTATCGTGAGCGAGCACATGGAAGTGTGGCCCGAGGCACTCAAGGAACTGGGCACACTGGTTGCCACTGGAAAGCTGCGCCCACGTGAATCTGTCGCGCAGGGCATTGCAGCTGCACCGGAGGCCTTCCTGGGCCTGCTCAAGGGCAAGAACTTCGGCAAGCAACTCGTCAAGCTGGTCTGAACAGGGCGGCTCAAAGCTGGCCTGCAGCCTTGCAAGCAAGGAATGGTGATGAACCCGACGCATGAAGTCTTCAACCAGCCCGCGCCCCTGGTTGACTACAACCTGTTCGCAGGCAACCAGGCGCTGCGTGATGCCCTCAGGCTCAATGCGCCCAAGCTGGACACTTCATCGCTCCAGGCTTTGGGTGCCCAGCTCGGATCGGCCGACATGCAGACCCATGCCCGCCTGGCCAATGTGCATACGCCCGAGCTGCACAGCCATGACCGTTTTGGCCGTCGCGTTGATCAGGTCGAGTTTCACCCGAGCTACCACGCCTTGATGTCGGCCGCCACGGCGGCGGGCCTGCATGGCACGCCCTGGGGCAGCGCAACCGCAGAAGCACAGTCGCCACATGTGTTGCGTGCGGCCGGCTTCATGCTCTTTACCGAGCTTGAGCCCTCCATCCTGTGCCCGATCTCGATGACCTATGCGGTCACGCCCGCGCTGCGTCATAACCAGGCCGTCTATGCCGACTGGAGCCCCAAACTCACGAGCCATGCTTACGATCCCGCACTGAAGCTGTTTTCACAAAAAGCCGGTGTGACCATGGGCATGGGCATGACAGAGAAGCAGGGCGGCTCAGACGTGCGGGCCAACACCACGCAGGCCGTGCCGGATGGCAGTGACCACTGGGGCCAGCGCTATCGGCTGACCGGTCACAAATGGTTTTTCTCGGCCCCCATGTGCGATGCCTTTCTGGTGCTGGCCCAGAGCAGTTCGGGGTTGAGCTGTTTTTTCATTCCTCGCGTACTGCCTGATGGCTCGATCAATGCCATCCAGATTCAGCGCCTCAAGGACAAGCTGGGCAACAAGGCCAATGCAAGCTCCGAGGTGGAGTTTCGCCATGCCACGGCCTGGCTGGTGGGCGACGAGGGCCGCGGTGTGCCGCACATCCTCGAGATGGGCACCATGACCCGACTCGACTGCGCACTGGGCACCAGTGGTCTGATGCGCCAGGCCCTGAGCATTGCGCTGAACCATTGCGCGCAGCGCCAGGCCTTTGGCAAGCGATTGATCGAACAGCCCCTGATGCGCAATGTACTGGCCGATCTGGCACTGGAGTCCGAGGCTGCGACTGCACTGGCGATTCGCCTGGCCCGGGCCTTTGACCACAGTGACGATGCGCACGAGCAGGCCATGGCGCGATTGCTGACACCGATTGCCAAGTTCTGGATCTGCAAACGCGGTAGTCACTTTGCCCAGGAGGCCATGGAGTGTCTGGGTGGCAATGGTTATGTGGAGGAGGGCGGTGAAGGCATCATGGCCCGCATCTACCGCGAAATGCCGCTGAACTCCATCTGGGAGGGTGCCGGCAACATCATGGCACTGGACCTGTTGCGCGCCCTGCGCAAGGCCGATGCCGCTGCCGCACTG
The DNA here is from genome assembly GCA_018815325.1 of Gammaproteobacteria bacterium. GTDB lineage: Bacteria > Pseudomonadota > Gammaproteobacteria > Burkholderiales > Burkholderiaceae_C > JAHIYE01. The sequence goes on along the minus strand of JAHIYE010000026.1, from coordinate 110,810 downwards.
GCCCAGGAATTGGCACCGGCGCGTGGTGCGCACCCGGCGCTGGATCGTCTGGCTGCGGCCCTGCCCACACGCGTGGAGGAGATGGCCACTGAAATCGAAGCCCGCCGGCTGGCGCAGGATGTGGCGCTGGCCGTGCAAGCCGCGCTGCTGTATCAAAGCGCACCGGCGGCCGTATTTGCTGCGTTCTGCGATTCCCGCCTGGCGGGTAACTGGGGCCAGGCTTTTGGAACACTGGGGGGGGCAACGGATTTCGATGCGCTCATCCAGCGTGCCATGCCTCAATCCTGACACTCATGAAGGAATAGACACTGTGGCCGACCTGATCCTGCACCACTATCCCACCTCGCCATTTTCAGAGAAGGTCCGACTGGTTCTCGGTTACAAGAAACTGGCCTGGAAATCCGTCGTCATCCCCATGGTGATGCCCAAGCCGGATGTGGTGGCACTCACCGGGGGCTACCGTAAAACGCCATTTCTCCAGATTGGCTCACACATCTACTGCGACTCTGCGCTCATCTGTGATGTGCTGGAGCACATCCAGCCGGCGCCCACGCTGTACCCATCCGGACAAAAAGGCCTGGCACGGGTACTGGCCCAATGGGCTGACGACAAGTTGTTCTGGGCTGCCATGGCCTGGAACTTCAGCCCTGCAGGTGCTGCCCAGATGTTCGGAGGGGGCGCGCCCGAGCAATGGGGTCCGATAGCCAAGGCCTTTGGCGAGGACCGCGCCAAAATGCGCCTGGCCGTTCCCCGCATCCCGCCGCCCGATGCCGCAGCGGCCTACAAAAGCTATTTGCGTCGTCTGAGCAACATGCTGGAAGAGCAACCTTTTTTGCTGGGCGCTGCGCCCTGTGTCGCCGATTTTGCGGCCTATCACCCGCTTTGGTTTACGCGGACACAAACCACGGTGATGGCCAGTATTCTGGAGGCGACGCCTGCCGTGCTGGCCTGGATGGACCGCATGGCCGCCATCGGACATGGCACGGTGCAAAAGTCAAACGCCGCGGAGGCAATTGCCCTCTGTGCTGCTTCATCCGGAGTTGGCGCAGTGTTACGCCATGACCCCTTCCAGGATGAGCACGGTATTGCACTGGGTAGCCGGGTCACGGTCAGCAGCGACAGTTTTGGCCCCGAGCCCACTGAGGGCGAACTGGTGGCCGCAACCCGCATGCACTACACGCTGCGTCGTACCGACGAGCGGGCGGGCACGGTGCATGTGCACTTTCCCCGTATCGGATTTGTGATGAAAAAGGCGGAGACATGATCAGTAACTTCAAAAACAAGACAGCCGTTCTTACCGGAGCGGGCTCAGGCTTCGGGCTGGAATGTGCCCGTATTGGTGCGCGCCTCGGCATGAATCTCGTGCTGGTCGATGTGCAGCAGGATGCGCTCGACAAGGCCACGGCCGAAATCCAGGCCACCGGTGCACAGGTGCTGGAGCGCAGGGTGGATGTGTCCAACGCCGGCGAGATGGAGGCCCTGGCACAAGCCGTGAAAGAGCGCTTTGGCGCACCTAACTTTGTTTTCAACAATGCAGGTGTCGGGGCAGGGGGACTGATCTGGGAAAGCACCGTCAAGGACTGGGAGTGGGTGCTGGGTGTGAACCTGATGGGCGTGGTGCACGGTGTGCGCCTGTTCACGCCCATGATGCTGGAGGCGGCCGACAAGGACCCCAACTGGCAGGGCCATATCGTCAACACGGCCAGCATGGCCGGCCTGCTCAACGCCCCCAACATGGGTATCTACAACGTGAGCAAGCATGCCGTGGTGTCCTTGAGCGAGACGCTTTATCAGGATCTGGCATTGGTGACTGACCAGATCAGCGCCTCGGTCCTGTGTCCGTTCTTCGTTCCTACGGGCATTAGCCAGAGTCATCGAAACCGTCCCGATGAACTCGCCTCAGGGCAACCCACGCGCAGTCAACTCATCGGCCAGGCCATGAGTGACAAGGCGGTGAGTTCTGGCCGGGTGACGGCGGCGGAAGTAGCGCAAAAAGTGTTCGATGCCATCAGCGTCAACCAGTTCTATGTCTACAGCCACCCCAAATCCATTGGTTCGGTCCAGACCCGGATGGAAGATATTTTGCAGGGCAGGAACCCAACCGACCCGTTTGCCCACAAACCCGAGCTGGGTGTCGAGTTGAAACGGGCACTGAGAGCCGTTTGAGCGTGATGGGAGGCCTCAAACCGGGCTGACTGTAGTAAAAATCACTTTTCCAATGTCGTTAAAGGCCGACTTCCTTGACAAGCTGTAAGCATTGATTTGAAAATGTAACAAACTACTTCGTTTTGCTCGGTCAGATCGCCGTCTGAAACAAGGCCCCTGAATGGATCATTCTGTACGCCAACAACCCGCATCACTGAAATCGGCCCCGGTTTCATTCAGGAGTTCCACAGCCAATGCCTGGGGCCAGAATTTCACGCGACAGTTCAGGGCCAATCTCGACAAATCAGGATGTGATGTCCCAGCGGAGATCGTGAGCCGGGTTGAGTTGGCTGCGCAGTTGCTGTTCAATGAGCGCCATAAATCACTACCCGATACCGCCTCCTACACCGTTTTGGGCATGTGTGCGCTGATCCTGTCGGCCTACCGGGAGTTGTCGCGGGTTTTGGGTGGTGCCGACAAGGCTTTTGATATTGTCGAGCGCAGTTTCAAGGAGACCTACGAGGCCTTCATCCTGAACGTCTGCAAACCCCTGGCCACAGGCGCCAGCCGTACCGGCAGCAGCCTGGCCCGCATGAATTTCCGGGCCTGGGGCGAAAACATGTACAGCCCTCCTGGCACGGCCGTGCGTGAGCGCCGTCGCAGTGCCATGTCCACTGGCATTGCGGCCTACCACCGCTTTTTCGCAGACCAGAATGAACCCAGCCTGGCTCACATCGTTGATGCGGCAGACAAGTCCTGGATCGAGATGGTGTCGGCCTACGGCACGCCCGAATTTGCCGAGAAGCGCAAACAGAACACCGCCGGAGCCGGGTTTACACCGTTCCAGTTTGCACCGGATGGCAAACAGCGCAGTGCCCCGAAGAAGCCTACTGTCGAGATGAAGCTGCACATAGGAGGTAGAACTGAAGCCGCAGCTGCTTCGACCGCTGCCTCTGAGGCCGATACGAGCGATCGGCGCAGTGCCAAGCGCGGCAAGGCTGAAGACCGCTCCTGGACACAGCGGGATAGCTCGGACCGCCGCGCCCAGCCTGCACGCTGAAAACGCCACCTGCGCCTTCAGGATTTTGCGCTGGGTCGCTCTGCAATCCGGTCGCGGTAGGCCTGAAGATGGGGCATGCCTTCATCGCCAGGCACAAACTTCATCAAGCCGCGGCCGAACTCCAAGGCACAAAAGGCCGTGATGTCGGCAATGGTGAAACGTTCTCCGGCCACGAAGGGCTGATGGGCGAGCTCACGGTCAAGCCACCTCGCAACCTCACGAACCTTTTCCCCCTGTGATTGCCCGAAATCAGCGAACTGGGGTTGTTCCAGCGGTGCGAGTCCCGGGTGTGTGTGGCGGATACAGTTGCCAATGCCGAAGAACAGGTAGAGCTCTACGCGACGGTCTGCCATTTCAATGAAAGCGCGTTCCTCGAAATCAACGCCCATCAGATTCGGCGCGGGATACAAGCCTTCGAAGTAGCTGCAGATGGCACGCGTCTCGGTCAACACCCGGCCATCATCAAGCTCCAGTGCTGGCACTTTGGCCAACGGACTTTTGGCGAGATACGCGTCGCTTTTGTGCTCATTGGCGCCGATGTTGACGACGACCTGCTCGATCTCTGTCACACCTTTCTCGGCCAGAAACATGGAGACCCGGCGTGGGTTGGGCGCTCGGGGTGACAGATAGAGCTTCATGGCATTGCTTGTTTTGCAGCGTGGTGTGTTGTGCAGCCGCAGAGGGGCTAGACGCCTTTGGCGCGGGACTGACCGGTCTCCACCATCTTGCGGGCTTCTTCGGAGAACTGCCGGGCCTTGTCCTCGTCATCTACGCGCAGGTTGATGGTTGAGGGGGGCATTTCAATGCCCTTCAACACGGCTGGGCGGGCACGAATCTGGTCGATCCAGCGTTTGAGATGCGGCAGGTCATCCACCTCGACGCCTGACCAGCGATGGGTGCGGACCCAGGCCCAGTTGGCAATGTCGGCGATCGAGTAGTCACCGGCGAGGTATTCATGGTCCTTGAGGTGACCATCCAGCACCCTGAAAAGCCGCTTGCTCTCGCCCTGGTAACGGTCGATGGCTTGTGGGATCTTGTCGGGGAAGTAGCGGTAGAACACATTGGCCTGTCCCATCATCGGGCCCACACCGCCCATCTGGAACATCAGCCACTGCATCACCCTGGAGCGGCCTTTCACATCACTTGGCATCAATTGCCCCGTCTTCTCCGCCAGATACACGAGGATGGCACCGGACTCAAACACCGCAAAGTCATCCTCGCTGCGATCCACAATGGCAGGGATACGCCCGTTCGGGTTGATCGCCAGGAAATCGGCTTGCTTCTGCTCACCCTGTGACAGGTTCAGCACATGCATCTCATAGGGCAGGGCCATCTCTTCCAGTGCAATGGAGACTTTGTGGCCATTGGGGGTCGCGGCAGTGTAGAGGTCAATCATGGGTCAGCAGTCGATTCCGTTGGGTGTGGAGGAGCAATGTCCGGCCTCGCATATCAGCTGAGGCCAGTATGCCGATACGTGTGTTATTTCGTTGTGCCGCTTGCGACAGCTTGCGTCCATGCCCTGATTTCCTCGACCGAGGCGGCAGGCGCACCCAGGTGATCAGAATCAGGTCGATAGAGACGGCTCTGGGAATTACCCTCAAAACTTCTGAAAAAAGGAACGTTGAACCTGATCAAGCCGGGGTAGTCACGCTTGGCCACGATCCAGAGCACCGGGGTTTGTGTGGGCAGTTGTTTGGCAGAAAGCGCATAGTTCATGGCGCCGGTGCTGGCGAACCAGCTCAGGTAATTGGTCGCTGTCGTCAGAACCGGGGTGTGGCCTTTGCTCGTTTCAAAGTCATCAAACTGATTTTTTTCTCCGCCTTTACCTTCGGCGACAAGCTTCTGCGCTTGTTCGATGGATGAGGCAACCTCTTTCAAATAGACCTGTGACCCGGTGCTCCCGCCGGGAGCGATGGCAATCACACCGTCCACGGGATATTTGCTGGCATAGTGAAGCGCAAAGGCGCCACCCATGCTGTGTCCGGACACGAAAAACTTGTGTGCGCCTTTTGCTTTGAGGGTCGCGAAAGCTTCCTCGATTTGTTTGTCCGCGGCATCCGTGTCGACGTCATAGTCGCGGGTTCCGGACCAGGGCATATTCAGATTGGCGACCATGTAGCCCTGCTCCTGCAGCTTGTCGGCCAGCGTATTGACATGCTTGTTGGGGGAGCCGCCTTTGCCATGCATGAGCACGATGCCAATCACCGGGGCCTGAGCCAAGGCCGGCAAGGCTGTGAAGCAGAGGCAGGACAGGCATGATGCAAGAAATAGCCGCAGCATAGGTTTCATTCTTATGACGTCTTGAGGTTTGTGGCATCCCAGACTAGCACCTGAACTTGTGCCTGACAAGCTCTGCGGGCCTTGCGAAGGTGACATGCCATGGCCTCAGCATGCAGAGGATGTGCATCGCACTTAGAATTTGCTGAGTTCTGCTGTTGTGCATGATTGCCATGACAGTTGTTCCCGCCACTTATTTTCGCCAGGAACCGCATGCTCTCCTTACGCATTCCCCAGACAACCACCTCATCGCAAAGTTCGGTCCATGGGCTTTGGATTCCCGCTGCACTGCTGGCGCTGGCCTTGTCGGGCTGCGGCCCGGGCAAAAGCCCACAGGCAGGCGGTGGTGCCCCGCCTCCGGCTGAGGTCGGCGTGGTGACCGTGACAACGGGCGATGTCGGGCTGGTCAGTGAATTGCCGGGCCGCCTGGAGGCTTCGCGTGTCGCACAGGTGAGGGCACGGGCTGCGGGCATTGTGCAAAAGCGCTTGTTCCAGGAGGGCAGCGATGTCCGGCAGGGACAGACCTTGTTCCAGATTGATGCCGCACCCTATGCCGCCACGCTGGCCAGCGCCCAGGCCACACTGGCGCGTGCCCAGGCCAACCTGACTCAGGCTACGTCTCTGGCCGAGCGTTATAAGCCACTGGTGGAGGCCCGGGCGGTCAGCCAGCAGGAGTTTGCCAACGCACAGGCGGCCCAACTGCAGGCGCAGGCCGATGTGGCCGGCGGCAAAGCCGCGGTGCAGACTGCCCAGATCAACTTCACCTATGCCACCGTGACAGCGCCCATTGCCGGACGCATTGGACGGGCCCTGGTGACCGAGGGCGCATTGGTGGGGCAGGGCGAGGCCACACAACTGGCCACGATCCAGCAGATCAACCCGATGTATGTGAACTTCACCCAGTCGGCCTCCGAGGTCATGAAACTGCGCCAGGCGCTGGAGCGTGGCCAGCTCAAGCGGGCCAAGGGCCAGGAAGCAGCCAGCGTGCGCGTGCTGCTGGAAGATGGCAGCGAGTACCCCAAGGCGGGGCGACTGCTGTTCTCCGACCTGTCGGTCGACCCAGGCACTGGCCAGATCACCCTGAGGGCCGTGGTACCCAATGCCGATGGCATGTTGCTGCCAGGGCTTTATGTGCGGGTTCGGCTGGAGCAGTCCGTGGCCAGTGGCGCCGTACTGCTGCCGCAGCAGGCCGTCAACCGGTCCGGCCAGGGCGACACCGTCATGGTTGTTGCCGCTGACGGCAAGGTCACACCGCGTCCTGTCAAGGTAGGCAGTGCACAGGGCAACCGCTGGGTGATCCTGGAGGGGCTCAAGGCGGGCGAGCAGGTCATGGTGGATGGTTTCCAGAAGCTCAGGGGTGATGCTCCGGTCAAGCCTGTGCCCTGGCATGATCCTGCTGCAGCCAAGTCTGGCGCTGCGCCCTCATCTTCAAAATCTTGAGGGGCACAGCGCATGCCTCAGTTCTTCATCAGCAGGCCCATCTTTGCGTGGGTGATTGCCCTGTTCATTCTGGTCATGGGCGGGGTGGCCATCACCCAGTTGCCCGTGTCGCAATACCCGCCGGTGGCGCCGCCGTCCATCGTCATCACGGCGAGTTATCCCGGCGCCTCGGCCCAGACGCTCGAAGAGAGCGTAATCAGTGTGATCGAGCAGGAGATGAATGGTTCGCCCGGTCTCATCTACATCGAATCCGTGACCCAGGCCAATGGCACAGGTCAGATCACGCTGAGCTTTGACCCCGGCACCAGCCCCGACCTGGCGCAAGTGGATGTGCAGAACCGCCTGGGGCGCGCCACGCCGCGCCTGCCGCAGGCCGTGACCCAGCAGGGGGTGCGGGTAGACAAGGCCCGGTCGAACTTTTTGCTGTTCACCATCCTGTCTTCAGACAACCCGGCCTATGACCCCATCGCGCTCGGTGACTATGCCTCGCGCTCCGTGCTGCCCGAGATTCAACGCGTGGCCGGTGTGGGCCAGGCCCAGCTGTTCGGTACCGAGCGCGCCATGCGTATCTGGATCGACCCGGCCAAGCTGCAGGGCTACAACCTGTCTGCAGCGGAGGTCAATGCGGCCATCCGTGCACAGAATGCCCAGGTGGCCTCCGGCAGCATCGGTGACTTGCCCAACCTGCCGGGGCAGGCCGTGGCCGCCACGGTAGTTGTCAATGGCCAGTTGACCTCCACAGAGGCCTTTGGCGATGTGGTCTTGCGTGCCAATGCCGATGGCTCCACCGTGCGTCTGAAGGATGTGGCGCGCATTGAGCTTGGAGCCCAGTCCTATTCGACCTCGGCCCGGCTCAATGGCAAGCCCTCCACGGGCATTGGTGTGCAGCTGTCGCCTACCGGCAATGCACTGGCCACGGCCAAGGACGTGCGCAAGCGCATGGAGGAGCTGTCGGCCTTCTTCCCGCAAGGTGTGAAATGGGACATTCCCTACGACAGCTCCCGTTTTGTCAGGATTTCCATCACCCAGGTGGTGGAGACCCTGCTGGAGGCCATGGTGTTGGTGTTCCTGGTGATGCTCCTGTTTCTGCAAAACCTCCGCTACACCCTGATCCCGGCCATCGTGGTGCCGGTGTCACTGCTGGGCACTTTTGCGGTGTTGCTGGCGCTGGGTTTCTCGATCAATGTACTGACCATGTTCGGCATGGTGCTGGTGATCGGCATCGTGGTGGACGACGCTATCGTGGTGGTGGAGAACGTCGAGCGCATCATGAGCGAGGAAGGAATATCCCCCATGGAGGCCACGCGCAAGGCCATGCGGCAGATCACCGGGGCCATCATCGGCATCACGGTGGTGATGGTGTCGGTGTTCATTCCCATGGCTTTTTTCGGCGGCTCGGTGGGCAACATCTACCGCCAGTTCTCGGCGGTCATGGTGACGTCCATCCTGTTCTCGGCCTTCATGGCGCTGTCGCTCACGCCGGCGCTGTGTGCCTCGCTGCTCAAGCCCGTGGAGGCTGGGCATCATCATGAAAAAACCGGCTTCTTTGGCTGGTTCAACCGCGGGTTCGGACGCACAACCAAGGGCTATGAAAGCTGGGTCGGCAAGTTGCTGAAACGCGCTGGCCGCTTCCTGCTGATCTACGTGGCCATCATCGCGGCCTGCGCCGTGCTGTTCTCTCGTCTGCCGACCTCCTTCCTGCCGGCCGAAGACCAGGGTTATCTGCTGATCAACATACAGTTGCCACCCGGTGCGACCCAGGAGCGTACGCAATCGGTGATCGAACAGGTCGAAGACTATGTGCTCAAGCAGCCCGAGGTGCAGAGCATGGTGGGGGTGCTGGGCTTCAGCTTTTCGGGTCGCGGGCAAAATGCCGCGCTGGCATTTGTAACGCTCAAGAACTGGGACGAGCGCAAGGGCGCGGAGCATGCGGCACCCGCCGTTGCAGGCCGGGCTTTCGGCGCCTTGTCGCGCATCCGCGATGCCTTCATCTTTGCACTGAGTCCGCCGCCTATTCCCGAGCTGGGCTCGTCCTCGGGCTTCAGTTTCCGGCTGCAGGACCGGGCGGGCAATGGCCGACCCGCTCTGATCGCTGCGCGCAACCAGTTGCTCGGCATGGCCAGCAAGAGCCCTGTGCTGGCCGGCGTACGGCCAGATGGCCTGGAGGATGCACCGCAGCTGCAAATCGACATTGACCGTGACAAGGCCAATGCGCTGGGCGTGGGCTTCGACGCCATCAACGCTGCGCTGTCCACCACGCTGGGATCGAGCTACGTGAACGATTTCCCCAACCGGGGCCGTCTGCAGCGCGTGGTGGTGCAGGCTGATGCACCCGAACGCATGCAGCCGCAGGACCTCTTGCGCATCAGCGCCACCAATGCGCAGGGTAAGCCGGTGCCGCTGTCGGCCTTTGCCACGACCCGCTGGATCAACGGACCGATGCAGACCATTCGCTACAACGGCTACCCGGCCATGCGCATCTCGGGCGATGCCGCGCCAGGGCGCAGCACGGGTGAGGCCCTGGCCGAGATGGAGCGGCTGGCAGCCCAGCTGCCACCGGGCTTTGCATTCGAGTGGACTGGCCAGTCGCGTGAGGAAAAACTCTCTGGCTCGCAGGCCAGCATCCTGCTGGTGTTCTCGCTGATGGCCGTGTTTCTCTGCCTGGCCGCCCTGTATGAGAGCTGGACGATTCCGCTGGCGGTGATCCTGGTGGTGCCGCTCGGTGTGCTGGGGGTGTTGCTGGGCGCGACCGGACGTGAGCTGGCCAATGACGTGTACTTCAAGGTCGGGCTGATCACCATCATTGGTCTCTCGGCCAAGAACGCGATTCTGATCATCGAGTTTGCCAAGCACCTGCGCGAGCAGGGCAAGGGGTTGATCGAGTCGGTGCTGGAAGCCTGTCATCTGCGTTTTCGACCGATTCTGATGACCTCGCTGGCCTTCATGCTCGGGGTGCTGCCACTGGTGGTGGCATCGGGCGCGGGTTCCGCCAGTCAGCGTGCGATCGGCACCGGGGTGATCGGCGGCATGCTGACCGCCACGGCGCTGGCGGTGTTTTTCGTGCCGCTGTTTTTTGTCGTCGTGTCCAAAATCTTCAAGGTCAAGCCCGCTGCACCGCCCGGTGACGGTGGTAGCCAGAATCCAGCCTCAACCCCGGAGGCACCTCATGTTTAAGACCCGCATGCTGAATTCACGCGCCCGCTTCAATCGTCTCTGGTTGCCAGGCATGGCATTGCTGCTGGGCGGCTGTTCGATGATCCCCGCCTATGAGCGACCCGCAGCGCCCATTGCTGCCGCCTGGCCAGCCAGCGCCTCAGCAACAACGGGTGCCGGTGCCGTCAAGCCAGCGCCTGAAGTCGCCTGGCAAAGCTACTTCAAGGATGCTCGCCTGCGGCAGCTCATCGATACCGCCTTGCGCAACAACCGTGACCTGCGCATTGCACTGCTCAACATCGAGCAGGCACGGGCGCAGTTCCAGATTCGCCGGGCTGACCAGTTGCCGACCATCAATCTCGCTGCGACGGGCAACCGGGCGCCCAACAGTGCCGGTGCCATCACGAGCACGTACACGGCAGGCTTCGGTGTGACGGCCTTCGAGCTGGATTTGTTTGGCCGCGTGAGCAGCCTCAAGGAGGCGGCCCTGGCCCAGTACCTGGCCACAGAGGAGGCACGCAAGACCACGCAGATCAGCCTGATTGCAGCGGTGGCCAATAGCTACCTGAGCCTGATGGCCGATGAGGAATTGCTCGGCCTCACACGGCAAACCCTGCAGACGCGCGAGGAGTCCCTCAAGCTGAGTCAGGCACGCTTTGACTACGGCGTGACCTCCGAGCTGGATTTTCGTCAGGCCGAGTCACTGGTCGAGGCGGCACGGGCCACCCTGGCCCAGTTGCAGCGCCAGCGCCAGCTGGATGAAAACGCGCTGACTCTGCTGCTGGGCCAGCCACTCAGCAAAGAGCTGTGGGCAAGCCCTACTATGACGAATGGGCTGGACCGTGCGATCGTGATGAGCGAGCTGCCCGCGGGCTTGCCGTCTGACCTGTTGACACAGCGGCCCGACATTCGCGCGGCAGAGCAGCAATTGCTGGCAGCCAATGCCAATATCGGTGCGGCACGCGCGGCCTTTTTCCCGCGTATCTCCCTGACCGGCAGTGTGGGCAGTGTCAGCACGCAGTTGTCGGGGCTGTTTGGCAGTGACTCCTATGGCTGGACTTTTGCCCCCCAACTGGTGCTGCCGCTGTTTGACAGCGGGCGTAACCAGGCTTCACTGGCATCGGCGCAGACGGGGCAGAAGATTGCCGTGGCGCAATATGAGAAGGCGATCCAGACGGCGTTTCGGGAGGTGGCCGATGCGCTGGCCGGGCGTGGCACGTTGACCGAACAGGTCAGGGCGCTGCAGGCACAGGCCCGTGCAGAAGAAAAACGTTTTGGCTTGTCAGACCTGCGCTATCGCCATGGCGTGGCGAGCTACCTGGATTTGCTGGATGCCCAGCGGTCACTGTTCTCCATCCAGCAGGCGCTGGTGCAGACCCGGCTGGCGCAGCTGCAAAATGACGTTACGCTTTACAAGACCCTCGGCGGGGGCTGGACGGCGGAAGATGTGACGACAGGCGAAAAGAAGCCTGCGAACTGAATTCACTATTTTTTTGACAAACCGGACCAGGGGACCCTGAATGAGTATCCAGCTTTACGCTTATGACACCCCGAACGGGCGCAAGATCAGTGTCGCGCTTGAAGAGATGCAGTTGCCTTACGATGTTCATGTAGTGAATATCGGCAAGGGGGAGCAGTTTAATGAGGACTTTCTCAAAATAAGTCCCAACAACAAGATTCCGGCTATCGTGGACCCGGAGGGGCCCAAGGGCAAACCCCTCAGCGTGTTTGAGTCCGGAGCCATCCTGATCTACCTGGCCGAGAAGACCGGCAAGTTCCTGCCCAAGGACCCGGAGGCCAGGATCGCCGCGCTGGAGTGGCTGATGTTCCAGATGGGAGGCTTCGGCCCGATGCCGGGACAGGTGCACCACTTCCTCACTGTCAAGGATGAGCAGGACCAGAAGTATGGTCTGGAGCGCTACATGACCGAAACACGCAGGCTCTATGGGGTGATGGACCGGCGTCTGCAGACCAATGACTACTTTGCGGGCTCGGAGTTGTCGATCGCCGACTTTGCGATGCTGGGCTGGGTCTGGCGCCATGAGCGCCACAAGGTGGACCTCAATGACTTTCCGAACGTGAAGCGCTGGTACGACAGCCTGATGGCCCGGCCCGGCGTGGCACGCGGCTTTGCCGTCAAGCTCAGCGCTGCCTGAGCGACCTCTAAGCAGCGCAGGAAGAGCAGTCCTTGAGTCAAGACCACCACCACGGCCACGCAGAGCATAGCGGTCCTTCACACGGGCATTCACACGCACACGCTCATTCACATCTGCCGGCCAGCTACGGCCGGGCCTTTGCGATCGGCATCACGCTGAACGTGATCTTTGTGATCACGGAATGGGTGTTTGGCGCGCTGTCGCATTCGCTTGCCTTGATGGCCGATGCGGCCCATAACCTGGGCGATGTGCTGGGCCTGCTGGTCGCCTGGGGCGGAATGCGGCTGGCGCAGCGCCTGCCCAGCGAACGGTTTACCTACGGTTTGCGCGGCTCTTCCATTCTGGCGGCCCTGACCAATGCCGTCGTGCTGCTGCTGGTCACGGGCGGTCTGGCCTGGGAGGCCATTCAGCGTTTGACCGACCCGCAGCCTGTGGTGGGTGGCATCGTGATTGCCGTGGCCCTGGTGGGGGTGCTGATCAACAGCGTGACCGCCTGGCTGTTCATGTCGGGCAGCAAGCACGACCTGAACCTGCGTGGCGCCTATCTGCACATGGCTGCCGATGCGGCCGTATCACTGGGCGTGGCCGTGGCGGGCATTCTCGTGCTGTTCACGGGCTGGTTGTGGCTCGACCCCCTGGTCACGCTGGTGCTGGTGGCGGTCATCATTGCCGGCACCTGGGGCCTGCTGCGCGATTCACTCACGCTGGCCTTGCAAGGGGTGCCTGAGAGCATTGACGCGGCAGAGGTGCGCGCCTATCTGGCTGGCCTGCAGGGGGTGTCCGAAGTACACGACCTGCACATCTGGGCCATGAGCACAACTGAGAACGCACTCACGGTGCATCTGGTCATGCCCGGGGGACACCCCGGCGATGCCTTCCTGCAGCATGCGATGCATGACATCTCGCACCGCTTTGGCATCCACCACAGCACACTGCAGGTGGAGTTGTCCGACTCGGGCCAGGCCTGCGGTCTGGCTCCCGACAGCGTGGTTTGAGGCGGAGGGGCTCAGCAGGCTGCCGAGACTGCCTGCAGCGTTTTACCCGTCTGAGGATCGAACACCACCATATTGATCTGGCGGGGATGGCCCGGGTTCGGGGCTATGCTGCGCAGGGTCAGCTTTTGCGGGCTGCTCGCATCGCCCTTGTATTCGCCGGCCAGCGTGTACTGGCGCACCACAAAATCATGCTGCAGGTATTCCCCCGCGTTCTCACCCGCCTTGACGTTGGAACTGTGGCCATGCTCGGTCACGGTCCAGTAGGCGCCCCAGCTTGACGGTGCACCGCTGTGGGTCGTCACGACGGCTTCAAACTGATCGGGCCCCAGCTGGCGCAGGCTGATGCTGGTGCGGGCCGGCTCCTGGGTGCCTGGCAAGCCGTTGCGCCAATTCCGCCAATCGGCTCCGTTGAGCACGGCCTGGGGCGTGTAGATCGAGCGCTGGTGATTGCGGGCGGCAATCTCGCGCTGGCGCGTCGTGTTGGCGGGTGTGGCGAAGCGGTCTACCCAGCCGATGTAATCCCAGTAGCCGACATGGAAGGCCTGCACCACCAGCGGTTTGCCCTTGAGGGTGGACAGCCATTGATCGGCCGGTGGGCAGGAACTGCAGCCCTCCGAGGTGTAAAGCTCAATCACGGGTGTGACTTGGGCCCCTGACTGGGCAGCGCAGCCATTTTCCATGGAAAATGAGGCTGTAGCCCCCGCCATTACTGCGCATACAGCTATGAATTTAATAGTGTTTTTCATGGCAATGACTCCTCGTATTTATCAGCCAGCGTAATGCGGTTTAGTCTGCGCAGGCGCCGATTTCTTACAGGCAAAGGGGTTGCCGGCCATTTGAACTTTGCGCACACCGCCTTGAGACAGCCAGCGGAACGCGTGTGGCAAACTTGCCCGCTTTGAACCGTTCAGACCATCTCACAATGCAGAAAATCATCCAGCAAATCGCTGCGGAAATCAAAGTGACGGCCCGACAGGTGGAGGCCGCAGTGGCCTTGCTTGACGGTGGCGCCACCGTGCCTTTTATTGCCCGCTACCGCAAGGAGGCGACAGGCGGGCTGGACGACATCCAGTTGCGCGAACTGGAGTACCGGCTGGGTTATCTGCGCGACATGCATGATCGCCTGGATGCCATCATCAAGAGCATCGACGAGCAGGGCAAACTCACGCCCGAGTTGCAGGCCTCCCTGCAGGCCTGCACGACCAAGCAGGAACTCGAAGACATCTACCTGCCCTACAAGCCCAAGCGCCGTACTAAAGGACAGATTGCCCGCGAAGCCGGCATCGAGCCGCTGGCTGACCGCCTGTTTGCCAACCCCACGCTGGTACCTGCCGATGAAGCAGCAGCCTTTGTGAAGCCCGAGAAAAATGAGGCCGGCGACGACTTCACCACCGTGGCGGCCGTGCTGGACGGCGTGCGAGACATCCTGAGCGAGCGCTGGGCCGAAGATGCCCCGCTGGTGCAGGATCTGCGCGAATGGCTGTGGTCCGAGGGCCTGTTCAAAAGCCGGCTCATGGACGGCAAGGACGAAAACCATGCCGACATCGCCAAGTTCCGCGACTACTTTGATTACGACGAACCCATTGGCCGGGTGCCATCGCACCGTGCACTGGCCGTGTTCCGAGGCCGGGCCCTGGACATTCTCGATGCCAAGCTGGTGATGCCCGAGCCGGAGGCGAACTCTTCGTCCAAGCCCGAGCCCGGCAAGCCCTCCATGGCCGAAGGCCGCATTGCCTTGCGCCTGGGCTGGAGCCACCAGGGCAGGGCGGCGGATGACCTGCTGCGCAAGTGCGTGGCCTGGACCTGGCGCGTCAAGCTGAGCCTGTCCACCGAGCGCGACCTGTTTGCCCGGCTGCGTGAGGAAGCCGAGAAAGTGGCCATCAAGGTATTTGCCGACAACCTGCGCGATCTGCTGCTGGCCGCGCCGGCCGGCCCGCGCGTGGTGATGGGGCTGGATCCGGGCATCCGTACCGGCGTCAAGGTAGCCGTGGTGGACGCCACAGGCAAGCTCGTGGACACGGCGACGGTCTATCCGCACGAGCCGCGCAAGGACTGGGATGGTTCGCTCTACACCCTGGCCAAGCTCTGCGAAAAACATGGCGTGAACCTCATTGCCATCGGCAACGGCACCGCCAGCCGTGAGACCGACAAGCTGGCCGCCGACCTGATCAAGCAACTCGCCAAACTGCACGGCGGTGCAGAAATCCAGCGCGTGGTGGTCAGCGAGGCCGGCGCCTCGGTCTACTCGGCGAGTGAATTTGCCTCGCAGGAAATGCCCGATGTGGACGTGAGCCTGCGCGGCGCGGCCAGCATTGCCCGGCGCCTGCAGGACCCGCTGGCCGAGCTCGTGAAGATCGACCCCAAGTCGATTGGCGTGGGCCAGTACCAGCACGATGTGAACCAGAGCGAACTGGCACGCACGCTGGACAACGTGGTCGAGGACTGTGTGAACTCGGTGGGGGTGGACCTCAACACCGCGAGCGTGCCGCTGCTGACCAAGGTTTCGGGACTATCAGGCAGCGTGGCCAAGGCCGTGGTGCGTTGGCGTGAGGCCCATGGCGCCTTCAGGAACCGCCAGCAACTCATGGAGGTGAGCGGGCTGGGCGCCAAGACTTTCGAGCTGAGCGCGGGTTTCCTGCGCATCCGGGGCGGCGACAACCCGCTCGACATGACGGGTGTGCACCCTGAGACCTACATCGTGGTCGAAAAAATCATTGCCCAGACAGCCAAACCGGTGGCCGAACTCATGGGCCGCGCCGACATGCTCAAGACACTCAAGCCCGAGTTGTTTGCCAACGAGCAGTTCGGTGTCATCACCGTCAAGGACATCCTGACTGAACTCGAAAAGCCGGGCCGTGACCCGCGTCCGGACTTCAAGGTGGCGCGTTTCAATGACGGCGTGGAGGACATCAAGGACCTGAAAGAGGGCATGGAGCTTGAAGGCACGGTGAGCAACGTCGCAGCCTTCGGCGCCTTTGTGGACCTGGGTGTGCACCAGGACGGGCTGGTGCATGTGAGCCAGCTGGCCAACAAGTTCGTGAACGACGCGCGGGAAGTGGTCAAGACGGGTGACATCGTCAAGGTCCGGGTGGTGGAGGTGGATGTGGCGCGCAAGCGCATCGCCCTGACCATGAAGCTCGGCGAGCCCAATGCCAGGCGGGATTCGGCTGGAGACAATCGCTTTCAACACCATACCGGCGGTGGCCGCCAGCGACAGGCTGCGGCGAATGTCGTGCCCCAGAACTCGGCCATGGCCTCGGCTTTTGCCAAGCTCAAAAAGTAAGTGAAGCTGGGATGGGGGGGCAGGGTTACCCACATGGGCGGCACATGGAAGCCGACCCTATACTGCGCCAGACTCAACTCATTTGTACCAATTCATGATGGATACACCACAGGCTTCTTTCCTTCGTCGTCGTGATTACCTCAAATGGATGGGGGCAGCCGGGCTGGCTTCCCAGGGCATGCCCGGCATGGCGCAAAGCGCCTGGCCCAGCAAACCCGTGCGCTGGGTTGTGCCCTTTGCGCCCGGAGGCACCTCCAGCATCGTGGCCCGTGCGGTTGCCACCGAGCTGACGAAACAGATGGGCGTGGCCTTTGTGATCGACAACAAGGGCGGCGGCGGCGGTGTGCCGGCCATGCAGGAGGTCATGCGTGCCCCGGCGGACGGCTACACCATCACGATGGGCCATGTGGGCTCGCTGGCTGTCAACCCGCTGATTTATCCCGACAGCGGCTACGACGTCAACAAGGACTTTGCCCCCGTGACACTGCTGGCGCGCGTGCCCAACCTGTTCGTGGTGCACAAGGATGTGCCTGTCACCGATTTCAAGTCCTTCGTGGCCTATGTCAAGTCGCGACCTGGCCAGATGAACTACGCCTCGGCGGGTAACGCCAGTGCGGGCCACCTGGCGGTGGAGGCACTCAAGCTGGCCACCGGCATGTTCATCACGCACATTCCCTACCGCGGCACGGGCCCCGCCCTCAACGACGTGCTGGCCGGTCGCATCGAGTTCTTCTCGGCAGGCACACCAGCCCTGCTGCCCCACATCCAGAGCGGCGCCCTGCGCGCCATTGCGGTGGGGACACCCCAGCGCATTGCGGTACTGCCTGATGTGCCCACGGTCGCCGAGAGCGGCTACAAGGATTTTGAGACCGTGCAGTGGTATGGCATCAATGTTCGAGCAGGGACACCCGTCGAGATCATCAACAAGCTGCAGCAGGAGGCTGCCAAGGCCTTGAAAGCGCCGGAAATCATCGCCCGCTTCGAATCCGAAAGCGCAGTGGCAGGTGGTGGCCCCGCCAGCGAGTACGCCAGCTTCATCGCGCGTGAGCAGGCCCGCTGGAAGGTGGTGGTCGAAAAAGCCAGGATCAAACCAGGTTGAGCCTAGCCATCGCGCACGGCGCGGCCGTATAGCCGCCCCTCATGCGAGGCCATCCAGCCTCGCATGAGGGGCGTTAAGTCCAGGCAGTCGCGCAGATGCCATGGTGGCGTTGATGGCATGCTTCCTGCCGCGTCATAATCCCCCCATGAGACGAGTGAAAACGACGGGAACACCTACATGGAGCTGAGTGCACTGCTGGCCACGCAGATCGTGCTGCCCAGCATTCCCAAGGTGGTGGCTCTGCTGCTCAACGAACTTGACAACGCACAGCCCGATCTCAAGAAAATCTCGCAGCTCATCAGTACCGATCCGGCGCTGACCACACGGCTGTTGCAGCTCTCCAACTCCGGTTTTTTCAAGCTCTCGCGGCAGGTCAATAGCGTGTCCGAGGCGCTGGCCATCCTGGGTCTGCGCCATGTCCGCGCCATGGCGGCAGCGGCCGCGACCAGCACCTCATTCAAGACCGTGCCCGGCATCAACCTGCAGCAGTTCTGGGCCTACAGCCTGACAGTCGCCAAACTGTCGCGCTCGCTGGCGGGAGTGGTGCGGCAGAACCAGGGCGCGGCCTTCACCTGCGGGCTGATCCACGCGGTGGGCGAGCTGGCCATGCGCATTGCCATGCCGCAAACCATGGCCAAACTGGATCTTGACGCGGCACCACTCGACCTCAAGCGCGCCCGAGCCGAGCGCAAGACGCTGGGTTATTGCTATGCCCAAGTGGGTGCCGGTTTTGCACGGCGCTGGCAGTTCCCGCAACCCATCGTGGATGCGCTGGAGCACCAGTACGCCCCCTTCGAGAACCAGGTCTACGAGCCGCTGGCTGGCGTCATTCACCTGGCCACCTGGCGCGCCCGGGCCAAGGAGTCAGCCATGACGCCACGCGAGCTCGCCGTGAGTTTTCCCGATGCCGTGGGTGTGGTGCTCGGGCTCGATATCGACATGGTGCTGCAGCAGGATCCGTTTGACTGGGCTTTCCGCGCCGAGGCCGCTTGATCATGCGGGCTCTTCGTATCTACGCCGGCCCGGTGGCCCGGCAGCATCTGCAGCGTCACGGGCTGCAAGCCGGCGACGTGAGCGTCATCCCCGGTGCGGCCGGTGGCCCCAAGGGCTTGATCCTCGGGCTGCTGGACCGCTTCATCTTTGGCCCCTGGCTGGCGGGTAGCAGCCAGCCGGTGCACCTGGTGGGGGCCTCGATCGGCGCCTGGCGTATGGCCACAGCCTGCCTCAACGATCCGCTGGCGGCATTTCAGCGGCTTGAACACGATTACATCCACCAGCATTACGAGCTGCAGCTCGGCCAGAAACGCCCGACCGCGGAGATGGTCAGCGAGCGCTTTGGCCAGAGCCTGGCTGATTTTTACGGCGGCCGGGTGGGCGAGGTGCTCAACCATGCCCGCTACCACCTGCACATCGTGACCTCGCGCGGACGCCACATCCTGGGCCGCGAGCACAAGCTGCGCACCCCCATGGGCTACCTCGGTGCTTTTCTTACCAACACCGTGCACCGCAAGGCCATGGGTGCCTGGCTGGAGCGTGTGGTGTTTTCCACCGCCAGCACACAGCAGCCCGGTGCCGCCTGTGCACCGTTGCCATTCGGTACGGACGACTACCGCACGCGCCAGATTCCCCTCGACGAAGCCAATTTCTACCCGGCGCTGCAGGCCAGCTGCTCGATCCCCTTCGTGCTCAAGGCCATCCACGACATTCCGGGCGCACCGCCTGGGGCTTACTGGGATGGCGGCATCACCGACTACCACCTGCACCTGAACTACGCAGCCAGCCAAGCTGCTATTAATTCAGGAGCTACTGACATAGATTCAGAAAGGGCTGGAGGCCAAAATGGCCTGGTTCTTTACCCGCATTTTCAGAAAAGTGTGGTGCCGGGCTGGCTGGACAAAAGCCTCAAGTGGCGCCACCACGCCACCCACCATCTGGACACCATGGTGCTGCTGGCGCCTGACCCGGACTGGGTCAAGACCCTGCCCAATGGCAAGCTGCCGGATCGCAATGACTTCATCCATTACGGTAACGACCTCGCAGGCCGCGTCAAGGCTTGGCAAGCGGCGGTCAGTGCCAGTACGCAACTGGCTGATGAGTTTGAAGCCTGGCTCGCCAAACCTGACATGGGGCAGGTGCAGGCACTGTGAGCGTCCAGGCGGGTGCGTCATGCGACCGTGCAATTCAAGTCAGCAATAGCCTTAAAGCACACAGCATCGATTCAGTTGATGGTCGTTTGCATGTTTGAAAAGACGGATTTGCACTTGCTGACGTAGAGCTCAGCGGTGCGTGGCACCTGCACGCGCCCGTTGGAAGGGCAAGTTAGAAGCGGTCGCCTCAAGTCGCTCGGCTAGCCACACTTTAATGACAGACTGCCTTGTAACTCCCAACTTGCTGGCTTCGCGATCAAGCGAGTCAATCATCCAGGTTGGAAAGTCGACATTCACCCGTTTCTGCTCTTGCTGTACGCGCTTGGCTTTGGACAAATCCAAAGCAGCGGTGATGTCGACACCCTCGTCAAACTGTTGCTCAAACTTTTTAGCTTTCATAAAGTACCACCTCTTCTGTGCGTGCGCGACGAACGGATATCAATCGGATATTTGCCCCGCGATAGGTAATGACTGCAGACCAATGCTTACCATCAACAAGGCCAATCACAAGGTAACGCGGCTCATCATCCGTTTTTGCAGGAATCTCCAACAGCATTGGATCGCTCCAGAGAGCCTGCGCCTCAACAAAATCGATTCCGTGTTTCGTGCGATTGGACTCACTCTTGACGGCGTCAAACTCGAAGGAATTCATGGTATAGAAACTATACCTTAATTGACATCAAAACACCAATCAGCTTGAGCTTCTAACGCCTGAATTAAGCCGCCCCGCGAAGCGGGTTCGGCTTGAATGAATTGTTATGCCTCTAGGCAGAAATTGTGGAAGCTGCTGCCAAAGGGCGAGACCTGCACAATTTCATGGAGCGAGTTATCTGCTCCGCCTACGGCGAACAAGCCTTGTGAAGCAATGAGGAAACCTCTTGCCTTGATCCGGCCAACGGCGCCGACAATCGCATATTGCTCAATGCCTGGCTTTTGCATGGCCCCCACCTGTAGTTGACCAGAGCTATTGATTAAGGCGAGAAGCTCGCATTCCAGAAGACTCATTTCGTCCAACGCTGAGAGAAAGAACTTGCGCTCGTCGAAGTTGCCAGAGACTGGCTGGAGCAGAGTGTGCTTGAGGTAGTTCTTAAAAAACTGTCGTTTTTCAGCGGTGGGCTCTGCCTCAACCTTGTCGTGCAATGACTCCATGATCGCCTCAAGGGCGGGAGCATCTTGCTGCTCGACTGGAGGAATCGCATCTTTAACCTGCCTTAATTCAGCGGCCAGCTCGTCGTAAAACGACTCGATGCGCTTGAAGCGTTTCTCCTGTTTCGTTCCGAAGTAGAGCGTGCAAAGAGAACCGCCGACGTACGGAATCAGCTGCAGTCCAGCCTGGATCGTAAGATCGCGCTTCTCTGCACCTTTCAAACCATCATCTGCCATGGAAATCCCCCTGAGGCATAACGTTGAAATTGTGGGGCGGCGAAGCCGTCCCACACGAAAGACCAGTTAGACATCACTGCCCCGTCCTTGGCAGCTTCTTTTCCTTGCAGAAGCCATTCAGGAATGCTTCATTGGCATCCGGATGTTTGCCTATTCTTGCGCCTTGAGGAAACCAGGACGACGCCCTTCCGAGGGGATGAACAGTGATGACGTTTCCGTCTCTGACCAGTTTGAGGCGTTCAAACACACGCTGGTGTCCACCAATAATGTCCCAAACTTCTACGTTGGCTGCGGTTCCGGAGACGCTTCCCCTAAGCAGTAGGAAGTCGAAGGGCACGTTTGAGCAGACCTTCCCTGCGGCGATCATTCCGCCAAGCTCACCGTTCTTCGCTTGCAGTGAGATCTTGAGATCGATGCCCTCGCTCAAGCGCATGTCCGCCATGTCAACGATCCCTTCGGGAAAAGCCGACCAATTGCCCGCCCATTCCGCATCCTCCTTCAGCCAACTCACGTACTGATCGTGGGTCGTTTCGACTTCAGTTGGAAGTTTGCGGATGTTCTGAAGCAGTGTTGGTCCATTCATCCCGAGCGTGAACGCGGCCGATCCGACAGCAGCGACTATGACCCACGTCCGCTTGTACCAGGGCGCCTTGGGCGGTGCCGACGGCGGAGCCGGGGGGGCGGCAGGAACATATTTTTTGCGGCGAGCCATTCGATGCGCTGTGATTCGTGCTGTCTAACGTTTGAATTCACCGGCCTGCGCGGCTTTTTGCGCAGGTCCGGTGGAATGATGGGTTAGCCCTATTTGCCAGAATTTCTTTTCTCCAAAAGTTTTCGCATGCCTTCGGTGAAGCTCTTTGCTGCAGCCCTACTTGCGGCCACTTGGGTCACAAGAAATACGAGAATTTCTCGAATGATTACTGCTTGCTCTAAGCAAGCCTCATCAGATGCCGCATGGAGCCCTTCGCTTAATGATGAGTGAAGAACTGACAAGGGATTCATGCCATCAGGCCGCAATACTGGAGGAAGCAAATCCTTAACAAGGTCAATCTTTTCTTGTGTGACGATGGTCTTCTTAGTTTTCGCTAGCGCCTCAGAAAACTTGTTTAGGTCATCGCCGCTCAAAAGCTGAGAGATTTCTTCTAGTAGCTCGTCGATTGTTTCTTCAACAATTCGCCGGTAGTACCCATAGGCACCAATACCGTAGCTTTGAGATTCGCAGACAAGCCCCTTCTTGTAGTGATCCGCATGCTTTCCAAGCATCTTCTCAATCAGTGGATTGCCGTGTATTTCCCACGCCGGAAACTGGCCAACCTTCATCAGCCATTGCCCCTTTGCATCTGC
Organism: Gammaproteobacteria bacterium; assembly: GCA_018815325.1. GTDB lineage: Bacteria > Pseudomonadota > Gammaproteobacteria > Burkholderiales > Burkholderiaceae_C > JAHIYE01. The sequence continues at coordinate 88,328 of JAHIYE010000026.1, read as the reverse complement.
CGCAATGTAAAAGACACGCTCAAACTTTTCGCAGTGTGTGCATAGATAAACTGCGCGGAGTACTTCCCCCAAAAATGGAGGATTTGTGTATCCGAAGTTTTCCCAGAATTCGTTGGTCATCGCGAATGTTTGATCAGACTGACACGTTGGGCAGGCCATGTTCAAACGAACTTTTGGCAACCGGTCAGTTGTTCTTGGCAAGTCTGTAACTTTGAACTTGCGATAGAGCGAATATTCTTCGAGGAATTCTTTGTTGGGCATAGTAGTAGGAAGATTGTGTGTGCGTAGGGCTAACGTAATGTATAGAGCAAAACCTGCTCGATAAACTGGGGCCTGCTCGATATTCTGGACATTGAAACCTCCTGAAATAGCCTTGCTTGTTGGGTTTGCGCCCTTTACACTGTACGCATATACAGTTATAAGTCAAACCATGAAACCCGGCACCCCGCCTTTACTGTCCATCCGTCTTTTGGACCAAGTGCGGGAGCGCATTCGTTACTTGCACTATAGCCTCAGCACCGAGAAAACCTACCTGTACTGGATTCGCTTTTACATCCGTTGGCATGGTTTGAAGCATCCGCGCGACATGGGAGCCAAAGAGGTAGAAACATTTTTGTCGATGATGGCAACCGAGCGCAAGGTATCGGCATCCACGCATAACCAAGCGCTCAGCGCACTGCTCTTTTTGTATCGGGAGGTGCTGAATATTGAGTTGCCCTGGCTCAACGATATCAACCGCCCCACCAGTCCACGCCGCATACCATCAGTCCTGACCAAGGATGAAGTGGCTGGTGTGCTGGCGAGCATGGAGGGTGAGACGGCTTTGCTGGCGCGTCTGCTCTACGGAACGGGCATGCGGCTGATGGAAGGCATTCGCCTGCGCATCAAGGACGTGGATTTTGAGCGCCACGTCATCATTGTGCGCCAGGCCAAGGGCAATAAGGACCGCGTGGTGATGCTGCCGCACTCTCTGGCGCCAGCGCTGCGAAGGCAGATGCTGGCAGCGCGTGCTGTGTGGGAAGCGGACCGGCGAGCCCAGCGCGGCGGGGTTGAAACGCCCCACGCATTGGAGGCCAAGTACCCGCAGGTTGGACATACCTGGGGGTGGTTCTGGATGTTTCCGTCACCCACTTATTCAGTCGATCCACGCAGTGGCGTGGAGCGCAGGCAGCATCTGTATGAGGACCGCCTGCAACGTGCACTCAAACGCGCAGTGCTGCAAGCAGGCATTGGCAAGCCGGTTTCTGTGCACACCCTTCGCCACAGCTTTGCCACTCACTTGTTGCAATCTGGCACCGATATCCGGACTGTGCAGGAACTGCTGGGCCACAGTGATGTGTCCACCACAATGATTTACACCCATGTGCTGAAAGTGGCAGCGGGTGGCACTGCCAGCCCGCTGGATGCGCTTACGGGACTGGCAGGGTGAAAGTCCGCTTTCTCTGCATTGCCCGAAATAGCCGTACGCTAGACTGCAGCACACAACAAGGAGACATGATGAAACGACTGGGTTGGATGAGCTTATTACTGCTGGCAGGAGCCTTCTTGTCAGCCTGCTCACCGGAGGTGGGCAGCAAAGCCTGGTGCACGCAGATGCAGGAAAAGCCCAAAGGCGACTGGACGGCCAACGAAGCCACCGATTTCGCCAAGAACTGTCTGTTCAAATAGCCCCGTTGCACGGGCTGAGGCCCGCATCGACCTGTGCCCCGGCTTTTTCAAGCCGCGGGGCACTCAGAACATCATGCGGATCACATAGCCTGCGTCAGCATCTCGCGGTATTCCTCAACCGTGGCAATGCGCGGGTTGGTCTTGTGGCAGTGGTCGGCCATGGCACCGGTGATGATCTGGTCAAACTGGCTCTCCATCACACCCATTTCACGCAAGCCTGTGGGCAGGCCCAGGCGGGCATTCATGTCCTTGATGGCTTCCCCAATATCACCCGCCGAGTCCAGGCTCATGGCCTGCGCCATGCGCAGCAAGCGGCTTTCCTTCTGAATGGAATCAGCGCCCGCGTTGAAGGCAATCACGGCAGGCAAAAACATGGCGTTCAGCGTGCCATGGTGCAGACGCGGGTCCACACCACCGAGGCTGTGGCTCAGGCTGTGCACGCAGCCCAACCCTTTCTGGAACGCCATGGCACCCTGCATCGAGGCGCTCATGAGGTTCAGGCGTGCCTCGCGGTCGCTGCCGTCCCTGGTGGCGCGCTCGATGTGGGACCAGGCGCGTTGCAAGCCGTCCAGCGCAATGCCGTCGGCCGGCGGGTTGAAGAGCGGTGCCATGAAGGTTTCCATGCAGTGGGCAATGGCGTCCATGCCGGTGGCGGCGGTCAATTTGGGCGGTAGACCCAGTGTGAGTTCCGGGTCGCAGATGGCGGTCTTGGGCACCAGATGCCAGGAGTGGAAGCCAAGCTTACGGTGGTCGTCCACGATGATGATGGCGCCGCGTGCAACCTCGCTGCCGGTGCCGCTGGTGGTGGGCACGGCAATGATGGGCGCCACGCGCTCGGTGATTTTGGGCGAGCCGCCCTCAATGGTGGCGTAGGTGGTGAGTGGGCCTTCGTGCGTGGCCGCAATGGCCACGCCCTTGGCGCAGTCGATCGCCGAGCCGCCGCCGACGGCAATCAGGCCATCGCATTTGTTGGCGCGGTACACCTCGACCGCAGCTCGTACCGCTGCTTCGGTGGGGTTGGAGGGGGTCTGGTCAAACACGGCCACTGGCAGGCCGGGCAGGGCGTCGAGCGCCTTTTGCAAAACACCCACTGCCTTGACGCCGGGGTCGGTGATGACGAGGGGGCGTTTGATGCCCACGCGCTCGCACTCCTGCTGGAGCAGCTTGACTGCGCCAAACTCGAATTGAACCTGGGTGATGTAGTAGATGAGTGCCATGACGTCCTGCGGTTACGATCGAAACACCCACTTTATAACAAGCCAAGCTTCGTTCATGAGTCACCAACGCAACCCGCGCGCTCTGCTCACACCCGCCATGCACCACGTGCTTGACCGCATGGCCCGGGCCGGTCATCTGCCCCTGCATGCGCTCACGCCAGTTCAAGCGCGAGCGGCCTACGAAGCCGGCGCCGGCGTGCTCGAAATCCCCTCGCACAAGCTGCCACGGGTGGAAGACTTCACCATCCCGGCCCGCGATGGCCATGCGGTGCCGGCGCGCCTGTATGCGCCGTCGAGCGACAGCTTGCCGGTGCTGGTGTATTTTCATGGCGGCGGCTTCACCATTGGCAACATCGCCACGCACGACATACTGTGCCGGCACCTGAGCCACCTGGCGCAGTGTGCCGTGGTATCGGTGGACTACCGGCTGGCGCCCGAGCACAAGTTTCCGGTTGCGGCCAACGATGCCTGGGACGCTGTGCAGTGGCTTGCTGCGCATGGGGCCGACAAGGGCCTGGACAGCACGCGCCTGGCCGTGGGCGGCGACAGTGCAGGCGGCACGCTCGCCATCGTCTGCGCCATCCTGGCGAGGGATGCTTCGTTGCCGCTGGCCCTGCAGATGCTGTTTTACCCCGGCTGCGCGGCGCACCAGGACACGCCTTCGCACAAGACCTTCGACAAGGGCTTTGTGATCGAGGAGCCGCACATCACCTACTTCTTCAACCACTACATCAACACCCCGGCCGACCGGGATGACTGGCGCTTTGCGCCACTCAATGCGCCCGATGTCGAGGGCCTTGCGCCGGCCTGGATCGGGCTGGCCGAGTGCGACCCGCTGGTCGACGAGGGCGTGATGTATGCCGACAAGCTGCGTCTGGCGGGCGTGCCGGTGGACCTGGACATCTACCGCGGTGTGGTCCACGAGTTCATCAAGATGGGGCGCGCCATTCCCGAAGCCCTGCAGGCCCATGCCGATGCGGCGCGTGCACTGCGCAATGCCTTTGACACGAAAGCCTGAGACCATGAACACCCCTGCCAACAAACCTGCCCAGGTGCAGCTGACGCGCCGCGATTTCCGGTTTTTCCATCGCCTGCGCGTGCGCTGGGCCGAGGTGGACATGCAGAAGATCGTGTTCAACGCGCACTACCTCATGTACCTGGACACCGCCATCGCCGACTACTGGCGTGCCCTGGCGCTGCCCTACGAAGCCTCCATGCATGAGCTGTCGGGCGACCTCTATGTGAAAAAGGCCACGCTGGAGTACCACGCCTCGGCCCGCTATGACGAGCAACTCGACATTGGCCTGAAGTGCGCTCGCATCGGCAACTCCTCCATCCTGTTCCTTGGCGGCATCTTCCATGCCGAGGAATTGCTGGTGAGCGGTGAGCTGCTCTATGTCTTTGCCGATCCGCTGAGCCAGACCTCGGCACCGGTGCCCGCGAGCCTGCGTGAGCTGCTGCTCGGTTATGAGGCCGGCGAATCGGTACTCAGGGTTCAAACCGGGCCATGGCATGAACTCAAGGATGGCGCCCGCCAGGTTCGCACTGAAGTTTTTTTGAAGGAACAGCGCATCCCGCTGGAGATGGAGTGGGACGAGGCAGACGAATCAGCCGTGCATGCCGTGGCCTACAACCGGCTGGACATGCCCGTCGGCACTGGACGCCTGCTGCAGCATGCGCCCGGCATTGCGCGCATCGGCCGCATGGCCGTGAGTCGCGCGCTGCGCGGTGGCGGGTTGGGGCGCAGCATTCTTCAAGCCTTGATGCAGGCCGCCGCAGCGCGCGGTGACCATGAGGTGATGCTGCATGCCCAGCGCAGTGCCGAGGGCTTTTACCGGGGCCTGGGCTTCGAGCCCCGGGGCGACGCCTTCGACGAGGCGGGCATTCCCCACATCGAGATGTTCTGCCACCTGACGCCCGGCCAGGCCTGACGGCAGAGGACCGCGCTCAGATGTCTTCGAGCAGCGGGTAAGGCAGTGGCAACAGCGTGATGGGGCTGCTTTGCTGCGGCCCCAGGCTCAGGCCTCCCTGCTCGGCAGCGGCCACCTGCAGCGAAGCTATGGCATCGAAACCGCCGGACGGCGCCGTGGCAACCTGCACCACGGTACCGCAGGGCTGGGAAGGGTCGGCCTGAGAAAACACCTCGTCACCCGCTTGCATCGCCGACTCGGCATGTACCAGGTAGGCGCGACGCTTCAGCGTGCCGCGAAACTGGCTGCGCGCCACGACCTCCTGGCCGGGATAGCAGCCTTTCTTGAAGTTGACACCGCCCACGGATTCGTAATTGAGCATCTGCGGCACAAAGGCCTCGATGACCGGCGTGCTGAGTGTGGCCACCGCGCTGCGGACCTCCAGCCACTGCCAGAGCGCCGGCGACAAGGCTTCGCCCTGTGGCGCAGGTTCCGACACGGGGGCCACCCAGAGTGCCCGCGGGATGCTGTCGGCCGGGTACAGGCTGATGATGCTGGCCGCACCCACGTCGGTCTTGTGCCAGGCAGGCTGTGCACCATGGCTGAGCCGGGTGGCAGCCTCTCCGGCCAGGCCGAGCAGCTGAAAGTCGGAGCTGGCATCGCTGAGCCGGGCCTTGGCCCGCAGCACGAACATCGACAGGCGCTTGAGCGTGGGGGCCAGCAGGTCGCGGCTGCAAACCAGCAGGATGTCCGCGGGCGAGCGCTTGAAACCAATGAAGCTGGCCTGCATGCGGCCTTTGGCCGAACAGAAGGCCGCCAGGCGTGCCTCGGACAGGCTCAACAGGGCGAAATCCTGCGTCAACTGGCCGTGCAGGAACTTGGCGGCATCCTCGCCCTCGACCCGGATGACCCCGAGATGGGGCAGGGGGGCAATGCCATTCAGAGTGTTGTTCATGGGTGAATTATCATCCTCCCTCAATCTCATGAGGTCTGTAAGGCTGTGCGTTCTTTCATTGTGCTTATTCTGGTGGCTGCAGGGCTTGCGGCAGGCAGCGCCGCCTGGTGGTTGAACCAGCCCATGGTGCTGGCGACCGACCCGGTCGAGCTGTCGGTCGAGCCTGGCACCCCGGCGCGCGGCATTGCCCGTGTCGTGGTCGATGCCGGGGTGCGCGTGAACCCCACCCTGCTGAATGCCTGGTTCCGCTTCTCGGGCGACGACCGCCAGATCAAGGCCGGTAGCTACGAGATCGCAGCCGGCACCACCCCGCGCGCCTTGCTGCAAAAACTCGTGCTCGGGGAAGAAACCCTGCGCACCCTGACGCTGGTGGAGGGCTGGAATTTCCGCCAGGTACGTGAGGCGCTACAAAAATCAGAGCACCTAAGGCATGACATACAAGGCCTGAGTGATGAAATCATCATGGAAAAGCTGGGCCGACCGGGGCTGCACCCGGAGGGGCGTTTCTTCCCGGATACCTATGCCTTTGCGAGCGGATCGAGTGATCTGGCCGTGCTGCAGCGTGCCCTGAGGGCTCTGGACAAGCGCCTGGCTGCTGCCTGGGGCCAGCGCGCTGCCGATACGCCACTGAAAAGCCCGGATGAAGCCCTCATCCTGGCCAGCATCATCGAAAAGGAAACCGGCCGTGCGGGTGAGCGCGCCATGATTTCCGGCGTTTTCAACAACCGGCTGCGCATCGGCATGATGCTGCAGACCGATCCCACTGTGATCTACGGCCTGGGCACGCAATTCGACGGCAACCTGCGCAAGCGCGACCTGCAGGCAGACACCCCCTGGAACACCTACACGCGAGCCGGCCTGCCGCCCACGCCCATCGCCATGCCGGGCAAGGCCGCGCTGCTGGCGGCGGTCCGCCCAGCCCAGACCTCTGCCCTGTATTTTGTGGCCCGCGGCGACGGCAGCAGCCACTTCAGCCCCAGCCTGGATGAGCACAACCGGGCCGTCAACAAGTTCCAGCGTGGACAATAAGAGCATGAACGGGCTTTTCATTTCATTCGAAGGCATTGATGGTGCTGGCAAATCCACCCATATAGAAGCCCTGGCGCAGGCCTTTCGCGAGCAGGGCAGAACCGTCACGCTGACCCGCGAGCCCGGTGGAACCCCATTGGCGGAAAAGCTGCGTACGCTGGTACTCAACGACGCCATGGACCCGATGACCGAGGCCTTGCTGGTATTTGCTGCCCGGCGCGATCATCTGCAGCAGCTCATTGAGCCAGCCTTGGCCCGTGGCGAGGTCGTGGTGTGCGACCGTTTCACCGATGCGACCTTTGCCTATCAGGGTGGCGGGCGCGGTTTCGATCTCAATGTGCTATCGATTCTGGAGCAATGGGTGCAGGGTGTAAAAGGGCAGGGGCCTGATTTCATCAGGCAACCCGATTTGACGCTGTGGTTTGATCTGGCGCCTGAAATCGCGGCGCAACGCCTCTCTGGCGCCCGTGTGCCGGATAAATTTGAAGCCCAACCGGTGGAATTCTTCCGCCGTGTGGCGGATGCCTATGGCCAGCGCATGAAGGACCATCCTGCTCGTTTTGCCTGCATACCGGCCGACCTGAGCCGTGAGGCCGTCTGGCAGGCGGTGCTTGGCAGCTTGCAAACCAGGGGCTGGCTGCCATGAGCGACTTGACGCCCGCGCCCTGGATTGCAGCGCAAACCCGCCAGCTGCTGGCCCAGCGTGGTCATTCCTGGCTGCTGCAAGGGCCGTCCGGTCTGGGGCAGTACAGCCTGGCCCTGGCGCTGGCCCGTGCCTGGCTGTGTGAGCAGCCGGACGAGCAGGGCGCTTGCGGCAGTTGTGCGAGCTGCCATGCGATCGACGTGCGCACCCATGCGGATTTGAGCGTACTGATGCCGGAAACCGTGATGCTGGAGCTGGGCTGGCCGCTTGGCGAAAAAGCGCAAGCCGATATTGATGACAAGAAACGCAAACCCAGCCGCGAGATCCGCGTGGATGCCATGCGCGAGGCAGTCGAGTTTTCCCAGCGCACCAGTGGGCGCGGGCGTGGCAAGGTCGTACTGGTGTTTCCCGCCGAGCAGATGAACCATGTCACGGCCAACGCTATGCTCAAGACGCTGGAGGAGCCACCTGGCGACGTGCGATTTGTGCTGGCAACCGAAGCTGCGTACCTCTTGCTGCCCACCATCCGCAGTCGCTGCCTGGGCCACACCATGAGCTGGCCCGATCTGGATGCCTCGGTGGCTTGGCTGGAGTCACGCGGGATGGCGCCAGCCGATGCGCCGATTCTGCTGCGTGCCGCTGGTGGTCGCCCTGAGGATGCCTTGCTCTTCGCCCAGTCCGGGCGGGATGCGAAAAGCTGGGCTGCCTTGCCCAAAGCCATGGTGAAAGGGGATGTCAGCGTGTTCAGGGACTGGTCGCCCGCCAATGTGATTGATGCCTTGCACAAGCTTTGCCACGATCTGCTGGCCCGGCAAGCCGGTGCACACCCCCGCTTTTTCGAGCCCGCTCAACTGCCAGCGCATGCCTCGCTGCACGCGCTGAGTCAGTGGGACCGGGAACTGAGTGCCAGCCGCCGCACCATGAACCACCCTTTTAATCCCGGGCTGATGCTTGAAGCCCTGGTCAGCCGTGCCCAATTGGCCCTAAACTTCGGGGGGTGAGCACCGTTTCATGAGTACACCACCCGCTAACCAGGCTCGTCCAAGCGTCATTCAGCTGGCCATCAAGGAAAAGGCTGCGCTGTATGCGGCCTATATCCCGCTGTTTGCGGAAGGGGGGATCTTCATTCCCACCACCCGCGAATATCAATTGGGCAACGACATCTATGTCCTGCTGTCTCTGCCCGATGATCCACAACGCTATCCGGTGGCTGGCAGGGTGGCCTGGGTCACGCCCGCCAAGGCCTCAGCGCCGCGTACACAGGGCGTGGGGATACAGTTCCCCAAGGATGAAAAATCGCTTCTACTCAAGCACAAGATCGAGGAAATTCTGGGGACCCACCTCGCCTCAGAACGCCCAACTCAAACCATTTGACCTCTCGACCTGCTGCCTGCCGGCCAGAGCGAGCCATTCCCTGCGGGCTTGACGTTTTCGCTGACAAACCACATGTTTACCGACTCCCATTGCCACCTGGCTTTTCCCGAACTCAAGGCTGAGCTGCCGGCCATCCGGCAGGCCATGGCAGAAGCCCAGGTGAGCCGGGCACTGTGCATCTGCACCACGCTTGAAGAATTTCCCGAGGTTCATGCACTGGCCACCGGGTATGACAACTTCTGGGCCACCGCAGGTGTCCACCCGGACAACGAAGGCGTGACCGAGCCCACCCTGGCCGAACTGGTCAGGCTGGGCAGCCTGCCGAAAGTGGTGGGTATCGGTGAAACCGGGCTGGACTATTACCGTCTGGGTGAGCGCACGGTGGCCGACATGGCCTGGCAGCGCGAACGTTTTCGCACCCATATCCGGGCCGCGCGCCAGCTGGACAAGCCGCTGGTCATCCACACCCGAAGTGCCTCTGTCGACACCCTCGCCATCCTGCGGGAAGAGGGCGAAGACGGTTCCGCTGGCAGTGCGGGCGGCGTATTCCACTGTTTTACCGAGACAGCCGAGGTCGCCCGCGCGGCACTGGATCTGGGTTTTTACATCTCGTTCTCGGGCATCCTGACCTTCAAGAATGCCCAGGATCTGCGGGATGTAGCGGGTTTTGTGCCCCTGGACCGCCTGCTGATCGAAACCGACAGCCCCTATCTGGCGCCAGTGCCTTATCGCGGCAAGACCAACAACCCGTCTTATGTGCCCTTTGTCGCACGTCAGTTGGCTGAACTCAAAAGCCTGCCCATTGAACAAATTGCCCAGCTCACCAGTCAGAACTTTGACCGCTTGTTCAAGGGAATCAAACCATGAAAATGATGAGAAATTGCTTTAAAAAACTAATATACATAATTGTTTTTATTGGATTTTCTTTGTCTCATGCTGGATCGTATGAGGATTTTTTCGTCGCCATCAAGCAAGACAATGACCTGGTGGTTTCTGACTTGTTGAAGCGCGGCTTTGATGCCAATACCCCGAACCCAGCCGGAGAGCATGGCTTGATGCTGGCATTGCGCGAACCCTCATTGAAAGTCGCCGAGACCCTGATCAGTTGGCCCAAAACCGATATTGACACCAGAAACAGCCAGGACGAAAGCCCTCTCATGATTGCCTCGCTCAAAGGCCATCTGGATATCGTCCGCAAACTCATCGAGCGGGATGCGGATGTGAACAAGACAGGCTGGACACCGCTGCATTACGCCGCCACCGGAGGCGACGTCGCTGTCATCCGCTTGCTGCTGGAGCACAGCGCGTATATCGATGCCAGTTCACCCAATGGCAGCACGCCCTTGATGATGGCGGCCATGTACGGCACGGCCTCGGCCGTCAAATTGCTGCTGGAAGAAGGCGCAGATCCCTTGCTCAAAAATGATCTGGGACTGTCCGCCATCGACTTTGCCAACCGCGCCAGACGAGAGGAATCAGCCCAGATCATTGCGGCTTTTGTGCGGGCCAGACAGCCGCGTGGTACCTGGTAAGCACAGCTTCGTCCACAAAAAATCCGGCGCAGGGCTACAGGGTTGCAAGGTCTTTACTTGTTCTCTATGCGAATAAGCTTCATGCGGCCGGTGGAGCCGGTTTTGATGGAGACCGCAGCTTTGCGACAACCGAAGTGTTTGGCAACCAGTGCAATCAATTCCTCATTAGCCTTGCCATCCACAGGCGGTGACTTGATCTGAGCCAGCCAGCAGCCGGGTTCTGACTCGGTCAAACTGCTAACACGAGCGCCAGGTTTGACCTTGATCTGAATGATGGTGGTGTCTGTCATGGCGGCAGGCGGCATGCCTGATGAGCTTGTGCAGGGTTAGATGCTTAGTGGTGGCCCTGGATTATCAAGCCACATGGCATCTTTGCCCTACTTTTGAAACTATATTGATTTATACGATGTATATTATGTTAACAACAATGCCACGACATTCAATTCAATGAATATCCAGTGATCAGGGAATGGCTCGGGTTGAGATGCTGCGACTCATCAGCCTGGCAAGGCCAGAACCGTCGTATTGCCACCCGCTTGGGCGGAATGGTCATCTGCCTTGTTCAGGATGAATATCGAGACCGCCTCAACAAGCTCTCGCGCTTGGGTTGAAAGGCTCGAGGCAGCCGCAGCCATCTCCTCGACCAGGGCGGCATTCTGCTGAGTGGCCTGGTCCATCTGCTTGACGGCTTCGCCAACCTGAGCCACCCCCTGACTTTGGTCGTTGCTGGCCGCGCTGATCTCGCCCATGAGGTCTGTCACGCGGCGGATGCTGTTCACCACCTCGGTCATGGTTTCGCCAGCCTGATCGACCAGCGCAGTACCTTGTTCGACACGCTCCACGCTGGCGCCGATGAGGCTCTTGATCTCCTTGGCTGCTTCAGCAGACCGACCCGCCAGGCTGCGGACTTCGGAGGCCACCACGGCGAAACCGCGCCCCTGTTCACCGGCACGGGCAGCTTCCACAGCTGCGTTCAAGGCAAGAATGTTGGTCTGGAAGGCAATGCCGTCGATCACGCTGATGATGTCGCTGATTTTGCGTGAAGAATCGTTGATGCCCTTCATGGTCTCGACGACCTGATGCACCACTTCACCGCCCTTGACAGCGACCGTACTGGCGCTGATGGCCAACTGATTGGCTTGCTGGGCATTGTCCGCATTACGCTGGACGGTTGAGCTGAGCTCCTCCATCGAGGCCGCGGTTTCTTCAAGCGTACTGGCCTGGCTTTCGGTGCGGGTTGACAGGTTGTTGTTGCCTTGGTCAATCTCGTTGCTGGCCACGGCAATGCCATCAGCGCGTGAGCGGACTTCCTTGACGATATTGGCAATGCTGTTGCGCATGTTGCGGATACCGGCCAAAAGACTTTCCGTATCCCCTTCTTTCAGGGCTATATCGACGTAGAGCTTGCCATCGGCGAGCTTGTTGGTCAGCGACATAGCATAGTTGGGTTCGCCACCCAACTGCTTGAGCAGGCTGCGCGTGATGACAATGGCCAAAACCAGGCCAATGAGAACTGCGATGGCGAGCAGGCCAATGGTCAGGTATTTGACCTCGGCATAGACCTTGTTGGAGTGTTCGGCAGCATCATTGCCACCTTTGAAATTGAGCGCGGTGAGCTTGTCGAGTGCAAAAATGGAGTCATCCATGGCAGATTTGGCCGCGCCCTCGCCCACATCCTTGGCATCGTCCTGCTTGTTGGCCCGGCTCAGCGAGACTACCGTTTTGTTGTACTTCAGGTAGTCGTCAAAGGACCGTTTGTACTTGTCGTACAGCTCCTTGGCTTCGCCTTCGGAACCCACGAGCTTCAGGTATTCGTTCTTCTGATCGTCAATGATCTTCAGCGCCTTCGCCATCTTCTCTTCATACTCTTCCATGTAGCCTTCATCGGCTGCACGGGCATGCTTGACTTCCAGCTCACGCACCTGCAGCATTTCCCTGCGCATGGTCGTGGTGTAGCCGATGCTGGGCATCCACTTGAGCGCCAGATCGCTGGAGACGCGGTTGACTTCCGCGAGCTCAACAATAGAGAACACGCCCATGATGATGGTCAGCGCCAGCACAATGAAAAATGAGCCAAACAGCTTGGCACCGATCTTGACATTGGCAAGACGATGGGAAATGTCGGGAATAAACTTCATGGCGCGGCTCTTTCAGTCAACAGGTTCTTGTGCTTGGACCTTGGTAATTCACCAGTCTCACCAGGCACTTTCGGACGCATGCCAGAAAGTGCCTGGAGGGGGAGGTCGCAGAATTACTGCTTGAAGCCGATGTAGGTCACGCCGATGACTGCGCCACTCTTGTCCTTGATCGGGTTGTAGCAAGCGTCGTACTTGGTGCCAAGCACATCAACAACGCTGCAGGCTTGCACGCCCTTGTTCATGGCCTCGTAGGTTGCGGCACGTGCGAGCTTGGTACCTACGCCGCGCTTGCCTTCAGGGGTCAGCACGTTGGTGCTGATACGAACGTAGTCTTCGCCTGACTTTACAAACACTGTAGCCGTTGCGCCCGTGCTTTTCTTGAATTCATCGACCACGTCGTTGTTGTTGTTGATCTTGCGCTTGCCAAAATACAGGGCCGGAACAGCCAGGTCACCCGCCTTTTCTGCATTGCCATCCACATGGGGCTCACCCAGCTTGGCGTACATCGCGTCCAGTTTGGCGATGGCAGCTTTGGGGTCTTCGGCATGAGCCGTGCCTGCCATCATGACGAAAGCGGCTGCGGTGATGGTTGCTGAAATGAGTTTTTTCATGATCGATTCCTATCTGAAGGTGAAATTAACAAGGAGGCAGGGGACCTCGTCGAGCCACATCAAAAACAGAATGCGATAGAGAAAACCCCTTCACGACAGACCGTTCAATGAGCAGACGTATGCAAGGTTACACATAAGTCCTGTCAGTTAACATCGGAAAAGCCTGATATTTCTGTAGCGAATCGGTGACATTGCTTGAGTGTTTCTGTCAGGCACCAAGCCTGTTCGCCACCTCGTGATGAGGCAAACACACCTACCGTGTCAGGCTGTCTGATGCCCGGAAACGGGCAGTTCGAAGTAGAACTCAGATCCGTTGCCAAGCTCGCTATGGAAGCTGATGCGGCCCTGGTGGCCTTCGATGATGCCTTTACAGATGGTCAGCCCCAGACCGGAGCCGCCCTTCTGTCGACGGTCTGAGCCATCAGCCTGCGAAAACCGCTCGAATATGCGCGAGCGAAACTCCTGCGGGATGCCTGGTCCACGGTCAACTACCGACACGCGTACGTAACCATCCACCCTGGACATGCGCACGGAAACCTTGCCACCCGCATGCGAGAACTTGGCAGCATTGGACAGCAGGTTGATGAGCACCTGAATGATGCGGTCCGAATCCACCGATACCAGTACCTGGTCGAGACGCTCTTCGAACGCAACCGTGACGTCGTATTGCTGGGCGTAGGCATGCGTCGCCTCGATGGCCTGCTCAATCAGCGGCGCCAGCGGCTGGGCAAGCATTTTGTACTCCACCTTCTGGGACTGCATCTTTTCGAGGTCAAGCACATCGTTGATCAGCCGAATCAGGCGCTCGCTGTTCTGACTGGCGATCTTGATGAGGTTCGACACCTCTGGCGACAAGGGTCCCGCCACGCCGCCGACCAACAGCTTCAGGGAGCCGAAGATGGAGGTCAGGGGCGTACGCAGCTCGTGCGATACCGTGGAGATGAACTCGTCCTTGAGTCTGTCAATCTTTTTCCGCTCGGAGATGTCCATGTAGGTGGTGATGAACCCCCCACCTGGCATGGGAGCACCACGGATTTCGAGTGATAAGCCATCATGGCGGACTCTCTCCATCTGATGAGGAACCGGATGGACCGCGAGCTTGGTAATTCGGGCCACATGCTCATTCACATCGCCTGGTCCGTATTCGCCACGTTCTGCGTTGTAGCGGATGATGCTCTCGAAAGTCGTCACAGGTCCGGCAAACAGATGGTCCGGCAATTCCAGCAAGCGACGGAACTCCATGTTGTGCATTACCAGATGCAGATTGGCATCGAACACACTGAGCCCGCAAGGCAAATTGTCCACAATGCTCTGCATCATGGTGTTGATGCTGCGAAGATATTCTTCGGCAGATTTTTGCGAGGTCACATCCTGCAAGGCGCCGACAAGGCGAACAGGCTGCCCGTTCTCCAGTTCGACCGTGCCCACTGAGCGGACCCAGATATGCCGGCCTTTGAGCGTGACCAGTGGCAGTTGCAGGTCCCAGGGTTTGCGCTCCTTGATGGCCGCTCGCGCTGCCACGGAGATGCGCCTGCGCTCCTCAGGAGCAAAGAGGTCAATCGACTCCTGTTGCGTGGGTTGCTTGCCGGGGGAGAGGTCGTAGATGTGGAACATCTGTTCAGACCAGGTCAGCGCCTGCGTCTGCAGGTCCACCTCCCAACTGCCGACACCGGCAATTTTTTCAGCACGATCTAGAAAGGCATTGGTTTTCCGTAGCTGTTCACGTGCCAACCTGCGGCTTGTGATGTCTAGACCAATCTCCAGAAACCCTGTTAATTTTCCTGTGGCATCCCATGAGGGTTGCACATCCAGATCTACCCAAATTTCATGTCCTGCCTTGGTGATGTTGAGGATTTCCACGTGGCAACCCTGCCCTGCAGCCACCGCCTGGTTCAGTGCATCCAGTGTGCCTGGATCGTTTTTTCCGCTTCCAAGCAATGCGCTTGGCTTACGACCCAAGGCCTCCTGCAAGGTGTATCCGTAACTCTGGGTGAACCCGTCATTGACCCAGGTAATCTGCATGTCAGGGTCGGTAATCAGCGCGATGTTTGACGTGTGCTGTACCACTTGGGCCAGGCGCTCGATGTCAACAGTCATTTTGCGTGCCATCGCTTCGGCATGCTCGCGACGTGTGATTTGCAGCCAGATAAGCACGGCCAGCATCAGGCTCAGCAGCGTGCCACCCAGCAGAATGATGATCCGATTGGAGACCTGATTGTCCAGGGCTTCAAACTGCGGAGTGCTCCAGGTCTCCAGTTTCAGAACGTGGCCACCGACCACAATGTTTCTGAATGCGACATACCGGTGTTGGGCCAAAGCGTGACCGTCCGGGTCCGTGGGGAGTGCATTCGCAGGCGGTGGCCGGGTGATGAAAAGCGCCGTTTGGGGCGTGTTGAGCGAATCGTCAAAAAGTGCGAAGTCGGCCTGGCTGGTCACGGGATCACCGATGTCCTGCATGACATCGGCCACCACGATGGGTGCAAACAGAAAGCCCTGAATCGCTTGCTCCCGCTGCTGGAGCGTGTGGGTTGGCAGCCCATTCTTGAAGACAGGAACGATGAATAAATAGTAGTAGTGGCCACGTCCGCTCAAGGGTTCGATCGGCTTGCTCAGGGTTGCCTGGCCTGTGCTGATGGCTCGCCCGACAGCCTCATCACGTACGGGATCACTGCCCCAATCCAGTCCGAGTGGCTCGGAAATCTTCAGCCCTGGATGGAAAAATTTGACGATGTACAGTTCATTTGCTTGCGGCCTGGCCTGAACTGCGAAGCCGGGTTCACCATCATGCCGCTGCGCCGCGACGAAGACATCCAGGTCCTTACGGAAAACCCTTTCTGCAAAGCCAAACCCCTGGACGCCTGGGAATTCAAGCGGCAGATTGCGCGATTCCACATAGGCCCGAAACTCCTGTCGACTGACGCTTGGCTTGACAGCATAGACGCCTCTGGCGCCATGAATGCCATAGACCGGCTGGGTAATCCGTCGCTGGATATCCTTCGCCAGGACGTTGGTCAGGGCAATGAATCGAGCGTTGGTTTCATTTTGTCGGTTCTGCTCAACCATCCGGACCGCAACGAAAGTCAGCATCAGACCAATAAGCAACACCGCTATTGGAATGACAAGTCCTGATTTACGTTGGATCCAATCGGTCATGGAGTTCATTATGGATGGGCGTGGCGCTCAGGATGAAATACTGGATACCCGAAGCAATGCACGCCATGGGTCACACAACGATGAAATCCATGTTCATCATCTCAAGCCCGGTCTGAATCAGGACACAGAAAATGCGATGCTGGGGGCGTCAGGCTCGGCAAATGAGGCCCCCAGCGAGATTTGTCCGCTGCCGTGCAGCACGCACTCTTCGCGTCGCAGCAGGATGTCGGCACCGCCGCCAGGAAAACGGATCCAGCTGCCATAGCTACTGACGTCGACAAAGATCACGCTGCCGTTGCGCCAGTCGATCCGTGCATGTGTGCGCGACACCCTGGGATCGTTGACCATGAACTCGACATGCCGAACCCTCCCGATATGCACGGGCATCTCATAGGCCCGGAAGGACTTTGTGCTGTCTTTCCAGGTGAGCTCGATCTGCCCGCCCAGCACATCGCCACGTGCCGCTACCTGCAGCGGATCCAGCTCGGCCTGCATGGTCAGAAAGGCACTGCTCTCGTCCTCCTTCCATTCGACCTGGTAGACCGTACAAGGTTCGGCCCTGCCCCGGATATGGATGGGGCCGAGCATGCGAAATCGCATGGCACTGCCTTCTGTGACACCGGTCAGGGCCACGCTGTTGGCCCAGATTTCATGCGGCCCGGAGAGGTCACACAGGCGCGAGGCGATGTTCACGGCATCACCGTAACAGTCGCCTGCCACGATCTCCACTTCACCGCTGGCCACGCCTGCCCGGATCGGCATGCGCAGCACGCTGGGCATCGGGGCAATGCGCTTTTGGTGGCTGCGCTGCATCTCGACCACGGCGTCGATGGCCTGGGTATTGTCCGGGAACACAGCCAGCACGCCGTCACCCAAGGTTTTGACGATACGGCCGCCGTGCTCGACAAAACCCGCACCTATCCATTCGGTCAGCTCTGTGACAGCCTTGGTCGCCGGCACATTGCCCAAAGCCTCGAAGGCCGCAGTGCTGCCGATGAGATCCGTGAAAACAACCGTGGTCTGAACACCCATGCGCTGGAATTATCCGTTTTTTGTGCTGTGCAGTAAGTTTAGGGCATAGACCGCAGGCCCGTGGGACTCATGCGGTCCTCAGTTGTAAAGCCTTGTACTTGATCAGTTTTCCCGGCCTGTATGGACCCTGTCCCGGCCATTGCCAGACTGTTCTTGGACGACGAATGGGACACTTCATTGAAGGCAGCACGGCACAGCCCGGGTCAGTGTGGGTGCCCCCAAAACAGCAAGGCGTCGCGCCCTTCCACCACCAGATCGGTGCTTGCCCCGACCGGCAGCAGCACCTTGGTCGGTACGTGGCCAAACGGCAGGTTGGTCAGCACTGGGGTTTTCAGCTGGCTGCGCAGCCAGTCCACTACGGTCTGCAGCTTGTAACCCTTGTCGTGCGGCGTCAGCTTGTACTCGGTGAACTGCCCCAGCAACACGGCTTTTTGCCGCGCCAGCACACCGGCATGCAGCAGTTGCGTCAACATGCGCTCGATGCGGTAAGGGTGCTCACCCACGTCCTCCAGGAACAGGATGCCACCTTTGATCTCAGGCCAGTAAGGGGTACCCAGCAAAGAGGTGAGAACGGCCAGATTGCCGCCCCACAGGGTCGCGTTATGTATGGAAAAATCCTCTCCAGCCCTTTTGGATACTGCCTTTCCAGCTATTAAATTGGGAGTAGATGCAAAGTTTTCCCGGTGTTGACGCCAGCCGGCACCCTCCCCTTGCCCGCTGATGAGGTCATCAAAGCAGGCCTCCATGATGTCGTCCGGGCCGCCTTGTTCACCATGGCTGTGACCATCGGCCATATCGGGCACACCCGCAGGGCCAAAACCTTCGCACAGCGCGGGCCCTGCCCAGCTGATCGCCCCTGTTTTGGTCAGCAAGGCCAGTTGCAGCGCCGTGAAGTCGCTGATGCCGACAAACTGCGTACCCTTGCCAATGGCCTTGGCCACGGCCTTGTAGGGGATGTCGGCCAGGATGCGGCTGATGCCGAAGCCACCTCGTGAGATCAGTGCGACATCAGCACCGCTGGCGGCGGCACGCCCGATGGCGGCGAGGCGTGTGGCGTCATCGCCGGCAAAGCGCTGGTGACGCAGCAGCGCAGCCTCATCAACCTCCACCTCATGACCCAGGGTCTTGAGCCGGGCAATGCCCCGGCGGAAGGCGGCCTTGTCGCGCACGGCGCCCGAAGGCGAGTAGATATAGATGTGTTTTTTGGTTGCAGA
Source organism: Gammaproteobacteria bacterium (assembly GCA_018815325.1). Classification (GTDB taxonomy): domain Bacteria; phylum Pseudomonadota; class Gammaproteobacteria; order Burkholderiales; family Burkholderiaceae_C; genus JAHIYE01. Next base: position 69,852 of record JAHIYE010000026.1, on the reverse strand, counting down.
AGTCATGTCAACACGCAGGCAAAGCGCTGGATTGTGTTCTTGATTATCACGGCACGAAATGGCGAACCGCAGCCTGCGCTACCGGCTCGCCCTGCTCCTGCACAAAATGACCGGCTTGCTCCAGCCGCATGGGCTCGGGACAGCCGCGGATCTGCTGCTGCAATTGACGCATGACCGGTTCGCCCAGCACGGGATCCTGCAGACCGATGGCCATGAGGCTCTGGCCCTGCCAGCGGGTCTGCCAGAAGCTGAGGGCCTCGCGAGAAATGGCCGCACCATCGTCGTCCTCATGCTCCGGTACCATGGCCGGAAAGGCACGCGTGGCGGCCCGGTGACCGACGTCTGGAAACGGGGCATTGTAGGCAGCACAGTCTTGCGCGCTCATCTGCGGATTGCCACGGGCAAACAGGCGTGCCAGGTCGAAATCCGGCTTTTTGGCATTCATCTCGCGCCAGGCCAGAAAGCCCGCAGACAGCGGCACATCGCCCGTGCCCAGCGTGGTGTTCATGACCAGCAGGCCGCGGTAGCGCCCAGGTGACGCCATGGGCAATGTCAAGCCAAGCAGGCCGCCCCAGTCCTGCACCACCAGCACGATGTTGCGCAGGTCGAGCCGCTCCACGAACTCCAGCAAGATCTGGCGGTGCCAGCTGAAGGTATGAAGCGCATCTTTCTTGGGCTTGTCACTCTTGCCGAAGCCGATCAAATCGGGGGCCACCACCCGGCTTCCTGCAGACAGGAAGACCGGCATCATCTTTCGGTACAGATAGCTCCAGGCCGGGTTGCCGTGCAGACAGAGGTAGGTCAGGCCCGCGTCCTTCGGGCCTTCGTCCAGATAGTGCATGCGCAACCCGGCCAGTGCAGGCAAGTCGGCGATGTAGTTAGCGGGCCAGGGGTAGCCAGGCAGATCGGCAAACCGGCTCTCTGGCGTTCGCAGTGCATCTTCTCGCACCGGCTGGTTGTTCATGCGTTGGTCCTCCCGTTTGCGCTTGAAGAAAGTCTGCAGCATCTCGCCACACTCGGTGGCCAGAACACTGCCTTGCACCTGAGTCTGGTGATTGAGCTGAGGCTGTGCAAAGAGATTGATCACCGAGCCTGCCGCCCCGGTCTTGGGGTCTGCGGCACCAAACACGACTCGCTTGAGCCGCGCATGCAGCATCGCACCTGCACACATGGCGCAGGGCTCCAGCGTCACATAGAGTTCACAGTCGTCGAGGCGGTAGTTGCCCAGCGTCTGCGCAGCCGTGCGCAAGGCGACGATTTCGGCGTGGGCCGTTGGGTCATGCCCTTCGATCGGTGCATTCTGGCCGGTGGCGATGACCTCGCCGTTCCTGACCAGCACGGCGCCTACCGGTACTTCTCCGCGTTGCGCGGCTTGCTCGGCCTGCTGCAAGGCCAGGCGCATGAATTGAACGTCAGCTGACATGGATTGGAGTTCGGATGCTATTTAATTTATAGCGTATTGCGCAACATGCATAAGGGCTACAGGCTATTTTGTCACTTATTTTCACTGCCACCAAGACCCAGCCGGCTCATCCACTCGGCCAGCGCCTGCTCATGTTCGCTACCTGCCCCATAGGCGGCTCGCATGGCCACGTGAGACTCGGGACGGTGCTGGTTCAGCTTGAGCTTGCATTGCAGATCCGTGATGCGCAACTCGAAACCCACGATGCCGGCCAGCATCTTCAGTCTGAAGCTTTCATCCAGCCCATGCCACTGCGCCGCATAGGCCGGCTCGTGATCGCCGATGAGTGTCTTGAGCAGGCGGTCCTTGGCCTCAGGCTCCTCCACCAGCGTCGCTGTCACCGTGCAGTGAACGGCCAGGTAGTTCCAGGTGGGGACACGGGTCAAATCAGGGTAGACGCTGGGAGACATATAGGCATGCGGTCCCAGAAAGGTCACCACGGCCTGCGGACGGGCTTGCAGATAACGCCAATGTGGATTGGGTTTGGCCACATGACCCAGCAGCACGGGCTGGTCAGCTTGCTCCTGCAGATGCAAGGGCAGGTGGGTGACAAAGGGCACGCCCCCCTCGTCGTTGCTGATCAGGCTGGCAAAAGGCCAACCGCGCATCAGCTCACTGGCTGTTGCGAGGTCCTTGGGATTGAATTGAGGTGGCAGGTACATGGTCACCATACTGTAGCCGGTTCGCCTGCAGCCATTCAACCAGTTGGGGCGGCTGCATCGGTCGCGCATAGTGAAAGCCCTGTGCCTCATGACAGCCCATGCTTCTGAGCAAGTCGGCCTGCTTCTCGCACTCGACCCCTTCGGCAATGACGGTGAGATTCAGGTTGCGGCCCAACTCCACCACCATGGCAGCGAAGTGGCCGCCTTCCACGTCCGAGGACAACTCATTGACGAAAGCCCGATCGATCTTGAGCCGGTCCACCGGCAGCAGCCGCAGATGACTCAGGCTGGAATAGCCGGTGCCGAAATCGTCAATCGCCACCGAGATGCCAAGCGCCTTGATTTTGTTCAAGGTGAGGCGAATGAAATTCACGTCTTCCATGGCCACCGACTCGGTGATTTCGAGTTCCAGGCAGGCATGGTCGATGCCTGAATCCGCCAGCGCCGATTTCAGGCGGGTGAGAAAAGCCGCCTCCCTGAACTGGATCTGTGACACGTTGACCGACATGCGCAGTCCCGACAGCCCCATATCCTGCAGACGCCTGAGCTCATGGCAGGCCGAACGCAAAACCCAGTCCCCGATGTCGATGATCAGGCCTGATGCCTCCGCCAGCGGAATGAAGCGGTCAGGTGGAATGAAGTTTCCTTCCGAGTCGCGCCAGCGTACCAGTGCCTCCATGCCAACCACCTGGTGGCTCTGCAGGTGAATCTGCGGCTGAAAGACAACAAACAGCCGCTCACTTTCTACGGCAGCACGCAGATTTCGCAACAGCCTGATGCGTTCGCGAATCTCGGTTCCCATCTCACTGGAGAACAGCACAAAGCTGCCTCGGTGGGTTTTCTTGGCCTGTTTGAGCGCGATATACGCATCCTTGAGCGCATTCTGTGCATTGCCCTCGATCTCGCCATGCGGCACGATGCCGATGCTGGCCGTCACCGACATCTCGGCCTCCATGATCGGAAACGGCGTGTTGAACAGTTCCAGAAGCGCTTCCGGCTTGACCGTAGCGGGCTCCCCCATGATTCCGAAGGTATCGCCAGACAGTCGTGCCACCACAGTGCCCTGTGGAAAATGGCTCACCAGCCGGTCTGCCACGGCCTTGATCAAATGATCGCCTTGCTGATGTCCCAGTGCATCGTTGATTTCGGAAAAGTCATCGAGATCGACCACGGCGATCGACATCTCCCTGCCGGGCTCGGTTTCAAGACGCTCGTCGATCAACTGAATGAAGCGGTTGCGGTTTGCCAAGCCTGAAAACAGGTCGGTGAAAGCCAGCACATTGAGTGACCGGATCTGGCTGAAGGCGCGAATGGCCGCTGTGACCGCGGCATAAAGCTTGGTGCGGGTCAGCTCGGACTTGGTCTTGTAGTCATTGATGTCGTAATCGTGAATAGCCTCGATCTCGGGCGCATCGCCGGCCTGACCGGTACGCAGGATGATGCGTATCTCGGTCTGCTTGAGTTCCGTGCGGATGACTTTGACCAGTTCCAGCCCAGCGTTCTCGCTCTCCATCACCACATCCAGCAGGATGACGGCAATGTCTTTTTCGCGCTCCAGAATCTGTCTGGCCTCAGCCGCAGAGTAGGCGTGCAAGAACTCCAGCGGCTGGCCAAGGATGGTCGTATGGTTCAGCGCGAACTTGGTGACATGGTGCACATCGGGCTCGTCATCCACGATCAGCAGGCGCCATGCAGGCAGGCTGAAAGAGTCATCCTCCGGCTTGTCGAATTCGACAAACTTCAGCGTATCTTCATCCTCTGGGATAGGGGGCTGCTGCTCGATGACCATTCGAGAATTGTGCACGATACCCGCTGCGTGCACAGTCCCATTTCACGGACACGGCACGTAGTCGAACCCCTACAGAGAATCCGGGGGAAATCCCTATTCCAAGTCCCTATTCCCACTCGATCGTGGCCGGCGGCTTGCTGCTCACGTCATAGGTCACACGGTTGATGCCGCGTACCTCGTTGATGATGCGGCCCGAAACCTTCTTCAGCAAGGCATAGGGCAGTTCAGCCCAGTCCGCGGTCATGAAGTCGCTGGTCTGGACGGCCCGCAACGCCACCACATAGTCATAGGTTCGGCCATCGCCCATCACCCCCACACTCTTGACCGGCAGGAACACGGTAAAGGCCTGACTGGTGAGCTCATACCAGGACTTGCCACTGGCCTTGTCCTTGCAGTTGCGCAGTTCCTCCATGAAGATGGCATCTGCCTCGCGCAACAGGTCGGCATATTCCTTCTTGACTTCGCCCAGAATGCGCACACCCAGGCCCGGCCCCGGGAAGGGATGGCGGTACACCATGTCGTGCGGCAGACCGAGCGCCACGCCGAGCTCACGCACCTCGTCCTTGAACAGGTCGCGCAGGGGCTCCAGCAACTTCAGGCCCAGTTGCTCGGGCAGGCCGCCAACGTTATGGTGGCTCTTGATGGTGACGGCCTTCTTGCTCTTGGCGCCACCACTCTCGATCACGTCCGGATAGATCGTTCCCTGGGCCAGCCAGGCCACATGGCGCGACTGGTCGTTCTTGAGCTTGGCCGCTTCAGCTTTGAAAACCTCGACGAATTCGCGGCCAATGATCTTGCGCTTGGCCTCGGGCTCGCTGATGCCGGCGAGGTGTCCCAGGAACTGGTCACTGGCATCGACACGCACCACCTTGGCATGCAGCTTGCCGACGAACATGTCCATCACCATATTGCCTTCGTTCAGGCGCAGCAGGCCATGGTCAACGAACACGCAGGTGAGTTGATCGCCAATCGCACGGTGGATCAGCGCAGCCGCCACCGACGAGTCCACGCCACCCGACAGACCGAGGATGACTTCCTCGTCACCAACCTGCTGGCGAATTTTTTCAACCGCTTCGCTGATGTAGTCGCCCATGATCCAATCCGGGCGCGTCTCGCAGATGCCCAGCACGAAACGCTCCAGAATGGCTTTGCCCTGGCTGGTGTGCGTGACTTCAGGGTGGAACTGTACGGCGTAGAACTTGCGGTCTTCATCGGCCATGCCTGCGATCGGACAAGAGTCTGTCGAGGCCATGAGCTTGAAGCCCGGCGGCATTTCGGTCACATTGTCCCCGTGGCTCATCCAGACATGCAGCATGCCGTGGCCTTCAGGCGTCACGTAATCCTGTATGCCATCGAACAGCTGGGTGTGTCCCCGGGCGCGAACCTCCGCGTGTCCGAACTCCCGCTTGTGACCACCTTCGACCTTGCCCCCCAGTGCGGCAGCAATAGCGTACATGCCGAAGCAGATGCCCAGCACCGGCACCCCGAGCTCAAATACCGCCTGAGGCGCACGCAATGTCTCGTCTTCCCACAGGCTGGCATGGCTGCCGGAGAGGATCACCCCCTTGAGCAGGCCGTCGCTGGCATATTCCCGAATCCAGGCGTCCGTCACATCACAGGGATGGACTTCGCAGAACACATGCGCCTCGCGTACGCGACGAGCGATCAGCTGCGTGACCTGGGAGCCGAAATCGAGGATGAGGATTTTCTGATGCATAGGATTCTTATTGCCCGGCGTCGCGTCTTTAGTCTTTACTCAGGAACACCGCGGGTCAGGCTTTGCTGGACCGCTGGTACTGCCCTCCTGCAAGGGGGTGGCGCAGTGACACACCCTGCGCGCAGCCCGGGGGTGTTCCAAATCTAGTCTGCCCGGTAGTTGGGCGCTTCCTTGGTGATCTGCACATCGTGCACATGGCTTTCGCGGATGCCGGCAGTGGTGATTTCCACAAACTCCGCCTTCTCTTTCATCTCGTCAATCGTGGCACAGCCACAGTAGCCCATGCTGGCACGGACGCCGCCTGCCATCTGGAACACGATGGACACCATGGAGCCCTTGTAGGGTACGCGGCCCTCGATACCTTCAGGCACCAGCTTGTCGGCATTGGGGTTGCCGGTAGTCGACTCCTGAAAGTAACGGTCGGCGCTGCCCTGCTGCATGGCGCCGATCGAGCCCATGCCACGGTAGCTCTTGTAGCTACGGCCCTGGAACAGGATGACCTCGCCCGGCGCCTCCTCGGTGCCGGCGAACATGCCACCCATCATGACGGTGCTTGCGCCCGCCGCAATGGCCTTGGAAATATCGCCGCTGTAGCGGATGCCGCCGTCGGCAATCAGTGGAATACCGCTGCCTTTGAGCGCAGTAGCAACGCTGTCGATGGCCATGATTTGCGGCACGCCCACACCGGCCACGATGCGGGTGGTACAGATCGAGCCAGGACCGATGCCGACCTTAACCGCATCCGCGCCCGCCTCGGCCAGCGCCAGCGCCGCTGCACCGGTGGCAATGTTGCCACCGACCACGTCAATCTGGGGGTAGTTCTGCTTGACCCAGCGCACGCGTTCAATCACACCCTTGCTGTGGCCATGGGCCGTGTCCACCACGATGGCGTCCACACCGGCCTTGACCAGGGCCTCGACCCGCTCCTCGGTACCCTCGCCCACACCGACCGCAGCACCCACTCGCAATTTGCCATGGGCGTCGCGCGCGGCATTCGGGAAGCTGGTCTGCTTGGTGATGTCCTTGACGGTGATCAGGCCCTTGAGTTGAAACGCATCGTTGACGACCAGCAGACGCTCAATCTTGTGCTTGTTGAGCAAGGCCTTGGCTTTTTCCAGCGTGGTGCCTTCGGGCACCGTGACGAGCCGCTCGCGCGGGGTCATGATCTGGCTAACCGGGATGTCGTAACGAGTCTCGAACCGCAGGTCTCGCGCTGTAACGATACCGACGACCTTGCCGCCATCGATGACCGGGAATCCCGACACACCGAGTTGCTCGGACAGTTGCAGCACCTGGTAAACCGTGTGGGACGGGGTGATGACCACCGGGTCGCGCAGCACGCCGGACTCATAGCGCTTGACCTTGGCGACCTGCGCAGCCTGCTCCGCCGGTGTCAGGTTCTTGTGCACGATGCCCATGCCGCCTTCCTGCGCAATGGCAATGGCCAAACGGGCTTCCGTCACGGTGTCCATCGCGGCGGACACGAGTGGCAGGTTCAGGGCGATATTGCGGGAAAAGCGGGTCGCTAGAGAGGTGTCCTTGGGCAGGACTTGAGAGAACGCTGGCACCAACAATACATCGTCGAAGGTGAGCGCTTTGCCGAGGAGGCGCATGTTTGAAAGCTCCAAAAAAAGGATTGTACCCGCGGTCGCGGCGCCCGCCCCAAGCCGGGCGCTATTCCCACCCCGTCCGCCGGAAAATGTGACATGAAGTTACGGGCCACCCATGGCGCCTTGTCGGCGCTACACTGACCGCATGAAGTTGATTCGAATTCTGCTTGTAGGGGCTGCAGCCTGTGTTGTCAGCCTGTCAGCCCTCGCCCAATGGCAATGGGTGGATCCGAATGGACGCAAGGTGTTCAGCGATCGCCCGCCACCGCCCGATATTCCCGAGAAAAACATCCTGCGCCAGGGGAGCAAGGCCAGCCCGCCACCATCTGATGCACGCAGCGGGTCTTCTGACGCCGCCGTCGCGACAAGCAGCCCATCTGTCGCCAAAGTCAGCGGCGAGGACAAGGAGTTGCTGGCCAAGAAGCGCAAGGCCGAGGAAGCCGAAGCGGCCAAGCGCAAGGCCGAAGAAGAAAAGGCGGCACAAATTCGACGCGACAACTGCGAGCGAGCCCAACGCGGCAAAGCCAACCTGGATGCGGGTATGCGGATATTCAAAACCAACGCCAATGGCGAACGTGAAGTGCTGGACGATGCCGCGCGGGCGGCTGAAATGCAGCGGCTGCAGTCCACGATCGACTCAGACTGCAGATAAGTCCAGCACAGGCCGCCGTATCCTCCTTTCAGTAACCGGCCTTCGCGCCGGCACGCTTTTTTGCAAACAGGCCCGTGGTACGGGCTCCCTGTTTGACAAAGCGCTCGCGCCGCGCCACCTTGGGGTCTACCTTGAGCGGGCGATAAACCTCCACCCGGTCCCTGTCTCTGAGCAGTTGCCTGAGCCCGGCCTTGCGCCCCCAGATACCCACACTCAGTTGGCTCACGTCAAGTTCAGGATGGCGCAGCAGCAGACCACTGGCTTGTAAGGCATCCATCACACGGGCGCTGGAAGTGAGCTCGACCTGCATCTCCTCTACCAGCCTGGGGCCAGGCGAATACAGCACATTCACCGTGATGGCCATCTCAGTCACCGTAGACCTGTTCGGCCCGTTTGACGAAGGCGTCGACCAGGCTGCCGGCGATCTTGTCGAACACCGGTCCAATCAGTTTGCCCAGCAAAGCGTTGCTAAAACCGTATTGAAGCGTCAACTCGACCTTGCAGGCGCGCTGGCTGGGATCCTGCAGCGGGGAAAAAGTCCACTCGCCATCAAGCCGGGAGAACGGTCCGTTGACCAGTTTCATGGCCACCTTGCGGCCCGGCACATGCGTGTTCTGGGTAATGAAGCTCTGGCGGATGCCACTGAAAGCGATACCCACTTCGGCTCGCATGCCATGCATGTCCTCGCTCAGCACGCGTGCCTGGTCGCACCAGGGCAGGAACTTCGGGTAGTCGGCCACCGCAGTGACCAGGGCATACATTTCTTCGGGGCTGAACCAGAGCAGAACGGACTTGTGAACGGTTTTCATAGAATGCAGGGTTGCGTGGAATTGTAGACAAGCCTTGTCTGCAGTCACCTCGCCCCCATTTGTACCCCATGGCCAAGAAACCCGACACCACCACCAAATCAACCCGGATCGCCGACAACAAGAAGGCCATCTTCAATTATTTCATTGAAGAGCGCTTTGAGGCCGGCATGGTGCTGCAAGGCTGGGAGATCAAATCGCTGCGCGAAGGCAAGGTGCAGCTCACCGACGGCTATGTGGTGATCCGCAATGGCGAGTTATTCCTGATCGGCTGCCAGATCAACCCTCTGCTCTCGGCCTCGACCCACATCAACCCCGACTCGGTCCGCACCAAGAAGCTATTGCTCAACAAGGCAGAAATCAAGCGGCTGATCGGCAAGGTGGAGCAAAAGGGCCACACCCTGGTGCCGCTGAACCTGCACTGGAAGAATGGCAAGGTGAAGTGCGAGATTGCCCTGGCCAAGGGCAAGGCCGAGCATGACAAGCGCGACACCATCAAGGACCGCGAAGGCAAACGCGAGGTCGAACGCGCCATGAAAACCCACAACCGCTAGATTTTCAGACTATTTTCTGCCTGCATGGAATAAACCGAGGGACGGCAGCGTTTATCCGGTTGCACACGCTTTTGTGTTGCCTACAACTGGAGAAAATCATGACCTTCTCGGCTGCTTCCCGTGCCCGCCGCACCACACTTGCTCTCGCCCTGACAGCTGCTGCCATCCTGGGCGGCTGTGCCTCCATGTCGCCCTCCGCACCCGCCATGGTGGCCGATGGCGTCCTGACCGGACCCAACGGCATGACGCTGTACACCTTTGACAAGGACATGGCTGGCAACGGCAAATCCGCCTGTAACGGCCCCTGCGCTGCCAACTGGCCGCCGCTGATGGCCGCCGAGACCGACAAGCCCACGGGTGACTACAGCATCATCACCCGCGACGATGGCAAGAAACAATGGGCCATGAAGGGCAAGCCCCTGTACTACTGGGTCAAGGACAGCAAGCCGGGCGACAAGACCGGTGACGGCGTCCTCAAAGTCTGGCATGTCGCCACGCCTTGAGCCGCCTGGCCCGACTGTGCTGAAGGTGGCTTGTGCCGTTAAGCTCTGGGCCTGAGCCACTCCCATGAACTTTCAGCCCGTCATTGACCACATCCCCAGTCTGAGACGCTACGCCCGCGCACTGACCGGGGATGCCTGGGCGGCAGACGACCTGGTGCAGGACACACTGGAGCGGGCCTGCTCCAGATGGCGTTTGTGGCTCGCGGGGACCGATCTTCGTGCCTGGCTGTTCACGGTCATGCACAACCTCTATGTCAGCCAGGTCCGCCAGGCCGTGCGACGTGCCTCTGCGGCACCCCTCGTCGATGTGGATGAGGTGGCCCATGAGCTGAAGGCGCCAGATAACCCGACCGATGTCCGTATCGACCTGCAGCGCTGTCTTTTGCGACTGCCAGATGATCAGCGTGCGGTGCTCTTGCTGGTCACACTGGAAGACCTGTCTTATGAGGAGGTGGCTAAAGTCACTGGCGTGGCCATGGGTACCGTGATGTCACGCCTGTCGAGGGCCCGAAGCCGGCTGCGTGAACTGATGGGTGAGGCGGCCCAGCATCCCACGCCCTCCCCGGTCGCCGAGCCCGTCGCCACTGCGAGTGAGGCACCTTTGTTGCGTCGATTGAAATGAATACCCTACGAAACACCCGCATGCCAACCGACCGCCCTGATGTCATCCGTGAAGACGACCTGCACGCCTTGCTTGATGGGCGGCTGTCTGAGACGCAACGCCACTCGCTTGAAGCCCGTCTGCAACACGACCCTGCAGCCCAGGCTACGCTGCAGGCCTGGCAAGAACAACGCGACAGCCTGCGTGGGCTGCACCGCGATGTGCTGGACGAGCCCGTGCCGCAGTCACTGCTGATGGCGAGCCGCCAGGCAAGCCGCGCCCAGCAGCAAGCCGTTCGCTGGACCCGCTGGGGCGGCATGGCCGCGAGCGTCATGCTGGCTTTTGGCCTGGGCTGGCTGTCGCATGGGGCATGGATGACACCATCCGCCATGCCGGCACAACTGCTTTCCCAAACAAGCACTGGCAATGGTCGTGCATTCATGCATCAGGCCGTGCTGGCCCATACGGTCTATGCGCCTGAGGTGCGCCATCCGGTGGAAGTCACTGCCGCGCAACAGGAGCACCTGGTGCAATGGCTGTCCAAGCGCCTGGGCAAGCCGCTCAAGGTGCCCAAGCTGTCAGCGCAGGGCTTTGACTTGCTGGGTGGCCGGCTGCTGCCCGGTGAGGCGGGTGACCGTGCGCAGTTCATGTTCCAGAATGCCGAAGGTCAGCGCGTCACGCTGTACCTCGGTGCCATGGCCACAAAACAGCCACCAGGCCGGGGTGAAACCGCCTTCAGGTTCTCGGCCGAGGGCGCAGTGCCAGGTTTTTACTGGGTAGACCAGGGCTTTGGTTATGCCCTGTCAGGCCCGCTGTCTCGCGAAGACCTGCTCAGGCTGGCCGAAGCCGTCTATCACCAGCTCTGAGCGGCTGGATTCAGCTCAATGCCCGCAAAGGGTGAGCATGTACCGGCCAGGGTGACTCAAAGAAAGGTGCGACCTGATCGGGTGTGACCTCCTCGATCCGTGCCGGTTTCCACCTCGGGTGATGGTCCTTGTCCACGGCCAGCGCACGGATGCCCTCCATCGTGTCGGTCGCCGGCCCAAAGCGGTCCAGATGACGTGCGTTGAAACAATGCCGCACCATGTCGCGCTCCATGCGCAAGTCATCGGCCAGCGACATGGTGCGTGCGCGCCGGATCTGCTCCAGCGTCACCTGCAGCAACAGCGGCGAACGCTGGCGCAGCACGGTCGCCGTTGTCTGCGCCCATTCCGAACTTGCGGCTTCGAGCTGCTCGATGAGGGCGGCGACGGAATCGGCTGCAAAAAAGTGATCAATTTCGGCCATGGCCTCCGGCTGCTTTGCGCTGTCTGCTATCGAATATGTAGCGAACCAGCTTGACAACGCGTTGGCATTGGCAAAGTCCAGCTGGGTCAGGGCCTCCCAGGCTTCGGGCAAGCGCCCCGAGTCCATCAAGCCATCCGCCAGCCCCAGGCCGATGGCCTCCTGCGGGCTGATCATGTCGCCCGTCAGTGCCAGCCATTCACCGCTTCGTCCGGGGCAGCGACTCAGAAAATAGCCACCGCCCACGTCGGGGAACAGGCCGATATGGGTCTCCGGCATGGCCATCTTGGTACGCTCGGTGACGATGCGCAGCCGGGCCCCTTGGCTGATGCCCATGCCGCCCCCCATCACGATGCCGTCCATGAAGGCGATGTAGGGTTTGGGATAGTGGTGAATCAGGTGGTTGAGGCTGTATTCCTCGGTGAAAAAATCCTCCAGCTCGGCATCCCCCCGCAACACGGCCTGGTGAAAAAAGCGGATATCACCGCCTGCACAAAAAGCCCCAAACGGTGCCGGGCTTCCAGCCGGACCTGTCTTGCCTGTGCCACGAATGGCCACGGCCCGAACTGCAGGATCGTCACGCCAGGCCATCAAGGCGGCTGCGAGGTCACGGATCATGGGCAGCGACAGTGCGTTCAATGCGCGCGGGCGGTTGAGGGTAATCAGGCCGACCTGGCCACGGATTTCGGTGTGGATGTCACTCATGTTTGTCAGGGAATGGTGCAATGGATTCAAGAAAGCGGTGAAGACGAGGGTTGGCGCAGGAACATGCGCTCACGCCAGGCCAGCAATTCGTTGGTGGCCAGCGCACCGACCACGAGCGTGCCGCCAAGCAGCACCTGGAACGAGGGTGTTTCACCCGCGCCAAGCCAGGCCCACAGGATGCCAAAAATAATTTCAAGCAGGGCCAGCAAGGAGATTTCTGGAGCCTGCAAAACCCGCGCGCAGATCACGAGCAGGGTGCAGGGAATCGCCAGCTGCACCAGGCCCAGCAGGGCCAGCCAGCTGATGTCGGTGGCACTCGCGCTAAGCGGCCAGGCCAGCGGCAGCGTGAGCAGTGCCGAAATGACAGCCCCCAGCAGCACCGAAGGCACGAGGTCAATGCGTGCATGGCCCTCAGCCTGGCTACGTTGCACCACCGTGAAGTTGATCGCAGCCGCCACCGGCACGCACAAGGCCACGAGCGAGCCCACGATGGCTGAGGCGTCACCGAGCATGAGCTGGGCGCTGTACATATAGCCCACCCCAAGACCACCGGCCGCTATGGCCCCCCAGGTCCGCAGGGCAATCGGCTGGCCCAGCACCAGCCGCGCGATCAGGGCCGTCAGCAAAGGGCCAATGGCCAGGGTGATGAGCACGTTGGCGACCGTGGTGAGCGTCAGCGCCACCATGAAGGCTGTGAACATGATGCTCCAGCCCACACCGGAAACCCAGAACGCCGCCCGGCCCCAGGGCATGCGTGCAAACACGCCACGCCCCTGCCATAGCGGCAGGATCACCAGCAGCGAGAGCGCCGTAAAGAAGCTGCGCCAGAAGGTGACCTCAAAGCTGCGGGCCTGCTCCAGCTGGCGTGTCACCACGCCAGCGATCGACCACATCAGTGGGGCCGCCACCATCAGCCAGACCGCACGTGAATGCGTCAGCCTCATGGGGAGGGCTTCCCGGGTGGCGTCACGACTTGATCAGCGGCCGGCGCGCTTGCGCTCGCTCTCGGTGAGGAAACGCTTGCGAAGGCGGACCGACTTGGGCGTGATTTCGACCAGCTCATCGTCCTCGATGAACTCCACGCCATATTCCAGCGTGCATTCGATCGGCGGCGTGATCTTGATCGCATCTTCCTTGCCGCTGACGCGGAAGTTGGTCAACTGCTTGGTACGCGTGGCATTGACCACCAGGTCGTTGTCGCGGCTGTGGATGCCGACGATCATGCCTTCGTACACCGGGTCATTGGCCTTGACGAACATGCGGCCACGGTCGTCCAGCTTGCCCAGAGCGTAGGTGAAGATCTCACCCGCGTCCATAGAAATCAACACGCCGTTCTTGCGCCCGCCAATGTCACCCTTGTGCGGCTCGTAGCCGTCAAAGATGTTGGCAATCAGGCCGGAGCCGCGCGTCAGGTTCAGGAATTCGTTGGAAAACCCGATCAGGCCACGTGCCGGAATGCGGTATTCGAGACGGACACGACCCCGGCCATCCGGCTCCATGTTCACCAACTCGCCCTTGCGTTCGCCCAGGGCCTGCATCACGCCGCCCTGGTGCTGCTCTTCGATGTCGGCCGTGACCAATTCGATAGGCTCATGTTTCTCGCCATTCACGTCCTTGAACACGACGCGGGGCTTAGACACGGCGAGCTCGTAACCTTCGCGGCGCATGTTTTCCAGCAGGATGGTCAGGTGCAGTTCACCACGACCCATGACTTCAAAGATACCCTCTTCGTCGGTTTCCTTCACGCGCAGGGCCACGTTGTGCTGCAGCTCCTTTTGCAGGCGATCCCAGATCTGGCGGCTCGTAACGTACTTGCCTTCGCGACCGGCCAGCGGACTGGTGTTGACGCAGAAATTCATGGTCAGGGTCGGCTCGTCGACCTTCAGCATCGGCAATGGCGCCGGGTTGGCCGGGTCGGTGATGGTCACGCCGATGCCAATCTCATCAATGCCGTTGATCAACACGATCTCGCCCGGGCCGGCTTCCTTGGTCTGCACGCGCTCCAGGCCCTGGAAGGTCAGTACCTGATTGATGCGGCCCTTGACTGGCTTGCCCTCAGGGCCCTCCATCACCACCACGTCCATCATGGGCTTGATCGTGCCCTGGCTGATACGGCCCACCCCGATGCGACCCACAAAGGTCGAAAAGTCGAGCGCAGAAATCTGCAACTGCAGCGGCGCAGCAGCGTCGCCGGTCTGGGCTGGCACATGCTTGAGCACGGTATTGAACAGGGCCGACATGTCGGGGCCCCACTGCTCACCGGGCGCGCCCTCCTCCATCGACGACCAGCCGTTGATGCCCGAGGCATAGACCACGGGGAAATCCAGTTGTTCATCGGTCGCACCGAGCTTGTCAAACAGGTCGAAAGCGGCGTTGATGACCTTGTCGGGGTTGGCGCCCGGTTTGTCCACCTTGTTCACCACCACGATGGGCTTCAGACCCAGGGCCAATGCCTTCTTGGTCACAAAGCGCGTCTGTGGCATGGGGCCTTCCTGCGCGTCGATCAGCAGCACCACGCCGTCCACCATGGACAGGGCACGCTCCACTTCACCGCCGAAGTCGGCGTGACCGGGGGTGTCAACGATATTGATGTGCGTACCTTCCCAGGTCACGGCGCAGTTCTTGGCCAGAATCGTGATGCCACGCTCTTTTTCGATGGCATTGTTGTCCATCACGGTGTCGACCACTTTTTCGTGGTCGGCAAAGGTGCCTGACTGACGCAGCAACTGGTCAACCATGGTGGTTTTGCCATGGTCAACGTGGGCGATGATGGCGATATTGCGAATTTGTTTATTGCTCATGGTTCACTTTCTTAAATCTGTTCCAGCTCTGCCTGTTGCGCCTGTGACTGGACAATTTCCAGCGGACTCAACAAACGTTTCGGTATAAGTTCCCCCGCCTTGACATGGGCAGAGCCCAGCAAGGCGCGTGGCTGCTCACCGAATACGGCGACAGCCTCTGCATCAGGCCAGCTTCCGCGGCGGCGTACGCCACTCAAAAACCGACCTGCATTCTCCGTGTCCAGCGTGACAACCGTGTGATCGCTCAAAAGCGACTCCACCGGCAGCAGGCACGCCAGGCGCTCTTCCTCTGTCATGGCCGCCAGCGTCTCGAGCGTCACACATTGCGACTGATCGAACGCGCCGGTGGCCGTGCGGCGCAAGGCCGTCAGGTGGGCGCCACAACCCAGCGCCTCACCGATGTCTTCTCCCAGCGTGCGGATATAGGTTCCCTTGCTGCACTTCACTATCATTTTAATAGCTGGATGCGCTTTATCCTGAAGGGCTGGGATCACTTTCAACTCATGAATCGTGACGCTCCGGGCAGCCCGCTCCACCTCAATACCGGCACGCGCATACTCATAAAGCGCCTTGCCATCCTTCTTCAAGGCGCTGTGCATGGGCGGCACCTGTTCAATAGGCCCGGTAAAACGGTGGGCCACAGCCTCAATCATCCCGGGCGTCACCGCCACCGGTCGCTCGGCAAGCACCTCACCTTCAGCATCTCCCGTGCTCGTCTTCACACCCAGGCGCGCAGTCGCTTCGTAGCTTTTGTCGGCATCCAGATGCAGCTGGCTGAACTTGGTAGCCGCACCAAAGCACAGCGGCAGCACACCCGTGGCCAGCGGATCGAGCGTACCGGTGTGGCCCGCCTTCTCGGCCCGCAACAGCCACTTGGCTTTTTGCAAGGCCTCATTGCTCGACAGACCCAATGGCTTGTCCAGCAGCAGCACCCCGTGCACGGGGCGCCTGGCAACCCGTGCACGCGGCGCATTCACGGTCTATTCCTCTTCGTTCTTGGAGCGCGAGGCGACTGCCTGCGCAATCAGTGCATTCATGTCGGCAGCACGCTCCGTGGTACGGTCGAACAGGAAATGCAAGGTAGGCACCGTGTGGATGTGCAGGCGCTTGAACAGGCCCGCACGCAGGAAACCGGCCGCCTGATTCAGGCCTTCCGTGGTCTCCTCCGGACTACCCTTGAGCAGACTGAAGTAAACCTTGGCGTGCGCATAGTCCGGCGTCACCTCCACCGACTGGATCGTGACCATGCCCACCCGTGGATCCTTGAGCTCGCGCGCGATCAACTCGGTCAGATCGCGCTGGATCTGATCGGCCACGCGGAAACCGCGGTTGGGGGTTGAGGACTTCTTGCGCACGATGAAAGCGTTCCCTTTACAGGGTACGGGCGATTTCCTTGACCTCGAAGAACTCCAACTGGTCATTGACCTTGATGTCGTTGTAGTTCTTGAGCTTGATACCGCACTCGAAGCCTTCCTTGACTTCGCGCACATCGTCTTTCATGCGCTTGAGCGAATCGAGCTCTCCCGTGTAGACCACCACATTGTCACGCAGCAAGCGGAAATGCGCGTTGCGGGTGACAAAGCCTGCGGTCACCATACAGCCGGCGACCGTACCGATCTTGGAGGCCACGAAGACGGTGCGAATCTCGGCCATGCCGATGATCTCTTCCTTCTTCTCCGGGGCCAGCATGCCCGACATCGCGGCTTTCAACTCATCGACGGCGTCGTAAATGATGTTGTAGTAACGGATGTCCACGCCATTGCTTTCGGCCAGCTTGCGTGCACCGGCATCGGCGCGCGTGTTGAAGCCAATGACAACGGCCTTGGAGGCAATCGCCAGGTTGATGTCCGACTCGCTGATGCCACCTACACCGGCATAGACCAGTTGCACCTTGACCTCGTCAGTCGACAGCTTGAGCAGCGATTGCGCCAAAGCTTCCTGGGAACCTTGCACATCGGCCTTGACGATGATGGGTACCATCTTGACCTCGCCCGCCGTCATGTCCGTGAACATGTTTTCGAGCTTGGCGGCCTGTTGCTTGGCCAGCTTGGTGTTGCGGAACTTGCCAGCGCGGTAGGTAGCGATTTCACGGGCGCGCTTCTCGTCTGCCATCACCATGAACTCATCACCGGCCTGCGGCACTTCCGTCAAACCCTGAATTTCCACGGGAATGGAAGGACCGGCCGACTTGATCGGCTTGCCGTTCTCGTCGAGCATGGCGCGCACGCGACCATAGGTCGAGCCAGCCAGCACCACGTCACCCGTCTTGAGCGTACCGGACTGGATCAGCACGGTCGCCACAGGGCCACGGCCCTTGTCGAGCTGTGCCTCGATGACCAGGCCTTTGGCCATGGCGTCGACGGGCGCCTTGAGTTCCAGCACTTCAGCCTGCAACAGCACCTGCTCAAGCAGGTCATCAATGCCCTGGCCCGTCTTGGCGGACACGGCGACGAAGGGTGAATCACCACCGAACTCCTCCGGCACGACCTCTTCAGTGACCAGCTCCTGCTTGACACGGTCAGGGTTGGAATCGGGTTTGTCGATCTTGTTGATCGCCACCACGATGGGAACACCGGCCGCCTTGGCGTGCTTGATGGCCTCCTTGGTCTGTGGCATCACGCCGTCATCAGCCGCCACCACCAGAATCACAATGTCGGTCGCCTTGGCACCCCGCGCACGCATGGCCGTGAAGGCTTCGTGACCAGGGGTATCGAGAAAGGAGATCATGCCGCGCGGCGTCTCCACATGGTAAGCCCCGATGTGCTGGGTAATGCCACCTGCCTCACCCGACGCGACTTTGGCACGGCGGATGTAATCCAGCAGCGAGGTTTTGCCGTGGTCCACGTGGCCCATGACAGTCACCACGGGCGCACGCGGCAGGAATTCGGAATCCTGTTGTGCCACCTCGTCAGCGGTAAAGGCTTCCGGATCATCGAGCGCAGCGACGATGGCTTTGTGCCCCATTTCCTCCACCACAATCATGGCGGTGTCCTGGTCGAGCGGCTGGTTGATCGTGACCATCTGGCCCAGTTTCATCAAATGCTTGATGACCTCGGATGCCTTGACGGCCATTTTGTGAGCCAATTCGGCCACGGTAATTGTCTCCGGCACGTGCACTTCGATCACGCGTGCCTCGACCGGCGCAGCCTGCGCGTGGTCATCATGCTGGTCACGGTCATGACCGCCGCGCCGACCTCTCGGACCACTGCGCCAGCCACCGCGTCCCACGCCGCCGCTGGAGTCACCACGGGTGGGGATGCCCTTTTTCTTGGCCGGATCACCGGCCCAGCTCGAGGACAACTTGGCAGATTTGACTTCTTTGCCTGCACCTGCAGCTCCGCTGGAGGGGGTGGCCTGCGCCGTCTTGGCAGCGGGTGCGCCGGCGGGTTTGTGCAAGGTGCCCTTGATCGCGCCTTTGGCAGCCGTCTTGGCTTCTTCAGGTTTTTTCGCAACCAGCACTTTCTTGTTGGGTGTAGCCATCATCGAACGGATGGCTGCGGCCTCTGCTTCTGCCTTGCGTCGACGGTCCCCAAGATCAGCGGCACGTGCGGCTTCTTCTTCCGCATGCGCGGCTTTGGCTTTCTTGACCCGTGCCAGTTCCTGACTGGCAGCTTCTTCCTTGGCGGACGCCGGCTCTTCTGCCGGTGCTTCCACCTTGGCATCAGACACGGTGGCGACGCTTGCCTGCTCTTTCTTGGCCTGCAATGCCTCTGCCGCTGTCTTCTCCTGGGCTGCGCGCTCGGCCTCTTCCTGCGCCTCACGCTGGCGACGACGCTCGGCCAGCTCTTCTTCCTGGCGGCGGATCAACTCAGCCTGGCGGCGTGCTTCTTCCTCGCGACGCTGCAACTCGGCCGTGTCGACTTGCGGCACGACTTCAGCTTCCTGCTCGGATTCGCTGGTTTCAGGTGTGCTTTCGGCACCGTCGTCGCGGCGAATGAAGGTGCGCTTCTTGCGCACCTCCACCTGGATGGTGCGCGCCTTGCCCGTGGCATCGGCCTGCTTGATCTCGGTGGTCGATTTCTTGACCAGCGTGATCTTCTTGCGCTCAGGGCTGGCGGTACCGTGACTGGCTTGCAGGTAATTCAGCAGGCTGTGCTTGTCTGCATCGGTCAGCTTGTCGCTTTCTGATGACTTGGCAACACCTGCCGATTTAAGCTGCTCGAGCAGCGTTTCGGTGGATTTCTTGAGTTCTGCAGCAAACTCGGCGACGGTCGTACTGGACATATCTTGTGTAACCTTTCATGACCATTACTCTTGAGAAGCGGCGTCATTGGCAAACCAATGCTCGCGCGCTTTCATGATCAGGGTCTTGGCCTCGTCCTCAGACTGGCCGGTAATTTCTGTGAGTTCATCGACGGCCAGATCGGCCAGGTCGTCGCGCGTGTGAATGTTGCTTTCCGCCAGCTTGGCGATCAGCTCAGGCGTCAGCCCTTCGAGATCCAGCAGATCCTTCGCGGCTTCTTCGACGCTTTCCTCGCGCGCGATTTCCATCGTCAGCAAGGCATCCTTGGCACGCGTACGCAACTCGTTGATCGTGTCTTCATCGAAGCTTTCGATCTCAAGCATTTCCTGCAGGGGCACGTAGGCAATCTCTTCCAGGCTGGTGAAGCCTTCGGAGATCAGGATGTCGGCGATTTCCTCGTCCACATCGAGCTTTTCCATGAAGAGCTTGCGACCTGAGTCGGTCTCGTCAGCCTGCTTCTGGGCCGACTCGGCGGCATCCATGATGTTGATCTTCCAGCCGGTGAGTTCGGAAGCCAGACGAACGTTCTGGCCGCCGCGACCGATTGCGATGGCGAGGTTCTCCTCGTCAACCACCACATCCATCGCATGGCGCTCTTCATCCACCACGATGGACGAGACATTCGCCGGAGCCAGGGCTCCGATCACGAACTGGGCCGGGTCCTCGCTCCACAGCACGATGTCCACGCGTTCGCCGGCGAGTTCGTTGGTCACGCCGTTGACACGGGTCCCCCGCACGCCAACACAGGTGCCAATCGGGTCCACGCGCTTGTCATGCGACAGCACGGCAATCTTGGCACGCGAGCCGGCGTCACGGGCGCAGGATTTGATCTCCAGCAGGCCCTGTTCGATCTCGGGCACCTCCTGGCGGAACAGCTCGATCATGAACTCGGGGGCCGAGCGCGACAGGATGATGGGCGCGCCACGCAGTGTGAGGTCCACCTCCATGATCATGGCGCGAACGCGGTCACCGGTACGCAGGTTTTCCTTCGGAATCATCTCGGTGCGACGCAGGCGCCCTTCGACGCGGCCGCTCTCGACGATGAGGTCGCCCTTGTCCATGCGTTTGACGGTGCCCACGAAGATCTTGTCGCCGCGTGACATGAAGTCGTTGAGCAGCATCTCGCGCTCGGCATCGCGAATCTTCTGCAGGATCACCTGCTTGGCGGCCATGGCGCCAATGCGGCCGATCGGCACAGAGTCGACCGGCTCTTCGATGTATTCGTCCACCTCGATGTCAGGAATCTGCTCCTTGGCTTCGAACAGGAGGATTTCCTGGTCTGGCAACTGCAGACCCGCTTCGTCAGGCACCACATGCCAACGACGGAAGGTTTCGTAATCGCCACTGTCGCGATCGACAGCCACACGGATGTCCACATCACCGGAGTGCAGCTTTTTTGTGGCTTGCGCCAGCGCGGCCTCCACGGCGCCGAGCACCACGTCACGTTCCACGCTTTTCTCACGTGAAATCGCTTCTACGAGCATCAATAATTCGCGATTCATGCCATTACTCTCCTAATTCAAACCACGGAGAAAACCTGCGAGCGATCTTGCTGCAGGCTCTCTTCCGAGCAACACATCAGTTCAAAAAACCCAAACAAATTCATCATGCCGGTGCCGGTGCACCGAGCCCGCTCAGGCAGCCGGCGAGGCCTCGGCACCCCGGCCCTTGAAACTCACAATAGGCGCCAGCCGCGCTTCACGCAACTCATCCAGCGTAAAACCCAGCGCCTGCAAGGGCGGCGGCACCCGCTTCTTGCTGATCCGCTGACCGGGCTTCACCGGTGGTTCGTCGCTCCAGACGATCTGCCATCCTGCGGCCTGCCCCTCGGTGCCAGTACGCTCCAGCGTGCCGCGAAACTTCTTGCGATTCGCACTCACCTGGCCCGCCGCCGCGACACCCATGGGCGCCTTCAGCGTGATGTCGATCACGTGACCCACAAAACGCTCAAAATCCTTCTGCCCGCGCAAGGGACGGTCGATACCCGGCGAGGACACCTCAAGCCGCTTGTACTCGACCCCATCCACCTCCAGCGCAAACTGCAGCTGGCGTGTGACCTTCTCGCAATCTTCCACATTCACAAACTGCTCAGGCACAGCCGGATCCCAGGGCAAATCGATCGTGATGCGCAGCAGCCCTCCGGCAGAGCGATCCACCTCCACCAGGTCGTAACCCAAACCGGTCACGGTCTGCTCGATGATTTCCTGTACAGCCACGTCACCCCTGCCATGCCCCTCGTGGGGACTCAACACACAAAACAATCGACCAAAAAAAACGGGCGGTAAATACCCGCCCGCTTGGTCGTGAATGCGACAAATTATACCCGAATATTCACCTAAGTGCCTTGATTTTCAAGGATTTATCCCGCTGCCGCAAGCAATGTTTGCGTGTAATCGTGCTGGGGCGTGCCAAATACCTGATCGACAGACCCCGACTCGACAATGGCGCCGTCCTTCATGACGATCACCTGGTGCGCCATGGCCCGGATCACGTCGACATCATGGGTGATGAGCAGGTAGCTCAAACCCCGCTCACGCTGCAGGGTTTGCAGCAGTTGCAGCACCTGTTTCTGGATGGTCACATCCAGTGCGCTAGTGGGTTCATCAAGCACCAGCATGCGTGGCTGGATGATCAGCGCACGGGCTATCGCCATGCGCTGGCGCTGGCCACCCGAGAATTCATGCGGATAACGCTGCATCAGGCCCGGAAACTGGGCGTCTCCCAAGCCCACCTCGGCCAGCGCCGCCAGCACGCGCTCGCGCCGCTGGGCGGCAGGCAGGCCTGGCTCGTGCACCAGCAGTCCCTCGCCCACAATTTCCTCCACCGTGAGGCGCGGCGACAGTGACGAGAACGGGTCCTGGAACACCACCTGGATCGTGCGGCGCATGGCTTGGTGATTGGCCGCAGGGTCAATCCAGGATTGCCCAGCCAGCGTCAAGCTGCCGCCCGATGGCAACAGCCCCAGGGCCGCCAACGCCAGCGTGGACTTGCCCGAACCGGATTCGCCCACCACACCCAGGGTCTGTCCGGGCAGGATGCTGAAATCGACTGCCTTGAGCGCCACGAACTCGCCATGGTGAAACCAGCCCTTGAAGCCGGCTAGCGGAGTCGGGTAGCTCACCCGCAAGCCTTGCGCAGACATCAGGGGGGGCGTGGATGCTGCAACAGGCACTTCCAGCAGGTCGCGAACCGGTTTGCTGTCGATCAGTCGGCGTGTGTACGCATGCTGGGGTCGCTCAAACACCTCAGACACCGACCCCTGCTCCACGATGTACCCGTTTTCCATGACCACCACCCGGTCGGCAAAGCGGCGCACCAGATTCAAATCGTGCGTGATCATCAACACGGCCATGCCATTGGCTTGCTGCAACTCATCGAGCAGGTCCAGAATCTGTCCGCGCAAACTCACATCCAGCGCCGTGGTGGGCTCGTCGGCCAGCAGCAGCTTGGGGGCACAGGCCAGCGCCATGGCAATCATGGCGCGCTGCCGCTGGCCACCGCTGAGCTGGTGCGGGAATGAACGTGCCCGCCGTTCAGGCTCGGGAATGCCTGTTTTTGCTAGCAATTCAATAGCTAGTTGCGAAGACTCTGCGCGGGTCAAGCCCTTTTTTATCTCCAGAACTTCAGCAATCTGGTCGCCTACGGTGAACAGTGGGTTGAGCGCCGTCATCGGCTCCTGAAAGATCATCGCGACGTCTTCGCCACGGATGCGGCGCAGATCCCGCTCAGGTAGCGAGAGCAGATCGACCCCGCTGCCGGCTGTCGACAACAGCGCCTGTCCGCTGACATGCGCATCCTGCACCAGACGCAGCAGGCTCAGGGCCGTGACGGTCTTGCCCGAGCCGGATTCGCCTACCAGGGCCAGCTTTTCGCCGGGGGCGATCGAGAAATCGATGCCATGCACCACGGCCTTGCCACCAAAGGCAATGCGCAGGCCTTTGACATCGAGCAGCGCAGGGACCGTTGTTGTCACGGGACTCATGGCGCGGCCTTTGCTGCAGATGAATCTGCCGGTACAGGTGCATCCGGCAGCGGATCAACAGGCGACTGATCCGCCTTGCGCGGATCGAGCGCATCCCTGAGCGCATCTCCCATGAAGGTCAGCAGCAGCAGCGTGATCACGAGCACGGCGAAGGTGGAGAGCGAAATCCACCAGGCATCGATGTTGTTCTTGCCCTGCGCCAGCAACTCGCCCAGCGAGGGCGTGCCGGGTGGCACCCCCAGCCCCAGGAAGTCGAGCGAGGTCAGCGCCAGGATGGCAGCACTCATGCGAAACGGCAGAAAAGTCACCACCGGCGTGAGGCTGTTGGGCAGGATGTGGCGCCAGATGATTTGCCAGTTCGACAGACCCAGTGCACGGGCGGCACGCACATAGTCGAGTTGGCGGTTGCGCAAAAACTCGGCGCGCACATAGTCGGACAGCCCCATCCAGCCGAACAGGCTCAAGAGCACCAGCAGCAAGCCGATACTCGGATCGAACAGCGCGGCAAAGATGATCAGCAGGTAGAGCTCGGGCATGGAGCCCCAGATCTCGATAAAACGCTGGAACAGCAAATCGGTCTTGCCCGCAAAAAAGCCCTGGATCGCACCTGTGATGATGCCCAGCACGACCCCGATGAAGGTCAGCGCCAGCGCAAACAGCACCGAAATACGAAAGCCATAGAGCAACCGGGCCACCACATCGCGCCCCCGGTCATCAGTGCCCAGCCAGTTGTCGCGCGAAGGACCCGAGGGGTTGGGCTCTTTGGCGAAATAGTTGATGGTGCTGTGGTGGTAGGGGTTGGGTGGGTACAGCGCCCAGTTCCCGGGTTGGCGAAACTGTTGCTGTATGAAGGGGTCCAGATAGTCGGTAGGCGTCTGAAAATCACCGCCATATGTGGTCTCCGGCTCGCTGATGAGAATAGGTACATGCCACTGCCCCTCGTAACGGGCAATCAGCGGCTTGTCATTTGAAATCAACTCCGCTCCGAGACTCAGCACGAACAGCGTGGAAAAGATCAGCAGGCTCCAGAAACCCAGACGGTTGCGCCTGAAGCGTCGCCAGGCTCGCTGCGAGGGTGACAAGGAAACAGGGCTCATATCAGTCAAACTTCACGCGGGGATCAACCCATACGTAGCAAAGATCCGAGATCAGCTTGGTCACCAGCCCAATCAGGGTGAACAAATAGAGCGTGCCCAGCACCACAGGATAGTCGCGCCGGATCACCGACTCATAAGACAGCAGGCCCAGCCCATCAAGCGAAAACAGGGTTTCGATCAGGAGCGAGCCCGTGAAAAAAGCACCAATAAAGGCGGCGGGAAAGCCCGTCACCAAAGGAATCAGCGCATTACGGAATACGTGTCGCCACAGCACCCGGCGCTCCTCCAGTCCCTTGGCGCGGGCCGTCAGAACATATTGTTTGCGGATTTCCTCGAGAAAGGCATTCTTCGTCAGCATCGTCGTCACAGCGAACGCCCCGAGTACGCTGGCTGTGATGGGCAAGGTGATATGCCAGAGGTAGTCCACGATCTTTGCGCCCCAACTCAGCGAGTCCCAGTTGCTGGAGGTCAATCCACGCAGCGGGAACCATTGCAGCTGACCACCAAAAATCACCAGCAAGGCCACACCCAGTACAAAGCCCGGAATCGCATAGCCCACCAGCACCAGCAGGCTGGTGACCGTGTCGAAGCGGGTACCGGCGCGCACCGCCTTGGCAATGCCCAGCGGCACCGAGATCAGGTAACTCAGGAAAAAGGTCCACAAACCCAGGCTGATCGAAACCGGCATTTTTTCCTTCACGAGCGTCCACACATCTTTGGGGTAAAAAAAACTCTTGCCCAGGTCAAAGCGCGCGAACTGCCCCAGCATCTGCACAAAACGCTCGGGCGCCGGCTTGTCAAAGCCATAGAGCTCGCGGATTTCGGCGATGCGCGCCGCGTCCACGC
Organism: Gammaproteobacteria bacterium; assembly: GCA_018815325.1. Taxonomy (GTDB): domain Bacteria; phylum Pseudomonadota; class Gammaproteobacteria; order Burkholderiales; family Burkholderiaceae_C; genus JAHIYE01. Next base: position 44,538 of record JAHIYE010000026.1, on the reverse strand, counting down.
CCTGGCGGCCACGGTAACCGGCACCGGTTGCTGCAGCGCCCTCGCCGCCCGTGTCCCGTCCTTGCAGTTGCGCCACCATCTGCTCTACTGGCCCGCCCGGCACGAACTGGATAACCACAAAGGTCAGCAGCAAGACCCCGAACAGGGTCGGGATCATGAGCAGCAGGCGCTTGAGGATGTAGGCAACCATGGTCAGGGAGCGGCTTTCTGCAAGGCATCACGGTTGGCCGACGTGGCCCACCAGGTGGCGGTGATCCAGCTGTCCGGCTGGTAGTAGCGCGGCGTCACCGCCGGTTGCTCGAAACGCCCGGCCCGGTAGGCCACGCGGAAGGTGCTGCTGTACCAGTGCGGTACCACGAGGTGCTGGTGACGCAGCACCCGGTCGAGCGAGCGCAGGCTGGCCACGAGCTCCGGCCGTTTGTGTGCCGACATCACCTTGTCCAGCAAGGCATCCACCACCGGGCTCTTGACGCCAATGACGTTGCTCGAACCTTCCGTGCCCGCAGCCCTGGAGCCAAAGCGCTCGAGCAGCTCCGTGCCCGGGGCTTCGCTGCCCACATAGCGGTTGCTGATGATCTCGAAATCGAAGACATCCATGCGCTTTTGCAGGATGGCAAAGTCGATCACCTTGTAGTTCACCGTGATGCCGAGTTTTTCGAGGTTCTTGGCATAAGGCGTGACCACGCGCCCCATCGAGCCGGAATTGTCCAGGAACTCGATGCTCAGTGCCTCTCCTGCTGCATTGCGCAATGCGCCGTCCTGGTAGGTCCAGCCGGCCTCGGCCAGCAAGGCCTTGGCGCGACGCAGGTTGTCTCGCAAGGTGTGCCCGGAAGCCGGGTCAAGCTGGGTTACGGGCGGCAATGGCACCGGCTGGCTGAACACCTCGGGTGGCAACCTGTCTTTCAAGGGGGCCAGCACTGCCAGTTCATCCGGTCCGGGCAGGCCCGTGGCTTCGAAGTCGCTGGCCACGAAGAAACCACGCACCCGGGTATACGCGTTGTAGAACAGCTGGCGATTGAGCCACTCGAAGTCCATCGCCAGACCAATGGCCTCACGCACCCGGGCATCCTGAAACTTGGGCAAGCGGGTGTTGAACAGAAAACCCTGGAAATCACCCGCGTTACCGTGCTTGAGTTCTTTCTTGATGAGCTTGCCGTTGTTGAAGTCACGCCCGGTATAGGCCCGGGCCCATTCGCGCGCGATGAAGGCCTGGATGTAGTCGAATTCGCCGGCCTTGAAGGCTTCCAGCTGCGCCGTGTTGTCCTTGTATATCTTGAAGGTAATGCGGTCAAAATTGAACATGCCGCGCCGTACGTTGATATCACGCGCCCAGTACAGGGGGTCGCGTACGTAGCTGATGTCCTTGCCGAAGTTGACCTTGCCAATCTTGTAGGGGCCACTGCCCAGAGGGGTGTCGGTGACGATCTGGTCCAGCGGTTTGAGCTTGCCGTTTTCCATGCCCCACTGGCGACTGAAGACCGGCAGGCTGCCTGCGATCAGCGGCAGCTCGGCATTCGCGCGCTTGAAGTCGAAGCGCACCAGCCGCTCACCCAGAATGCTCACGCCCTTGATTTCGCCAAAGATGGTGCGGAATTGGGGGGCCGCCTCCCTGGAAGTCAGTCGGTCGAACGAATGCTTCACATCCACCGCCAGCACCGGCTCGCCATTGTGAAAGCGTGCCAGCGGATTGAGCCGGAACGTGGCCGACAGGCCATCGGGTGCCACTTGCACATCCTCGGCCAGCAGACCATAAGCCGTGGTGGGTTCGTCCAGCGTGCCTGTCAACAGGCTCTCAAAGACGAAGCCGATCAGGTTGGGTGGTGGACTGCCCTTGAGCGTGAAAGGGTTGTACTTGTCAAAGTTGGAGAGCCGGGTGGGCGAGACCAGTGAAATCTCACCACCTTTGGGTGCATCGGGATTGACATAGTCGAAGTGCGCAAACCCGGCCGGGTACTTGATGTCGCCAAACTGTGCATAGGCATGAAGCGCCCAGGAGGGGCAGGAAATGCTCAGCAGGAGTATTAGTATTGGCCACAAAATTCGCATGCGACAATTCTGCATCAACTGTCACTGCGGTTTGACCCAAGCGGGCAAAAATGCCAGCCTCGAACGAATGGACAGTTCCCTGGTTCACCAGGGTGAACTCAACAACCATGGAAGATAAAACAATGGGATTCCTGACAGGCAAAAAATTTCTGATCACCGGTGTGCTGAGCAACCGCTCCATTGCCTATGGCGTTGCCAAGGCCTGCCGCGCACAGGGTGCCGAACTGGCCTTCAGCTATGTAGGCGAGCGTTTCAAGGAGCGCATCACCGAGTTTGCCGCCGACTTCGACTCCAAATTGATCTTTGACTGCGATGTGGGAGACGACGCCCAGATCGAGGCGCTGTTCAGGGATTTGTCCTCCCACTGGCCCAAATTCGACGGCTTTGTGCACGCGATCGGCTTTGCCCCGCGTGAGGCCATTGCCGGCAACTTCCTCGAGGGCATCACGCGCGAGAATTTCCGCATCGCCCACGACATCAGCGCCTACAGCTTCCCTGGCATGGCCAAGGCGGCCCTGCCCTACCTCAACGACAAGTCTGCCCTGCTGACACTGAGCTACCTGGGCGCCCTGCGAGCGATTCCGAACTACAACACCATGGGGCTGGCCAAAGCCAGCCTGGAGGCCTCGGTGCGTTATCTGGCCGAAGCCGTTGGTCACCTGCCGGACGGTCGCAGCATGCGCGTCAACGGCATCAGCGCCGGCCCCATCAAGACACTGGCGGCCAGCGGCATCAAGGATTTTGGCAAGCTGCTCAATGTGGTGGCCAACGCCTCGCCGATTCGCCGCAACGTCACCATCGAGGATGTCGGCAATGTGGCTGCCTTCCTGCTGAGCGATCTGGCGGGCGGTGTGACAGCCGAGATCACCTATGTGGATGGTGGTTTCAGCCAGACCGCCGTGGCCATTGTGGAGTCGTGATCAGCCATAAAAACAGGCTATAGCCCTTATTCATATTGCCTGAGTAGCTACTTTATTGATAGCAAAAAAACGCCCGCTGTCAGCGGGCGTTTTGCATGGACTCGTGCTTGCTGCCTATTGCTTGACGCAGTCGGCGTAGTAATGCTTGATGCCCAGGGCGTCTTCTTCCTCCACCAGGCCGTGGATATCGGTCTCGAAGCCCGGACACTGGGCGTTGAATTCGCGCGAGAACTTGAGGTAGTCGACGATTTTCTTGTTGAACACTTCGCCCGGGATCAACAACGGAATACCTGGCGGGTAAGGGGTGACCAGGCCGACGGTGATGCGTCCTTCAAGTTTGTCGATTTCGACGCGCTCGGTCTTGCGGTGCGCAATATGGGCATAGGCATCGCTGGGATTCATGGCCGGCGTGAGATCACTGAGGTACATGTCGGTTGTCAGGCGCGCGATGTCGTACTTGGCATACAGGCTGTGGATTTTCTGGCACAGGTCGGCCAGCCCCATGCGCTCGTATTTCGGGTACTTCTGGCAGAACTCCGGCAACACGCGCCACATCGGCTGGTTCTTGTCGTAGTCGTCCTTGAACTGCTGCAGCGCAGTCAGCATGCTGTTCCAGCGGCCCTTGGTGATGCCGATGGTGAACATGATGAAGAAGCTGTAGAGACCGGTTTTCTCCACCACCACCCCATGCTCAGCCAGGAACTTGGTGAGAATGCTGGCCGGAATGCCGGTTTTGGCAAAGCGGCCGTTGAGGTCCATGCCCGGGGTCACCACAGTCGACTTGATCGGGTCGAGCATGTTGAAGCCCGTGTTGATCCGGCCGAAGCCATGCCAGTTCACGCCGGCTTTGGCGTTCCTGGATTCACCTTTGAGAATCCAGTCATCCGAGCGACCAACCCCCTCGTCGGCCAGTTTCTCGGGCCCCCACACCTTGAACCACCAGTCTTCGCCATATTCCTCGTCCACCTTGCGCATGGCGCGGCGGAAATCCAGTGCCTCGGCAATGCTCTCGTCCACCAGTGCGGTGCCGCCGGGGGGCTCCATCATCGCCGCAGCCACATCGCAACTCGCGATGATGCTGTACTGCGGACTGGTGGAGGTGTGCATCAGGTAGGCCTCGTTGAAGAGGTGCCGGTCGAGCTTGGTGGTCTGCGAATCCTGCACCAGAACCTGACTGGCCTGGCTGATACCTGCGAGCAGCTTGTGGATCGACTGGGTCGCATAAACCACCGAGTGCTTGGGGCGCACGCGCCGCTTGCCCATGGCATGGTAGCTGCCATAGAAGGGATGGAAAGCCGCATGCGGCAACCAGGCCTCGTCGAAATGCAGGTTTTCGATGTAGCCGTCGAGCATGCCCTTGATGGTTTCGGTGTTGTAGAGCACGCCGTCGTAGGTGGATTGGGTGATCGTGAGTACCCGAGGCTTGACCTTGCTCGCATCAACCCCCTTGAGAAGCGGGTTGGCCGCAATCTTGGCCTGGATCGACGCGGGCTCGAACTCGCTCTGGGGGATAGGCCCGATGATGCCGAAATGGTTGCGCGTAGGTTTGAGGAACACGGGGATTGAGCCCGTCATGATGATGGCGTGCAGAATCGATTTGTGGCAGTTGCGGTCCACCACCACCACATCACCCGGCGCCACCGTGTGGTGCCACACCATCTTGTTGGAGGTGGAGGTGCCATTAGTCACAAAAAAGCAGTGATCTGCATTGAAGATGCGTGCAGCATTGCGTTCCGACGCGCCCACCGGTCCGTCATGGTCAAGCAACTGGCCCAGTTCTTCCACCGCATTGCAGACGTCGGCCCGCAGCATGTTCTCGCCAAAAAACTGGTGGAACATCTGCCCCACCGGGCTCTTCAGGAAGGCCACGCCACCCGAGTGACCCGGGCAGTGCCATGAATAGGAGCCATCCTCGGCATAGTCCAGCAGCGCCTTGAAGAATGGCGGCTGCACGCCCTCCAGATAGCTCTTGGCCTCACGCAGGATGTGCCGGGCCACGAATTCCGGCGTGTCCTCGAACATGTGAATGAAACCATGAAGCTCGCGCAGGATGTCGTTGGGAATGTGGCGTGAGGTCTTGGTCTCTCCGTACACGTAAATCGGCACGTCGAGGTTCTTGCGCCGCACTTCCTCAATAAAGTGACGCAAATTGAGCACGGCGGGATCGAGGTCCGCGCCTGGCGCACCCTGGGTGAATTCCTCGTCGTCAATCGACAGGATGAAGGCGCTGGCGCGGCTTTGCTGCTGGGCGAACTGGCTCAGGTCGCCGTAGCTGGTCACGCCCAGCACCTCGAAGCCTTCGGATTCGATGGCCTGGGCCAACGCGCGAATTCCCAGACCCGAGGTGTTCTCGGAACGAAAGTCTTCGTCGATGATGACGATGGGAAAACGAAATTTCATGAGGACTCCAACGGTCGGGCGAAAAAAAGGAAATAGGCGCGAAGTGTAAGACTTATTACACCTCCATCCAGCATCGGCCTCACTTTTGTCCCACAATGGGACCCTGACAAACCATCCGGGAGCTCACAACACATGGCCGAATCGACGATCTGGTGGCTGCTCGCAGGCTCTGCGGTCCTGCTCGAACTGCTCACGGGTACTTTTTACCTGCTCATGCTCGCCGTGGGTATGGCTGCCGCAGCACTCGCAGCGCATGCGGGCGGTGGTCAGGTGATCCAGCTGGTGGTTGCCGCCATCGTGGGCGGTGGTGCTGTCGTGGTTTTTTACCTGATCAAGAAAAGACGCCCTGCCGACCCCTCAGCCCGGGCTGACCGAAGCGTCAACCTGGATGTGGGCGAAACCGTTCAGGTCGAGACCTGGAACCCGGACGGATCTGCCTCCGTCCATTACCGTGGTGCCACCTGGACCGCCATTCATCGCCCCGGCGTCACCCCTTCCGCAGGGGCACACCGGGTTGCCGAACTCATCGGCAGCCGCCTGCTGGTCGATAAAATCTAACCAAGGAATCTTATGGAAATCGCCATTCTCATCGCGGTCATTGCCGCCATCTTCATCACGCGCTCCATCAAGGTCGTGCCGCAGCAGAATGCCTGGGTGATCGAGCGACTGGGAAAGTACCATGGCTCCCTGGCTCCTGGCCTTAACTTTCTGGTGCCTTTTATCGACAAGGTGGCCTACAAGCACAGCCTCAAGGAGATTCCACTCGATGTGCCCAGCCAGATCTGCATCACGCGCGACAACACCCAGCTGCAGGTAGACGGCATCCTGTATTTCCAGGTAACCGATCCGATGCGCGCCAGCTACGGCTCCTCCAACTACATCATGGCCGTGACCCAGCTCGCACAAACCTCGTTGCGCAGCGTGATCGGCAAACTGGAACTGGACAAGACCTTTGAAGAGCGTGACATCATCAATGCCCAGGTGGTTCAAGCCATTGATGAGGCGGCCCTGAACTGGGGCGTCAAGGTGTTGCGCTACGAGATCAAGGACCTGACGCCGCCGAAGGAAATCCTGCATGCCATGCAGGCCCAGATCACGGCTGAGCGCGAGAAACGTGCGCTGATTGCAGCCTCGGAAGGACGCCGCCAGGAACAGATCAACATCGCTACCGGTGAACGTGAGGCCTTCATCGCCCGCTCCGAAGGTGAGAAGCAGGCGGCCATCAACAACGCACAAGGTGAGGCCGGTGCCATTCTGGCGGTGGCCGAAGCCAATGCCCAGGCCATTGAACGCGTGGCAGCAGCCATTCGCCAGCCCGGCGGTGCCGAAGCCGTACAGCTCAAGGTGGCCGAAAAAGCCGTCGAGGCCTACAGCAAGGTAGCCGCAGACGCTACCACCACCCTGATCGTGCCCAGCAACATGACCGAAGTAGCCACCCTGATCGGCTCGGCCATGAAGATGGTGCAGGTTCCGAAGTAAGTCACACGTTGACCGGAGTCGGTTTACTTCATCACCAGGCCACCGTCGACAAACAGGGTCTGCCCTGTCATGAAGCGACTCCAGTCCGAGGCCAGAAACAACACGGGGCCGGCCACGTCCCCGGGATTGGCGATACGACGCAAGGGGGTCTGGGCTGTGATCATGTCCTTCACCTCCTCACGGGTCTGCCGGCTCGCCGCTGTCGGATACACCAGCCCCGGCGCCACGCAGTTGACCCGGATGCCCAGGGGCCCCAGTTCCGCCGCGAGGTTGCGGCTGAAGCCGATCAACGCCGACTTGGCTGTTGTGTAGTCGTGGTACGGCACCGTGGGGCGCTCCACCAGGTCGCTCACCATGTTGACGATCGCGCCGCTGCTGCGTTTTCTGAAATGCGGCAGCACAGCCTGGCAAACACCGAAGGTTGACTTCAATGCGCCGTCGAGCTGGCGCTGGTAGTCGGCCCAGGAGGTTTCCCAGAACATGCTGCGCTGCTCCGGGTCGAAGCTGTAGCTTGCAAACGCGTTATTGACCAGCACATCGATACGCCCCATCTCGTTCATTACCTGCTCGACCATCGCCTTCACGGCGGGCTCGGAGCTCACGTCAGCCTGGATCGCCCAGGCATCGCCGCCGGCCTGCCGACAGTCATTGACTACGGCCTCTGCTGCCTGCGCGTTTTGCAGGTAGTTGACGGCCACCGTCCCGCCCTCAGTCGCAAAGGCTTTTGCGATCGCTGCGCCGATACCCCGACTCGCACCGGTGACCAAAATGACCTTGCCCTTGAATTGCATGATGGATGGGGTTTTATTTCTGCGGCAAGAGATCCTGGCTGACAACGTCAGCCACCCTGATGTCTCGCTGGACCATGCCCAGTTTTTTATAGGTCTCGGCCGCTTTCTGCAACACCACCAAGTCAAATGCGCCCAGCCCGTGCGCCTTGGTCATGGGTGAAACACTGGATACATTGCGCAGCTGGATGACTTCGCGGTTCACAGCCAGATCCTTGCCATTGATGGTGCGCTTCACCGCCAGGGCGGCAGCCTCATCCGGGTTCTGGATCATCCAGGCTGCACTGTCGCGGTAGGCCGCCAGAAAACGTTTCAACAGGTCTTTTCTGTTCTGGTAAGTCTCCTCCGTCACCACGAACATGTCGCTGGAAATGTTCAGGTAATTGCGAACCTCCATGACATTGACATCCCCCACTCCCTTTTGCCTGGCCACTAGCAGGCCCGTGTCCGTAGCGGCTGTTGCATCCACCTGCCCCTGTATCAAGGGGGCGAAGTTCAGCAGGCCTGTGACCACTATCGTGACATCCGCCTCAGTGAGACCGGCCTGGTGCAACAACACCAGCAGATTCTGGCGCGTTCCGCTGGAGAGGCTGTAGACGCCAATTTTCTTGCCTTTCAAATCCGCAGGCCTAGTGATGTTGCTGCTCTTGAGCGATACCACATTGAACACGTTTTGAGGATAGATATCGTAGATAGCACGCAGCTTTTCTCCCTTGTCCAGAGCGGCAAAGAAGGAGCCGGGGTCGGTAAATGCCACCTGAGCCTGACCGGTCAGCATGTTGCGGATCGCATCACCACCACCGGCACCCGGCACGTAGGTCAGCTCCAGGCCCTTGGCCTTGAAGAAGCCTTTGTCCCCATCGACCAGCAGGTTGGTGATTTCCGAAATCGGCTGACTCCAGCCAGCCACCGCGACCTTGTCCGGGCCGGCAGCCTGGCTGATGCTCGTTGCACCCAACGCAAAGAGCGCTGCAGCCACGAACGAGAACATGGATTTCGTCATTGACTTCTTCATTCCTCTATTCCTTTTCCCTGTTTTTTAAATGCGGCGAGAGAAAGAACCTCTCTACCGCGATTGCCATTTGATAAACCAGCAAACCCAATAAGGTGATGATCAGAAGCACAGCAAACATGAGCGGTGTATCCATCATCCCTTGCGAGGCAATGATCAATGCCCCCAAACCCTTGCTGCCACCGATGAATTCGCCGACCACCGCCCCCACCAGCGCCAGAACAACCGCCACGCGCAAGCCGGCCATGATGCCCGGCAAGCCCGCGGGAATCTTCAGTCGCAGGAGGGTTTGCAGGCGTGTCGCCCCCAACATGCGGAACAGTTCCAGTTTTTGAAGGTCGACCTGCTGCAAGCTGGTGACCGTGTTTTCCATCAAGGGGAAAAAGCAGATCAGCGCAGTGATCACCACAGTCGATGTCATGCCAAAACCAAACCAGACAATGAACAGGGGCGCCAGGGCCAGTTTAGGCACGACCTGACTGGTCACCACATAGGGAAACAGTACGCGCCGCAGGAATTCAGACTCCCCCATCGCGATCCCCGAAAAAAAACCGAACAGGCCACCCAGGGTCAGCCCCAGAAACAGCTCGGTCCCCGTATGCACGAGATGCGGCCAGAAGTAACCGGAGAGAATGCCATGCCAGAGCGTCAACCCAATCACGGACGGTGCCGGTAGAACCAGTGCGGAAAGTCGGGATGCTTGCGAAGCCATTTCCCACCCGAGCAGCAACCCGAGCAGCAAGAGCAGTGAGATGACTCGGCTCATGCCAGTGCTCCATCCATGGCATGGCGCACACGGGCGCAACGCGCATTGAAATCTGCGCCATAGCGGGCATCCCGTCGGCGTGGCTTGGGCAAATCAACCTTCAGGTCCAGCCGAATCCGGCCCTCCGCCATGACCGCCACCCGGTCAGCCAGGTACACGGCTTCCGTAATGTCATGGGTCACGAAGAATACGGAGGTCTGACCAAGATGACAGATATTCAGCAGATCATCCTGCAACTCTTCACGCGTGATGGCATCCAGCGCTGCAAAAGGCTCATCCAGCAGCAGCAAGGCCGGTTCGAGAATCAGCGCCCTGGCGATGGCCACCCGGCTCTGCTGACCACCCGACAACTCGCCCGGATAGCGCCCACCATAGTCCGACAAGCCCATGAGAGCCAGCAAGTCCGCTGCCCTGGCCAGGTCTGGCCCCGCAGGTTCGCGCTGCAAGGCAATCGGCAAAAGAATGTTGTCCAGCACGGTGCGCCATTCCAGCAAGGTCGGCGACTGGAACACATAGCCCAGTTGCGGACCTGGCTTGACCAGCCGCTGGCCATCCAGCGTGATCGTGCCCGCATCCGGCTTGAGCAGCCCGGCCGCCAGCTTGAGCAGGGTCGTCTTGCCGCAACCGCTACGCCCGACCAGGCAATGGAACTCGCCGCGCGCAATGGTCCAGTCCACGGCCTGTACCACCAGCATCTGGCCGCGGTAGTTGTAGCTCACCTGATGCATGTCCAGGAAACTCATGCTGTTAGGGCCTGTTCCTAGTCCACATAAGATGCAAATGCTTCGCTGGCGGCTTCAGCCGAGGCATCGATATCAACCATCTGCACGAGGTCCAGCAGGCTGAAGCGGCCATCGTGGTGCCAGCCTGCCTGCGGCGCTGTCATCTGTCCCACGGCACAAATGCGTGTCACACCCGCAGCCCCCAGCAGGTTCGCCAGCGCAAACAGTTCACGCGGCGCTGCGGCCAGTCCAACCGTCTGCAGCAAGGTCCGGTGCGGTGTTATCAGCGGAATGACCTGCGCCAGATCAGCCACGGCGACCACCCGCACCGTGCGGTCCAGGCCACTGGGCGCCAACTCCTGTAGGGCGTCGCAGTACACCACGGTCCAGCCGCCCTCGCCGGACACATCCATCCCTGACACCGAGACGCTTTTGAGCTCCTCGGTCTGGCGCCATTGCGCCAGACTGACTGTTTCCGTCAGCGTCAGCTCGCGCCGGGGATATTTCTGCTCGAAGCAGGCCAGTTCGTTGGCCAGATAACGGGAGAAATCTTCAGGTGAAATTTTCCCGCCGCGCTCGACGTAAAACAGGTGTGGCGAATAACAGCCCTGCTGGTCATAGCGCATCACGTCATGGGCGGCCAGCTGCGCGGTTTTCAGGGCCTGGCGGGCGTCGAGCGCCTGCCGTGACACCATGCCCAGGCTGAGCTTGTGGCCATGTGGCAGGAAGCGTGTCGTGATGGGCACCAAGTCACGCATCTTCTCCAGCGAGGTGTTGCCACCATAGGCCAGCACCACATCGGCCTGCCTGAAGAAGGCTTTTTCCTGCGCCTCATCACCGCCCTTCCACCAGACGACGGCCAGGCAATCGGCCAGTGCGGGTTCGACCTCCACCAGCAGTTGCGCAAACCAGCCCGCAAACAGGGGCTCGGCGCTGGCTAGCTTGCCTACCGTGCCCGACTTCACGAGCAGGCTCGATATCAGACTCCACAAGGGTAGTCCGGGCACATTGCCGGCCCAGACATGAACCGACAACTCGGCCCCATAGGCACGTGTGAAGCCGCCTGTGGCGCGTGGCTGGAACGCATCCAGTAAAAGCGGGTTGCCAAAGTCCTCCACCAGAAAGCGCTGTAACTGGGGTTGGCGAAAGGTCTTCAGATAGCCCGTCAGACCCAGGCGCACCATTTCTGCGTCGTAGCCAGTCACCAGTGGCAGCAGACGCTCGGCTTTCTGGCGATAAGGGTCCTGCGTGTCCAGCAGGCGCGCTACCGCCCGGTCCAGTACTTGCACGATGTCAGATACCGTCATGGACTGCAAGACCCTGCGGCTCGCGGCGCGTACCCGTGTCGCCAGCTCGGCAATTTGCGCCTCGGTCAGCACAGGTACAGCGACCTCCAGTCGCTCTCCCCGGTTGTCAAACCTCAGGGTCTGCCATTGCAGGTCGGTGGGCGCCAAGCCCGGCAGGTAACCAGCGACCTCTTTCATCGTGTTCATGCTCTGGCTGCCTGCAAAAACTCTTCTACCGCCAGTGAGCATCCCTTGGCTACACTCCCTTGCGCGCGACCGAGCAGAAGAAAACCGCCGTCCACAGCCACGCCCACATCCTCGGTCAGGATGGTGGTGACGGAATTGAAGTTGCCGAGGTCGCAATGCGCCAGGATGCCCTGCTCTCCGGGCGGCACTTCCAGCCCGCTCAAGGGGTCGAGCACGCGGCTGCGTATCCAGTGCGGGCCGGACTTGACGGAGGGCAAGGTCGCATTGCCCGCATCATAGAACTGGGTGCTGAGCTCGGTCATGCCATACATATTGATGCAGTCACTGCGGGGAATGCCCAGCGTGGAAGACAGCTGCGCATAAAAATCTTCCATCGCCACTTCACGTGACTGCCCCTTGAAGCCCCCCGTATCCAGCACGCGGCTGCCCGGCGGCAGCCTATAGCGCCGGCCTTGCTGCTGCAGCATATCAATCAAATGGACAAAGCTGTAACTCGCCCCGAGCAAAGCATAGGGCTCGCCCAACCGTTCTGCGCGTTCGAGCTCAGCCAGCACGCGCTCATCGTCCAGTCCATTGGGCGTCAACAGGTAATGACTCTCTGGCGTACCAAAAGTCTGCACCGCCAGGGACAGGTAATGCGCCAATGACGAGTTGGGCATCTCACGCTCCGAGGGAAACAGAATGCCCATGCGGATTTTTTCTTCACCGAGCATGAAGCGCTCAGCAAAGTTTTGAGTCATCGACGCGTCATAGACACTCAGGCTGGGATGAAAATGCCGACCCTTGACATCCCCCCGCGTGGTACCACTGGTCATGAAGACGCGCTCAGCCTGTTCTATGGGCACACAACTCAGCGTCAAGTCCTTGAAGCCGTTGATGGGAACGGCCGGAATGTCCGTCCAGTGCCGGACCGTGCGCTGGGTTTTGCCCCGCTGCTGACAAAAACGCTGAAACGGCAGGTTGTTCTGATACTGGTAGGCGAATAGGGCCAGAGCCATCTGATCAAACGCTTCGTCCGAAGCATCGTCCGAGGCAATGCAGGCCAGCAAGTCGGTCAGCAACGAGGAGGGGATCATTTGACAGCCCTTCCTGCACGCCTGCCGGATGGCATTACATGGCTTGGTAGCAGCAGCGAGTTATTACACTGAGGGGAGAACACTGTCATCCTGCTTTCGATTGCATGGTTGCAAACATGCCTCGAAAGATGTGACAGGTTATGGGAGATTTCCTGACAGCTCTTCTTACGTCGGCATGATCCGATTCAAGTTCACGGGTTCGGTAAAACCATCTCAGCTATTGCTTGCCACTTGTGACAAGGCATTGCACCCCGGAGCAATGCTGATTCTAGCGGAATCCCTTTCATGCACAGCCTGTGGATGCGAGGCTGCTATCCCTGTCATTGGACTGACTGTCGGTGAGCGGGAAACAAGAAAGCCCTTTGACGTTTCCATCAAAGGGCTCTCAGGGGGGTGACTGATTCAGTTGGAGACTGATGCACCCCGGATTCTGGCGGAGAGGGCGGGATTCGAACCCGCGGAGGGTATAACCCCTCACACGCTTTCCAGGCGTGCGACTTAAACCGCTCATCCACCTCTCCAGAACTCAGTAGTTTAACCGAGGCCAGCCCAGATTTTCCCCGATGCTGCAGGTCGCGCATAAAAAAGCCGCCTCGCGGCGGCTTTTTTGACTCTTGCAAGTCAACTCAGTTCAGGGGGATCTTCTTGTCACCCTTGTAGGTGTAAAGAGTAATGGCAGGGTTCTTGAGCTCGCCATTGGGCTCAAACTGCACATTGGTGGTCACGCCATTGAAGTTGGTAGCAGCCAGCTTGGGCAGATAGTCCTTGGGCTTGATACTGCCTGCGCGCTTCATGGCGTCCACCAGCACATACATGGCGTCATATACATAGGGGGCATAGACCTGAAACTGGCCAGGGAATTTTTCGTCGTAACGTTTTTTCCAGGCCGTGCCACCAGGCATTTTGTCGAGCGAAGCACCACCCTCGGCACAAATCACGTTTTCCAGCGTCTTCGCGCCAGCGGCCTGCTTGATGAGGTTCATCGTGCAGATGCCGTCACCGCCAAAATACTTGACTTTGGTAAGACCCAGCTGCTCCATCTGGCGCAGCATTGGACCTGCTTGGGGATCCATGCCGCCATAGAAGACGCCGTCCGGATTCTTGGACTTGATGGCCGTCAGAATCGACATGAAGTCCACGCTCTTGTCGGTTGTGAACTGCTCGTCAACGATGGTGATGCCTTTTTCAGCGGCTGTTTTCTTGAACACGGCAGCCACACCCTGGCCATAGGCCGTGCGGTCATCGATGACGGCAATGCGCTTGAGTTTGAGCTTGTCGGCTGCATAAAAGGCCAGGCCTGCGCCAAGGGCATTGTCATTGGCCAGCAGGCGGAACGTCGTCTTGTAGCCCGGCTTGGTCAGGTCGGGGTTGGTGGCAGACGGAGTGATCATCGCCACACCGCAATTGTTATAGATCCTGGAGGCGGGAATCGTGGTACCCGAGTTCAGGTGGCCCACCACACCAGCCACGTTGGAGTCGCACAGTTTTTGTGCAACCGCCGTGCCCTGTTTCGGGTCGGCTGCATCGTCTTCCGCCAGCAGTTCGATCTTGTATTTCTTGCCCCCGATCATGACACCGGCAGCATTCATTTCTTCAACGGCCATGCGCGCACCGTTTTCATTGTCCTTCCCATAGGCTGCCTGGGCGCCCGAAACAGGTGCCACATGGCCAATCTTGACGACCTCCTGTGCCAGCGCGATGCCGGATGCCAATGCCACAGCAGCAGCGACGGTGATTTTCAGTTTATTTTTCATAGAAACCTCCAAATGAGCTAGGGGAAACACGAGGAATGTGTATCGAATTGCTTGAAATAACTCAAGACCGTAAACAGTAACGCAAATTTCAGGCCATCACCATAGGGATGCACCTGAGCTACTCGGTCTTTTGCCTGGCAGCTTCCAGTTGAAGGGTGACAGCTTCCGTCACGGCCTCACGCAGTACCTGCTGCAGTTCATCTCGCAAGCGTGTCTCCAGGGCATCGAGTTGTTCGAGTACCACGGTGTCGAGCGTCTGCTTGACGCGGGACTCAAGCGACACGTCAAGCCGCTGCATCACCCGATCAATGATTTGCTCGGTCGAGTGAATCGGCTGCCGCGGCACGGTCATAGCCGTTGGCGTATGCACCACTTCCGTCAAGGTGGGTAGAAAACGTGGCAGGTTTCTGGGGGTTGACGGCATCAGTGAGAACCTTTCAAAGCCAGATCATGCCGGGTAATGGCATAGCCGCGATCAGCGTAATGCTTCCAGCGGCTGCGTGCCACCTGTCGTTCTTCGTCATCCAGGCCCACCACTTCAATCAGCCGTTCAAAGCGCTCGAATCCACCCGGCACCGGCTCCCCCAAATTCAACAGTACCTGATGGTGTGGCGTGTCCTGTGTGGATTCAGCCAGTATCACCGGCGAATGGGCCACTTGTGTGGCATCCCCGTGCTGCAGGCAATGTGGCACGAAATCAGTGGGAGAAAACGTCCACAACAAAGCGTCGAGTCGCCTCAGGGTCTGTGACTCCCCCGTCACCACCACCCGGGCACCTGCGCCCACCGCCTTGCGCAACAAACGGCAGACGTAGGCCAGTTTGTCCGGCGCGTTGAAATGAAAAGCCACTTCGGTCATGGGAACAGTCAAGGATCAGGCTGCTTTGGCCCGGCTTTGCTTGGCATGCTTGGTGGACACCTGCGCCTTGGCTGTTTGCGCCAGCAGGAAGTCCAACAACAGGCCCACAGGGCGCCCGGTGGCCCCTTTGGCTGCGCCACTCTTCCAGGCGGTGCCGGCAATATCCAGGTGCGCCCAGGAAAACTTGGCCGTAAAGCGTTGCAGGAATTTGGCCGCCGTGATGGCACCACCTGCCCTTCCCGCCACGTTCGCCACATCGGCAAAATGGGTTTTGAGCCCTTCGGCATATTCCTCGTCCAGCGGCATGCGCCAGCAGAGGTCAAGCGAAGACTCACCGGCCTTGCTCAACTGTTCGGCCAGTTCTTCGTTTTCAGTGAACATGCCGCTGCGTACCGCACCCAGCGCAATCACGCAGGCACCCGTCAGGGTCGCAATGTCGATCACCGCTGCGGGCTTGAAGCGTTCCGCGTAGGTCAGGGCATCACACAAGATCAGGCGACCCTCGGCATCGGTATTGAGTACCTCGATGGTCTGTCCGCTCATGCTGGTGACCACATCACCGGGTTTGACGGCCAGCCCGTCCGGCATGTTTTCGCAGGAGGGTATCAGCCCCACCACGTTGATATTGGGCTTGAGTTCAGCCAGTGAACGGAAGACTCCCAGCACGCTGGCCGCCCCGCACATGTCGTATTTCATCTCATCCATCTCGGCCGCCGGCTTGATGGAGATACCACCGGTATCGAAGGTGATGCCCTTGCCCACCAGCACCGTGGGGGCCTGGGACTTGGCTGCGCCGTCGTAGCGCAGCACGATGAAGCGCAACTCCTGCCGCGAGCCCTGGGCCACGGCCATGAATGAGCCCATGCCGAGTTTGGCAACCTGTTTGGGTCCCAGTACCTCGCAGCTGATTTTGCTGTGTTTGGCCAGTTCTTTGGCCGCATGCGACAGCAAGGTGGGCGTGGCATGGTTGGGCGGCCGGTTGCCCCACTCCTTGGCCAGTTCGATCCCTTTGACCGCGCCAACCGCCAGGTCAAAGGCAGGCTTGAGGTCAGCACTGCCCTGGGCACCAATCAACACATGTGTCAGTGCCCGGCCTTGCGGTTTTGACTTGGTGGTGGTGTAGACATAACTGGCATCTGCAGCAGCGAGCACAGCCGCCCTTAAGGCGCCAGCAGTGGCTGGCGCGGCAAAGCCAAGACTCAGTTTTTTGGCCCCTGCAGACTTGATGGCCCCCACCGCAGCCATCACGGCTTTGCGCACCTGTTTGGGTGAACCATCACCCGCACCGACAAGAACGACATGTTTGCTGGCAGCACCTGAGGGCTGATAGAGCTGCAGCGATTTACCGGTCTTGGTTTCCAGGTCCCCCGCCTTGAGGGCTTTGGCGATGAGCCCGGCGAGTTCGCCCTTGCCGGGCTTGTAGGCATCGGTGAGCAACACGATCAGCGCATCAGATTTTTCGGCCGCAATGGCCACAAGGTCCAATGTCTTGAATTCAAAGTTCATAATTCGGGTTTTCCTTTTGCACAATGTTATTCCATTCCTCTATCCGCAAGGAACTGGCACGCAGTTTTGGCGCCACGCTGATCGTGCTGGTCACGGTCGTCATGACGATGACGCTGATCCGCACCCTGGGCCAGGCCTCTCGCGGCAGCTTCAACCCCTCGGACGTGATGCTGGTGATGGGCTTTACCGTGCTGGCCTACATGCCCACGATTCTCACCATGAGTCTCTTCATCTCGATTGTAGGCACCCTGTCACGCATGTACCGGGACAGCGAGATGGTGATCTGGTTTTCCAGCGGAATGGGACTGGCCGGCCTGCTGCGGCCCTTGTTCAGGTTTGCCTGGCCGGTGCTGCTGGTCGTGATGGCGCTGGCCATGCTGGTGCTGCCCTGGTCCAACCAGCAGATCGAGGACATGAAGTCCCACTATGAACAGCGCGGCGACCTTGACCGCATCGAGCCGGGGCAATTCCAGGAATCGGCCAATGGCAACCGGGTGTTCTTTGTCGAAAAGGACCTGACCGGCAACAAGACGGGCAACAACGTCTTCATTGCCTCCACGGAACGCGGCAAGCAGACCATCACCTCAGCCCGTAGCGGACGCGTTGAAAACCGGACTGGAGAAAGCATGCTGATGCTGAGTTATGGCCAGCGCCTGGAAAGTGACATCGGCAAGCCCGACCTGAAGATCAGTGAGTTCGAGGAATACGGTACCAACATCGGGGCTAACGGCCTGAACGGCCCGAACTACATTCCCGCCAACACCCTGCCCACGCTGGCGCTGCTGAGCAACCCCAACCCGGCCCACCTCGCAGAATTGGCATGGCGCCTGGGCATGGCACTGGCAGCCATCAATTTCGTGATCATTGCCGTGGCAGCCTCCAGTGCGAATCCACGGGTGGGGCGAAGCGGCAACATGGTGTTTTCGATGTTCACATTTGTGGTGTATTTCAACCTGCTCAATCTGGGGCAGAGCTGGATCAGCCATGGGCAGATCAGCTTCGCCGGCTTTCTGGCAGGCTTGCATGGCGGCGTGTTCCTGCTGGGGCTGCTGTGGCTGGCCAAACGCCATTACAACTGGGGCTGGCGAACGCACGGCAGACGTCAGCCGGCTTCAGGGAGCGCCGCAGTTTGAAAACCATCAGGCGTCTCATCTACCGTGAAATTTACGCGTCCGTCGCGTTCGTTACGCTGGGCTTTCTGGCCTTGTTCTTTTTCTTTGATTTTGTGGAGGAGCTGCAGGCTCTCGGGCGCGATGCGGCAGCCGGCTATACGCTCGTGCATGCATTGACTTATGTGAGCCTGCTGATCCCGAGTCACCTGTATGAACTGCTGCCCATCACCGTGCTGATCGGCACCATTTTCGTGATGGCACGCTTTGCGCATAGTTCAGAGTTCACGATTCTTCGCACCAGCGGTCTTGGACCCTGGCGTGCCTTGCGCACCCTCCTTGTGCTGGGTACAGGCTTTGTCGTACTCACCTTTGCCATCGGTGATTATGTTTCCCCCGTGGCTGACCGTACCGCCCAGTTGCTCAAGGCACGCTACCAGGGCCGCATCACCGTGGGGCAGACAGGCGCCTGGCTCAAGGAGCGGCAGCGTTACACCCAGTTCGCGGTCAATGTGGGCGCACTCACCCCGGATGGTGGCATGGGCAGCGTACGGATCTTCGAATTCGACAGCCATGGTTACCTGATGTCCATGACCCAGGCCAAGACAGCCGAGTTCGCCGACGATGACGCCTGGCTGTTGCAACAGGTCACGCGCAGTGAATTCAGCACGGCGGACAGTGAGAAGGCACGCATCGAACGCGCGGAGTTGCCCCAGTTCCGCTGGCCTACACAAATCAGTGCCGAGATGGTCTCAGCAGCTTTGCTCAAACCCGAGCGCATGAGCACGATTGACCTGTTCCAGTACATGCGCCACCTGGATGCCAACAAGCAGACCTCACAGCGTTACGAGATCGAGTTCTGGAAAAAGGTCTTCTACCCGCTGAGTTGTCTGGTGATGGTGGTGCTGGCATTGCCGTTTGCCTACCTGCATTTCCGCTCTGGCGGTATCACCACTTATGTCTTTGGCGGCGTGCTCGCTGGCATCAGCTTTTTCCTGCTCAACAACGTGTTTGGCTATGTTGGCAATCTGCAGAACTGGGCACCCTGGCTCACGGCAGCACTCCCGGGCCTGATTTATTCCGTCCTGTCACTCACCGCGTTTGGCTGGCTGGTTTTGAGAAGGTAGTCGCACCTCATGAGCACACCCGGTATTGGTATTGTCCTGTTTGCCCACGGCTCCAGAGATCCACTATGGCGCAAGCCCATGGAATCCGTGGCCGAGCGCATTCAGACCCGCTCCCCGCAGACGCAGGTGCGCTGCGCCTACCTTGAATTGACCACGCCCGACCTGCCTACAGCCGTGGCCGAACTGGTCGCGACAGGCGTCTCGTCCATTTCCGTACTGCCCCTGTTTCTCGGGGTTGGCAAGCATGCGCGCGAGGATCTGCCGCAGCTGATGGGTGATCTGGTGCAGCGCTACCCCAACATCACCTTCAGTCTTCAGCCTGCTGTGGGGGAGGATTCCCGCTTGTTGGACTTGATGGCAGACATCGCACTTTCCTGACACGTTCATTAAGTGTGGTGGATAATGAATGCAATCTTTAGGTCAAATTCAATATGAACCTGCATCAATTCCGGTTTATTCAGGAGGCCACCCGCCGTAACCTGAACCTGACCGAGGCGGCCAAGGCATTGCACACCTCCCAGCCCGGTGTCTCCAAGGCCATCATCGAACTGGAAGAAGAGCTGGGCGTTGAGATTTTCGCCCGTCATGGCAAGCGCCTCAAGCGCATCACCGAGCCCGGCCAGCATGTGCTCAAGAGCATCGAGCTCATCATGCGTGAGGTCAACAACCTCAAACGTATCGGCGAGCAATACAGCGCCGAGGACAGCGGCACGCTGTCGATTGCCACCACCCATACCCAGGCCCGATATGTGTTGCCAGAACCTGTGGCCAAGCTGCGCCAAGCCTATCCCAAGGTCAACGTCAGCCTGCACCAGGGCTCACCAGCTCAGGTGGCCCGCATGCTGCTGGACGAGGTGGCTGAAATCGGCATCGCGACTGAGTCGCTGGCTGACTATTCGGAACTGGTCACCCTGCCCTGCTATGAGTGGCAGCATGTGGTCATCCTGCCGAGTACCCACCCCCTGTGCCAGAAAGAGCGGCTCACACTTGAGGACATTGCGCAAGAGCCGCTCATCACCTACCACCCGTCTTTCACGGGTCGTACCAAGATTGACCACGCCTTTGCCATCCGCAAGCTCGAACCCCGCATAGCCCTCGAAGCGATCGACTCCGATGTGATCAAGACCTATGTCCGCCTGGGCCTGGGCATCGGCATCGTGGCCGAAATGGCCGCCCGGGACATTCTCGAAGACGGTGGCAAAAGCGGGCTCGTGGTGCGTCCGGCCGGTCATTTGTTTGGCCAGAACGTGGCACGCGTCGCCTTCAAGCGCAGCGCCTACCTGCGCAACTTCGTCTACAAGTTTGCCGAGTTGCTGAGCGACCGCCTCGACCGCAAGCTGATTGCCAAAGCCATGGACGGCCACGCGAACGACTACGACCTGTAAGTCGTGCGACCTCCTGACCGCAGCCCTTTCTCCCCGTACTTCTGCTCCAAGATCACCATGACCACCGCTACCCCCCGCACGCCAGCGCTTGTCTCCCGACTGCCCCATGTCGGCACTACCATTTTTACCGTCATGTCCGGCCTGGCCACCGAAAAAGGTGCCGTCAATCTGGGCCAGGGCTTCCCGGATTTTCATTGCGATCCCAAACTGGTTCAGGCCGTGACAGACGCCATGACCCAGGGCCTGAACCAGTATCCTCCGATGACCGGTGTGCCTGTACTGCGCGAGGCCGTGGCCGCCAAGGTCAAGACGCTGTATGGCCATGCGTATGACCCCGCAACAGAAATCACCATCACTGCAGGTGCTACCCAGGCCATCCTCACCGCTGTTCTGGCTATCGTGCACCCCGGTGACGAGGTCATCGTGCTGGAGCCCTGCTACGACAGCTATGTGCCCAATATCGAACTGGCGGGTGGCGTGGTGGTGCGTGTGCCACTCACCCCTGGCACCTTCCGGCCCGACTTCGACAAGATAGCTGCAGCCATCACGCCCAAGACCCGCGCCATCATCATCAACTCGCCCCACAACCCCAGCGGCACGGTCTGGAGCCGCGAGGACATGCTCAAGCTGCAGGACATGCTGGCGCCCACCGATATCCTGCTCATCAGCGACGAGGTTTATGAACACATGGTGTTCGACGGCCAGCAGCACCAGAGTGCGGCCCGCTTCCCTGGCCTTGCCGCGCGTGCCTTCATTGTCTCGAGCTTTGGCAAGACCTACCATGTGACCGGCTGGAAGGTCGGCTATGTGGCCGCACCGGCCAGCCTCAGTGCCGAGTTCCGCAAGGTGCACCAGTTCAATGTGTTCACCGTCAACACCCCGGTGCAATACGGTCTGGCCACCTACATGACGGACCCCAAGCCCTACCTGGAATTGCCGGCCTTCTACCAGCGCAAGCGTGACCTGTTCCGCGAAGGCCTCAAGCGCACCCGCTTCAAGCTGCTACCCAGCGAGGGCACCTACTTCCAGTGTGTGGACATTTCGGCTGTCAGCGATCTCAACGAGGCCGATTTCTGCATGTGGTTGACCACCGAGATTGGCGTGGCCGCCATCCCCCTGTCGGCCTTCTATGGCAACGCCTTCGACCAGCGCGTGGTGCGCTTCTGCTTTGCCAAGAAGGATGAGACGCTCAACAGCGCGCTCGCCAGGCTCGCCAGCCTGTAAAGCCGGGCTGCCTGATCCGCGTCAGACCCGGCCCCGCTCAGCTCAACGCCACAGCTTTCCGCAAAGCCCGCGGTACACAAAAGGCTGCGTAGGAGCGTCGGGCTGAGTCCCCAAAGGCTCCAGCGACACAGCGAGTTCCACAGCGGGGAAAAACACCTGCTCTGCGGTTTCGCGCAGTGCCAAATGCGTCCACTTGCCGTCAGGCATGGGGCCCAGCCCAGCTACTGCGCCCGCCTTGTCAATCCGCCAGAGGTACAGTGTCTGGCCAAGCGGCACGGCCACTGGCGTGACCTGCTTGATGTCGACAACCTTGCCCCGCCGCAAGCTGGAGATGATCAGGCCCGGCTGGCCCTGCGCGGTAGCCAGTACGCCCACATAGCTGTCTGGCAACTCCATGTCGCTCTGGTAGGCCACATGGGCTTGCCACACGGCCGGCACCAATGCGCCCACCAACAAGCCCACGGCCAGTGCCCCGGCCGGCGCCGGGCTCAACAAGCGTCGCCACCAGGAGGGTGCCACCGGCACAGGGGCGGTGTCCGAAGCCTTCACCGTTGCCTTCACAATCCTGCCCCACAGTTCAGCGCTGGGTGCCTGGGTAGGTAACGCGCGGTGCAACGGGGCCAGGCGATCGGTCCAGTCATTCACCGCAGCGACAAGTGCTGGCTGGCGCCGCATGACGGTCTCAAACCGGTCACGCGCCCTGCCCTGAAGGGTGCCCGCAACATAGGCTGCAGCCAACTGTTCAATGGCTGATGGATTTTGGTACCAGTTCATGCCAGTGCCTCCATGCATCCTTTGAGCCGCATCAAGCTGCGCCGTGTCCAGGCCTTGACAGTGCCCAGCGGTCGCTGCATGCGCAAGGCGATCTCGGGGTGAGTCAAGCCATCGTAAAAAGCCAGCAGCAGTGCCCGCTTGGGTTCGGGCTCCAGGGCCTCCATGCAGTGCGCCAATTGCGCGCCGTCTTCATGGGCCAACAGCTGCTCCATGGGGGAGCCAGACTCATCCTGAATATCATGCGACTGCTCTTCGCCGTTTTCATCCTGCCAATACAACGGCTGCTCGGGTTTGCGTCTGCGCAGCAGATCAATGGCCCGGTTGCGCGTGACCACGCACAGCCACGCCAGCGTCAAATGCTGCCCCGGTGCGGCCGCTGCGGATTGATTCCAGACCGTGACAAACACCTCCTGCAGCACGTCCTCAGCCACGGCACGGTCTTGCACCACGCGCAAGGCCACCGCCATCAGCCGGCTGGCAACCAAGCGGTAGAGGGCTTCAAATGCCTTGGCATCTCGCAGCGCAATACGCGACAGCAGTTGATTTACTTCATCACGGGCATCCATAGGGGGCGATCTCTGGTCAGCATGGTGACCGAGCATACCGCGCTTACGCATGCCCAGGTCACGCCCCGAGCCGTCTCAGTACGTCGATGCAGATTTGGCGGCAGCTTGACCCGCTGTCTTGGAACCCACCACATGCCATACGCCGCCTTTGCCGTCGCCATTGCGCTCACCGGCCTTGGCATCACCCGCAAAATAGTAAAGCGGCTTGCCATTCACGGTCCATTGACGCGCGCCATTGGCGTCGATCAGACCAAACTCGCCCTTTGCAACCGCGTCGGGCTTGGCGGTGAATGCGGGCCAGAGCGTCAGGCAGCCACCACTGCAATTGCTCTTGCCTGCCTCGTCCTTGTCAAATGTGTAAACCGTGCGACCTGCTGCGTCTGTCAGCGCGCCATCACGCATGACCGGCTGCGCCTGAACTGCGCCTGCGGCAAAAACGGAAAGTACAAGGGCTGCAAAAATAGGGGATTTTTTCATGATTTCATACTCCTGAAAACTTGGGTTTGGGGATCGCACGATTGCGTCCTTCCTCTAGAACGCAGTGATTTCGCGTATGGATGCAGGGGGATGAAAAAATATTTTCGCCCATGGCCAACTAGTGGCATGTCCAGATGCGCAGAGACCGGGCTGAGATCTCCGGCCTGTGCAACCGCGGCGGCAAGTCAGCGCGGCTTGTTTTCTCGAATCACCGGACGACGCGATTCGCGCCGTGCAACCCAGATCGTGGAAGCTGAAATCAGCACCCCACCGATCAGGGTGAACTGACTGGGGCGTTCGGAAAATACCAGCCATCCCAGAAAGCTGGCCCATATCAGATCGAGAAACTTCAGCGACTGTGTGGCAGAAATGTCCGCCACGCCGTAGGAACGCGTCAGGCAATAATGCGCCCCACTACCCAGCAGTCCGCACACCAGGTAGCCCAACCATTGCGCCAGCGTCGGCGACTGCCAGTTCAGCAACGCCATTGGCAAACTCAGTACCGTGATGGTGATGGACTGCCACAGCACAATGACACCGGCTTTCTCATAGCGTGTCAGTGCCTTGGTGATCAGGAAGGAGGCCGCAAACACGGGTGCCGAGGCCAGCATGACCAGGCTGTAGTAGTTGCCAGTGCCTGACAGCCGGGGGCCGACCACGATCAGCACCCCACAAAACCCTATCAGGGATGCCAGCCAGCGTTCCCAGCGCATTGGTTCGCGCAGGAACAGCCAGGCACCGAGCATGATGAAGATGGGGGTAGTGAAGCCAATGGCCGTGACGTCAGCCAGCGAAACCCGAGGCAAAGCCACAAACCACAGGCCCAGCCCGGCGGTATGGACCACCCCCCGTATGAATTGACCACCAATGTGACGGGGGCGGTAGGCGGCCAGCCCGGACCGCCAAACAAAAGGCAGCATCACCAGCATGCCGCAGAAATAGCGCATGAACTGCGACTGCAGCGGGTTGATTTGCAGGGTCAGATAGCGCTGCAAGGCGTTGAGCAGGATAAAGCTCAGCCCGGCCACCATGCTCCAGAGCAGGCCCTGCAGTGTGGGGTCAAGGCGGCTGGCACGCCGCCTGATCAGCGCAAAGCGTCGCGTCAGATTGCTGCTGCGTGATTCCGCGGAATGTTCCCTGGCTCTCATCGACCAAGTTTAGTACGAACACATACTAAATACGCGCGCCGCAAGGGGCTTAATTCAACGGTTCACTGTGTCCACAAATTCTCATGCAGTGTTCCACTTCATGCGCCGGCATGCTTTCCCGCTTCATTCACACATGCAGCGTCGTTTTGCGAACAACGAATACCCAGGTTCATGCCAGTTGCTGTGAATTTAATAAGAATGATTCTTATTCGTGTATGATGCGGGAATAGCCAGCCAGTTAACACGACTTCGAGCCAGCCATCTACCTGCTTGCCAGCCATGGCGACAGCGGGCTGTGCCACCAGGCTTTTCACGAGACTGGGTTCTTCTCTGTTTTGAAGCAAGAAACGAGCAGCAGCTTGCCATCCATGGGCACAGCATGCTCGCCCCCCTTCTTGCAACCAACACAGGCTACCCATGAAAAAAACTGGACTGCAAAACGCCACCCCCATTCGCCCATCCTGCAAGGCAGAACCCAAAACCCTGACCCTGGCCTTGTGTGCAGCGCTGGCTGCCATGGCCCACAGCGCGGTACAGGCAGAAGACATTCCCGAGAAAGACAGCACGACCCTGGCCCCTGTGACCGTCAAGGCCAGCGCCGATGCCTCCGCCGAAGGTCTGTCGCCCGCCTATCCCGGCGGACAGGTGGCACGCGGTGCGCGCGCCGGCATTCTGGGCACCAAGGACAACCAGGATGTCCCTTTCAGCCTGACCAGCTACACCAACGAGCTGATTCAGGACCGGCAGGCCAAAAGCGTGGGCGAAGTCCTGCAGAACGACCCCACCGTGCGCGTGGCACGGGGCTTCGGCAACTTCCAGGAGTCGTATTTCATCCGCGGCTTCATTCTCAACTCCGATGACGTGGCCTACAACGGCATGTACAGCCTGCTGCCACGCCAGTACATCGCCACCGAACTGTTCGAACGCGTCGAAGTGTTGCGCGGTGCCTCGGCCTTTCTCAGCGGTGCCAACCCAGGTGGCGGTGGGCTGGGAGGCGGTATCAACCTGCTGCCCAAGCGTGCGCCGAATGAGCCGCTCTCGCGCGTCACTGTCGGCACGGGCAGCGGGGGCGGCAGCACCGTGTCCGCTGATCTGGCCCGCCGCTTTGGCCCGGACCAGAGCACCGGCATACGCATCAATGCCGCCACCCGTGATGGCGGCACCGGGGTGAGTGAAGAAAAGAACCACCTCGACCTGTTCTCCGTCGGGCTGGACTGGCGCAGCCGGGACGTGCGCCTCTCGGCTGATCTGGGCGTGCAGGACAACCAACTCAAGCAAACCCGCACCAACGTGAGCATGAGTGGCCTGACCAGCGTGCCCAATGTACCGGACAACAGCACAAACTTTGCCCAGCCCTGGTCCTACTCCAACGAGCGCGACACCTTTGGCACCCTGAGGGCCGAATACGACATCAACAAGGACCTGACCGCATGGGCCGCAGCAGGCACCCGGCTTGGCACGGAAGCCAACTCGCTGGCCAACCTGACGGTGTCCAACGCCAGCACCGGCGCTGGCAACTTCTACCGCTTTGACAACACCGCAGAAGAAAAGGTGAAAACCGCTGAACTGGGCCTGCGCGGCAAGCTGCGCACCGGCACGGTGGGCCATGAATGGGTGGTCAGCGCTTCGCATTTCGGCAAGGAGCGCAACAATGCCTACACCTACGACTTCAACAACAAGCTCAGCAACAACCTGTACTCACCGATCTACTGGTCCCAGCCGGCCTTCAGTGGCACAGCCACGAGTGGCAACAAGCTGGACTCGCCGGCGCTCACCGGGCGCACCCGCATGTCCAGCCTGGCCGTGGGCGACACGCTCTCGTTTGCACAGGACAGTGTGTTGCTCACCGTCGGGGCACGCGAGCAGACACTGGCCATCGAAAACTACGCCTACAACACCGGCGCACTCACAAGCAACTATGTGCAAAGCCGTACCAGCCCCATGGCTGGCCTGGTGTACAAGGCCAGCCAGCAGTTGTCCCTGTACGGCAACTACATCGAGGGCCTGAGCCAGGGCGAAACCGCGCCAAGCACCGCCAGCAACAATGGTGAAAAACTCGCACCCTATGTCTCCAAACAACAGGAGATCGGTGTCAAGTACGACGCCGGCCGCGTAGGGGGCGGCATCGCCTTCTTCTCCACCACCAAGCCACGTTCGCTCACCAACGCCGCCAATGTCTTCACCTCGGAAGGCCGGGATCGCCACCAAGGACTGGAGCTCACCGTGCACGGCGAGCTCACCCGTGGTGTGCGCCTGCTGGGCGGCGTCACCTGGCTGGACGCCATCCAGCAAAGCACCGGCTCGGCTAGCACCGAAGGCAAGCGTGTGATCGGTGTACCCAAACTCCAGGCCAGCCTGGGCGCAGAAGTGGATGTGCCCGGCCTGCCTGGCCTGGCCCTCGATGGCCGCCTCGTCCACACCGGTGCCAGCTATGCCGATGCCAGCAACACGCTTGAAGTGCCCGGCTGGTCACGCCTGGACGTTGGCGCACGTTACCTGACCGAGATGCAGGGCCATGTGGTGACCTGGCGTGCCCGCATCGACAACCTGACCGACCGGAACTACTGGGCGTCGGTAGGCGGTTACCCGGGCCAGGGCTATCTGGTCGTGGGGGCACCGCGCACCTTCTGGCTCAGCGCCAGCGTCGACTTCTAACTCACATGGCCAGCGCACGCACCCTCAAAACCTGGTCCTGGCTGCACAAATGGAGCAGCCTGGTCTGCACAGGCTTCATGCTCTTGCTGTGCCTGACCGGCTTGCCGCTGATTTTTCACCACGAAATCGGGCATCTGCTCGGCACCGAGGTGGAGGCAGCCGACATGCCAGCGGGCACCCCACCCGCCAGCCTGGACCGGGTGCTGGCGGCCGCACAGGCGCTCTACCCAGAGCGGGTGGTGCAGTTCGCCTCGCAGCATGAAGACAGCGATGGGCTCTGGTTTGTCACGCTCACCCCCACCCCCGCCCCCACAACCGACTTCAAGTCCATCGCGGTGGATGCCCGCAGCGCGCAGGTCGTGACAGATATTCCGGTCAATGAGGGCTTCATGCACGTGATGTTCAGGCTGCATGTGGACCTGTTTGCCGGCCTGCCCGGCAAACTGTTCCTGGGCTTGATGGGGCTGCTGCTGATACTGGCCATCATCTCCGGCGTGGTGCTCTATGCCCCCTTCATGCGCAAGCTGGAGTTTGGCACGGTGCGGCGGGAACGCTCACCGCGCGTGAAATGGCTGGACCTGCACAACCTGCTCGGCATCGTGACGCTGGTGTGGGCGCTGGTGGTTGGTGCCACCGGCGTCATCAACACCTGGGCCGACCTGCTCTACCAGTACTGGCGGCACGACCAGCTGGCCGAACTGGTCGCGCCGTATCAAGGGCAGGCCATCGTCCCGGCCGGGGAGCGTGGCTCGCTCCAGTCATCGCTGGAAGCGGCACTGAAGCAGGTACCCGGGAGCAAGCTGCGCTTCATCGCTTTTCCAGGGACGAGTTTCTCCAGCCCGCACCACA
The DNA here is from genome assembly GCA_018815325.1 of Gammaproteobacteria bacterium. GTDB lineage: Bacteria > Pseudomonadota > Gammaproteobacteria > Burkholderiales > Burkholderiaceae_C > JAHIYE01. The sequence goes on along the minus strand of JAHIYE010000026.1, from coordinate 16,404 downwards.
ACACTTTTTACCTTCTGGGCAATGAACCCCTGACCTCCCGCCTGCTGCAGGCGGTGCTGGTCGATGCGCGCACGGCAGAAGTCACCGCCGTCCCCGCCACGCCCTGGTATCTAACCGCCTTGAAGGTGTCACAACCCCTGCACTTTGGTGACTATGGCGGCATGCCCATGAAGATTCTCTGGGCCCTGCTGGACCTGGCCACCATCGTGGTACTGGGCAGTGGCCTGTATTTGTGGCTCAAACGCCGGCAGCCGCAGAGTCTGGTGGAGGAAGCTACGCAAAGCATCGGGAATATCGGGGATACCCAACCCGCACGCGCCTCATGACGCCCGAGTTCAAACATCTGTGGCGCTGGCCCATCTTGCTCGGCTTTTTGACCGCAAGCGGCTTGTTGTCTGCACTGGTCTCCGACCATTGGGGTGACTGGTGGGCCTGGCTGGCCCTGGGCTTGCCGGTGGCGGTGATGCTTTGCTACGGCTGTTGGCCTCAGCGGGGCAAGGTGCGTCGCAAGCTCCACGATACCTGAAGGCTTCAGCTCACCCGCTTACTGGTTCAGTTGCGCCCATACCTTCTCCAGCCGCTTTACGCTCACCGGCTGCGGTGTGCGCAACTCCTGTGCAAAAAAGCTCACGCGCAGCTCCTCCAGCAACCAGCGCAGCTCCTGCATGCGCGCATCCACCGCGCCCTTGCGCTCGGCCACCAGGCGCCAGTAGCGCTGCTCCTGCGGCCGCAGCTCGGCGAGGCGCGTTGCATCGCGCGCCGGGTCGGCCCGGTATTTCTCGAGTCGCAGCGTGATGGCCTTCAGGTAGCGGGCAAAGTGCTGCAGCTGCGGCCAGGGCGTGAGCGCGACGAAGCGCTTCGGGCACAGGCGCTGCAGTTGCTGGCTGCAATCAGCCGTGGCCTCAGGCGCGTTCTTCGTGTCCTTGATCTTGCGCACGGCGGTCGCGTATTCGGTGAGGATGGTGGCGGTCAGGCGCGCCACCTCGTTGGCGATCAGGGTCAGGCGGCCGCGCCCCTCCTCGACCCGGCGCTTGAAGTCAAACTCATCCGCCGGCAGCGGGTCGAGCAAAAAGGCGCGGTCCAGTGCCACGTCGATGATCTGCTCACGCAACTCATCCGCTGTTCCCAGCGACATATAAGCCACCGCCATCTTCTGCAGATCCGGGATGTTCTTCTCCAGGTATTTCAGCGCATCCTTGATCTGCAGCGCAAACAGGCGACGCAGGCCGGCACGGTGTTTGGCCGCAGCCGCCTCGGGCTCGTCAAACACCTCGATGCTCACCGCATCGCCCAGGTCGATCAGTGCCGGAAAGCCAATCAGCGTCTGCCCGCTCTTGCGGATTTCCATGAGCTCGGGCAACTCGCCAAAAGTCCAGGCGGTGTAGCGCTGCCCCGCCGGCAGGCTTGGCGCAGCTGCAGTTGAATCAGCCTTGGCTGCTACGTTTTTAGTAGCTAAATGCGCAATACCGGAAAGGGCTAGAGGCTGATTTTCTTCATTTTTTTCCGTCTTTTTTCCAGCCGCCACGGTGTCTGCCAGCTTGAGGCCTGCCAGCGCCTGAAAGGCCCCGCGCGCCTTGGCGCCCAGCTCGGCCTTCAGCGCGCCCAGGTTGCGCCCATGCCCGAGCTGCCGGCCATGCTCGTCCACCACGCGGAAGTTCATGAACAGGTGGGGCTGAAGCATGTCGAGCTTGAAGTCGGTCCGCTTTACATCCAGGCTCGTGATGGCGCGCACCTGCTTGAGCAGCGCATCGGTCAGGCCATCGCGACCAAAGGCTTCTGCCGTACTCATCTCGGCGGCCAGCCGCGTGGCGGACTCGGGCAGCGGCACAAAGCGGCTGCGCGGGCGCTGCGGCAAGCTCTTGAGCAGGGCCTGTATCTTGTCCTTCAGCATGCCGGGCACCAGCCACTCGCACTGATCCTCGTTCACCTGGTTCAGCACAAACAGCGGCACGGTCACGGTCAGGCCGTCCTTCGGGTCGCCCGGCTCGTGCAGGTAGGTGGCGGCGCAGTCCACCCCGCCCAGGCGGATGGTCTTGGGAAAGGCGTTGGTGGTGATGCCAGCCGCCTCGTGGCGCATGAGCTCATCGCGCGTGAGCATCAGCAACTGGGGCTGCTGCTTCAGCGCTTCGCGGTACCAGCGCTCAAAGCTGTGGCCGCTGCACACGTCAGGCGGCAACTGCTGGTCGTAGAAAGCGTAGATCAGTTCGTCGTCCACCAGCACATCCTGCCGGCGTGATTTGTGTTCCAGCTCCTCCACCTGGCGGATGAGCTTGTGGTTGGCCGCAAGAAAGGGCAGCTTGGTGTCCCACTGCTCGCCCACCAGGCCTTCGCGAATGAAAATCTCGCGTGCTGCCTGCGGGTCGACCCGGCCAAAGTTCACGCGCCGGCCGTTGTAGACCACGATGCCGTAGAGCGTGGCGCGCTCCAGTGCCACCACCTCAGCCGCCTTCTTCTCCCAGTGCGGGTCGAGCAGTTGCTTCTTGAGCAGATGGCTGCCCACTTGCTCCAGCCACTGCGGCTCGATGGCTGCAACACCGCGGCCAAACAGGCGCGTGGTCTCTACCAGCTCGGCCGCCACAATCCAGCGCCCCGATTTCTTGCTCAGGTGCGCACCGGGATGGCGGAAGAACTTGATGCCCCGCGCGCCCAGGTACTCGCCCGAAGTGGCCGCCTCGTCCAGCTTGCAGCCGATGTTGCCCAGCAGGCCTGCGAGCATGGACAGGTGCAATTGCTCATACGAAGCCGGTACGGTATTGAGCCGCCACTTGTGCTCGGCCACCACGGTGTGCAGCTGGGTGTGGATATCGCGCCACTCGCGGATGCGCCGGATGTTGATGAAGTTCTGCCGCAGCAGCTGTTCGTACTGGCGGTTGCTCAGCTTGTGAGTGCCCGCCGTGCCGGCCGGGTGCGAATGTTTGTCACCCCGCGCATCGTGAATCCACTTCCACAGCTTCAGGTAGCCGGTGAACTCGCTCTTCTCATCGTCAAATTTGGCATGCGCCTGGTCCGCCTGGGTCTGCATCTCCATGGGCCGGTCGCGCACGTCCTGCACTGACAGGGCTGACGCGATGATCAGTACCTCGTCCAGTGCCTGGCGGTCCCGCGCCTCCAGAATCATGCGGCCCACGCGCGGGTCCAGCGGAATCCGGGCCAGCTCGCGACCAATCGGCGTGAGCTCATTGGCCTCATCCACCGCGCCGAGCTCGGCCAGCAACTGGTAGCCGTCCGCAATGGCCCGGCCCGAGGGGGCCTCGATAAAGGGGAAGTCTTCCACCACACCCAGGTGCAGCGACTTCATGCGCAAAATCACCCCCGCCAGCGAGGAGCGCAATATCTCGGGGGTAGAGAACCGGTCGCGCCCGGCAAAGTCTTTTTCGTCATAGAGCCGGATACAGATGCCATCCGCCACCCGGCCGCAACGCCCGGCCCGCTGGTTGGCCGCCGCCTGGCTGATCGGCTCGACCAGCAACTGCTCCACCTTGCTACGGAAACTGTAGCGTTTGACCCTTGCCGTACCTGCGTCAATCACATAGCGGATGCCGGGCACGGTGAGCGAGGTCTCGGCCACATTGGTGGCCAGCACAATGCGCCGGCCCGTATGGCCGTCAAAAATACGGTCCTGCTCGGCCTGGCTCAGGCGTGCAAACAGCGGCAGCACCTCGGCGTTACGCGTCACCGCGTGGTGCGAGAGATGCTTGCGCAAATGGTCGGCCGCTTCGCGGATTTCGCGCTCACCCGGCAGAAAAACCAGAATATCACCGCTGTGGTGCGCATCGCGCCAGAGTTCGTCCACCCCATCCGCAATGGCGTTGTTGAGGTCATACTCGCGAGATTCTTCAAACGGCCGGTAGCGCTGCTCAACCGGGAACATGCGGCCCGAGACCATGATGACGGGCGCGGGCACCAGATCACCCCCACGCTCACCCACTGCGTGTGGTTCGCTGCCCCCAAGAGCAGGCTTGTTCTGCGCTTCGCTGGAACCAGAGGCCGTACCCGGCTTGGGGCGGCCCGGCGCCGGGCCGCTACGCGACGCAAAGTGATCCGCAAAACGCTGCGCATCGATCGTGGCCGAGGTCACGATGATCTTCAGGTCGGGCCGGCGTGGCAGGATCTGGCGCAGGTAGCCCAGCAGGAAGTCGATGTTGAGGCTGCGCTCGTGCGCCTCGTCAATGATGATGGTGTCGTAGGCCTTGAGCAGCGGGTCGGTCTGGGTCTCGGCCAGCAGAATGCCGTCCGTCATCAGCTTGACTGAGGCGTCCTTGGACAGGCGGTCCTGGAAGCGCACCTTGTAGCCCACCACATCGCCCAGCGGGGTCTTGAGTTCTTCGGCAATGCGCTTGGCCACGGAGCTAGCTGCAATACGCCTTGGCTGGGTGTGGCCGATGAGCAGGCCGCGCGTGCCTGCCGGGTAATTCAGCTTGCCGCGCCCCATGGCCAGGGCGATCTTGGGCAGCTGCGTGGTCTTGCCCGAACCGGTCTCGCCACAGACGATGATGACCTGGTGCGCCTGCAGGGCGGCCATGATCTCGTCGCGTTTACCCGACACCGGCAGCGCTTCAGGGAACTCGATTTTCAGGGGAGAAAGGGACAAGGTAGCAACTTCGTAGAGAATTGGCGATTATCCCAGCCTCTCAAGCCATCCTCACCGCCCACTGATTGCCGCATGTCCTCTGTCTTCAATTTCACCTTCGTGCCCTGGTTCCGCTCGGTGGCGCCCTATATCCACATGCACCGTGGCAAGACCTTTGTCGTGGGTATTGCAGGTGAAGCCATCGCCGCCGGCAAGCTGCCGCACATCGCGCAGGACCTGGCGCTGATCCAGAGCATGGGTGTGAAGATCGTGCTGGTGCACGGCTTTCGTCCGCAGGTGAACGAGCAGCTCAAGGCCAAGGGCCACGAGGCCAAATACTCCCACGGCATGCGCATCACCGACGAGGTGGCGCTGGACTGTGCGCAGGAGGCCGCCGGCCAGTTGCGTTATGAGATCGAGGCTGCCTTCAGCCAGGGCCTGCCCAATACCCCCATGGCGGGCGCCACGGTGCGCGTCATCTCGGGCAACTTCATCACGGCCCGCCCGGTGGGCATTGTGGACGGGGTGGACTTCCAGCACTCCGGCATGGTGCGCAAGCTCGACACCGCCGGCATCAAGCGCTCGCTGGACTTTGGCGCCATGGTGCTGCTCTCGCCCTTTGGCTTCTCGCCCACGGGCGAGGCCTTCAACCTCACCATGGAAGAAGTCGCCACCTCAGTCGCCACGGCCCTGCAGGCTGACAAGCTGATCTTCCTCACGGAGATCCCCGGCATCCGCATCCACCCCGGTGAGCCGGAAAGCGAAGACAACCCCATTGACACCGAGCTGCCACTGGCCGCGGCCGAGAAGCTGCTGGCCGAACTGCCCGATGCCAGGCAGCCCACCGACACCGCGTTCTACCTGCAGCACTGCGTCAAGGCCTGCAAGGGTGGCGTGGAGCGCAGCCACATCCTCTCCTTTGCGGTAGACGGTGCGCTGCTGCTGGAAATCTATGTGCACGACGGCATCGGCACCATGGTGGTGGACGAGAAACTCGAAGCCCTGCGCGAAGCCAAGGCCGACGATGTGGGCGGCATCCTGCAGCTGATCGAGCCGTTTGAGAAAGACGGCACCCTGGTCAAGCGCAGCCGCACCGAGATCGAACGCGACATCGGCAACTACACCATCCTGGAGCACGACGGCGTCATCTTCGCCTGCGCCGCGCTCTACCCCTACCCCGAGCAGCACACGGCCGAGATGGCCGCGTTGACGGTGTCACCGGATTCGCAAAGCCAGGGCGACGGCGAACGAGTCTTGAAGCGCATCGAACAGCGTGCCCGCGCCATGGGGCTGAACAGCATCTTTGTGCTCACCACCCGCACCAAGCACTGGTTCCTCAAACGCGGCTTTGTGCAGACCGACCCCGATTTCCTGCCCGAGGCGCGGCGCCGCCTCTACAACTGGGACCGCAAGTCGCTGGTGCTGGTGAAGAAGCTGGGGTGATGGGGCGACCTGCTACTGCAGGTAGTCAGACGCGTCAGCGAGGCAGTGCCTTCAGGTTGAAAAATCAGTCAGGATTTGCTGGCAGGGGCTTTCGCATGGTGATGCTCGTTGGCCTGCCGTAACCAGCATGCGCCGTCTCGGCGACCTTCTCGAAACCCAGCGCGGCAAAGGTTCTGTGGTTTTCAAGCAGTTCGACCCGGGTCTGGAGTTCAAGGCACGGTCGTTGGTGCTGGCGGGCCACGCCTTCAGCCGCTGCCATGAGCTCACGTGCAACCCCTTTGCGACGCCCACTTCCCGCCACCGCAACCTTGCCAACATAGGCACAGTCGTCCCGGATGGCGACGAAGGCGCAACCGATCAACTCCGCGCCCTCGGTCGCGATGATCAAGGTTTCTTCTTTCGCCTTGTTGCGCAGGTCTTCGACTTCCATGCGGTGCAAAGATGAAGGCGGGTCGATTCGTGAATCCATGTACGCGAAAGCGTCCCGCAAGAACGACAACAGCTCGGACCAGGCATGGAAGTCAGTTGGGGAGATGAAGATATGCATAGTTGTCTGTGTCGCATGATCTTGAAGATGACCTAGGCCTTTACAACCGGGGCCGAGAGTCGCGGGTGTGGATCAAAAGTCTGGAGGTTGCTGTAACTGCATGATGAGACCGGCTGCTGTGCGCATTGTGCTGTTGACGCTGATTTGTCAGTCGCCTCCCCCCACTTGTAAGCCAAGACCGATACTGGAAATTTTTCCATTCGCAACTTCTCGAACCACCATGACGGCCGATCCAATCCGCACCATGTCACCAGCAACAGGCGCACGGCGCAACTCACTGACCATCCAGTCACTGAGCGCTATGGATGACTGGGTGGGCTCAGGCAAGCCATAAAAACTGCATACCGAGCCCACCGATGCTGTTGGATCGAGCGCAAAATCCTGAAAAATGGCTCGTGTCCCTTGTTCATCAGCCGGGTCTGGCATTGCCACCCCCAGTTTGCGAGCCACCCACCCGATGGTTGACCCCTGGGTGAGCAACGATGTCAGAACCACCATGAACGCGATGTTGAACAGCAATCCAGCCTGTGGTGTGCTGGCCAGCAGCGGAAACAAGGCAAGTACGATAGGCACCGCACCACGCAATCCAACCCACGAGATGAACCAGGTTTCGCGCGCAGTAAAGCGGAATGGCACGAGGCATAACCACACGGCCGCCGGTCGTGCCACGAAAATCAATACGAAGGCCACCCCCAGGCCTGAGCCCAGCGAGTCGAACATGGTTGAAGGCGTCACCAACAAGCCAAGCAAGAGGAACATCCCTGCTTGAGCAAGCCAGGCATAACCGTCCATGGCCGCTAACGTGGGTTCTACCGCCTCAGCCGCGCGATTCGCGACGATCAAGCCAAACAGGTAGACAGCGAGAAAACCAGACCCATCCACGATCCCTGTGAGGGCGAACAAGGACAGACCCGCGGAGCCGATCAGCAAGGCCAGGATTCCGCCCCCGGCATCTCGCGATGCGACTCGTCTGAGCAACTCCGCCATCAGGAACCCGCCAATAACCCCCAGCAGTGTCCCCCAGCCGAACTGCTGAATGAAAGCCATCCCCATCGTCAACCAGGGTGAGGAGGTCAACTGGTCAGACGCGAGAATGGCGATGAAAGCAAGCGTCAGGTAGACCGCCATCGGATCGTTGATGCCCGACTCGATCTCAAGCGTCGAGGCGACACGCTCATTAAGCGTGACTCCTGATCGCGTCAACAGCGCGAACACGGCCGCAGCGTCTGTTGAACCTACGATGGCGCCAAGAAGCATGGCCGTTTGCCAGTCAAGGCCGACAAACCAGATGCCAGCCAGGGCCGTGATGCCCGCACACACCAGCACACCGAAAGTGGCCAACAGCGATGCCGGCCGTAGCCCCGTACGAAATCTCGCATAAGCCGTGCGCAGGCCACCGTCGAGCAGGATGATGGCCAGCGCCAGATTGCCGACCCAAAAACTCAGGTGGAAGTTATCAAAACGATACCCGCCAAAACCGTCCTCACCAGCAAGAATGCCGGCGAACAAAAAAACAAGTAGAAAAGAAAATCCGATCCGAGCCGAGAACAAGCCTGCCAACACGCTCATGAACACCAGCGCGGAAGCTGCAAGCAAAGGCAGATTGACAAAATCCATGCAGTCATTATCTGTGACCGCCGACTGACTTCGCGCTTACGCTATCCCTGTATCCGCTTTTGCTCAAACGCCAGCCCAGGCCCCCGTGGGCAAGGTATATGGGAACGCTGCAATCCCCCCCCTGCACACCGTGCAGTTGCAAGGTCACACTTTCTTTGCCATATCCGCCTGATACCGCGCCTTGTTCTCTGCATTCGGCGGGTACAGCCCGGGCAAGGAAGCGCCCTGCTCCACCTGCTCCATGATCCAGCCCTCCAGTCGCTCCTGCTCGGGGGCCAGGGTGAGCATCTCGTCCAGGTAGGCAGCGGGGATCAGCACTGCGCCGTCGTCGTCCACCACCACCACGTCACCCGGGAACACAGCCACACCGCCGCAGCCGATGGGCTGCTGCCAGGCCACAAAGGTCAGGCCGGCGACAGACGGGGGCGCGGCCGCGCCGCTGCACCACACGGGCAGGCCTGTGGCCAGCACGCCGGCCACATCACGTACCACGCCGTCGGTGATGAGCGCGGCTACGCCCCGCTTGCCCATGCGGGCGCACAGGATGTCGCCGAAGATGCCGGCATCCGTCACCCCCATGGAGTCGACCACGGCGATGCAGCCTTCGGGCATGTCCTCAATCGCGGCGCGGGTAGAGATGGGAGACGCCCAGGATTCGGGCGTGGCTAGGTCTTCGCGTGCCGGCACAAAGCGCAGCGTGAAAGCACGCCCCACCAGGCGCGGCTGGCCAGCCTTCAAGGGCTTGGTGCCGCGCAGCCAGACGTTGCGCAGGCCTTTCTTGAGCAGGATGGTGGTGAGCGTGGCCGTGGTGACCTTGGAGAGGATTTCAATGGCCTTGGGGTCGAGCTGCATGTTGACGGGGGTTGTCATGTTGTCTCCGGGTTGGTTTTGTTTTGCATGATTGAAAGAGGTACATACCTGCCGGGCATCAGCCCAGCTCGGCCAGCCGCTTGACCTGGCGCTGCGTCAGGCGCTCGATGTCCGCCACATCGGCGGGCGAGAGCTTGGGGCCGGGCTTGCGGATGGCGGCCGAGGCAATGACGCCGCGCTGCGCCATGATGTGCTTGCGCACGGCCAGGCCGATGCCGGGCTGCTGCTCGTAACGGGCCAGCGGCAGGTAGGCGTCAAAAATATCGTGGGCCCGCTCGACCTTGCCCGCCGCATGGGCCTTGCACACCTCCACCATCATCTCGGGGTAGGCAAAGCCGGTCATGGCGCCGTCGGCACCGCGCGAGAGCTCTTCGGGCAGGAACAGGCCGCCGCCGTTGCCGGTGAGGATGGAGATTCGGTTCAGCTCGCCCTTGGTGATGGCGGTGCGGATGGCCGAGAGCTTGGCCAGGCCTGGGCAGTCCTCGTGCTTGAGCATCACGCAGGTGGGGGAGTTCTTGAGAATGCGCAGGATGACATTGGTTGCCATCTGCACACCGGTGGATACCGGATGGTCCTGCAGCACCCAGGGCACGTCCTTGCCCAGGGTCTCGCTCACCATCTCGAAATACGCGACGATCTGGTCGTCGGTGCGCACGGTAGAGGGTGGTGCCACCATCACACCCGCCGCGCCCATGGCCATCACGCTTTGCGTGAGCTCCTTCATCGGCGCAAAGCCGGCTGCCGAGGCCCCCACCACGACTGGCACGCGTCCGGCCGCCCGGGCCAGCACCTGCTTGACGAAGGTGCGGGATTCTTCGGCCGTGAGCTTGGTGGCCTCGCCCATGATGCCCAGAATGGTCAGGCCCGTGACGCCGCAGTCCAGGTAGAAATCAACCATGCGGTCGGTGCTGGCGAGATCGAGCGCACCGTCCTCGGTGAAAGGGGTCACGGCAATCAGGTACACGCCCTTGGCAGTGCGATCCAGTTTATTCACAACACACTCCTGTGGTCAACGGCTTGCTTGGTGCTGGTTATTCTAGTGGCAGGCTCAAGTGGCTTCAGGCGGGTTAGCACTGTCTCCTCCCTGTAAAACCCTGCTTTTTACAGATTGAAGCGATCGGGTCACAATGATCCGGAAAACACCTGTTTGATTGCGCTGAAGGAGATCGCCATGGCCACCCCATCTGCTCACCCATTTGCATCCACCCTGAAGAGCTTCAAAAGCTCCCCCTCATCGAGTGGCATGCTGTACTCGCTGCCAGCGCTGGCCAAGACCTTCCCCAGCATCACACGCCTGCCCGTGTGCGTGCGCATCGTGCTGGAGTCTGTGCTGCGCAACTGCGATGGTCGGCGCATCACGCCCGAGCATGTGGCCGAGCTGGCCAACTGGGCGCCACGCATGAAGGCCGGCAAGGAACGCACGCAGGAGATCCCCTTTGTGGTCTCGCGCGTGGTGCTGCAGGACTTCACGGGCGTCCCCTTGCTGGTGGACCTGGCCGCTATGCGCAGCACGGCCACCAGATTGGGCAAAGACCCCAAGCGCGTAGAGCCGCTGGTGCCCGTAGACCTGGTGGTGGACCATTCGGTGATGGTGGACCACTATGGCAAGAAGAACTCGCTGGACCTCAACATGAAGCTGGAGTTCTCCCGCAACCGCGAGCGCTATGAGTTCATGAAATGGGGCATGCAGGCCTTTGACACCTTCCGCGTGGTGCCACCTGGCTTTGGCATCGTGCACCAGGTCAACCTGGAGTACCTCGCACGCGGTGTGCACAAGACCCAGGACGGCGTCTATTACCCCGACACCCTGGTGGGCACCGACAGCCACACCACCATGATCAACGGCATTGGCGTGGTGGGCTGGGGGGTGGGCGGCATCGAGGCCGAGGCCGCCATGCTGGGCCAGCCGGTCTACTTCCTCACGCCGGACGTGGTGGGCTTCGAGCTGAGCGGGCGGTTGCGCGAAGGCGTGACCGCCACCGACCTCGTGCTGACCGTGACCGAAATCCTGCGCCAGCACAAGGTGGTGGGCAAGTTTGTCGAGTTCTTTGGCGAAGGCACGCGTACCCTGGCCCTGCCTGACCGTGCCACGATTGCCAACATGGCGCCCGAGTACGGCGCCACCATGGGCTTCTTCCCGGTGGACGAAAAAACCATTGATTACTTCACGGGCACGGGCCGCACGCAGGCCGAGATTCAGGCCTTTGAGGCTTATTTCAAGGCCCAGGGCCTGTTTGGTGTGCCCAAGACGGGGGATATTGATTACTCGCAGGTGGTCAAGCTGGATCTGGGCAAGGTCACTCCCAGTCTGGCCGGCCCCAAGCGCCCGCAGGACCGCATCGAACTTGGCCAGGTGAGCCGCCAGTTTGCCTCCCTGTTCAGCAAGTCGTCTGCCGAGAATGGTTTCAACCAGTCGGCAGACCGGCTCATGCCCCGCTATCCCCTGCGCCCAGAACCGGCCTCGGCACCAGGCCGGCCGATGGACCCGCCTGCGCCCATGGGCGCTGCCCGGGACGTGGAAGAAATGGTGGCCAACCGCCCCAGCCGCGAGACGGCCCGCATGCCCGGCAAACTGAGCAGCCGTGAGGAGGTGGACGTGACCGTTGGTAATGGCGACATCCTGATCGCCGCCATCACCAGCTGCACCAACACCTCCAACCCCAGCGTGCTGCTGGCCGCAGGCCTGCTGGCGAAAAAAGCGGTTGAGGCCGGCCTGAAGGTGCAGCCGCACATCAAGACTTCGCTGGCACCCGGCTCGCGCATCGTCACCGAATACCTGACCGAAACCGGCTTGCTGCCTTATCTGGAGAAGCTCGGCTTTGCACTGGCGGGCTATGGCTGCACCACCTGTATCGGCAACTCGGGCGACCTCACGCCCGAGCTCAATGCCCTGATCAGTCAGAACGACCTGGTATGTGCGGCCGTGCTGTCGGGCAACCGCAACTTCGAGGCCCGTATCCACCCCAACATCAAGGCCAACTTTTTGGCCAGCCCGCCGCTGGTGGTGGCTTATGCGATTGCAGGCACCGTCACCCGTGACCTGATGACCGAGCCGCTGGGCAAGGGCAAAGGCGGCCGGGACGTGTACCTCGGAGATGTCTGGCCCAGCAGCGACGAAATCCACAAGCTGTTGAAGTTCGCCATGAACGGCAAGGCCTTCAAGGCCAACTACGCGCGGGTCAAGTCCGAGCCCGGCGAACTGTGGGAGGCCATCTCGGGCGTCAGTGGTACAGCCTACAACTGGCCCCGCAGCACCTATATCGCCGAGCCGCCATTCTTTGAGCATTTTGGTGACAAGAAGGCCAGCACCGGCCAGGCTGACACCGCGACCGTGCGCATGGCACGCATCATGGCCTTGTTCGGCGATTCGATCACGACCGACCATATTTCTCCTGCCGGCGCCATCAAGGAAAGCTCGCCCGCCGGCCAGTGGCTTGTCAAGCATGGGGTGCAAAAAGCCGACTTCAACAGCTATGGTGCACGGCGCGGCAACCATGACGTGATGATGCGCGGCACCTTTGCCAACGTGCGCATCAAGAACCTCATGATTCCGGCCAGCGCCGACGGCTCGCGTGAGGAAGGTGGTGTCACGCTGTTCCAGCCCAGCGGTGAAAAAATGGCCATCTTCGACGCTGCGATGCAATACATGCGCCGCGGCACCCCGACTGTGGTGTTTGCGGGCGAGGAATATGGCACCGGCTCCAGCCGCGACTGGGCCGCCAAGGGCACTCAGCTGTTGGGTATCAAGGCGGTGGTGGCGCGCAGCTTCGAGCGCATCCACCGCAGCAACCTCGTAGGCATGGGCGTGCTGCCGCTGCAGTTCAAGGGCAAGGATTCATGGGAGTCGCTGGGCCTGACAGGCCAGGAGCTGATCGACATCATCCCGCGTGATGACCTCAAGCCACAAAGTGATGCACAACTGGTGATCACCCGCGCCGACGGCAGCCAGCAGAAGGTGATGCTGACCCTGCGCATCGACACCCCGGTGGAGGTGGATTACTACCGCAGCGGCGGCATCCTGCCCTATGTGCTGAAACAACTGCTGGCTTGAGCACGGTCAAGAATGGAACACAGCCCTGGGTTACTCGGCATGGTCGGACGACGTTCCGACCTGCTACCGCCTTTTTGAGTGTGTACACATAACTGGGGCTGGACAACCAGCCCCAGCACCCAGGCTGAACTCGAGGCCTACATGCAGAGCGAGTACGACACCTGGGGCAAAGTGGTCAAACAGTCTGGCATCAAGGCCGGGTAATCGAAATTACCCGGTTTTGAGCTGCCATGTCTTAGAACGACTCCCAATCATCAGCCCCTTGAGAAGCGTTCGATGCCATTTTGGAAGCAGGCTGGACGGGTTTGGGAGAAGCTGCTGCTGCAGGCTTCGTATTCGCGGGTTTTGCTGGAGCGGTTTTAGCCGTATCGCGCGCAATGCTGCGACGCTCGGTGCCTGCAAACGGTGGGTTCTTGGGGGCACTGGAGCGTACTGCCGCCGGAACCGGTCCGCTTTTGCCGGACGCTTGAGGCGACAACGTGAACACCGCCACCGTGCTGACCAGTTCCTGCGCCTGGCTCTTGAGACTGCTCGCCGCTGCGGCCATTTCTTCCACCAGGGCTGCATTTTGCTGAGTTGCCTGGTCCATCTGGGTGATGGCTTCGCCCACCTGTGCCACACCCTGGCTTTGCTCAATGCTGGCTGCACTGATCTCGCCCATGATGTCAGTCACGCGCCGGATGCTGCTGACCACCTCGGTCATGGTGGTGCCGGCCTGGTCCACCAATGCAGTACCCTGCTCGACCCGCTCCACGCTCGCACCAATCAGGGTCTTGATCTCTTTGGCGGCTTCGGCCGAGCGACCGGCCAGCGAGCGCACCTCGGAGGCCACCACGGCAAAGCCGCGACCCTGTTCACCTGCACGGGCGGCTTCCACCGCCGCGTTCAGGGCCAGGATGTTGGTCTGGAAGGCAATGCCATCGATCACACTGATGATGTCGTTGATCTTCTTGCTCGAATCGTTGATGCCTTTCATGGTCTCGACCACCTGAGACACCACCTCGCCGCCCTGCATGGCCACCGTGGAGGCACTTTGCGCGAGCTGGTTGGCCTGTTTGGCATTGTCGGCGTTTTGCCGCACAGTAGAGCTCAGCTCTTCCATGGAGGCCGCAGTTTCCTGCAGCGCGCTGGCCTGCTGCTCGGTACGGGCTGACAAGTCGTGGTTGCCTTGGGCAATCTCGGAACTCGCAGTGGCAACACCTTCGGAGCCTTCGCGTACATTGCCGACAATGCGTGCGAGGTTTTCCCGCATCGCGGATAGCGATTTGAGCAAGAGCGCCGCTTCGTCATTGCCTTGCACCTGGATATCGTTGGCCAGATTGCCGCCAGTGATGGATTCGGCTGACTGGACAGCCTGCTGGATGGGCCGTGTGATGGAGCGCGTCGCCAAAATCGCGAGCAGGATGCCCAGGATGATCGACACCGCCGCACCGGCACTCAATGCCACCTGGCTGACGCTAGCTACCGATTCCGCACGGTCCTGAACCTCAGCCAAGGTATCACTGGCATGCTTGGCAACCTCATCAACCGCTTTGAGGTAGTTTTCAGCCAGTGGACGCAGTTCACGATCCACGGCATCTGAAATGCTTTCGCCCGATTTCTGCTTTTTAATCAGCGCGGCCCGTGCGTCCACATAGATGGTACGTTCCTTGGCCACGGATGCCATCAGCTGTGTGGTTTGTTCATCTCCCTGCACCATCGATTCAAGCTGTTTTTGAGCGCCACTGATGGATTTGGACGTCGCAGCCATGTCCTTTTGCAGGTTTTCGATATACACCGCATCGGTGGTCTTGAGTGCAGCCGAGGCCCGGACCCAATTGATATTGATCTGTGAGGCCCAGCGTTGTGACAGCAAGCTGCGTTGCAGTTCGACCGTGGCGATTTGCTTGCTGGTGTCTTTGAGGCTGCCAAGACGCCACACACCGATCACGGCCATGGCTGCAGTGATCAGGAGAATCAGTGCGAAAGCCAGGCCCAATCGGGCACCTATTTTGAGGTTTCTGATGAAATTCATATGGACTCCAGAATTAAAGTAGTCGTGATACGGCTTAGTGCTCTACTGAGCCAACCAGGCCCATGTCTGCACTGGACATGAGTTGATCGATGTCGATGAGTATCAGCATGCGCTCTTCGTCACCGCTTTTGATCGTGCCAATGCCGGTGATGTGGTCGGTGCCTATGCCGCCACTGAACGCGGGAGCGGGCTGGATCTGTGAGGCCTGCAGCTCGATCACATCCGACACGCTGTCGACAACGATACCGATCACGCGCTCACCGATGTTCAGCACGATGGTCACGGTCAGGTCGCCATAGACTACGTCTTCCAGCTCGAACTTCATGCGCAAGTCAACGATGGGCACGATGACGCCACGTAGATTGACCACACCCAGCACATGCGCCGGCGTGTTGGCCATGTGGGTAGATGGGCTGTAGCCTCGTATTTCCTGCACATTCAGGATGTCGATGCCGTATTCTTCGCGCCCCAGGCGGAAGGTGAGGAATTCGCGGCTGCTAAGGCCCTTGCTTGTGTCGTGCTGCGCTTCATGCGAAACAGCCTCAGTAGCGGTGGATGTTGTGTTCATGAGGGTCTTGCTCTACTCAGTTTTGACTGGGTCACTGTAACAAGTCCGCCTACTCATTGCCATCAGAATTGACCGAGATTCATGTAGGTTTTTCACGATATTCGTGTCAGACAACATCCTATCGTGGGCGTGATACGGACTGCGGCGACGAACTACCGGATACCTAGCCCAGAGGGTTTGAAATTCGCCACACCAGCTTTGGCTTGGCGACAGGTGCAGATTACTGATAAGCAATCATGGGCATCTGTGCTGAACTGGGCATGGTGACGCCGGCCTGTTGTGGCAGCTTGAACACCGCCACCGTGCTGACCAGTTCCTGCGCCTGGCTCTTGAGGCTGCTCGCCGCAGCAGCCATCTCCTCCACCAGCGCGGCGTTCTGCTGCGTCACCTGGTCCATCTGGATGACGGCCTCACCGATCTGCTCCACGCCCTGGCTCTGCTCGTTGCTCGCGGCACTGATTTCGCCCATCAGGTCAGTCACGCGGCGGATGCTGTTCACCACCTCCGTCATGGTCGTACCCGCCTTGTCTACCAGCGCAGTACCCTGCTCCACCCGCTCCACACTCGCACCAATCAGAGTCTTGATCTCTTTGGCGGCTTCGGCTGAGCGACCGGCCAGGCTGCGCACCTCGGAGGCCACCACCGCAAAGCCGCGGCCCTGCTCACCCGCACGGGCAGCTTCCACCGCCGCGTTCAAGGCCAGGATGTTGGTCTGGAAGGCAAT
>JAHIYE010000025.1 GCA_018815325.1 Gammaproteobacteria bacterium | reverse complement strand
CCCGCCTCGATGCGGGCCAGGTCGATGAGGTCGTTGACCAGGGACAGCAGGTGCTGGCCGGCGCGCTCGATCTCAAGGGCATTGTCCCGGGTCTCCTGCGTCAGTGCCTCGTCCATGCTGAACAACTGCGAGAAGCCGAGGATGGCGTTGAGCGGTGTTCTGAGCTCGTGGCTCATGCTGGCCAGAAACTCGCTCTTGGCCCGGCTCGCCGACTCGGCTGCATCCCGCGCTTCATGCAGCTCATCCTCCACCTGCTTGAGTTCGCTGATATCGGTGCCGAAACCATAACAGACCGGTTTCCCGCTCAAATGGTCAACCCCGGCCACGAGGGACACCTGCAGATCCGTCTTGGGACGAAATGCCGTGGCCTTGTAGCGTGCCTCGAAGGTCACGCGTTCGCCCGTCTGCACCCGGCTGACATAGCCACGCGCCCGCTCGGCACGCTCACTGCCAAAAAGATCCTTTATCGGTTGCCCCATGACCTGCTCTGGCGCCAGCCCCAACAATGCTGCAAAGCGCTCGTTGACGTAGCTGAAGTGAAGATCGGCATTGAAGCAGGCAATAAAGCCGGGAAACGCATCGAGCAGCATCCTGTTCTGGATTTCACTGCGGCGCAAGGCCTCCGCCTTGGCCGCATCAGCGTGGCGCAGCGCCACGTTCTCGCGCGCGTTGACATAGGCACGGAAGGCGATCAAGCTTGTGATACCCAGGAACACCAAGCCCATCAAGGCCATGGTCGCGGCCATGTCGCCTCCCTCGATCAGCAGGCGCACGATCAGCGGCGACATCGACAACACGTTGTACAGCAGTGCAGCCTTCACATCGAGTGCGGTGATGGTCAGGCAAGCGGCCGTCATACCCAATACCATCAGGGCCAGGAATATCTGGTGCTCGAAATTGCCGGGCGGAAACAGCAATAGGCTGGCCAATCCCCAAGCTACGCCATGGGCGACCGAATGTACATGCACGCGCTTGAGCAGTTCACTGTTATCACGTGTGCCTGGGACCAAACGCTGCTCGGCGCGGTCATTCAGGAAGCGGGCGCCATGTGTCAGCGCCAGCCACGTCAGCCAGGCCAGCACGGCGGCATTGGACACCGTACCCCACTGCACAAAGGCCAGAATCAGGCCAGTCAGCAAACTGCCCCCCACCTCATAAGGCAGGTTGACATGGTGCATGCGCAGCTGCTCGGCTTGCAGCATGCGCTGTTCTGCACTGAATTCGTTCGAAGGAATCGCTACCGGCATGCAGGTTTCTTTCTCAAGGGCAACAGCCTCATCGCAGCGCTGGGTCTCCACATTCTGAACCATCTTGCTTCATGGCTCCGCGCCACTTTGCCCACGTTATCAGAAATCAGGACTGCGCCGTCCGCATGACAGCCTGGTCCACCACCGAAAGAAACAGTGGCACATCAATGGGTTTGGTGATGTAGGACGAGAACCCGGCCTCCAGTGCACGTGACGCATCCCCTTGCATCGCATTGGCGGATACCCCGATGACCGGAATGTGCGCCGTACGCCAGTCTGTCTTGAGGATTTTGAGTGCCTCGTAGCCATTCATCCCAGGCAGATTGATGTCCAGCAGAATCAGGGCGGGTTTGAGCATGAACGCCTTGGCAAGGCCTTCCTCGGCATTGCTGGCCTCATGCAACAGCAGGTCGGGGCGCGTGCTGAAGATCTGCCGCACCAGCCGCTGGTTCATCGGGTTGTCCTCGATACAAAGGACCTGCGGCCGGTCAGGCGCAGCACGCACCTCTGCAACAGCATTCACCTCCGGCAGATGAATGCTGTGCAGCACGGAATGCTTGGCCGGCGCACACACCGGGAACTCCACCCAGAAGGTGCTGCCCTGCCCCTCCTGGCTCTCAAAGCCGATCCGCCCTCCCATCGCCAGCACGATGCGTTGCGTGATGACGAGGCCAATGCCAGTGCCCTCGACATGTCCCCGCTCAGCACCCAGGCGGTCGAACGAGTTGAAGATGCGCTCCTGCTTGTCGGCTGCAATGCCCGGGCCGGTATCCCGAATCGTGATACGGATCACACCTTCGCTCTCATCCCCTCCCTCTCCCGCACCCTCTGCCGGCTGTCGCTTGACGCTCAGGTAAACGCTGCCTTGCGGCCGGTTGTACTTGATGGCGTTGGACAGCAGGTT
>JAHIYE010000024.1 GCA_018815325.1 Gammaproteobacteria bacterium | reverse complement strand
CTGAGGTTGCCCCTGAAAAGTGGAGTTCTTGACCCTTGTTGAAAATACCGACAAGGAGTTGAGCAATGAGCGACAAGCAAGTGCGTGCGCAGTACACGCGGGAGTTCAAACTGGAGGCGGTTCGGCAGGTGCGAGCTGGCCAGGCGTTTGCGGTGGTGGCCAAGGTGCTGGGCATTCCCAAGGCCAGTCTGGGCAACTGGGTGCGACTGTCATCCAAGGGAGAGCTGGACGGCGTGGGCAGCGCCGACAAGGCGGCCAAAGTCTCGCCCGAGCAGATGGAGATTGCCCGGCTGCGCGCCGAGAATGCTCGCCTTCGCATGGAGCGCGACATCGCAAAAAAAGCCGCGGCGTACTTCGCGCAGGACACGCTGCGAGGTACGCCTGGATTGACCAAATGAAGTACCGTTACCCGGTGAGCGTGTCCTGCGGGGTGCTGGAGGTCAGCGCCAGCGGGTACTTCAACTGGCTGCGCCGGCGAGAGGATGGTCATGGCCGCAGCGGCCCTGGCCGACTCCACAGCGACGAAGCCCTGCTGGCGCACATCCGTGCCATCCACGCCGAGGTCAAGGGCGAATACGGCTGGCCACGCATGCACAAGGAGCTTGTGGCCCGAGGCATCCGGGTGGGCAAAGACCGGGTTCGCAAGCTCATGCAGCAGCATGGCATCAAGGCCAAAACGAAGCGCAAGTGCGTGGTCACCACCGACAGCCGCCACAGCCTGCCGGTGGCACCTGACCTGGTGCAGCGGCGCTTCAACCCTGAAGCTCCCAACCAGCTCTGGAGTGGCGACATCACCTACATCGCCACCGACGAAGGCTGGCTGTACCTGGCTGCGGTCATCGACCTGTTTAGCCGCCTGGTGGTGGGCTGGAGCCTGCAGCCGCACATGCAGGCCAGTCTGGTCAAGGATGCGCTGGCCATGGCATGGTGGCGGCGCCGGCCGTCTCCTGGGCTGATATTCCACAGCGACCGGGGCAGCCAGTATTGCAGTGCAGAGTTCCAGCAAGCCTTGAAAGACTGGGGCATGCGTTCATCGATGAGCAGGAAGGGCAACTGCTGGGATAACGCTCCAACGGAAAGCTTCTGGGGGCGGCTGAAAACGGCCAGCGTGCATGGGCACAAGTTTGCCACCCGTGAGCAGGCCAGGCAGGCGGTGATGGACTGGATGGCCTTCTACAATCACCGCAGGTTGCATTCGTCGCTGGGCTACCTCAGCCCGATGCAGTACGAACAACGCTGGTACGAGGCACAGCGTAAAAAGGCCGCGTGAATCGTGGGTTAAGAACTACACGAAACAGGGGCAAGGTCAGGCGGGGGAAATCGTGATTTCAGCGGTTCACATCGACAACGATGCGACCACGCACTTCGCCGCTTAGGAGCTGGTTGGCCAACGGGATCGCCTCTGCCAAGCCGACTTCGCGGCTGATATCGCCAAGCTTGGCTACATCAAGATCCGTGACCAGGCGTTGCCACGCGACGAGTCGGTCTGCACGCGGACACATCACGCTGTCGATGCCCGCGAGGGTCACGCCGCGCAAAATGAAAGGCACAACGGTGGCGGGGAAGTCCATGCCTGCGGCCAGGCCGCAGGCAGTCACAACGCCCCCGTACTTGGTTGTGGCGCAGACATTGGCCAGCACATGGCTGCCCACGACATCCACGGCACCAGCCCATCGCTCCTTACCCAGAGGCTTGCCGGGGGAAGCAAATTGAGCGCGTTCGATCACCTCGCTGGCACCCAAGCGCTTGAGGTAGTCCGCGTCTTTCGTCCTGCCGGTAGCGGCCACGACCGTGTAGCCCAGCTTGGCCAAGATCGCGACGGCCACGCTGCCAACGCCGCCAGCCGCGCCCGTGACCAAGATTTCGCCATCCGACGGCTTGACGCCGTGGCGCTCAAGCGCGAGCACGCACAGCATCGCGGTGTAGCCTGCGGTACCAATGGCCATCGCCTGCTGCGGCGTGAACCCCGAAGGAAGAGGAATGAGCCAGTCGCCCTTGAGGCGAGCCTTTTGGGCCAGGCCACCCCAATGCACTTCGCCTACCCCCCAACCGTTGAGCAGCACGGTGTCGCCCGCACGGTAAGCGGGGTTGGCGCTCTCCTCAACAACGCCCACGAGGTCAATGCCCGGGACCATGGGGAAACTTCGCACCACCGGACCCTTGCCAGTGATGGCCAGGCCGTCCTTGTAGTTCAGCGTCGAGTGGCTGACCCGCACGCTCACATCACCTGCGAGCAACTGCGCCTCGTCCATCTG
>JAHIYE010000023.1 GCA_018815325.1 Gammaproteobacteria bacterium | reverse complement strand
CGGATCAGGGCTGGCGTTGTTTGAGCGTAGCGAGTTTAGCCAGACCCCGGCTGCACCGAGCAACGCAGCGTGCCTGTAGCGCAGCGCAAGGCCGACGAATCCGGCTCGCCTTTCTTTTGGGTACTTTACTTTGGCGAAGCAAAGAAAAGTGCCTCGCCCGCCGGGGCGAGACCCGGCTACTCCGCGCACCAAAGACCTGCGCAGTCGGGCACATCACCCGTCACCCAACCCAGCCTCCGGAGAAGAACCAAAATCCGCACAACACAAGCCCCAAGCCTTAACCTGCGAAAATCTCCCCTTTAAGCATTTCCAAAACAACCCAACCCAACCCAACCCAACCCATGACGTACTCCGTCAAAGAAATCTTCTACACCCTGCAAGGCGAAGGCGCGCAGGCCGGACGGGCCGCCGTGTTCTGCCGTTTTGCGGGCTGCAACCTCTGGAGCGGCCGGGAAGAAGACCGGGCGTCTGCGGTGTGCAAGTTCTGCGACACCGACTTCGTGGGTACCGATGGCACGGAGGGCGGCAAGTTCACCACGGCTGATGCCCTGGCCGATGCGGTGGAGAAGGCCTGGGGCGCCAAGGGCACGCAAAACCGCTTGGTGGTGCTCACGGGCGGCGAGCCGCTCTTGCAGGTGGACGAGACGCTCACCCAGGCGCTGCATGCGCGGGGCTTCATGATTGCGGTGGAGACCAATGGCACGGTGGCGGCGGCGCCGGGGCTGGACTGGATTTGCGTCAGCCCCAAGGCCGATGCCGAGGTGGTGGTCAAGCAGGGCAGCGAGCTCAAGCTGGTCTACCCGCAGCTGGGGGTGGACCCGGCCCGCTTTGAGGGGCTGGCCTTTGAGCATTTCTTCTTGCAGCCCATGGACGGGCCTGCGAGAGCCGAGAATACGGCCAAGGCGATTGACTATTGCCAGCAGCACCCGCAGTGGCGCCTGAGCGTGCAGTCGCACAAGATAATCGGGATTCGATGAGTCAAGAACTATGAGTTACGAGATCAGCCAGCGTTTTTTCTTTGATGCCGCCCACACCCTGCGCCGCGAGATCGAGGCCGAGGGCAGCCGCCGCGTGCACGGCCATACCTACTATGCCGAGGTGTTCGTCCAGGGCGAGCCGCAGGGCAAGTCGGGCATGGTGATGGACCTGGGCTATATCCGGCGCGAGGTCGAGGCCTTGCGCGAGCAGCTGGACCACCATTTCCTCGACGAGGTCGAGGGGCTGGGCATCCCCACGCTGGAGAACCTCTGTGCCTACATCTGGAAGGCGCTCAAGCCCAAGGTGCCCGGGCTATCGGCCGTGATGGTGGAGCGCCATGCGATTGGCGACAAGTGCGTCTACCGGCCTTGATGGCCTGCCAGTCAAGCCTTGATGAAAAAAGCGCCTGCAAGAGGCGCTTTTTTTGTTTTAGGTTTTAGAGCTTAGCCCGTATTCCTCAGGCCTGCCGCAATGCCGTTGATCGAGATGTGGATGCCGCGGCGCACGCGGTCATCGGTCTCCCCCAGGCGATAGCGGCGAATCAGCTCCACCTGCAGGTGATGCAGCGGGTCGATGTAGGGAAAGCGGTAGCGGATGGAGCGCTGCATGTCCTGGTTGCCAGCCAGGCGCTGCTTCTCTCCCGTGATGAGCACCAGCGCATTCGCCGTGCGATGCCATTCGGCCTCGATGCGGGGGAAGATTTTCTTGCGCAGCGAGGCATCGCTCACCAGTTCGGAGTAGCGCGAGGCCAGCGTGAGGTCGCTCTTGGCCAGCACCATGTCCATGTTGGAGAGCAGGGCGGTAAAGAAGGGCCACTGGCGGCTCATCTTCTGCAGCAGCGCGAGCCGCTCCTTGCGGGCTTTCGGGCCTTCGGCGTCGAGGAATTTCTCAACCGCCGAGCCAAAGCCATACCAGCCGGGCAGGGTCAGACGGCACTGGCCCCAGCTGAAGCCCCAGGGGATGGCGCGCAGGTCTTCGATTTTTTGCGAGGCCTTGCGTGAGGCGGGGCGCGAGCCGATATTGAGTCCGGCGATTTCGCGGATCGGGGTGGCGCTGAAGAAGTAGTCGGTAAAGCCCGGGGTGTCATAGACCAGCGCGCGGTAAGCCGACATGCTGCTGTCCGACAGCTCGGCCGCGGCCTGCAAAAAGGCCTTGGTTGCAGACTTGGTGGGTTGCAGCAGCGTGGCCTCCAGCGTGGCGGCCACCAGTGTTTCCAGGTTGCGCCGGCCGATTTCGGGGTTGGCGTATTTGGAGCCGATCACCTCACCCTGCTCGGTCAGGCGGATCTGGCCACGCACGGTGCCCGGGGGCTGTGCCAGGATGGCCTGGTAGCTCGGGCCGCCGCCACGGCCCACGGTGCCGCCGCGGCCATGGAACATGCGCAACTGGATGTTGTGGCTCTGCGCCAGTTGCTCGAACAGCTCCACCAGTGCGATCTCGGCACGGTACAGCTCCCAACTGCTGGTGAAGATGCCGCCGTCCTTGTTGCTGTCGGAGTAGCCCAGCATGATGTCCTGCTCGGCACCGCTGCGCTGCATCAGCCTGGCCACGCCGGGCAGGGCATAAAAGTCACGCATGATGGGCGCGGCGTTGCGCAGGTCCTCGATGGTTTCGAACAGCGGCACCACGATCAGGTCGTTCAGCGAGGCAGCGTCGTCCAGCGTGCCGTGCAGCAGGCCCACTTCTTTTTGCAGCAGCATCACCTCCAGCAGGTCGCTGACGGTTTCGGTGTGGCTGATGATGTAGTGCCGGATGGCCTGTGCACCAAAGCGTTCGCGCATCTGGCGTGCGGTTTCGAAAATCGCCAGTTCGCTCAGGGTGTGCTTGCTGTAGCTCGCGCCGATCACCCGCAGCGGACGCGCGTCGTTGAGCAGGCGCAACAGCAACTGGCGCCGGGCGGTCTCGTCGAGTGAGCCGTAGTGCGACTCGATGCGTGCCGTGGCCAGCAGCTCGGTGATCACCTCCTCGTGCTTGTCCGAGCTTTGCCGCAAGTCCAGGGTGGCGAGATGGAAGCCGAACACGTCGACGGCGCGGATCAGCGGGTGCAGCCGCTGCGCCACCATGGCCGTGCCATGCTTGAGCAGCAGCGAGGCTTCAACGGTGCGCAGGTCAGCCAGAAATTCGGCTGACGAGGTATACGGGTCCTGGGGCGCGACGGCATGGCGTGTGGCCTCCTGGCCCGTCAGCGTCATCAGCGTAGCGGCGAGCCGCGCGTAGATGCCAATCAGCGCGCGGCGATAAGGCTCGTCCTGGCGGTGCAGACTGGTGTCGGGTGAGCGCTCGGCCAGCGCCTGCATGTCCGGGCTGCAACCCACCAGCATGGCCGAGACGGACAGCTCGGAGCCCAACTTGTGTACTTCGGTGAGGTAATAGCGCAGGGCCACTTCGGACTGGCGCTTCATGGCGTGCTCCAGCGTTTCAGCGACGACGTTCGGATTGCCGTCGCGGTCGCCGCCTATCCACTGGCCCATGCGCAGGAAGTTGTGCACCGGCTGGTGGTTCAGCGCCTGCTCCAGATCGCCGTAGAGCCTGGGGATCTCACGCAGGAAGGTGGATTCGTAGTAGCTCAGCGAGTTCTCGATCTCATCGGCCACGGTGAGCTTGGTAAAGCGCAGCAGGCGGGTCTGCCAGAGTTGCGTCACGCGGGCACGGATCAGCGCCTCGTTGTTCGCGAGTTCTCGCGGCGTGAGTGCATCCTGGCGTACCGCCATGACCAGCGCCCGCATGCGGATTTCGTCTCGCGCCACCAGCAAGTGGGCAATGTCGCGTTCGGCATCGAGAATGCTCTTGCGCTGCACTTCGGTTGGGTGGGCCGTCAGCACGGGCGAGACAAAACTGTTGGCCAGCGTTTTGGAGATGGTCTTGGTGGTGATGCCGCCCCAGCGCAAGCGGGACAGCGCCACTTCGAGGCTGCCTTCCTGGGCGGTGCCGGCCCGGGCCTCGATGGCGCGCAGCCGTATCTGGTGGCGATCTTCGGCCAGATTGGCCAGGTGGCTGAAATAGGTGAAGGCGCGAATCACGCTCACAGCCTGCTCGTTGCTCAGGCCCTTGAGGAGTTTTTTCAGGGTCTTGTCGGCGACGTGGTCGGCATCGCGGCGGAAGGCAACCGACAGCTTGCGGATCTGCTCGATCAGCTCGAATGCGGCCGCACCTTCCTGTTCACGAATCACATCGCCGAGCACGCGGCCAAGAAAGCGCACATCCTCGACCAGAGGGCGGTCGTTATCCCGGGTTTTGGAGGAAGGCCGGGTGCTGTCCTTGGCCGGACGGGCGGGGGAGCTGGGTGATGTCTTGGTCATGAAGGTTGGAGCGCGACGCTCTGTTGCCGAGCAGGCGCAGGGCGGATGCCCGGCGTTCAACATGCTAGCATCGTCGTCCCCTGAAAAATTACCAACGGGTTACCAATTTGAGCAAGTTTACGATCGCCACCCGGGAAAGTCGTCTGGCCCTCTGGCAGGCTGAGCATGTGAAGGCACTGCTCGAGCAGCAAGGGCATGAGATTCATCTGCTGGGCATGACCACCAAGGGCGACCAGATCCTGGATCGCAGCCTGAGCAAGGTCGGTGGCAAGGGCCTCTTTGTCAAGGAGCTCGAGACCGCACTGGAGCAGGGGCGCGCCGATCTGGCGGTGCACTCGCTCAAGGATGTGCCGATGGACTTGCCCGCAGGTTTTGAGCTGGCTTGCGTGATGGAGCGCGAAGACCCGCGTGATGCTTTTGTCTCACCCCGCTATGCGTCCCTCTTGGCCCTGCCGCAGGGTGCCGTGGTGGGCACCTCAAGTCTGCGTCGCATGGCGCTGCTGCGTGCCGCGCGCCCTGACCTGAAGATCGAGCCCTTGCGCGGCAACCTGGATACCCGCCTGCGCAAGCTTGACGAGGGCCAGTACGACGCCATCGTGCTGGCCGCGGCGGGACTCAAGCGGCTGGAACTGGCAGAACGCATTCGCTGCACTTTCGAGCCGGCAGAGATGCTGCCTGCAGCGGGGCAGGGTGCCCTGGGCATCGAGATTTGCCAGGGACGCACTGACGTATTGCAGGCCTTGGCGCCACTGGTTCACCAGGACACCTGGTTGATCGTATCGGCCGAGCGCGCCGTGAGCCGTGCCATGGGCGGTAGCTGCTCCATGCCGCTGGCTGCGTTTGCCACGCTTGCTGGCAGGCAGCTGCGGCTCGATGCCGCCTGGGGCGACCCGGAAGGCTCGTTGGCCCTGGTGCAGGCGCATGCAGCG
Source organism: Gammaproteobacteria bacterium (assembly GCA_018815325.1). GTDB lineage: Bacteria > Pseudomonadota > Gammaproteobacteria > Burkholderiales > Burkholderiaceae_C > JAHIYE01. Next base: position 187,335 of record JAHIYE010000023.1, on the reverse strand, counting down.
GGCGAAGTCGACAGCCTGGACAGTGCTGCTGCGCTGGGCACACAGGTGGCCGCGAGCCTGGCCAGGCAGGTGCTGGCGCTGACGGGCCGGGACCCACGGCCAGGCGCAGCCTGACCATGCAACTTATCGTGACCCGGCCAGAGCGCGATGCGCAGCGCTGGGTGCAGAGCCTGGCAGAGGCGGGCCGGCAGGCTGTGGCCCTGCCCTTGATCAGCGTGGCTCCCGCCAGCGATCAGTCTGCCGTGCAGGCTGCCTGGCTGCATCTGGCCGACTATGCGGCCGTGATGTTTGTCAGTGCCAATGCGGTGAGTCATTTTTTTGCATCAAAACTGCCTCTAGCCCCCGTATTTATTGCGCATTCAGCTACTAAAACAAGAGCGTGGGCGACCGGGCCCGGTACCATGGATGCGCTGCTGAAGGCCGGCGTGCCGGCTGCGCGTATCGATGCGCCGCCGAAGGATGCGGGGCAGTTCGATTCCGAAACCTTGTGGCAGTTGGTGGGTCCGCGGGTGCAGCAGGGCGACCGGGTGTTGATCGTGCGCGGCACACAGACTGCGGGCCAGGACGACAAACCCGAGTTGAGCAGTGGCGTGGGGCGCGACTGGCTGGCGGCCCAATTGACGGCTGCGGGGGCCCAGGTGGACTTTGTGGTGGCTTATCAGCGGGGGCTGCCCCCTTTCACGCCCGCTCAGTTGCAGTTGGCGCAACGGGCTGCGACGGATGGCTCGGTCTGGCTGTTCAGCAGTTCAGAGGCCGTGGCCAACCTCAGGCGACTGTTGCCGCAGCAGGACTGGAGCCAGGCCATGGCCGTGGCCACCCATGCACGCATTGCAGATGCCGCGCGTGAAGCCGGCTTTGGCCAGGTGCGTGAATCGCGCCCCGCGCTGAGCGATATCCTGGCCTCGATAGAATCACCCGTATGAGCACTGACGCCAAAGTTGAAGAATCCTCCGTCCCCCCCGCTGATGCCGGGGCCACCGAGGCGGTGCATGCTGAGGCCATCGCGGCGGTGACGCCTGCGGCTGAGCCGGTGGCGTCGGCACCTGCTGGGGCATCGGCCCAAGAGGGAAGCCTTGCTGGCAGCGGCTCGTCCATGCGTGGCGTGCTGCTGTCGCTGGTGGCCGTGCTGGCCGTGGTAGCGCTGGCCGCCAGTGGTCTGTTGTGGCAAAAGCTCAGCGGCATGCAGGAACAGCTGGCGCGCCAGAGTGCGGACGCGGGTGCGCAGGCCAGCGAAGCCCGCGCCCTGGCGCGGCAGGCGCAGGAGCTCAGCCGCGATGTCGCGGCACGCCAGTCGGTCATGGAGGCCCGTATTGGCGAGGTGGCGCTGCAACGCTCACAACTTGAAGAGCTGATCCAGAGCATGTCGCGCTCACGCGATGACAACCTGGTGGTCGACATGGAGTCATCCATCCGGCTGGCCCAGCAGCAGGCACAACTGACCGGCAGCGTGGAGCCGCTGCTGGCGGCTCTCAAGACGGCCGAGCAGAAAGTGGCGCGCGCGGCCCAGCCCCGGCTCTCGCCGGTGCAGCGGGCGATTGCGCGCGATATCGAGCGCATCAAGGGCACGGCGGTGTCGGATACGCCGGCCTTGCTGGTCAAGATCGATGAGCTGGTGCGCATGGCCGATGAGCTGCCGCTGGCCAATGCTGTAGTACCTTTCATGAGTAAAGCCGCGCCGCGACAGCCCAGCGATGACAGCGTGTCGGGCTGGTGGCAGCGAGGCTGGCTGGTGGTGCGCGACGAGTTGCGCGGCCTGCTGCGGGTAAGCCGGATCGAGCAGCCCGAGGCAGCCCTGCTGTCGCCCGAGCAATCCTTTTTCCTGCGTGAGAACTTCAAGCTCAAGCTCATCAATGCACGGCTGGGCTTGCTGGCGCGCCAGCTGGAGTCGGCGCGTGCCGACATGGCGGGCGCATCGGCCGCGCTGAACAAATATTTTGATCCTGCGGCGCGCAAGACCCAGGCAGCAGCCAGCCTGTTGCAGCAGGTTCAGGGTCAGATGAAGACGCTGGAGTTGCCGCGGGTGGATGAGACGCTGGCAGCCCTGGCTACAGCGGCAGCGGGACGCTGAACATGAGGGCTGCACTCTGGTTGCTCGTGCTGTTTGGCGTCGCCGTGGCTGGCGCTTTGGTGATTGGTGAGAATCGGGGCACGGTGTCGGTCTTCTGGCACCCCTACCGCGTTGACCTTTCGCTCAATCTGGTGCTGGCGGGGCTGGTGGCCCTGTTTTTCATCATTTATTTTGCGTTGCGTGCGCTCGCTGTGCTGTTTGCCATGCCGGAGCGGGCCAGACTCTGGCGCCAGCAGCGCCGTGAACGCGCGCTGCATACCGCCTTGCTGGATTCGTTGTCGCATCTGGTGGCTGGACGCTTCATCCGGGCCAAAAAGGCCGCGGAGCAGGTGCTGTCACAGGAGACTACCCTGGCCGAGGGGGCCAAGCCGCTGGCCTATGCGGGTCGCCTGCGTGTGCTGTCACATTTGCTGGCGGCCGAAAGCGCGCATGCCCTGCAGGACAAGACGGCACGCGAAGCGCATCTGAATCTGGCGCTGGAGCATGCTGTCAAGCGCGATACCCAGGTGATCCGTGAAGGCGTGCAGCTGCGCGCTGCGCGCTGGGCGTTTGATGACCGGGATGCTCAGGCGGCAACACACTGGCTGGACCAGTTGCCCCAGGGCGCGGCCCGCCGAACGCTGGCACTGCGCCTGCGCCTCAAGGTGGCGCGGCTTGCGCGAAATACCCGCTCGGCGCTGGAAACGGCCCGTTTGCTGACCAAACATGGTGCCTTTTCTGCGTCGGCCTCCCAAAGCCTGGTGCGTGGACTGGCGCTGGATCTGCTGCGCAGCGCCTATGACACGACCCAGCTGCGGACCGCATGGGAGCAACTGGACGCAGCCGAGCGATTGATGCCTGATGTGGCCATGGAGGCTGTCCAGCGCATGATGGATCTGGGCGGTGATGCCCTCATGGCCCGCAAGTGGCTGTTGCCCGTGTGGGACCTGATGGTCAAGGAGCCTCAGGGCTGGACCGAGGAACAGCGGCTGAAGCTGGTGCGCACACTGGAGCGCACATTCGCGCAGGAAGCCGGCGCCCCGGACTCCAGCTGGCTGAACCGCATCGAAGCTGCCCAGATGGCAAACCCCAGGGATGCCGGGCTGCAGTATCTGGCCGGGGTGGCCTGCATGCACCTGGAACTGTGGGGCAAGGCGCAGCAACTCCTGGCGCAGTCGGTTGCCCGCCTGAAAGACCCGCAGATGGCGCGCAATGCCTGGCGTGCCCTGGCTGAATTGGCCGAGCAGAGAGACGATGCCAAGGCGGCACTGGACGCCTACCGGAACGCCGCCAAAAGGTGACGCTGGCCGGATTCCCGGCTAATATGTGGCGCATGGCTACATTGATTGAACACATTCTGAAGCTCACCGAGCACCGCGATCGCGATCTGCTTGAGTTGACGCTTTCCAAGGCCTTGATCGAGCTTTTGCCGATCCAGCGTGTCGTGATAGCAACAGTGCTGAGCCAGAATGGCCAGAAGCGCTGGATCGAGACGGCCCGCCTTGATGCTGGCGGCGGTGGCCGGGTGGCCGATCCCATGCGTGCTGATTTCCAGACCCTCACGCCCTATGCGGACGCCAATGATCGTGTGCGTTGCCTGCTGGGCAAGGAGCCTCTGGAGATTGCCTGGGCGGGCGAGGATGGTCCGCGCATCACCTATTTCCCCCTTTATACGGATACGCGTATGGAGGGCGAGGGTATTCTTGAGGTTCACTCAGGCGGTCCTCTGGATGAGGAGTCGGGCGAGATCATCGGCTACCTGCTCGGGGTTTACCGCAACATGTATGGCCTGCTGCAATACAGTGACCGCGATGCCCTCACAGGCTTGCTCAATCGCAAGTCGCTTGACGACGCTTTCTACAACGCGGTGCTGCAGGAGCTCGACGGGGTGCTGGGTGAAGACTCGGCCAAGACCGCCCTGCCCAACGGGCTCGATCAGGAGCGCCGGCACCGTGTGCCGCCGAATTACTGGCTTGGCACGGTGACGGTAGACCATTTCAACGTGCTTGGCGACAAGCATGGTCATCTGATCGCTGAAGAAGTGATTCTGCTGGTGGCGCGGATTCTGAACAACACCTTCCGCACACATGACCTGATTTACCGCTTTGGCGGTCAGCATTTTGCCGTGCTGTTCCATTGCGCCGAAGAGTCGCTGGCACTTGGGGCCTTCGAGCGTTTCCGCGCCAATATGGAAAAGTTCAATTTTCCCCAGGTCGGTCGCGTGACGGCCAGCAGCGGCTTTACCAACATCCTGGTGGATGATTCCCCAAGTACCGCGCTGGAGCGTTGTGAACGGGCTGTGGAGTATGCGCAGAAAAATGGCTACAACAAGGTGTGCAGTCATCCCGAGCTGGTGCGTCGCGGTTTGTTCGGCGAAACGGCCAAAGTCGGCGGGGTCGAGTTGTTCTGAGCAAGCGTTCGGCAGGTACAAAAAAAGGGCGCCAAAGGCGCCCTTTTTGATGCCAAAGCAACGATCAGGTCGTCTGCGAAGGCTCCTGTGGTGCAGGCATATTGCGCAGATCACGTTTGGTCTCCACCAGAACCAGCGGACCCTCGTCGATCACGACCGGTGCAGGCCGCTCACGTGGCACGTGCACGACCTTGGACTCGGCGGCGATGGCGGCCTGGACAGCCGCCACCTTGCTCATATCCGAGTTGACCCACTGCAGCCCGGAGCTCTCGGCAATCTGGCTGAGCGTATCCAGGGGCAGATCAAAGCCTTGCACCTTGGGCAGTCCCTGCGGTGCGGCGGCTACGGCCACCTTGGGGGCCGACGCAGCCGGGGCTGTTTCAGCCTTGACAACCGGCGCTGCAAGGGGGGCCGGCATGGCCTGAACTTCTGCTGCGCGCACTGGCGTATTGGTCACAGGTTCTGCCGTGCTGCCGAACAGGTCGGGCGCTGTACCGTCCTGGGTGCCTTGGTCCTGACGCGGGCCACGGTCACGGCGATCCCGGCCATAGCGGTCACGTGAGCGACGTTCACGCGTATCACGCGATTCGTGGTCATTGTCCTGCTCGCTGGTTTCGCCCACAGTGTTTTCGGCTAACGGGGCTGCCATTGCGATATCGGATGCGCTGGCGTCGCGGCGTTCAGGCGGGGTTTCCAGGCGCTGGTTGTCTTCGCGGGGGGCTCGCTCGGGACGGCCTTCGGGACGGTTGCCTGGACGATCTTCTTCCGTACGGCCTTCTTGGGCCTGGTTGTCGGTGCGCTCAGGGCGGTCACTGCGTTCACCCCGATCACCGCCGCGACCACGGCCACGGCCACCACGTTCTCCGCGTTCGCCATTACGTGGCGGACGATCCTGGCGCGGCTCTGACCTGGGCGCCTCAGCGCCGGCATCCGGAGCCTGTACGGCCGCGGCCTCCTGGCTCATGGGCTTGCCTTCTGCGTCGAAGCGTTCGCGCTGGGCAGGGCGGTCGCCACGTTCACCGCGACCGCCACGGCCGCCACGGCCACCGCGTTCATTACGTTCGCCGCGAGCCTCGCCATTGCCTTCGGGGCGGCCTTCGCCACGGCCTTCACCGCGTGGCTCACCACCGCGACCACCGCGCTCGTTACGTTCGCCGCGAGCCTCGCCATTACCTTCGGGGCGGTCGCCACGACCTTCACCGCGCGGCTCACCCCCGCGGCCGCCACGACCACCGCGACCCCCGCGGCCGCCTCGGCCTTCGCCGCGTCCGTCACCACGGCCTTCGCGTTTGACATCCTTCTTCAATTCTTCAGCGGGCTTGGCCTGAGGAGGCGCAACCGGCGCTGGCGCGAACAGGCTCTTGAGCCAGCCAAAGAAACCCTGTTCGATCGGAGTGGACGGCGCCGGGTTGCGACGTGGAGCGGTCCGCGGTGCGGCCGGTGCAGCGTGGGCCATGGCCTCCGGCTTGGGCACAGCGATGGGGGCTGGCGCATCGGGCAGCACGCCGTTGATGACGGGTGACTGGCGATTGGTGGGCTCTTGCGAGCGACGCGTCACGGACGTCACGGCTTCTTTTTCATCAGCCAGTTTGTAGCTGACGGCCATGTCATCCAGACGGGGGTCATCGTGCTTGAGGCGTTCGAGCTTGTAGTTGGGAGTCTCGAAGGTCTTGTTGGGAATCATCAGCACATTGATGCGCTGCTGAAGCTCGATCTTGGCGATTTCGGTACGTTTCTCGTTGAGCAGAAAAGACGCCACTTCGACCGGGACCTGGCACATCACGGAGGCCGTGTTGTCCTTCAGGGACTCTTCCTGGATGACTCGCAGGATCTGCAGGGCGCTGGATTCGGTGTCGCGGATATGGCCCGAACCGCCGCAGCGCGGGCAGGGGATGGACGCACCCTCAGACAGTGCAGGCTTGAGGCGCTGGCGGCTCATCTCCATGAGGCCGAACTTGCTGATCGAGCCGAACTGCACGCGCGCGCGGTCCTGCCGCAGCGCGTCGCGCAGGCGGTTTTCCACTTCGCGGCGGTTGCGGCTTTCTTCCATGTCGATGAAGTCGATCACGATCAGGCCACCGATGTCACGCAGACGCATCTGGCGGGCCACTTCGTCGGCAGCCTCCAGGTTGGTGCGGGTGGCGGTTTCCTCGATGTCGCCGCCCTTGATGGCACGGGCCGAGTTCACGTCTACCGAAACCAGGGCCTCGGTGTGGTCGATCACGATCGCGCCGCCGCTAGGCAGCGTTACCGTGCGGGCGTAGGCCGATTCAATCTGGTGTTCGATCTGGAAGCGCGAGAACAGTGGGGCATCATCACGGTAACGTTTCACGCGCGCAGCATGCTCGGGCATCACGTGGGCCATGAACTGCTGGGCCTGCTCGTACACGTCGTCGGTATCGATCAGGATGTCGCCGATGTCGTTGTTGAAGTAGTCGCGAATGGCTCGGATCACCAGGCTCGATTCCTGGTAGATCAGGAAAGCGCCCTTGCCACCCTTGGTGGCGCCGTCAATGGCGTTCCACAGCTTGAGCAGGTAGTTCAGGTCCCACTGCAGCTCAGGTGCGCTGCGGCCGATACCGGCGGTGCGAGCGATGATGGACATGCCGTTGGGATATTCCAACTGGTCCATGTTTTCCTTGAGCTCAGCGCGGTCTTCGCCCTCGATGCGGCGCGAGACGCCACCACCACGGGGGTTGTTGGGCATCAACACCACATAGCGGCCTGCCAGCGATATGAAGGTGGTGAGGGCTGCGCCCTTGTTGCCACGTTCTTCCTTCTCGACCTGGATCAGCAGCTCCTGGCCTTCCTTGATCGCGTCCTGAATGCGCGCCTGGCTGACCGAGACGCCTTGCTGGAAATACTGTTTGGAAATTTCCTTGAACGGCAGAAAGCCGTGGCGATCCTCACCGTAGTCGACAAAACAGGCCTCAAGCGAAGGCTCGACGCGCGTGACGACGGCCTTGTAGATATTGCCTTTGCGCTGTTCGCGCCCTTCGATTTCAATTTCGTAGTCGAGCAGTTTTTGCCCGTCCACTATCGCCAGGCGGCGTTCTTCAGCCTGCGTGGCGTTGATCAGCATCCGTTTCATGGGTAGCACCTTCTCTGTCAGTGAGAGCTGTCTTGGCGGCACCTGGCCGCGACTGACTGTCTCCAAAGTCTTTCGACTTATTTATCTGCTCATGTGAGCAAACGATACCGACTGACGCTTTGAAACGAAGGGAATTGCCGGAGAACCGCGACTCAAACGATGAGCCGAGGCATAGGCGCGTGGATGGTGGCGAGGGGATGCAGCTGTGTACCGGCTCTCAATGGGAAAGCAGAATGTGCCCATCGTGTGGGCACAGCAAGCCATTGCGTGCCTGTGCCGGGGATAAAAATCCACCGCAGGCCAACTTGCAACAGGCTCAACAACACAAACATCTCGCTTCATTCCGTTCACAGACTGCATGTCTGTGAACTTTGGGTATTCCGTATCAGTGTTTCAATTCGTCAGCTTGACCGTTCGCTGTGAGCGCCACAGCAAGCAACTGGCTTGCGGTTTGCGTGCAGAACATCCGGTGGCATCGACCTGCCAGCGTGGCGGAAAGCGGTGAGTGGACTAAACTCCAGATAAATCAACCACTTACAGCCATACGCTAGTGAAAGACATTATAGGGGGCAAACAGCCTCCCCAAGCCCCCCAGGTCAAAATGGTGCAGGTGGATGAGGATTCCGCCGGCCAGCGCCTGGACAACTTCCTGATCCGGCAACTCAAGGGCGTGCCTAAAACCCATGTCTACCGCATCATTCGCAGTGGCGAAGTGAGGGTTAACAAAGGTCGGGCCTCAGCAGATACAAGGGTCGAACTCGGCGATCAGGTGAGATTGCCGCCAGTGCGCGTGTCGGAACGGGTAGCAGAAAAGTCCGAGGCCATGGCTGCCGTCATGGCGCGGGGTGCTCCAGCACGGGAGTTCACCGTGCTGTTCGAGGATGAACATGTGCTGGCGATCGACAAGCCCGCTGGCGTGGCCGTGCATGGGGGCTCGGGCGTGAGCTTTGGCGTGATCGAGCAGTTGCGTATGGCCCGTCCGCAGGCCAGGTTTCTGGAGCTGGTGCATCGACTGGATCGGGAAACCAGCGGGATATTGCTGATCGCCAAGAAGCGCAGCGCCCTCAAACACCTGCAGGACCAGTTTCGCGAGCGGGAAACCGGCAAGACTTACCTGGCCTTGGTCAAAGGCGCGTGGCCGGCGAGCAAGAAGGTGCTGGACAAGCCCTTGCACAAATACCTGCTGGCCGACGGCGAACGCCGCGTCAAGGTGGTGGCCAAGGACGACCCGGATGGCATGCGTTCGGTGACGCTGGTGAAAATCAGTCCGGACTCACCTGTGAAAACCCCGCCAGGCGGGGAGGCTGCTGCCGCTGGTCGGCTGGACCCGGGCTTTAGCTTGCTGGAGGTGACAATCAAGACCGGTCGCACCCACCAGATCCGGGTGCATCTGGCTTCTGAGGGCTATCCCATCGCGGGGGATGACAAATATGGTGACTTCGAGCTGAACAAGGCCTTACAAAAGCAGGGGCTCAAACGCATGTTCCTGCATGCCTGGCGCTTGCAGTTCAACCACCCGGCGACAGGCGAACGCATAGCCCTGCTGGCCTCCTTGCCATCCGAATTACATGAGTTTCTTGTCCATGTTGCCAAACCCAAGTCCTGAGCACCATCCTTCCGCCCGGTCCCGCGTCAAGCAGCGGCAGTTCGACCTGATTGCCTTCGACTGGGACGGCACACTGTTTGATTCCACGGCCATCATCACGCGCTCCATCCAGCTGGCGGTGCAGGATGTGGGTGGTACCGTGCCCAGCGACAAGGATGCTGCCTACGTCATTGGCATGGCTTTGCTGCAGGCGCTGGCACACGCCGCTCCCGATGTGCCGGCACACCGGCATGCTGAACTGGGAGAACGTTACCGGCACCATTACACGGCCAAGCAAAATGAGCTCAGTCTGTTCAAGGGCACGCTGGACATGCTGACCGAGCTCAAAGCCCGCCAGCACTGGCTGGCCGTAGCCACAGGCAAGAGTCGCCGTGGACTGGATGATGCCCTGCATGCGGTGGAGCTCAAGGGCGTGTTCGACAGCTCACGTACCGCAGATGAAACTGCAGGCAAGCCCGACCCGCGCATGCTGCATGAACTGATGCGCGAACTGGGGGTAGAGCCGGCCCGCACCCTGATGGTGGGCGACACCACACATGACCTGCAAATGGCATTGAATGCGGGTTGCCCGAGTGTGGGGGTGAGCTATGGCGCCCATGAGCCCGAGGCGTTCGAGTCGCTCGGCCCCTTGTTTGTGGCCCATTCCGTGCGTGAACTGCATGACTGGCTGGCCCAGCATGGCTGAACAGGGTATCCCCTTGTGCAATGCGGCTGATTTGCAGAACGGGGGGATGGCTGTGCCCTTCGATGTGATCTACCAGGGCCAGACCTGCCGGGCTTTTGCGATCCGTTTCGAGGACAAATGCCATGCCTACCTGAACCGCTGTGCGCATGTGGCCATGGAAATGGATTACCAGCCCGACCGCTTCTTTGACAGCACGGGCCGCTGGCTCATGTGCGCGACCCATGGCGCCACCTACCGGCCCGATACCGGTGAGTGCGCCGGCGGGCCCTGCCGCGGTGGCCTGGTGAAGATAGACCTTGCAGAGCATGACGGTGTTGTGCACTGGCATACTGCCCATAATTTGAAACCACTTGAGTTCTGACATGACCGACCCCCACCACCCCGATCAACAAGATCAGGCAATAAATCAGCCTGAAGCCCCCATGGAAAAAGCGCAGGTAGCTACAAAAAAAGTAGCAAAAGACGGCTTGACCAATCAACCAGGCTGGGAGCGCGAGGCACTTGAAAAACTGGCGTTCGCTTCGCTCCACGAGCAGAAGCTGGCGCGCCGCTGGAGAACCCTCGTACGTCTGGCCTGGCTCTCGTTCTTTATTTTTGTGTGGTGGTCGTTCATGGACCGCGGCACCGTGAACACGGATATTTCGAAGCCGCACACGGCCGTGGTGGAGATCAAGGGTGAGATCGCCTCGGGTGCCGAGGCCAGTGCCGATACGGTGGTGTCGGCCATGCGCAGCGCATTCGAGGACAAGGGTTCACGCGCCGTGGTGCTGCTGATCAACTCGCCCGGCGGCAGCCCGGTGCAGGCTGGCATCATCAATGACGAGATCAACCGTCTCAAGGCCATTTACAAGAAGCCGGTGTATGCCGTGGTGGAAGAGTCCTGCGCTTCAGCCGCCTACTACATCGCGGTGGCTGCCGACGCGATCTATGTGGACAAGGCCAGCATTGTGGGCAGCATTGGTGTGCTGATGGACGGCTTCGGCTTCACTGGCCTGATGGACAAGCTGGGGGTGGAGCGCCGCTTGATGACGGCAGGCGAAAACAAGGGATTCCTCGATCCCTTCAGTCCGCAGACCGACAAGCAGCGTGCCTACGCCCAGACCATGCTCGACCAGATTCACAAGCAGTTCATCGATGTGGTCAAGGTCGGACGAGGCAAGCGCCTCAAGGAAACGCCGGAGATGTTCAGCGGCCTGTTCTGGAGCGGCCAGCAGGCCATCGAACTGGGTCTGGCTGACCGCTTGGGTAACCTCGATTACGTGGCGCGAGAAGTGGTCAAGGCCGAAGAAATCATAGATTACACCCAGCGTGACAACGTGGCCGAGCGCCTGTTCAAACGCTTTGGTGCGGCCATGGGCGAAGGCGCCGTGAAATCGCTCAGGTCTCTGCCGGCGCTGCACTGACCCGCTGCTAGCCCCGGTACGCTCAACGCCCCAGCGCAAATACGGCGGGGGTGGCGTTGTCCAGCGAGGCTGGCTGGTGCTTCCAGTGCTTGATGGTCGCGCTGCGGCAGGATGCGCTGGCCAGTGTCAGACCGCTGCAGACGGCCAGTCGGGTGTTGTGCTGCAAGGTGTTCAGCAAGGCCTGCAACATGGCCGCATTGCGGTAGGGCGTTTCGATAAAGAGCTGGGTCTGTCCGGTTTTCAGCGCCAGACCTTCGAGTTCACGAATGCGCGCCACCCGGGCCGCGGCATCCTGCGGCAAATAGCCGACAAAGGCAAAGTTCTGGCCATTCAGGCCGCTGGCTGCCAGCGCCAGCAGCAGGGACACCGGGCCAACCAAAGGCCGCACTTCGATGCCTAGCTCGTGGGCAGCCCTCACCACCGAGGAGCCTGGATCAGCCACGGCGGGCATGCCGGCTTCACTGAGCAAGCCCATGTCGTGGCCCTGCAGGGCCGCGCCAAGCAAGGGGCTGGCATTGAAATTGCCGCTGTGGTCGCCTTTCTTATGCACTTCGCGTGGCAGTTCCTGAATGTGCAGCGATTGCAGCGTATCTGACAGGGGGGTCACATCGTTGATGCGCTTGAGATAGGCGCGGGCGCTTTTGGCGTTTTCGCAAACCCAGTGCGTCAGGCCGGCGGCTACCGCCAGTGTGCCCAGTGGCATCACGTCTTGCAACGGGGCTTGGGTTTCGCAGCCGAAATCCAGTGGTGCAGGTACCAGAAACAGCTTGCCAGTGGGGGCGGTGCTCATGCTCAGGCTTTCGCGGCTTGTAGCAAGGGAATGCCGGCAGCCTGGAGCATGCGACAGGTGCGTATCAAGGGCAGACCAACGAGTGCCGTTGGGTCGTCATTCTCGATGGATTCAATCAGGGCAATGCCCAAGCCCTCGCTTTTGGCGCTGCCGGCACAGTCGTAGGGGGTTTCGACCTGCAGATAGGTTTCAATCTCGGCGTCGCTAAGGTCACGAAATCTCACCTTGACCGGTGCCAGATCCACCGTTTCGAAACCTGTCGCCAGGCAAACTACTGCCACGGCGGTCTGGAACACCACGGTTTTACCGCGCATCTGCTGCAACTGGGCCACCGCTCGCGCATGGGTGCCAGGCTTGCCCAGCGGCTGTCCTTCGAGATCGGCGACCTGGTCAGAGCCGATCACCACGGCGTCCGGGGCGCGGGCCGCTACCGCGTGGGCCTTGGCCAGGGCCAGCCGCCGCGCCAGTTGAGGCGGGGTTTCCGAGGCGCCGGGCGTCTCATCCACGTCGGGAGACGCGGTTTCGAAGGGGATGTGAAGGCGGGTGAGCAATTCACGGCGGTATGGTGAGGTGGAGCCGAGAATGAGTTTTCGGATGGCAGGTTGGTGCATGGCCTGATTCTCTTACACTGAGGGCATGAAACCAGAGTTTGTTGCCACGCGGATGGATGTGCGGGCTTTTGCGCAGGCAAATGCGCAGTTGAGCCAGCAGGATTTGCTATCGAGTTATGAGCGGCTGATGTCCGAAACAGGGGGGCTTGGTGCGGATTATCCCGTCAAATGGACCGCGCGTGGAGAGTGGCGTGAGCTGCCTGGTGGGCAAGCACAGGCCTGGCTGCATCTGACGGCACACGCCACCTTGCCGCTGACCTGCCAGCGTTGCCTGGGTCCGGCCGACATGGCGCTGGCGGTGGACCGGTCATTCCGGTTTGTGGCCGATGAGGCCGAAGCCGAGGTGCAGGATGAGGAGGCCGACGAAGATGTGCTGGTGTTGAGCCAGGATTTCAATTTGCATGAGCTTGTCGAAGACGAATTCCTCATGGAGCTGCCCCTGGTGCCGCGACACGAGGTGTGCCCCACCGAAGTCAAGCTGCAGGCGGTGGATCCGGATTTTGAGGCCGCTTCGGCAGAAAAACCCAATCCATTTGCCTCCCTGGAGTCGTTGCGAGCCAAAAAGCCGGGGTGAAACCCATTTTGGGCTATAATCTAAGGCTTCATGCGCAAAGATGCGCGTTACCCACTAACCGACGATGTGCTGTGCAAATACGGCACATCAACACAAGGAGCGGATCATGGCCGTCCAGCAAAACAAGAAATCGCCGTCCAAGCGCGGCATGCATCGTTCACACAATGCCCTGAATGTCCCGGGTATTGCGGTGGAGTCAACCACGGGTGAAACCCACCTGCGTCACCACATCAGCCCTACCGGCTTTTACCGTGGTCGCAAGGTTCTGAAGACCAAGTCTGAAGTCTGACCCGAGCTGTTATTACAAGGCCCGAAGCTACAACGCTGTAGCGTCGGGCCTTTGTTTTGATGCATTTGGCTTTCTGTTCCCGTTTGTCTGCCGGCGCTGAGTTCTCATGATCACACTTGCTGTCGATTGCATGGGAGGCGACCATGGCCCGCGCGTCACGCTGCCGGCCTGCCAACATTTTCTCGATCACCATCCTGATGCACAACTGCTGCTGATCGGCTTGCCGGCCCAGTTGTCGGGTTTTTCCCATGCACGGGCCAGGGTCGTGGGGGCCAGCGAGGTGGTCGATATGGACGACCCGCTGGAAGTGGCGTTGCGGCGCAAAAAAGATTCCTCCATGCGGGTGGCCATCCAGCAGGTCAAGGAGGGGACGGCCCAAGCGGCCGTGTCTGCGGGTAACACAGGGGCCTTGATGGCCATCTCCCGCTACCTTCTCAAGACGCTGGATGGCATTGACCGCCCGGCGATCGCCGGACAGATACCCAATGCCAAAGGCTGCGCCACCACCGTGCTGGATTTGGGGGCGAATGTTGACTGTACGGCTGAGCACTTGCTTCAGTTTGCCGTCATGGGCTCTGCCCTGGTGTCGGTCCTCAATAACGAGGACAACCCATCTGTTGGCCTGCTCAATATTGGCGAAGAGATCATAAAAGGCAATGAAATCATCAAAAAAGCAGGTGAATTGCTTCGATCTGCTGGCAACTCGGGTGATTTGAATTTTTATGGCAATGTTGAGGGAAACGATATTTTTAAGGGGGTCGTCGACATCGTGGTCTGTGACGGCTTTATCGGCAATGTCGCACTCAAGACCAGTGAGGGCTTGGCTTCGATGATTGGAGGCTTCCTCAAGGCTGAATTTTCCAGCAATATTTTTACCAAAATTGCTGCCATCATCTCTTATCCGGTGCTATCTGCTTTTAAAAAGCGGGTTGATCATCGTCGTTACAACGGTGCTGCGCTGCTCGGCCTGCGTGGTCTGGTGTTCAAGAGTCATGGCTCCGCTGATGAGCTGGCTTTTGAGAATGCGCTGGAGCGGGCGTATGATGCAGCCCGAAACAACTTGCTTGACCGCGTTCAGGTTCGCATTGCGCACGCAGCCCCTTTGCTGGCTGGTGCAGCAGCAACTGCCTGACTGAGCCGGCTGGCATCAACACAATCCATGAGACCGTATTCGCGCATTACAGGTACAGGCAGTTATCTGCCCCCCCGCCGACTGAGCAACGCAGACCTGGTGGCTGAACTGGCTGCCAGTGGCGTCGAAAGCTCTGACGATTGGATCGTCGAGCGCACTGGCATTCGTGCCCGGCATTTTGCAGCGCCAGACGTGTGCAGCAGCGACCTGGCACTGGAGGCCTCCAAGCAAGCCCTGCAGGCCGCAGGTCTTGACGCCAATGACATTGACCTGATCATTGTCGCCACCTCGACCCCGGACATGGTGTTCCCTTCGACCGCCTGCATTCTGCAAAACAAGCTTGGCGCGAATGGCGGGGCAGCTTTCGATGTGCAGGCTGTGTGCAGCGGCTTTGTCTATGCACTGACCGTGGCCGATGCCATGATCAAGACCGGCGCAGCACACAAGGCGCTGGTGGTGGGGGCCGAGGTGTTTTCCCGCATCATCGACTTCAAGGATCGCACGACTTGCGTGTTGTTTGGTGACGGCGCGGGTGCCGTGGTGCTGGAGGCGTCAGACAAGCCCGGCATTCTGGCCAGCGATCTGCATGCTGACGGCAGTCATGTTGGGATTCTGTGTGTGCCCGGCAATGTCTCCGGCGGAAATGTGCTGGGTGATCCCCTGCTCAAAATGGATGGTCAGGCTGTGTTCAAGCTGGCCGTCGGTGTGCTGGAGGAGGCGGCACGTGCCGTGCTGGCCAAGGCCGGCAAGACCGAGGCCGACATTGATTGGCTGATCCCGCACCAGGCCAATATCCGCATCATGCAAAGCACGGCCAAAAAGCTCAAGCTGTCAATGGACAAGGTGGTCGTGACGGTGGACCAGCACGGGAATACCTCGGCCGCCTCTATTCCGCTGGCACTCGATACGGCCGTGCGCAGCGGCAAGGTCAAACCTGGCGAGTTGCTCATGCTCGAAGGCGTGGGGGGGGGATTTACCTGGGGCGCTGTGCTGCTCACGCTGTAGGTTGGCGCGGATGCCGCCCCTCCCATGCGATTTTGATGAAACCCTTCATATAGAGCTCACCAGCATGAAACCTTTTGCATTTGTTTTTCCGGGCCAGGGCTCCCAGTCTGTTGGCATGCTCGACGCCTGGGGCGACCATCCCGTCGTGACCGAAACCCTCAAGGAAGCCTCTGCTGCCTTGGGCCAGGATATTGGCTTGCTGATCAACCAGGGTCCCAAAGAGGCGCTGGCCCTGACGACCAATACCCAACCTGTGATGCTGGTGGCGGCTGTCGCCGCCTATCGTGCCTGGATGGCGGAAACCGGTGTTGCACCCTCCGCGGTGGCTGGTCATTCACTGGGCGAATATTCGGCCATGGTGGCCGCGGGCGTGCTGACACTCGCCCAGGCAGCACCGCTGGTGCGTTTTCGAGCTCAGGCCATGCAGGATGCCGTGCCGGTGGGCGTGGGTGCAATGGCTGCAGTGCTGGGCATGGATGCTTCCAAAGTGATAGCAGGTTGCGCAGATGTGACAAGGGATTTTGGCCCAAATAGCCTGGAGGTGGTGGAGGCCGTCAACTTCAACGACCCGGCCCAGACGGTGATTGCAGGCAGCAAGACCGCGGTGGACAAGGCTTGCGAAGTACTCAAGGCCCAGGGTGCCAAACGCGCCTTGCTGCTGCCGGTGTCTGCGCCGTTTCACTCCAGCCTGATGAAGCCGGCGGCGGAAAAGCTCAAGGAGAAGCTGGAGTCGGTGAGCTTCGAACAACCCCAGATCACGCTGATCAACAATATCGATGTGGCCGTCGAGGTCGATGCTGACCGGATACGCGATGCGCTGTACCGGCAGGCCTTTGGTCCAGTGCGCTGGGTAGAGTGTGTGCAGGCGATAAAGGCGCGCGGCATCAATACGGTGGTCGAGTGCGGTCCGGGTAAAGTGTTGGCAGGCTTGGTCAAGCGCATTGATGCGGACATGACTGGAGCGCCACTGTTCGATCCAGCCAGTCTGGCTGACGTCAAGGAATTACTGGCATGAGCGAAATGAAATTTGAAGGACAGGTGGCGCTGGTCACAGGGGCTTCGCGCGGTATCGGTGCGGCCATCGCGCTGGAGTTGGCACAACGCGGCTTGAAGGTCATTGGCACGGCCACATCGGATGAAGGTGCGGCCAAAATCAACGAGACGCTTTCTGCCTTTGCCGGCTGTAGCGGTCGCAACCTGAATGTGAATGATGCGGCCGGCGTCGATGCGCTGGTGGATGCCATTGTCAAAGAGCATAGTGGCCTGCAGGTGCTGGTCAACAATGCCGGTATTACCCGTGACAACCTGGCCATGCGCATGAAGGACGAGGAATGGGATGCGGTGCTGGACACCAATCTGAAAGCCGTCTTTCGCATGAGCCGCGCCGTGATGCGCACCATGATGAAGCAGCGCTATGGCCGTATCATCAGTATTACCTCCGTGGTGGGAGCCTCGGGTAATCCGGGGCAGGCCAATTACGCAGCAGCCAAGGCCGGTGTGGCCGGCATGACCCGTGCGCTGGCACGTGAGTTGGGCTCGCGTAATATCACGGTGAATTGTGTTGCGCCGGGCTTTATTGAAACCGACATGACGACCAGCCTGCCTGAAGAGCAGAAGAAAGCATTGCTGGGTCAGATCCCGCTGGGGCATCTGGGCACCCCGTCGGATATTGCCCACGCAGTGGCTTATCTGGCCTCGCCGCAGGCCGCTTATGTGACGGGGCAGGAGCTGCACGTCAACGGTGGCATGCACATGTAAGTTCAAGCCGATTTGTCTGTTCGGCTGCCAGATTGGGGAATGCTCCCTGAGCCGGCTAAAATCACAGATTCTTTTACAACCCTCTGAGGGAACCATGAGCGATATTGAAGCACGCGTCAAAAAAATTATTGCCGAGCAACTCGGTGTTGAAGAATCCCAAGTGACCAGCGAAAAGTCTTTCGTCGCAGACCTGGGCGCAGACTCACTCGATACGGTTGAACTGGTGATGGCACTGGAAGACGAGTTCGGCATCGAGATCCCGGATGAAGATGCCGAGAAGATCACCACGGTGCAAAACGCGATCGACTACGCCAACAGTCATCAAAAAGCCTAAGGCCTGCTAGCGCGGTGCGTGGCAGCCAGGAGTTGGCAGTAGATACCTGAGTGTCTTGCTGTCTTCGGATTTCACTTGCCTCGCAGTTCGCCTGGGCTTATTTCCGGCAAACCATTGAATAGATAGCTTATGTCCCGTCGTCGCGTCGTCGTCACAGGTTTAGGGTGCATCAGTCCCGTGGGTAACACGGTGGCTGATTCCTGGGCCAGCTTGCTGGCCGGGAAATCCGGCATTGACCTGATTACCAAATTTGATGCATCGAACTTCGCCTGCAAGATCGCAGGTGAGGTCAAAGGCTTCGATCTGGAGTCCTATATGGGCTCCAAGGAAGCTCGAACGATGGACACCTTTATTCATTACGGTGTCGCAGCCGCCGCGCAAGCGGTTGCAGATGCCGGTTTGCCCACGGGCGAAGCATTGGGAGAGGAACAGGCCACGCGTATTGGCTGCATGATCGGCTCCGGTATTGGCGGTTTGCCGTTGATCGAGGACACCCATGCCGAGTTGACCAACCGTGGCCCGCGGCGTATTTCCCCGTTCTTTGTGCCAGCGTCCATCATCAACATGATCTCGGGTCATGTCTCGATGCGCTTCGGCTTCAAGGGGCCCAACCTCGCCATCGCGACAGCCTGCACCACAGGACTGCACAACATCGGGGATGCCGGGCGCATGATCGAGTACGGTGATGCCGATGTGATGGTCGCCGGTGGTTCTGAGGCCACTGTATCTCCCTTGGGCGTAGGCGGTTTTGCCGCGATGCGCGCCCTGAGCACCCGCAATGACGACCCGAAGACAGCGTCGCGCCCTTGGGACAAGGACCGTGATGGCTTTGTACTGGGCGAAGGTGCTGGTGTGATGGTGCTCGAAGAGTATGAGCATGCCAAGGCGCGTGGCGCCAAAATTTACGCAGAACTCAGCGGCTTCGGCATGAGCGCCGATGCCGGGCACATGACGGCCCCCAATATGGACGGCCCCCGGCGCGCCATGCTGAACGCTCTGCGCAATGCCGGTATCAATGCTGACCAGGTGGACTACCTGAATGCGCATGGCACCTCGACCCCGCTGGGTGACATCAATGAAACCAATGCTATCAAGGCGGCGCTGGGTGAGCATGCCAAGAAAACGGTTGTCAACTCCACCAAGTCCATGACAGGGCATTTGCTGGGTGGTGCCGGTGGTATTGAGTCCATCTTTACGGTGCTGGCCTTGCATCACCAAAAGAGCCCGCCAACCATCAATATCTTCAACCAGGACCCCGAGTGCGACCTGGACTATTGCGCCAATACGGCACGTGACATGAAGATTGACGTGGCCGTGAAAAACAACTTCGGGTTTGGCGGGACCAACGGAACACTTGTTTTCAAACGCGTCTGAAACGCCCAGTTCAGGCTACGTAACCATGCACAGCGCCCCAGCGGTCAGTTACCCGGTGGGGCGTTCGCATTTTCAGGCAGTCGTTTTTTCCCTGGCCTGGCTGTTGGGCCTGCTGGCAGGCACGTTCTGGCTGCTGGAGGATCGAGCCTGGGACTGGCGCCATGCGCTGTTCGCTACGCTGCTGGTTCTCGGTGCAGGCTTGGCCGCACGGAGCTGGCAGAAAACCAGCTCCGGCACGCTGCGCTGGGATGGTCAGACCTGGTGGCTGAGCGCAGATCACGATCCACATGCCGGACGTGTGAACGTGCATCTGGATCTGCAGCAAGCCATGCTGCTGAGCCTGACGACAGAGGGAGGCGCTGTGCACTGGTTCTGGCTGCAGCGCAGTGTATCTCCGTTGACCTGGCAAGCCTTTCGGCGGGCCGTACACGCCCGGCAGGCGGATTCGCAGGAGCCGAGCCCGGAGCGGGATTCTTTGACGGGCAGGCAATCATGAGTCCCGGCACGCCAGAGCCGGGAACTGACAGCGACCTCATGCTGGTCGAGCGCACGCTGGCGGGCGATCAGCGTGCTTTCGAGTTGCTGGTCATCAAATACGAGCGCAGGATTCAGCGGCTGATTCGTCGCATGGTGAGGGATGTGGACCTGGTCGAGGATATTGCCCAGGAAACCTTTATTCGCGCCTACCGTGCGCTGCACCAGTTTCGAGGGGATGCCCAGTTTTATACCTGGCTCTACCGGATTGCGGTCAACACGGCCAAGAAAACCCTGATGGATTTCAAACGTGATCCCACGGTTTCAGAAAGCGCTTTGCGATCCACTGATGATGAAGATGAAACTTCCAGGCACGGAAATGAACCAACCACTGAAGAGACGCCGGAATCCGTGTTCGCTGCCAAGGAAATTGCCACCGCTGTGAACAACGCCATGGCGGCCTTGCCGGAAGATCTCCGGCAGGCGGTGACATTGCGGGAAATCGATGGCTTGAGCTATGAGGAGATCGCCGAAGTGATGCAATGCCCGATTGGTACGGTGCGCTCACGCATATTCCGGGCACGGGAGGCCATTTCTGCCAAGATTCGCCCCTTGCTGGAGAACCAGTCAGGCAAGCGCTGGTGAAGCGGTAAATTTTTTAGAGCTGCAACATGAAAACTGAAGATTCTTTGAACCAACTTGAATTAGTGTCCGCCCTGGTGGATGGACAACTACGTGGCAAGGATTTCGCAGCGCTTATGGAGCTCGTGGGCCAGCACGCCGAAGTGCGTGCTGCATGGCACGACTACCATCTGGTGGGCCAGGTGCTGCGTTCAGGTGAGCGAATGGATGGCGTGGGCGATCCCGCCTTTGTGGCCAGCCTGCGAGGACGGCTCCAGGGAGAAGTTATCGGCACACCGCTGGACCGTGTTCTGGAGTCGGCATCAATGCCTGAAGCTGCGGCCAAGCCGGGTAGTGCCAACGAGCCTGTTTTTCGCTGGAAGCTCGTGGCCGGGTTTGCCTCATTGGCGGCTGTAGCGGCCATTGGCTGGAATGCTGTCAATCTGCCTGACGCAGGGCGCGATTCGGCGCAACTGGCGTCGGCCAGTGCGCCGCCAACGCTGGTAGCGCAGCCGCTGACAGGTTCAGCCGGTGAGCCACAGGTCATGATTCGGGATCCTCGGCTCGATGAGTTGCTGGCTGCGCACAAGCAGCTCGGAGGCACATCGGCGCTGCAAATGCCTGCCGGCTTCCTGAGGAATGCCACATTTGAGGGGCCGGGTCACTGAGTCGTTTGACCCTCATGCTGATCTATTCCTTATGTCTATGACTACCAGGCAATTACTGCGCACTTTATTGGTGGGCGTGCTGTTCGCAAGCGGGAGCTGGCTGCAAGCCGAGCCGCAGCCGGCATCATCGCCTGACGCTGCAGCGGAAGGCAAGCAGGGCACACGAAGCGTTTCGGAATGGCTGATGCGCATGCATGAAGCCTCGCGACGTCGTGCTTATATCGGCACCTTCGTGGTATCGGCAGAAGGCAGCATGTCGAGCGCAAAGATCTGGCATGTATGTGATGGCGTGCAGCAGATTGAGCGGGTTGAATCGCTCACCGGCGCTCCACGCTCGACATTTCGGCATAACGACCAGGTCATCACTTTCCTGCCGGACAGCAAGGTAGCCGTATCCGAGAAGCGCGAGTCGCTCGGCCTGTTCCCCAATCTGCTCAAGGCCAACGATTTTTCCATTCCCAAGTTTTACAGCGCCAGACTAACCGGCAGTGAACGTGTGGCGGGATTCGACGCTGACGTGGTGTTGCTCAAACCGAAGGACAGCCTGCGTTTTGGCTACCGTGTCTGGAGCGAAAAGAAAACGGGACTGGTCATCAAACTGGAAACACTGGATGTAGATGGTCGGGTTCTCGAGCAGGCGGCTTTCTCCGATCTGGAGATGGATGCGCCCGTGAGCATGAGCAAGCTCAGCAAGATGATGGAGCATACCGATGGCTACAGGGTAGAAAAGCCGAGTCTGGCGAAGACGACGGCGAAAGCAGAAGGCTGGGCACTGAAAACCGAGGTGCCAGGGTTCCACGCCATGAGTTGCTACAAGCGTTCTGTTGCGGCAGACGGGAATCCGGCGCCCATGGGAACCGTGCAATGGGTCTTTTCAGATGGACTGGCTTCGGTTTCGCTGTTCGTGGATGCCTTCGATCCGCGTCGCCATGGCAAAGAGGGTGTGATGTCGATGGGGGCTACCCAGATGCTGACCCAGCGCCTCCAGGACTGGTGGCTGACGGTGGTGGGCGAGGTGCCTCCTCAGACGCTGCAGGCTTTCGCGCAGGGGCTTGAGCGGCGCAAATGAGTCCCCATGTGGAAAGTCTGGGCTTTAGCGTGTGTCTTTGTCGGCTGAATATGATGAACCATTCAGCTTGAGTGGGCTCACATCAAGATGTATACGTTGTTCAATGAAAGGTCCATGATGATCCAAATCGTGCGCAAGAAGCTGGGTTCTTCGGTGTTGGCCAGTGTGCTGGCCGTGACGGCCGTGACGGTGCTGTTGGCCGTGACGGTGCTGTTACCGGTGACACCGGTTGCCGCACAAGTGCGGGCGTTGCCTGACTTTACGGATCTGGTCGAGCAGGTCGGCCCGTCGGTGGTCAATATCCGCACGATCGAAAAAGTCACATTGCGTCCTACGGCCGACAATGGCATGGACGAAGAGATGCAGGAGTTCTTCCGGCGCTTCGGTATCCCGATTCCCAATATTCCTCGTCAGGGACCTCGTCCCAATCAGCCGCAGCCACGTGAGGAAGATCAACCGCGCGGTGTGGGCTCCGGATTCATCCTGACATCCGATGGGTTCATCATGACCAATGCCCATGTGGTGGATGGTGCGGATGAAGTGCTCGTTACGCTGACAGACAAGCGCGAATTCAAGGCCAAGATCATCGGGGCGGACAAGCGTACCGATGTCGCTGTGGTGAAGATCGAGGCCACGGGTCTGCCGGCCGTGAAGGTCGGCGACGTGAGTCGCCTCAAGGTGGGTGAGTGGGTCATGGCCATTGGCTCGCCTTTCGGACTTGAGAATACCGTGACGGCAGGCATCGTGAGTGCCAAGCAGCGGGATACGGGCGACTACCTGCCTTTTATCCAGACGGATGTAGCCATCAATCCCGGCAATTCAGGTGGTCCGCTCATCAATATGCGCGGTGAGGTGGTGGGCATCAACAGCCAGATTTACTCACGCTCGGGCGGCTTCATGGGCATTTCATTCTCCATCCCGATGGATGAGGCAGTTCGCGTCAGTGACCAGCTCCGTGCGACGGGACGGGTCTCGCGCGGCCGCATTGGTGTGCAGATCGACCAGGTATCCAAGGAAGTGGCCGAGGCCATTGGGCTGGGCAAACCCCAGGGCGCCCTGGTGCGCGCGGTGGAGAGCGGGGCGCCGGCTGACAAGGCGGGTGTAGAAGCCGGGGACATCATCATCAAGTTCGATGGCAAACCGATTGAGAAAGCAACGGACCTGCCGCGCATGGTCGGCAGCGTCAAGCCTGGCAGCAAGAGCAGCATGACGGTGTTTCGTCGTGGCAGTTCCAGGGAGTTGGCCGTCGTCATCGGTGAGTTTGAGGCCGAGAAGCCAGCTCGCAAAGTCACAACCCGAGATGAAAAACCCAAGCCATCCACCGTAGGCCAGTCACTGGGCTTGGTGCTGAGCGAATTGACAGATGCGCAGAAGAAGGAACTCAAGCTCAAGAGTGGCGTCAGGGTGGATGCCGCCACCGAAGTCGCTGCCCGGGCCGGTCTGCGCGAAGGTGATGTGATCGTTGCAATTGCGAATACAGAGGTCGGCAGCGTGAAGGAATTTGAGGCTGCGCTGGCCAAGGTCGAGAAGAACAAGACCGTGAACGTGCTGTTCCACCGGGGGCAGTTGGCGCAATACGCCGTGATACGGCCTAACCGCTAAGCGCTTGCCGACGGTTTCTCCCGAAAGCCCCCACTCACTCCTGGGTTGGGGCTTTTTTATGGGTGAAAAAATATTTTTTATTTTTTTCCGGAATACCAAGAGCAAGCCTTTTTGTTTGTGTGTACTAACTTATAAATCTGGAACTTCCTATTTTGGTTAGAATAGAGTCCATTCAAGACGGATTACAAGCATATTAAAAATGCTGGAATCCACGATGCGGGATGTTCATGATTGACCCACAGGCGATCCACAGTTCGCCCACAAGTTGTTCATGTGGCACCCGGGAAGAGTTGTTAATAAGCTGTGTATAAAATTCTTGTTGCTAGCTCGCAACGCGCATTGATTGCTGATTTTGAGGCTGTACGTTCATGGCTTTTTGCCTACAATGAAGTCCCAACTATCGCAGTTGCCAAAGATTGTTGGTTCAGGGCGCGTCTTCCAATGACGCGCCCTTTTTTCTTGTCCTCTCGTTTTAATTCAATCACTTAAGCGTTCCCGTTGATGAATCACATCAGAAATTTCTCGATCATTGCGCACATTGATCATGGCAAATCGACACTGGCAGACCGCTTGATTCAGCGCTGCGGTGGTTTAGCGGAACGTGAGATGGAAGCCCAGGTGCTGGATTCGATGGAGATCGAAAAAGAGCGTGGGATAACTATCAAGGCGCAGACCGCTTCGCTCAAATACAAAGCCGCGGATGGGCAGGTCTACAACCTCAATTTGATCGATACACCAGGCCATGTGGATTTCTCTTATGAAGTCTCACGCTCACTGTCAGCGTGCGAGGGCGCCTTGCTCGTCGTTGATGCCAGTCAGGGCGTTGAAGCGCAGACCGTGGCGAATTGCTACACCGCACTCGACCTCGGCGTGGAAGTCGTGCCGGTGCTCAACAAGATGGATTTGCCGAACGCGGATCCCGACAACGCCAAGGCCGAGATCGAGGACGTGATCGGCATTGATGCGTCCGATGCGATTCCCTGCTCGGCCAAGACCGGCCTGGGCATTGACGAGATTCTGGAGGCGATTGTTGCTAAAGTGCCGGCGCCCAAAGGCAAGGCATCAGGCCCCCTGCGCGCCATGATCATCGACAGCTGGTTCGACAGCTATGTCGGCGTAGTCATGCTGGTCCGTGTGGTGGATGGCCGTCTGGCCAAGGGCGAGCGCATCAAGATGATGGCGTCAGGTGCCACGTACAACGCTGACAACCTCGGCGTGTTCACGCCGGGCAACGAGCCACGCCCCTCGCTGGAGGCTGGCGAAGTGGGCTACATCATTGCCGGTATCCGCGAACTGCAGGCTGCCAAAGTGGGAGACACCATTACCCTGATCAAGCCGGGCACCGGTGGCGCGGCGCTGACTGCGACTGAACCGCTGCCGGGTTTCAAGGAAATCCAGCCCCAGGTGTTTGCGGGCCTGTACCCGACCGAGGCCAACCAGTATGAAGGGCTGCGTGACAGCCTGGAAAAGCTCAAGCTCAACGATTCGTCCCTGCATTACGAGCCCGAAGTGTCGCAGGCCCTGGGTTTTGGTTTTCGTTGCGGTTTCCTGGGGCTGCTGCACATGGAAATCGTGCAGGAACGGCTGGAGCGAGAATTTGACCAGGACCTGATCACCACTGCGCCCAGTGTGGTGTACCAGGTGGTGAAGGCCGACGGTGAGGTCGTGATGGTCGAGAACCCTTCCAAAATGCCAGACCAGGGGCGGACGGAAGAGGTGCGCGAGCCGATCGTGACCGTACACCTCTACATGCCCCAGGAGTATGTGGGTGCCGTGATGACGCTGGCCAACCAGAAGCGGGGTGTGCAGATGAACATGGCCTACCACGGCCGTCAGGTGATGCTGACCTATGAGATGCCACTGGGCGAGATCGTGCTGGACTTCTTCGACAAGCTCAAGTCCGTGAGTCGTGGCTATGCCTCGATGGATTACGAGTTCAAGGAGTACCGTGCGGCGGACGTTGTCAAGGTCGACATTCTGCTCAATGGCGAGAAGGTCGATGCGCTTTCCATCATCGTGCACCGCAGCCAGTCGGCCTACCGTGGCCGGGCGGTGGTGGCCAAGATGCGCGAGATCATCTCCAGGCAGATGTATGACGTTGCGATCCAGGCGGCCATTGGGGCCAACATCATTGCGCGTGAGACAATCAAGGCACTGCGCAAGAACGTGCTGGCCAAGTGCTATGGCGGTGATATTTCGCGCAAACGCAAACTCCTTGAAAAACAAAAAGCAGGCAAAAAACGCATGAAACAGATTGGCTCGGTCGAGGTGCCCCAAGAGGCGTTTCTGGCGATTTTGCAGGTGGAGGATTGATGCAAACCCTCACCTCTCTCATCCTTGCTGCTTTTGTCGGCTATGCCGGGGCCTGGTACTTTGGCGTGGTCGAGGGCAATTTTGCCCTCTTGCTGTTTCTTGCCACGGTGGTGACCGGTATCTATTGGCTGGCTGAGCGCTTTTACTTTCTTCCCCAGCGGCTCAAGGCCGCTGCCACGCTCGAAGCCGAGGCGATCAAACGGCGCGAAGATCTGAACAAGCTGGGCATCAAGCAGGTCGATGGCGATATCGCTCAGGCCAAGATTCGCCTGATCATGCAGCCCTGGTGGCTGGACTGGACCGCAGGGCTGTTCCCCGTGATCATCGCGGTGTTCATGTTGCGCTCCTTTCTGGTCGAACCGTTCAAGATTCCTTCCGGTTCGATGATTCCTACGCTGCTGGTGGGCGACCTGATTCTTGTGAACAAATTCCATTACGGCATCCGTCTGCCAGTGATCAACACCAAGATCACCGAAGGCAGTACGCCGCAACGGGGCGATGTGATGGTGTTCCGTTACCCGCCCAAACCCAGCCTGGATTACATCAAGCGTGTGGTGGGTGTCCCGGGTGACGAGGTGGCCTATATCAACAAGCGTCTCATTATCAATGGCAAGCCGATCGAAACCAGGTCGGTGGCCGAGTTCTTCGACGAAGACTCGATGCGCTACGCCAAGCAGTTTGAAGAATCACTGGGTGAGCAGCCCCATCGCTTGCTCAACGACGACAACCGCCGGGCAGGCTTTTCGGATTCTGAAATCATGGACTTTCCGAACCGACAAAATTGCCGATACAGTGTGGAAGGATTTGTCTGCAAGGTGCCAGAAGGAAGTTACTTCATGATGGGCGACAACCGCGACAATTCACTCGATTCTCGTTACTGGGGTTTTGTGCCGGACAAGAACATTGTCGGGAAGGCATTTTTTGTCTGGATGAATTTCAGCAATCTCAAGCGGATTGGTTCATTCAACTGAAGCCGTTGCTGCAACATAAGGGAGCAGGTATGAAAATTCGAGGCAAATCAGGACAACGTGGCATCTCCTTCATCGGCCTGCTGTTTGTCGGCGGCATTATCGCCGTGACCGGCGTGGTGGTCGCACAGGTGGTTCCGACGGTGATTGAATGGCAAGCGGTTGAGCGAGCCGTCAACCGTGCACGTGATGGCAACTCGGTGGCCGAGGTACGCAGTATCTTCCAGAAATCTGCCGATATCGATGACATCAAGTCCATCGCTGCCAAGGACATTGAAGTGACCAAGCAGGGCGACAAGACGGTGGTCAGCTATGCCTACACCCGCGAGATCCATCTTGCCGGACCGGCCTATCTGACGCTCAAGTACGCCGGGCAGTCCAAATAACGTGAACGATGGACTGAAGGCCTTGCAGCGCAGTCTGCAGCATGAATTCAAGGATCCGTCCCTGCTGGACAGGGCCGTCACGCATCGCAGTTTTTCTGCTGACCACAATGAGCGACTGGAGTTTCTGGGCGACTCTGTGTTGAACCTGGCCGTCTCCGACCTCTTGTACGAGCGCCTGAGTGCACTGCCCGAGGGAGATCTTTCGCGGGTGCGTGCCAATCTGGTCAAGCAGGATACCCTGCACCAACTGGCTGTGGAGCTTGGCCTGCCTCTGGTGTTGCGCCTCGGCGAGGGCGAAATGAAGTCGGGCGGGCAGAAGCGCCCCTCGATCCTGGCCGATGCGCTGGAGGCCCTGATTGGCGCCGTCTACCTGGATGCCGGCTACGCCGCAGCCCAGGGACTGGTGCAGCGCCTGTTCCGCACGGTGGAGATCAACCCGGAGATGGAGGCCATCGGCAAGGACCCGAAAACCGAGTTGCAGGAATGGCTCCAGGGGCGCAAGATGAAACTGCCGCTTTACCGCGTGGTGGGAACCATGGGTGTGGCGCACAAGCAGACCTTTGATGTGGAGTGCGAAATCGTCGAGTTCAACTTGACCGAACGCGGCATTGGTCCCTCGCGACGCGCAGGCGAACAGGCGGCTGCCAGCGCCATGCTGCAAACCTTGAAAGCAAAGGGCAAATGATGAGTGCTACTAAAACTGTAGCTGGTGACGCCCTTGTGACGGGGTCTGCTGGCGAAAATGATACAAAATCTGGTGAGCCCATCGGCGCTCAGCGCTGCGGCCTCGTGGCGATTGTGGGCAAGCCTAATGTGGGCAAGTCCACACTGCTCAATGCGCTGGTGGGGCAGAAGATCAGTATCACCTCACGCAAGGCGCAGACCACGCGGCACCGCATCACCGGCATGCGCACGCAGGGGGCGACGCAGTTCGTGTTTGTGGACACCCCCGGCTTCCAGACCCGGCACAACAACGCCCTCAACCGCTCGCTGAACAAGACCGTGCAGGGCGCGGTCAGCGGGGTGGATCTGGTGCTGTTTGTGGTGGAGGCTGGCAAGTTCAATCAGGCCGATGCCAAGGTGCTGGCGTTGCTGGCCAAGGACGCGCCGACCCTGCTGGTGGCCAACAAGCTGGACCAGGTGCATCTGCGTTCCGAACTGGCGCCCTGGCTGCAGGAAATGCAGCAGCGCCACCCTTTCGCCGAATTCGTGCCCATGTCGGCCAAGAATGCCAAGGATATCGAGCGGCTGCTCGGCATCTGCGAGAAATACCTGCCCGAACAGGCCTGGTGGTATGACGCGGATGAGCTCACCGATCGCAGCGAGAAGTTCCTGGCAAGCGAGACCGTGCGCGAAAAACTGTTCCGCCTGACAGGCGATGAACTGCCCTACACCTCGACGGTGATCATCGACAAGTTCGAAGAGGAGCCGGGGCGCGGCAAACAGAAGCGCCTGGTCAAGATCGCGGCCACCATCGTGGTGGAGCGTGATACCCACAAAGCCATGGTGATCGGGGACAAGGGCGAGCGCATCAAGCGCATCGGTACTGAAACCCGGGTCGAGCTGGAAAAACTCATGGATGCGAAGGTTTTCATCGAATTGTGGGTGAAGGTGCGCTCCGGCTGGGCCGACGACGAGGCTCGGGTACGCAGCTTCGGGTATGAATGAACGTACCCCCAGGCTTGCCCGCTGCGTGTAGCCTGATCCCCACTTGCAGGGGACAATGCCTGCAGCCCGACGGAACCGGTTTTGCGGTGTTCGCTGGTATCGGGGCATGGCGCTTGGCGGGCTGAGTTATGGCGGCGGCGAAACGTATCACTGACGAGCCAGCCTTTGTGCTGCACCGCTATGACTGGAGCGAGTCCAGCCTGATCCTGGAAGTCTTCACGCGTCACCATGGACGCATTGCGCTGGTGGCCAAGGGGGCCAAGCGGCCCAGTTCCAGTTTCCGCCCCATCTTGCTGCCTTTGCAGCCCCTGCATGTTGCCTTCGGCGGCGATGCCGAGATCCGTACGCTCAAGGGGGCGGAGTGGCAGGGCGGCCATGTCATGCCCACGGGCGAGGCCTTGCTGTCGGGCTATTACCTCAATGAGTTGCTGCTGACCCTGCTGGCTCGTGATGATCCGCATGAGACCTTGTTCGACATCTATGCGAATGTGGTGGAGGTGCTGGCCTCAGAGCATTCCGAACTCATGGGGGCCGCGTTGCGGGCTTTCGAGCTGCTGCTGCTGCGCGAGATTGGGCTGCTGCCTCTGCTGGACGCACAAACCATGACCCTGGGTGCGCTCAAGACAGAGGCGCACTACAGTCTGGTGCCCGAAGGTGGCCTGCGCCAGACCAGCGACACGGACCGTGCCAGCCTCACCGGGACGCAGTGGCTGGCCCTTCAGCAGTCGCTGGCGGACGATGCCCCGTTTACCGCGACGTTGCGGGCCTGTGCTGGCGTCATGAACGAACTCAAGCCGCAGCTGCGTGCCCTGCTGAATTACCATTGTGGTGTCGGGACACTCCGTACCCGACAAATGATGATCGATCTGCAATCCCTATGAACAAGACAGCGCTTTCCGTCAATCTCAACAAGGTGGCCCTGGTGCGCAACACGCGCCACCTCGATATTCCCAGCGTCACGCGCGCCGCCACGCTGTGTCTGCAGGCCGGCGCACATGGCATCACCGTGCACCCGCGGCCCGACGAGCGGCACATCCGCAGCCAGGACGTGCATGAGCTTGCCGCGCTGCTCAAGGCCTGGCCCGATCGCGAGTTCAACATTGAGGGCAACCCATTTCATAACCTGATGGACTTTGTGCGCGAGCTGCGCCCGCAGCAGTGCACCTTTGTGCCGGACAGCGAAGGCCAGTTCACGAGCGACCACGGCTGGAACCTGGCCGTTGATGCCGAGCGCGTGCGCCCCCTCATCGCCGAGGCCAAGGCGCTGGGTGTGCGCGTGAGCCTGTTCATGGATGCCGAGCCTGGGGTCATGGCGGCAGCGAAAGCCGTGGGTGCCGATCGTGTGGAGTTGTATACCGAGCCTTATGCCGCTGCCTGGGGCCAGCCTGGTCAGGCGGAGCAACTCGCGCGCTTTGCGAGGGCGGCCCAGGCCGCACTTGATGTCGGACTGGGTGTGAATGCCGGGCATGACCTCAGCCGCGACAACCTCAGCACGTTCCTAAAGCAGGTGCCCGGGGTACAGGAGGTCTCGATCGGCCATGCATTGATCGCCGATGCACTGGAGCTGGGTTACAGCGCCACGATCAAGGACTACCTGCATTGCATTGACGCGGCGTTTGCCTGAAACTGAAAGTACGCAATTGATCTACGGCATCGGCACCGATATCTGCGACATCCGGCGCATCCGTAGCAGCCTGGATCGCCACGGTGAACGCTTTGCCCAGAAGATACTGAGCGAGTCCGAACTGGCCACCTGGAAAGCGCGCAGTGAACGCTGGCCTGAACGCGGCATACGCTATCTGGCCACGCGCTTCAGTGCCAAGGAGGCCTTCAGCAAGGCCATCGGTCTGGGCATGCGCATACCGATGACCTGGCGCCTGTGCGAAATTGGAAAACTCGATAGCGGCAAGCCCTGCATCGTCTTGCATGGCGAGCTCAAGCGCTGGTTCGAAGCGCAGCAACTGAGTGCGCACGTGAGTGTGACCGATGAGTCCGACTATGCAGCCAGTTTTTGTGTTGTGGAGAAAATTGGCCTCTAGCCCTTTTGCAATATGACTGACTAGCTATATATTCAATAGCAAACAATATTTGATGGATTGACGATACATGACACAGCATGCACCCCTGATCATCGATGTGGCCGGCTTGCGTCTCCATGCAGACGACCGTCGCCGCCTTCTGCACCCGCTGGTGGGTGGCATCATCCTGTTCGCGCGCAACTGGCGTGATCGCGCACAACTCAGCGCGTTGTGCGAAGAGATCAAGGCGGTGGATGAAAACCTGCTGATCTGCGTCGATCATGAGGGTGGCCGGGTGCAGCGCTTTCGGACGGACGGCTTCACGCACCTGCCGCCCATGCGGGCGCTGGGCGAGATATGGCTGCAGGAAGGTGGAATGCCTGGCGCACACGCGATGGAGGCCACCAATGCCGCCACCGCTTGTGGCTATGTGCTGGGGGCTGAGTTGCGCGCCTGCGGCGTGGACCTGAGCTTCACACCCGTGCTGGATCTGGATTACGGCGAGAGCAGCGTCATTGGCGACCGGGCTTTCTCGCGCGACGCCCGGGTCACGGCCCTGCTGGCCAAGAGCCTGATGCAGGGCCTGCTGCAAAGCGGCATGGCCAACTGCGGCAAGCATTTTCCCGGCCATGGTTTTGTGAAGGCCGATTCGCACGTTGACATTCCGGTGGACCGACGCAGCCTGAAGGCCATCCTGGCCGATGATGCAGCGCCTTACCACTGGCTCAACACGTCGTTGACCAGTGTCA
The DNA here is from genome assembly GCA_018815325.1 of Gammaproteobacteria bacterium. Lineage (GTDB taxonomy): Bacteria > Pseudomonadota > Gammaproteobacteria > Burkholderiales > Burkholderiaceae_C > JAHIYE01. Next base: position 155,690 of record JAHIYE010000023.1, on the reverse strand, counting down.
TGCCTGCGCATGTGATCTATCCGAAGGTGGATGCGCGGCCGGCCGGCTTTTCCACGAAGTGGCTGAACGGCATCCTGCGCGGCCAGCTTGGCTTCGGTGGCGCCATCTTCAGCGACGACCTCAGCATGGCTGGTGCCCGCCTGATTGACGGGCAGGAGGTAAGTTACTCCGAGGCGGCGGTGGCAGCGCTCAATGCCGGTTGTGACATGGTGCTCCTGTGCAACCAGAGTGTCGATGGTGGTGCGGCGGTGGATGACTTGATCAACGGCCTGACCGAGGCACAGCTCAAGGGACGCTGGCAGCCCGAGGAGGCGAGCGAAGCGCGCCGCCTGGCATTGCTGCCAAAAACGCCCATGCCCGACTGGGATGCGCTGATGGTGCAGCCGGCCTATATGCATGCGCTGGGCCTGATCCCCTGAGGGCCATGGTTGTGATCAAGCTGGACCTGTGATGCACGACGTGCGGCCGGCCCTGATTCAGGCCTTGCTGGCACCCGGTCTTTACCCCGGGAAGGTGCATGAAGTCACGCTGATCGAAACCCATATTTCCTGGGTGCTGCTGGCCGGTGAATACGCCTACAAGATCAAGAAGCCTGTAAAGCTGCCTTTCCTGGATTTCAGCACGCTGGCATTGCGCCAACAATTTTGCGAAACCGAGCTGCAACTCAACCGCCGCTTCGCACCCGAGCTCTACCTTGACGTTGAGGCTATCACCGGTAAGCCTGAGCATCCTGTCTGGGGCGGTGAGGGGGCTCCTATCGAGTATGCCGTGAAGATGCGTCGCTTCGATGAAGCGGGTCGCCTCGATCACCTGTGTGCACAGGGAGCGCTGACACCCGACCATGTGTCGGCGCTGGCGCAGCGTATCGTGCATTTCCATGATCAGGCGGCCATCGCGCCAGAGAGTTCCCGCTTTGCCACGCCGGATGAAATCCTTGCGCCGGTAATGGACAATTTCGACGGTCTGCAGCGCCTGCTGCATGGGACGCTGGCACAGTCCCAACTCGCGAGGTTGCATGACTGGAGTCGTCTGGAGTTCGATCGCCTGGGGGCGTTGTTGGTGGCGCGCAAGGTTGCGGGTCGTGTGCGGGAGTGCCATGGTGACCTGCACCTGGGCAATATCGCGTTGATTGACGGTATTCCCACGCTGTTTGACTGCATCGAGTTCAGCGAGTCCCTGCGCTGGATCGATACAGCCAGCGAAATTGCCTTTGTGTACATCGACCTGCTGGACCATCGGCAACCCGGCTTGGCCAGCTGGTTTCTCAATGAGTGGCTGCAAGCCAGCGGTGACCATGAGGCAGTGCCGCTTCTGCGCTTTTATGCGGTCTACCGTGCCATGGTGCGTGCCAAGGTAGCGGCCATACGGCGGGAGCAGACCGGAGAAGATGACGGCCTTTGCAGCGCTTACCTTGCGCTGGCTGGGCGGCTGATTTCACCGTCTAAGCCGAGACTGGTCATCACGCATGGTTTGTCAGGTTGCGGCAAGACCGTGGCTTCGAGCCAGCTCTTGCAGCACGATGCCAGTGGCATGACGCTGCGGCTTCGCTCTGATGTCGAACGCAAGCGCCTGTTCGGCCTCGCGCCGCAAGAGAAAAGTCATTCTGGAGTTGCCGCAGGCATTTATGGTCAGCAGGCGAGTGAGCAGACCTATGCGCACTTAATGGCGCTGGCACGCCGGCAACTGCAGGCGGGCTGGTCCACCGTGGTCGATGCCGCGTTTTTGCAGCATGCCGAGCGAGATGCCTTTGCACGGCTGGCCTTGGAGCTCGGTGTGGATTTTTTCATCCTCGCGCCGCAGGCCAGTCCAGCGCAATTGCGAGCGCGCATTCTCGCCCGTCAAGCGCAGGGTCATGACGCTTCGGAGGCCAATCTGGAGGTGCTTGAACGTCAGATGGTGTCGGTCCAGCCACTCAGTGACCAGGAGCGAACACGCTTGCTGAGCATGGCTACGCGTTGATGGAGGCCGGCGAACGGGCTGCCATGAAGGCAGTATTTATCCTTCTCGATGGCTTCATAAAATTCACTATTTTCCCTTATGAATTAATAATTATTTGCTACTAAAAAAGTAGCGGATGGAGAGTTTTCATGATCGTGTTGTCACGAATTTGAAACTTCAAAGTCATAGAATTTTTGGGAAAGCAGTGAGGCATTCGCCTGCTGTATCAATCTGCTCAAGCTGTCTTCTGGTATGGAGCTGGCTTGCGTCTCACGAGTCGAGGAAAATTCGTATGACAAGCCTGCAACTCACTCTGGTGCAGCGCATCGCATTGACCATCGTGCTGCTGGTGGGCGTGTTTCTGGCGACGAGCGGGTTCACCGCTTATGCTGTGTGGGGGATACAACAGCAAGCCCGACAGACCGTAGATGCGGATCTGGTGCAATTGCAGCGGCTGGCTGCTATCCAGCGTCATATGGCAGGCGTGCGCCGTGCCGAAAAGGATGTCTCCATCGACCTGATGATGAAGATGGTCCGTGTACCCGAGAGGATTGTTCAATGGCGCAAGCATGCCGCTGGCGTGCAGTCCTTGCTGAACAAGGCGATTGATCTCGAACGTGATCCGGAGCAGCAACGCTTGCTCAAAGACGCCTTGAAATTGCAACTCGCCTATCTGAACCCTGTTGCGCAAAGCATCGAGAAGATAGAGCGCCAGGAAATTCTGGACCAGGCCATCTTTGAGATGGACATCGAGAAACCCATCGATTCCGCGCTGGCGGCCGAAGCCTCAATCGGTCGCGTGATCGAGCTCAACCGCGAGCTGACCACCGAGGGAGGTGCACGCATCGATGCAGCAGTTTCCAAGCTCACCAGGATATTGTTGTTGTGCGTTTTGCTCGCCACAGTGTGTGGCCTGTTGTTGGGGCTGAATCTGGTGCGCCGCATTCGTCTTCCATTGCATGGGCTGGCCAGCGGAATCGAGCAGGTGAAATCGGGCGATCTGTCGCATGTGGTGACCCTGCAATCACGCGATGAACTCGGCCATATGGCGCTGGACTTCAACGACATGATTGACTCGCTCAAGCGCATGGTGTCGCAGGTTCGTTTTTCTGCCGACAACATTGTCGATGCGAGCGCGCAGATTGCCGGTGGCAACCAGGACTTGAGTACTCGTACCGAGCAGGCCGCGGCCAGCCTGCAGCAGGCGGCCGCAGCCTTGTCGGAGTTGACCGATGCGGTGCAGAAGACTGACCAGTCAGCCCAGGGGGCCAGCGGGATCGCGGCCTCAGCGGCGAGTTCGGCAGAGCAGGGTGGTGCGTTGGTCATGCAGGTGGTCAACAGCATGGAGGGTATTCGCGCATCAAGCAGCAAGATTGCCGAGATCACCGGGGTGATTGACGGTATCGCATTCCAGACCAATATCCTGGCGCTCAATGCCGCAGTTGAGGCTGCGCGCGCTGGCGAGCAGGGGCGGGGTTTTGCCGTGGTCGCCAGCGAGGTACGCAGCCTGGCCCAGCGCAGTGCAGAGGCCGCACGCGAGATCAAGCATCTGATCGGCACCAGCGAAGCCCAGGTGAAAGAAGGGGCACAACTGGCACAGGATGCGGGTGAAGCCATGCAGCTGATCGTGGGCAATGTGAGCCGCGTGAGCGGCATGATCCGTGACATCACTCTGGCGTCGGGCGAGCAGTCCCGTGGCATTCGTCAGGTGAACCAGTCAGTGAGTCAGCTTGAACAGATGACGCAGCAAAATGCTGCGCTGGTGGAGCAAGCTACCGCTGCATCCGCCAGTCTCAAGGAGCAGGCAGACCGGATGGTCGGTGCGATGCGGATGTTCACTATTGGCCGGCAAACCCCGCCCTCGCTTCTGCTTGCCTGAGCGCTTGCCGAAGGCCTCTGGGGGCGCGGGTTTTCCCTATTTACATCATTTGGGTGAGTGCCAAACTGAAATTGGCTTGGTGGGCTGTCTTAGCCCATGCGGTCCTACAGGGATTCTTCCAATGACTACACAGAAAGAGGAGACGGCACATGAAACAACTCAATGGCAGTTCAATCAAGCGCAGCGCGATGTTCCTGGCGGTCAGCCTGGTCTTGTCGTTCTCCGCGAGTACGGGCTTTGCGAAAGACGATGACGCAAACTTGAGCAAGCTGGGCGCCTTCAAGCGAACCGATTCTGGTCCGATGAAGCGGGTAGAGCAGGGCGGCAAATATGCAGAAAACTTGAAGAAGGTTTTGCAGCAGATCAGAATGCCGGATGGCTTCAAAATCGAGTTGTTTGCTATCGTGCCCGATGCGCGGCAAATGGCGGTGAGCCGCAACAAGGCCGCGGTGTGGGTCGGGACCCGCAAGTCCACGGTCTGGTCAGTGACTGATCGCGACATGGACAACGTTGCCGATACCGTCGAGGAGTTCAGTCCGAGCGTGAAATTTGATATTCCCGCAGGTGCCTGCTACTCACCCGATGGTTTCCTGTTCATTGCCGAGCGCAACCGCGTGATGATGTTCCCGGCAGCGGAATACTTCATGGAAGGCGCCGATACGGTGGCGATCCCGATCGTCAAGCAGGGCGACCTGATTCCCGCTGAAGAAGAGTCCTACAACCACACCACACGCTCCTGCGTGATCGGTCCAGACAACCGGGTTTACATCGTACTCGGGCAGCCATTCAACGTGAGTCCGCCAGAAAAAGTGGATATGTACCGCAAGGTGGGCATTGGCGGCATCGTCAGCTTCAACCGGGATGGCAAGGACCGGCAGGTCGTTGCGACCGGTGTGCGCAACTCTGCCGGACTCGCGTTCAACCCCAAGGACAAAAGTTTGTGGTTTACCGACAATCAGGTGGATGGCATGGGGGATGAGACGCCCCCGGGTGAGTTGAACCGGATGCCCAAGCCCGGCATGTGGTTCGGCCACCCGTATTACGGCGGGGGTGAGGTCAGAACCGACGAGTACAAGGGCAAGCCGATCCCCAAGGAGCTGGCCGACATTTACGTCAAGCCTCAGGTGGAGATGGTGGCGCATGCGGCGGACCTGGGCATGATGTTCTACACGGGCCGGATGTTTCCTGCCAAGTACAAGAACGCCATCTTCAGTGCCCAGCATGGTTCCTGGAATGCGGTCAAGCCCAGAGGCGCCAGAGTCATGGTGACCTACCTGGATGACAAGGGCAACGCGGCCAAGACCGAACCGTTCGCTGAAGGCTGGATGAACGAGGATGGTGTTTACCTCGGCAGGCCAGTTGACGTGCAGCAATATGTCGACGGTTCGCTCCTGGTCTCGGATGACAAGGCGGGTGCCATCTATCGCATCTCCTACCAGGGCAAGTAAGCCAGGCAGACGAGAGCGGGCTGGGCTTGATGCCCGGCCCGTTGTATTTTGAATGACTCAAAAATCATGTTGAAAAAACGATTGCTTCTTTCTGCGCTGTGGATGCTCGCCCTGTCCGGCGCTCTGCTGGAGCCGGCCTTGGCGGGCGACGTGGCAGCGGGGCGGGCCAAGGCACAGACGCTATGCCTGCACTGTCATGGTGTGGATGGCGTGGCAGTTCTTCCGGGGGCGGCGAACCTGAGTGGCCAGCAGCAAGACTACCTTCGCGAGCAATTGCGTGCGTACCGTTCAGGTGGCCGGCAAAGTCCTCATATGAGTGTCGTGGCAAAAATGCTCACCGATGCTGATATCGAGAACCTGGCAGCGTGGTATTCGTCGATCAAGGTCAGCGTCGAAATGCCGAAGTGAGCGAACTGTTTGCACGACGAACTTGCCCTGCGCAGCCGGGATGGCTGCTACAGTTCTACACATCAAAGCCCTGTCCCGATCCATGACACCCGCTCCCTTTGCCGAGCTTCCCGAGCCGCCGTATTACACGGTGATTTTTTCCTCCCAGCGCACAGCAGGTGACGCTGGATACGAGGCCATGGCAGACCGAATGGTTGAACTCGCAGCACAGCAAGCCGGTTTTCTGGGCATCGAGAGCACGCGCGGCGACGATGGCTTCGGCATCACGGTTTCGTACTGGGAATCGATCGAGGCCATTGCAGCCTGGAAGGCCCATGCAGAGCACCGTGACGCACAAGCACAGGGAAACGCCCGGTGGTATGCGCATTTCGAGTTGCGCATTGCACGGGTCGAACGGGCGTATTCAAAGCGCTGCTGAGGCATCGCGTGGCTTGAGCCCTGGCCACACCAGCTTGCCCGAGCGCTCTACATGGGTGAGGTACAGGCGCAAATCGAATTCGAGCTGATGGTAGTCGGGCTCCATATGGGTACAGAGCTGGTAGAAGGCCTTGTCGTGCGCGCGCTCCTTCAGGTGCGCGAGTTCATGCACGACGATCATGCGCAGGAACTCGATGGGCACGTCCCTGAACAGGGTGGCAATGCGGATTTCCCGCTTGGCCTTGAGCTTGCTGCCCTGCACGCGTGACACCGTTGTGTGCGTGCCCAGCGCGTGGGTGATCACATGCAGCTTGCTGTCGTACATCACCTTGTTCAGGGGTTCTGAGCTTCGTATGTACGCGGACTTGAGCTCCTGGACATAGTCGAACAGGACCTTGTCGGTGCGAATGTCATGCGTCCTCATGTACTTTTTGAGCAGCATCTCGCCCAGACGGTTGCTGTCCATGAGTTGCTGCACCTGAGCCAGCAGCGGAGCGGGATAACCCGAGAGGTATTTCATCGTGCGTCGGAGCGGGGGAGATTGCACTGCAAGCGCTTGCACCGCCGCGGTGCGTTTGCCGGCTAGTCCTTGCCTGTAGAAGTGCAAGCCGTGTCTGCCATTCTAGCTTTGCAACAAGTTGTGCATGTGATGTGCACTGTTATCCAGGTTTGCTACCCTAGGATCATGAATTCAAGCCAAACAAACGGAATCTGCCTGGTCAATCTGGCCCTGCAAGGTGGTGGCTCCCATGGGGCTTTCACCTGGGGTGTGCTCGATGCGCTGCTGGAGGACGGTCGCGTCCACTTCGATGGCATCAGTGGTACCAGTGCCGGCGCCATGAATGCGGTGGCGCTGGCCCATGGCTTTGCTGTTGCGCAAGGCAAGTCACCGCTGCAACAGCGGGAGGCCGCGCGTGAGTCCCTGGCCGCATTCTGGGACGGCATCATTGGCATGGGGGCGCTGTCTTCGTCGGTGTCGAAGCCGTCAAGTCAGCGCGCTCCCTTCGACATTCTGTTTGGGCAGCAATCATCGCGTCTCTGGACGGACGCGATGACGCGGTTCTGGTCCCAGACGCTGTCGCCCTACCAGAGCAATCCGTTTGACATCAATCCGCTGCGTCAGTTTCTCGAGCAGCATGTCGACTTCGAACGCCTGGCTGCGGCACCGCACCCGCAAACGCCAAAAGTGTTCGTGGCTGCCACGCGCGTCAGTACGGGCAAAGCCGAGGTTTTCTCAGGTGCACGTTTGACGGCGCGTGCCGTCATGGCCTCGGCCTGCCTGCCCATGGTGTTTCAGGCGGTGGAAATTGACGGAGAAGCTTATTGGGACGGTGGCTATTCTGGCAACCCGGCGATTCATCCCTTGATCTACCACTGCGACAGTCGCGATATTGTGCTGGTGCAGATCAACCCTATCGTTCGGACTGAGCTGCCTACCCGTGCCAGTGCCATCATGGACCGACTCAACGAGATCACGTTCAACAGCGCGCTGATTGCCGAGATGCGCGCGATTGATTTCGTCAAGCGCCTGCTGGCCGAAGGCAAGCTCGATTCTGCGCACTACAAGAACGTGTTGATGCACCGTGTCGACGGAGGCCAGGCGCTGGCAAAGTTCGAGGCTTCAACCAAACAATCCACCGAAGCGGGCCTGATCCATGCGTTACGGGATCTCGGCATTCAATGTGGCAAGCAGTGGCTGCTGGACTGCCATGCAGCGCTGGGCGTGCGTGACAGCATCAACATTGCACATGACTACCTGGACGATCTGCGTGTGCCGGTAACGCAAGCGCTGCAGCTGGACACGGCGCCTCTTGGCGAAGCTGTGTCAGCCTCCAAAACCAAATCGAAGCGGGTGGCCTCGCCGAGCAAAGAAGAGGTTTTGAAGACTCCCGCCACCGTACCCTCTTCGCCAGCGTCAGAGCTCGAGGTGACTGACCGCAGGGAACTGGCACGCAAGACAGTGGGGCAGTTCGCCCGCTCCTTTTTTGATAGCTACCTGCGCTGGTACCGCAAGGGCCGGCGCTGATTTTTATCAGGGAAAATATAAAGATCCAGCAGTCGCATTTCAGGCCTCCCGGCGCAGCGCTGGGAACAGGATGACGTCGCGGATGCTGGGGCTGTCGGTCAGCAGCATCATGAGGCGGTCAATGCCGATACCGCAGCCACCAGCGGGAGGCATGCCGTATTCCAGCGCGCGCACGAAGTCGTGGTCAAAGAACATGGCTTCGTCGTCACCGCCATCCTTGGCGGCTACCTGGGCATGGAAGCGGGCCGCCTGTTCCTCGGCGTCGTTGAGCTCGGAGAAACCGTTGCCGAATTCGCGGCCCGTGATGTAGAGTTCGAAGCGCTCGGTCACATCAGGATGCTTGTCGCTGGCGCGTGCCAGCGGGGAGATCTCCACCGGGTGCTCACAGATGAAGGTGGGCTGCCACAGTTTTTCTTCCACGGTTTCCTCGAAGTACAGCACCTGCAGGCTCGCCAGGCTGCGGCCCGCGAGCCGGTGTTTCTGTTCGGTAAACCCGAGCTTGCGCAGCGCGTTGGTAAGCCACACGGGGTCATCGACCTGCGCACCCGCCTCGGTGTACTTGAGAATGGCCTCGCGAATGGTCAGCCGCTCGAAGGGCTGGCTCAGGTCGACGGGACGGCCTGCGTAACTCAGCTGCAGTGTGCCCACGGCTTTGTGCGCAGCGTCGCGCACCAGGGCCTCTGTGAAGGTCATGAGGTCCTGGTAGTTCCAGTAGGCCGCATAGAACTCCATCATCGTGAACTCGGGGTTGTGGCGCACCGAGATGCCTTCGTTGCGGAAGTTGCGGTTGATCTCGAATACCCGATCGAATCCCCCCACGAGCAACCGCTTGAGGTAGAGCTCGGGCGCGATGCGCAGGAACATCTGCTGGTCCAGCGCATTGTGGTGCGTGGTGAAAGGCTTGGCATTCGCACCGCCAGGGATAGGGTGCAGCATCGGTGTTTCGACTTCGAGGAAGTTGTGCGCCACCATGAACTCGCGGATGCCGCTGACGGCCCTGCTGCGTGCCACAAAACGCTTGCGGGCATCCTCGTCGGTCATGAGGTCGACATAGCGCTGGCGGTACTTAACCTCCTGGTCGTTGATGCCGTGGAACTTGTCAGGCATGGGGCGCAGGCTCTTGGTCAGCAGCCGCACACTCGTGGCATGGATCGAGAGTTCGCCGGTCTTGGTCTTGAAGATGCGGCCTTCGGCTGCAACAATGTCGCCCAGGTCCCAGTGCTTGAAGCTTTCATAGACGTCGGCCCCGATGTCCTCGCCCTTGATGTAGATCTGGATGCGGCCCGTGCTGTCTTGCAGGGTGGCGAAACTGGCCTTGCCCATGACGCGTTTGAGCATCATGCGGCCCGCGACCTTGGCGGTGCTGCCCTGCTCGACCAGGCCTTCCGCTGTCTGGCCTGCATGGGCGGCAAACAGGTCGGCGGCATAGTCGGCCGGCTTGAAGTCGTTGGGAAACGCCACGCCATGGCCATCTGCCTGTTTCTGGCGCAAGACCTTGAGCTTGTCCCGGCGCTCGGCAATCAGCTGGTTTTCATCAAGAGGAGGAGCGGCCTGGGGTGTGTTGTTGTCTGACATGAAGGTGCAGGGTTGGGGGGCAGAAAAAGCGGAAGATGAGCCCAAACCCATGATTTTAAGTTCTTTGCTGGCGGTGCTGTTCAGGCATGCCGAATTGCGCGACGCAGCCAGCAGGATACGCGCGGGGCCGCAGCATAAATGGGGGCTCATCTACGGGCGCTATCATTGGGCCAGATTCTCCTTGCCAAGCCATGCTCTACCAAATCTTCTCCCTGTTGCTGGAAGTTGCTGCCTCTATCGTGGCGGGACTGTGCCTGCTGCGGCTTTACATGCAGCACCAGCGTATTCCCCTGTCGGCCCGCTCCGGCAATCCCCTGGGCCGCTTTATCTTTGCCGTGACCGACTGGCTGGTCCTGCCCTTGCGCCGCGTGGTGCCTTCGCTGGGGCGCTGGGACATGGCCAGCCTGGTGGCGGCCTTTCTCATTGAACTGGTTCAGTTCACGGTTTTGTGGCTCATGGTCGGCGCGATGGGGGGCTTTCTGTCAGTGCCCATCCTGGCGGCCTTTGCCCTGGCGCGGCTGGCGATCTCGGGCCTGAGCGGTCTCGTGATCGTCTATGCGGTGCTGTCCTGGGTACAGAGCCACTCGGAGTTGTCGGATCTGGTGCAGCGCCTGTGCTGGCCGCCCCTGAGCGTGATCCGGCGCTTCGTGCCGCTGATTGGCGGCATTGACCTGTCGCCGCTGGTGCTGCTGGTGCTGCTGCAGATTCTCGGCATCATGCTGGGCCATCTGCAGGGTGCCGCACTGCTCTAGGCAGGCGGCACTCGGGAACAGATTTCAGAGTACCGCGTCAGCAGGCTGGCGCTGCAGCATGGCCAGCGTGCTGGCAATGGTCTTGCGCAATTCGCGCCGGTCACAGATGAAGTCGACAGCGCCTTTTTGCAGCAGAAACTCTGCACGCTGGAAGCCTTCTGGCAAGGTCACCCGTACGGTGGATTCGATCACACGCGGGCCTGCAAAGCCAATCAAGGCCTTGGGCTCGGCAATCACCACATCGCCGAGGAAGGCGAAGCCAGCGCTCACGCCGCCCATGGTCGGGTCGGTCAGCACGCTGATATAGGGCAGGCCTTTCTTGGCCAGACGCGTGAGCGCGGCATTGGTCTTGGCCATCTGCATGAGGCTCAGCAGGCCTTCCTGCATGCGAGCACCACCGGTTGCGGTGAAGCACAGAAAAGGCACCTTCTGCTCGATGGCAGTTTCCACACCTCGCACAAAACGTTCGCCGACCACCGAGCCCATGCTGCCACCCATGAAGTCGAATTCGAAGCAGGCCGCCACCAGGCTGATGCTGTGCACGGCCCCGCCCATCACGACGAGCGCGTCAGTCTCGCCCGTGTTGTCCATCGCTTCTTTCAGTCGCTCGGGGTACTTGCGGCTGTCCTTGAACTTGAGCGCATCGACGGGCAGGACTTCCTGGCCGATTTCGAAGCGGCCTTCGTTATCGAGGAAAAAGTTCAGTCGGGCCCGCGCACCAATGCGGTGGTGGTGGCTGCAGGTCGGGCAGACGTTCTGGTTCTGTTGCAGATCGGTCTTGTAGAGCACGGTCTCGCAGCTCGGGCATTTGATCCAGACGCCTTCGGGCACGCTGCGGCGGTCCGCAGGGTCGCTGCTACGCTGGATTTTCGGGGGCAGAAGTTTTTCGAGCCAACTCATGTGCTTACTCCACTGGTCTTTTGGACTGAGGCTGGATTATGAGTCCAAAGCGGTGCGGATTTCGCGCAGGAAATCCGATGCCGTCTGGACCACCTGGTCGCGGGGAAGATTGTCGATCAACTGGATGATCTTGCTGCCTATCACCACGGCGTCGGCCACTCGGCCAACTGCTTGGGCGCTGGTTGCATCCCGAATGCCAAAACCCACGCCAACCGGGATTTTGACATGCTCGCGGATGCGCGGCAGCATGGCCTCCACGGCCGCTGTGTCCAGCGTGCCGGCGCCTGTCACGCCCTTGAGCGAGACGTAGTAGACATAGCCACTGGCCACACGTGCCACCTGCGCCATGCGCGCGTCGGTGCTGGTGGGCGCGAGCAGGAAGATCAGGTCCAGATCATGTGCCTTGAGCGCGGCGGCAAAGCCCTCGCATTCCTCGGGCGGGTAGTCCACCACGAGCACGCCATCCACCCCGGCGCTGGCAGCGTCGCGCACAAATGCGTTCTCGCCCGTGGCCTTGTGCAACTGGTCATAGCGTTCGATCGGATTGGCATAGCCCATGAGCACGACCGGCGTGCTGCTGTCCTTTTGCCGGAAACTTCGCACCATGTCGAGCACCTGGCGCAGGCCGATACCCAAAGCCAGCGCCTTGTCGCCGGCAGCCTGGATCACCGGGCCGTCGGCGCTGGGGTCGGAAAAGGGTACGCCGAGTTCGATCACGTTGGCACCAGCCTCCACCATGCCGTGCATGAGTTCAGGTGTGATATCTCCATAGGGAAAGCCGGCGGTAACGAAGGGAATCAGGGCCTTGCGGTTTTGTTGCTTGAGCGCGCTGAACGCAGCGTTGATCCGACTCATGGCTTGGCTCCCGTGCTGACCACTTTGATGGTTTGTTCGGTGGCCTGCCCGCCCTTGACCGCCTGACCCTGGCAACTCGGGCGGCAGTAGAAGTCTGCATGGCTGAGGTCGGCCACGGTGCCGATGTCCTTGTCGCCCCGGCCAGACAGGTTGACCAGGATGGACTGGCTGGCCTGCATGGTTTTGGCAAGCTTCATGGCATAGGCCACGGCATGGCTCGATTCGAGCGCGGGAATGATACCTTCGGTGCGGCACAGGTAGTGGAAGGCTTCCAGTGCTTCCTTGTCAGTGATGCCGACATACTCGGCACGGCCAATGTCCTTCAGGAAGGCATGCTCCGGGCCTACACCGGGATAGTCCAGGCCAGCGCTGATGCTGTGGGTCTCGGTTACCTGGCCGTTGTCGTCCTGCAGCACATAGGTGCGGTTGCCGTGCAGCACACCGGGGCTGCCCAGTTGGAGGGAGGCCGAGTGCTTGCCGCTGTCCATGCCTTCGCCTGCTGCTTCCACACCGATCAGGCGGGTGGCGTCATGCGCGATATAGGGGTAGAAGATGCCCATGGCATTGCTGCCACCGCCAACGCAGGCCACGACTGCATCGGGCTGGCTAGTCTTGCAGCCTGCGCGCTTGAGCATCTCGGGCATTTGCACCAGGCATTCCTCGCCGATCACGCTCTGGAAATCACGCACCATCATCGGGTAAGGGTGTGGGCCGGCCACGGTGCCGATGATGTAGAAAGTGTTGTCCACGTTGGCGACCCAGTCGCGCATGGCCTCATTGAGGGCATCCTTCAGTGTCTTGCTGCCGGACTCCACCGGGATTACCGTGGCACCCAGCAGTTTCATACGGTAGACATTGGGGCTCTGGCGCTTGACATCCTCGCTGCCCATGTAGACCACGCATTCGAGGCCATAACGCGCACAGATGGTCGCGGTGGCCACCCCGTGCTGACCTGCACCGGTTTCGGCAATGATGCGTGTCTTGCCCATGCGGCGCGCCAGCATGGCCTGGCCAATGGTGTTGTTGATCTTGTGCGCACCTGTGTGATTGAGGTCTTCGCGCTTGAGGTAGATTTGTGCGCCGCCCTGTTCCCGGCTCATGCGCGCAGCATGGTAGACGGGAGAGGGACGGCCGACGAAGTGGGCCAGCTCGTACTTGAACTCGGCGACGAAATCCGGGTCATGCTGGTACTTCGCATACGCATCGCGCAGTTCGCTGATGGCATGCGTGAGTGTTTCGCCGACAAAGCTGCCGCCATAAATTCCGAAATGGCCTGTCGGATCAGGTTGATGATATTCAAACATGGGTTTAACCTGCAAATTGTTGGTCGGCGGCGCGTACGGCCGCGACGAACCGATTGATCTTGTCGGCGTCCTTGATGCCTTTGAGTGCAACCCCTTCGGGCGTGGCAGCTTCGACGCCGGAACTCACATCCACGGCCAGGCTTTTACAGCGGGGCCGCACCTGCAAGATGCCATCGATCACGTTTGCAGCATTGAGCCCACCACTTAAGACGAGGTGAGCACCGACGCTTGGAGGAAGAAGTGACCAATTGAATGCCTTGCCGCCACCGCCATACCCGTCCACATGGGCATCAAGCAGGATGGCTTGCGCTGTTGAGTAATCCTGAGCGTATTTTACGAGGTCAAAGCTCCGGCCCGCTTCGCCCAGGGGAATACGGGCTGCGCGCAGAAATGGGCGGCTGCCGTTGTGCGTGGCCTCCAGACATTGGGCCGGTGTCTCGTCACCATGAAATTGAACCGTAGCCCCCGGAATCATTGTGCAAGCAGCTATTATTTCTGTAGCACTAGCATTGACGACCAGCAGCACGGGGGTGACAAAAGGGGGCAACCGCCGGGCCAGTTCGGCCGCGCGGGCCGGCGTGACATGACGCGGACTCTGGTCATACAGCACGAAACCAACCGCATCGGCCCCGGCTGCCACGGCTGCCTCCACGTCCTGCTCACGTGTGAGGCCGCAGATCTTGATGCGGGTTCTGGCTGCCCCTAGGGTGTGTGGTTTATCCGTCGGATGGTGAAAAGTCGGGCTCATGGAAGCGCATCATACGCAGCCGTGCGGTCCGGCAGGCCCCAACGGGCTTCATAGCGGGGCCCGAGAAAATACAGGCCGGCCGGCGAGAACGTGGGCGAGGCGGCATCGCGACTGCGTGCTGCCAGCACTTCCAGTATCCATTCTGGCGGTCGTTTGCCCTGACCAATGTCGACCAGGCAGCCCATGATGTTGCGGATCATGTGGTGCAAAAAGGCATTGGCTTCAAACTCGAAGCGCCAATAAGCGCCCCGCCGGCTGATCTCGATGCGCTGCAGGTGTTTGACAGGTGACAGGGCTTGACAGGCCGAGGCGCGGAATGAACTGAAGTCATGCTCGCCAATCAGATGAGAGGCAGCCTGCTGCATGGCCTGCGCGTCGAGCGGGTGGTAAAACCAGCCCACACGGCCGTGATCAACGCTGGGGCGGACCGCAGACTCCAGCAGGACGTAGGCATAGCGCCTGGAGATGGCACTGGCGCGGCAATGAAACTCGCGGGGAACGACCTGGGCCCATTGCACCGCAATGTCGGGGGGGAGAAAGGTGTTGGTGCCACGTACCCAGGAGTTGGTCTCGCGGACCAGTTCGGTATCGAAGTGCACCACCTGCATCAGGCCATGCACGCCGGCATCGGTACGGCCAGCGCAGAGAGTGGAGACACGCTGCGCCGCAAACTTGCCCAGCGCATGTTCCAGTCTGTCCTGAATGGTACGTCCCGAGAGCTGGCTCTGCCAGCCTTCGTAAGACTGGCCGTTGTAGCTGACGCCCAGAGCCAGCCTCACGGCAGGCTCGAGTCAGTGTGTGTCATGCGACGCGCTCCGTCTCAGGCCAGTTTTTTCAGGGCATCCTGCGCTTTGGCCTTGAGCTCGCCTGTAGCTTCTGCAATGACTTCTTCGATCAGGGCACGGGCGCCGTCGCTGTCGCCGATAGCACTGAACTCCTGGGCAAGCGCCAGTTTGGTGGCAAGCGGGTCTTCCGGGTCCGTTGTCGTGTCCGGTCCGGCCGTGTCATCTGCAGGCGTATTGAGCTCAAGCGATAAGGCGCTCAGGTCAAACTCCATCATGCTGTTGTCGGCCGGTGGTGGGGGCGTTTGGATGGTGGGTTCTTGTGGCAGGCTGCCATCCGCAAGGGACAAGCCATCGGGCGTCAGGCTCAGGTCGGGCAACTCGTCGGCGACACTGTTCTGGGGCTGGACAGGTGCAGCCGGCACATCCGTGTGTTCTTCATTGTCGAGCGCGAGGTCCAGATCCAACTCGAAGGCTTCCATGGCCGCTTCGGGGGTTACACCTGGTTTGACTACCTCGGTGGGCTCGTCATCGAGCGAGAAATCCAGATCCAGATCCAGATCAACAGCGGGCTTTTCAGGTTCGGGTTCAGGCTGAAGTTCTGCAGGCGCCTGCGTGACAGGTGCTTGCGTCACAGCGTTCGGGAAAGTGTCAGGGCTGTCGCTGGCTGATGCCACTGTCTGAGGGCTGGCCAATTCGCCTGGCTGGCCGCCCGGCTGATACAAGGCATTCCCGGGGTCGAGTTCCTGGCCGAGTTCACACACACGTTCCCAATCGGCGCCGGTGCCGCCTGTCAGCGTGTAGGCTTCCCGGGCGATATTCTCGAACGCCACCAGGTCGCGCCGGTGGGAATAGATTTCCAGCAGTTTCAGGTGAATCGCGATGCGGCTGGGGTGGGCGCGCAGGGCTTCCTTGAGGATTTCCTCCGCCTGCAGGTCGCGACCATAGGCCAGATAGACATCGGCCTCCGCCACGGGATCCACATCGTCAGCAGCATCCAGTTGGCTCGGCGAGTAAACCATGGATGAACCGGTATTGGGCCCATCGTTGGTGTCGACCTGTTGGCCGCCGCTGGCATTGAAGAAAGAGTCAGGCTGCAGGCGGCTTTCCATGAAGGAGCTGTCTGCCATGGCGGACTGCTTGCGTTGCCGGGAGCGGTAGAAACCCAGTCCAGCCAGCAGCGCGATCAAGCCTGCCGCGGCTGCCGGCAACATGGGGTTGTCGAGCACTTCGTCGAGAAGTCCGGGCTCGTTTGGTGCTGGAGTGGGCACCGGCACAGGTGGTTTTGCGGGTGCAGGTGTGGCGGAAGCTGGTGTGGGAGCAGGCACCTCAGTTGTAGCAACGGGTGCCGGCTCGGGCGTCGGCGCCGTGATCGCAGGGGCCGTGATCGCGGGAGCCGGCGTATCAGGCTTGCTCTCCATCGCGGTGGGGCTGGCCGCGGGGGCGGTGGCGGCCGCACCCAACTTGCTGAGTTCGCTGACATTTTTTGCCAATTCGGCTGCCCGGCTGGCAGCATCATCCGCTCCACGTGTCTTGGCTATCTGGTCTTCCACCGTCTTGCCCTGCACGGCGCCTTTGGAGAGGGTCAGCTTGTCCGCCGAAGTGGCCGCTGGTTTTTTCTCTTCGACCTGGGTCTGGATGCTGCCGCTGGCCTTGCGCTGTGGGGCTTCCGTCTGGCTTACAGGCGCAGCCGAGGCGAGTTTTCTGCGGTATTCGTCGAAATCCCGGCTCTGCGCCTGGATGATCTGGCTGGCCTCGGTCTCCGAGGTGGCCTGTGCCTGCTCTGCGCTGGGCAAGTTGAGCACGACCCCGGCTTTAAGCCGGTTGATGTTGTCTTCGATGAAGGCATCCGGGTTGGCGCGCAGCATGGCCACCAGCATCTGATCGAGCGAAACCGTGCCGGATTTGGTGGCCAGAGCGATGCCGCCAGCGGTATCACCCCGCTTGACGCTGACTTGTTGGTTACGTTCTTTGGCTGGAGCCGCGTTCTTGGCTGTTGCCGCCGGAGTCGATGGCCTGGGCGCCGCAGCAGGCATCGGTGCAGGCGCAGCAGCCGTTGGCGGGCGAACCATGGCCGGCGCTGGACTGCTGGGAGCAGGTGCGACCGCCGCCGGGCTGCGCGCGGGGCTGATCTGAGTGGCGCTGGGGGCGGACTGCGCAGCCTGCCGCAGGCTCGGCGGGTCAAACAGCATGGTGTAGTCGCGCACGATGCGGCCGGTAGCCCAGTTGGCTTCCAGAATCAGGTCGACATAGGGCTCATTGATGGAGCGATCACTGATGATGCGGATATAGGCGCGGCCATCTGGCTTGCGCTGCAGCGAGAGTTGCAGGCCACTCATGACCGAGTTGTATTCGAGTCCTGCAGCTCGGAAGGCTTCCGGCATGGCCACTGAGGCCTTCAGGGTGGCTGCTTCCTCGGCATTGATGCTGGGGATGTCGACTTCGGCTCGTAAGGGCTCACCGAGGGCCGAGAGTACCGAAATCCTGCCAAGAGACAGGGCCAAGGCATTGCTGGAGGCTAGGCCGAGCAGGACCGAAATGGCAACAGCCATCACGGTTTTGTTCCGGCTGGATGATTTGGCGGTCAATAGGGTGGCCTGAGTGGCTCGAGCGACTGGCATTTATTTCTCAATTTTTGGACAAACTTCGGGGCACTGAAAACCGAAAAAGTACGTTAGCATCAATATGTTAGGCTGACAAGCTAAGAAAGCTTTTAACTTTGTAACCAATCTTTTTCGACAACTTACGCAAGCTTTCCTGTTGTCAAACGACAACGGCCTGCAGGTTCACCATGCAGGCCGTTACGAACCGGGTCGCCCAGATTCAGGCGTCCAGCAGGACGCGCAGCATGCGGCGCAAAGGCTCGGCGGCTCCCCACAGCAACTGGTCGCCAATCGTGAAGGCGCCTACATACTCTGGCCCCATGGCCAGTTTGCGAATGCGCCCGACCGGAATGTTCATGGTGCCGGTCACGGCCACAGGTGTCAGGTCGCGCATGGTGGCTTCGCGAGTGTTAGGGATCACTTTCGCCCAGGCATTGTCGGCCGCGATCATGGCCTCAATATCGGCCACTGGCACATCTTTCTTCAGCTTGAAGGTCAGCGCCTGGCTGTGGCAGCGCATGGCTCCCACGCGCACGCAGAAACCGTCGACCGGCACGGCCGGGCTGCCGAAGCCTTCGCCCTGACCGAGGATCTTGTTGGTTTCCGCCATGCCTTTCCACTCTTCTTTGGACATGCCGTTGCCCAGATCCTTGTCGATCCAGGGAATCAGGCTGCCGCCCAGCGGCACGCCAAAGTTGATGGTCTCGGCTTCGCTCAAGCTGCGCTGTTTCGCAATGACCTTGCGGTCGATCTCCAGGATGGCGCTCTTGGGGTCATCGAGCAGCGCCTTGACCTCGGCATTAAGTGTGCCGTACTGCGTGAGCAGTTCGCGCATGTGCTGGGCGCCGCCGCCGCTGGCTGCCTGATAGGTCTGGGTGCTCATCCATTCGACCAGACCCGCCTTGTAGAGGGCGCCCACGCCCATGAGCATGCAACTCACGGTGCAGTTGCCGCCGACCCAGTTGTTGCCGCCCTTGGCGAGTGCATTCTTGATCACAGGCAGGTTGACCGGGTCGAGAATGATGACGGCGTCGTCTTTCATGCGCAGTGTGGAGGCGGCATCAATCCAGTGACCAGTCCAGCCGGCGGCGCGCAGCTTGGGGAAGACCTCGGTGGTGTAGTCACCGCCCTGGGCCGTGATGATCACATCGCAGCGCTTGAGTGCCTCGATGTCGAAGGCGTCTTTGAGCGTGGTTTCGTTCTTGGCCTGTGCAGGGGCCTTGCCTCCAGCATTGGAGGTGGAGAAGAACACTGGCTCAATCAAGCCGAAGTCGCCCTCTGCCTGCATGCGGTCGATCAGGACCGAGCCGACCATGCCGCGCCAGCCTACGAGTCCTACGAGATTGCCTGTCAGTTTCATGATGTTGCCCTTCAAAAGTATTTTTTGACCCGGCTCATCGAGCCGGCGGGCGCGACGAACCAGGCTGTGTCAGCCTTTAATGGTGGTCGTTGTGGTGAAGCGGACAAAAGTCATCCAAGCCGCACCAGTAAGCAGGGGCAGAGCCAGGAGGGGGGATGCAAGACTTTTGCGCATCCTCATATTGTAGCCAAGCCCGCAAGGCCCGGCACGAGCGGGGCTTGCGAGTTGCAAAGCCTGTGTCAGCCGAGTGCCTTGACGACGGCGTCGCCCATCTGGGCCGTACCGACCCTGGTCGTGCCTTCGCTGAAAATGTCCGGGGTACGCAGACCCTGGCTCAGCACCTGATCCACGGCTGTTTCGATCCGTTTGGCGGCTTCGGGCTGGTTCAGGCTGAAACGCAGCATCATGGCGGCGCTCAGGATGGTGGCCAGCGGATTGGCTACGCCCTGACCGGCGATGTCGGGCGCGCTGCCGTGGCTGGGTTCATACAGACCCTGGTTCTTGGTGTTCAGGCTGGCCGAGGGCAGCATGCCGATGGAGCCGGTGAGCATGGCGGCGGCATCACTGAGGATGTCGCCGAACATGTTGCCGGTCACGACCACGTCGAACTTCTTGGGTGCCTTGACCAGTTGCATCGCGGCATTGTCGACATACATGTGGTCCAGTGCCACGTCCGGGTACTCCTTGCCGACCTCGGTGACCACGTCTTTCCAGAACTGGAAGGTCTCCAGCACATTGGCTTTGTCCACGCTGGTCACACGCTTGTCGCGTTTGCGGGCCGCCTGGAAGGCGACATGGGCAATGCGCTCAATCTCCGGGCGCGAATAACGCATGGTGTCGAATGCCTCCTCGCTGCCAGGGAAGTGGCCATCCACGGCGATGCGCCGGCCACGCGGCTGGCCGAAGTAGATGTCGCCAGTCAGTTCACGGATGATCAGGATGTCCAGCCCAGCCACCAGCTCGGGCTTGAGACTCGAGGCGTGTACCAGCTGGCTGTAGCAGATCGCGGGGCGGAAGTTGGCGAACAGGCCCATGTGCTTGCGCAAGCCAAGGATGGCCTGTTCGGGGCGCAGCGGGCGATCGAGCTTGTCGTATTTCCAGTCGCCGACTGCGCCGAACAGCACGGCGTCGGACTGTTGGGCCAGCTTGAGTGTGGCTTCCGGCAAGGGATGGCCGTGGGCCTCATAGGCGGCACCACCCACGAGCGCGGTTTCCATCTCGAAAGACAGGTCAAGCGCCTTGAGTACCTTGACGGCTTCGGCCACGATTTCGGTTCCGATGCCATCACCGGGGAGAACTGCAATTTTCATGTTGGAGGTTTTGTTGATTCGGTTTAGGAAGGCGGGCGATCAGCTCAGGGTGGTGTGCGCGAGCCAGGGCTTTTGCGCCAGACGCTGGGCTTCGAAGGCCTTGATCTTGTCGGATTGGCGCAAGGTCAGGCCAATGTCGTCAAAGCCGTTGAGCAGGCAATACTTGCGAAACTGCGCCACCTCGAACGGGATTTCCTCGCCCTGCGGTTTGACGATGACCTGGCGCTCCAGGTCTACGGTAAGGCTGTAGCCCGGAAAGGCGGCGGCTTCATTGAACAGTTGGGCGACCTGAGACTCGCTGAGTTGAATCGGCAGCAGGCCATTCTTGAAGCTGTTGTTGAAGAAGATGTCGGCAAAGCTCGGCGCGATGATGGCGCGAAAGCCGAATTGGTCCAGCGCCCAGGGCGCATGCTCACGCGAGGAGCCGCAGCCGAAGTTCTTGCGCGCCAGCAGGATGGAGGCACCTTCGTAGCGTTTCTGGTTGAGCACGAAGTCCGGGTTGGGCTTGCGCGTGGCGGGGTCCTGGCCGGGGTAGCCGGGGTCAAGGTAGCGCCACTCGTCGAACAGGTTGGGGCCAAAGCCGGTCTTGCGGATCGACTTGAGGAACTGCTTGGGGATGATCGCATCGGTGTCGACGTTCTCGCGGTCCATCGGGGCCACAATGCCCTTGTGTATGGTGAATTTCTGCATGGTTATTTCTTCTTCGCGGCGTCTTCAATCTTTTCGCCAGCCTTCTGGAGGTCCTGGCCGACGCCCTTGACGGTGTTGCAACCTGTCAGCACGAAGGCGAAAGACAGGGCGAACAAGGCAGCAAGTTTTTTCATGGTGTGTTCCTTTGCAAAGAGAGGTCAGGCAAATTTTCGGATGTCGACGAAGTGGCCGTGTACCGCTGCTGCGGCAGCCATGGCCGGGCTCACCAGATGGGTGCGTCCACCCGCACCCTGGCGGCCTTCGAAGTTGCGGTTGCTGGTGGAGGCGCAGCGCTCGCCCGGCTCCAACCGGTCGGCGTTCATGGCCAGGCACATCGAGCAGCCGGGTTCGCGCCATTCGAAGCCGGCGGCCGTGAAGATCTCATGCAGGCCTTCCCGCTCTGCCTGCTCCTTGACCAGGCCGGAGCCCGGCACCACCATGGCCAGCTTGACGTTCTTGGCCACTTTCTGGCCGAGTTTCTTGACCATCGCAGCAGCTTCGCGCATGTCCTCAATGCGGCTGTTGGTGCAGGAGCCAATGAACACCTTGTCGACGTAGATGTCGTTGAGCGGCTTGCCGGGTTGCAGGCCCATATAGGTCAGTGCGCGTTCGATCGCGTCGCGCTTGTTGGGGTCTTTTTCCTTGTCCGGGTCCGGCACGATGCCATCGACGCCGAGCACCATCTCGGGTGAGGTGCCCCAGGTGACCTGGGGAATGATGTTGGCCGCATCGAGCTCCACCACGGTGTCGAATTGGGCATCGGGATCGGATTGCAGCGTTTTCCAATAGGCAGTGGCCTGGTCCCACTCCACCCCCGTGGGGGCGAGCAGGCGGCCTTTCAAATAGGCGATGGTCTTGTCGTCCACCGCTACGAGGCCGGCTCGTGCGCCACCTTCAATGGCCATGTTGCAGACCGTCATGCGGCCTTCCATGCTGAGGGCGCGAATGGCTGAGCCGGCAAACTCGATGGTGTAACCCGTGCCACCAGCGGTACCGATCCTGCCGATGATGGCCAGCACGATGTCCTTGCCGGTGCAGCCGCGGGGCAGGACACCCTCGACCTTGATGAGCATGTTCCGGGCTTTCTTGGCCAGCAGGGTCTGGGTCGCCATCACATGTTCCACCTCGCTGGTGCCGATGCCATGGGCCAGCGCACCGAAGGCGCCATGGGTCGAGGTGTGCGAGTCGCCGCAGACCACGGTCATGCCGGGCAGGGTCGCGCCATTTTCGGGACCGATGACGTGCACGATGCCCTGGCGCTTGGAGAGAAACGGGAAGTAGGCCGCCGAGCCAAACTCCTTGATGTTGCTGTCCAGCGTGGTGATCTGTTCCTTGCTGATGGGGTCGGTGATGCCGTCGTAGCCGAGCTCCCAGCCGGTGGTCGGGGTGTTGTGGTCGGCGGTGGCGACGATCGAACTGATGCGCCAGACTTTGCGCTTGGCCTGGCGCAGGCCTTCAAAGGCCTGCGGGCTGGTCACTTCATGGACCAGGTGGCGGTCGATGTAGAGGATGGCGGTGCCATCTTCTTCGGTGTGAACAACGTGTTCATCCCAAATTTTGTCGTAGAGCGTGCGTCCCATGGTTTTCCTTCTTGAGTCTGAATTTTATTCGGCTGTGGAGCAAAGGGTCAGGCCGGAGCCAGGCTGAGGTGATCGACCAGCAGGCGGGCTGTGACCGGCAGTGTGCTGAAGTCACGTGCCACCAGCTGGATCTGCCGGGTGGCCCACGCGTTGTCGAGGGTGATACAGGCCAGCTCGCCCACGCCGTGCATGAGCTCGAAGGCGCGGCGCGGCATTACCCCCACACCGAGTCCGTTGTGGATCATGCGGCACATGGCATCCAGCCCGGTGACGCGGATGCGCAGCTTGATGTTGCGTCCCGTCAGCGCGGCCGCCTGGTGCATGGCGAGGTGGATGGAGCTGTTGGCGTGCAGGCCCACATGGTCGTAATCCAGCGTCTGCTCGAAGCGCAACGAGGTTTGTGCGCACAGGACATGACCTTGCGGCACGATCAGCACCAGTTGGTCCTGTCGGTAGGCCAGGGTTTGCAGATCGCCGATGCCGTTGGCGATATTGCAGATGCCCAGATCCGCCGCACCTTCCTGCACGGCGCGTACAACCTCGGTGCTCAGGTGTTCTTCGAGGTCGATCTTGACTTCGGGGTGCTTGCGTGTGAAGGCGCCCAGGTCTTCAGGCAGGAACTGCACGATGGCCGAGATGCTGGCATGCACGCGCACATGGCCGCGCACGCCGTGGGCGTATTCGCTGAGCTCGCCCTGCATTTTTTCAAGGCTGAACAGCACCGAGCGCGCATGGTGCAGCAGGCTTTCGCCGGCGGGTGTCAGGTCGACGCCGCGGGCGTGACGGTACAAGAGCGAGGTGTCGAGTGTGGCTTCGAGATCGCTGAGGCGCTTGCTCACGGCTGAGGCGGCGATGAACTCCCGCTCCGCGGCCTTGCCGATGCTGCCGAGCTCACACACCGCAACAAACAACTGCAGCGAGGTCAGGTCAACACGGCGGGCGAAACTGCGTTCGGAGCTTTTCATGGCAAAGGTTTGGCATCTCGTTTGACGATGCAATATGCGTATTTTCCCCTTTTATGGGGGTGTCAGCCGTCGCTGATGGAGATGGGAGGCTTGCCGATGTGTGAAATGTGCGCTGTTCAGCCCATCATGGAGATATCTGGGCTGTCAGAATTTTTAGCCTCAAATATGGCTGTGGCCCTTTCTCGCATTGCCTGACTAGCTATCAGAACAGGAGCAAACACGGGCCACAATCAGTCAACAATCTTGTCGGGTGTGAGCATCCGGACCCGGTGGTCAACGTTGTAGCCACCAAATTCGGTATAGCGCAGCAGGTGACGCTGGCACTGGCTGCAATGCCAGACTTCGCAGCGGTTGTAGGGAAAGAATTTCACGGCCACGGGCGCATCGGGCGAGTCGTAGCGTGTGCCTTGCGGGTGGTATTCCTCGAAGCTGGGCTCGTACTGCTCGACATCACGCAGCGTGCCCACGGTCGTCATCTGTTGCTGGGGCCAGCGGTATTCCGCGAGGCTTTCCCAGCCTGCGCAGGAGCCCAGTGCGCAGGAGCAGGCTTGTGCTGGCTGGTCGCTGGCGATGGCAGCGCGGAGTTCGTCGGCGGATTCAATGAATTTCAAGGTACAGGCCTTTGGCGGGGGAGAGGGGGCGAAAAAAAAGCCCGTCCATGTTGCCATGCGACGGGCTTGCTTGTGCGCGCGTTATCAGGGCTTGCGCTTGCCGATAGCCTGCACATCGCGGCGGTTGGCACCGGTAAAGAGCTGGCGCGGACGGCCAATCTTGTACTCGGGGTCACCGATCATTTCGTTGAGCTGGGCAATCCAGCCCACGGTGCGGGCCAGGGCGAACACGCCGGTGAACAGGTTCACCGGGATGCCGATGGCACGCTGCACAATGCCGGAGTAGAAGTCGACGTTGGGGTAGAGCTTGCGCTGCACGAAGTAGTCGTCTTCCAGCGCAATCTTCTCGACCGCCTTGGCCAGCTTGAACAGGGGGTCGTTTTCCAGGCCAAGCTCGGCCAGCACTTCGTTGCAGGTTTCCTGCATGAGCTTGGCGCGTGGGTCGTAGTTCTTGTAGACGCGGTGGCCAAAGCCCATGAGCTTGACGTTCGAGTTCTTGTCCTTGACCTGGTTCATGAACTCGCCGACCTTGGAGATGCCACCCATGTTCTGGATTTCTTCCAGCATGTTCAGCGCCGCTTCATTGGCGCCGCCGTGTGCCGGGCCCCAGAGGCAGGCCACACCGGCCGCAATGGCGGCAAACGGGTTGGTGCCTGATGAGCCGCACAGGCGCACGGTCGAGGTGGACGCGTTCTGCTCGTGGTCAGCGTGCAGGATGAAGATGCGGTCCAGCGCACGCTCGAGCACCGGGTTGACCACATACTCTTCGCAGGGGTTGCCAAACATCATGCGCAGGAAGTTGCCGGCATAGCTCAGCTTGTTCTGCGGGTACATATAGGGCTGGCCCAGACCGTACTTGTAGGACAGGGCAACCAGTGTCGGCATCTTCGCAATCATGCGGATGGCGGCGATTTCGCGGTGCTTGGGGTTGTTGATGTCCGTGCTGTCATGGTAGAAGGCCGACATGCCACCCACCAGCCCGGTCAGGATGGCCATGGGGTGTGCGTCGCGGCGGAAACCTCGCAGGAAGAACTGCATCTGCTCGTTGACCATGGTGTGGCTGGTCACCATGTCACTGAACCGGGTCTTGCCGGCCGCATCAGGCAACTCTCCGTAGAGTAGCAGGTGGCAGGTTTCCATGAAGTCGCACTGGGTGGCCAGTTGCTCGATGGGGTAGCCGCGGTACAGCAACTCGCCCTTGTCGCCATCGATATAGGTGATGGCCGACTGGCACGAAGCGGTGGAGAGGAAGCCCGGGTCATAGGTGAACATGCCCGTCTGGCCGTAAAGCTTGCGGATGTCGATCACGTCCGGACCGATGCTGCCCTGGTACATGGGCAAATCGATGCTGGGGCTGCCGTTACTGAACGACAGGGTGGCTTTGTTGTCAGCTAGTTTCATATCTTTCCCTCTAGACGGTTTTCTCTCAACATACTCAAAACTTCAGACACATCGTCGCGCGCCAGATCGGGTTCGACTTGCGCCAGTGTCTTGCGACCCAGGTGCAAATCCAGCAGATCATTGTCACTAAGATCCATCAACTCATTCAAAGCCTGGGCCTGGCGGGTGCTCAGGCTGGCTTCATATTTGCGGAAGAAGCGCTCGATGATGAGGTCATTCTCCAGCAGGCCCCGGCGGCATCGCCATTTGAGCTTGCTGAGCTCCCGCTCGCCAATCAATACGTCTTCCACGGCAATGGTCCTGGCTGGTCTCAGACCGTTCGCAGGACCATCATTTCCTTGATCTTGCCAATCGCCATGGTCGGGTTCAGGCCTTTGGGGCACACATCGACACAGTTCATGATGGTGTGGCAGCGGAACAGGCGGTACGGGTCTTCCAGGTTGTCCAGGCGCTCACCGGTGGCCTGATCGCGGCTGTCGGCGATAAAGCGATAGGCTTGCAGCAGGCCAGCCGGACCGACGAACTTGTCCGGATTCCACCAGAAGCTCGGGCAGCTCGTGGAGCAGCTCGCACACAAAATGCACTCGTACAGGCCGTTGAGCTCCTCGCGCTCCTCGGGGCTTTGCAGGCGTTCCTTCTCGGGCGGTACCGTATCGTTGATCAGGTAGGGCTTGATCGAGTTGTACTGCTTGAAGAACTGCGTCATGTCCACGATCAGGTCGCGCACCACAGGCAGGCCTGGCAGCGGCTTGAGCGTAATCGGGCCCTTGAGCGTGCGCATATTGGTCAGGCAGGCCAGACCGTTTTTGCCATTGATGTTCATGGCATCCGAGCCGCAGACACCTTCGCGGCAGGAGCGTCGGAAGGAGATGCCGGGGTCGACCGCCTTGAGCTTCATGAGGGCATCCAGCAGCATGCGCTCATGGCCATCGAGTTCAACCTCGATGGTCTGCATGTAGGGTTTGGCATCCTTGTCCGGATCGTAGCGATAGATATGGAAAGTACGCTTTTGCATGGGGGTATTACTCCAGTTTCTCGTCGTTGGGCGCCGGGCTTCAGAAGGTGCGCACTTTGAGCGGCACGCTGTCGACCGTCAGCGGCTTCATCTGCACGGGCTTGTAGCTCAGGCGATTGCCCTCGCTGTACCAGAGCGTGTGCTTGTGCCACTCGGTGTCGTTGCGGCCGTTCGGATGCTCGGGCGTGTCGTTGTAGTCGTCCACGGTATGAGCGCCGCGGCTTTCATGGCGGGCTGCAGCGGACACGATGGTGGCTTCGGCAGCTTCGATCAGGTTCTCGACCTCGAGTGCCTCGATACGTGCCGTGTTGAACACGCGGGATTTGTCCTTGAGGTTGATGGCATTGACGCGCTCTCGCATCGCCGCAATCTTGGCCACACCCTGGTCCATGCTGGCCTGTGTACGGAACACGCCGGCATGCAGTTGCATGGTGGCGCGCAAGTCGTTGGCGACATCTTGGGCGTATTCGCCGCTGTTGGCGTTGTCCAGGCGGGCCAGGCGGGCCAGGGTCTTGTCGGCCGCATCGGCAGGCAGTGGTTTGTGGGTCTTGTTCTTGCTGTTGAACTCGACGATGTGGTTGCCGGCGGCACGACCGAAAACCAGCAGGTCGAGCAGCGAGTTGGTGCCCAGGCGGTTGGCGCCGTGCACGCTAACGCAGGAGCATTCGCCCACAGCATAGAGGCCGTTGACCGGGGCATTGTGGACGTCACCTTTTTGTACCACGACCTGGCCATTTACGTTGGTGGGGATGCCGCCCATCTGGTAATGGATGGTGGGTACCACGGGAATGGGTTCACGCGTGATATCGACGTTGGCGAAGTTGTGGCCGATCTCGTAGACCGAAGGCAGGCGCTTCATGATGGTGTCGGCGCCGAGGTGGTCGAGCTTGAGCAGCACGTAGTCCTTGTTCGGACCGCAGCCTCGGCCTTCCTTGATCTCCTGGTCCATCGAACGTGATACGAAGTCGCGCGGTGCGAGGTCTTTCAGCGTGGGTGCATAGCGCTCCATGAAGCGCTCGCCCTTGCTGTTGAGCAGAATCGCGCCTTCGCCGCGGCAGCCTTCGGTGAGCAGCACGCCCGCGCCAGCTACACCGGTGGGGTGGAACTGCCAGAACTCCATGTCTTCCAGCGGGAGACCTGCGCGTGCCGCCATGCCCAGACCATCGCCGGTGTTGATGAAGGCATTGGTCGAGGCGGCGAAGATGCGGCCTGCGCCGCCTGTGGCCAGCAGCGTGGTCTTGGCTTCGAGGATGTGCACATCGCCGGTTTCCATCTCGAGGGCGGTGACACCGACCACATCGCCTTCGGCATCGCGGATCAGGTCCAGCGCCATCCATTCGACGAAGAAACTGGTCTTGGCTTTGACGTTCTGCTGGTACAGCGTATGCAGCATGGCGTGGCCGGTGCGGTCAGCCGCGGCACAGGCGCGCTCCACGGCCTTTTCACCGTAGTTGGCCGTATGGCCCCCGAACGGACGCTGATAAATGGTGCCGTCGGGGTTGCGGTCAAAGGGCATGCCCATGTGCTCAAGGTCGTAGACGACCTTGGGGGCTTCGCGGCACATGAATTCGATCGCATCCTGGTCGCCCAGCCAGTCCGAGCCCTTGACGGTGTCGTAGAAGTGGTAGTGCCAGTTGTCGTCGTTCATGTTGCCCAGCGAGGCGCCAATGCCGCCTTGTGCGGCGACGGTGTGCGAACGGGTCGGGAACACCTTGGACAGCACGGCCACGTTCAGGCCGGCACGTGCCAGTTGCAGGGAGGCGCGCATGCCAGAGCCACCGGCCCCGACGATGACGACATCAAATTTGCGTTTGGTGACGGAGTTAGTCATGAATCAGAGTCTCCACAGGATCTGGATGGCCCAGCCGGCGCATGCGACCAGCCAGACGATGGTGAATACTTGCAGCGACAGGCGCAGCCAGACGGGTTTGATGTAGTCCATCCAGATGTCGCGCATGCCGACCCAGACGTGATACAGCAGGGCGATGATCACGGCGAAGGTCAGGGCCTTCATCCACTGGGATGAGAAGATGCCCGCCCATTTTTCGTAGCCGATCGGGCCGCGCGAGAAGATCATCTGGGCCAGCACGATGAGCGTGAAGAGAGCCATCAGGACGGCGGTGACACGCTGGGCCAGCCAGTCGCGCAGGCCGTAGTGCGCACCGACGACGCTGCGATGGGTTCCGTAGTTGGTTGACATGGTTTGTGTTCCTGGTCAGTAAGGCAGATGAGAGATCAGCTGCGCAATTAGTAAAGGCCAAACAGCTTGGCACCGAGGATCAGGGCCAGGGCAATGCTCAGCACCAGCGTGACCCTCGCCGAGCTGTTGCCGAATGACTTGCTCACGGCGGCGTGGCTCACGTCCATCCAGAGATGGCGCAGGCCAGCAATGAAGTGGTGCAGATAGGCCCAGATCAGCGCCAATGCCACCAACTTGATGAACCAGCCCGGTGCGATGCCGATACCTTGGTTGAACGCATTCGTGAATTTGGCGAAAGAGATTTCGGAGGACACCGAGACATCGAACATCCAGATGATGAAAGGCATCAGCACGAACATCAGCGCTCCGCTGACACGGTGCAGGATGGAGACCCAGCCGGCGGCAGGCAGGCGGTAGCTCGGCAGGTCGGTGAAGGCGTTGATGTTGCGGAATTCAGGCCGCTTGGCGCGCGACGGGGTAACAAGTTCAGTCATGATTTGGCTTTCTCGGTGGTAACTGCTTTGTAACTTTTTGAATACTGCGAAACCAAAATTCTATTGCAATGCAGCAAGACGGGTGAAACACAGGGTGTGCTGGCATGTACCCGCGCACTGTGACACGGAGTCGCAAGGCTTGCAATCAATTGAGTTCATTGCGGTAGTGGTGGGTGTCTGTGAGGTAGAGGCCGCGCCGCAATTCCATTGGCGTGTCGTTGTAGGTGTAGGCAATCCGCTCAACGCTCAATAGAGGGGTGTCGCAGCCAACCTTCAGCAAGGCCGATTGCGCGGCATCCGGCAGCACGGCGCGTATTTTTTCTTCGGCCCGTACCATGCGCACACCGAATTCGGTTTCAAACAGCGCATACATCGGCCCATGGTAATGGGTGAGCCGCTCGGCGGTCAGCCCCTTGAACGGGCCGCCAGGCAGCCAGAGGTCTTCCAGGATCGTGGGCTTGCCGGCGAACGACAGTACGCGACGTGCCTGCAGCACGGCGTCGCCAGTGCGCAATTGCAGTGCGCGTGCCACATCGGCGCTGGCACGCAGGCGTTTGCAGTCGATGATCTCGCGCTGGGCTGGGCCTTCGCTGTTGACGTCGCCGTTGTCTGGCACAAGCTTGAGGAAGCGGTACTGCACATGCTGCTCGGCATGCGTGGCGACAAAGGTGCCTTTGCCCTGACGGCGCATCACGAGGTTTTCGGCGGCGAGCTCGTCGATGGCCTTGCGCACCGTGCCCTGGCTCACATGAAAACGCGTGGCCAGATCGACTTCGCTCGGAATGGCCTCGCCCGGTTTCCATTCACCTGCCTGAAGGCTGCGCAGGATCAGCCCCTTGATTTGCTGATACAGCGGGCTGAAGGCTGCCGTCTGCCCTGGCACGGCAGCGCCTGACGCACCCTGGCGTGAGGCGGTTTGGTCTGCTGTGGAGGGGAATGCTTGAGACATGGCGAAAGGGTGAAAACCAGATGGATAGTGTCTGAATGAAAGCGCCCAATCATATCTTATATAAGACATAAGACAAATTGACGCAAGCCAGTTTCGAGAGTAAACTGCGAGGGCATTCGGCAGGCCTCGGGTATGAAGTTCGGGCTTCCTGCTTGAACCCGTTTCACTACATCTGGAAAGTCCCTACCATGAGTAAAAAGCCTGTTCGCGTTGCCGTTACCGGTGCCGCTGGTCAAATCGGTTACGCCCTGCTGTTCCGTATCGCTTCCGGTGAAATGCTGGGCAAGGATCAGCCCGTCATTCTGCAGTTGCTCGAAGTCCCCGTTGAAGGTCCGCAAAAAGCGCTCAAGGGCGTGATGATGGAACTGGAAGACTGCGCGTTCCCGTTGCTGGTCGGCATGGAAGCCCACAGCGACCCCATGACCGCGTTCAAGGACACCGATTACGCCTTGCTGGTGGGCTCCATGCCCCGCAAAGCCGGCATGGAGCGTG
Source organism: Gammaproteobacteria bacterium (assembly GCA_018815325.1). Taxonomy (GTDB): domain Bacteria; phylum Pseudomonadota; class Gammaproteobacteria; order Burkholderiales; family Burkholderiaceae_C; genus JAHIYE01. The sequence continues at coordinate 124,988 of JAHIYE010000023.1, read as the reverse complement.
CCGAGTTGCTGGCTGTCAACGGCCAGATCTTCACGGCCCAGGGCAAGGCGCTGGACAAGGTCGCCAGCCGCAACGTCAAGGTGCTGGTGGTCGGTAATCCCGCCAACACCAATGCCTATATTGCGATGAAGAGCGCACCGAGCCTGCCGCGCAAGAATTTCACCGCCATGCTGCGTCTGGACCACAACCGCGCCGCTTCGCAAATCGCTGCCAAGACCGGCAAGGCCGTGGCAGACATCGAGAAACTCACCGTCTGGGGCAACCATTCACCCACGATGTATGCCGACTACCGCTTTGCCACCATCAAGGGCGAAAGCGTGGCCAAGATGATCAACGACCAGGAGTGGAACGCCAATGTGTTCCTGCCCACCGTGGGCAAGCGTGGCGCCGCCATCATTGAAGCGCGTGGTCTGTCCTCGGCTGCCTCGGCGGCCAATGCCGCGATCGACCATATGCGTGACTGGGCACTGGGCACCAATGGCAAGTGGGTCACCATGGGCATCCCGTCGGATGGTCAGTACGGCATTCCGAAAGACACGATGTTCGGCTTCCCGGTGACCTGCGAAGGCGGTGAGTACAAGCTGGTTGAAGGCTTGGCCATCGATGCCTTCAGCCAGGAGTGCATCAACAAGACACTCAAGGAACTGCAGGACGAACAGGCTGGCGTTGCCCACCTGCTGTAACCATCAGGTAACCCAGGCGCGCCCTGACTTGCATCCGATGCAGTTCTTCAGCGTCTTTGGCATCGATCTGGCGGGGCAACTGGCGTGAAGCATCCGCGTGACATCCTCCTTGGCGCCCAGGCCACGGCGGGCATCCTGCCGGTCTGTGACCATTACAGCGGCGTCGAGGCACGCATGCGCAAAAGCCTGCAGCTGCAGGCCGACATGAGTGCCGAGTTCGGTGCCTGCGTGTTTGATGTCACGCTCGATTGCGAGGATGGAGCCCCCGTGGGTGGTGAGCATGACCATGCAAATATGGTTGTAGCCCTTGCCAATAAAGCACATTCAGCTATTGAAAATATAGCAAATGTCGTGCGCCCCAGAGTTGCCGTGCGGGTGCATCCGGTTGACCATGCAGCCTTTGAGGCCGATGTGGACACCATTGTGGGCGGTGCGGCGAAGTCGCTGTGCCATGTGATGATTCCGAAAGTGGAGTCGGTCACCGATGTGGAGCGCGCGGTGCGTGCAGTTGATACTGCCGCAAAGCAGGCTGGACGGCTTGATCCCTTGCCTCTGCAGGTGCTGGTCGAGTCACCGGCTGCCGTGCACCGTGTGTTTGACATTGCTGCACATCCGCGTGTCCAGTCCGTCAGTTTTGGCCTCATGGATTTTGTTTCGGCCCATGGTGGCGCCATTCCGGCCAGTGCCATGAGCAGTCAACTCGATGGCATGGGCCAGTTCAGCCACCCGCTGGTGCTGCGCGCCAAGCTGGAAATCGCCGCCGCCTGCCATGCCTATGGCAAGGTGCCTTCGCATTGCGTGATCACTGAATTCAGTGATACGGCGGCCATGAAGGCTGCAGCGCGCAAGGCTTCGCGTGAACTGGGCTACACCCGCATGTGGAGTATTCATCCCAGTCAGATACGGCCTATTCTGGAAGCGTTGTCTCCAGGCAACGCAGAGCTTGAACAAGCTGCGAGAATCGTGGTGGAAGCTGACCGCGCGCAGTGGGCGCCAGTCAGCGTGGATGGGCAGTTGCATGACCGGGCCAGTTACCGTTATTTCTGGCAGGTGCTGGAGCGTGCCCATCAAACGGGAAAACGGTTGCCAGAGGCAGTGCAGTCCTATTTTTCAACCCAGCCTCACTAACGGAGACGCGCCATGAAAAAGATTCTTGTTGTAGCCGCCCTGCTTGGATGTGTGCCACTCATGCTGTCAGCCCAGACGGCAACCTCCAAGAAGCGGCACGTCAGTCGGGTCGAGATCAAGAGTACGGCCAACCAGATGGCCGCCGGCATCATGGCCGCAGAGGTGGCATTGACGCCCGATTTGCTGGAGATAGCGCAAAAGGTGTACGTTGGCAATCTGCCCTGCGAACTGGGCGCCAACGTCACGGTGGAGGCCGATGCCGCCAAGCCGGGCTATTTCAATGTGCAGGTCAGCAGCAGCAAGCATCAGAAATTCCGCATGTCTCCCGTCTCCACCTCTACCGGCGCCATTCGTCTGGAAGACCAGCAGGCTGGTGTGGTGTGGCTGCAGTTGCCGAACAAGTCGATGATGCTCAATCAGAAAATCGGCCAGCGACTGGCCGATGCCTGTGCCTGTCCCGAACAGTTGACCGTGGCTCAGAACATGGAGAGGAATCCGCCTCCCAGCTTGCTGGACACGCCTCAGCCAAGCGTGGTGGTGGTGACCCCCATAGCCCCGACTGCAGAAGTGGCCAGCCTGCAAAAAACTATTAATTAGATAGCAATAGAAGCCCGATTTATAAGGGCTGTAGCGATTTTTTGATTTATCAGGAGTAAACCATGTTGCAAGCCTACCGCGCTCACGTTGCTGAACGTGCTGCCCTCGGCATTCCGCCGCTGCCCCTGTCTGCCCAGCAGACCGGTGAATTGATCGAGCTGCTCAAGAACCCGCCCAAGGGTGAGGAAGCCACGCTGCTCGAACTGATTACCCACCGAGTGCCTGCCGGCGTTGACGACGCTGCCAAGGTCAAGGCCAGCTACCTGGCGGCCGTAGCGCATGGCACTGAAAAGTGTGCGCTGATCTCCCGTGAGAAGGCCACCGAACTGCTGGGAACCATGCTGGGCGGCTACAACATCAGCCCGCTGATCGACCTGCTGGGTGACGAGTCGGTGGCCAAGGTGGCGGCAGAAGGTCTCAAGAACACCTTGCTGATGTTCGACCAGTTTCACGACGTGAAGGAAAAAGCCGACAAGGGCAACAAGCACGCCAAGGCCGTGTTGCAAAGCTGGGCCGATGCCGAGTGGTTCACCAGCCGTCCCGAAGTGCCCAAGGCGATCAAGCTGACGGTGTTCAAGGTGGCCGGTGAGATCAACACCGATGACCTGTCGCCGGCACCCGATGCCTGGAGCCGCCCGGATATCCCGCTGCATGCGCTGGCCATGCACAAGAATGCGCGAGCCGGCGTCACCCCCGAGGAAGACGGCAAGCGCGGCCCGGTCAAGTTCATTGAAGAGCTCAAGAGCAAAGGCAATCTCGTCGCCTATGTGGGCGACGTGGTCGGTACCGGCTCATCCCGCAAATCCGCGACCAATTCGGTGCTGTGGTGGACCGGTGAGGACATTCCCTTTGTGCCCAACAAGCGTTTTGGCGGCATCTGCCTGGGCAGCAAGATTGCCCCGATTTTCTACAACACCATGGAAGACTCCGGTGCGTTGCCGATCGAGCTCGACGTGAGCCAGATGGCGATGGGCGATGTGATCGAGCTGCGTCCCTACGAGGGCAAGGCCCTGAAGGATGGCAAGACGATTGCCGAGTTCCAGCTCAAGAGCGAAGTGCTGCTGGACGAAGTGCGCGCCGGTGGCCGCATTCCCCTCATCATTGGGCGTGGCCTGACCGCCAAGGCGCGCGAGGCGCTGGGTCTGCCAGCCTCCACCGTGTTCCGTCTGCCGCACAACCCGGCCGACAGTGACAAGGGCTACACCCTGGCACAGAAGATGGTGGGTCGTGCCTGCGGTTTGCCCGAAGGCAAGGGCGTACGCCCTGGTACCTACTGCGAGCCGAAGATGACCAGTGTTGGCAGCCAGGACACCACCGGCACCATGACCCGCGACGAACTGAAAGACCTGGCCTGCCTGGGCTTTAGCGCTGACCTCGTGATGCAGTCGTTTTGCCACACCGCGGCCTATCCCAAACCGGTGGACGTGAAGATGCACCACGAGTTGCCCGAGTTCATGCGTACGCGCGGCGGCATCTCGCTGCGCCCCGGTGACGGCATCATCCACAGCTGGCTCAACCGCATGCTGCTGCCGGACACGGTGGGTACGGGGGGCGACAGCCATACACGTTTCCCGATTGGCATCAGCTTCCCGGCAGGTTCTGGCCTCGTGGCCTTTGGTGCTGCCACCGGCGTGATGCCGCTGGACATGCCCGAAAGCGTGCTGGTGCGCTTCAAGGGCAAGATGCAGTCCGGCGTGACGCTGCGTGACCTGGTCAACGCGATCCCGCTGTATGCCATCAAGGCGGGCTTGCTGACGGTAGCCAAGCAAGGCAAGAAGAATATTTTCTCGGGCCGTATTCTTGAAATCGAAGGTCTGCCGGATCTGAAGGTGGAGCAGGCCTTCGAGCTCAGCGATGCCTCTGCCGAGCGCTCTGCCGGTGGTTGCACGGTACACCTCAACAAAGAGCCGATCATTGAGTACATCAATAGCAACATCACGATGCTGAAATGGATGATCTCCACTGGCTACGGTGATGAGCGCAGCATCAAGCGCCGCATTGCTGCCATGGAAGCCTGGCTGGCTGATCCCAAGCTGCTCAAGGCCGACGCGGATGCAGAATACGCGGCCGTGATTGAGATCGATCTGGCCGACATCCACGAGCCCATCGTGGCCTGCCCGAATGACCCCGACGATGTGAAGACGCTGTCTGACGTGGCCGGTGCGGCGATTGACGAGGTGTTCATCGGTTCGTGCATGACCAATATTGGTCACTTCCGTGCCGCTTCCAAGCTGCTGGAGAACAAGCGCGACATTCCAGTCAAGCTCTGGATGGCACCACCGACCAAGATGGATGCCCACCAGTTGAGCGAAGAAGGCCACTATGGCGTGCTCGGCGCAGCTGGCGCGCGCATGGAAATGCCGGGCTGCAGCCTGTGCATGGGTAACCAGGCACAGGTGAAGGAGGGCGCCACGGTGTTCTCCACCAGCACCCGCAACTTCCCCAATCGGCTGGGCAAGAACTCCAATGTGTACCTTGGCTCGGCCGAACTGGCGGCGATCTGCTCCAAGCTTGGCCGTATCCCGACCAAGGCCGAGTACATGGCCGACATGGGCGTGCTGACAGCCGCGAGCGACAAGGTCTACCAGTACCTGAACTTCGACAAGGTGGCCGAGTACACCGACGAGGCCGCCAAGGTGGGCGCCTGAGAGTCCAGAACCTTTCCAGACTGTACCCGGCTGTGCCCGGCGGCAGTGAGTAGAAAAAATGCCCCGATGCGCAAGCTGCGGGGCTTTTTTCTGTGTGCTCTCAAGAGCCGGCGCGCTGGATAATGCCGGCCATGAACACCCTTTCCTTCATTCCGCTGTCCCTGCAGACCGTGCTGCTGCTGATTGCCAGCAATGTTTTCATGACCTTCGCCTGGTACGGGCATCTCAAGAATCTGGCGACGGCGCCCTGGTACATCGCGGCTCTGGTGAGCTGGGGAATTGCGTCGCTCGAATACCTGTTTCAGGTTCCGGCCAACCGGATAGGATTTCAGCAGGCGGGCTTGAGCGTGGGTCAACTCAAGATCATGCAGGAAGTCATCACGCTGAGCGTGTTTGTGCCATTTGCGATGATTTACCTGAAGCAGCCCTTCCGGCTCGACTATGTCTGGGCTGGCCTGTGCATGGTTGGTGCGGTGTATTTCATCTTTCGGGGTGGCTGAAGCGCCGGCCGGAGGTACACTGCCGTCTGTCATAAATGTGTCACCCCATTGACACCAAGAATTCCAAAGGGCCCCGATGTTGTTTGCCAAGCTGATGCCGCGTGATGGCAATTTTTTCGAAATGTTCAACCAGCATGCAGACCGCATCGTGGAGGCCGCACGCGCGTTTTCACTGCTCGTGGCCAACTACAGCGACCACCATCTGAGAGAGCAGTACAACCGCGAAGTGGATGCGGCCGAGCAGGCCGCCGATCGCATCACACACGACATCAACCGGGCGCTGCACAAGACCTTCATTACGCCGATTGACCGCGAGCAGATTCACTCACTCATCAACACCATGGACGATGTCGCCGACCTGTTGCAGGATGCGGCAGAAACCATGGCACTTTACGATGTGCGGCACATGACAGAAGAAATCGTCCGCCTGACAGACCTCTGTGTGAAATGCTGCGAGCGTGTCAAGGACGGCGTGTACCTGCTTGAGAAAATTGCTGACCCCCATACTGCCGAGGCGGCCCTGAAGACCTGTGAGGAAATTGACCGTCTCGAATCCGACGCCGACCGGGTCATGCGCACCGCCCTGAGCAAGTTGTTCCGTGAGGAGCCTGATGTACGCGAAGTGATCAAGCTCAAGGCGATTTATGAATTGCTGGAGACCGTGACTGACAAATGCGAGGACGTGGCCAACCAGATCGAGGGCATCGTCCTCGAGAACTCCTGAACCGGCTGGGCACGGCATGCAAACCGTATCGACCACCCTGTGGGTTGTGATGTTGCTGATTTTTCTGGCGCTGGCCTTCGATTTCATGAACGGGTTTCATGACGCGGCCAACTCCATTGCCACCGTGGTGTCCACCGGCGTGCTCAAACCGGGCCAGGCCGTGCTGTTCGCGGCCTTTTTCAACTTCGTCGCCATCTTCATCTTTCACCTGAGTGTGGCGGCCACGGTCGGCAAGGGGATTGTCGACCCGGGTGTGGTCGATACCCATGTGGTCTTTGGCGCACTGGTCGGAGCGATCAGCTGGAACTTCATCACCTGGTACTACGGTATTCCGAGCAGTTCATCCCATGCGCTCATTGGCGGCATCGTGGGGGCCGTGGTGGCGAAATCCGGCACCTCGGCGCTGGTGACCTCCGGCATTTTCAAAACGGTAGCCTTTATCTTTGTGTCTCCGTTCCTTGGGTTTTTGCTTGGCTCCTTGATGATGCTGGTTGTCGCCTGGGTATTCCGTCGGGCCACGCCGTCAAGGGTCGACAGCTGGTTTCGGCGCCTGCAACTGGTGTCCGCCGGAGCCTACAGCCTGGGTCACGGTGGCAATGATGCCCAAAAGACCATTGGCATCATCTGGATGCTGCTGATCGCCACGGGCTATGTGGCTGCATCTGAAACCAGTCCACCGGTCTGGACCATTGTGAGCTGTTATGTGGCCATCGCGCTGGGCACCATGTTCGGTGGCTGGCGCATCGTCAAGACCATGGGGCAGAAAATCACCAAGCTGAAGCCCGTAGGAGGGTTTTGCGCTGAAACAGGTGGTGCCATGACCCTATTCATTGCGACCAGCATGGGCATTCCCGTCTCCACCACGCACACCATCACTGGAGCCATTGTGGGGGTTGGCTCAGCCCGCCGTGCCAGTGCAGTGCGCTGGGGTGTGGCTGGCAACATCATTTGGGCCTGGATACTCACCATACCGGCAAGTGCCTTTGTGGCCATTGTGGCCTACTGGGTCAGCTTGCAGATGTTCTGAGTCCGGGTCTGCGCGGCTGAGGTGTACGCCGCGTTTCGTCGGCCCCTGTCTACTGGCTGATCTTGCGGGCTTCTTCGATCTGGTATTCGAAATAGCGCTGGAAGCTGTAGACGATGCTCGACAACATCACGGTGGTGCCGATCAGCAAGGCCAGCACAATGGCGCCAATTGTGAGCCAGCTTGTCTGCCCCGGACCCGCATCCGGCGCTGCCTGCGGATTGAATTTGGTATTCCATTTCTCGGGCGTGGTCAGGCCGTAAACGATGGCAGTCAGGGCGCAGCCGGCATAGATGAAACCCAGTATCGGAATCAGTATCCAGCTCAGTTGGTCGTCCAGTCCGAACTCTTGCACCCGTTGTATTCCGTAAAGGCCAATGGCGCTGGGAATCGGCAGCAGCCAGCCCAGCATGTCGCCAAAACCATAAAGATAGAAACGGTGCAGGCCCAGGGGGCCTGCGAGAAAAGCCAGCCAGGCGGCAATGGTTTTGTTTTTCATGATGCCCTATTGTCGCGGCGAATGGCTGCTGCCCAGGCCCAGGCTTTTTTCCATCAGCACCACGTCCAGCCAGCGTTCGAATTTCCAGCCACAGGCAGACAGCACGCCCACGTGCTGGAACCCTTGAGATCGATGCACATGGATGGAGCCCGCATTGGCTGAGTCCCCGATCACGGCAATGAGCTTGCGTACCCCTGCGCGTTGCGCCTGGGTGAGCAGCTCTGCCAGCAGCAGTCGCCCATGGCCCTGACCATGGCAGTGCGGAGCCAGGTAGATCGAGTCCTCGGCAGAGAATCGATAGGCTGGCCGGGGCTTGAACCAGTTGCAGTAAGCGAAGCCGGCAAGCTGGCCGGCATGTTCCAGCACCAGGTAAGGCAGCCCACGCGACAGCACCTCGGAATGCCTGCCCAGCATGTCAGCCTCCGTGGGCGGGGTGATCTCGAACGTACCCGTGCCGTGCAGCACATGGTGGGCATAAATAGCGGTCACGGCCGGGATATCACCGGCAAGGCAGGGGCGCAGGATTGGCATAAATTGTGAAAGCGTTATAATGTAAGGCTATTCAGTGTGTCGCTGGCCGGGTGGTCATGTCGCGTGTCTCAACACTGGATCAAGTGCAGATGAAAGGCTGGCATTCCTGTCAGCCACCCAAAGGATAAATCATGGTCGTCATTCGACTCTCCCGTGGCGGTGCAAAAGCACGCCCGTTTTTCAATATTGTCGTCGCAGACAAGCGTACCCGCCGTGACGGCCGCTTCATTGAGCGCATCGGCTTCTACAACCCGATTGCTACCGCCAATGAAGAGAGCATCCGCATTGCGCAGGACCGCCTGACCTACTGGAAAGAGGTTGGCGCCCAGGCATCCCCCACCGTGGAACGCCTGATCAAGCAAGCTGCCGCCAAGGCCGCCTGATCACTGCAGTCTGAATGGCAGGCTTTCGCCCCGCGCGTGAGCCTGTCCCAGCTTCCCATGATCTCCAGCCTCGAAGCAGCCGAATTACCTGCGGATGCCATTGAGGTCGGACGTATCGCCGATGCCTGGGGCATCAAGGGCTGGTTCAAGGTCCTGCCCTACAGCGCCACACCCGAGGCGCTTTTTTCTTCCAAGCTTTGGTATCTGCTGCCGGCTGAAAAAGGCCCCAAAACCTTCACGGGCACCCTGAAGGTCGCCATCAAGGAGGCCAAGGTGCACTCCGATACCGTGGTGGCCTGTGCCAATGAGGTCGTGGACCGCAATGCCGCCGAGGCACTGCGTGGCGCGCGCATCTTTGTGGCGCGTGCCAGCTTTCCCGCCGCCAACAAGGACGAGTACTACTGGGTTGATCTGATCGGCCTGGACGTGGTTAACCGTGACGATGTGGCCCTGGGCCGCGTCAAGGAGTTGCTGTCCACCGGTGCACAAACCGTGCTGGTCATGGACTACGAGCAGGACGGCAAGACCCAGGAGCGCATGATTCCGTTCGTGGCGGCTTATGTTGACGATGTGGATCTGCCGGCGCGCCGCATCCGTGTGGACTGGCAGCCGGATTACTGAGTCGGCGTCATGCGCTTCGACGTCATCACGCTGTTCCCCGAGATGTTTGCGCCGTTGCTGAGCAGCGGCATCACACGCCGAGCGTTCGAAATGGGCCTGGTGGACGTCAAAATGGCCAACCCGCGCGATTTTTCCCTGGGTAACTACCGCCGCATCGATGACCGCCCCTTTGGCGGCGGCCCCGGCATGGTCATGATGGCCGAACCCTTGAGCCAGTGCCTGCAGAGTATTCGTACTGAACGCAATGACGCAGCGCCCGTTGTGCTGTTTTCTCCCATTGGCACGCCGCTCAACCATGCCGGCGTGACGCGCTGGGCAGCCAGCGAGGGCGCCATCCTGGTCTGTGGCCGCTATGAGGGCATCGACCAGCGCTTCATCGACACGCAGGTGGATGAGCAGATCAGCCTGGGCGATTTCGTGCTCTCGGGCGGTGAGATCGCTGCGCTGGCACTGCTCGATGCCGTGGCTCGCCTGCAGCCCGGGGTGTTGAACGACGAGGGCAGTCACCAGTTCGACAGCTTCAACCCGGCACTTGACGGCCTGCTCGATTGTCCGCATTACACCCGCCCCGAGGACTGGGATGGCCACAAGGTGCCGGATGTGCTCATGTCCGGTCACCACCAGCAGATCGAGCGCTGGCGGCGTGAGCAGCGACTCCGGATCACGGCGGAGTATCGTCCCGATCTGATTGTCCAAGCCCGTCGGGCTGGACATCTGAGCCCGCAGGACGAGGCTTGTCTAGCCAGGCAGGACGGATAAGATAGCGCTGTCCGGCCGCAAGGTCGGACATGCGTTCTCAGGGCGGGGTGAAATTCCCCACCGGCGGTGATTGCAATCCACTTGCATCAGCCCGCGAGCGCCCGGTCTTGCCCTGGCAAGCCGGGGTCAGCAGATTCGGTGTAACTCCGAAGCCGACGGTCACAGTCCGGATGAAAGAGATCGCACAGTCTTCAGCCTCATCGCGTTGCGCGCATGGGGCTGCTGCTGCATTGGACGCCCTGAGTTGTGTGACGACAGAACCAGGAGGTCTTATTCTTATGAATCCATCCACATCCCCCGGCGAGTGCTCTGCCATGCGGGTCGCTTTCATCCAGTCAGGCTGGCACGATGACATCGTGAACCAGGGGCGGGATGCATTTCTGGCGGAAATGGAACGAATGGGTAACCCCCCTGAGGCGCTTGAAGTGTTCAAGGTGCCCGGCGCGTTCGAGATACCCCTGCATGCCAAGCGCTTGGCCGCCACGGGCCGGTTTGATGCCATCGTGGCCTGCGGCTTCGTGGTCAATGGCGGTATCTACCGGCATGAATTTGTGGCGGAGGCGGTGATCAATGGCCTGATGTCTGTGCAACTCGAAACCGGCGTGCCTGTTTTTTCGGTGGTACTGACGCCTTTGCAGTTTCATGAGCATCATGAACACCAGCGGTTTTTTTACGAGCATTTCGTCACCAAGGGGGCCGAAGCGGCCAGGGCATGTGTGCAAACGGTTGAGAGCCTGTGGGCTATCGAGGCTTCTCCTGAGGGGCGCCGGAAGCTCGCCGAAGCCGAAATTTCCGCATGAAGCCTGATCTGGTTATAATCAAAGGCTTTTCGATCCTCTGTTCGGCCGCTTCGCTGCGTTTGCCTTGAGGCCTTTTGTGTCATCCCGACACTGGCGCGGACAAGATCCTATGAGGAAATCATGAACCTGATCCAAACTCTTGAGCAAGAAGAAATTGCTCGTCTGGGAAAGACCATTCCCGAATTTGCCCCTGGCGACACCGTGATTGTCAAAGTCAAGGTCGTTGAAGGTACCCGCAAGCGTCTGCAGGCCTATGAAGGTGTGGTGATCGCCAAGCGCAACCGTGGCCTCAACAGTGGCTTCATCGTGCGCAAGATCTCCAGCGGCGAAGGCGTGGAGCGTACGTTCCAGACCTACAGCCCGTTGATCGACAGCATCGAAGTCAAGCGCCGTGGCGATGTGCGCCGTGCCAAGCTGTACTTCCTGCGTGATCGCAGCGGCCGTTCCGCCCGTATCAAGGAAAAACTGCCGGCCAAGAAGACGGCTACCGCATAAGGTATTTGTTTTCTGCCAAACCGCCCCAAGCTCCATGCTTGCGGCGGTTTTTTTGTTTCAGGAGCATGCCCGTTGACTGCTTTTGCCCCCACTACACCCCTGTCGAGAATTCCCAACTTTGACCCGCGCCAGGTGCCGGTACTTGGGGTGGATTCTCACTTGCCGGCGGTGGTGTCGTCCCATTTTGTGCCTGAAGCGTTTCGTGCGCGTTTCAAGACGCCACCCGTCTGGACGCCTGAGGTCATGGTCGAGAAACGTTTTGCCGACCGTGTTCCGATGCAGGCGGCGGTGCTTGTGCCCATCGTGATGCGGGAGCGCCCCGCAGTGCTGCTGACCGAGCGCACAGCGCATCTGGCCACCCACTCTGGCCAGATTGCCTTTCCCGGTGGCAAGGTCGATGAGACAGACGCCGATGCGAGGGAGACCGCCTTGCGCGAAACCGAGGAAGAAGTGGGGCTGGCGCGCGAGCTTGTGCAGGTGCTGGGCACGCTACCCACCTACACCACGGGAACGGCCTTCATCATCACACCGGTCGTGGCTTTAGTGCAGCCCGGCTTCAGTCTGAGCCTCAATGCCAATGAAGTGGCTGATGCCTTCGAGGTCCCACTTGACTTCCTCATGAACCCGGCGAACCACCAGCGTCATGCCTTCGAGTGGGAGGGGGTGCGCAGGGAATGGTTTTCCATACCCTACCAGGACCCGGACGCCCGCGTGGAGCGGTACATCTGGGGTGCGACAGCCGGCATGTTGCGCAATTTCTACCGTTTCCTTTCGGCCTGAGTTGTCATGAACGCAGCTGGGTGCTGTGCTGTGGCCGCTATGATGTTGCCATGAGTTTTTTCGCCATTCTCGCTGCCCTGTTGCTTGAGCAGGCACGTCCCATGAGCTCCGGCAACCCGATCCACATTGGGGTGCGTAGCTGGGTGCAAGGTATTGCCAACAACTTCGATGCCGGTCGACCGCACCATGGCTGGGTGGCCTGGGTGCTCGCGGTGAGCCTGCCTTCGCTGGCGACGCTGGCGGTTTACTGGTTTCTTGTTTCGGCCTTTGGCTGGGCCTTGGGGGTGCTGTGGAGTGTGGTGGTGCTGTACATCACGCTGGGCTTTCGCCAGTTCAGCCACCACTTCACCGATATCCGGGATGCGCTGGAAGCAGGCGAGGAGGCACGTGCGCGCGCGTTGCTCGCAGAATGGAAGCAGATCGATGCGCGCGACTTGCCGCGCAGCGAGATCGTGCGCCATGTGATCGAGTATTCGGTGTTGCAGGCGCACCGCCATGTGTTTGGTGTGCTTTGCTGGTATGCCGTGCTGGCGGCCCTCGGGCTGGGGCCTATGGGGGCCGTGATCTATCGCCTGAGCGAGTTCGTGGCACGCAACTGGAAGCCGAAACCCAGTGAACTGGTTGGCAGTGCCACCCCGGGCGCCGTCGTGCATGACGCAGCGACCGCAGCCTGGCAGGCTATCGACTGGATACCCGTGCGTGTCACGGCCCTGAGTTTTGCTGTGGTGGGCAGCTTCGAGGAGGCGATCGACAGCTGGCGCCAGCATGCGCAGAATTTCCCGGGTGACAACGACGGTGTGTTGCTGGCCGCTACTTCGGGGGCGATCAATGTGCGTCTCGGAGGTGAGGCTGCATTGGACGGTGCTGATCCGGCAGAGCCGGGGCTTGAGCCTGTCTCGTTTCCCGAGCAGGCGCAGGAGCCCGTGCTGGCGCACCTGCGCAGCATCGTGGGCCTGGTCTGGCGCTCGGTCGTACTGTGGATGCTGATGCTGGCCCTGTTGACGCTCGCACGGCTCATGGGCTGAGCGCCTCAGTATTTCGGCTGGGACAATTCGGCAAATAGATCGCTATAAATTTTGTAGCGTTCTGCGCTTACAGTACGAGGGCTATCGGCGGATTTCATGGATGAAATTACGCCACAGCCGGGCTCATGCAGGTGTGAGCAGTTGTAGAACTTGCAATTGCCCGCCACGGACTTGATGTCCGGCATAAGGCCCGCCAGCTGCATCGGCTCGATGTGGTGCAGGCCAAACTCCTGAAAACCCGGTGAGTCGATCAGTGCCGTGCTGCGGGCTTTGTCCACCCAATACAGGCTCGTGCTCGTGGTGGTGTGTTTGCCGGAATTCAAAGCGGTGGAAATCTCGTTTGTCAGCACCCGCGCGCCGGGCACCAGGCGGTTGATCAGCGTGCTTTTACCCGCACCTGAAGGGCCCAGCACCAGCGTGGTCTTGCCTGCCAGCAACCCGGACAGCGCCTCAATGCTGGTGGGTTTGGGGGCGTCGGGAATACTGTCCTGGCTTGCGGGCGCAGGTGCCCCGGCCGCGGCTGTGTCTGGATTGAGCGCGAGCGACAGGACGGTGTAGCCCATGCGACGGTAGGGTTCGAGCTTGCGCCAGGCGCGCGCGAACAAGCTGCCCAGATCACTTTTGTTGAGTGCGATCAGGGGCTGGATGCGTTCTGCCTCGGCGGCAATCAGGGCGCGGGACAGCTGGCTTTCGGAAAACTCGGGTTCGGCCGCGATGAGGATCAGCACTTGGTCCAGGTTGGCGGCAAACGACTTGGTGCGAATCTCGTCCTGGCGGTAAAACAGGTTGCGCCTGGGCTCGATTTTCTCGATCGTGCCTTCATCCTGCGAAGCCTGCCAGAGCACGCGATCACCCACCACGGCCTGGCTTTTCTTGCCGCGAGGGTGGCAGATCAGTCGCTGGCCATCTGGGGTTTCCACCATGAAGTGGCGGCCGTGGCCCGCGACGACCAGACCGCTGTCAAGAGTGGGGTGCAAACTCAAGAGGTGGTCTCAGGCAAGCAGTGCATCCACTTGGGCTGCACAGTCGAAATCCGTCAAGGACAGGCCTTGCACATCATGGGTATTGAAGCGCACCACGCAGCGGCTGTAGCTCACGGACAGTTCGGGATGGTGGTCCTGCACATGGGCGATGAAGGCCACAGCATTCACGAAGGCCATGGTCTCGTGGTAGTTGGCAAAGCTGTAGGTTTTTTCGATAGCCACATTCTGGCCATCGCCACTGAGCTTCCACGCCTCGACCTTGGCCAGACTTGAGACCACTTCGGTCGGCGTCAGCGCACGGCGAGGTTCGCCTGACCAGTCTTTTTTCTTCATCATGGAAGTCATGTGTATGGACGTCCCTGCTCAGTTCGCCATCCGGGCGAGTCGCTCGGAGGCTGGTGGATGGGAGTAGTAGAACTTCACAAATACCGGATCGGGGGTGAGCGTCGAAGCGTTGTCTTCGTAGAGCTTGAGCAGGGCGCTGGACAGGTCCTTGCCGCTGGTCTGTGTCACGGCATAGGCGTCAGCCTCGAACTCGTGTTTGCGCGAGAACAGCGCCATCAGCGGTGAGATGAAAAAGCTGAATACCGGCACGGCCAGCAGAAACAGCAGCAGGGCCAGCGCATCATTGGGCACCGCCAGTGTCGAACCCGCCACGGCCAGATTCGGTTGCACACCCAGGCCGGTGTAGAACCAGGCCTGTGTAGCCAGCCATCCCAGCAACGCAAAGCCGGCCAGGCTCATGGCAAACATGGTGACGATGCGCTTGAGGATGTGCTTGTGCTTGAAGTGACCAAGTTCATGGGCCAGCACGGCATCCACTTCGCCTGGTGAGAGCTTGGCCAGCAGCGTGTCGAAAAATACCACGCGCTTGGCCGCGCCGAAGCCGGTGAAGTAGGCGTTGGCATGGGCACTGCGGCGGCTGCCGTCCATCACGAACAGGCCCTTGGCCGCAAAGCCACAACGCTGCATGAGGGCCGTCACACGTGCCTTGACGGTTTCGTCCTCAAGGGGCTGGAACTTGTTGAAGATCGGGGCAATGAAGGTCGGGTAAATCAACAGTAGCAGCAGGTTAAAACCCATCCAGACCGCCCAGGCCCAAAGCCACCAGGTGCTGCCCGCAGCGCCCATGAGCCACAGGATGAGGGCGGCGATGGGCAAGCCAATGGCTGCGGCGAGCGTGCTGGACTTGTATAAATCCTGCAGCCACATCTTGAAGCTCATTTTGTTGAAGCCGAATTTTTCTTCAATCACAAAGGTCTGGTAGAGCGTGAACGGCAGATCAATCAGCATGCCGATCAGGGCGAAGGCGGCCAGCAGCAAAAGCTGTTGTGCCATGCCCGGGCCCAGTGTGTCGAACAGCACCCGGTTGAGCGCGTCGAGTCCGCCCAGCAGGGTCCAGCCCAGCAACACGGCGGTGCCGAAGGCCAGTTCCAGCAGGCCGAAGCGGGCCTTGGCGATGGTGTAGTCCGCCGCCTTCTGGTGCGCCGCCAGCGTGATGGTGTGAGCGAACGCCGGTGGCACAGTGCCCCGGTGTTGCGCCACATGGCGGATCTGGCGTGTGGCCAGCCAGAACTTGAGTAGCAAGCCCAGCACGAGTGCGAATGCAAAAGCGTAAGTGAGTGCGACCGAATAGGATAAGTTGTGAGCCATGGCTGTGAGTTTAGGTCATCGGTGACAATCCTGGGCATGACTGACAACAACGCCCTACTTGCCAAATCGGATCAAAACCTCGTCTGGCTGGACTGCGAGATGACCGGCCTTGAGCCGGAAGTCGAACGCATCATCGAAATCGCCGTGGTCGTGACCGGCCCGAATCTGGAGCCTCGCATCGAGGGCCCCGTGCTCGTGATCCACCAGAGTGATGAACTGCTCGACAAGATGGATGCCTGGAACAAGGGCACCCACGGCAGGAGCGGCCTGATCGACAAGGTCAAGACGTCCACCGTGACCGAAGCCGAGGCCGAGGCCCAGGTTATCGAGTTCATGGCCAAATATGTGCCGAAAAACGGCACCCCCATGTGTGGCAACACGATCGGACAGGACCGGCGCTTTCTGGCCAAGTACATGCCCAAGCTGGAGGCCTATTTCCATTACCGCAACCTGGATGTGAGCACGCTCAAGGAGCTTGCCAAGCGCTGGCGGCCCGAAATTTACAGTGCTTTCAAGAAACAACAGCGGCATACGGCACTGGCCGATGTGCACGAGTCAATTGACGAGATGGTTTACTACCGCGAGCATTTCCTCAAGATGAGGGATTAGGTAGAAACCCCGATTTGTGGCATAATTCAAGGCTGCGCTACAAACAGTGGCGTGTTTGCACATCTCCTTCACACACCGGACTCCAGCAAGAAGCTGAAATGAGTCCCCAGCGCTGAAACAGCGCAGGCTTCGTTTGATGGTTGATGTTTTTTAACCATTGACGGAGCAGCCGCATACCCTGCGGTGTTCGCGTGTGAGTAAATCCATGACTGACGCTTTTGAAGTGACAGGCGACTTTTCGCCTGCCGAAACCTTTTCCAACGACGCCGAGGCTGTATTTGAGCCCGGCCATGCCGTGGCCGAACCGGCCGCTGAAGCCCCGACGGTGCCCAACGGCTTTGTGAAGCTGGGCCTGGCGCCCGAGCTGATCCAGGCTGTGCAGGACCTGGGTTTCACCCAGCCCACCTCTGTGCAGCAAAAAACCATTCCGCTGGCCATGCAAGGCGAGGGGCAGGCGGGTGAGGCCGCGCGCTTCATCGACCTGATGGTCTCCAGCCAGACTGGCAGCGGCAAGACCGCCGCTTTTTTGCTGCCCGTGTTGCACACCTTGCTGACGCAGCAGGTGCAAGCCGAAGCCAAGGAACGTGCTGACTATGAGCAGGCTGTGGCCGATGCTGCCGCCAAGGGCGAGGCCGCACCCAAACGCGCCAAACGCAAGGACCCTACCAATCCACGCAACTTCAAGGCCGCCACTCCTGGCGCCTTGATCGTCTGCCCCACGCGTGAACTCGCGCAGCAGGTGGCTCACGATGCGATCGACCTCGTGCGCCATTGCCGTGGCCTGCGCGTTGCCAACGTGGTGGGCGGCATGCCCTACCAGTTGCAGATCGCCAAACTGCAGAATGCCAATCTCGTGGTGGCCACGCCTGGCCGTCTGCTGGACCTGCAGCGCTCGATGCAGCTCAAGCTTGACCAAGTGCAGTTTCTCGTGGTGGACGAGGCTGACCGCATGCTGGACCTGGGCTTCTCTGATGACCTGGCCGAAATCAACCAGCTCACCGCCCAGCGCCGCCAGACCATGATGTTCAGCGCCACTTTCGCGCCACGCATCCAGCAGCTCGCCATGCGCGTGATGCATGACAACGGCGCTTCGGTGAAAAAAATCCAGATCGACTCGCCGCAAGAGCGTCATGCCAATATCAAGCAGTCGCTGTTCTGGGCCGACAATGCCCAGCACAAGCGCAAGATGCTCGACCACTGGCTGCGTGATTCGACGATTGACCAAGCCATTGTGTTCGCCAGCACCCAGGTGGAGTGTGACGGCCTGGCCAATGACCTGCAGCAAGACGGCTTCTCCGCCGTGGCCTTGCACGGCGCGCTGAGCCAGGGCCTGCGCAACCGTCGCCTGATGGCACTGCGCCAGGGTCAGGTGCAAATTCTGGTGGCCACTGACGTCGCTGCACGCGGTATTGACGTGCCCACCGTCACGCACGTCTTCAACTTTGGTTTGCCCATGAAAGCCGAGGACTACACGCACCGCATTGGACGTACCGGCCGCGCTGGCCGCGATGGACTGGCCGTGACGTTTGCCGAGTTCCGCGACCGTCGCAAGATTTTCGATATCGAAGGCTACAGCCAGCAGAAGTTCAAGGCCGAGGAGATCCCCGGTCTGGAGCCCAAGCAGCGCATGCCTGACAACCGCCCCAGCGGTAATTTCGGTGGCCGTAACAGCCGTGGATCAAACGACCGCTTCTCGCGTGACCGCAATTTCGGCGGTGGCGGCGCCCCGGCGCGTGGTGGCTTTGGCGACAGAAATGACCGTGCCCCTTATGCGGCGAGAACAGAGGGCTATCAAAACAATAGCAACGGCAATGGCGGCGCTCCGGAAGGCCGTAGCTACGAGCGCAAAGGTGGTTTTAACGACCGCTTTGCAGGCGCAGGCCGCCACGACAGCGCTGCACCGCGTGGTGACCATGCTGCACGCAAGCCCGCGTTTGGCAAGCCGGCATTCTCCAAGCCGGCCAGCACTGGCAAGGTGTTCGTGCCGCGTGATGCGCAAAAGCGCTTTGCCAAGCCGGCCCGCTGATCTGAAGCGACCAAGATAGAGCCCGCCAGTCACAGGACTGGCGGGCTTTTTCATGGGCTGAGCCCCGCTTCTGGTCTGCATCCGGTTGTGCGCAGCCAACGGGGCGAAGTGGACAGGTCGGCTCAAAATGTGCCAGTACCCATCAGTTTTCTGCAGCGTCATGGAGACCCCAACAGAAGGGGGAGCCGCTGTTGAAGCGAGTTGAAGATGTCAGCAACGGATGCCTCGACATAAGGCAGGATCGGATCGTTGTCCGTCTTGCGGCGCAATAAAGCCAGGCTTTCAACTGCTCCCGTTCTACGCAGGGGCCGCAGCGCAACGCCCGCGATGGGCAGCAAGGCTGATGATGCAGGAACCAATGCCACGCCGACACCCGCACTTACCAATTCGAGTACCCCATACACCGTGCTCGCTTCGTAGCGGATCCTGGGACTGAAGCCCGCTTTGCTGCACAAGTGAATCGACTGGTCGAAGTAAGCGGGTCCACGGTGGCGTGTGAAACCGACGAAGCTGTGCTGTGAAAAGCTGCGCAAATCAATGGCTCCATTGAGTTCGGCGGCATCATCCTGTGCCAGTGCCAGACAGAATGGATCAGGCATTTGGTGGGACACGATCAGTCGCGGATGTGGCGTTGGTGTGCGTGTGATGCCCAGGTCGATGTGACCGGCCACCAAAGCTTCCAACTGTTCGGTGCTGATCATTTCCCGCAACTCCAGATTCAGTTTCGGGAGATGCCGCTTTAATTGACGCAAGAGATCCGGCAATATGGTGCTGCTGGCAGAGGGCACGAAGCCTATCGACAGATTGTCAGTGACTCCAGTGGTGCTAACGACGTCTTGCAAACGCTCCGCCCGATCAAGAAGGAAACGGGCCTCTGGCAGCAGTGCGCGCCCGGCGGCTGTCAGACGGATTCCTTTGGGATGACGGACGAACAACGCCTCCCCCAACTCATTCTCAAGCTGCCGTATCTGTACGGACAACGGGGGCTGGGCGACAAAAAGCTTCAGGGCGGCTTGACTCAGACTGCCTGTTTCGGCCACCGCTACAAAATAACGAAGATGTCGAAGCTCCATATCAAATGCATATTTTTAAAGTATGGGTTTCATATTAAATCAATTATTGAAATATGGAAATCCATGACCCACAATGAACATCCCAAACCTGAACCATCCCGGAGACAAATCCATGAAGAACATTAAGAACCTGACATTGGCCATGACTTCCGCGCTCGTATTTGCGACGGGTGCAGCGGCACAGACCTGGCCAGATAAACCGGTGCATATCATCGTGCCGGCCCCGGCTGGCAGTTCGTTGGACATCATTGTTCGCACGATGGGCGACAAGCTGAAGGACCGATGGAAACAATCCGTTATTGTCGAAAACAAGGCGGGTGCAGGAGGCATGCTGGGCATGGATACGGTTGCCAAATCAGCACCGAATGGCATGACCTTGGGAATCGGCTTCAATGGCCCCATTGCGTTCGGTCCGTACATGTACAAGAAGATGGCATACAACCCGGCCACCGATCTGGTGCCTGTGGTGCTGACCACATCACAGCCGAACGTACTGGCGATTCAAGTCAGCAACCCGGCAAATACCGTGCCTGAGTTCGTGGCTTGGGCGAAGAAGCAGGGTGACAAGATGAACTACGCCTCAGTAGGCAATGGCAGCTCATCTCACTTGTCGATGGAACTGTTCAAGAATACGGCCGATTTCAATGCCTTGCATGTACCTTACGCAGGCTCACCGCCTGCAGGCTTGTCCTTGGCTGCCGGCGATACGCAGGCACTTTTGACGGTGGCGCCCGCGTTGCTGCCGCTGGTTCAAAGTGGGCGCATCAAATTGATCGCTGTGACAAGCGCAAAGCGGATGGAGTCAATGAAGAATCTGCCGACAGTAGCCGAATCAGGCTACCCAGGCTTCGAGGCGCTGGCATGGAATGGTTTGTTCGCACCAGCGGGAACACCATCAGAGGTCGTCAACCAGATCAATGCTGACGTCAATGCTGTACTGAAAGAACCAAGTGTGCGGGAAACGCTGGAAAAGCAGGGGCTCATCATTGGTGGTGGGTCATCCGCAGAATTCAAACAGTTCATTGACAGCGAAGGCAAGAAGTGGGGCGCGATCATCAAAAAGGTTGGCATCAGCATCGATTGATGCAAGGAAAACCAATGATGAGAGCAGTTCAAAAAGTCCATGCTGGACCCGGCATCGAACTGGTTGATGTGTCAATTCCTGAGCTGACCTCTCCAAATGATGTGCTGGTGCGTGTGTCTGCTGCCGGCATCTGCGGCAGCGATCTGCACGTTGACGACTGGACACCCAGCTACGGGTTTATTGCACCCAGCCTGCCTGTCACGCTGGGGCACGAATTCGTCGGGGTGGTGCAGAGTGGTTTTTTACTCGGGAAACGTGTTGTTGTTCGGCCCTCAGTCACGTGCGGCCAGTGTCCCGCTTGCGAGGCGGGGCGTTACGATGACTGTGAGCGCCGTACCGGTATCGGCATGACACGTGACGGAGCTTTTGCCCCCTGGGTGATTGTCCCTCTGCGCAACTGCGTGCAAGTACCGGATACCTTGAGCGACGAGCTCGCTGCTTTAGCCGAACCTGTATCGATCGCGATGCAGGCAATACGCGTAGCCGGTGACTTGCGAGGCTTGCGTGTGCTGGTGATGGGGCCTGGAACGATCGGACAAGGCATCGCTGCGCTGGCGCGGCATGCTGGGGCGGCACAGGTGATTGTGAGCGGTTTCAACGACGAGGTTCGCCTAGACGCGTTACGGCAGATGGGCTTCCATACGGTGGTTGATGTGGCAGACGAGTCACTTGCTGATGCAACACGTAAATTCACGCATGGAGAACCATTCGATGTGGTGTTCGAAGCTACTGGCGTTCCTGAGACGATCACCCATGCGCTGGATTTGCTCCGTCGCAACGGCATAGTCATTGTCACAGGCATCCATTCGAGAGCTTTGTCGGTGGATCTGACAACTCTGGTGCGAAGGCAGCAACAGCTGAGGGGTTCATTCCGGCCTCCGGAATCGGACTGGCAAGAAGCACTGTCATGGATAGACAAGTTGGGCGATGTCCTGGCCCCCATGGTCAGTCATGTGCTGCCACTTTCCCGGGCAATGGAAGGTTTTGCCCTGGCGCACGGGAAGCAGGCGAGCAAGGTGCTTTTGCGCCCGGAGACTGTCGATGCCTGAGTCCGTTACCGCACTGCTGGTGTTATGGAACGACATTGATCCAGAACTCGAAACCGAATACAACTGGTGGCACGCGCATGAACATGTTCCCGAACGTTGTACCGTTCCGGGAATTATGTGGGGTCGCCGCTATCGGCAAAGATTGCTTGCAGGTTCACCGCGGTATCTGACTTTATATGGACTGTCCAACCCGGACGTCATGGACAGTGAGCCCTACCAACGCCTGCTTCAAGAGCCGACGCCAACCAGTCGTCGAATGCGGCCGGCATTGCGCAATGTTTCCCGCTGGTTATGTTGGTTGCGTGATTTTTCTGAAACTGATGAGGGAAATCATCTGACATTCTGGACTGCAATGCAGCAGTCGAATGATGCACTGGCTGAGAGATCAAAATGGCTTGACGCACATGGTATCTCGTTGCATTTTTCCGCCGAACGTATTCCGGAAGCACGCCCTTTACCCTGGATGACTGAAGGGCAGCACCTCGGGATAGAGGGGAACTGGTTAATGGCTGCAGATGTTGGTGGCATTGAAGCGCAATTGCAATTGCAATTGCAATTGCAATTGCAATTGCAAGCGCAGTTTGGTGCCATCCATTACGAGCGGCTGGGATCGTAGCGACAGTTTGCTTGCCAGGATCCGTGATTGGCTCACGTTGCTGCGGCCTTTGTCTTCGCCCGGGCTAGCACAGGCCCAGCGCGGGCAGGCAGCTGCGCGGAGCCATCAGAAACGAATCGGGGTGTTCATCTCAGCGTGCGGCGGCAAGGGTGCGCTGCGCGAGCAGCACCACGGGGCGGTCGATCATGCGGCCATCAAGCTTGACGGCGCCACCGTTTGACGCCTGGTCTGCGGCGACCACGCGCTGTGCCCACGTCAGTTCATCGGCGCTGGGGGCAAAGCCAGCATGGGCTTGACCCACCTGGTTGGGGTGAATGCACAGGCGCGCAGCAAAGCCCATGCGTTTGCTGCGCAAGGTATCGGCATGCATTTGCGCGGCATCGTCCGTGCGCACTGTCACGCCATCTACCGGTGGCGCAATCTGGGCCAAACGGGAGGCCAGCACCAGTGAGAAGCGCGCGGGCAGCAGTTCGGTTTCGGTGGCATCGCATTGCATGCCGAGATCAGCCTGCAAATCGATATGCCCCAGGGCCAGCCGCGCCACCTGTGGTGCAGCAGCGATCTCGTTCACATTCGCAATGCCGCGTGCCGACTCAATCAGCGGCATCAGCACACCATCTGGCCCCAGGATATGGCCCAGCGTATGCAGCTGTGCAGCAGATTCAGCCTTGGGCAAAACGACTGAAGCGTGAGATAACTCGTGCAGCAAGTTCAGGTCTTCCGCATGCCAGGGCGTGTCGGTGGCATTGATGCGCACGAGCAGCCGGCCTCGCTCTGGCTCGCTGAAACCAGCCCAGGTTTGTTGCAGTGCCCCGCGTGCCGCCGGCTTGTCATCGGGCGAAACGGCGTCTTCCAGGTCCACGATCACCATGTCGGCCCCACTGGCCAGTGCCTTGCCAAAGCGCTCGGGCCGGTTACCCGGTACGAACAGAAAGCTGCGTGCCAGCGCTATCTGGTTGGTCAGATCCTGCATGGCTTCAAGCTAGCAGCCAGCCGACCTTGTCAGTCTTGGCAATTTGCCACAGTCCATCAATCGCAGTCTGCATTTCCCCGGGCGTGGCGCCCTTGCTGTAACTCGCCAGGCGCAAGGCTTTGTCGGAAATTTCGGCGCGGCTCAGCGTGTTGCCGGGGTCACCCTTGGGCTCGTCCACGCGGGCCTTGAGTACGCGACCATCGTGTGTGTGCACGGTCACCTTGCCGATCCAGCGCTGCGGGTAGGCAGCATCCACCTCGGGGTCCAGCTTCATCACCACCAGTTTGCGGAAGGCCTGCGTGGTCTCATCTGAGAAACTGCTGTTGAATTCACCCAGGCCGGCAAAACCGAAGCGTGCAGCGAGCGCGAGCACCGTGCCCATGGAGAACTTGGACTGATGCACCGTGGCCGGGTTCGTGACCGGGCCCAGCACGTCGATGGCACCCTGATGCACATGGGTGATCACCTGGGCAATATCGCCCGGCTGTAACATGTTCTCCTGGATGACCTTGAGCAGTGCATCTGCCGCGGGATGGGTGTGGCGGCAGGATGCGTGGTACTTGAACGAGGTTTCAGCCGTGGCCCAGCGCGTACCCAGACCGTCGGTCAGTTTGGTTGGGTCGGCATCGTTCGACATGCCGGCGGCCATGCCTTGTGGGCCCTCGAGGATATGTTGGGCGCCAGTAAAGCCTTGCTGTGCAAGGTAGGCTGACATCAGGCCGGCAGAAGCGGCATGTGCCGTGTGCAGCTGCTTGGAGTCGGCCGCATCGCGCAAAAATTCCCACAGGCCAGCTGACTGCGTGCCGGCCGAACCAAAGGCATGCAGCATTTGCGCCGCGCTCAGGCCCAGCAGATGGCCCACCGCAGCGGCGGCGGCCAGCGTGCCGGCCGTGCCCGTAGTGTGGAATACCTTGTAGTGCGAGCGGCCCAGGAATTCACCGACGCGAATGCCCACCTCATAGCCTGCAACCGAGGCTGTCAGCAACTGCCTTCCGCTGGCTCCCAGGGCTTGTGCCACGGCCACAGCCGCGGGAAAGACCACCGTGGCCGGGTGAAACACCGAACTGTTGTGCACATCGTCCTGCTCCACCATGTGCGAAGCAGCGGCATTGACCATGGCGGCAAAGTAGGGGCTGGTGCAGGCACGGGAGGTAATCACTTCCGCCGGGCCATCCTGTGGCCCCATGCTGGCAGCGAAGCGGCTGATGGTTTCCACAGCGGGTGCCCCCTTGCCGGCGACGGCGGAGCCAAACCAGTCGACCAGCAGGTCTTCGGTGCGGCGTACCACGGGCTCGGGAAGGGATTCAAAACGCAAGTTGGCAGCGAAGGTTGCCAAGTCCAGGGAGGGGTGTGCAGACATGGATTGTGGTTCCTGAAATGGGGTTAGATCGCGCCGGTGTCGCGCATGGAGGCAATGGCGCTGGCGTCAAGACCAAGTTCGGTCAGGATGGCCTGGGTGTGTTCACCTACGGCTGGAATCGCATCCATGCGGTAGTCGAAGCTGTCGTTGCGCCCTGGCGGCAACAGGGCTGGCAGCTCGCCTGCGGGTGAGGCAACCGTAGCCCAGCGCTGGCGTGCCTGCAGTTGCGGGTGAGCCCAGAGATCCTGCATGGTGTTGACCTGGGCGTTGGCAATCTGCGCGGTGTCCAGCCGCGCCAGCACCTGTGCCGCAGTGAGTGGCTTGAAGGTCTCAAGAATGATGGCGGCAAGCTGCTGCCGATTTTCATTTCGCTTGAAATTGCTGGCGTATTCGGGTTGGATCGCCAGTTCGGGCTGCTCCAGCACCACTTTGCAGAAGGCCACCCATTCGCGCTCGTTTTGCAGGCCAAGCATCACGGTATGACCGTCGCCAGCCTGGAACGGGCCATAAGGGTAGATCGTGGCATGTGCCGCGCCGCTGCGGGGGGGCGGCGACGCGCTGTCATAGGCGTAGTACATGGGATAGCCCATCCACTCGCCCAACGCTTCAAGCATGGAGACGTCGATGTGGCTGCCCGTGCCTGTTTTCTGGCGTTGCATCAGTGCGGCCAGCACGCTGCTGTAGGCATACATGCCGGCGGCAATGTCGGCAATCGAGTTGCCGGCTTTGGCGGGCTCGTCGGGTGAGCCTGTGACGGAGAGGA
Source organism: Gammaproteobacteria bacterium (assembly GCA_018815325.1). Taxonomy (GTDB): domain Bacteria; phylum Pseudomonadota; class Gammaproteobacteria; order Burkholderiales; family Burkholderiaceae_C; genus JAHIYE01. The sequence goes on along the minus strand of JAHIYE010000023.1, from coordinate 99,602 downwards.
AACCAGCCTCGCTCTGGATCAGCAGGTCGTAGGCTTTCTTGTCGCGGTAAGGGCCGTCATCTCCGTAGCCAGAGATGTCGCACACGATCAGGCCGGGGTTGCTCTTGTGAAGTTCTCCGGCTGACAGGCCCATGCGTGCAGCAGCACCCGGTGCGAGGTTTTGCACGAGCACGTCGGCCGTAGCCAGCAACTGCTTTAGAGCAGAGAGTGCGGAGTCCTGCTTAAGGTCGAGTGTGAGACTTTCCTTGGAACGGTTGACCCACACGAAGTGCGAGGCGAGGCCCTTGACGCGCTGGTCGTAGCCACGTGCGAAGTCGCCCGCCCCGGGGCGCTCAACCTTGATTACACGGGCACCGAGGTCGGCAAGCTGGCGCGTGCAGAAAGGTGCGGCAATGGCGTGTTCGAGCGAGATGACGGTGATGCCGTCCAGAGGTCTTGTCATGGGAGATTTGCCTGTTGGTATCTCAGAGTCAGAAGGAGCGCGGCAGGCCCAGCAGGTGCTCGGCCACATACGAGTAGATCAGGTTGGTGGAAATGGGGGCGACCTGGTAGAGCCGGGTCTCGCGGAACTTGCGCTCGACGTCATATTCGCAGGCAAAGCCGAAGCCGCCATGGGTCTGCAGGCAGACATTGGCAGCTTCCCAACTGGCCTTGGCCGCGAGGTACTTGGCCATGTTGGCCTGCGCGCCACAGGGTTGACCGGCGTCGAACAGACGGCAGGCCTCGAAGCGCATGAGGTTGGCGGCCTCGGTCTCGATGTAGTTCTCGGCAATCGGGAACTGCACCCCCTGGTTTTGTCCGATGGGGCGGTTGAATACCACGCGGTCGCTCGCATAACGGCGTGCCTTGTCGATGAACCACCAAGCGTCACCAATGCATTCTGCGGCGATCAGTGTGCGCTCGGCGTTGAGGCCATCGAGGATGTACTTGAAGCCCTTGCCTTCTTCGCCGATGAGGTTTTCTGCCGGGATTTCCAGATTGTCGAAAAACACCTCATTGGTCTCGTGGTTCACCATGTTCGGGATTTGCCGCACGGTCATGCCATTGCCGATGGCCTGGTGCAGATTGACGATGAAGATCGACATGCCCTCGGACTTCTTCTTCACCTCAGCGAGCGGCGTAGTGCGGGCCAGCAGGATCATGAGGTCTGAATGCTGAATGCGCGAGATCCAGACCTTCTGCCCGTTGACCACATAGCGGTCGCCCTTCTTCACGGCAGTGGTCTTGAGCTGGGTGGTATCGGTACCCGTGGTGGGCTCGGTGACTGCCATGGTCTGCAGGCGCAACTCACCCGTGGCGATCTTGGGCAGGTATTGCTGCTTTTGGGCCGCCGAGCCGTGGCGCAGCAAGGTGCCCATGTTGTACATCTGGCCATGGCAGGAGCCTGCATTGCCACCAGCCAGGTTGATCTCTTCCATGATGACCGAGGCTTCGGCCAAACCCAAGCCTGAACCGCCGTATTCGGCCGGGATCAGGGCCGCCAGCCAGCCCGCTTCAGTCAGTGTGTCGACGAATTTTTCGGGATAACCGCGTGCTTCATCGACACCTTGCCAGTAACTGGAGTCAAATTGGGCGCAAAGATCGCGCAGGGCATCGCGTATGTCCTGATACTGGTCGGGGGCGGGGAGTTGTGTTTTCATCCTCGTATCATCCGGGCCCAGGCAGGGCTTGGCAATCGCGTATTTTGATAGCAAGCCTTCTGTTTTCTGGAAGTCTCCCCATTTTTTTGGTTAGGATGGGGCATGAATCTGAGCCTGACAGACCTGCGGCTGTTCCTCTGCGTCGTGGAGGAGGCCAACATCACGCGTGCAGCCACACGCCAGCATCTCTCGCTGGCGGCGGCCAGCACGCGCATCAAGGCCATCGAGATGCAGGCAGGCATGCCGCTGCTGGTGCGACAAGCCCGGGGTGTGAGTCCCACGCCAGCGGGAGAGGCCTTTACCCACCACGCGCGTCAGTTGTTGCAGCAGGCGGCCAGCCTGCGCGCGGAACTCAATGAATACGGAGGGGGTCTCAAGGGGCATGTGCGTATTTATGCCAACACCACCGCTGTGACGGACTTTCTGCCCCAGATCCTGGCCGACTTTCTGCATGCGCACCCGGATGTGAGCATCGACCTCCAAGAGCGCGCCAACCAGGACATTGCCCGTGCAGTGGCGCAGGGCCGTACCGATATTGGCATTGTGGCGGGGCCGGTCGAGTCGTCGGGCTTGCAATCGCTGCATTTCAGCACGGACCGGTTGATCCTGGTCACACCGGCGAAGCATGCGCTGGCCAGACGCAAGCGCGTTTCGTTTGCGCAGATTCTGGACGAAGACTTCATCGGCATGCATGAGGGCAGCACGCTGCAGCAATTCCTCGCCAAGGTCGAGGACGACCTGGGCAAGCGGCTCAAACCACGCATACAGCTACGGGGCTTTGATGCCATGTGCCGGATGATCGAGGTGGGTGTGGGCGTGGGTATCCTGCCCGAATCGGCAGCGCGCCGGCACAGTGCCACGATGGCAATTGCACTGGTGGACCTGGCGGATGACTGGGCCGTGCGAGAGCGCCACCTGCTGGTGCGCGACCTGGAGCGACTGCCGGGATATGCCCGGGACTTGCTCAATGAGATTTGTAACCGTCATGGGAGCACACTGGACAGCCAGCAGATTAAGGTACATTGAGTTCCAGGGGCCGTGAGCGCCGCCAGATAGCGGCAAGGTGCATGCGGAACGCATCCGAATTGATTGCAACCACCTCAGCCGAATCGAACATTTCACTCATGACGTCCGAAGCTGAAGACCCCAGCCGAAAACTGCAGTTCAGTTATCAGTTGCTCTTTGAAAAGAACCCGCTGGCGATGTGGGTGTACGACTGTGAGACCCTGCAGTTGCTGGCGATCAACGAAGCGGCCTCCAAACAGTATGGTTACAGTCAGCGTGAGTTTGTTGGCTTGACCCTGCTTGACATTCACCATGCGCAAGATGATGTGCAGCCATGGCGTGATTACCTATGCTCGCCCGTTAACGACAAGCTGGTGGCGAGATTCTGGCGTCACCAGCGTAGCAACGGGGATACGCTGGAGGTGGAGACGGTGGTTCAGGAAATTGAACACGAAGGTAAGCAAGCAAACCTCATGTTGATCAGGGACATGACCGAGCAGCGCCAGATGGAGCAGCAACAGCGCGAGCAGGCCCAACGCCTGACTACAACACTGGAGAGCATTGCCGACGCGTTCTTCACCCTAGATCGCGACTGGTGCTTTACCTATGTCAACGCGCATGCCGAGGAGTTGCTGCACTGCACTCGCGAAGAGTTGCTGGGGCGAAATGTATGGGATAAGTTCCCCGAAGCTGTAGGCAGCATTTTTCAGATCGAATACATGCGTGCTGTGGCGCAGAATTCGACAGCTCGTTTCGAGGCTTTCTATTCGCCGTTTGAGGTCTGGCTGGCGGTGGATGCCTATCCTTCCTCGCAAGGTCTGGCCGTATATTTTCGTGACGTCAGCGCCAGGCGCCTTGCCGAAAAAAGTCTGGAGGAGGAGCGTCAGACCTTGTCCGCCGTGCTCCATTCGGCAACGGATGCCATTCTCAGCATCGATGAAGAAGAGCACATCATCATGTTCAATCCGGGGGCTGAGCGGATTTTTGGCCGCAGCCGTGCTGACATGCTGGGGCAGTCGATCGATGTCCTGTTGCCGAAGCGCTATCGAAAGGCACACATTGGACATATCAGGCGATTTTCGGGTTCGGGTGAAGCTAACCGGCCGATGGGGTCGGGTTTGGTCAAGGGCTTGCGTGCCGATGGCGAAGAAATTGACCTCGAAGGTGCCATCTCCCATGTGCAGGTCAATCAACAGCGCGTGATGATTGCCAGTTTGCGTGATGTGACCGGGCGTGTCCGGGCAGAGCGGGACTCCCGGCAATCACGCAAACAGCTCTCCGAACTCACGCAGAAACTCATGACGCAGGAAAAGACGCTTGTCAGGCGGCTGGCGCAGGCCCTGCATGACCAATTGGGGCAGACCGTAGCGGCCATCCGTGTCGTGCATGAAACCTTGATGGCCATGAAGGCGAACAACAATGCCCCGGGCAGGGAGCGGTTTGAGCAGCAGATGAGCGAACTCATCCACCAGGCCAATCGTCAGATTCGGCAGGTGTTGATGGAACTGCGCCCGCCCCTGCTGGAAGAGCAGGGGCTGGCTGCTGCGCTCGATAATGAACTGCGCCATCGAGCGCTGATTCATCCACAGGTGGGCCTGTCCGTCGAAATGAAGTCCGAGATGAGCCTGATGCGCTGGCCCGCTGATCTGGAATATGCCGCCTTTATGGTGATGCGTGAGGCTGTCGAAAATGCCTTGCGGCACTCTGGCGCAAGTGCCGTGACGGTCAAGCTGAGCGGCAGTGCGTTGGCGCTGAAACTCGATGTTTCAGACGATGGGGTGGGTTTCAAGCCGGACAAGAAATCACGCGGCACTCACCTTGGCATTCTTGGCATGAATGAACGTGCTCAGGCGGTCGGAGCCAGCGTCATGATTGGCGCAGGTCGCGCTGCAGGTACACGCGTCAGTTTCAACTGGCGGTCTCCAGCATGAGCAGTCTCTACCTCGTTGACGATCATCAGATCATGCGGGAAGGCTTGCGCGCCCTGCTTGAAACAGCGGGCCATGTGGTGGTCGGTGAATCAGCCGATCCAACAACAGCGCTGGCCGAGTTGATGCAATTGAACCCGGAAGTCCTGCTGCTGGATCTCAATCTGGGTGCGCGCTCCGGCTTCGAGTTGCTGGCAGAACTGGCCCGTCGACATTTGCCGACCCGATGCGTTGTGTTGAGCATGTCTGCCCAGCCTCGCCAGGTGGCTGAGGTGCTGCGCATGGGGGCGAGTGCCTACGTGCTCAAAGGCTCTGCAGGCAGTGACCTGATGAGCGCGATTGACGCTGCTGTTCATGGCAAGAAATATCTGGGCGCTGGCGTGGCTGATCTTGCGCTGCAAATATTCACGCAAAACGAGCCGGTGCATCCGCTTGATGCCTTGTCACCGCGCGAGCGTCAGATCATCACCATGGTGGTCAAAGGGCAGTCCAGTGCTGAAATCGGACGTGAGCTCCATCTGTCGCCCAAGACGGTTGCCACCTATCGCAGTCGCCTGATGGCCAAGCTGGGTGTGTCAGATGTTCCTGAGCTTGTCAGATTCGCGATTCGCCAGAAGCTGATCGACGCCTGAAGATGGGTGAGCGCTAGCTGACTTTTTGTGACTTCAGTACGGTGTGTTGATGCCTGCTGGCAGGAAATATCTAGAACTCCCTACATACGGGTAGGGGTAACGCCACATAAAGTAGTTTCCAGGAGTTCATTCGCGCGTCCACCGGATACGGAATCAGAACAGGGAGCAGCAGCATGATGAACCTTCAATTCGCAACGCCGGCCCCCCTGCATTGGACGCCGTCAAGCCGGCGGCCCAGCCCGAAGCCTGAACGTGATGGCAGGCTGGCCTCGCTTCAGGAAGTGAAGACGCTGTTGCAGTATGTCGGACAGGTACATGATCTGAACGACATGCGTCAGTTCCAGCGGCGCCGCCTCAAAGCGGGTCAGCATGCCTTGCACATGGGGCAACCGTTCGACGGACTGTATGTGGTTCGGGTTGGCGCACTGAAGACATCGATGACCCAGGTGGACGGCGGTGAGCATGTGCTGGCCTTTCCCATGAAGGGCAATCTGCTGGGTTTTGACGGTATGTACAAAAAACAGTATCTGACCGAAGTGGTGGCGTTGACGGACTGCGATTTGATCAAACTTCCGGCGAATGAACTGTTCGCGCACGGGTGGTCATGCAATGAGCTTGAGCGCATGGCCTACAGTGCCATCAGCCGCGAGGTGGTGCAGGAGCAGATGGCTTATGCCCTGTCCCATTCGGCAAAATCCGAAGCCCGGGTGGCGCGTTTTCTCATGATCCAATCACAGCGCTTTGCCGAGATGGGGTATTCGCCAAGGCGCTTTACGCTGCCGATGACGCGGCGCGACATCGGCAACCATCTCAACGTGACGCTGGAGACAGTCAGCCGGGCATTCTCATCACTGGATCACCTCGGCGTCATCTCGGTCGATCGCCGTGAGATCGAAATCCTGTCAATGGAAGCGTTGCATGCGTTCGAGAGTTGACTGGAAGCCTGCCGTAGAGCTTGCTGGAGAGCCGCAGAATTGAGGTGCGGGACGAGGAGATGCTTGGCGTGTTCAGCTTGGGCATCAAGCTGGAGTGCTGTCAATCAGGTATTTTTCGAACCAGTGGCCGGACATGCCGGCAGCTACATCGAGGGCTTTTGAACCCTCCGTCAGAGCGAAGGAGTGGGGTACCACTTCGAGCTTTCTTGTGCATGTGAGGCTGTTCAGTGCGGAACGGTTGGAGGCCAGTACTTCCAGGTCATCACTGGCTGCTATCAAGAGGGTCGGTGCGCGAACGCGCGCGAACTGCGGCCCTTCGAGATCGAGTTTGCCACCGAGTGACACGACGGCGCACACATGCTCAGTCTCATATGCGGCAGCCATCAGAACGGCTGCCGCAGCGCTATGTGAACCGATTAGTCCGGTTGGAAGAGGGTGCATGCGGCAGCGGGAAACAAGCCATACCACACCCTCGATGACTCTGGCGCAGAGAAGGGGTACGTCGCAGGCAGTACCTTCCTGCATGGTTTCGAATTCTGTCAGCAGGTTGAGCCGCAAGGTTCCGAAACCGAAGTTCCCCAACACGCTGGCGAAAAACTGGTTTTGAAAAGCATGTTGATCAAAGGCATTGATGTCGGTCAGAAGGACCATGCCCCGGAGCTCATTCGGCAGGGTCAATTCGGCATGCAAAGGCTGGGCTCCGATCAAGACGGTTTCTACGTGGGCCGTTAAGCGATTCTGGCTCAGGTCAAATCCGACCATGGCATCCTCGCTTGCTTCGCTGGGACACGATGCTTGATGCTAGGTCGCATGGCTTCTGCTGGCGCTGATGGTTTGCACAGCCTGTAGCCAGCACAGCTGTCATGACGATGCGGACCTCGATAAATGAAAGAACGCGCCACACACCACGTCTCATGCCAAGCCTCCTTGCAGTCTGATTTCATGGGTACCAGGTAGATGACTCCCAACTCACCAGAATTGAATTTAGGGCCATGAGGGGAGCACGTATTGCGAAACGTCAAATGGCTCTCACGATAGGTTAGGACTGTGCAGAATTTTTCGACCAGACCAAGCGGATCAGACCATCTGAAGAAAAATGGTTGTCATCTCTGGATTGCCAGCATGTAGATTGAGTTTTCTCAAGACCCTGGCTTCAAGGTTGTATAGAGTAATCAAAGCAGCTTTGTGTTTGTGTCGCTGCACGGCTGTTTTGGCGAAGGCTTGTGTTAGCGCAGCATTAACTTGAATGCAGGCGATGAAGAAAAGAGTATTTCCATTGTCCAGGGTTTACCGTCTATTGGAGCCTGGCCCCGTGGTGATGGTGTCAACCGTTGGCAAGGATCACGCCAATATCATGACCCTGTCATGGCACAGCATGCTTGAGTTTGAGCCGCCTTTGGTGGGCTGTGTGATCAGCAACCGAAACTACAGCTTCGATCTATTGAGGAAGACGGGGCAGTGCGTCATCAATATTCCGACAGTAGCGCTGGCGCAAAAAGTAGTTGCTTGCGGGAATTCATCTGGACGCCAGGTGGACAAATTCAAGGAATTTGGGCTGACACCTGTGAGCTGCAAAAACATTCAGGCACCGATGATTGATGAATGCTATGCCAACCTGGAATGCCGGGTTGTTGATAAGCGCATGGTGACGAAATACAACTTCTTTGTGCTGGAAGTTCTCAAGGCCTGGGTGGATCCATTACAGAAAGACCCAAAGACAATTCATCACCGTGGCAGGGGAAATTTCATGGTCGCAGGTGAATCCATCCAGCTGCCATCCAGGATGAAGTGAACGTCTGTTCGGGCTGCTTGTCATCTCGCCAGAAACAGCAAAGAAAACACAAGCGGCGATGTCATGGCCGTACCAACACGATCTGGAACATTGGTTCGTATGGCGGCACATGGCATTCGACGATCTGGCCAGCGGCTACCTGCAGCGTCAAGCCACACACATCCGCATGAATCGGCAGACTGGCGCAGGCGCGGTCAACAAGCACCACGGTGAGCAGCTTGCTGGCTCCCTTGCCTATCAGGTATTGGGAGGCCTTGAAGAGGGAAAATCCGAAATACAGCACATCGTCCACCAGCACGACCACCTGATTGGTCAGGTCGATACTGGCATGCTCAGCTTGTTCGGTGAGCTGGGTTTGGGGGTGCAGCAGGGTCAGATCGTCGGCATAGCGCTTGATCGAGAGGTCTAGCCGCTCGATGGTGGCGACTGGAAGATGCTCATATAGCCGCTTCAACAGCCTGTCAGCAAGTGGAGCCCCTCTGCGCAACACCCCAACGAGGGTGATTCGCTCCACGCCATGCAGTTTGCCGCTGAGCGTGGCTGCCATCGCATCAAGCACGCGCTCAAGTTCCGCCGTGCCGTAAAGCGTTGTGTGCTGATCCCCGTGTATCGCCATGCGTCTGCCTCTGTGCTTGTTTTTGTTCAGATGATGGCCATTATTGAGGCAAGCGTTGGGGGAAGTACAGCGGAGCGAATTCTGTTACCCGGAGAACTTGATATGGCGCAAGTTGCTCCCACTTTTAAGGATAAGAATCAAATTCTGTTTGAAAGGAGAGGCTTGTGCACCTGGTTCGTCCTCCCGCCGTGGCCGGGACTTTCTATCCTCGCGAGACAGCCAGCTTGCTGAAGGGGGTGGAGGCGCTGCTGGGTGCGGCCAGACAGCGCCTGGTACATCGGCAAGCTGCGTTGCCGAAGGCCATCATCGTCCCGCATGCGGGCTACATCTACTCCGGCGCTACTGCGGCGCAGGCCTATGCACGCCTGTTGGCAGGGCGCCACTCCATCCATCGTGTGATTCTGCTTGGGCCCGCGCATCGGGTGCCGGTTCGTGGCCTGGCACTTCCTGGTGCCGAAGCATTTTCCACCCCGCTTGGTGAGATTGCCGTTGATCAAGCTGCCACAGCGGCCATTGCGCATCTACCCCAGGTCGTGGTCAGTCCCGCTGCACATGCTCTGGAGCATTCGCTGGAGGTGCAGTTGCCTTTTCTTCAGTCGGTGCTGGATGAGTTCACGCTGCTGCCTCTGGCGGTGGGGGACGCCACGCCGGCAGAAGTCGAACAGGTGCTCGAAGCCTTATGGGGAGGGCCAGAAACCGTGATCGTGATCAGTTCAGACCTGTCGCACTTTCTGCCTTACCGGGCGGCGAAGGAGCTTGACCAGGAAACCGTGCAGAGTATTCTGCATCTGCAGGAGACGCTGACGCATGAGCAGGCCTGCGGGGGAACACCCGTCAACGGCTTGCTACTGGCTGCCAAACGCCACCATTTGAGCCCCGAGCTGCTTGACCTGTGCAATTCAGGTGATACCGCTGGCGACAAGTTGCGTGTGGTGGGCTATGCCTCGTTCGCTTTCACGGAGGCGCATCATGACGTCCACTGAACAAGGTCGAACCCTCTTGCCCATAGCACGGGCGTCCATTGCACGCGCACTGGGCCGCAGCCATGTGGCGAGCGAAGAGGCGCCCTGGCTGCAGACCAACGGTGCCTGCTTTGTTACCTTGACCCAGCAAGGCGAACTGCGCGGGTGTATCGGGTCGCTGGAAGCCCGACGACCTTTGCTGGCAGACGTCAAGGCCAATGCCCTGGCTGCGGCTTTTCATGATCCCAGGTTTTCGCCGCTGGAAGCCCATGAACTTGACCGCACCGAGATCGAAGTTTCTTTGTTATCGGCGATGCAGGAAATGCCATGCTCCACCGAGAGCGATGCGCTGAGTCAACTGCAGCCCGGCATCGACGGCGTGCTGATGGAATTTGGCCGTCATCGTGGGACTTTCCTGCCGCAGGTCTGGGCGCAACTGCCCTCGGCGCGGGATTTCTTGATGCACCTGAAACGCAAGGCGGGACTGCCGCATGATTTCTGGGCCCAAGACATCCGGCTGTACCGTTACAACGTGAACAAGTGGACCGAGAGCGACATCTCCAGAGAAGTCTCTGAAAGCCCTGTACCTCAGGCGTGACGATGGAAATTGACGCTTATCCTGCACGGTATTGGCACTTTGCCGACGATGGCCGCATTCAGTGCGACCTGTGTCCACGTGACTGCAAACTCCATGATGGGCAGCGTGGTGCCTGCTTTGTACGCATGCGTGAGAGTGACAGCATGATCCTGACCACTTACGGTCGTTCCTCAGGCTTCTGCATCGACCCGATCGAGAAAAAACCGCTCAACCATTTCTACCCTGGCAGCAGTGTGTTTTCTTTCGGCACTGCTGGCTGCAATCTGGCGTGCAAGTTTTGCCAGAACTGGGATATCAGCAAGTCCAAAGACATGGATAGCCTGATGGATCAGGCATCTCCGGACGCCATCGCCAACGCTGCTGCAGAGTCGGGTTGCAAGAGCGTGGCCTTCACCTATAACGACCCGGTGATATTTGCTGAATACGCCATGGACGTGGCAGATGCCTGCCATGCACGCAGCATTCAGACCGTGGCAGTGACGGCAGGCTACATGCATGATCAGGCGCGCCGTGATTTCTACGCGAAGATGGACGCGGCCAATGTCGACCTGAAGGCCTTTACCGACGATTTCTATTTCAAGCTGACCGGCTCGCACCTGCAACCCGTGCTGGACACACTGGTCTACCTCAAGCACGAAACCCGGGTGTGGTTCGAAATTACCACCTTGCTCATTCCAGGCAAGAATGATTCGGATGAGGAGATTGTGGCCATGAGCCAGTGGATCAGGCGGGAACTGGGAGCGGATGTCCCGCTGCATTTCTCGGCGTTCCATCCCGATTACAAAATGCCTGATATCCCGGCCACGCCACCTTCCACCTTGATCCGTGCGCGCAAGCTCGCCATGAAACAGGGGCTGCAGCATGTCTACACCGGGAATGTGCGATATCAGGAGGGTGACACTACGTTGTGTCCGCACTGCCAGGCGACGCTGATCGAGCGGGACTGGTACCAGATTGTTCGCTATCGCCTCACACCACAAGGTCATTGTCCGGATTGCGGCCATGTCCTGGCAGGACGGTTTGACAAACAGGCCGGAAGATTCGGCCGTCAACGCATTCCAATTTTTCTCAGCGCCAGCTGAAGAGGAGGCACATGACACACGAACTGGTTCGAATTGCGGCTGATGATGTTCATATCGAGGGCATGCTGGAAGTGCCTGCTGATCCCCGGGGTGTCGTGTTGTTTGCACATGGCAGCGGCAGCAGTCGCCATAGTCCGCGCAACAACTACGTAGCGCGAGTGCTCAGGGAGCATGGTTTTGGCACGCTGCTGCTGGATCTGCTGACTTTGACAGAAGACCTGGATTACCAAACCCGGTTCGACATTGCCCTGCTGACGCATCGACTGTTGATTGCCACGCGGTGGGTCATGCAACATAGGCCACCCAGCTGGCCCTTGCCTTTTGGCTATTTCGGTGCCAGTACGGGGGCCGCCGCCGCCCTGCAGGCTGCAGCGGCATTGGGCGACGAGGTGACTGCCGTTGTGTCACGGGGTGGTCGTCCTGATCTTGCTGGCGACCATGATCTGGCCAGGGTCAGATCACCCACCCTTTTGCTGGTGGGGGGGCTGGATACTGAGGTGCTGGAACTCAATCAGCACGCGCAAGCACAGATGCATTGCACCAAATCCCTGGTCATCATTCCGGGCGCAACGCACTTGTTTGAGGAGGCTGGCACGCTGGAGGCGGTTGCACAGCAAGCCGCCGGCTGGTTCAGAAAATATCTGAAACGGGTGAATTCATAGGCCTTGACTGGCCTTCAGCATCTGAATCACTTCTTCGTCCTCCACCTGCGGGAAGTGCTGATAGAACTGTCCTACTGCCTGAAAAAAGTCCGGAGTTTCAAGGCATACCACCTCATCGGCCAGATCAGCCACCTTGGCCAAAGTCTCCGGTGGCGCAACAGGCACAGCGCAGATCAGGCGGGCAGGTCCTCTGGCACGCAGGCCGTGGAGTGCAGCAATCATGGTGGCGCCTGTGGCCAGACCATCATCGATCACGATGACAGTGCGACCGGCAGGGTCAATGGGCGGACGTATGGGCGTGTACTGCGCACGTCGCTTGCGAAGCGTCTGCATTTGTGCGGTTTTCTCGGACTCGATGTAGTCCCTGTCGGCACCCGTAGATGCTGCGTGGTCTGCGATATAGGACCATCCACTTTCGTCAATCGAGCCGATGGCAAGCTCAGGCTGGTGGGGCGCACGCAGCTTGCGCACCAGCACCACATCGAATTCGCCATGCAGGCTTTCGGCCACATGCTTGGCCATGGGTACCGCACCACGCGGAATGGCAAGCACAAGTGGATGGTCAGACCGATAGGGGGCAAGCCGTTTGGCAAGGAGGCGAGCAGCCTCCTGACGATCTTGAAACATGGGACCTCCTGTCTTCAGATACTGCTGTGAAGTCAGCTTTGCAGATAGCTTGCGGGGCAAGTCAACGGCGTTGTTTGAGATATGTCAAAACGGGATGTCAGGCAGTTTTTAAAGTTAGGCCATGTCCGTAGCTGCTTGAGAGCAAGGTATCGGATACGATGAGTTTGCGCTGGATCAAGACGTCGAGACAGGCGTGGTCTTAAGCTTTCGAACAAAGAAGGAGAAGCGGATGACGACTCGCCTGAAAGACTTTGCTACCTCTGTGGTTGTCGTGGTGGTGCCGGAGACAACAGCGTATGCGGCGGCCCAGTTGATGCGGCGGCATCACGTCGGTGCGCTTGTCGTGGTGGACAACGAACAGAAAAGCCGACCGATGGGGGTGTTGACCGACCGTGACCTGGTGTTGGCCCTGATGGCGGAAGGGCTGGACCCGGAGGTCTTCACCGCCGGGGACATCATGTCAGTAGAACCCGTACTGGCACATCCGGAGATGGACGCGATGGAGGCAGTGCAACTCATGCGACTGCATCGGCTGAGGCGCCTGGTGATCGTGGATGAGGCAGGGCGGCTCACCGGCATTGTCACGATGGAGGACATGCTCGAACTGCTGAACCGGGAGTTGGCCGCGCTGACCACGGCCGTGGTCGGTGCGCGGGATCGCGAGTTCGAGCAGCGCGCCTGAGGGCGGGGCGCCTGGCATTTGATGATCCAGTCACTTGGTCCTTCCGATCTCCGGCTCAGCATCGAGGCGGCATCTCTCGGTTTTTCCGACACATCCGAACTCCTGCAGCAGCCGCTGGCGTGGATCGGTCAGGGGCGTGCCGAGATGGCGACCCGCTTCGGCCTGGGTATGCGTCAATCGGACTACAACCTGTTCGTGCTGGGTGAGGTAGGGTCAGGCCGCTCCTCCTTGCTGCTGCAGGCCATGAAGAGCCATGCCGCTGATAGACCAGTACCACCGGATCTATGCTACTTGCACAATTTCGACGTGCCAGAGAGGCCACGCGCCTTGAGGTTGCCGCCAGGCCAGGGGCGACTGCTGCGCCAACTGATGGCGCAGTTGACGAAAAACCTGCAGGTGGAGCTCCCTCGCAGTCTCGGTGGGCAGGATTTCAAGGTCGAGAGCGAACTCATCGAACAAAACTACAAAACGCAGGAGGCACAGGCCTACGCTGAACTGGATGCGTTTGCTGAAGCACGCCAGTTCAGCTTGTACCGGGAGTCTGGCAGGCTCGTCTTCACGCTCAGGGATGCGAAAGGCCATGCGATGACCGAGAGCGAAGCCCTGGCACTCCCCAGGGAGCGCAGGGCCGAAATCGACAGGGCAGAGGAGGAACTGCGCGCCCAGATTGCAAGGTTTCTTGAAAAGATGCGGCCCATTGAGCAGGCGAAGAATGAAAAACTTGCTGCGCTTAGGCGCAAGGTAGCCAAGCCCTGGCTGGAGCACGAAGTGCAGCGCATTCGCCAGGAGCTCAGGAAGCAGATCAAGGATTCTGTCAAGCTCGGCGCTTACCTGGATCAGGTCATGCACGATGTGCTGGACAGTATCGAGTTGTTCCAGTTGCCTGAAACGGAGAACGAACTCAGGCAGGAAGAATTGAGCCAGACGCTGGCGCGTTACAGGGTTAATCTGGTGGTGGACAACCATGAGTTGTCCGGTGCGCCAGTGATGGTTGAAGACAACCCTGTGCTCCACTCGCTGTTCGGCAGCATCGAATACCAGGCCGAGAACGATGTGCTGGTGACGGATTTTTCGCGCATCCGGGCGGGCAGTTTGCACAAGGCGCATGGTGGTTTTCTCATGCTGCATCTGCGCGATTTGCTTTCTGACGAATTGCTGTGGGAGAAGCTCAGGCGATTTTTACGCAGTGGCCGCTTGCAGATGGAAGAGTCGGGTGCGGCGTTCACGCCAATTGCGACGGTTTCCCTTCAGCCCGAGGCGATCGATGTCGATGTCAAGATCATCCTGATTGGGGCGATCGAACAGTTTTATGCGGTTCAGGACGAAGACCCTGAGTTCGCACGGCGCTTTCGCGTGAAGGTGGATTTTGCGGAAAGCTTTCTGGCCAGTCAGGAGACATACCGTGCATCGGCCATTTTTGTGTCCCATACCTGTCACAGGATGGGCTTGCCACATTTTTCTGCAGGGGCGGTTGGGCGACTGCTTGAAGCCTCGCACCGCGAAGCGGATGACCAGTTGCGTCAGAGTGCGATCTTCGCCCATACCGAGGCCTTGATCCTCGAAAGCGCCGCAACCACTCAGAGCCGCGCGCATGGGGTGGTGGAGGCGCAGGATGTGGAAACTGCCCTCAGGGCCCGTGACATGCGCCACGATTATCCTGAGCAGCAATTACGCGAGTCCATTGCAGAGGGGGCACGCCTGATCGAGCTCACCGGCAGCAAGGTGGGGCAACTCAACGGGTTGACCCAGGTGGATCTGGGGGATTACCGTTTTGGCTTTCCTGTCAAGGTAACAGCACGCACATTTGCCGGCGATGAAGGGCTGCTGAACATCGAGCGAGAAGTGGAAATGTCCGGGCCTATCCATGACAAGGGAGTGCTTATCCTGCAGAGTTATCTGTCATCGCTGTTTGCACATATCGCCCCCTTGGCGCTGGATGCCGCTATCGTTTTCGAGCAAGAGTACGCGGGCGTGGAGGGTGATTCGGCTTCCTGTGCGGAGTTCTATGTCCTGCTGTCATGCCTGTCGGGCTTGCCGCTCAGGCAGGGGATTGCCGTGACAGGAGCGATCAACCAGCACGGGGAGGTGCTTCCTGTGGGGGGTATCAATGAAAAGATAGAAGGCTACTTCCGCATCTGCGAGGCTGCCGGCCTCGACGGCAGCCAGGGAGTCCTGATCCCTTCCCGCAACCGAAAGCAGCTCATGCTTGAACACCGGGTGTTGGATGCGGTTGCAAAGGGCGTGTTTCACATTCACACGGCAGAACATGTGAGTGAGGGTATTGAACTTCTCACCGGCTTGCCATCTGGCACCAGGGACAAGAAAGGTGCATATCGTGCTGGCAGCGTGCTTGGGCTTGCCCAGAAGACCCTGCAAGCTTATCGTCAAGCCTGCCTGCAGGCGGGGGGAAATCAAAAACCTGCACGCAGGAAATCCAGGTAATCCGGCCTGCACACGCTGTGTTGCCTGCGGTGAATTCGGTAAAACGGGGTGAACAGACCCTGAGGAGATGCAGTATGAATTTCAGACTCGTTAAGGCCATGCTGATCGTCATGCCTTGGTGCATGCCTGCGGCCGCACAGCCTTTGCCAGACTCCGCGCGCGGCGAGTTGCTGTACAAGACGCACTGCATCGCGTGTCATACGACAGAGGTGCATTGGCGCGACAGGCGTGTGGTCAAAGACTGGCCAAGCCTGCTATCCGAAGTCAGGTTATGGCAGAAGACGAGCAACCTGAATTGGCGGGAGGCAGACATCGTTGAGGTCACACATTATTTGAATTCACAGCACTACCATTTCGCCGCGCCCAAGATCAGCCACTCGCCCGTAAAGGGCGCCACCACGTCAAAGCTTCAGAACTGAGACATGCGTTTGAACAGGCCCTGACGGAGAGCGCATGCAAAGACCGAGTAATTTCAATATTTGGTATCTGGTTGTCGCGATACTGGGGGTGTTGCTGCTGCGGGATGTCTGGGTGGCCTCGACCCAGGTGCAGCAGATTCCCTACAGTGAGTTCCAGGCCAAGCTGAAAGAGGGGCAGATCAAGGATATTGCGATCTCCAGCAACGTGATTCAGGGAGCCTACAAAAGCCCGCAGGTCGATGGTCGTACCCGGTTTGCAACTACCCGCGTAGAGCCCGAACTGGCGAAAGATCTGGCAGAGTATGACGTGCAGTTCAGTGGTGTGATTGAAAGCACCTGGTTGCGTGAAATTCTTTCCTGGGTGCTGCCGGCACTCATGTTTTTCCTGGTGTGGATGTTTCTGGCGCGCAAGGTCAGCGAACAAAGCGGACTGGGGGGCGGCTTTCTGTCCATCGGCAAAAGCAAGGCCAAGGTCTACATGGAAACTGACACCAAGGTCACATTCGATGATGTGGCGGGTGTGGACGAGGCCAAGGAGGAACTGCGCGAGGTGGTGGGTTTTCTGAAAGACCCGGCGAGCCATGGTCGCCTGGGTGGCCGCATCCCCAAAGGCGTGTTGCTGGTGGGCCCGCCGGGCACGGGCAAGACCTTGCTGGCACGGGCCGTGGCAGGCGAAGCGGGCGTACCTTTTTTCTCCATCAGTGGCTCCGAGTTTGTTGAGATGTTTGTCGGCGTGGGTGCGGCACGTGTGCGGGACTTGTTCGATCAGGGCCGGCAAAAGGCGCCAGCCATCATCTTTATCGACGAGCTGGATGCACTGGGACGGGCGCGCGGTGCTTTTGGCATCGGTGGACATGACGAGAAAGAACAGACGCTGAATCAGCTCCTGGTAGAGATGGATGGGTTCGATCCCAGCCAGGGCCTGGTTTTGCTGGCTGCTACCAACCGGCCCGAGATCCTCGATCCGGCCTTGCTGCGTGCCGGCAGGTTTGACCGTCAAGTGCTGGTGGACCGCCCGGACAAGAAGGGACGGGTTCAAATTCTGCTGGTGCACCTGAGAAAAATCCGGCTGGCCCAGGATGCAGATCCCGAGCAGATCGCCGCACTGACGCCGGGATTCACGGGGGCCGATATCGCCAACCTTGTGAACGAGGCTGCGCTGGTGGCCACACGGCGAGGCGCAGATGCGGTGGCGCTGGTGGACTTCACTGTGGCGGTGGAGCGCATTGTGGCCGGGCTGGAGAAGAAAAACCGTATCCTCAACCCGTTCGAGCGCAAGGTGGTTGCTTATCACGAGATGGGTCATGCGCTGATTGCGCTTTCCCTGCCGGGAGTCGATCCGGTGCACAAGATTTCCATCATTCCCCGCGGGATCAGCGCGCTGGGCTACACGATCCAGCGTCCGACGGAAGACCGCTTTCTGATGACGCGGGAGGAACTGGAAAACAAGATGGCGGTTCTGCTGGGGGGGCGAGCTGCTGAGCGTATTGTTTTCGGGCATTTCTCAACGGGCGCGGCAGATGATCTGCTGAAAGTGACTGACATTGCGCGCAGCATGGTCATGCGCTACGGCATGGATGAAGCGCTCGGGCCGGTAGCTTACGAAGAGGACCGCGCCGCCTATCTGGCTGGCGTAGGCGCTCCTGCCGGGATGATGGAGCGGCATTATGGCGAGGATTCGGCTGGCAAGATCGACCACGCGATCCGTGCGCTGGTGGAGGAAGCACTCTGCAAGGCCACGGATCTTCTTCGTAAAAAGCGCCATCTCCTCGATGAAGGAGCCAGCAGGCTGTTGCAGCAGGAAACGCTGACGGAGCAAGACCTCAAACAGTTGTTGGAAAGTGCAGCAAGCGCAATCCAAAACACCACGCAAACCGGGAACCCGGGGACTGGAGACACAGCATGAACACCTTGACCAAATTGGCGCTGGGCCTGATGGGGCAACTCAAGCCCAAACCAGCGCAGGAAGCAGGCGGTGCACAGATCATATTGCCACCCGTGGCGACAGGCGGCGGCATGCCGCTGCTGGAAGCCTTGCAGCAGCGGCAGTCACAGCGGACATTTGCCACGACCGCACTGTCGGAGCAGCACCTGTCGGAGTTGCTGTGGGCTGCCGCAGGTGTTAACCGGCCGCCGTTAGGCGGGCGGACCGCCCCCAGTGCCCTGAACAGTCAGGAAATTGATGTCTATGTGGCCTTGCCGACGGGACTGTATCTCTATAACCCCGTCGTTCATGCTCTGAAGCAAGTGAGAGCGGATGATGTGCGCCGTGTCACCGGCTACCAGGACTTTGTGGATACGGCTGCGCTGGATCTGGTCTATGTGCTTGACCACAGCCGCATGAAACTTGTGCCGGCTGCACAACGCCAGATGTACGGCAGTGTGGCAGCGGGGGCCATGGCTCAGAATGTTTATCTGTACTGTGCTTCGGCGGGGCTCAGCACCGTGATCCGGGCCTGGATTGACCGCGGCGCCTTGTCTGAAGCCATTGGTTTGCAAACCGATCACGAGGTCTTGCTGGCGCAGACTGTGGGCAATCCCAAGGCGGCCTGACTGGAGGTGCAATGTCCCTGCGTGACGAGCCGGGCAAAAATGGTTTTACGGTGGTGGAGAGGAGGAGGATCGAACTCCCGACCTCTGCATTGCGAACGCAGCGCTCTCCCAGCTGAGCTACCCCCCCGACCGGCTCGCATATTAGCAGTTTTGTCTGTGTTTGATGAGGTGTCAACGGCGGACGGCAAGGAAATGGCCTGAGTCATTCCGTGTCGGTCAGGGTATCTCTGGCTATGCCAAGCCGCCTGCGATAATGCCTTTTTCTTGATGCTGCCCGCCTATGCCCATGTCTGCTCACCCTCCTGTTTTCCCGGTCGTGTTGTGCGGTGGTTCAGGAACCCGCTTGTGGCCCTTGTCTCGCAAGGCCCTGCCCAAGCAGTTCGTGCCCCTGATTCCTCGCGATGGCAAGGAATTGAGTCTTTTGCAAATGACCTTGGAGCGGGTCAAGGGCATGGCGCCCAAGGTGCTGACGGTGGCTTCGGAAGAGCACCGTTTCCTGGCCCAGGCGGCCGCCACTGCAGCTGGTGTGGAGGTGCAGCACATCCTTGAGCCTGCCGGAAGAAACACCGCCGCCGCCATGGCCGTGGCGGCCCTGTTCATGTCACCAGAGGCCTTGCTGCTGTTTACCCCGGCAGACCACTTCATCCCGGATGCGCAGGCGTTTCAGGACACTGTCAGACAAGGGGTGCCAGCCGCTTTGCAGGGGCAGATCGTCACATTTGGTGTGACACCTACGTTTCCCAGTACCGCCTTTGGCTATATTGCGCGCGGCGAGCACCTTGAGGGGGCTGCCCACAAGGTGGCCAGGTTTGTCGAGAAGCCGACAGCCGATGTGGCGCAAACCTTTCTGCTGTCGGGCGACTATTTCTGGAATGCCGGTGTGTTCCTGGTGCAGGCGCGCACCCTGCTGGAGGCGCTGGAGCAACATGCCCCCGACATTCTGGCGGCCTGCCGGCAAGCCATCGACAGGCCGGAGATCGACCGTCACTTTGTCCGGCTCCATGCGGAGCCCTTTGTTGCCTGCCGCAGCGAGAGCATCGACTATGCCGTGCTGGAGCATCATGACAAAGTCGCCCTGGTGCCGTTTACCGGGCAGTGGAGCGACGTAGGCAGCTGGAATGCCGTGGCAGCGCTGGTGCCAGCTGATTCCTCAGGCAACCGGATCCATGGCGCAGGCTTTGCTGTGGACAGCAGCAATACCTATATCCATGCCACCCAACGTCCCGTGGTGGCCCTGGGAACGAAAGACCTGCTGATCATCGATACGACGGACGCCTTGCTGGTGGCAGACGCCTCGCATACTGAACAGGTCAAAAAGGTCGTTGCTGAACTCGAAGCCAGGGGGGTGCCGCAGGCAACCCAGCACCGGCATGTGGCGAGGCCATGGGGCTCCTATGACAGCATTGACCAGGGTAGTCGCTTCCAGGTCAAGCGCATCACGGTAGAACCGGGCGCTGCCTTGAGCCTGCAGATGCATCATCATCGGGCGGAACACTGGATTGTGGTGTCCGGTACGGCCAAGGTCACCAAAGGCAAGGAGACCTTCCTGCTCACGGAGAACCAGTCCACCTTCATTCCCCTGGGGGAAGTGCACCGGCTGGAGAACCCGGGGAAGAGCCTGCTCGAGATGATTGAGGTGCAATCCGGCAGCTACCTCGGGGAAGACGACATTGTGCGTCTTGAAGATACTTACGGACGAATCAAAACCACGTGAGTCGGCTGCGCGTCCGCCCCCCCGGCCGCTGACCAATCGTTTGTCAGCCCTTGCCCTGATGTAGCTGGCGCAATGCCACGCTGGCGTCTGAAGTTCCTCAGGAGTCAAACGCCGTCAGCAGCTGGCCGCAGAGTGGTGCTCTGGCACACAGACCCTGGCTATCCGCCACCTGCTGCCCGTTAACCCACACCCCATGCACGCCCAGCGCATCCGTGGTGAGGCGCGCCGCGCCACCTGGCAGATCAAACACGCGACGTTTGGGGGAGCGTCCTACGGCAGCTGGATCAAACATCAGCAGGTCAGCGGCATAGCCTTCACGAATCAGGCCACGGCCCTGCATGCCAAACACGCTGGCGGGCTGCGAGGTGAGGCGGCGTACCGCATCGCTGAGGCCCATGGCACCCTGTTCGCGTACCCAGTGGCCGAGCAGGTGCAGGCCAAAACCGGCGTCATTGAAAAAGGTCAGGTGTGCGCCCGCATCGCTCAGGGAGACGAGACTGTGCGGGTGGTTCAGCATGCGGCCAACCGCGTCTGTATCGCTGTTGAGCAGCTGGGCCGTGAATACGGTCTGCAAGTTTTCTGCCAGTGCCAGGTCCAGCATGAAGTCGAGTGGATCTTTGCCTAGCGCGTGGGCGAGTTCTGCCACGGTACGTTGCTCCAGCCCGGCGTTGGCGGGCAAGGCCGTTTCCACCACATGTACCTTGTCCCATTCGTTGTTGAACAGGCGGAAGGTGGCGGTAGTGGCCAACTCCTTGCGCACGTTCTCGCGGAACCCGGTGTCGGCCAGCACATGCCTGAGCGCGTCGCCGGACAGGCCGAGCGCGGGTTTCCAGCTCTGCAGGCCTTCAACAGGGTAGGGCGAAGCCAGGCTGAAGTCCATCGTCAGGGGACAGCAGGAAACCTGGCCAATCAGCTTGCGGCCACGTGCATTGGCCTCTGCGATGGCATCAAGGTCCTTGAAGACGGCACCAGGGTTGGTGCTGTTGTGCAGCAAGGCGGCAACCATGACGGGACGGCGGGACTGGGCTGCCATGTCCTCCAGCAATGAGACGGGCATCTGCCCACCCTTGGTGACCATGTAGACGCCTTTACCCTGTTCGCCCATGGCTTTGACGAGGGCCATCATTTCCTCGTCGCTGGCCAGGCGAGAGGGCATGGGCAGCCCACCCTCACCGTTGTGAGCAGGGCTGGTGCTGCTGGAAAAACCGACGGCGCCAGCGCTCATGGCATCGCGCACGATTTGCGCCATTTGATTGATCTCGTCCGATGTCGCCGCACGTTGCGATGCGTCTTCTCCCATGACCCAGGTGCGAACCGAGGAGTGGCCGATATAAGCGGCGATATTGACCGCGCTCCCCTTGTGGCGTAGCAGAGCCAGGTACTGCGGAAAGGTTTCGAAGTTCCAGTCGATGCCCTGGCGCAGCGCGTCGATTGACATGCCTTCAACCTGGGTGAGGTGGCGCATGGTGAGATCGCGGTCGGCCGGCTTGCAGGGGGCAATCGTGAAACCGCAGTTGCCGATGACTGCCGTGGTGACACCCAGTGCCGGGGACGGGCGGACATAGGGATCCCAGGTGATCTGGGCATCAAAATGGGTGTGACTGTCGATGATGCCGGGCATCAGCGCCAGGCCTCCGGCATCCACGGTTTGTCTCGCATTCTGAGGAATATTTTGACCGATGGCCCTTATATTACCTGCGCTGATAGCTACATCTTTGATAGCGGGCTCAGCCCCGGAGCCGTCAAATACCAGGGCGTTGCGGATCAGCAGCTCAGGTGTGTCAGGCATTCGGTGACTTTCTTATTCCATGTCATTGCGCAGGGCCAGTTCGACAAAGAGGCCCGCATGGTCCAGATCCGTCAGGCCGTGCTCGACACTGCTGGCATACAGAATCTCGAAGAGGGAGGTGATGGGCGCGTTGAAGCCGATTTCCTTGGCGGTATCGAGCGCATTGCGCATGTCCTTGAGTTGCACCGACATGCGCGCGCGTGGCGTAAAGTCACGCTCCACCATGCGCTGGCCATGGACCTGCAGCACCTTGCTGTCGGCAAAGCCGCCCGTGATGGCCTCCTTGACCTTGGCCATGTCGGCACCACCCTTGGCGCACAGCAGCAAGGCCTCGGCCACCGCACCGATGGTGATTCCCACAATCATCTGGTTGGCCAGCTTGGCCAGCTGACCTGAACCGCTGGGGCCGACCAGGGTGGCGCGGCCCATGGCCTCGAAGGCCTTGCGGGCGCGTTCGAATGAGGTGGCCTTGCCGCCAGCCATGATGGCCAGCGTGCCGGCCTCGGCGCCCACGGTGCCGCCCGAGACAGGGGCATCGAGGTGCGTGATGCCCATCTCGTTGAGGCGTCGGGCGTGCTCGCGTGCCTCGGCAGGCTTGATGGAGGACATGTCAACATGCAGCGTGCCCGGTTTCATGGCGCGGGCCACGCCCGATGCAAAAAGAACTTCTCCGACCACGTTGCCGTTCTCCAGCATTGTGATCACCATATCGGCGCAAGCCGCGGCATCCTTGGCGTGTTCATGGACGATGGCACCGAAGGGGGTGAGTCGCTCGGCCTTGTCACGGCTGCGGTTCCAGGCGTGCACGCTATGACCTGCTTCGCAAAGGCGGCGAGCCATGGGAAAACCCATCATGCCGATGCCCAATACAGCGATATTCATGAGACTCCTCTTTCTCCTGGGTCGCGGCCTCTCTGGGGAGGCTGTCGTGCATTGTATTTTGTCAGGCGACCTTCAGTTGTAACGCTCCGTACTGTGCTTCCATCTCGCGCCGCAGCAGGAAGGCGCGGCTGGTTTCGTCCATCGCCACATCGGCCCAGCTCAATGATTGCCCCTTCTTCACAGCCCGCACGAGCTTGACGTTGTGTGCCAGTCCCAGTGGCAGCCCTCCGATGCGCAGCGAGGTCTCGGCCGGCAGCAGCTTGCCCCAGACGGTGTAGCCGCCCTCACCATCGAGCATTTCCCCCGCTTTCAGATCACGTTTGGCGGTGGCCACCACGTCCGCATTCCAGCAGGTGGCCACGCCCGTGGGCTCGCCGCGCAGCGCGACACTGGCGACCGACACGCCCACCTCAAGCCCGATCAGGTGCCAGCGCTTGTAGAGCGTGAAATAGCGGCCGCTCGGGTCGGTATGGGCGTTGTACTCCTCGAAGCAGTTCTTGATGTAGTCGGTCTCGGCTTCGACCGTGACCCACACGCCCATGCGGATGTCGTAGGGAATCTTGCGGCCATCGGCTTCCAGAGAGGAGATCACCTCCACCATGCCCTTGCGTTCGAGCACGCCACCTTCGCTCCTGGGGCGGGTCACATAGGGGATGTCCTCCACGCTGGCTGGCGGGTAGAGCAGGCCGTTGCTGGGCACTGTCAGGCCTGTCGCGTTGGCCACGGCAGTGCTCTCGATGGAGGGTTTGGAGCCATCCAGGAAACTGTTGAACATCTTGGGGTTGAGGCCACCGCGAGCCGCTTGTTCGGGCGTGAGGCCATAGTTGGCCCAGACCGTGTCGGGCGTGGACTCGGTGAAGTGCGGCAGCCATTTGTGTCCCCGGCCCGCCGCAACCACAGGGAAGCCGCAAGTGCGGGCCCAGTCCACCAGATCGCAGATCAGGGCTGGCTGGTCGCCAAATGCGAGCGAGTACACCACGCCGGCAGCCGCGGCCTTGCGCGCCAGCAGGGGCCCACAAAACGCATCGGCTTCGACGGTGACGTTGACCACGTGCTTGCCGTGCGCAAAGGCTTCCAGAATGTGATCGACGGCGGCGATGGGGTTGCCGGTGCACTCCACGATGATGTCGATCTGTGGGTGAGATACCAGCGCTTTCCAGTCCTCCGTGATCCAGGTCGCACCTGTCTTGAGCGCTTCTTCGGCGCTCTTTGCCTTGACCGACGCCGGCTTCCATCCCACCCGGGTGAGGTTGACCCGTGCTGCGTCGGGCGACAGGTCGGCGATGCCTACCAGGTGCACGCCGGGCGTGCGGGGGATCTGTGCCAGGTACATGGAGCCGAATTTTCCGGCGCCAATGAGGCCCACGCGCACGGGCTGGTTGTTGGCGGCGCGTTGTTGCAGTTTGGTATAGAGGTTCATGGTGTCCAGTTCAGGCGGCAAGTTTGAATTCATCCATCGAGGTCTGCAGCGCGCTGGCCGGCAGGCCGTCTTTCCATGGCAGGTCGACGGGATAGTCCTTGAGCAGGCAGTCATCGGGCAGGCAGGAGATCGGCGTGAAGTCGCGGTGGGCAATGTATTCGGGACGCTTGTGGCGACGTATGTGGTTGCTCACGGCACACAGGCTCAGGTAGACACTCACGCGGTTGAAGGGGGAGAGGTTGCTGGTGGAGGCGTGCACCAGGCAGGAGTGGAACAGGATCATGGAGCCGGCTGGCCCCTTGGGTGAGACGATGCCGCCCTGTCTGCCACCGGCGCGCTCCACCAGCTGTCGGATCAGGTCGTTGTCCACGGTCCAGAGTGGATAGCTGGTGGTGCGCAGGTCGTGCCTGGCCTCCAGCACCCCTTTCTTGTGGCTGCCAGGGATGAACATCAGCGGACCATTGAACTCGTTCACGTCGTCCAGAAAAATCGCCACATTCATGGCCCGTTCCGTCGGCATCAGGTCATCGTTGAGCCAGGTGCCGTAATCCTGGTGCCACTGCCAGACATCGCCTTCAAAGGCCATCTTGCCGTTGATCTTGAACTGGTGCATATAGAGCTGTTCACCGAACAGGTCTTCCACGGGTTCAATCATGCGGGGGTGCCGTGCCAGTCGCGCAAATGGCTCGCTGTACATGTGGGCAGCAAAGTTGGTGCGCACTGCTTCCGAGCCTTTTTCGCGCACGTTGTAGGCCTCGCGCCGTTCGTAGAGTTCGGGGACTGCATCGGTCAGCTTGCGGGTTTCCTCGGGCGTGAACAGGCTGGGGAAGAACAGGTAGCCCTCACGGTCAAACTGTTGCTGTTGTGCGGGTGTCAGTCTCATGCTGGGTCTCCTGCCGGGGTGCTAAGGGTTTTGGAAAGCTGTATGGAGAGGCGTGCGGTCAGGTCGCTGCTGGCCTGCTCGCTGTGGTGGTCGATGAGCTTGATCGCCTGTTCGACATTGCCGCTGGCAATCGCCTCGGCAATTGCCTCGTGTTCATCCCAGACGGCATCGCGTTGGCGGGAGGACTGCAGGACGGCCCCCATGACCCGACGCAAATGCCGCCAGTGCACATTCGCGCTTTGCTCGATCAGCGGGTTTTGCGACGCGGCATAAATGGCGTTGTGGAAAGCCATGTCGGCGTCAATCATGGCCTTGATGTTCTTGCCTCGTGCAGCCTTGCGTCCCTGATCAATCAGCTTGCGATCCATCTGGTAGCGGTAAGTTGCGGCCAGCCGCACGGCGAGCGCGTCGAGGGCAGATCGAATCTGGTAGACCTTGCCGATCCAGACCGCATCCAGCGGCGCAACCAGCACACCACGGCCCGGTGCATCGAGCACGAAACCGTCTTTCTTGAGCAGGCGCAGGGCCTGCAGCACAGGCTGGCGTGATACCGCCAGTTGTTCCGCGATGTCTTCCTGGGTGATGCGTGCGCCGGGTGCCAGTGAGCCTTCGCTGATGGCATCGAGCAGGCGGCGGTACACCTGATCGACCAGATCAGGGGCGGTTTCCAGTTTGAGCAGCTTGGCGGTCATGGGAGGGACACTCTGTATACAGAATACATAAAAACCGGGAATTGGCTGTCAGGGTTTATGCCAAGATACAGGCCATCAAAAGGAGAAAAGCATGACAAGGTACGACACAGGCTGGCTGGATCGCATGTACAACAACCGGGCGCTGGTGCCTGAACATGCTGCGCATTTCCAGCACTGGGCACAGGCATCAGCAGCAGCGAGGCAGTCTGAGCCTTGCACGCTGGATGTGCCGTACGGTACCGGCTCCCATGAAACGCTTGACATATTTCCAGCCAGCAACCCCAACGCACCGGTGATGGTGTTCATTCACGGTGGCTATTGGCGTTCGCTCGACAAGTCGGATCATTCCTTCGTTGCCCCAGCGTTTACCCATGAAGGCGCCTGCGTGGTGGTCCCGAACTATGCCTTGTGTCCCGCCGTGACGATTCCGGATATCACGATGCAGATGGTCAAGGCACTCGCCTGGATCTGGCGCAACATCGCCAGCCATGGCGGTGACCCACGGCGTATCAGCGTCATTGGCCATTCTGCGGGAGGCCACCTCGCAGCCATGCTGCTGGACTGCAACTGGTCAATCTTTGACAAGGCGCTGCCGGCCAAGCTCATCCAAAGCGCGATGTCGATCTCAGGTCTGTACGATCTTGAGCCGCTCATGTACACGCCGTTTCTGCAAGACTCACTGCGGCTTACCCCGCAGCATGCCTTGCAGGCCAGCCCGGCCTTGATGCCCCGACCACGACAAGGCGTGCTCTATACGCTGGTGGGGGGCGATGAGAGCCCCGAGTTTCTGCGGCACAACACCCTGATGCAGGCCGCCTGGGGCAAGAAAGCCGTGCCGGTCTGCGAAGCGCTGCCAGGTCTGAACCACTTCAGCGTGCTGGAGGCCCTGACACAGCCCTGGCAGCGTCTGCACCAGCTGGCCTTGCGCCTGATCTAGGGCCTTACATCAGCAGGTGTTCGCCGGCGTTGTCGCCGCCCAGCGTCACATAGTTCACCTTGCGGATATCCATGAGTTTGATGCCACCGGCGTAGCTGATGGAGCTTTGCACGTCCTGCTGCATCTCGACCAGGGTTTCGGCCAGTTTGCCCTTGATGGGCTCCAGGATGCGCTTGCCTTCGACGTGCTTGTACTCGCCCTTGTTGAAGTCGCTGGCTGAGCCGTAGTACTCCTTGTAGAGCTTGCCGTCGACCTCCACCGTCTGGCCGGGGCTCTCCTCGTGGCCGGCCAGCATGGAGCCGATCATGACCATGGTGGCGCCGAAGCGGATGGACTTGGCGATGTCGCCATGTTCGCGGATGCCGCCGTCGGCGATGATGGGCTTGGTCGCGACGCGGGCACACCACTTGAGCGCGCTGAGCTGCCAGCCGCCGGTGCCAAAGCCGGTCTTGAGCCGCGTGATGCAGACCTTGCCCGGACCGATGCCGACCTTGGTGGCGTCGGCACCCCAGGTTTCCAGGTCGATCACCGCCTCGGGCGTACCCACATTGCCGGCGATGATGAAGCTCTCAGGCAGCTTGCCCTTGAGGTACTCGATCATGTTCTTCACGGTGTCGGCATGGCCATGGGCCACGTCGATCGTGATGTACTCCGGCGCCAGGCCCAGTGCTGCGAGTTGGTCGACGGCGTCGTAGTCCGCCTTTTTGACACCCAGCGAGATCGAGGCAAAGACACCCTTGGCTTTCATGGCCTGTACGAACTTGACGTTGTCCAGGTCGAAGCGGTGCATCACATAAAAGTAGCCGTTCTGTGCGAGCCACAGGCAGATGGATGTATCCACCACGGTCTTCATGTTGGCCGGCACCACAGGGATGCGGAAGCTGCGCCCACCCAGTTCGACGCTGGTGTCGCACTCGGAGCGGCTCTCCACGCGGCACTTGCGCGGCAGCAGCAGTATGTTTTCGTAGTCGAAGATGTCCATCAAGCCCTCTTTCCTGTCCAAAGGTATCGCAGAAAAATCATTTTTTCAACGAGGGAGCGCTTGGACTGGGCCCGGTTTTTCGCTGGCATGCAGAAACAAAAAACCGGGCCACAAATGCTTGGGCCCGGTGATTGATTCTACCCGCTGTACACGGTGCATGCGTTTCACGGTGGCACTTCAGTGCAGCGCGACTGGGCTGCCGCGATGATCTGGCCCTGGGCGTCCTCCACCCAGCCCACGACCCGCAGCCGCTCAGGTCGTGCACCAGGCGGAATGCGCATGGGGCGAAATTCCTGGAACACGAGGCGCTCTTTTTTTGATAGCTTCCTTGGCATATTCCATGAGGGCTGGAAGGTATTTCTGACCATATTTCTGGCGATGGGGCTGCCTTCGCTGCCCGCGGGCAGTGTTTCCACCAGCAAGAGCCAGGCGCTCAAGGGGCCCGACGGAGGCTTGCGCTGCCGGGGCAGCCTGAATTCGATGGAGACGCCGATGTAGTCATTGACGGCCAGGCCATGCGCCACCCGCAGACCCGTCCGAGGCGCTTCAATGCGGGTCTGGTGGTTCATTTCCTGGGCCGGTGCTTTCAATCCCAGATGCGCCAGCCGGGCCAGTGCATCGCGCGTGGCCGCCGCCGACAGCGTTGCCTCGTCGCCGCGCTCACCCGGGGTAATCCAGTCGATTGACAGTGAGGTCATGTCAGTCGCGGTAGCCGGTGGCTGGCGCCAGCAGGACTCGCAATCGGCATCGATGAAACGCTCAAGCAGCGCGGTGGGTACGGGCTGCCCGTCGCTGGCGCAGGAGGACTGGGCCTGGGCGGGCAGGGCCAAGGCCAGCAGCAGGAACAGGATGGGCCGCAGGCCCCAAGGCAGGGAGGCGGCAAGGCTCCCTGGGTGTGAGCAAGACGGCTGAGGGGACTTCGCGCGGGGCTTCATGACAAGCTTTCTACAATACAGCATGTTCCCAGATGTCGCCCAGGATTCCCCGCTCTTACACAACCTCAACCCGGAGCAACGCAGCGCGGTCACCTTGCCCAGCGCGCATGCGCTGATTCTGGCGGGTGCCGGCTCAGGCAAGACGCGCGTGCTCACCACGCGCATCGCCTGGCTGCTGCAGACCGGTCAGATATCACCCGGCGGTGTGCTGGCCGTGACTTTTACCAACAAGGCCGCCAAGGAGATGATGACGCGGCTGTCGGCCATGCTGCCCGTGAATGTGCGCGGCATGTGGATAGGCACCTTCCACGGCCTGTGCAACCGGTTTCTTCGCGCGCATTACAAGATGGCCAATCTGCCGCAGAGCTTCCAGATTCTGGACACGCAGGACCAGCTCAGCGCGATCAAGCGCCTGTGCAAGCAGTTCAATGTGGACGATGAGCGCTTTCCACCCAAACAGTTGCAGTGGTTCATTGCGGGCGCCAAGGAGGACGGCCTGCGGCCCAATATGGTGGAGATCCGCGACGAGGACACCCGCAAGAAGGTTGAGCTCTACCAGCTCTACGAGGAGCAGTGTCAGCGGGAAGGCGTGGTGGATTTCGGTGAACTCATGCTGCGCTCCTACGAGCTGTTGCGTGACAACGACCCCATTCGCGAGCACTACCAGCGGCGTTTCCGTCACATCCTGATCGACGAGTTCCAGGACACCAACAAGCTGCAGTACGCCTGGATCAAGATGCTGGCTGGGCCCGAGAGCTCGGTGCTGGCCGTGGGCGACGATGACCAGAGCATCTATGCCTTCCGTGGCGCACGGGTCGGCAACATGGCTGACTTCGTGCGTGAGTTCAGTGTGAAGCACCAGATCAAGCTGGAGCAGAACTACCGCAGCTACAGCAACATCCTGGATTCGGCCAATGAGTTGATCAGCCACAACAGCCGGCGCTTGGGCAAGAACCTGCGCACCGACCAGGGGCCCGGCGAGCCGGTGCGCGTGTACGAGTCCACCAGCGACTTTGCCGAGGCACAGTGGATGGTGGACGAGATGCGCCAGCTTGTGCGCGACGATGTCGAGCGCAAGGAGATCGCCGTGCTGTACCGCTCCAATGCGCAGAGCCGGGTGATCGAAACCTCCTTGTTCAATGCCGGCATGCCCTACCGCGTGTACGGTGGCCTGCGCTTTTTCGAACGCGCCGAGATCAAGCATGCGCTGGCCTACCTGCGTCTGCTGGAGAACCCGAACGACGACACCAGCTTTCTGCGCATCGTCAACTTTCCGCCGCGCGGCATTGGGGCGCGCTCCATCGAACAATTACAGGATGCGTCCCGTGCCGCGGGGTGTTCGCTGCACGATGCGGTGAGCACGGTCACCGGCAAGGCAGGGGCCAACCTGGGGGCCTTTGTCGCCAAAATCGATGTGCTGCGCGAGCAGACCACGGGCCTGACGCTGCGCGAGATCATCGAGCTGGTACTGGACCACAGCGGCCTGATCGAGCACTACAAGACCGAGCGCGAAGGCGCCGACCGCATTGAAAATCTGGAGGAACTGGTCAACGCTGCCGAGAGCTTTGTCATGCTGGAAGGTTTTGGCCGTGATGCAGTGGCGCTGCCCGTGGACGAACTGTCAGGTGGTGCGCTGTCGCAGTCCCCGGCATCCCAGGGGCTTGACCCGGCGCTGGCCGTGGAGGAGCCGCCTGCACCTGACGCCGAGACCGGTGAAACGCTCTCGCCTCTTGTGGCCTTCCTGACCCATGCGGCGCTGGAGTCCGGCGATAACCAGGCCCAGGCCGGGCAGGATGCGATCCAGCTCATGACCGTGCACGCCAGCAAGGGGCTGGAGTTCGACTGCGTGTTCATTACCGGCATGGAAGAGGGCTTGTTCCCGCATGAGAATTCGATGAATGACCACGATGGTCTGGAGGAGGAGCGTCGCCTGATGTATGTGGCCATCACGCGGGCACGCAAGCGCCTGTACCTGAGTCATTCGCAAACCCGGATGCTGCACGGCCAGACCCGCTACAACATCAAGAGCCGGTTTTTTGACGAGCTGCCGGAATCTGCGCTGAAGTGGATCAGCCCCAAACAGCAGGGTTTCCGCTCTGGATACGCTCCTGATTCAGGAGCGCATAGTGCAGATAAATCATGGGCTGCAAGAACATTTGGCAGTGAATCCACGAGCTTTCCCAGTCCTGCCGTACCTGCCCGCAAGGAAGCCCCGGCGCATGGCCTGCGCACAGGCATGAAGGTGTTTCACACCAAGTTTGGCGAAGGCACGGTACAGACGCTGGAGGGGGCTGGTGACGAGGCGCGCGCGCAGGTGAACTTTCCCCGCCATGGCGTGAAGTGGCTGGCCTTGTCGGTGGCCAAGCTCACGCCGGTGCCCTGATCACAGACAGCTAAACATCGTGCGCTTGGTGTTGGTGAAGTGTGGCCTCACCCTGCTGCTCCACCCGGTGTGGCGAACTGCCAGCCAGGCCTCACTGCCGAGGGTGTCTTCGGTCACGAGGTCATAGCAGGCATAGGACAGCGGGCCATGGTCGTGGTTGAGGAAGCGTTGGGCCCGGATGCACCCCTGAACGCTGGCGAGTCCCGGCATGTGCTCGGTGTCGTACCAGCGCATGAGCTCTTCCTGCCAGCCCGCCTCGGGATCTGTCTCCACGACGTAGTGTTGGGCGGCGTGTGCGCCACGGGAGGCACCGGCCTTATCAAAAGCACGGCTCAGCCGCGAGGCGCGGAGTTTATGCAAGGTCGGGAAGCTGCGTTTGAGGCCCTCTTCCAGAGTGACCATTTGCCTGCTCTCCAGCCCCGTACTGTGGGGCAGATCGACGTAAAGGTAGAGACTCTGCTGGGCAGCTGACCATACGGGTCGAGCGTGAAGTACGTCCTCCTGGCCCAGCACCTGTCCCACAGCGCTCAGCCAGGGGGCACTGGTCGGGATACTTCGCGCACCCGCTTCATCGGTGCTGGCCTGGATCAACAGGCAATCGGTGTTGATCATCATGCTCAATGCCCGATATGCATGGCCGAGAGGAAGCGTGACACCATGTTGTAGGCCGCGATCGTCACGGTCAGGTCAATCATCTGCTGTGCACTGAAATGCGACTGCACCGCCTCGAACAGGGGCTGGGGCACCTCGATGTCCCGGGTCATGGTGTCGGTAAGGGTGATGACAAGACGTTCCAGCACGGTGAGTGCCTCGCCCGGGTCCGCCTGCCGTAGCGCCTCAATCCGGGCTTCACTGAAGCCGGCTTTCAGCGCATGGGGTACGTGCGCATCGAACTCATAGGCTGCACGGTTGAGCACGGCAACCCGCAGGATCACCATCTCACGCAGGTCGGCGGGCAGGCTGCTGCGGTTGCGCACGGCCGTGAGCAACTGCTCCCAGCCATGTGCGATGGCCGGGCTGTTGAGCAGCACCTGGTACAGCGGCGAGACCCGCCCGCGCTCGGCTGCAATGCCAGCTTCCTGCGCAGCCAGTTCCGGGCGCGTGCCGGGGGGGATCGGAGCAATTCTCATGATGGCAAAACCTGTGTCTTGAACTGGTCAATCGGGCTTGATGCTCTTGGCCTTGATCACGCGTGCCCATTTCGCCATGTCGCTCTTCAACAGGCTGGCCAGTTCTGCCGGGCTGGAGGCAGACGGCACGGCGCCCGAGGCCATCAGCTTGCTGCGCACGGCCTCGGTGGCCAGGGTACGGCGCACGGCCTGGTTGATGCGGTTGATCTCTTCCGCAGGCGTGGCTTTGCTGGCGAACAGGGCGTACCAGTTGTCAGAGTCGACACCGGGGATGCCCATCTCCTGGAAGGTTTTCACATCAGGCAGCAAGGGGTGGCGTTTGGTGGCAGCAATGCCGATGGGCTTGAGCTTGCCACTGCGCACGAAGCTGATCAGGCCGGGGATGTCACCGAAGAAGCCATCCACGTGGCCTGCCATCACGTCGGTAATGGCAGGTGCAGCGCCCTTGTAGGGTACGTGCACCAGCCGGGCCTTGCTGGCGTCGGCCAGCAATTCCATGGCCAGGTGTGGCACGCTGCCGGTGCCCGAGGAGGCCATGTTGGCGCTCTTGTCAGGCTTCGAGGCGTTGGCCACGAATTCGGCGCCGCTGTTGGCCGGATTGGAGGGGTTCACCACCAGTAGCTCGACGTTGTTCACAATCAGCGAGACTGGTGCGAGGTCCCGCACCGGGTCATAGGGAAGCTTGTCGTAGAGCGCAGGGTTGATGGCGACCGCGCCTACGCTGGAGAGCCACAGGGTCTGGCCATCAGGTGCGGAGCGGATCACATGGTCGGCGGCAATGGCGCCGTTGGCACCGGCCTTGCTCTCGACGATCACCTGGTGCCCCAGTTCCTTGCCCAATTGCTCGCTCAGCGTACGGGCCACGAAGTCCACCGGTCCGCCTGGCGGGAAGGCCACCACGATCTTCGTGATCTTGCCTTGCGCGAACACCGACAGCGGGGCGAACAGTGCTGTGGCAAGGATCAGTGCCAGTGCGCGGGTGCGGCAAAATTTTGCGTGTGTCATGGAGTCTCCTTTTTAATCACAACGAACAGACATGCCCCCATCCACCACAAGCTCGGTGCCTGTAATGAAGCGGGCCTCATCGGAAGCCAGAAAGAGTGCGGCGTTGGCCGTGTCGCGGCCGTCGCCCATGAAGGGCAGGGGAATGCGTGCCTGGCGCTGCTTGAGCAGGGTGTCCACATCGCCGCCCGTGCGCTGTCCGGCCAATCGCACATCCACCATGGGGGTGTAGAGCTGCCCGGGCACCACGGTGTTGACGCGGATGCCAGCCTTGGCGTACTGCATAGCGACCACGCGCGAGAACTGGATCACGCCGGCCTTGCTGGATGCATAGGCGACCTGGGCCGAGCCGGTCCAGCGAATGCCGGAGGTGGATGAAATATTGATGATCACGCCTGAGCCTTGGGCTTCCAGGTGCGGCAGCACGTGTTTGCAGCTCAGGAAGACGCTCTTGAGGTTGTGGTCGAGCTGGGCATCCCAGACCTCCTCGCTCATCTGCACCGGTCCGCCAGCTGCTGAGCCGCCGACGTTGTTGACCAGTATGTCGATGCGGCCGAAACGCTCCAGGCACTGGGTCACGATCCCGGCAACCGCATCGGATTGCGTGACATCGCAGGCCGCGATGGCGATCTCGCCGCCAGCCTCGTGCACGAGCTGCACGGTTTCTTCCATGCGTGCCGGGTCGCGGTCGACCGCAAACACGCGTGCGCCCTCCTGCGCAAAGCGCACGGCAATGGCGCGCCCGTTGCCCCAGCCCGGACCCACCGAGCCGGCGCCCGTGACCAATGCCACCTTGCCTTGCAATCGCCCACTCATATGCTTGTCCTGTTCATGATTCAAATCGGTAGAAGCGCTGCGGGTTGTCCACCAGGAGTGACTGGCGCAGTGCCGCTGTGGGCGCGATTTGCTCCAGGGCATCCACCAGAGCGCCATCGTCGGGCACGTGATGGTGGTTGGGGTGCGGCCAGTCCGTTCCCCAAAAGCAGCGCCCGGGGAATTCACGCACAAGCCGGCTTGCCAGCGTCACGCCATCGGCATAAGGCCATGCGCGTGAAATGCGGTCGACACCGCTGACTTTCACATGAAAGCGCTCGTCCTGCAGCAGCGCGCACAGCGCGCGAAAGTCGGCATGGTCAACGCCCAGCGACGCATCCACCCGCCCCATGTGGTCGATCACCACCGGCACGGCGGACTGCCTGAGCACCGGGGCCAGTTCATGGATCAGGCTGCTCTCGAAATGCACCTGCAAGTGCAGTCCCAGCGGGGCGAGCCGCTGCGTGAGGGCCACCACCTCCTGCACGCTGGCACTTTGCCCCAGGTGTTTCATGAAGTTGAAGCGCACACCGCGAAAACCTGCGCGCTGCAGCCGCAGGAGCTCTGCATCCGCTACCTGGTGCGGCACCAGTGCCACCCCCAGGTAGTGTCCGCCGCCAGCGCGGATGGCGTCTTCCGCTGCCGCATTGTCAAAGCCATGCACGGCCGACTGCACGATGACACAACGTGAGATGCCGAGGTGCTTGTGGAGGTCGAACAGGGCCTGCTTGGGGGCATCGACGGGCGTGAAGTTGCGACTGGCGGCGAACGGAAATTGCGCTGCCGGACCGAACACATGGACATGGGCATCGCAGGCACCTGCGGGCAATGCCAGCCGGGGTCGGGATGGATGGGGGTTGAAGGTGAGGACAGGTGTTTGCATGATGGCCAGCGGGTATTCTGGTTGAGAAAACTGCTCAAATGAAAAAGAAATTCAAATACCAGTTATTCATGAAAATTATTCAATAAGATGGTGCCTGAAGCCTATCAGGGGAGCGCATCGTGGATTTGAAACGGCTGGAGTATTTCGTGGCAGTGGCCGAAGCGGGTAGCTTCAGCCAGGCAGCCGCCTCACTGCACATGTCGCAACCCGCGCTGAGCCAGCAGGTGGCGCTGCTGGAGCAGGAGACCGGCCAGCGGCTGTTCAACCGAACCGGGCGCGGTGTCGAGCTGACCGATGCCGGGCAGTCTTTGCTGACCCATGCGCGCGGCATATTCGAGCTGGCTGACCGGGCCAGGGCGGACATGCGTGAACGCCAGCTCACGCCGAGCGGGCGCATCACCATCGGCCTGCCGCCGCGCGTGGCGCATGCGATGACGGCCGATCTGGTGGAGCGTTTTCGGGCCGAATTTCCCGAGGCCGCGATCAGCGTGGCCGAAGGCTTGAGCGTGCGGCTGCGTGAGTGGCTGATCGCGGGCCGGCTTGATGTGGCCGTGTTGTTCGATCCACTGGACTCGCCCTTGCTGCACATGGAAACACTGGTGCGCGAGCCGCTGGTGGTGATGGCGCGCATGCCACTGCCGCCGCGCATGCGGCTGGCCGAGGTGGCGGCCTTGCCCCTGGTGCTGCCGAGTCGACCCAATGCCTTGCGGCAACTGCTGGAAAAGGAGGTGCAGCCCAAGGGGCTTCAGCTCAAGGTGGTGGCCGAGGTGGACTCGATCCAGACCGTGCTGTCACTGGTGGCGCGCGGGGTGGCCAGCACGGTGTTGCCGGCAAGTTCAATGCGCGAGTGGATCCATGGCGAGCCCCCGAACATTGCAGCCATTCATGCCCCCGCCATTCGCAACCGCCTGTGCATTGCCGTACCCAAGGCCCGGCCGGCGAGCCGGCTGAGCCGCTTTGTGGTGCAGCTCACCCGGGAACTGGCCGAGCGCCACTACGGCAGCGGCGCCAAGCCGCATTGACCGGATGTGGGACGTAGGAAGTGAGTGATGGCTTAAGGCGAGCGGTGCAGGCGTGGTGCCGACAGCGCGTCAATGTGATCGGTGATCGCTTCGGCTACCCGTGTGTGCCGTGCCAGCAGGCCCGCAGCCTCCAGGACCTTGCGCAGCTGCTGCAGGTCCCTGACGCTGGGGGCCACCTTGATCTGTGCCAGTGCTGCGCTGGTGTTGCCACCTTTGACCAAGGGTAACACCTTGGCTGCCCATTCGCTGTTACGACTCATGCAGTAGCTCCAGTCTGAGAGATGTCAAGGGGTCAAGGAGGCCGGTTGAATGCCTGGTCAGGCACGCTGGATGGCCGAACGCTGTTGGGCATTTTTCCAGGCGGGCTGTTGCGCGACCAGTCGGGCCAGAAACTCGACTTCTTCATCCGAATGGTTGAAGTTTTTGGCAGGCGTCAGAAAGTGGCCTCCGCGTGCCTCCACCTCACCCCAGAAGGCGTGATGATGTTCCGCATGGCTGCGGATTTTTTCTGTGCCAGCGCTTAAGCGGACATCGCCATAGCAGTTACAGAGATAGCTCAGGCCATCCTGTCCTGGCACGACTTCGGCGTATACCGCAGCACCCGCGACCACGGCCGTCATGCTGGGCGTGACAAGCAGGCGCTGGGTCTGTTTGCCCCAGACGCTGAGCACAGCACCAGAAGTCAACTCGAGCACGCTGCAGGTGTTCAGGGTGGTGCCGCGTTCGACCACGAGGCGGGTTTTTTGCCGCAACTGGAAGGCCGAGTCACCGATCACGAACACCAGGTGCGAGTCGGGCCCGGTCTCAACGGTGTCGCCGGTCTGGATGAATTGCTGTGGCAACAGGCGTTCGCCATTGAGCAGCACGTCCCCCTGCAACTCCACCACGTTGCTACGCTCCTCCGCAAGGGCGGCGCCAAAGCCACCCAGGCCCGTCCACAGGGCTGCCGCCTGGATGAAGCTGCGGCGCTGCAAGCACAGCAACTCACGTTCGGTCCGGCCCAGCAGGTGGTGTTGCGTCACGGGGTGTCTCCTTCCGCTTCGGGCGCGACAAAACTGTCGCGGAACGTGAAGTAAATCGAGGTGAAGAACATGGCCGCCATCAGCATGGCAGCCGGGAACATGATCGAAGCCAGCAGTCCGGGGCTGCCCAGTGAGCCTGCCAGCACGGCAATCACCAGCCCCACGGTCATGAACACAGCCAGCCACACCAGGCCGAACACCGTAAAGGCCCAGAAGTTCTTCATGCAGGCCACCAGGCTGAAGAACAGGCTTTTGACGGGGGAGATGCCGTGCCAGTGCACCAGGGCGGGGGCATGCCAGAACAGCAGGGACAGTGGCAGGTACAGGCCCATGGCCACCCACATCGCATACTGGAACTCGGGCGCCAGAATCATCTCGCGGGTCAGCGTGCCGCCAGCCAGATAGAGCTGGGCGAAGCTGCCGCCATCGACCAGTGCCGAGATGCCCAGCACCAGCAGAAAACCCATGGCATAGAGCACACCCAGCACCAGCATGGCACGTGCGCGCTGTCGGCCAGCCCGAAAGGCGCTGACCAGAATCGAAGGCATGGGGAACTTGCCCTTGCTGGCTTCCCGGGTAGCGGCCATCAAACCCAGGGTAGCCCCTGGCAGGATGGCGAGCGCCAGCGCATTGCCAATCCATGGCAGCAGGCTGGCCACCGACATGACGGACAGGAACATGAAGAACAGGCCCGCCAGCGCCAAAGGCTGGCGCGCAAAGGTCTGCACGCCCAGCTTGACCCAGAGGGCGCCAGTACGGGCGGGAACGATGTTCAGTTTCATGGACGGTGTGTCAGGTGAGTTCAAAGGTTGGCAGGGGTTTGCCCGCGCGCTGACGCAATACGTGCTCAAAATGACCAGGATCATGCGCCTGGAGCACGGCGGCTTCCCTGGGTAAATGGTAATCCCATAGTCTGGAGACCCAGAATCGCAAGGCCCCGGCGCGCAGCATGGCGGGCAGCAGTTCGCGCTCAGCCGCGCTCAGCGGGCGCACCTTGTCGTAAGCCTGCAGCAGGCTGCGGGTGCGCTCCCTGTCACTGGCGCCGCTGCCCAGGTCGATGCACCAGTCGTTGAGGCACACCGCGATATCGAACAGGAAGCTGTCCACACCCGCAAAATAAAAATCAAAAAATCCGCTCAGCAGGGGGCCACTCTCAGCCTGCTCGAACATCACGTTGTCGCGGAACAGGTCGGCATGGATGGGGCCGCGCGGCAGGGCGGCGTAAGCCGAAGACGCCGCCACGTGGTTCTGGTAAGCCAGCTCGCTGGCTATTAATGTGGCCTGCTCGGGTTCCAGGTAGGGCAACACCACCGGCACGGTCTCGTTCCACCAGGCAAGACCACGCAGATTGGGTTGTTGGCGGGAAAAATCGCGGCCGGCCAGATGCATGCGGGCCAGCATCCCGCCGACCTGGGCGCAATGCGCCGGGCTGGGTGCCAGCTCGCTTTTGCCGCGCAGCCGGTTCACCACGGCGGCAGGCTTGCCTTTGAGGGTGTGCAGGATGTCGCCATCACGGTTGGCCGCAGGGTCGGGCACCGGGATGCCGTGCTGCGCCAGATGCTTCATGAGCCAGAGGTAAAACGGCAGCTGCTCGAAGCGCAGGCGCTCGAACAGGGTCAGCACGTGCTCGCCCTGGTCGGTGGTGACAAAGTAGTTGGTGTTCTCGATGCCGCCGGCGCAGCCCTCCATGGACTGCAGCTGCCCCAGGTTCAGTTCTTGCAGGAAAGTGCTGGCCTCATCGAATGAGACTTCCGTGAAAACCGCCATGGGTCAGAAACCCTTGATGGTCCAGACCCGCGAGCCGCTTGCGCTGCCTTCGCGGTTCAAAGTGGGGGGGGTGCGTGTACCGTTGTCGGGCAGGACCTCGTAAGCCGGCATGCCGCCCTTGGGCTGGACGGTGATGCTTTTGGTTTCGCCACCTACGCGGACTTCATCAATGCGTGAGCCTGCATCCTCATGGCGGATGTTCTCCACGCGTTGCTCGGGGCGACCGCCGGCTTTGGCTGCCGGGGCCTCCAGCTTTTCAGGCTGGCCAGCTGGAGCCTGTGTCTGGGCCTGAGCCAGGGGGCTGGCCAGACAGGCCAGGACAAGGAGGGTGGGTAGAGCGGCGCGCATATCCTGATTGTAGAACCTCAAGGGGTTTTGCAGACGCAGGCAAAATGTAAGCATGAGCGACGCCCCCCCCCTGTCCGACACCCCCCCAAAAACCCTGTTGCTGGTCGACGGGTCCAGTTATCTGTACCGGGCATTTTTTGCCGGTGGAGACAGCATGAGTACCACGTTGCCAGATGGCACGGTACAAAAGACGGGTGCCATCCGCATCATGATCAACATGTTGCAAAAATTGCGCAAGGACGTGCAAGCCGACTATGCCGCCTGCGTGTTTGACGCCAAAGGCCCTACTTTTCGCGACGAAATTTACCCCGAATACAAGGCGCACCGTTCGCCCATGCCGGATGACCTGCGCAGCCAGATCGAACCCATCCACGAGGTGGTCCGTCTCATGGGCTGGAAGGTGCTGGACGTTCCGGGTATCGAGGCAGACGACGTCATCGGCACGCTGGCTGTCACGGCATCCAGGCAGGGTATTGAAGTGGTGGTGAGCAGCGGTGACAAGGATTTGGCGCAGTTTGTCAATCCGCACATCACGATCATTGACACCATGAGTGGCAAGCGGCGTGACGTGGCCGGTGTAGAGGCCGAGTTTGGCGTACCACCGCACCTGATGGTGGATTACCAGACCCTGGTGGGTGATGCGATCGACAACGTGCCCGGCGTGGCCAAGGTCGGCCCCAAGACGGCCGTGAAATGGCTGAAGGAATACGGCTCGCTGGACAATGTGGTGGCAAACGCCGATGCCATCAAGGGCGCGGTCGGGGACAACCTGAAGAAGGCGCTGGACTGGCTGCCCATCGGCCGTCAGCTGCTCACGATCAAGACAGACTGTGATCTGAATGGCTGGGTTCCCAATCTTCCTGCTATGGATTCAATAGCTACTGGTGCTGAGGATACGGGGGCTTTGCGGGATTTTTATGAGAAATACGGATTCAAGGGTCTGGCTCGCGCCGTCTCGGATGGCGGTGCGGCGCCTGCTGCCACCCAATCCAAAGCCGCCGCTGCCGGCCCGACATCCCCTGGCCTGTTTGACGAACCCGAAGTGCCGGTCGTGCCTGCCGCATCACAGGCCAGCCAGCTGGCCTACGACACGATTCTGGCGTGGCCAGCCTTCGACACCTGGCTGGCACGCATCGAGGCCGCCGAACTGGTGGCGGTGGACACCGAAACTACCTCGCTGGATGAGATGGTGGCCGAGATCGTAGGCATCAGTTTCAGTGTCAAGCCAGGCGAGGCCGCCTACATCCCTTTGACGCATGACTACCCGGATGCGCCAGCCCAACTGCCGCGCGACGAGGTGCTGGCCAGGCTGAAGCCCTGGCTGGTGAACCCGGCGCGCAAGAAACTGGGCCAGCACATCAAGTACGACCGCCATGTGTTTGCCAACCATGGCATTGAGGTGCAGGGTTATGCCCACGACACCATGCTGCAGAGCTATGTGCTCGAAGTGCACCGCCCGCACGGACTGGCCAGCCTGGCCGAGCGCCATCTGGGGCGCAGCGGCATCAGCTATGAAGACCTGTGTGGCAAGGGCGCGAACCAGATCCCGTTCTCGCAGGTGGACATTGCCAAGGCGGCCGAATATTCGTGTGAGGACTCGGACCAGACGCTGGACGTGCACCTGGCGCTGTGGCCGCAGTTGCAGGCGAATGACAAGCTGCGCTTCATCTACGAGTTGGAGATTGCCAGCAGTGAAGCCCTGTACCGTATCGAGCGCAATGGCGTGCTGATCGACGCCCCCACCCTGGCGGCCCAGAGCCATGAGCTGGGTATGCGCATCATGCAGCTCGAAAAGGAAGCGCACGAGCTTGCTGGCCAACCCTTCAACCTCAGCAGCCCGAAACAGATTGGGGAAATCTTCTTCACCAAGCTTGGCCTGCCGATCGTGAAGAAGACCGCAACCGGTGCCCCGAGCACCGATGAAGAGGTGCTGGAAAAGCTGGCAGAGGATTTCCCCCTGCCGGCCAAGATTCTGGAGCACCGGGGCCTGTCCAAGCTCAAGGGCACCTATACCGACAAGCTGGCGCAACTCGCCAACCCGCGCACCGGTCGCGTGCACACGCATTACGCGCAGGCGGTGGCGGTGACCGGGCGGCTGTCCAGCAACGACCCGAACCTGCAGAACATCCCGATCCGCACAGCGGAGGGCCGGCGCGTGCGCGAGGCCTTTGTGGCGCCAGCGGGCTGCCTCATTGCGAGCGCCGACTACTCGCAGATCGAGCTGCGCATCATGGCCCATATCAGCGGCGATGAGGCCTTGCTGCTGGCCTTCCATGACAATATGGATGTGCACCGTGCCACGGCAGCCGAGGTGTTTGGCATCACGACCGATCAGGTCAGCAGCGAGCAGCGCCGCTATGCCAAGGTCATCAACTTCGGCCTGATCTACGGCATGAGCGCCTATGGCCTGGCACGGGCCCTGAGCATTGACAACACGGCGGCCAAGAACTACATCGGGCGCTATTTCGACCGCTATCCCGGCGTGAAGCGCTACATGGACGAGACCAAGGCCAGTGCCAAGGACAAGGGCTATGTGGAAACCGTGTTCGGCCGGCGTCTCTACCTGCCCGAGATCAATTCACCGAACGGCCCGCGCCGCAGCGGGGCCGAGCGCGCTGCCATCAACGCACCCATGCAGGGCACGGCGGCCGACCTCATCAAGCTCAGCATGGTGAAGGTGCAGGAAGTGCTGGACGCCGAGCAACGCCGCACGAAAATGATCATGCAGGTGCATGACGAACTGGTGTTCGAGGTGCCCGAGGCGGAGGTGGACTGGGTCCGGCATGAAATTCCCCGCCTGATGGCTGGCGTGGCCCAGCTCAAGGTGCCGCTGCTGGCTGAAGTCGGTGTGGGGCCGAACTG
Organism: Gammaproteobacteria bacterium; assembly: GCA_018815325.1. Classification (GTDB taxonomy): domain Bacteria; phylum Pseudomonadota; class Gammaproteobacteria; order Burkholderiales; family Burkholderiaceae_C; genus JAHIYE01. The sequence goes on along the minus strand of JAHIYE010000023.1, from coordinate 57,561 downwards.
GGACAAGGCGCACTAAGCCGGGGCACAGCTCGCAGGGGGTATTTGTCCCGATGTGTGTTGCGGGAGGCCTGATTACCATCGGCTTGTGATGCCCTCCGAGCCTTATTCAACCTCCTTGAACGCCTGGCGTGAGCGTGCCTGGCGTGGGGTCCAGGCGCATCCCAATCTGTTGATTCTGGCGCTGGTGACGCTGCTGGCTCCGTTCGCGCTGTCTCTGGTATGGCTGGAGATGCACCAATGGGAGCAACGACAGATTCGGTCAGAGTTGCTGCGAGTTGGCCAGGTGATGGACCTCCGCCAGCAGCGGGCTACGCTGGATTTCCGCTACCTGCTTGATGGGCTGGGGGATTTGTCTGATTTCGTCGCGGCCGATCCCCGGCTGACCGTGGCGCTGGAGCAGCCGGACAAACCAGCGGCGCTGCAACTGGCCAGTTCGTACATGGATCAGGTGTCGGATAAATTCGGCGTCAACCTGCTCATGCTGGTCAATACGGACGGCCGGGTTTTGGTATCACGCGTGCCACCGGGCAGTGCATCGCTGACCGGTGAGGAGTTTTCTGACCGCGAATACTTCAAGTCAGCCATGGCGGGCAAGTCGGGTCGACAGTTTGCCGTGGGGCGCAGCACGAATATTCCCGGCCTGTTCTTCTCCCATCCCGTACGCACGCAAACCGGCCAGTTGCTGGGGGCGGCCATCATCAAGATGGATCTGGCAGATATTGCTCGCAGGATTGAGCTGGAGGGTGTCATCGTCGTGGATGCGCAAGGCGTGGTGATCCTGGCCGGGCAAGCCGATTTGGTGTTCCGTTCGATAGAAGGAGCACCCATCCTGAACTCAAGTGATGAGTTCCGCTTGAGCCGTTACAAGCGCATCCACTTTCCGGTTCTGAAATTTCAGCCGGGTAATTTGCCAGACCATCCCGAGGTGCAACTGTTTGGTGAGCCTCCCAGAGCCGTACTGCATCGCCAATTCGACATAGCCGAGCATGGCATCAGCGTTCATCTGGTTGAGGATATGGCCTACCTGTCGGGACTGCGCACACGCCACCAGTTGGTGCTGTGGATCACCTGGCTGGGTGCGCTGGCGTTTCTCTGGGCAGTCAGTGCGACCATCGTCTTCCTGATGCGGGGCCATTGTTTCAGGCTCAATATCGAGGCAGTCAACATCGAGTTGCACAAGCTCAATGACCAACTCAAGCACCAGGCCGAAGTGGATTTTTTGACAGGTTGCATGAACCGCCGCCGCTTTGACGAAGAACTGGACCATGAGATCAGGCGCAGCCTGCGGCAAAAATATCCACTGACGCTGGCGATGTTTGATCTCGACCATTTCAAGATCATCAATGACAGCCACGGCCATCAGACTGGTGATGCGGCACTCCAGCATTTCGCCCGGGTGGTGCGTGACCAGATACGTCAGACCGATCGCTTTGCGCGACTGGGTGGCGAGGAGTTTGCGTTGCTCATGCCAGACACCGGGGCAGCGGCCGCCTTCCCGATGGTGGAGCGTTTGCGGCAACGCATTGCCCAGACGCCACTGCCTTTGCCCAATGGGGAATTGCTGCCCATGAGTGTCAGCATCGGCACGGCCAGCTTGTGCGAGGTGGATGACAACGACTCCCTGTACCAGCGCGCCGACAATGCCATGTACGAGGCCAAGGCCGGGGGCAGAAACCGTACAGTTTGTGCGCCCAATCCACCGGGCCAGCAAGAGATGCCGGGGACCGACTAGACTGCTGCCGAACCAACCCCCCAACCGGAGATTCTCATGATGCATGCCGATTTGCAAGCCGAGTTCAATGCGCTGTTGCCAGGTCAAAGCACGGAAGCGGGTGCCACCCGCCGTACCGCGCTCAAGGCTGCATTGGGCGTGGGCTATGCCGCCTCTGTGTTGCCCATCATGGCGCAAACCGCCATCAAGACCCCGACCGATGGACTCACCACCGGTGAAATCACGATCGATGTCAAGGGCTTCAAGATGCCAGCTTACCGGGCAGCACCCGCGGGCAAATCCAATCTTCCCGTGGTGCTGGTGCTGTCCGAGATATTCGGCGTGCACGAGCACATTGCCGATGTGGCCAACCGCTTTGCCCGCGCCGGCTATCTGGCCATCGCGCCCGAGTTGTTCGTGCGCCAGGGTGATGCACAAAGCTATGGCGAGATGGCCAAGCTGATGGCCGAAGTCATCAACAAAGTGCCCGACGCCCAGGTGATGGGTGACCTGGAAGCGACGGTGCAATGGGCGGGCGCCAACGGCGGTGACTTGTCCCGCGTGGGCGTGACGGGCTTTTGCTGGGGCGGCCGCCAGACCTGGCTGTTCACCGCGCACAGCAAATACATCAAGGCCGGCGTGGCCTGGTATGGCCGCATTGTGGGTGCCAACAACGATCTCACGCCCAGGAACCCGATCGACATCGCGACCAGCCTGAACGGGCCGGTGCTGGGCTTGTACGGCGGCGCCGACACGGGCATCCCGCTGGACACCGTAGAGAAGATGAAAGGTGCGCTGGCCGGCGGCAATGCCGCATCGAAGGCTTCTCAGTTCGTGGTGTATCCCGAAGCCCCGCACGCCTTCAACGCCGATTACCGTCCCAGCTACCGCAAGGAAGCTGCAGATGATGGCTGGAAGCGTTGTCTGGCCTGGTTCAAGGCCAACGGCGTGGCCTGAAATCCTCGCCCCCGGCAAAAAAGCCGCCCGCTGGGCGGCTTTTTTGCCGGGCTTCCCGCCTCCTTCTCATTTGGATGAGAAAATAGCAGCTTGCCTTTGAGAAATGAGCACAAGCAGCTATGACTTTGATAGCAATCCTGATGGGTACCCTGGCGGCCGGCATTGGCAGCGTGTGGCTGGCCGCGGCCCTGAGCTTTGGCGCACTGGGGCGCTACACCGAGCACATGCTGAGCCTGGCCGCCGGTGCCCTGTTGTCCACGGCCTTCATGCATCTGTTGCCCGAAGCCTTTGAGAGCGGCATAGGGCCCGATGGACTTTTCATGACCTTGCTGATTGGCCTGGTGTTCTTCTTTTTGCTCGACAAGGCCGAACTGTGGCACCACGGGCATGAACACCACCATGGCGAAGCTGACGGAGCGGCAGTACACGACCGTGCCCATCACCACCACAACCACCATCCTGCTCCCGCTACAGGTGGCAGCTGGGCCATTCTCACGGGTGACAGCGTGCATTGTTTTGGCGATGGCATCCTGATCGCATCTGCCTTCGTGGCCGACATGCGTCTGGGTGTGATTGCGGCACTGGCGGTGCTGGCGCATGAGGTGCCGCACCACATGGGCGATCTGGCGGTGCTGCGCATGGCATCGAGCACGCGACGCGTGGCACTGATCAAGGTCACATTGGCTGGAGCCGTCACCGCATTGGGTGGTCTGGTGGGGTATTGGCTGGTGGATCAGTTGCACGACTATCTGCCGTATTTTCTGGTGATGGCTTCCAGCAGCTTTGTTTATGTGGCGCTGGCAGACCTGATTCCGCAGCTCCAGAAGCGCCTCAGTGCGCGGGAGACCTCAGCGCAGATCGCGTGGCTGATGGTGGGGATTGGACTCGTCATGCTCGTGAGCAGCCTGGCGCATGCACACTGAGCAGCGCCGTTGGTGTCAGACCGTTTTTTCTGCGACATGGCTGGCACGCCGGCAAACTACCAAGTCAGTGCGGCAATGCGAGAGGAGTGAAGAGGAGACCATGACAACCGAGCTTCAATCGCTGACCCTTGCCCTGCGGCAGTTTGCAGCCGAGCGGAACTGGGCACCCTTCCATTCGCCCAAGAACCTGGCCACCGCACTCAGCGTCGAGTCCGCCGAATTACTGGAGCACTTCCAGTGGCTCACGGATGCGCAGAGTCAAACCCTGTCGGAGGAAAAACGTGTGAAAGTTGGCTATGAGATGGCCGACGTGTTGCTGTACCTGCTGCAACTGGCAGACAAGCTGGACATCGATCTGGCCGATGCAGCCAACTGCAAGATGGCGCTCAATGCGGAGAAGTACCCCGTGGTTTCGTGACGTTTAACCCGTGGTTCTAAAAAAATACTTATGACGCGCTTGCCTGTTCGCGGGTGGCATTGACCAGGAGGTCAATGAATTGCAGCTTGGGGACTACCTCATGTGCGAGCACAAAAGGATAAAAATCGGGCTGCCCCATGGCACGTGACATGCCATTGAGCAGCATGGTCAATTGTGTCCAGCGATTCAGCAGAGCCAGAAAACGATCGGCCTGCGGATGTTCTGGCTGGTGCAGGTCATCCATCTGGAAAGGGGTGAACTCCAGTTGTGTACTGTCAATGGACAAGCCAAAGCTTTGGGCCGTGTCGACGGTGTCACGCATGTGCATGTAATGGGCCCAGCATTCCGCCCAGTCTTCCCAAGGGTGTGAGCTCGCATAGGCGCTCACGAAGTGAAGAGCCCAGTCCGCAGGGGGGCCATTTTTGTAGTACGCCCTCAAACGGTCACCGTAGTCCTGGGTTTCGTCACCGAAAAGAGCCCTGAATCCCGACAGCCATTCGGTGCCGGCAACCACGCGGTCCCAGTAATAGTGACCGACTTCGTGTCGAAGGTGTCCCACCAGTGTGCGATAAGACTCTTGCATGGCCTCGCGGGTGGTTTCACGCTTGCCGTGGTCGGCTTCCATGATATCCAGGGTGATCAGCCCATCGTTGTGCCCTGTCATCACGCGTGGGCCGCAGTCTGGTGAGCGCAGGAAATCGAACATCAAGCCGCGCGCTGTGTCTTCTGTCTCGCGTGACGCGACCGGTAGTCCCATCACCAGCAGGGCAGACACCAATCGTCGCTTGGCCAGTTCAATGCGCCCCCACAGCTCGCCATTCTCAGGGTGCTGAGGGTCGGCCAAATCAGGGATTGTGCGGTTGAGCCGACAGGCCCGACACAGCTGCTTATGGGCCAGACTCTCGGACACGGGCAGCAGCCAGTTGCAGGCCGCAGGTGTGTTCAGGTTCGCACAGCGGTGGTACTCGGGCCCCTCGGTTTTCCAGTCGACCCAGGTATCGTGTGTAGTTCCGGGCATCAGTGACAAAAGGAGCGCCTGTTCCGGGTGATAGCCCAAGGGCGTGTTGCACGCCAAGCAGGTGCTGTTCCTGAAAAATATGGGGTGCCCACATTGGCAGGCGTAGGCGCGAATGACTTGCCCCGCCGTTGGGCTAGTCAGCGAGGTGGGGGCAAGGGGAGTATTTGACACAGTGGGCTCAATGCGTTCGAACGCAAACTGAAAAACCAAGGTTGAGAACCAAGGGCAATCTGCAGTGTGCCACGTTTGCGTGCTCACTTTGGGTCCTCGTGTTCGAGGAGGCAGCTTGGCAGGTAGACTCGCTCCTGAACCAAATTTTTCGACAGGGCTGCCAACAACATGAAGCTGACCATCCTCGGAACGGACCATGTTGGGCTCGTGACCGGCGCCAGGCTGGCCGAGCTGGAGAATCACGTTGGCTGTCTGAACGTGGATGCCGAAAAGATGGCGCTGCTGCACTGTGCTGTGGTCCCGTTTCATGAAGCAGGGCTTGGCCACCGTATTCAGCGCAGCAGGGTGGCGGTACTGCCCTGCGACGGGATTGGGCACTGCAGTGCCGGCTCAGACGCCCGTGCATGATGAACACAAGCCGGTCATGGGTATGGAAGTGGGGCCGGGCTGGCGTCATGTGCCTGTTCGTGTTCGGCGGTTTCGCGGCCCCCCATCTCGACAAGTTGCAGCAGTTGGCCTTGAGCCGCTATGGCGAGGACGTGGCCAAGTCTGTCGGCGAATGGCGAAACATGCTGCCGACACTGGGTGGACTGGACGACGTTGAAAAACTTGAGCGCGTGAACAGTTTTTTCAACCGGCGCATCCGGTGGGTGGATGACCGGGAACTCTGGCAGCAGGACGACTACTGGGCCTCCCTGCTGGAGACCATGGCCAAGGGGGCTGGAGATTGCGAGGATTTCGTCATCGCCAAGTATGTGAGCCTGCTGATCGCCGGGATGCCTGAGAGCAAGCTTCGCCTGACCTATGTGCGGCTTCAGCAGCAGGCCAATGCCGAGCCGGTGGCACACATGATTCTTGCCTACTATCCGAATCCCGTTGCTGAGCCGCTGATTCTGGACAACGTGGACGGCGAGATCAAGCCTGCATCGCGGCGCACCGATTTGTCACCCGTGTATTCTTTCAACGCCACCCACCTGTGGTTCCGCGGTCCCCATGCCTACAGCGCCGACCCTACGGCCCGCATCTCGCGATGGCGCGATGTCCTGGCACGCCTGCAGGCGGAATTCACCCTTTGAGGAGTCCCCACCATGTCGCTGGTCAAACGTTTATGGATTGCTGTTGGCTTGATCGCCAGCGCGGCCTTCCTTGTCGCTGTCGGGATCAACATGGTGTCGGCCAAGCGGTACCTGGAGAACGAAATCAAGATCAAGAATCTCGATACCGCGACTGCACTGGCTATGACAGTTTCTCAAACCGCCACAGATGCGACGACCGTCGAGCTGTTGCTGAGCTCCCAGTTCGACCTGGGGCATTACCAGCGGATTGAGTACCTGGCGCCAGACGGCCATCTGCTCGCGAGCCGCGAGCGCTCGTTCCGTCCATCGACGGTGCCGGCGTGGTTTGGGAGCCTGGTGCCTATTAGCCCCGAGCCGGCTGAGGCCATCATTCAGAGTGGCTGGAAGCAATTGGGCAGCATCCGCCTGCAAAGCGACCCCTCCTTTGCCTACGACTCACTGTGGCAATCGGCACGCACCCTGATGCAGCTCTATGTTGGAGGTGTCGTGGTGATTGGCTTGCTGGGGATGCTGTTCATCCGAAGCATCATCAAGCCGCTGATGCGCGTCGTGGATCAGGCCGAGGCCCTGGCCGAGCGGCGCTTCATAGAGGTCAAGCCACCGCGCACGCTGGAGTTCCGGCTGATCGTGCAGGCCATGAACCGGCTGACACAGAAGATCAAGAACCTGCTCGACGACGAATCCGCCCGCCTGCACAAGCTCAAGAGTGACTATGAATACGACCCCCTCACAGGCTTCATGGTGCGCGATGCGTTCAGTCGCAATGCCGCGACTGAGATGGAGCGCGAAGATACCCATGAACAAGGACTGCTCATGCTGGTACAAATCGGCAATTTGGAGGAGCTTAACCGGGAGATCGGCCGTGTGCAGACCGACCGCCTGATCCAGCAGCTTGCGCTCCAGCTCAAGCAGGCCCTGGCTGAGCATGGGCGGGTATTGCTCGGTCGCCTGAGTTCTGCCGATCTGGGTTTTCTTGTTCCCGGGGATACAGACGACACACACCTTGTACGCCAATGTCTGGAGCACATCCAGCAGGTCGAAGACGGCCATATGCTGAAACTCCGTTTCGGTGTCGCGCACTATGGTCCGCACAGCACGCTGTCGGACATTCTGCTGCGCTGCGACCAGTCCCTGGCGCCAGTCTCTGGCGAAGGTCAACTTCCCACGATGCCTGTGAGCAGCGTGCCGTCGTCACGCTCGGCCAGCGACTGGAACGACATCCTCGACGCAGCGTTGCGCAAGCATGAGTTTCAGCTGGCGTTGTTTCCGGTCCGCGGGCGTGACGGCGAGCAGATTCATACCCAGGCACTGGCCCGCATTCACTCCAGTGTGTGCGGTGAAATTCTGGTGGCGGGGGCTTTTCTGCCGTGGGCGCGGCGACAGGGGCAGGTTGGCCTGCTGGATCTTGAGGTCATCGCACAAGCGCTCAAAACAGTCCAGCAATCCGGACAGGATGTCTGCATCAACCTGGGCTTTGAGTCCGTCTGCGATGCGCGCCAGGTCCAGCGCATTGCAGAGCTGTGTCAGCAGCTTCCTGGCGATGCGCAACATCTTTGCTTCGATATCCCGGAGGAGATCGTCTTCCAGCATGAAGCCGAGTTTCAGCGATTCTGTGTGCGCATGCTCCCCCTGGGTTGCAAGATCGGGGTCAAACATCTGGACGCCCATCTGGGCCACCTGGGTCGCCTGTCCAGTCTGGGTTTGCGCTACCTCAAGGTCAGTCGTTCATTGGTGCTGAATATTGAGCGGGAAGCCAGTGCGCAGATCATGCTTCGTGGTCTTTGCACGATTGCGCACACCTTGGGCATGCAGGTCATCGCAGAAGGCGTGACAGACCAGGCCGACGCCGAGTTGCTGTTTAAGCTCGGCTTCGATGGCGTGTCAGACAGGGTTATTGCGTAACAATTCAGCAGGGGCAGGGTTGACAGAGTAGTCACCCTGTCAACCCAAACATCAGAAGTGGAGCTTCCAGAGGGTGAGGCTCTATATGAGGCAACTGCCTGGAGCGCCCCCGGAGGAGCGGGCATGCCGCAGGCAGTCCGCAGTAGCTGCCTTCCTTCAGCCCATCATGGTTTGTGGCAGCCAGGTGGCCAGCTCCGGCACAAAGCACAGGATCACGATAGCCAGCACCATGCAGAGCATGAAGGGGAAGACCCCTTTCAGGATGGTTTGCAGCGGCACATCCGGCGTGATGCCGTTGATGACAAAGAGGTTTAACCCGACCGGTGGTGTGATGAGACCCAGCTCCATGTTGATGGTCAGCACCACCCCAAACCAGATGGGATCGAATCCGGCGTTGGTGATCACCGGCAGGATGATCGGTGTGGTCATCAGGATGATGGCCGCGGGGGGCAGGAAGCAGCCGAGTACCAGCAACAGCACATTGATCATCAGCAGCAAAACCCAGCGGTTGACTTCCATGTCGGCAATGCCCTGGGCAATAGACTGGGTCACGGACAGGGACGACATCATGTAGCCAAACAGCACCGACATGCCGATGATCAGCAGCAGCATGCCGGACTCCCGCATGGCGTCGCGCAGGATCAGCCAGATGTCCTTGATGTGCCACATCCGGTAGATCACGATGACCATGCCCAGACACAGCACAGCGCCGACGCCGGCCGCCTCGGAGGGGGTGGCAATGCCGCCATACAGGGCGTAGATGACGCCCACAATGACCATCATCAGCGGCAGCAGGCGCGGCAGCAGCTCCAGCTTTTGCTTCAGGCTGAAGTTTTGCGACATCACCTTCAGGTGGGTCTTGCGGCGCCAGCTCAGGAACAGGGCCCAGGCGATGAACAGGCCGGTGAGCAGCAGGCCCGGGATGATGCCCGCGATGAAGAGTCGACCGATGGAGGTCTCCGAGGCGATGCCATACAGGATCATGGTGACACTGGGGGGAATCAGGATGCCCAGCGTGCCGCCGGCGGCGATGGAGCCCGTGGCCAGATCGGCGTCATAGCCACGGCGGCGCATCTCGGGGATGCCCATCTTGCCGATGGCGGCACAGGTGGCCGGGGAAGAGCCGGTAAGGGCCGAGAACAGGGCGCAGGCGCCGATGTTGGAGATCACCAGCGAGCCTGGAATGCGGTACAGCCAGCGCGACAGCGCCTCATAGAGGTCACTGCCGGCACGCGAGGACGCTACCGCGGCGCCCATGATGACGAACATCGGAATGGAGGCCAGCGTGAAGTCGTCCAGACCGGCAAAGACCGTCTCAGGCAAGTAGGCAAGCACCCCCCAGCCATCGTTGAAGACCATGAAAATCAGCGCTGTGGAGCCCAGCGCAAAGGCGATCGGCATGCCCACGGCGAGCAGCACCAAGGTGACGAGGAAGATCATTCCCCCCAATATCAAAGGCGTCACACAACTTCCTCAAATTCAATGTCATTCGTGAGCGTCTGCCCGGTAGCCAGGGCCCAGATGTCGGACACGTACTGCAGGCACAGCAGAAACATGCCGACCGGCACACTCAGGTAGGGAATCCACAGCCGCGCACGCCACATCGAAGGTGTCGTGATGTCACCCACCCAGGCCTCCCACCACCAGTGCAGCGAGCTGTAGAAAAACAGCAGGCAAAAGCCGAAGGCTGCCAGGGTACTGATCCAAGCCAGCCGTATCTTCCATGGCTGAGAGGCCATGAGGGGAACGAAATCAACCGCCACATGACCGCGGGTGAGCAGGATGTAGGGGGCGCCGAGAAAGGTAGCCGCGATCAATGAAAAGGTGACGAACTCGGTTTGCCAGATGGAGGATTCCCCCAGCACAGCGCGCACGAACACCATTTGACAGACGACGATGACGGAAACCAGCATCAGCAGCGCGGAGACCACGCCACTGATGCGGGACAGACGGGCTACCCATGCATGAAACAAATGCATGGGCCGGATCACTTGACGGCCATCGCCTTGTCAAGCAATTGCTGGCCGCCGGGTACTTTGGCGGCGAACTCCTTGTAGGAGGTCTTGGCGGCAATCTTGCGCCATTCATCTGCCTGGGCAGAGGTCATGGTGACGACCTTCACGTTGTTCTGCTTGTAGACCGAGATCAGCTTCTCATCGAGCTTGGCCGACTCGCTGGCGAAGTAATCCTGCGCCTTGCGTGAAGCGGCCATGAGGGCTTTCTTCTGCGCATCGTTGAGCTTGGCCATGGTCTTGTTGGAGATCAGGATGGGTTCGTACATGAACCACAAGGTGTCTTCGCCCGGTGCGGTCAGGCACTTGAGCTGCTCATACAGGCGAAACGAGACAAAGCTGCCTGCCGAGGTGTCGGTGCCCTGGGCCACACCCTGCTGCAGGGCGCTGTAGACCTCGCTGGAAGGAACCGACACGATGGAGGCGCCAGCACCGGCCCACATCTGCGAGAAGGTGGCACCTGCAGAACGGATCTTCAGGCCATCAGCGTCCTTGGGCTCCAGAATGCATTTGTCCTTGCCACCGAAAGCGCCAGCCAGCCAGGCGTCTGCCAGTACCGTGACACCCCCCTTGTTGATGATGCCCTTGATATCCTTCATGAATTCAGAGTCGTTGATGCGCTTGGCGTGCGCATGGTTTTTCACGAGGCCAGGCATCAATGTGGCGCCGAATTCCGGGTGGTAGCCCGAGGCATAGTCCAGGGGCAGGGAGGTCATGTCGATCTGGCCCGAGAGCATGGCTTTCCACTGCTCCTTGGGTTTGACCAGGCTGGAGCCGGGGAACACCTTGATTTCCATGCCAACATTCGCAGCGGCGACTTCGCGCGCAATCATCTGCACCATTTCATCTCGCACGTCACCCTTGCCACCCGGAAACTGGTGCGATGCCTTGAGAACGATGTCTGCGTGTGCGCCCACGGCTGCTGCGCAGGCCAGTGCAAGTACACCCAGTGATTTATTCCATTTCGTGACTTTCATGTGACGCTCCTTTGTGAATTCGGGATTTTGATATATAAATTTGTTCAAATGTTATATGTATCAGCCAGAATAACGCCTAGGGATTTCCCCAGCCACGCATGAAAAACGACGCGATGACCGAGCATCGGCCCCCCTCCCTGCCTGCCAGGTCACGCATGCAATGTGTGCGCGATCAGCTTGAAGACGACATTGTCAATGGTCTGCTGGAGCCGGGAGTTCAGCTGGATATTGAGGAGCTGATGAGCCGTTTTGACGTATCCCGCACGCCGGTGCGCGAAGCCTTGCAGCAACTGGAGGCCAGCGGCCTGGTGGATGTGATCCCCAAGCGTGGCACCTATGTGGCCAAGGTCGGCTTACCCGAGCTGATCGAGTTGTTCGAAGTCATGGCGGAGTTGGAAGCCATGTGCGCACGCCTGGCGGCGAGGCGTGCCACGCATGACGATGTGGCGCACATTGAAGAAGCGCTGAATGCCTGTGAGCAGGCTGCTGGCGAGGGCAATGCCAACCAGTACTACTACGTCAATGAGCGATTCCATCAGCTCATCTACCAAACATGCGGCAACGCGTATCTGGTGCAGCAGACCGTTGCACTCAAGACGCGGCTCAAGCCCTATCGTCGCCTGCAGCTTCAGCTGAGAAACCGGATGGCCCAGTCATTGACCGAGCACCGGGACATCGTGCAGGCGATCAAGCTGGGAAATGGCGAGCAGGCTGCCAGTGTGGCACGTGAACATGTGCTGATCCAGGGCCAGCGCTTCAGTGACCTCATGAGCCTGGCCGACCGCAAGGCCCTGTCGCTGGTTTGATGGCGGACCGTGCGCTCGATCATGGGTACTTGCATGGTTTCCTGAATGATGTCGGCGGCCATGGGGGGCATGGTGTCATGGGGCTTGATCCGTGCGACACGGATCACGCGCCAGGTTCACCAGAAATCCCTGTGAGGTGCATGGAATGTGACAAGCTGATGTCAAGTGAAAAGCACTGCGTGCAGCATCGGTACAGTGGTGTTGAACGAGGGCGGTGTTAGCATGAACCTTCCTGAGAAAATCAACGCGGCGCTGACGCGCCAAGAGGTTATGAAAAAAAATACTTCTGGCTGGCTGATCGTTCTGGTCCTTGCATTGCTTGCAGCGGGGGCCTATCTCTGGTGGCACAACCGTGCATTGCCGCCGCCTGAAATTGTCGAGGTGGCACCTGCTGCTGTGGCCTCTGGTGTGGTGGACCCGGCCCCACCGGCTACGCCGGCGCCTGTCGAGCCCGCCATCAAGTATCCGGTGGAAGTTATTGATCCTGCTCCGGCGGCATCGCCTGCGCTGCCTGCACTGGCAGAGGCAAACAGCTTTGTCACTGATGCACTGACCGACCTGCTTGGTCGCAAACAGGTTCTCACGTTCCTGCAACTCGATGGCTTTGTGCGCCGCGCGGTGGCTACAGTGGACAACCTGTCTCGCCCCCATGCACCACCCTTGATGTGGCCTGTGAATCCGACCCCTGGCAAGTTCACCACCCTGGCCGGCGAAGGCAATTACACAGCGGGCGAGACCGCCATCAGCCCTGACAACGGCCTGCGCTACACACCGTTTGTGCTGTTCGTCGAAGCCATCAACACGGCGCAGGCCGTGAAGCTCTATGCCCGGCTTTATCCTTTGTTCCAGCAAGCGTATGTCGAACTGGGTTACCCCAAGGGCTACTTCAATGACCGGCTGGTCGCGGTGATCGATCACCTGCTTGCAGCGCCTGTGCCCACCGAGCCTCTCAAGGTGAGCCTCACCGAAGTCCGGGGCCCTCTCAAGCCGGTGCGTCCCTGGGTTACCTATGAGTTCACAGACCCTGCACTCAATGGGCTGTCAGCAGGACAGAAAATCCTGCTGCGCATGGGGCCAGTCAATGAGCGCCGCATGAAGGCCAAGCTCGCGGATATTCGCCGCCTGGTGGTCGGGGCTGCATTGGCAAAGCCAGCCGAGCCTGCTGCTCGCTAGCGTTCTTCTTGCCTGCAGGTCTGCTTATGCTATTAATTTGATAGCTTTAAGCGCTTTCTCCATGTGGGCTGGATGCCATTTTGATGGCTAAATCATGCCGGCAACCATCTGGCAGCTCTTGCATTTGTCACAATGACCCGCAACTGCCCCAAAGGCAAGGAGCTGGATTTTGGACAATGTAGTGAAGACTGTTTTCGGCGTGATGTTGCGCATCGTGCTGCTGCTGATGGGGCTGGTGTTCTTTCTCAGCCTGCTGGCTGCCGCCATGGTGTTGCTGGCCTTGTGGTCACTGCGTGCACTGTGGGCGCGGCTCATGGGCCGGCCGGTGCAGCCCTGGACGTTTCAGGTCCTTAGGCGGGCGCAATGGCAGCGCTTTTACCGCGGGGCACAACCTGGCAGTGCGCAGGGGCCCGTGCACGAGACACCGCAAGATGCCGACATCATTGACGTCGTGCCGCGGGAGATCCCGTCCACTCCGAAACCGGAAGACAGCCAGGGACGTTAAGCCCCGGCGTTGCGTGCCGGGCTGCCATGAGGATGGCTTAGCCCTTGGCAACCGGCCTTGCCGGGTCACTGCACCACTCGCTCCAGCTGCCGGCATACAGGGCTGCATGGCCCAGGCCGGCGATCTCCATGGCGAGCAGATTGGGCACGGCGCTCACGCCGCTGCCGCACTGGTGCACCACGCTCGCAGGGTCACGGCTTCCCAGCAGTTCGAGAAACTCGGCCTTCAGCTGTTCGGCGGCCTTGAACTTGCCGTCAACGCCGATGTTGTCGCCAAATGGCCGGTTCAATGCGCCGGGGATGTGCCCGGCCACCGGGTCCAGTGGTTCGACCTCACCGCGGAAACGTGCCGCGGCGCGGGCATCGATCACGGTCTGGCTCGGGCGACCCAGCCGGGCCATGACATCCTGCGAGGTCACCAGCGTGGCCTTGGCTGCAGCGGGCTTGAAGTTCGATGCAACGCGCGGCGCTTGCGGCCCGGTGGCCACGTCACCTTGCGCGGCTTCCCAGGCCTGCAGTCCGCCATCGAGCACGGCAGCGGCTTCCACCCCGACCCATTTGAGCATCCACCACAGGCGGCCGCAGTAGTTCGCACTTTGCCGGTCGTACACCACGGCCTGCATGTCTGAGCTAAAGCCCACGCTGGCCAGCCAGGCGGCAAAGTCCTCGCGCGTGGGCAGGGGGTGGCGTCCACCAGAGGCCGTGGCACCACCGCCATGGGCGCTCAGGTGCTGGTTCAGGTCGGCACGCACCGCCCCGGCGATGTGTCCCTGCAGGTACATTGCTGCACCGTCCTCGGGCTTCATGAGGTCATAGCTGCAGTCGAACACCAGATAAGGCTGGCCGCTCATCTGCAGGGCCTTGAGTTGTTCGGCCGTGATCAGGGTGGTGTACATCGCTGGGGTCTCCTGGTGAGGTCTTGCGGGGCTTCAGTGTTCTTCTGCGGGCGGGTTGGGCAGGGCGCGGGTGCGTAGCACGGTGGCGCCGATGCCGCTGGCCACGATGACGGCCATGCCCAGCCAGCCGATGAGGTCAATGCTGTCGTCAAACAGCAGCAGGCTGTACAGCGCGGCAAACACGATGCCGGCATATTGCAGATTGGCCACCACCAGCGTGGCGCCATGGCTGTAGGCCCGCGTCATGCACCACTGGCCCAGCGAGGCCAGCAGCCCGATGGGGATGAGCCAGGCCGCAGCCTGCCAGCTCACGGTGGCCCAGGGCGTGACGCCCATGGCCAGCATGCCGGCACCCCCGGCCGCCATGGTGGCGAGCGAAAAGTAAAACACGGTGCGTTGGGCGGGCTCGCCGATGCGGCCCAGTGCCGTGACCTGCACATAAGCCAGTGCCGCCCCCATGCCCGAGAGCAGGCCAATCACGCCGGCAAACAGCTGGTCCTGCTCCAGTGTGGGGCGCAGGGTCATCACCACGCCGACAAAGCCGGCCAGCACGGTCAGCAGCAGCGGGCCCATGCGCTGGACCTTGCCATACAGCATGGCGCCGCCCACGATGAAGGCCGCAACCCAGATGCCGCTCATGTAGTTGAGTGTCACGGCCGTTGCCAGGGGCAGGTGGGCAATCGCATAAAACCAGGAGCTCAGTGCAAACACGCCGACGATGCTGCGCGTGAGATGCATGCCGGGCACGGGCGAACGCATGGAGATGCGGTTCGTGCGCAGCACCAGTGACATGAAGATCACACTGACTACGCCGCGGTAGAACACCAGTTCCGCCGTATTGAAGCTGGTAGACGCGACCTTGATGCCCACGCCCATGGTGGCAAACAGGAACGACGCCAACACCATCCAGAGGGCTTGCATGGCTAGACCTGGGTATTAAAAATGGTTGTAGCCCCTGCCATGATTGCGCAGATAGCTATTAAAACTGTAGCGAATCGGCGCCAACCTGCGCGCGGTACCACTCGTGGAACTGCTGCATGCCGTCTTCCATCGGGCTTTGGTAGGGACCCACCTCGTTGTCACCGCGCAGCAGGAGCGCGCGGCGCCCCTCGTCCATGCGCTCGCCGATCTCGTCGTCCTCGATGCAGGTTTCCATATAGGCCGCCTGCTGTGCCTCGACGAATTCACGTTCGAACGCGGCAATCTCTTCGGGGTAGAAAAACTCCACCATGTTCATGGTCTTGTTCGGCCCCATGGGGTGCAGCGTGGAGACGGTGAGCACATGCGGGTACCACTCCACCATGATGTGGGGGTAGTAGGTGAGCCAGATCGCGCCGTACTTGGGCGGCTCGCCATTGCGGTACTGCAGCAGGGCCTTTTGCCAGCGCTCGTAGACAGGACTGCCGGCTTTGCCCAGCCGGTTGGCCACGCCCACGGTCTGAACCGAGTAGTTCTGGCTGAACTCCCAGCGCAAGTCCTCGCAGCTCACGAACTGGCCCAGCCCGGGGTGGAACGGGCCGACATGGTAGTCCTCCAGATAGACCTCGATGAAGGTCTTCCAGTTGTAGTTGCATTCGTGCATTTCCACGTGGTCGAGCACGTAGCCGGAGAAATCAAGTTCCGCGCGCGGCCCCATGCCGGCCAGGTCGGCGGCGATGTCGCGGCCGTTGTCCTCGAACAGCAGACCATTCCACTCGCGCAGCTTGTAGTTGTTGAGGTTCAGGCAGGGGTCCTGCTCGAAGTGTGGCGCCCCCAGCAGGGTGCCGGTGTCGGCTGGGCCGCTGGCGTTGTAGGTCCAGCGGTGCAGCGGGCACACGATGTTGCCGCCCGTGTTGGGGCCCAGTGTGCCGCGGCCCTTGAGCATCAGGGCCTGGCGGTGCCGGCAGACGTTGGAGATCAGCTCCACCCCTTTGGGCGTGCGCAGCAGCGCGCGCCCCTGTGCTTCTTGCGGCAGGGCGTAATAGTCACCCAGGTTGGGCACGCTCAGGCTGTGGCCCACGTAACGGGGCCCGCCCTGAAAAATGCGTTGCATCTCGCGCTGGTAGAGCGCCTCGTCGAAGTAACTGGAAACGGGTAGCTGGCTTGCAGCCTGTTGCAGTCGAAGACTTAAATCAGACATCGAGGACCTGACCTAAAGACTCCCCCCCCATGGCTGGTTTTGGGAGATACGCCAGTAGGCGTGGTAAAACAAAAAAGCCGAGCGCATCGTTGTGATGCGCCGGGCAAAGAGAGTTAATTGTACCCGCGGCAGCCCTCCCGGTCCACCCCAGGTTTGCCTGCAGATGGCCCAGGATGGGGGTACTTAACAGCGCCAGCGTCTCAAGGCCTAAAATCAGGGGTTTAGATTTCAGAGATTCCATGCCCAAGGCCCCTGCATCCCCCCCCGTGCCCGCCACGCCTGTCAGCTACGAGGCCGCGCTCGAAGAGCTTGAGCAACTCGTGGCACGACTGGAGTCTGGCGACATGCCGCTGGACCAGCTGCTGGCCGGCTACCAGCGTGGCGCCGAACTGCTCAAATTCTGTCGCGACCGGCTCGAAGCCGTGGAAAACCAGGTCCGGGTGCTGGACCAGGGAGAACTCAAGACGTGGACACCCGAGTGAAAGTCGCCGCTGAATTCGACCTGACGAGCTGGAGTGCCAAGCGCCTCGAGATGGTTGAGCAGGCGCTGTCGCGCTGGGTTGTGGCCGAGCACGATGGACTGGACCACAGCGCACCCGCTGCGCTTGTGGAGGCCATGCGCTATGCCGTGCTCGATGGCGGCAAACGCCTGCGCCCGCTGCTGGTGCTGGCCGCCTGCGAAGCCGTGAGTGCAGGTGAGCCAGGCGCGGCCGATCTTGGAGCCTCCTTGCGTGCCGCCTGTGCGACCGAGTTGATCCATGCCTACTCGCTGGTGCACGACGACATGCCCTGCATGGACAACGATGTACTGCGCCGGGGCAAGCCCACGGTGCATGTGAAGTTTGGCGAGGCCAGCGCGTTGCTGGCTGGCGACGCGCTGCAGGCGCTGGCCTTCGAATTGCTGACTCCGGATGACGGCAGCGTGTCGCCAGCGGTGCAGGCGCAGCTCTGCCGTCTGTTGGCAAGGGCTGCGGGCAGTGCCGGCATGGCTGGCGGACAGGCCATCGACCTGGCCAGCGTGGGCCAGACCCTTAGCGAGAACCAGCTGCGCGAGATGCACCGGCTCAAGACCGGCGCGCTGCTGCAAGGCAGCGTGATGATGGGTGCCGCCTGTGGCAGACCCACCGCCGCTGCGCTCGATGCACTGCAAACCTATGGCGCAGCGATTGGCCTGGCGTTTCAGGTGGTGGACGATATCCTGGATGTGACCGCAGATTCAGTCACGCTGGGCAAGACAGCGGGCAAGGATGCCGAGCAGGACAAGCCCACCTATGTGTCCATCCTCGGCCTGGAGCGCTCACGCGTCTATGCCCAGGAACTGCTGAGCCAGGCGCTCGCGGCACTGGACGTCAGCGGCCTGAGTGAGACCCGCGCCCTGCGCGCCCTGGCCGACATGGTGGTGAACCGGGCCAGTTGAGCCATATTAAGGATGAGTAGCCAATTTCCATTGTGTACCTTGTATATCAAGCGAATTGAGCTATAAAAAACATAGCATATGCCGAACGCAACCTACCCCTTGCTGCAAACCATCGAGAATGCGGCGGACCTGCGCAAACTGCCACGCGCCCAACTGCAGGGCCTGGCTGACGAGTTGCGCGCGTATGTGCTCGACAGCGTCTCCAAGACCGGTGGCCATCTCAGCTCCAACCTTGGCACGGTCGAGCTCACCGTGGCGCTGCACTATGTCTTCAACACGCCGTATGACCGGGTGGTGTGGGACGTGGGCCACCAGACCTATCCGCACAAATCCTCACAGGCCGGCGCGAGCGCATGGCCACACTGCGCCAGCTCGGCGGGCTGTCGGGCTTCCCCCAGCGCAGTGAGAGCGAGTACGACGCATTTGGTACGGCGCACTCCAGCACCTCCATCTCGGCTGCGCTCGGCATGGCGCTGGCCGCCCGGCAAAAGGGCGAAGACCGCCACGCGGTGGCCGTCATCGGCGACGGGGCCATGACGGCCGGCATGGCCTTCGAGGCACTCAACAACGCGGGTGTGGAGGACTGCAAACTGCTCGTCATCCTCAATGACAACGACATGAGCATCAGCCCCCCGGTGGGCGCGCTCAACCGCTACCTGGCGCAACTCATGAGCGGGCAGTTCTACTCCGCCGCCAAAAATGTGGGCAAGCAGGTGCTGCAGGTCGCACCGCCCCTGTTCGAGCTCGCCAAACGCATCGAGGAACATGCCAAGGGCATGGTGGTGCCAGCCACGCTGTTCGAGAAATTCGGCTTCAACTACATCGGCCCGATCGACGGACACGACCTCGATTCACTGATCCCCACGCTGGAGAACATCAAGCACCTCAAGGGGCCGCAGTTCCTGCATGTCGTCACCAAGAAGGGCCAGGGCTACAAGCTGGCCGAGGCCGATCCTGTGGCCTACCACGGCCCCGGCAAGTTCGACCCGGCGGTTGGCCTGCAAAAGGCCACCACGCCGGCCAAGACCACCTTCACCCAGGTGTTCGGCCAGTGGCTGTGCGACATGGCGGCGCAAGACAAGCGGCTGGTCGGCATCACGCCGGCCATGCGCGAAGGCTCCGGCATGGTGGAGTTTGAACGCCGCTTTCCTGATCGGTATTACGACGTCGGCATCGCCGAGCAGCATGCGGTGACCTTCGCTGCCGGCCTGGCCTGCGAGGGACTCAAGCCCGTGGTGGCGATCTACTCTACCTTCCTGCAGCGCGCCTACGACCAGTTGATCCATGACGTGGCAATTCAAAATCTGCCCGTGGTGTTTGCGCTCGACCGCGCTGGCCTCGTGGGTGCCGACGGTGCCACCCATGCTGGCGCCTATGACATCCCCTACCTGCGCTGCATTCCCAATGTCAGCCTGGCTTGCCCGGCCGACGAGAACGAATGCCGCCAGCTGCTGAGCACAGCCTTCGAGCAGGACCACCCCGTGGCGGTGCGCTACCCGCGTGGTGCGGGCGTTGGGGCCCAGGTGCAGAACGGTCTTGAGGGTTTGCCCTTCGGCAAGGGTGAGATCCGCCGCAGCATGAGTGGCAAGCCTGCCGGTGCCTGCAAGGGCATTGCGATTCTGGCGTTCGGCACTCTGCTGCACCCGGCACTTGAAGTGGCGGAGAAGCTCAATGCCACCGTAGTCAACATGCGGTGGGTCAAGCCGCTGGATGTCGCGCTGCTGCTCCAGGTGGCCGCCGAGCATGAGGCACTCGTCACGGTCGAAGAGGGCGCCATCATGGGGGGCGCGGGCAGTGCGGTGGGGGAAGCACTGCAGCACGCCGGTGTGCTCAAGCCCTTGTTGCAGCTCGGGCTGCCCGATGTGTTCATTGAACATGGCGATCCGGCCAGGCTGCTGGCCTTGCAGGGGCTCGATGCAGCGGGCATTCAGGCGGCCATCGTCAAACGATTTCCCTCGCAGGTGGAGCAGGTTCGTCCTTCGCTCAAGGTCGTGGCTTGACCGCATGCTGACAGCGGGTGGGACGCAGAAGTTCATGCACCTCGCATAAACTGTCAACGGGCCGACATTTGTGATGTCTGCGCGAGGGTAAACCCCGCCTTATCAGGGAGGCTGCGCGCCTTTTCATTACACAAATCAGGGATAAACTTCAGGCTGGCCTCCCACTGCCATTTGAGCGGTGTGAGAACTCAAATAACAGACTGGAGAGAACCAACATGGATCGTCGTTCCCTTATCAAACACGCTGGTATCGCCGGCGTGCTCGCAGCTGGCGTAGCACCTGCCGCACACGCGCAAGGTGCCAGCATCCGCTGGCGTCTGGCATCAAGCTTCCCCAAATCACTTGACACCATTTTCGGTGGTGCCGATACGTTCGCCAAAAAAGTAAGCGAAATGTCCGGCGGCAAGTTCACCATTTCCACCCATGCAGGTGGCGAGCTGATGCCCGCTTTCGGCGTGCTGGATGGTGTGCAGAACGGTACCGTTGAAGTGGCTCACACCGCTCCCTACTACTTCTTCGGCAAGGACCCCACTTTTGCCCTGGGTTGCGCCATCCCCTTCGGCCTGAACAGCCGTCAGATGACCGCCTGGATGTACGAAGGCAACGGCTTGAAGCTGATGCGCGAGTTCTACGCCGGCTACAACATCGTCAACTTCCCTGGCGGCAACACGGGTGCCCAGATGGGTGGCTGGTTCCGCAAGCCCATCAAGAGTGTCAAGGACATCAAGGGTCTGAAGATGCGTCTCGGCGGCTTTGCCGGCTCGGTGATCTCGCGCCTGGGCGGTGTGCCGCAAAACATTCCTGGTGGCGACGTTTACCAGGCGCTGGAAAAAGGCACGATCGATGCCGCCGAGTGGGTCGGTCCTTACGATGACCAGAAAATGGGCTTCAACAAGGTTGCCCCGTACTACATGTATCCCGGCTGGTGGGAGGGTGGCCCCCAGCTGGACATCCTCATCAACGACAAGGCCTACAACTCCCTGTCGGCCGAGAACAAGGCCATCGTGGAAGCCGCTGCGTCCTACGCTCACGTGGAAATGCAGGCCAAGTACGATGCCAAGAACCCCAAAGCGCTCAAGGAATTGGTCGCAAGTGGCACCAAGCTGGTTCCTTTCCCGAACGACGTGATGAAAGCGGCGTTCAAGGCGTCCATGGAGGTTTATGCGGAACTCAACGCAAAGAACCCGGCATGGAAAAAGATCTACGCGGATTACGCTACCTTCCGTCGCGATCAGAACCTGTGGTTCCGCTTCACTGAAGCCAAGTTCGACAGCTTCATGCAGTCACAGAAGCTCTAATTCAAGCTGCTTCAATCAAAAGGCCCCGCACTGCGGGGCCTTTTTCATGGGCGCTTCACTTTCTGGATATGCGAACCGCTCAGCACCGCACCGCAGGTACTGCTCATTGCGAGCATCGGCATGAGGCTTCGGTTTTGGTGTTCGAGCAGATCGCGGATTTGCCTTTGGGGCAACTGATCGAGCAGGCTTTTTTGCCGTCTTCACTCGTTGCACTGCAGGTGCCTCCCTCGGCGCCGGGCGTGGACACATTGTTGCTGTCATTGGCCGCTGTCTTCAACAGCGCAGCCGGCGCTGGTTTTTGAGGTGGCGGTTGCTGGGCCAGTGCCTGGAAAGCCAGGCAGGAGGACAGAGACAGCACGAGCCCTACGAACATCTTTTTCATAGCAGTTCTCCTTGAGGTGGAGGCTGTTGGCGGCCGCCTCCTGACGCCTTCCGCTTTGGCCGGGTGCGCGTCACACCGTGTCACGGCCAATCCCGCGATGGCGTAATACCCGGCCCTGGCGTAGGAACATTAGCCCTCGGACATTTGTGCATGTTGAGAGTTCGCAAGAAGCCAGGCAACAAGTTCCAAGCCCGATCTCCGCCATGAAAAAAGCCCCGGAGTTTCCTGCGGGGCTTTCTGGTCTCGGCTGCCCATGGGGCAACCGGGAGCGAAGTCAAAAACTACTTCTTCTTGCGGTTCTCGATCATCGACTCCAGCAAGGCCTTCATCGGATCATCATCGGCCAGATTGCTCTCAGCGGGCTTGTCGCTCTCTGTGTCCTTGTCAGATTCTGCATCCTTGTCAGCCTCGGTCCCGGCCGCTGCGTCCGCCTGCGTGTCCTCTGCTGCACTTTCAGCCTCCATCTGAAGCAAAACCTTGTTCAGATCGAGCTTGACTTCCTTGTCGAGTCCACCGGTCACGATGCCCGGGAAGAAGATGATGGCCCCCACCATGACCATCTGAATGATCACGAAGGGGATCGCCCCCAAGTAGATCTGCATGGTAGTGACGGGCTGGATGACTTTCTGGGTTACACGATCCGTGTATTCCTTGGATGGTGCCACGCTACGCAGGTAGAACAGCGCAAAGCCGAAGGGCGGGTGCATGAACGAGGTCTGCATGTTCACCGCCAGCAGCACACCAAACCAGATCAGGTCGATGCCGAGCTTGTCCGCGACCGGCGCCAGCAGGGGAATCACGATGAACGAGAGTTCAAAGAAGTCCAGGAAGAAAGCCAGCACGAAGATCAGGATGTTCACCACGATCAGGAAGCCGACCTGACCGCCTGGCAGGCTGGTCAGCAGATGCTCGACCCATTTCTGGCCATCCACACCCTGGAACACCAGGCTGAACACCGTGGAGCCGACCAGAATGAACACCACAAAGCACGACAGCTTGGTGGTGGTGTTGAGTGCCTGCTTGAGCAGCTTAAGGTTCAACCGCTTGCGGCTCATGGCCATGATGAAGGCGCCGAGTGCGCCCATGGCGCCGCCTTCGGTTGGCGTGGCGATGCCCAGGAAGATCGTGCCCAGCACCAGGAAGATCAGCAGCAGCGGCGGGATCAGCACAAAGGTCACGCGCTCGGCCATGCGGGACAGCAGGCCCAGGCGGGTGACCTTGTTGATGATCGCAATCACGAGCGCCAGAATCACGCCCAGACACATCGACACCACAATGGTCTCGTCCTTGGCCACCCTGGTGATTTCGGTGCCTTCCAGCCAGGTCAGTACTTGGGCGTAATGCTGGCCAAAATAGACGGCTGTGGTGGTCGAGATAATCGTCAGGATGAGCAGCGACAGCAAACCGCTCTTGCCGTTGTCTTCGCGGATCGTGCGGGCTTCGATCGGCATGGCGGGCACCATCTTGGGCTTGAAAATGGCCAGGACGATGATGTAGCCAATGTAGATGCCGGTGAGGATGAAGCCGGGTATGAAGGCACCTTTGTACATGTCGCCGACACTGCGGCCCAGCTGGTCGGCCAGAATGATCAGCACCAGTGAGGGCGGGATGATCTGGGCCAGCGTGCCGGAGGCGGCAATCGCGCCGGTCGCGACGCGGCGGTCATAGCCGTAGCGCAGCATGATGGGCAGCGAGATCAGGCCCATCGAGATGACGGAAGCCGCCACCACGCCGGTGGTGGCGGCCAGCAGGGCCCCCACAAGAATCGCCGCCAGTGCCAGGCCACCACGGATCGGGCCAAACAGCTGGCCGATCGTCTCCAGCAGGTCCTCGGCCATGCCACTGCGCTCGAGGATCAGGCCCATGAGCGTGAAGAAGGGGATCGCCAGCAGGGTGTCGTTCTGCATGATGCCGAAAATGCGCAATGGCAGGGCTTGCAGCAGGGCCTCCGGCAGCACGCCGAGCTCAATGCCGACAAAGCCGAAGAACAGGCCGCAGGCACCCAGGCTGAAGGCGACGGGAAAGCCCATCAGCAGGAAGAGAATCAGCCCCGCGAACATGATCGGGGCCAGGTTATTGATAATGAGTTCCATGAGAGTCTTCCTGGGTTCAGATCGCGTGATTTTTCGCAGCTTTGGCTTCTGACTGCTGGAGAATGGCCTCGGCCAGTTCTTCTTCTGCGGTCTTCTCAACTTTCTTGATGGACGGGTCCTCGATCAGGCCCTGTAAGAAGGCAATGCGCTTGATGAGTTCAGACACGCCCTGCAGCAGCAACAGGCTGAAACCCAGGGGAATCATGGCGTACACCGGCCAGCGGATCAGGCCCCCGGCATTGGAAGACACCTCGCCCGACGCGTAGCCCTGCAGAAAGAACGGCGTGCCGAACCAGAGGAACGTCAGGCACATCGGGATCAGGAAGAAGGTGAACCCGAACACATCAATCCAGGTTTGCGTGCGCTTGGCAAAGCGGCCATACACCACGTCAATCTTCACATGGTCGTGGTTCAGCAAGGTGTAGCCGGCGGCAATCAGGAAGGACGCGGCAAACAAATACCACTGAATTTCCAGAAAGGCATTGGAGCTCGTGTTGAAGACCTTGCGCACAATCGCATTGACCGCACTGACCAAAACCGAGACAAGAATGAGCCAGATGACATATTTGCCAACCTGGGTGTTGAGCCAATCGACGGCTCGTGAAAATTTCAGTAGTGCTTTCATTTAGTCTCCAGAATGGATGATCCTGTTATTACTCCTGGACGCGCCGCACCGGTGCAGTGCAGTGAGTCCATTCAGCAAACTCTCCATTCTAAAGTGTTGGCTTGCCACAACCTGACTTCCTGCCTAGTGTTATCCCGTACGAAAGGCTACGTAGAGCGCGCCACGGAGTCGGCGCAGAGGTGAATAATGGGGGCATGACATTCGCCTCCCCCGCGACCCGTACGGCCGATATTGACTCCCCCAGCATGCGCCGGGCCGGGCGCGATTTGCTCTCGCTGGCCCTGATGGATGCGCGCAACCACACCCTGTACCTGCTGTCCCAATATGAGCAGGCGCTGGAGAAGGCCCATTTCGCAGTGCCCCTGGTGCCGGAGCTCAATCCGCCGCTGTGGGAACTCGGCCATATTGGCTGGTTTCAGGAGTGGTGGGTTGGGCGCAACATGCAGCGCCACCGCGGCAGCAGCTGCAACCCCGATACCGCACGTCTGGCCTCCATCCTGCCGCATGCCGACCGCTGGTGGAACTCCAGCGAAGTGACACATGACAGCCGCTGGGGCCTGGACTTGCCGGACTACGGCACCATCAAGACCTATCTGCTCGAAACGCTGGAATCCACGCTGGACCTGCTCGACAAAACGCCTGACGAAGACGAGGCCCTGTATTTCTACCGCCTGGTGCTGTTCCATGAAGACATGCACGGCGAGGCGCTTGTCTACATGGCGCAGACCCTGGGCCTGCCCATGGCATTGCCAGCGCCTTCCCCCACGCCCGTGCGCGAGCCGCTGCTGGTGCCGGCCCTGTCCTGGCAACTGGGCAGCCCCTGGGGACAGGGGTTTATTTTTGACAATGAAAAAACCCTGCACGAGGTGCAGGTGCCCGAATTCGAGATCGATGCGCAGCCTGTGAGTTGGGCCCAGTATGTCGAGTTCGTGCAGGACGGCGGCTACGACAGCCCTGAGCTGTGGCACCCCGAAGGCTGGGACTGGCTGCAGCACAAGGGGGCTGAAAATGGCCAGTACCTCGGCCGCCGCAGCCCGCGCCATGTCGAGCAGATAGGTGGCGCCAGTGGCGTCGTGATTCAAACCTTGTTTGGTGCCTCGCGGCGCATGCTCGGCTCGCAGCCCGCCAGCCATGTGAGCTGGTGGGAGGCCGATGCCTGGTGCCGCTGGGCCGGACGACGACTGCCCGCCGAAGTCGAGTGGGAAGCCGCCGCTCATACGGCTGCCCGTCGGGGGTTCCGCTGGGGTGAGGTATGGGAGTGGACGGGCACCAGCTTCCACGCCTATCCCGGCTTCAGTGCTGACCCGTACCGGGATTATTCCGAGCCCTGGTTCGGCACCCACAAGGTCTTGCGTGGTGCCTCTTTCGCCACGCGTGCACGCATGAAGTCGCCCAAGTACCGCAACTTCTATTTGCCGGGCCGTGACGACATCTTCTGCGGCTTTCGCTCCTGTGCCATCTGAGCAGGCTTCGTGGCCCGGGCTGCCGGTGCTGTCTGTGCTGTCTTTATTACCTGTTGCTTCTCGCTGCGGTAGCTCCACCAGGGCAGTGTCTGCTTGAGCGACAGCACCTTGCCCGCCGCCTGGGGTGAGGCCAGGTGGTAACCTGGCAAGCGCCCCAGCTCCTCCTGCCAGGCCGTGCTTTGCAAGACCTTGCACAAGGCCTGTACGGCCGGCTCATCCAGCGCCGACTTGAGGCACACCAGGTGGTAGTCCTCCTCCACCAGCGGCACAAAGTCCAGCCCGCGCGCACGCGCCGCCGCCTCGATGCCCAGGCCCGCATCGGCCTGGCCTGAGGCCACGGCCTGCGCCACCGCAGCGTGCGAAGGCTCGGTGTGCTCGTAGTTCGTCATGTCGCCAGGGGTGAGCCTGGCCTGTGCCAGCAACTCGTCGAGCAGCACGCGCGTGCCCGTACCCAGAGCGCGGTTGACATAGCGCGCATGGGTGCGGCTCACGTCCTGCAGCGAATTCAGCGCCCGCGGGTTGCCGCGCGCCACGATCAGCCCCTGCGTGCGCTGCGCAAAGCCAATGATCTTGTGCAGACCCGGCTTGAGCAGCGGCTTGTAGCTGGCCTCGCTCAGTGAGCCGGGTGCCGGCTGGCGCCGGGTGTGAAAGCCCGCCATCACGCAGCGCCCTTCGTTGAGCGCGCGTATCGCGTCCACGCTGCCCGTGAAGCGGATGTCCAGGTGCAACTGGTGCCGGCTTGCGGCATGGTTGCGCAGCGCGCTCAGTGCATCGTCATGGCTCGCATACAGCGTCAGCACATGGGCCGCATCGTCAAAGGCCGCGGCAAAGGCGCGCTCCATGTCGGCATGCAGTGCCTCGATTTGCGGCGACAGCCGGGCCTGGGCCTGGCGCTCGGCCCACAGCAGTTTGGTGCCGAACTCGGTCAGGCGCGCAGACTGGCCCTTGTCCCACACGATCAGCGCATGCCCGAGCTGCGTCTCCCAGCGCTTGAGTTCCCCCCACACATGGCGGTAGGACAAACCCATCGCGCGCGCTGCCGCCGAGATCGAACCATGGGCCTGCACCGCCTGCAGCATGTCGATCAGCGGGTTGCGTATCAGCGTGGTCTGCTCATCGTGCAGTGGCGTGCCCGGGCGCTGCTCCGACGGGGCAGAGCGGGTGAAGGTGTAGTGAAACTGGAGCCTATGCACGGTACTTCATATCGCCGGAAATGGTTTGAATGCGTACGATACCGCAACTTATGACCAGCTTCACCGAAGGCGCGGCCACAGCGCTGGACCTCATCACCTCCCTTGATCCGCTTCTGCTTTCCGTCGTCGGACGCTCGCTTTCCGTCAGCGCCATGGCCTGCGTGATGGCCTGTGGCTTTGGCCTGCTGCTGGGGGCCTGGCTTGGCGTGGCGCGTTTTGCCGGGCGCGAGATCGTGCTCACCCTGCTCAACACCATGCTGGCCGTACCCTCGGTGGTGGTTGGCCTGGTGGTGTACCTGCTGCTGTCGCGCACCGGCCCGCTGGGCTCTTTGGGCTGGCTGTTCAGCGTCAAAGCCATGGTGGTGGCCCAGGTGCTGCTGGTGCTGCCCGTGGTCACCGCGCTCACGCGCCAGGCCATCGAGGACGCCGACATCCGGCATGGCGAACAGCTGCGCTCGCTGGGCGCCTCGAGCTGGATGCGCAGCCTGCTGCTTGCGTTCGATGAGCGCTATGCGCTGCTCACCGTGCTCATCGCCGCCTTTGGCCGCGCCATCTCCGAAGTCGGCGCGGTCATGATCGTCGGTGGCAACATCGATGGCTTCACCCGCGTCATGACCACCGCCATTGCGCTGGAGACCAGCAAGGGTGACCTGCCGCTGGCACTTGCGCTGGGTATTGTGCTGTTGTCCATCGTGCTGGTGCTCAATGCCGTCATCGCACTCATACGGCGCTGGCGCGAGCGGCTCGAAGGCCAGGCCGTGGACACTTCCGTTGCGGTGGGGGCACCATGAGTGGAGCGTTGTTCACCTTGCAGGCAGTTGAGGTGCGTCACGGCAAGGGCGCAGGTATCGCCGCACTCCACAAGGTGGATCTGTCGCTGGGTGCGGGTGAGCATGTGGCCGTGGTCGGTGCCAACGGCAGTGGCAAGAGCACACTGCTGCGCCTGCTGCACGGTCTGATGCAGCCCACGGCAGGTCAGTTGGCCGTGGCGCCCGGACTCAGCCAGGCCATGCTGTTCCAGCGCCCGCACATGCTGCGTGCTTCGGTGCTCAACAACGTGGCGCTCGGCCTGTGGCTGCGCGGCCGGCGCTGGCCGCAGGCCCGGCTTGAGGCCATGCAGGCTCTTGCACGTGTACAGCTCGACGGGCTGGCCGCGCGCAACGCCAAGACACTCTCCGGCGGCCAGCAGCAGCGCATGGCGCTGGCCCGCGCCTGGGCCCTGCAGCCGCAGGTACTGCTGCTCGACGAGCCTACGGCCAGCCTCGACCCGCATGCCAAGCGCGAGGTCGAATCGCTCATGGCCGAGTTCGCCTCGGGCGGACATCTGCCCGCGGGCGCGCCGCCGGTGAGCCTCATCTTTGCCAGCCACAACCTGGGTCAGGTCAAGCGCCTGGCCACCCGTGTGCTCTACCTGGAGCGGGGCCAGTTGCTGGCCGATTTGCCCACGCAAGAATTTTTCAACCCCGACCGTCTGCGCGAGGTCTCGCCTGCGGCCCATTTGTTTGTCAAAGGAGAACTGCTATGAGCTTTTTCAAATTTTCATCATATTTTCGGGCTCCAGCCCCCGTCAAATATGCGGCAATAGCTATACTTTCCGTAGCGTCCATGGCTGCATCGGCGCAATCCATCGTGATGGCGTCCACCACTTCTACCGAGCAGTCAGGCCTGTTCTCTGTGCTCATCCCCGCGTTCAAGCAGGCCAGCGGCATTGACGTGAAGGTGGTGGCCCTGGGCACCGGTCAGGCGCTCGACACGGGACGCCGCGGGGACGCCGACGTGCTGTTCGTGCATGACCAGAAGGCTGAAGAAAAGTTCGTTGCCGAGGGCTTCGGCGTCAAGCGCTTCCCCGTGATGTACAACGACTTTGTGCTCGTCGGCCCCAAGACCGATCCTCTCAAGCTCAAGGGCAATGACATCACCGACGCCTTCAAGAAAATCGCCGCCGGCAATGGCAGCTTTGTCTCGCGTGGTGACAAGAGCGGCACCAACGCCGCCGAGCTGCGCTTCTGGGCCGCCGCCGACCTGACCGGTAAACAGGGCAGTGGCTACAAGGCCTGCGGCTGCGGCATGGGCCCGGCGCTCAACATCGCGGCCTCCAGCAACGCCTATGTCATGACCGACCGCGGCACCTGGCTCAACTTCAAGAACCGGGCCGATCTGACCGTGCTGGTCGAGGGCGACAAGCGCCTGTTCAACCAATACGGTGTGATGGTCGTCAACCCCGCCAAGCACCCGCACGTCAAAGTGGCTGAGGCGCAGAAGTTCGTGGACTGGGTCACCTCGGCCGCCGGGCAGGGCACCATCGCCGGCTACAAGATCGGTGGCGAGCAGCTGTTTTTCCCCAACGCAGATAAATAAGGCGCAGCCGTAAGCGAGCACTACCTGAGCGACGGCAGCCACGCGGTAGTGCGCACAGTCTTGTCGCTTGGAGTGACCACCTTGCTTTACCATTCGGGTATGCATGCAAGCAGCCGCGGCAAAGGCCACCCCTTGAGTAACGATACCCATGACGCCCAGCGCCCCGGCGCCCGGCTGTCCGTCGCCTTGCTGCAGGCCGAGAACCAACGCCTGCGCGCCCGGCTGGACGCCGTGATGCACGAGGCCCGGCTCAACCAGGACAAGATGCGCCGCTTTGATCTGCTGGAGCGCAAGGTCATTGGCGCAGACTCGCTCACCGCCCTGGTGCGCACCCTGCTGGTGGACTACAAGGCCTTGTTCGAGCTGGATGCCGTCACCCTCGCGCTGGTAGACCCTCTGTATGAAGTGGCGCAAATGCTGGAGAGCCAGGGCGCGGGCGAGCTGCTGAGCCAGGGCCTGCAGTGCCTGGACAGTGAGCGCCGCCTGCAGGGCTTCTACACCATGCAAGCCGCCATGCCCGTGCTCTCAGGGCTGGCGGCCGAGCATGCGTTTTTGTTTGAAGATGCCGCCTCGCATTCCCTGGCCTCGGTGGCGCTGCTGCCACTGGTGCACCACGGCAAGTTCATGGGCAGCCTGAACCTGGGCAGCCAGGATGCCCAGCGCTTTGTCGCCGGCAGCAGCACCGACTTTCTGCAGCGGCTGGCCTCGCTGGTGGCTGTGTGCCTGGAGAGTGCGCTGGCTACCGAGCGGCTCAAGCAGGCCGGCCTCACCGACATCCTCACCGGCGTGCACAACCGCCGTTACTTCGAATCCCGTTGCCTGGAAGAGGTGACCTCTGCCCGCCGCAGCGGCGCGCCCCTGGTGGGCATGATTCTCGACGTCGACAAGTTCAAGAACATCAACGACACCCTGGGCCACCCCACGGGGGATGAGGTGTTGCGCTATGTGGCCCGCCTCATCAAGGCCCAGCTGCGCGGCAGCGACATGGTGGCCCGCTACGGCGGCGAGGAGTTTGTGGTGCTGTTGCCCGCCACCCCGCAAGAGGCGGGGCTGGAGATTGCCGAGCGCATCCGCCGCGTGGTGGCTGCGCAGACCGTGCCAGTGAAGTCCCGCGAGACCGTGCGCGTGAGCATCTCCATCGGTGTGACCCTGCTCACTGTGCAGCCTGAGGCAACGGAGGCGGCGGACGCCGCCACATTGATGGCCGACATGATGGCCCGGGCCGACAAGGCGCTGTATGAGGCCAAAGAAGGCGGGCGTAACCGGGTGGTGGTGGCTGTTCGTGACTGACACCATGCCCAGTGGCTGACGTGGTCCCGGCTTGCTGGAGCTTGCGGCTGCGTTCTCGCGTGAGTCGTCAACTTGGTGGGGTTCACGCATCCTGGTGACTCTGCTGATCCCACAGATGCCTTACATTTATTGCGACGCTGTTTGCCAGGCCGTCGCCTGGCGTCAATGACCCAATGAATTCCCCCATGACTTCTCCATCAAAAGAACAAGCCCCCGTCCTCATCGCCGGCGGCGGCATCGGCGGCCTGACGCTGGCCCTCACCCTGCACCAGATCGGCGTGCCCTGTCAGGTGTTCGAGGCCGTGCCCGAACTGCAGCCCCTGGGCGTGGGCATCAACCTGCAGCCCAATGCCGTGCGCGAGCTGTATGAGCTGGGCATAGGCGCCGACCTGCTGGACACCATCGGTATCCAGGCCCGGGAGTGGGCCCTGGTGGGGCGCAACGGCAACGACGTGTATGCCGAGCCGCGCGGCCTGCTGGCCGGCTACCAGTGGCCGCAGTATTCGGTGCACCGCGGCAAGCTGCAGATGCTGCTGTGGAGTGAGGTGCAGCGCCGCCTGGGGCCGGATGCGGTGCAGCTGGGCTGCCGCGTGACGGGCTACCGCAACAGCGCGCAGGGCGTTACGGCATTGGTTGAAACCCGCAGCGGCGAACGCCGCGAAGTGCCGGGCAGCCTGCTCATCGCCGCCGATGGCCTGCACTCCGCCGTGCGCGCCCAGATGCACCCCGCCCAGCCGCCCATCCAGTGGGGTGGCGCCATCATGTGGCGCGGCACCACGCCGGGGGTGGCCAGCCGCACTGGCGCATCTTTCATTGGTGTGGGCTCGCTCAAACATCGCGTGGTGGTGTACCCGCTGACCCCGCCAGACCCGGCCACCGGCCTGTCCACCATCAACTGGATTGCCGAGATCACCGTGGACAATTCGGCTGGCTGGCCGCAGGGCGACTGGAACCGCAGCGTTAAGCTGGAAGACTTCATCCACCACTTCGAGGGCTGGAACTACGACTGGCTCGATGTGCCCGCCATGCTGCGCGGCGCCAAGGAGGTGTTCGAGTACCCCATGATCGATCGGGACCCTGTGCCCACCTGGGTGGACGACCGCGTGGCCCTGCTGGGCGATGCCGCGCACGTGATGTACCCGGTGGGGTCGAGCGGTGCCAGCCAGGCCATTGTGGACACGCGCGTACTGGGCGCGGCCATGCTGCAACACGGCGTGACCGCGCAGGCCCTGCAGGCCTACGACCAGAAGCTGTGCAAGGACATCTCGGCCCTGGTACTGCGCAACCGTGGCTCTGGCCCCTTTGCCATCCTGGGCCTGGTGGACGAGCGTTGCGGCGGCGTTTTCGACAACATCGACGACGTGATCCCCAAGGCCGAGCGCGACGAATTCATGGCCCGCTACAAGCAGGCGGCGGGCTTTGCCATCGAGGCACTGAATGCAGCGCCGCCCATCATTGCGCCGGGGGCGCGGGTCGGGCGGGGCTGAGCATCACGTTCGCACCACGCTGGCCGCTGCCGGCGCAGTGCGTGGCGTTCAGCTCTTGCTGGTCTGGTTCGAGCGCACGACCAGGTGCGTGTAGGCCAGGCGCAGCAGGTCCATGGGCAGGCTGGCCTTCTGGCTGCGGCGCACCATGTCACCCAGGATGTGTTCATGCTCCGTACGCTGCCCGCCTTGCAGGTCACGCAGCATGGAGGCCGTGAAGCCCGAGCCCTTTTGCGTCAGCATGGCCAGCGCCTTGCCGGATTCTTCTGCGCTGATCGGGAACCCGCTGGCCTGCGCCACGGCACAGCATTCGCCGAACATCTGGCGCGTGAGCGCGTCGCCTTCCGGCGTGGCCAGGATCTCGCCCACCGATCCCTGGCACACCGTGGTCATGCCCGCCAGTGTGGCCAGGAACACCCACTTGTTCCACAGCGTCTGCTCGATGCTGTCGCTATGCACGCAGTCAAAGCCGGCATCTGCGCCCAAAACGGCAAAGTCGCGCGCCAGCGCGGCGTGCGCCGCATCGCGCGTCCCCACCGTCAGGCGATGCAGGTCGCTGAGCTGCTTTACCGCGCCTGTGGGCGTGATGGTGGCGGCAATGTGCGCCACGCCGCCCATCACACGTTCGCGGCCGTAGCGCGCATCCAGCGTGCGCAGGTGATCCAGGCCATTCAGGAAAGGCAGCATCACCCCGCGGCTGTCGGCGCCGGCCAGCGAAGCCAGTGCATCGTCCAGGTCATAGGCCTTGGGCGCAAGCACGATCAGGTCGTACTCCGGCTTGACGGTGGCCGCCGTCACCGTGGGCGGCTGCACGCTGAAGTTGCCCTGCGGCGTTTCGACCTGCAGGCCCACGCTGTCGATGTGCTGCTTGCGCTTGTCGCGCAGCAAAAAGGTCACATCTACGCCAGCCTGCAGCAAGCGCGCACCAAAATAGCCGCCAATGCCACCCGCACCCAGGATCAGGATTTTCATGTTCGGTATCTCCTACGTTCTTGGAAAAGAACCGCCCATTCTCCGTGCGCCAGGCAATCCTTGCCGGCACGGGGTCTATGGTTGTCTGCCGCCATCTGAGGTGGCGGTGCGCAGGGGCGCGGGTCGGGTGGGGCTGGGCTGAACTACAACAAGCGTTGCACCTGCGCCCTTGTCGGCATGGGTGCCACCGCCCCAAAGCCTTGTACCGACAGCGACGCCGCCACATTGGCGTAGCGCGTTGCGGCCATCAGGTCGTCGCCCTGCGCGATGCGCGCCAGCAGGTTGCCGCAGAAGCAGTCGCCCGCGCCAGTAGCGTCTACCAGTGCTACCTGTCTGCCCGCTACCCGCTCGCGGCTTGTGCCGTCGCTCACCAGGGCACCGGCAGCCCCGAGCTTCAACACCACCTGCCTTGCGCCGTGTGCGTGGCTCCAGTCCACGATGGCGTCCGGGTCTGACAAGTCGGTCAGCGCCACCATGTCTTCCAGGCTGGGCAAAAACACGTCGCACAGCCCAATGGCCTCGCCAATCACAGCGCGTGCCTGGGCAAGGCTCCACAGCTTCAGCCGCAGGTTGGAGTCGAGCGACACCCGTGTGCCCACTGTGTGCGCCACGCGCATGGCCTCCAGCACCGTCTCGGCGGCAGTGGCCGAGATGGCCAGCGAGATGCCCGACACATGCAGAATTCTGGCGCGCGCAATGGCCTCGCGCCACGGGCCACGTTGCAGACACTCCGGCGTCATGCGGCTGGCAGCCGAGCCTGCCCGCAGGTAGCTGAACGCGTGCCCGGTGCCTGTGTGGTGCACAAAGTAGATGCCGGTGGGTGCGGTGTCGTCCCGCTCGACTGCGCTGCTGTCCACGCCCTCGGTCTTCCACAACTGCAGCAGTGCATCGCCAAACTGGTCCCGGCCCAGGCGGGTCAGGTAGGCGGTTCGCGCGCCAGCGCGGGCCGCTGCAATGACGGCGTTGCTGGTGTCGCCGCCAAAGCCCTGCAGATAGTTGGGCTGCCCGGCATGGGTCTGGTTGAACTCGACCATCGCCTCACCCAGGGCGACGATATTCAGGGATTTATCCATTCTGAACCGCGTCTCTTTCTTTGCTTGACTGACAAAACCTGGCTGCAGTGTAGCGATCCATGGTCCTGGTGGTTGAGCTATGTCTTGCTGTAGCTGAATTCCTGGCAGGAGAAATTTCAACAATGCGGAGGGCGACTTAAGGCAAGAACGGAGGTTTACAGGTTTGTCATTAAAGTCCGATTCAGGCTGACTGCGGACACTCGTCGCTGACCAACTGCTTAATACTTCCTACCCGTTTCGACCCAACAAACCAGAGAACGAATTGCCATGAAGCTGACGCTGTGCGTTGTCACTCGCAACTCAGTTGGATGGCGCCACCGACGCTTCCATTGATTCTGGGAGCACCCAACCGGGTTCCTCATGCAAGTAGTCGATCCCGTACCATGTCGAGCGCCATTTCCCGATCTCAATGGGGATCTGCAAGATCCTATAGTCCCTACCCTCTTGCGGCAGATAGGCGCGGGATCTAAGCCAGGCCAATACGGGGCCAACACCACCGGTGCGACGAATCTCGGAAGCGAGATGCCAGAGCTTGGTAACGGGAACTCTTGGATCTTGCACCGAGTGGTTCCCAATCGAATTCTCCGATCCAACCATAGCAAGAAAATCGTATGTTTCGTCGATGTCCAGAAGTTCAAATAGTGTGTCATCGCGGCGATCGAAGGCTGCTCGTATCTTGACAGCTTGACCAACACCTTTTTTGATTTCCTCTGAACGCGCTAACACCTCGCGAATCTCCGCGGGCTCGATGAACCATTTAATCTCAACACAGAGGCATATCTTTGCCGCCCTGTCGATGATGGCCAAATCGACATCGGTCTCACCGATACGCCCGTGACGAAAATCCAAATTCATATCCGCGAGTGTATGGATGATCTGGATGCGTGCCATCTCCTCCTTCTCATCAACAAGACGCGCGTACAGAGCTCGTTCTTTGGGAACTTGATTCAACAACACGCAGAGATTCCTCTCGCCGTTCGTATGCACGAGCAAAAACGGAGAGATGGCGTACTGGCCGTTCAACAGATCAAAAATGGGTTGGATTGCGACATCGGGATGACGCACACCTACCTCACCAAACGTCATGTAGGAGAGAATTTCGCTAACCTTTTCCTTCGCGTGGCCGGTCCCTCTGCTCAAGGTCATGACGAGCGCACCCTTTCTTGGGGTCCATACCGAGCTTTTGAAGCCGTAGTGCGCTACACCCTTGTGAACTGCAAGTTGCCTTGCTAAGAACCATCCATATGCAAGTGATTGAAGACACGTGAATACGTCGCGATACTCTTGCAGCGAGAAGCCGGCGAACTGCCAGTCGCTGGGTAGGATGTGACGGGCCATCATCTGCGTACCGAAAGTTACCCTCAGCAACTGTACAAGCCGTTGATCGAACCTTACGGAGAACGCATCGCCAGAATGATTAGTGTGGGACGCCAACTCCCCGACGAGACGCTCCTGATCAAAATCTGCCCCTCTCTCAGGGTCCCGCTTCGCCACAAATCGGTCATATACCTCATAAGACAGCTCGCCCAATCGCCAGTCGCTAGGAACAAGTGTGTTACCGACAATCTTTAACTCAATCTGCTTTGCGTGATACAGAGGAAAAATTGAGGAGAAATTGACGTAACTCCCGGCTTTTTCAATCCACTCGTGCGCGGATCGATAGAGCTCCTCATTCATGCGACGGTCGATCTCGATGCTGTCTTTGGGCGAAAGTCTGTGACAGACGCGCAACGGGTACGTGAGCTCATTCATCAGGCTATCCACGTACATGGTTGCACGAGGATCACTGAGTGGTGAGTGGACAAACGCCTTAAAGTGATAGTCCTCTGCCACCGACAGCAGTGTCCAGACACTCTGACCAAAGGGAACGAGCGCAACCGCGTTGTCTGCGAACGACGCGTCGATCTCGGATTCAGCAGACTCAAGGAGGTTCGGCATAGTGGAAACGCTTGGCAGGTTCTGACAAGAATGGGAGCGTAGAGCCGCGACGCTATCCTTTCTAAAGATGCCAATAGGCAAGCGTGCATCACTTCAGAGATAGTCTAAGCCACCGGCATTTACAGACCGGCGACGACACCTGTATAAAGGAAGATCCGCTCGTCCGCGCCCGCCCACCTGATTGCAGTCGATGGACACGAACCGCTTCTGGCTGATTGTTTAAGTTCCCGGTCGACTCTCGAAGGACAGCAATCGCTGCACACCAGTCATCAGCCGAGTCCATCGAAAAGACCTTGAGGGGCGTTTGCAGACTTTCAGCTTGCGCTTGAAAAGCATAGTCGACTCGAGGTTCTTCAGATTACCGGGCGTTCTCTCTATGCATGTCCGTGCATACATTCGCAAATTGAATCCCCGCATGTCCCGAATCAATTTGACCCGGTGTTGAGCTGCGCCTGACACTGTGCCCCGCATGCTGCGTTCCTCTTGAACGCGGCACTCAGAACGAGAAAAGCGAGGCATACCATGACAGCCAACACGGCCGAGGCACAGCAGCGCATCATCCAGCAGGTGCTGGACGACAAGCGCGACATGCCGGGGGCGCTGCTCCCCATACTCCACGCCATTCAGGATGCGTTGGGCCACGTACCGCCCGACGCGGTGTCCGGGATTGCTGAGGCGCTGAACCTCTCGCGGGCCGAGGTGCATGGCGTGGTCAGCTACTACCACCACTTTCACAGCGAGCCTGTGGCGGGGCCGCTGGTGCAGGTCTGCCGTGCCGAGGCTTGCCAGGCCATGGGTGGCGAGGCGCTGTGGGCGCATGCCTGCAGCAGGACGGGCAAGCAGGGTGGGCACAGCCTGACGCTGGAGCCGGTGTATTGCCTGGGCCTGTGCGCCACGGCGCCACGCACGCGGCAGCCTGGTGCACCCCGGATGGCGAGATTGCCTTGATCCGCGAGGATGTGGGGCGGCACAACGCGCTGGACAAGCTGGTGGGCGCCTTGCAGCGTGCACGCTTGCCGGCAGCGCAGGGCTTTATCACCATCACCAGCCGGGCCAGCTATGAAATGGTGGAAAAGGCGGCGACGGTCGGGGTGGCCGAGCAGGCCGGCGTGGCCTTGCTCGGTTTTGCGCGACAGGGTGATGTCTCGGTCTACAGCCACGCAAGCCGCATCCAACTGCACAGCAAGCCGGAGCACACACGATGAACCACGACACCCTGATCCGCATGGTCAACCAGATCGGTACTTACTTTGAGTCCATGCCCGACCGCAGCGAAGCATTGGAAGGCATTGCCACGCACCTCCAGAAGTTCTGGGACCCGCGCATGCGCCCGACTTGCTGGGCTAAACGCCTCAGAGCAGGGCGGGGCTCGCGCTCTACCTGGGTTTGGCGGCCGTCACGTAATTGGCGGCGAGCGCTCCCAGCTGTTTGATGGCTCTCTCAAAACGCGACGACCAAGGATTGCCACAGTTCAGGCGTAGGCAATTGCGGTACTGACCGCTGGCGGAGAACAGCTCGCCAGGGAAGAACGCGATGCCGGCATTCACGGCATCTTCAAACAGCCCGGCGCTTTCGATGCCGGCAGGAAGCTCCACCCACAGCACAAAGCCCCCCTGGGGTTGCGATAGGCGGGTTCCTGGGGGGAAGTAGCGCAAGACCGCCTCCGACATCTGCATGACCTGTTTCGCCAACGCGCGCCGCAAGCCACGCAGGTGGCGGTCGTAGGCCGTCGACGCCATGTAATGCGCAGCCAGGGCCTGAGTGACCGGGTTGGTGTTGCCGGAGGTCAGTATCTTGTGCATCTGGATGTCGGCCTGGAAGCGCCCCGCGGCGACATAGCCCAGGCGAAGGGATGGGCTCAGGGTTTTGGACACCGAGGTGCAATACATCACGTTGCCGGTCGTGTCGAACGATTTCAAGGGCCAGGGCCGATTGCTGCCGAAATGCAGTTGTCCAAAAATATCGTCCTCGATGATCGGTATCTGCCGTGCCGCCATCAGTTCGACAAGCCGCTTCTTCTCAGGATCAGGGACGAGGCTGCCCAGCGGGTTGCTGAAGTTGCTGACCAGCAGGCAGGCCGCGATGCGCCGCTCACGGGTAGCTATCTCCAGTGCGTCGACCGAGATGCCGTGTCGGGGATGGGTCGGGATCTCCAGGGCCTTGAGCCCCAGGTGCTGCAGGAGCTGCAGCATCAAAAAATAGGAAGGTGATTCCACCGCCACCGTATCGCCCCGCTTGGTCACCGCGCCCAGACATAGCGCGAGTGCTTCGGTACAGGAGTTGGTGACGACGATTTCGTCTGTCTCCAGGGGCTGCCCCCAGGTCAGTGAATGGCGGACAAACTGCCGTACCAGATCGGGGTGGTTGACGCCTGCGCCGGCATGACTGTCGGCGTCAAGGAGTGCGCCGGCCTGCCGGCCCACGAGCCGGTAAAGCCGCTGCAGGCTGGCGATCGGCAGCAGGTCGGCCGCAGGCAGGGCCGAGCCCAGGGGCACCATGTCGGGTCTGTCACACAGGCTGAGTGCGCGCATGAGGCGGTTGTTGATATCAACGGCAACCGGGCGGCTCAGCCGTTGCCGGGTATGCGGCTCCAGTTGCGGGTTCTGGCCGGCCATTGGCAGGCGTACAAAAAAACCGGACTGTGGCCGTGCCTCGATCTGGCCGCGTTCCTCCAGTTGCCGTAGCGCCTGCATCACGGTTGAGACGGAGAGTTTTTTTTCACTCGCCAGCCGGCGTACAGAGGGCAGTCGGTCGCCGGGCCGCAGGATGCGCCCGGCAATCATGCTCGCCAGCTCATCCGACAGTTGTTCGTAACGCAGTGCCCGCTGATCCATTCAAGTCTTTCCCTTTTCTATCATTGCATTGTGCGGCCCTCGGCGCACGGTGGACAGGCACAGTTGCCCATGGATTTGACCAACACAGTTTGCGGAAACCAAAAGTGTATCGATAACAATTTTGGCAAGTTGAATCTGTACCAATCTCCGTGGCATTCCTAGACTGGAGTGGCGCTGTCATGGGACGGCTTGGGAGAGCAAATCATGCAAATGTCACTGCAGAACGGAAGGATCCACCTGAGCGATGGCGTGCCATTGCGGTTTCAGGGTGCGCGAGGTGTCAGTATCGAATGCACCGAAGGGCGCTTGTGGCTCACGGTCGAAGGCGAGTTCGATGACTTCCATCTCACTCAGGGTGAGCGCCTTTGTATTCCCAATGAAGGGCTGGTACTGGTTGAAGGCTCGCCCATGGGCACCATCCGGCTGAGCCGGGAGATGTCATCGGCAAGCCGCTGGCGTCAGGCGGTAAGCCAGCCGCTGCGCGACATGGGCTGGTCCATGATGATGGTGGTCAGTGCTTTCCTGCGGCTGCTTGCCGGATTGGCCGGTTATGGCGAATATCTTGTGGCCGGGCGAGGACGTGTCTTGTCCAGGTTCGAGGGCAACCCGCCCTGACACTATCGAGATGCATCTGAAGCCGAAGACGCTCTGGCCGAGTGGATGTCGCCGGTGGTTTTCAAGCCTCGCAAGCACTATCCCGGTATGGCCGAGCCCGGTTGCGTA
Source organism: Gammaproteobacteria bacterium (assembly GCA_018815325.1). Lineage (GTDB taxonomy): Bacteria > Pseudomonadota > Gammaproteobacteria > Burkholderiales > Burkholderiaceae_C > JAHIYE01. The sequence goes on along the minus strand of JAHIYE010000023.1, from coordinate 17,755 downwards.
TTGATCTTGGCTTGGGCTGTACGGGTGGCAGTGTTTAACCGTGGCTATAAGCCAGGCCGGAGGCCACGCCGCCAAAAAGATCACCCTCCACCAGCGGCACACCGGCAAACTCGGTTTGCAGTGCCTGCTGGAAGGGTCGCAGGGCCGATGAGCCGCCGGTGAGGTAGATCGCATCCAGCGAGCCATTGCCCAGACTCGCGCGTTGCACGCACTCGCGCGCGCAGGCCACGGTGCGCGCCAGCAGCGTGGCCAGGTGCTCGCGCATGTCGGCTGCGCCCATGGGCGCGCTCAGGCCGGGCTCTACATACGACAGGTCTACCGTCGCATCGCCATCCAGCTGCGAGCAGCGAATCTTGGCCTGCTCCACTTCATGGGCGATGTGGTGACCATGTCGGTGCGTCAGTACGTTCATCAGACGCCGGTGTAGCTGCTCGTCGCTGTAATTGGTGCGCAAGGCCTTGGCCTGGCTCAGGGCGCGTTGCGTGTACAGCCAGTTGATCAGGTGCCAGGTGGACAGGTCAAAGAACATGCGGCTGGGTACCTCGCGCTGATCGGGTCCCAAATGGCGGTAGCCCAGCAGCGGCATCACCTGCTCCAGACTGAGCTTCTGGTCAAAGTCGGTGCCACCGATGTGCACACCGGTGGTGGCCAGTACGTCCTGCATGCGGTCACTGTTCATGCGGGCGGCCTGGGCCACGCGTTCCGGCCCCAGACGCACCACGGTGAAGTCCGAGGTGCCACCACCCAGATCCACCACCAGCACGGTGCTTTCTGTCGTGAGACGCCGTTCATAGTCCAGCGCCGCGGCGATGGGCTCCAGCTGGAACGAAACTTCCTCAAACCCCACCGCGTGGGCGGCTTGCAGCAGGGATGCCTGGGCCAGGGCATCGCGCTCGGGGTCATCGTCCACAAAATGCACCGGCCGCCCCATCACTACGCGCAGGGGCGCAGCGCCCAGCGTCTGGGTGGCGCGCCCACGCAGGGCGGCCAGAAAGGTGGCAATGATGTCCAGAAAGCTGACCTGCTGGTGGTTGATGACGGTCGTCTCCTGCAGCAGCGGGCTGCCCAGCAGGCTCTTGAGCGAGCGCATCAGCCGCCCCTCTGTGCCTTCCAGATACTGTGTCACGGCATCCCGCCCAAAGTGGGTGTGCAGGGTTTCGCTGTTGTAGAACACGGCCGTGGGCATGGCCACCGCCTCGCCCTCCAGCGGAATCAGGCGCGCCATACCCTGAGCGTCTGCCCAGGCCATGGCCGAGTTGGAGGTGCCGAAATCAATGCCGAGGGTGCCTTGGAGGGAAAGGGTCATGAAATGGAAAAAGGGAACGCAATGGCCGCAGCCCGGAACTTGATGTATGAGTGCGCAGACAAACCTGCGGGGAGGGGCGATTTTGCCATCTTGCCGGGAAGCGTGCCAGGCATCAGAATTACCACCTTGGTCGCTTGCCCATGAATATCCCTACACTTGCAACCGAGCGTCTCAGGCGGGTGCTTCCAGGTGTTGCGGTCTGGGCACGACTCTCCGGACGGGCGCCTTCGAGATGTGTTCAGTTTGCTGGAGCCGAAGCCGGAACCGAAGATTGCGACTGAAGCCTTCGCTCAAGCGATAACTGTCTTGGAAGAACCATTGTGGATGAACAAGCATCTCTGCTGGCTGCCATACACGAGGAGGTGCAGTTGCACGCCTATGACGCATCGTGGCCCGAGGGGTTTCATCGGGAACGCAAGCGCCTGCTGTCGCTGTTTCCCGGCAAGTTCATCGATATCCAACACATCGGCAGCACAGCCGTGCCGGGCATGTCGTCCAAGCCCATCATTGACATCCTGGCCGGCGTTGAGTCGATGGCCGTTGCTGAAGCACTTGCGGAGCCGCTTTGCCGCTCTGGCTACACCACGTCGGCCGAGTTCAACCTAACCTTGACGGATCGAAAGTGGTTCATGCGCTGGGCCAATGGGCATAGAACCCATCACCTTCACGTGGTCGTCCACGGTGCGGAGCCCTGGACAGAGCGACTGCGTTTTCGCGATGCGCTGTGCGCACGACCTGAACTCGCTGCGAGCTATGTTGCGCTCAAGACCGAACTGGCAGCGCAGCACGCCAGTGACCGGGAGGCCTACACGCATGCGAAAGAAGCGTTTATTCGGTCAGTTTCAAGAGCGGCTTAACTGCGCCATCGACTGCGCACCTTTGCACCTTTGCACCTTTGCACCTTTGCACCTTTGCACCAGGGCGACAGCAGGGCGTTCCTGTTGTGATTAGACTGCGCTCTCATTACCTGAGGTTTATCACCCATGAACGTTGAATCGATTGCTGCACTACGCGCGTTGTACGGCACGCCACAAGCGCGTGCGGTCAGGAAGCAAATTGCGGCGCTGGATGTGCATTGCCGCAAGTTCATTGAGCTGTCGCCCTTTGTGATTCTTGCCACCTGCGACAGCGCCTACAACATGGACTCCTCTCCGCGCGGCGGGGCGCCCGGGTTCATCAAGATCACCGCTACCGGCGAGCTCCTGATTCCGGATGCACCAGGGAACAATCGTCTGGACTCCTTCGAAAACATTGTCTCTACGGGAAAGGTTGGGCTGTTGTTCCTCATCCCTGGATTTGATGAGACCTTGCGCGTCAACGGCACAGCCGTACTCTCCCAGTCCACAGAGGACATTGCCGCATGCACGACGGAGCGACGTGCGCCAAGGCTGGTGGTGCGGGTCAGTGTGGAGGCGGCCTACCTGCATTGTGCCAAGGCCTTCATGCGCTCGAAGCTCTGGGAGCCGAGCGCTGTCATTCCAAGAACGACACTCCCGACCGCGGGCAAGATGATCAGCGATCAGACGGGCATCATCGCCGCCCCGGAAACGCGCGAAGCGATGGCCAAACGCTATGAACCGGATCTGTGAGCGCCGGCGAGTCGGGTCAACGTGGCGCTGACAGCGATTTCATGCTGAGCGCAGCAAGCCGTCTTCCAGCCAGACCTGAAGCCAGGCAGCCAGGCGTTGCGGGTCGGGCAGGACCTCGGTGCCTGCGAACGCTGTGCAAGTGGCATCAATCGATCCGCCCGCTGCCAGCGCCTGCATGAATGTGGCCTGGTCGGGCTCCAGGGTCTGGAAGTGCGGCTGCAGGGCCTTGCGCCACACCATCAGGGTCTTGTGAGCCTCGTGATGAACGACCTCAGGCACTTCTGCGTCCATGTCAATGGCGCGCCAGATTTGCACGACATTGGTACTGATGGCGCGTAACTTCAGGCTGGGGTGCAGTGGCTGCAACTGGTTCAGCCATTGGGGTCCTTCTTCCGTGTGCGTGCCCGCGTTAGCCGTGGCTGCGTCCAGCGCGGGTACATCGGGGCCATCAAAGGTGGTGCGCAAATCCCAATCGAGCTGGGCCAGTTCTCGTAGCTCGGGGTTGGCCGGGTAGAGCGCGGCGAGGTAGTCCACAAATTCTGTGCCGTAGTGCCCCAGGTTACGGACTGTCGGCGGATGACTGACGGCGAATGCCTTGGCGTCGCGGTCGAACTGGTCCGAGCCCATGTAGAGATAGGTTTTTGCAAAGCTCTCGGCCAGCACCTCGGCCAGACGGGCGCGATAGGCATGGTGGTAAATGCCCAGGCGTTGGTCGGCGCTGGCGCCTGGGGGTGTGCGAATGAGTTCAGTCGCGGGTCCTTGATCTGTCGCGGGCCGGTTGAGGATGTAGTCGGCAATGCGGCTCTGCACTTGCCCTAATGCCGGTGCCGCGGGTAATGCGGGTGTTTCAGCTGCCGCTGGTTCGGCAGACGGCAGGCTGGCCGCTGCGCATGTGGGCGTGCCGGGTGCGACTGTGCGCTCCTCATGGGCCACATCGGCGGCGATGCGCTGGGCAATACCCAGCTCGGCGATCAGCGTGGCCAGGTCGGGGATGTCGTCATCGCGCTCGATCATGGTCGCCACGGAGCCAAACAGACGACAGGCCTGTGCGTAGAGGTCCCAGACGGGTTGGGCTACCGGGTGGTCATGTGTGTCGATGATGTAGCTGCCGTTATGGGAGTGGCCCGCCAGGTGAATCTGTTGCACGCGCGCAGCTGGCAGGGCGCGCAGGTAGGTCATGGGATCGAAGCCATGGTTCACGCTGCTCACGTAGACGTTGTTGACATCGAGCAGCAGCAGGCAATCGGCGGCCTGGGCAATGTGTGCCAGAAACTGCCACTCGCTGGAAGCGTTGTGTTTGAAGTCGATGTAGCTGGAGACATTTTCCAGCACCAGGCGGCGCTGCAGTATGTCCTGGGCGCGGCCAATCTGTTCGATCACATGGCGTGCAGCTTCATCGGTGTAGGGCAGCGGATAGAGGTCATGCAGGTGCTGCGGTGGCGTGCCGGTCCAGCACAGGTGGTCGGACACCCACAGGGGCTCGATGCGGTCAGCCAGCGCCTTCACGCGATGCAGGTAGGGTTTGTCGATGCCATCGGCACCGCCAATGGACATGGCCACGCCGTGCATGGCCATGGGGTAGTCGCGTCGCAGGCGGTCCAGCATCACAAGAGGCTTGCCGCCTTCAACCAGAAAGTTGTCAGTGATGATTTCGAGCCAGTCCAACGGTTGCCTGGCTGTCAGGAAATCGTTGTAGTGCGGCGTACGCAGGCCGAGGCCGAAGCCAGTGCCGGTGCGGGCTATGGACCTGGCAGGGGCGCTGTGGTGTGCGGAGGAGTATGTTGACTGCGGTGCTGACATGGGACGCTAACGGGGTAGGCAGGGCGGACGTGTTTAAGCGCAAGCCCGCTCTGCAAGCCTGGACGCAGGAGTCTGCGCCCAGCGTTCGGCTGCTTAGCCTTTCAGGTCGCCAATCACGCCATTGCTTTTCAGGCAGGCACCAGCAGCCTGGGCCTTGAAACCCTGACCCTTGCAGGCGTTCTGGCCTTTGCAGGCGCTTGCAGTGGTCTTGCAGTCGCTTTGGCCCTTGCATTCGTTGACGTTGTAGCAATGCACCATGTCTGTTGCGCTGATCGCCTGGCCGGTGGCGCCTTTGGGAAGTGTTGCTGCCATAGACGATGCCGACAAGGCCAGCAGCGCGGCGGTCAAGGCAAATGAGGCACCAGTTTTGAATTGAGTTGAAGCCATTGAAATATCTCCGATATAGGTAAGTGGATTGATGACAACTGACAGTCAGACCGTTTTGCCCGGAGAGGACTCCTTTTGCTCATGGTCTACTTACTTATTCGTAGATACCCCCTGTTTTATTACACAAGCCGGCGAATATTTTTATTTGATGGGCAGGACCTCGGGTCTTCTGAGGTCCGGTGCCGCATCAGCGGCGCGGCTTGCTGGAGTCAGGCCAGCCGGTATCGGCTAGGGCGCGTGTTTTTTCAGACACGCCTGCAGTGCATCAAGTGCCAGAGGCTTGCTCAGGAAATCATCCATGCCGGCGGCGAAGCACTGCGCGCTGTCTTCCGCAAATGCGTTGGCTGTCAGGGCGACAACCGGCATGTGAGGCAAACCCTGCTCGGCTTCGCGTGCGCGGATGGCGCGAGTGGCCTCGAAGCCGTCCATGACCGGCATCTGGCAATCCATCAGAACGAGTGCAGGCGGCTTGCCTTGCCAGCTGGCCAGCAGCTCCAGTGCCTGCTGGCCATTCTCAGCCATCACAGGGTGCCAGCCGAGTTTGTCCAGCATCGCTTTCACCACCATGCGGTTCACGACATGGTCCTCGACGACTAGTACGACCGGGCGTTTTTCCATTGTGACTTCAGGCTTGACGATATCGGATTCGATCTTGGCTGGTGCCTGGCTTGCTTTTCAGACCGCTGCAGCCTTGAACCCGACGAAGATATAAAACAAAACGCGGCGTAGCGCACCACCTGCAGCAGGTTGAGCCAAAGCGTGGAGCCACGACAAACCAGTCTCCAGCGTCAAGAGGATTGGCGCCCGAGCTTGCGGTACACCGTGGCGCGGCTGATGCCCAGCACCCGGGCGGCCTGCATGACGTTGCCGCGTGCCTCGGTCACGGCCTGACGGATCAGGTCGATCTCCACCTCCTTGAGCGACGCACGGGGCGGGCGGGCGTTGGTGTTGGCTGCCAGGGCAAGCTTGAGCGCGCCGGCGGTGCGGTTCTTGCGCCTACCCGAGAGCGGTAGCGCAGTGAGCCGCAGGCCTGACCACATGGGGACCTCCAGCGGCGCAGGGGCGGAGGAGAGGGCCGCATCAAACAGCATCTGGTAGGGCAGGGCAAACAAATCGCTGCAGTGCACGCGGCGCGCAGCGCGCTCTGCGTGTGAGGGCAGTTGCGGCACCATCTGGCGCGCAGCGGAGTTGGCGGTGATGACAAAGCCGTCGGGGTCGAGGCCGATCAGGCCGTCGGCATCTTCACCCAGCGTGCGACCTGGCCAGTTGAGTCGCAACAGCAGGGCATGCGGCTCGTGCAGGGTGAGTGCGTTTTCGATGCTGCGGGCCGACTGCGTGACCAGGTGACGCAGCTCGGGCCGCTCGGGCGCCTCAATGCCGGTGAGGTCGAGCATGCCCACGCAGTGGCCTTGCGGCCCAAAGAGGGGAGCACCGGCGCAGCTATAGACCGAGGTGTCAGCAAAGAAGTGCTCGCCGCGGTGCAGCCACACGGGGTGCAGCTCGGTCAGCGCGGCACTGATGGCCGTGGTGCCCACGGCATTTTCTGACAGGTCCACGCCGATGCGGGTGATGAGGTTGGCGCGGCGGTCTTGCCGGTCGATCGGGCCGTTCACATCAACCACAACGCCCTCGGCATTGGTAAGGATGGCGAAATAGCGGGTGCTGGCCAGGGCTTGGCCCAGCCGCTCAAGGACAGGACGCGCCACCTGCACCAGCGCCTGATTGGCCTCGGCGCTGTGGCGCATGGATTGCGCCGAGAGTTGCTCGAAATTTACGTGCTGGTCTGGCCGGTGACCGCTGGCCAGGCAGCGGCGCCAGGAGCGCTCGATCCAGGGCTCGATCCAAGGACCGGTGCTGAGCTGCGAATTCAGGGACTCGTTCTGGATCACCGCGCGGCGGGCATGCTCGATCTGGGCCAGCCGGTCATGCGGGGGGCTGGTGCGGGGGCGGCTGGCAACAGTGGGTTTCATGGCTTCTCGTCGGGCTTGCACTTGCACATACTCGCTTCCTATTAGAAACCAAGATACGAAAAATGAACAGGCATGAACCGGAGTTTGTCAGTCAGCTTTCGAAGCTGCACGAGTCGACCGCCAGCTGAGACAGCCGGGTGAAACGCAGCGTGGGGAACTGTCGCAACATGAGAATTAGATTGCTACTTCACGATAAACGAGGGTTATCCCTAGCGGTAAATCAGGCGCTGAATTCAACAATTCATATGCAATTCGCTTCATAGGCAAGGTGCTTCATAGGCATCGCTACCCACAGGAGAAACACATATGCAAAAGGTGTTGCACATCAACGCAGACAAGTGCACAGGCTGTCTGCAGTGCGAAATGGCCTGTTCCTTCGAGAACTACGGCACCTTCGCCACCGCCAAATCCCGTATCAAGGTATTTGACTTCCACCACACCGGCAAAAAAGTGCCCTACACCTGCACCCAGTGCGACGAGGCCTGGTGCCTGCATGCCTGCCCGGTGGAGGCCATCACGCTGGACAAGCTCACCGGCGCCAAGGTGGTGAATGACAGCACCTGTGTGGGTTGCAAGGTCTGCACCATTGCCTGCCCGTTCGGCACCATCAACTATGTGCAGGAAACCGGCAAGGTACAGAAGTGCGACCTCTGCGGTGGCGAGCCGGCCTGTGCCGATGCCTGCCCCACGGGCGCGATCACCTTCATCGATGCCAACTGGACGGGCCTGGGCAAGATGGAACAGTGGGCGGACAAGCTCGGCAACCAGCCTTCGGCTACTTAAGGAGAATCACCATGTCATGGGCAGGAAAAATCCTTCGCGTTGACTTGACCAAAGGTACCGTCAAGTCCGAGCCGCTCAATATGGATTGGGCGCATGCTTACCTGGGTTCACGCGGCCTGGGCTCCAAATACCTGGTGGAAGAGGTGGACGCCAAAGTCGATCCACTCTCGCCAGCCAACAAGATCATTTGGTCCACCGGGCCGCTGACCGGCACCATGGCCTCTACCGGCGGGCGCTACACCGTCATTACCAAGAGTCCGCTAACCGGGGCCATTGCCTGCTCCAACTCGGGCGGCTACTGGGGTGCCGAGTTCAAGATGGCGGGCTGGGACATGGTGATTTTTGAGGGCAAGAGCCCCAAGCCGGTTTACCTTTTTGTGAGTGACGATGTGGCTGAGCTGCGCGACGCTGCCCACCTGTGGGGCAAGAGCGTGTGGCAGACCGAGGAGATGCTCAAGAAAAGCCTGCAGGACCCACTGACGCGTGTCTCCAGCATCGGCAAGGCCGGCGAGAACGGCGTGCTGTACGCGAGCGTGGTGAACGACCTGCACCGTGCGGCGGGCCGCTCGGGCGTGGGCACCGTGATGGGTAGCAAAAACCTCAAGGCCATTGCCGTGCGCGGCACCAAGGGCGTGGGCAATATCCACAATCCCAAGGCCTTCATGAAGGCTGTGGCCGAGAAGAAGAAGATCCTTGCCGAGAATGCCGTTACCGGCCAGGGCCTGCCGGCCTATGGCACGCAGGTGCTGATGAACGTGATCAACGAGGTGGGTGCCTTGCCCACACGCAACCACCAGGACGTGCAGTTCGAAGGCGCGAAGGATATTTCTGCTGAAGCCATGGCCACGCCGCGCAAGTCGGACGGCAAGAAGCAGCTGGTGACCAACCAGGCCTGCTTTGGTTGCACCATCGCCTGTGGGCGCATCAGCAAGATGGACGAGAAACACTTCACCGTGGCCAACAAGCCGCAGTACTGGGGGGCATCCGGTGGTCTGGAGTACGAAGCCGCCTGGGCACTGGGGGCTGCCAATGGCGTGAACGACTTGGAGGCCCTGCAGTACGCGACCATGCTGTGCAACGAGGAGGGCATCGACCCCATCAGCTTTGGTGCCACGATCGGGGCCGTGATGGAGTTGTATGAAAAAGGCGTGCTGACCAAGGAGCAGATCGGCATCGAGGCGCCGTTCGGCTCGGCCCAGGCGCTGGCCTTTCTGACCGAGGAAACCATCTACGGTCGTGGTTTCGGCAAGGAAATTGGTCAGGGCTCCAAGCGCCTGACGGCCAAATACGGCCACCCCGACCTGTCCATGACCTCCAAGGGCCAGGAATTCCCGGCCTATGACGGCCGCGGTATCCAGGGCATTGGCCTGGCCTATGCCACCAGCAACCGGGGCGGCTGCCATCTGCGGGGCTACACGATTGCCTCCGAGGTGCTGGGCATTCCGGTCAAGACCGATCCGCTGGAGCATGAAGGCAAACCCGAACTCGTCAAGGCGTTCCAGGATGCCACTGCCGCATTTGATTCCTCTGGTTTGTGTGTGTTCACCACTTTTGCCTGGGGGCTGGCGGATCTGGCACCGCAGTTGCAGGGCGCATTGGGTGACCAGTACACCACCGAAGAGCTGGAGAAAATCGGCGAGCGCATCTGGAACATGGAGCGCGACTTCAACAACCGTGCCGGCTTCACCAGCAAGGACGACTCACTGCCCAAACGCCTGCTGACCGAAGCCGCCAAAACCGGCCCGGCCAAAGGCAAGGTCAGCATGCTGCCGCAGATGCTGCCCAAGTACTACGAGGTGCGTGGCTGGAACGCCGACGGCACGCTCAAGCCCGAGACCCGCAAACGCCTGGGACTTTGACACTGCGCGTGATACGTCCCCTTGCCCCCCGCACCGGTAGCCGGTGAACCACCTCCCTCGCCCTCTGGGGTGAGGGCTGGGTGGAGGGCCAACTCAGGAGAGAACCCCATGCATCACGTCATCCTCGGGGCCGGACCGGCCGGCATCATCGCCGCCGAGACCCTGCGCAAGCACGCGCCGCACGACACCATCACCGTGGTGGGCGACGAGCGTGAGTCACCCTACTCGCGCATGGCCATTCCTTACCTGCTTATCGGCAACGTCAAGGAGAGCGGCACCCACCTGCGCAAGAACCCCAAACACTATTCAGACCTGAAGATCAACATGATCCAGGCCCGGGCCAAGTCAGTGGATGCGGCTGGCAGAAAAATTGTGCTGGACAACAGCGAAACGCTGAAATTCGACACGCTGCTGATTGCCACCGGCTCTTCACCTGTGAGTCCTCCGATTCCCGGCATCGATCTGCCCGGCGTGCACCCCTGCTGGACGCTGGCCGATGCGCGCGCTATTCAGTCGCTGGCCACCAAGGGCGCACGTGTGTTGCAGATGGGCGCGGGCTTCATCGGCTGCATCATCATGGAGTCGCTGGCCGCGCGCGGCGTCAAGCTCAGTGTGGTGGAGATGGGGGACCGGATGGTGCCGCGCATGATGGGGCCCACCGCGGGCGGCATGATCAAGGACTGGTGCGAGGCCAAGGGTGTAGAGGTCTTTACCGGGACCAAGGTCGAGGCGATTTCCAAAAGCGCTGGCAAGGCGCTGAACGTCAAGCTCTCCAACGGCAAGATGCTGGAGGTCGATCTCGTGATCAGCGCCACGGGCGTCAAGCCGTCCATCGACTTCCTGAAGGAGTCGGGCATCACCTGCCTGCAGGGCGTGCTGACCGACGCAGCCATGCAGACCAATGTGCCCGGCATCTACGCGGCGGGTGATTGTGCCGAGGCCTTCGACAAAGTCAGCGGCAAGACCATCGTGAGCGCAATCCAGCCCAACGCGGCCGAACAGGCTCGTGTGGCTGCGCTCAACATGGCGGGGCAGTCTGCCGAACTCAAGGGTGTGACGCAGATCAACGTGCTCGATACGCTGGGCCTGATCTCGGCGAGCTTTGGCGACTGGCAGGGGGTGCCCGGCGGCGAGCATGCCGAACTGACCGACAAGGCCGAGGGCAGACACCTGAGCCTGCAGTTCAGCGGCGACGTACTGGTGGGCTGCAACTCTGTGGGCTGGACCGAGCATGTGGGCGTGATGCGCGGACTGGTGGAGGGGCAGGTGAAGCTGGGCAAGTGGAAGGACGCTTTGAAGGCCGACCCCACCCAGCTCGTGCCAGCCTATCTGGCCTGTGCCCAGGGCCAGGGCCAGTGGAGTGGGGCGCTGGATGAGCGACGTCGCTGATTGGTGATGCGCGGCGCTTATGGCATGGGCAGTGATGCAGACCCTGCGGAGCCGGGTGCCGCATGCGCTTGCGCATGGAGTCCATACACTGTGAGGATTCTGAGTATGCCGAAGCCTTTGCCAGTATGTCCACGATGCCCATGAAAATCACCTTCAAGCTGTTTGCCACACTCACCGATTACCTGCCAGTGCACGCCCGAGTGGGCAACCTGATGGAACTCGATGTGGCGCCAGACGCCAGCATTCTGCAGATCATCGAGCCCTTCGGCATGCCACCCAAGCTGGTGCATCTGGTGCTGGTCAACGGGCACTACATCGCGCCGGACAAACGCCCGACCCACACCCTGCAGGAGGGCGATGTGCTGGCGATCTGGCCGCCGATTGCGGGTGGTTGATCACACAGCAGGCAAAGACCGCATGCAATCGTTTTATGCCGAAAGTTTTGAGCGTGAAATGGGCTGCACCGAGACCGAGTGGCTGGGCTGGCTGCCGGCCGCCATTGGTGCGAATTCCTATGAGCTGAACGCGCAGGGGGCCAACGTGCGCATTGGCAGCGGTCTGCTCGCGCTGCGCTGGCATACCGGAGAGCCCCGCGTGATTGCACTCATGCGCATGCCGCGCCTGCATGTGAGCTTCAGCTTTCAGGGCCTGGACGATGCGCAGCGTCTGCTGTTCATGAAGCGCTTTGATCTGTACATGCAGCGGGGCGGTGGCTGATACTGGTAAAACAGGCAGCTAGCCCTTTAAATAAATCAGGTTGACGCTATAAAAAATGTAGCGCACTTGATGCCGGCGAGAGTCAGCAGCAACGAGCCTGTCACATGCAGCATGGCCGTGCCGAATGCCATGCCGTAGCGGGCCTGCTGCAGCATGGTGACCACTTCAACCGAGAAGCTGGAGAACGTGGTGAGTGCCCCCAGAAAGCCGGTAATGATGGCCAGGCGCCAGGCCGGGTCGAGATGGGGCATGGCCTGGAAAAGCGCCACGGCGATGCCGATCAGATAGCCCCCGATCAGGTTGGCCGCCAGTGTGCCCCAAGGGAACACGGCGCCTGTGCTGAGCCACAGGCCCAAACCCCAGCGGGACAGCGCGCCAATGCTGGCACCGATACAGATGGCGAAGACGGACAACATGACTATTTACCTGCTCATTTGCTGCGGCAACCAGGTGACGATGCCGGGGAAAATATAGATCAGCGCGATGGCCAGGCACATCAGGCCGAACATGGGGGCCGTGACCCTGGCAATCCAGGTCAGCTGGCGACCGGTCATGCCTTGCAGCACGAACAGGTTGAAGCCCACGGGCGGGGTGATTTGCGCCATCTCGACCACGATCACGACAAAAATGCCAAACCAGATGATATCGATACCTGCCGCCTGCACGGTGGGCATGAGCACGCCCATGGTCAGTACCACCATCGAGATGCCATCCAGAAAGCAGCCCAGCAGGATGAAGAAGCCCGCGAGCGCAAAAATGAGCTGGGCCTTGCTGAGGCCCAGTGAAGCAATCCATTCCGCCAGGTGGCGAGGCAGGCCGACATAACCCATGGCCAGTGTGAGGAAGGCGGCACCGGCCAGGATCAGGCCAATCATGCAGTACAGACGTGTGGCGCCCATGAGCGCATCGATGAAGGTGCGCCAGTTCATTGAACCCTGCAGTGACGAGATGATCAGCGAGCCCAGCACCCCGAGCGCGGCCGCCTCGGTGGCCGTGGCAATGCCGGTGTAGATCGAGCCGAGCACCGCTGCGATCAGCGATACCACGGGGATCAGGCTGCGCGAGGCAGCGATTTTTTCGCGCAGGCTGAACTGGCCATCTGCGGCCGGCACCTGTTCAGGGTTGCGCCAGGCCCAGAACATGATGTAGCCCGAGAACAGGGTGGCCAGCAGGATGCCGGGCAGTACACCTGCGATGAACAACTTGGAGATCGATACCTCGGCCGCCACGCCATAGACGATCATGATGATGGACGGTGGAATCAGCAGACCGAGTGTGCTGGCGCCGGCCAGTGTGCCGATGACCATGTGCTCGGGGTAGCCGCGGCGGGTGAGTTCGGGCAGGGTCATCTTGCCGATGGTGGCGCAGGTGGCGGCGCTGGAGCCGGAGACGGCTGCAAAAATGGTGCAGCCGATCACGTTGGTGTGCAGCAGGCGCCCGGGCAGGTTCTGGACCCAGGGCGACAGACCCTTGAACATGTCCTGGCTCAACCGGGTGCGGAACAGGATCTCTCCCATCCAGACAAACAAGGGCAAGGCGGTGAGTGTCCAGCTAGATGCAGAGCCCCATACCGTGACGGCCATGGCGTCGCCTGCCGGGCGTGACGAGAACAGGGTGACGGCCAGCCAGGCCACGCCGGTCAGGGTGAGACCGACCCAGACGCCGCTGCCCAGGATCAGCAACAGGGCCACAAGCAGGCCGGCGGTGATGGCGAGATCATTCATGTGAGGCTTTATTCCACGCGCAAGCTTGCTTCGGCGCCAGGTTGACTGCGCTGGTTGGTGATCTCAAGCAACAATTCGTCCAGCAAGGCAATGGCCAGGATGACGGTGCCGATCGCCATGCCCAGCTGCGGAAGCCACAGCGGGGTGGCATCGCTGGCCGTTGAGATGTCGTGAAAAGTGTGCGACTGCCAGGCCAGCCGGCAGCTGTAATACGCAATCATGGTGCTCAGTGCGCCGGCAAATGCGAGCGCCCAGATTTCCAGCCCTTTTTTCCACCGGCCATGCAAGGTGCCGAGCAGCAGGGTGACCCGGATGTGTTCACCGCGCTTGAGGGTGTGGGCCAACGCCAGAAAGCCGCTGGCTGCCATCAGGTAGCCAGCATAGGCGTCAGTTCCCGGCACATGAAAGTGCAGCTGTCGCCCCACGATGGACAGCAGCACCATACCGAGCAGGCCAATCAAAAAAAGCGCTGCCAGGCCGGCAGCGCTCAGGTACAGGGCATCGAGCAGCTTGCGCACGCGGATATCAGCCTTACTGCTTCTGGAAGGCGTCGATCAGGGCCTTGCCCTCAGGACCGGCCTTGTCCAGCCACTCCTTGAGCATCACGTCGCCCACCTTTTTCATGTCTGCCTTGAGCTGGGCCGAAGGCGGCACGATGTTCATGCCATTGGCTTTGAGCTTGTCGAGTGAATCGGTGTTGGTTTTCTTGGAGGCGACCAGGCCACGTGCTTCGGCTTCGGCAGCAGCCTTGAACAAGGCCTGCTTGGTGGGTGCATCGAGTGCGTCCAGCGCAGCCTTGTTGACGATCACTGCGTTCTTGGGCAGCCAGGCCTGGGTGTCATAGAAGTATTTGAGGTGTTCATAGGTCTTGGTGTCGAAGCCGGTCGAGCCGGAGGACATGTAGGACTCGACTACGCCTGTGGCCAGGGCCTGCGAGAGCTCGGCTGCCTGCACGGTCACGGGTTGGGCACCTACCAGTTCGGCGATACGGGCCGTGGCCGGGCTGTAGGCACGCCATTTCACGCCCTTCAGATCAGCTGCAGCGTTGATGGGCTTCTTGACGTAGATGCCCTGGGGTGGCCAGGGCACTGCATAGAGCAAGGCCATACCCTGCTCGGCCAGTTTCTTTTCCAGGAAAGGTTTTTGTACCTTGTAGAGCTTCTGGGCTTCGTCATAGCTGTCGGCAAGGAAGGGCAGGCCATCGGCGCCAAAAAGCTGCCATTCGTTCTGGAAGTTGGCCAGCAGGATTTCACCGGCCTGGGCTTGACCGCCCTGCACCGCGCGCTTGATCTCGGGCGCCTTGAACAGCGAGCCATTGGCGTGCACCGTGATCTTGAGCTTGCCGCCGGTGGCTTTGTCCACATCATTGGCGAACTCGGTCAGGTTGACCGAGTGGAAATTCGTGGCGGCATAGGCTGCCGGCAGATCCCATTTGGTCTGGGCGAATGCAGTGCTGGCGGACAGGGCCAATGTGAACATGGCGGCCGTGGAGGTCAAGGCGAACGAGCGACGTTTCATAAAAACTCCGGTTGGGTTGAGTGGCTAAGTGGGTAGTTGAATGTACGTTGGTTTCGCATGGCGTCGATCAGCGTATTCCCTAATCATCAATAAATTGTTGATAAATTGTCATTTAACTGCCTACAATCTGCACATGCAACAAAGATGCCAGTTTGGAGGTTCTTGATGACCAAAAAAAATCCGGCGAGAGCGGCGGCAACATCCCCGCCGCCTGAGGGGCCCCGCATTGTGTCGTCCGCGCACCTGGTATCACCCCGCAGCAATGAGATGAGCGAGTTTGAGTTCGGGCTGATCGTCGCGGGTAACGCGTTTCATCGCTGGATCACGCACTGTATGAGTGCGGCAGGGCTCAAGGACCTGACGCCGCTCGACGTTCTGGTGCTTCACCATGTCACGCACCGGGCCCGGGATAAAAAGCTGTCAGACATCTGCTTCATCATGAATGTGGAAGACACGCACCTGATCAACTATTCACTCAAGAAGTTGCAGAACCTGGGTGTAGTTGTATCCAGCAAGACCGGCAAGGAGGTGACTTATGCCTCCACCGATCTGGGACGCCAGCATGTGGACCGCTACCGGGAAATCCGCGAGTCCTGCCTGATCAATGCCCTGAATGCCGACGATGCACTTAACCGGGACATTGGCGATTTGGCCCGTTTGCTGCGCCTGTTATCCGGCATTTACGACCAGGCCGCACGCTCGGCGGCCAGCTTTTAGCCAGCCCACGGGCAAAGACTTGGCTCCTGACGACTTACCGATTGCGAGAGAACATGGAAAACATTGATACAGCGCGCTGGCAATTCTGGGTCGACCGCGGCGGCACTTTCACCGATATCGTGGGCAAGCGCCCCGATGGCAGCCTGGTCACGCACAAACTGTTGAGCGAAAACCCGGAGCACTACCGGGATGCGGCGGTGGCGGGGATTCGCCATCTGCTGGGACTGGCCAAGGGGCAAGCGGTGACGCCGGAACTGGTGGCCTGCGTGAAGATGGGCACGACCGTGGCTACCAATGCGCTGCTGGAGCGCAAGGGAGAACCCACATTGCTGGTGACAACGCGCGGTTTTCGTGACGCGCTGCGCATCGCCTACCAGAACCGGCCGCGTCTGTTTGACCGCCACATCGTGCTGCCCGAACTCCTGTACAGCGCCGTGGTGGAGGCACATGAGCGCATGGGGGCACATGGGGCGTTGATCGAATCACTCGATGAAGTGCTATTAAAACAGGAGCTGACAGCGCAATACGAAAAAGGGCTGAGGAGTGTTGCGATTGTTTTTTTGCATGGTTATCGCTACACCGACCATGAGCAGTCGGCCCGGCGTATTGCGCAGGAGGTGGGGTTTACGCAGATCAGCACCTCGCACGAGACCAGCCCGTTGATGAAATTTGTCAGTCGGGGTGACACCACGGTGGTGGATGCTTATCTGTCACCCATCCTGCGCCGGTATGTCGACCTGGTGGCGGCCGAGATGCCGGGTGTGCGGCTGTTCTTCATGCAGTCTTCCGGCGGCCTGACCGATGCCCATGCCTTCGCTGGCAAGGATGCCATCCTTAGCGGTCCGGCCGGTGGCATTGTGGGCATGGCCCGTACCGCAGAGCTGGCCGGTTTTGAGCGGGTGATCGGTTTCGACATGGGGGGCACTTCGACTGACGTGTCGCACTATGCGGGTGAGTTCGAGCGCCAGTTCGAGACGCAGGTGGCTGGCGTGCGCATGCGTGCGCCGATGATGAGCATCCACACCGTGGCGGCGGGGGGCGGCTCCATTCTGGCATTTGACGGTGCGCGGTTTCGGGTCGGTCCTGAGAGCGCAGGAGCCAACCCCGGACCTGCAAGCTACCGTCGCGGTGGTCCGCTGGCCGTGACCGATGCCAATGTGATGGTGGGCAAGATACAGCCGCGTCATTTCCCCTGTGTGTTTGGCCCTGAGGGTGATGAGGCGCTGGATGCATGGGTCGTGCAGGAGCGTTTTGCCGCGCTGGCGGTGCAGACAGGCCGCAAGGCCGAGGAAGTGGCCGAGGGCTTCATCCAGATCGCGGTGCAGCAGATGGCCAACGCGATCAAGAAAATCTCGGTGGCACGTGGTTACGATGTGACCCGCTACACCCTGCAGTGCTTTGGCGGTGCGGGCGGCCAGCATGCCTGCCTGGTGGCAGATGCGCTGGGCATGTCCCGGGTATTTGTGCATCCGCTCGCAGGGGTGCTCAGTGCCTATGGCATGGGGCTGGCGGATCAAGCGGTGATACGCGAGCAGGCAGTGGAGCTCAAGCTCTCGCCACAGGCGCTGCCAGAGATCAACAGGCGGCTGGACGAACTGGCCTCGGCCGCCACGGCAGAGCTTCTGCGCCAGCAGGTGAGTCTCGGAGAGATCACGGTGCTGCGACGTGTGCATGTGCGCTACGAGGGCAGCGATGCGGCACTGGTGCTGCCCATGCCCTCAGCCGGTTTGACCGAGGGTTCAACGGCCGACGCGCCGACTGCCGTGGCAGCCATCGTCGACCAGTTCGAAGCAGCCTACCGTCAGCGCTTTGCTTTCCTGATGCAGGGCAAGGGTCTGATGGTGGAAGCTGTGTCGGTGGAAGCTGTTGTGAGCGGAGATGCGCCGGCCGAAGTGCGCCATCCCCTGAATAAGCCGCGTGATCTGCGTCAGGGTGAGATCGAGCATGCCATGGTTCGCATGTATTGCAGCGGGCAGTGGCACGATGCCGCGCTGGT
>JAHIYE010000022.1 GCA_018815325.1 Gammaproteobacteria bacterium | reverse complement strand
CTTTCGACTCGGGCAGGTTCTCGAGGTTCACCACGCCGGAGTCGGCCATCTCGTGGTAGAAGTCGTTACCTTCGCGGGTTCGCTCACCCACACCAGCGAACACGGACAGACCCGAGTGCGCTTTAGCGATGTTGTTGATGAGTTCCATCATGTTCACGGTCTTGCCCACACCGGCACCACCGAACAGGCCCACCTTGCCGCCCTTGGCGAACGGACAAACCAGGTCAATCACCTTGATACCTGTTTCCAGCAGTTCCTGGGAAGGGCTCAGCTCATCGTAGGCAGGGGCCTTGCGGTGAATCGGGGAAAGCACCTCGGAGTTGACAGGGCCACGCTCATCGATGGGTGCACCGAGCACGTCCATGATGCGGCCCAGGGTGGCTTTGCCAACCGGCACGCTGATTGGCTTCTCGGTGTTGGACACCATCATGCCGCGGCGCAGGCCGTCGGAAGAGCCCAGCGCAATGGTACGGACGATGCCGTCGCCAAGCTGCTGCTGCACTTCGAGTGTCAGGGTAGAGCCGTCCATTTTCAGGGCGTCATAAATTCCAGGCATCTTGTCACGCGGGAACTCGACGTCCACCACGGCACCAATACACTGAACAATTTTTCCCTGCACTTGCGAGTTTGCTTGAGCCATTTTTCGCTCCAAAATTTAGATTCTTTAACGTAACAAAGGTCAGACCGGGGCTGTGGGCCGCTTAAACAGCGGCGGCACCCGCCACAATTTCCGACAGCTCTTTCGTGATCGCGGCTTGACGCGTCTTGTTGTAAACCAGCTTGAGCTCACCAATCACGCTACCGGCGTTATCGGTTGCCGCCTTCATGGCCACCATGCGAGCCGACTGCTCGGACGCCATGTTCTCTGCCACAGCTTGGTATACCAGTGCTTCCACATAGCGCACCAGCATGTCGTCAATCACGGACTGTGCATCCGGCTCATAGATGTAATCCCAGCCATACTGCGGACCGCTGGCTTGCGTCTCGGCTTCCATCTGCTCAGCAGACAGGGGCAAGAGCCGCTCGACCACGGATTCCTGTTTCATGGTGTTGATGAAACGGGTGTAGCACAGGTACACCTCTTTCACTTCACCCTTGGTATAGGCATCCAGCAGAACCTTGACCGGACCGATCAGCTTTTCCAGGTGGGGCGTATCACCCAGATGCGTCGCATGCGACAACACCTTGGCACCCACGCGCCCCAGAAAGCCCAAACCTTTGTTGCCAATGGCAACGGCCCGGGTCGACATGCCTGCGGCCTGAAGCTCTTTGATCTTCGCCGTCACACCACGCAGCACGTTGGTGTTCATGCCGCCACACAAGCCCTTGTCCGTGGTCACGACAATGAAACCCGTCGCCTTGGCATCGTTCGTTTGCATGAACGGGTGCGTGTACTCCGGATTCGCCTTGCCGAGATTGGCGGCAATGTTGCGGATCTTCTCACTGTAGGGGCGGGCAGCACGCATCCGGTCCTGCGCCTTGCGCATTTTTGATGCGGCTACCATCTCCATGGCTTTGGTGATCTTCTTGGTGTTTTCCACCGATTTGATCTTGCCGCGAATTTCCTTACCTGCTGCCATGCGTGGCTCCTTCGGTCATCAGGCTGGTCTTAAGCAAACGACTTCTTGAACGCGCCAATGGCAGCGGTCAGTTCAGCCTCAGCATCCTTGTCCATGGCCTTGCTGGCTTCCAGCTTGGCCAGCAGTGCTGCATGCTTGTCCTTGAGGTAGCCATGTAGGCCATGCTCGAAGGACAGCACTTTCTTGACATCGATGTCGTCAAGAAAGCCCTTGTTCACAGCAAACAGCGTCGCACCCATCAGGGAGATGGACAGGGGGCTGTACTGGGCCTGCTTGAGCAACTCGGTTACGCGGGCACCGCGATCCAGCTGCTTGCGGGTGGCTTCGTCCAGATCAGAGGCGAACTGGGCAAACGCAGCCAGCTCACGGTACTGGGCCAAGTCGGTACGGATACCGCCAGACAGGCTCTTGACCAGCTTGGTCTGGGCAGCACCACCGACGCGAGACACCGAAATACCGGCGTTAATCGCAGGACGGATGCCGGCGTTGAACAGCGAGGTCTCCAGGAAGATCTGGCCGTCGGTAATGGAGATCACGTTGGTCGGCACGAAAGCAGACACGTCACCCGCCTGGGTTTCGATGATCGGCAATGCCGTCAGCGAACCCGTCTTGCCTTTGACGGCACCCTTGGTGAAATCTTCCACATATTTTTCGTTCACGCGAGCGGCACGCTCGAGCAGACGGCTGTGGAGATAGAACACATCGCCGGGATAAGCTTCGCGGCCCGGAGGACGACGCAGCAGCAGCGAAACCTGGCGGTAAGCCACAGCCTGCTTGGACAGATCGTCATACACGATCAAGGCATCTTCACCGCGATCGCGGAAGTACTCGCCCATCGTGCAGCCGGAGTAGGCACTGACATACTGCATGGCAGCCGATTCAGAAGCGGTAGCCGCCACCACAATGGTGTACTCCATCGCACCGGCTTGCTCCAGGGCACGAACCACGTTCTTGACGGAAGAGGCCTTCTGGCCGATCGCGACATAAACGCAGGTCATGTTCTGACCCTTCTGGTTGATGATCGCGTCAATTGCCACGGCGGTCTTGCCGGTCTGACGGTCACCAATGATCAGTTCACGCTGACCACGGCCGACGGGCACCATGGAGTCGATTGACTTCAGGCCGGTCTGCATGGGCTGATCCACGGATTTACGCGCGATCACACCGGGTGCGACTTTTTCGATCACGTCGGTCATCTTGGCGTTGATCGGGCCCTTGCCGTCAATTGGCTGACCCAGCGCGTTGACCACACGGCCTTTGAGCTCGGGGCCGACCGGCACTTCCAGAATACGACCCGTGCATTTGACGGTATCGCCTTCGGAGATGTGCTCGTACTCACCCAGAATCACGGAGCCGACGGAGTCGCGCTCGAGGTTCAGGGCCAGGCCGTAGGTGGGCAAACCATCGCTGCCGGCCGGGAATTCCAGCATCTCGCCCTGCATCACATCGGACAAGCCATGGATGCGAACGATACCGTCCGTCACGGACACCACAGTACCCTGATTGCGGATGTCGGCGCTGGCAGACAGACCCTGGATACGACTCTTGATCAGTTCAGAAATTTCTGCGGGATTGAGTTGCATGACTCTTTCCTTCTTTCGTTAATTGGGCCAAGGACTCAAGACTTGCGTCTCAAGCCGTGAGGGCCACTTTCATTTGTTCAAGACGGGCCTTGACGGAAGTGTCGAGCACCTCATCACCCACCACCACGCGGATACCGCCGATCAACTCAGGCTGCAGCTCCACAGCCACATTGAGCTTGCGGCCAAAACGCTTTTCGAGCGTCTGGGACACTTCAGCGAGCTTGTCGCCTTCAATCGGGAAGGCACTATAGACCACCGCATCCGAAGAGCCGCTTTTAGCGTTCTTCAAGGCACGGAATTGCGCTGCAATTTCGGGCAAGGCAGCCAGGCGACCATTTTCGATGACGGTACGCAGGAAGTTCCTGGCCGCATCCGGCAATGTCGATTTGGCCACACCAGCCATCACATCAAACACCTGGGCCGCCGTTACTTTGGGGCTGTCAGCCAGCCCCATGAGTTGCGGGTTGGCAGCAATAGCCGCCAACTCTTCTACCCAGACAGCAGTGCCACTCAGGTCTGACGCCGTGGCCTGGAACAGCGCTTCGGCATAAGGACGGGCAATTGTTGCAATTTCAGCCATGGTCTGCTCTTACAGCTCGGTCTTCAGACGGCCCAGCAGGTCTGCATGGACACCGGCGTTGACTTCCTTACGGAGAATCTGCTCGGCGCCCTTGACAGCCAGTGCGGCAACCTGCTCGCGCAGGACCTCACGGGCCTTGACAGCCTGTTGGTCAGCCTCAACCTTGGCGCTGGCGATGATCTTGCTACCTTCTTCAACTGCTTTGGACTTGGCTTCTTCGATGATGGCCTGGGCACGACGCTCGGCATCAGCCAGGCGCGTAGCCACTTCATTGCGGGTCTTGGCCAACTCGTCTTCCACGCGCTTGTTGGCAGCGGAGAGTTCGGTCTTGGCTTTGTCTGCCGCAGCGAGTCCATCGGCGATTTTTCCGGCACGCTCGTCGAGCGCCTTCGCGATCGGGGGCCACACGAATTTCATCGTGAATAGCACCAGCAATGCGAAGACGATGGCTTGCGCCACCAGGGTTCCATTAATGTTCACAGTAAATCTCCCTCAACGAGGTGTTGCAGGCAGTACTTACTTGACCAGGCGTGCGATTTGAGCCAGGAAGGGGTTGGCGGTCGCAAACCAGAGGGCAATACCGGTACCGATAATGAAGGCGGCGTCAATCAGACCAGCCAGCACGAACATCTTGGTCTGCAGTTCGCCCATCAGCTCAGGCTGGCGTGCAGCTGCTTCGAGGTACTTGCTACCCATGATGCCGATGCCGATACAAGCACCCAGCGCGCCCAGACCAATGATCAGGCCAGCAGCCAGAGCAGCAAAACTAATGACTTCCATGATGACTCCTTAAGAAACTAAAAAACAAAAAACAAAAACAAACCGAAAATCAATGCGCGTCATGCGCCTGCCCGATGTAGACAAGCGTCAACATCATGAACACGAAAGCCTGCAGCGTGATGATGATGATGTGGAACACCGCCCACGCCCATCCAGCCACCACATGCAGCAACAGGAGCATCAAACCAGACAACTCCGTCGAAAAAGCCCAGGACCCGCCCAACAAGGCGATCAGCATGAACACCAGCTCACCGGCGTACATGTTGCCGAAAAGCCGCATGCCGTGCGACACCGTCTTGGCCACAAAAGAAATCAGTTGCTCAGCCACATTGATGATGGCCAGAATCACAGCAAACACCGGGTTCTTGCTGGTACCAAATGGCGCCGTCACAAGCTCATGCGCCCAGCCGCCCATGCCCTTGATCTTGATGTTGTAGAACAGGCAGATCAGCAGCACAGACACCGACAGACCCATTGTGACCGAGATGTCGGCCGTGGGCACCACACGCAGGTAGGCGTGATGCGGATCATGACCTGCAGCGCCATAAATCCAGCCCCAGATTACCGGCAGGAAATCCAGCGGCAGCAAGTCCATCGCATTCAACAGGAAAATCCAGACAAACACCGTCAACGCCAATGGCGCCACCAGCTTGCGACTGGTCGCATTGTGAACAATCGCCTTGGCCTGACTGTCCACCATTTCGATCAGAATCTCGACCGCAGCCTGGAAACGCCCCGGCACGCCAGCGGTTGCACTGCGCGCGGCACGCCAGAGAAAGAAGCAACCCAACACACCAATCAGGACCGAAAAGAAAATCGAGTCGATATTGAAGACGGAGAAATCAACGATTTCAGTCTGCGGCTTGTTCTGCCAGTGCGTCAGGTGGTGAACAATATAGTCACTGGCTGACGGCGCGTTTGCTTCTGCGGACATTGTTAACTCTTCAATTTATTTTCAGCTTCAACCAACCTGTACAGACAAGTCAGCCTCGGCCAGAACTGCGTTTTTGTTCAGGGCGCATCAACAGCGCCACCCAATAAACCTTCATGGTCACGATCAGGCCAATCAGCATTGCCAACCAGCTCAAATCCGGAACCAACTGCGGGGCAGCAAACAGCATCCCCACACTGACGGCGATCTTGACCGCCTCCCACACAAAAAAACCAAACCCGGCTGTCGCGGCATTGAAAGACGAGAACTGACTCATCAAACCCCGCGCAAACACTATCGCAGGAACCACTACCGCCAGCGCGCCATACCCGGCCGACCAAGCCACACTGGCCTGACCCGTCAGAAGCCAGGCAGCCAGGGCAAGTAATATGCCCACAACCACCTGCCAAGCCACCACCCTCCAGGGCGACAGCGACGGCTGCTGCTCCCGCAGCGCCTGCGCCTGCGCCGCCGTCAGCGGCGTGATCTCAGGCTCTTCAGCTTCATCCCAGGGCGCAATTTTCGGCATCTCAACTACACTCAGGTTTCAAGCGGCATTCGCTGCAAAGCCTTTAATTATACGTAGAAACCCGGTGCGGAAAAACCAAGCCACCAACTTTTTACCCAAGTGCCTTGTACTGCAGGGATTTTGGCATCGAATTCACCCTTACTTTTTCTACAGGAAACACCATGAACGGAATCTCAGAACTGCTGCACCTCGCCGCCGCCATCCTCTGGATGGGGGGCATGGGTTTCATGATTTTTGCCCTGCGACCAGCGGCCATCGTCCTGGAGCCATCCGCCCGCCTGCCTTTCCTGAGCAAGGCACTCGGATACTTTTTCCGCGTGGTCTGGGGCGCGATCGTCTTGCTGCTGCTCACCGGCCTGCACGCTTTGGCAAACGCAGGTGCCGGCAACTCCCCCGCGGGCTGGCATGCCATGGCCGGCATTGGTGTGCTGATGTGCCTGATATTCGCGCACCTCTACTTTGCACCCTTTCGCCGTCTCAAGCAGGCGGTTGCAGAGGCCAACTGGCCTGAAGGTGGGCGTCGCATGAAGCAGATTGCGCTGCTCGCTCAAGTGAATTTCGTCCTGGGCTGGATCGCCATCGCCGCCGTCATGCTGCTGAAATAAGCGTACCAGCCGCCCCAAAGCCAGCAGGGTCTGAGGTGGCGAATCCTGCAGCGCGAAGCGAGGCAAGGCGATAATCTTCCTCATGAACACCTTGCCCCCGCTGCCCTGTTACCTCAACGGCGAATTCACCTTGCTGCCTGACGCCAAGATCAGCGTCATGGACCGTGGCTTTATTTTTGGCGACGGGGTCTATGAGGTGGTTCCGGTCTACGCCGGCCAAGCCTTCAGGTTTGAGCAGCACATGGCACGGCTTGACCGCAGCCTGGCCGAGTTGCGCATCAAAAACCCCCTGAGCCTGGTGCAATGGCAAACCGTCATGGACCGTCTGCTAGCCGACTACGCGCGCAGTGTCGCCCAGCCTGTCGACGCCCTGGACCAGTTGATCTATATCCAGGTCACGCGCGGTGTCGCGATGCGCGACCATGTCATGCCTGTCGACATCGAGCCCACCGTGTTCGTGATGAGCAACACCATGAAGCTGCCATCGGCAGAACAACGCAGCCAGGGAGTGGCCTGCGTCACAGCGGACGACTTCCGCTGGGAGAAAGCCCATATCAAAAGTGTGAGCCTGCTGGGCGCCGTACTGGCCCGCCAGATCAGTGCCGATGCGGGCGCGCTGGAGACCGTGATGTTCCGCAACGGCCTGCTCAGCGAGGCCGCTGCCAGCAACGTCTGGGTCGTCAAGGACGGCAAGGTGCTGGGGCCACCCAAAAATAACCTGGTGCTGGAGGGCATCCGCTATGGCCTGATCGAGGACCTCTGCCGCGAGCAGGGCCTTGGATTCGAACTGCGCCCGATCAGTCGCGCGGAAGTTCTGGCTGCCGATGAACTGCTGCTCTCATCGGCCACCAAGGAAGTGCTGCCCATCACCCGGCTCGACGACAAACCTGTGGGCCAAGGCAAGCCCGGCCCGGTCTACGCCAGCCTGTATGCCGGCTACCAGGCCGCCAAACAGCGCAGCCGCAAGGCCAGGTCCGCATGAGCCAGCCCCCCGCCAAGCCCCTGCCGCCGCAGGCTGCGCCCAGAGCTGACTCGCTCATCGAATACCCCTGCCGCTTCCCCATCAAGGTGATGGGCCAGAAGATCGATGGTCTGGTGCACGCCATCACAGTGATCGCCCATGCATTCGACCCCGACTTCGACGCCAGCACCATCGAGCTGCGCGAGAGCAAGGCCGGCAACTACCTGGGCGTCACCATCACCATCAACGCCACCAGCCGTGAGCAGCTGGATGAGCTGTACCGAACCCTGTCCACGCACCCGATGGTGAAGGTCGTTTTGTAAGGCCAGCGTGAGCATTTCCTTGCGCATGCTCGGCCTGGCAGACTACCTGCCCACCTATGAAGCGATGCAGGCGTTCACCGTTGCCCGCACACCTGACACACCCGATGCGCTATGGATTTGTGAGCACCCTGCGGTTTATACGCAAGGGCTGGCGGGAAAATCTGACCACATCCTGAACCCCGGCAACATTCCCGTCATCGCGACCAACCGCGGCGGCCAGGTCACCTACCACGGCCCTGGCCAGGTGGTGGCTTACCCACTGATCGACCTCAAGCGCGCTGGCTACTTCGTCAAGGAATATGTCTACCGGGTTGAAGAGTCCGTCATCAAGACCCTGGCCCACTTTGGCGTGACCGGCCACCGCGTGGCCGGCGCACCGGGCATTTATGTGCGGCTTGATGACCCGGCGGGTCATGCCCCGCTGGACCAGCGTCCGCAAAAGCGAACACCTGCGCCCGATGGGACGGCCCCCGGCCCTGAACCCAGTTTCGTTGGCCTGGGCAAGATCGCTGCGCTGGGCATCAAGGTCAGCCGCAACTGTACCTACCATGGGCTGGCGCTCAACGTGGCGATGGACCTGGAACCCTTCTCGCGTATCAACCCCTGCGGCTATGCGGGCCTGCAAACCATAGACCTTTCTACAATCGGGGTATCCATCGCCTGGCAGGAGGCCGCCGATGTCCTGAGTCAAAAGCTCACTACCTATCTGTCGCCATAAGCGTCCCCACGAACCCACAGGAATTCCATGTCCACGCCTGAAGTTGTCAGAACCGTCCAGTCGCAAGAGAACTACGACCCCTCGGCCAAACAGAAAGCCGCCGCCAAGCTCTCGCGCATTCCCGTCAAGGTGGAGGCCGGCGAGGTGCTGAAAAAGCCCGAGTGGATTCGTGTCAAGGCCGGCTCGCCCAGCACACGCTTCTACGAGATCAAGGACATCCTGCGCGCCAACAAGCTGGTCACCGTGTGCGAAGAAGCCAGCTGCCCCAACATCGGCGAATGCTTTGGCAAGGGCACGGCGACCTTCATGATCATGGGCGACAAGTGCACACGCCGCTGCCCGTTCTGTGACGTTGGTCATGGCCGCCCGGACCCGCTGGACATGAACGAACCCGACAACCTGGCCAAGACCATCGCTGCGCTCAAGCTCAAGTATGTGGTGATCACCAGCGTGGACCGTGACGACCTGCGCGATGGTGGCAGCCAGCACTTTGTGGACTGCATCCGCAAGACGCGCGAGCTCTCTCCAGCCACGCAAATCGAGATCCTTGTGCCTGACTTCCGCGGCCGCGACGACCGCGCGCTGGACATCCTCAAGTCAGCACCACCCGATGTGATGAACCACAACATGGAGACCGTGCCACGTCTCTACAAGCAGGCGCGCCCGGGCAGTGACTACCAGTTCTCGCTGAACCTGCTCAAGAAGTTCAAGGCCCTGTTCCCTGATGTGCCCACCAAGAGTGGCCTGATGGTGGGCCTGGGCGAGACCGACGAAGAAATTCTCGACGTCATGCGCGACATGCGGGCCCACAACATCGAAATGCTGACCATTGGCCAGTACCTCGCACCGTCCAACTCCCATCTGCCGGTGCGCCGTTATGTGCACCCGGACACCTTCAAGATGTTCGAAACCAAGGCCTATGAGATGGGTTTTTCGCATGCCGCCGTGGGGGCCATGGTGCGCTCCAGCTACCATGCCGACCAGCAAGCCCATGCGGCAGGCCTTCCCCTATGAGCACTACGACCCCAGTCCTGATCACTGACGAGATCGACCTGCTGCAATCACTGGTCGATCTTGACGCGCACCCCCGCATCATCGAGCTGGGCTGCGGCGCCGCACAGCTCTCGCGTAATCTGCTGAACCGCTTCCCTGCCTGTGAAGTCACGGGGCTTGAAGTGGATGAGCGCCAGCACGCCAAGAATTTGCTGAAGCCCCAGCAAGGACTGCACTTTCTTCAAGCTGGCGCGCAGGCGATCCCCTTTGCCGATGGACAGTTCGACCTCGCGTTGATGTTGAAGTCGCTGCACCATGTGCCAATGGACCTGCTGGACCAGGCCTTGCATGAGGTCCGCCGCGTGCTGCGCCCGCAGGGCTTGCTGTATGTGTCCGAGCCTGTGTTCGCCGGCCCGCTCAATGAAGTGATGCGCCTGTTTCATGACGAAGAGCTCGTACGTGCCGCAGCCTTGCGCGCCGTGCAGGCCGCAGTGGCCTCGGGCCACTGGGAGCAGGTAAGCGAAACCCACTTCGAGATGCCGGTGTACTACCGCGACTTTGCCGATTTCGAGCAGCGCATGATCGGCGTGACTTTCGTCACCCATTCACTGGACGCCAGCACGCTGGCTGCGGTGCGTGCGCGCTTTGAGCCGAACATGGGCGCAGACGGCGCCCATTTCGTGCGGCCCATGCGCGTCAACTTGTTGCGCAAACTCTGATCTTGTCCTCAGTTTGCTATCTAATATATAGCTGATAGCGCATATCAGAAAAGGGCTGCAGGTCAATTTGATGAGTAATCAGTCCGGGGCCATGGCATCCCAGGCCTTGATGGCCTCGGCGGCATACATCAAGGCCGGGCCACCGCCCATGTAGACACACACAGCCAGCATTTCCTCCAGTTCGGCGCGGCTGCAGTCGAGCTTGTGCAAGGCCTTCACGTGAAAACCGATGCAGCCGGAGCAGCGCTGTGTCACCCCAATGGCAAGCGCCATCAACTCCTTGTGCTTGGTGCTGATCGCCCCCTCTGCCATGGAAGCTCGCGCCAGCTGACCAAAACCGGCCATGGCGTCGGGCTGGGCTTTGCGAAAAGGCGCCAGGCATTCGTTGATGTCCTGGATCAAACCGGAATGATCAAATGTGCTCATGCAATTCCTCTTGTAGTCATATGCCTACAAGTTTGCTTCGGCGTGATCGGGATATCCTTGATGCAGCGCAATGACACGCCACAGTCCGTCAAAAAATCGCCCTTCATGCCTCGGTTCAGCTCTCAATAATCCGAAAAAACCAGCACACTTGATCCCCTCGCATGCGGTACTCTGTGACAATAGGTATCCATCCCGTTCAAGGCTCACCAGCACCTGAAGTTGCCTCCGCGCCAACTTGTTTGCCCGTATCTGCCGTCAACCACACCCCATTGGAAACCCCGATGTCCAAGCCTTCACTCCTGCGCACGCTTGCACCTGCTTACCTGTTGTTCATGGGCCTGTTCTTGGCGTCACCCGGTGCGTCAGCGGCTCTGGAGTGGGTCTATGGCGTCAAGCCCGGCGACACCTTGATCAGCATCTCGACTGATTACCTGATCGACCCGTACCACTGGCGCAAGCTGCAAAAACTCAACCGCGTGGCCGACCCCACACGACTGATGCCAGGCAGCAAGCTCCGGCTGCCTGCCGAGTTGCTCAAGCGGGAGGCCGCCGTCGCAGAAGTCATCGATGTGCGTGGCAAGGTCAGCCGCGAACGTGGCAAGCAGCCGCCCCAGGCATTGGGTACCGGCGCCCGCCTGCAGACGGGTGACACACTGAGCACAGGCAGCGACGGCACCGTGTCCTTGCGATTTGTGGATGGCTCCCGACTGCTGCTCTCTCCCAACAGCAGCATCACCTTGACCGAAATGGTCATGCTTGGCAAGACAGGCATCGCCCAGACCCTGCTGGAATTGCATCGTGGCAGCCTGGACACGAGGGTTGCACCGCAGCAAAAACCCGTGGCCCGGTATGAGATCAAATCGCAAGCCCTCAACCTGGCCGTGCGCGGCACCGACTTTCGCGCCCACTTCAACACGACCGACAAGCTCGCCAGCAGCGAAGTGATCGAGGGGGCCGTGCAGGCCAGTGGCACGCAGGGCAAACCCGTCGAGGTCGCCGCAGGGTTCGGCACACTTGCCGCTGTCAACCAGGCGCCTCAAACACCGCAGGCCCTGCCTGCAGCACCCAATCTCAGCAGTGTTGTCAGCCGGCTGGAGCGCGTACCCCTGCGCTTCGAATGGCCGGCCGCCGCGGGCAGCCAACGCTACCGTGCGCAGGTTTTTTCTGATCGCAGCTTCGAGCGCCTGCTGCTTGACGGCGTGTTTCAGAACAGCAGCGCCAAATGGCCGGACTTGCCCGATGGCCGCTATGTTTTGCGCGTCCGGTCCATTCACGCCAATGGACTGGAGGGCTTCAATGCGGACCATGAGTTTGTCCTCAAGGCGCGACCTGAGCCACCATTCATCGAAGCCCCGCTCGAAGGTCAAAAAGTCTATGGCCCCGAGACCACGTTGCGCTGGAGCATCTCCACGGCAGCACAGGCTTACCGTGTCCAGCTGTCAGCCAAGCCCGATTTTTCCAGCCTCATCGCCGAAGAAGCGGCTTTGGCCAGGAACACCTATACCGTGGCCCTCGCGCCCGGCAACTACTACTGGCGCGTGGCATCCATCGCAGCAGGGCCTGACCAGGGACCTTTCAGCGACGTCCAGACCTTCACGCAACGCAAAATTCCTGAAAGTCCGAAAACCGAAGCGCCCAGCATGGACGACAAGCACCTGAGCTTCCGCTGGCGTGAGGGAGAGCCCGGTGCCAAGTATCAGATCCAGCTGGCTGCGGATGCAAGCTTCAGCAGCCCGATGATGGACAGCACCGTGGCCACCAACCAGACGCGCATAGACCGCCCGCAACCTGGCCAGTATTTCATGCGCATCAAAACCATTGATGCCGACGGCTTTGCCGGACCGTTCGGTGCTCCGCAGCAGATCGAGGTGCCCAGCCCCCCCGCCAAACCGTGGTGGTTGCTCCTGCTGCTGGTTCCTCTGGCGATGTAATGCCGGAGACTTCAGCGCCGCCCCCCCGCCCCCGGCTTGCGTCAATGTCCATGTTGATGGCCAGATTGCGAGCGCTTGCGTGGGTGCCAGTGGCCGCCGTCGTGCTGGTGGTGGCACTGGGCCAGACCCGCATTTACCAGTTACTCGACGCCCTGTCCATGGATGCTCAGGCGCAGCTGGTCGCCCAAACGCACCTGTTCAACGATGCCCTGATCATTGATATTGACGATGCCTCGCTGCGCGAACTCGAACCCCGGTTCGGCAGCTGGCCCTACCGGCGTGACACCTATGCCCTGCTGGTGGACTACCTGAGCGAGATGGGTGCCCGGGCAGTTGTCATTGACCTCGTGCTGTCCGACCCGCGCGAGGGCGATGCCCAATTGCGCAAGTCCATTGCACGCAACGGCAATGTCGTGCTGGCAGCCAGCGCCCTGCTGGATGCCCCGTCGGGCGCACAAACGACCGAGTCCCTGAAAAGCCTGTCATGGCAGGTGCCCAGCCATCTGGCCTCACAGGCCTGGCCTTCAGCCCAACTGCCCATTCCCGGCTTTACCCAGCCGGCGCCTTCGTTCGCGCGCGTGGGCATGGTGTCTGCGGTGCCGGACCCTGATGGCCTGCTGCGCCGTCTCACGCTGTTTCATCAGATCGATGGGGCCCTCCTGCCAACATTGCCACTGGCTGCCCTGTTTCCGCAAGGCGCACAACCTACCATAAGGCTGAACACTTCCGCACAGATCCAGATTGGCTCGCTGACTGCACCGATTGACCCGGAAGGTGCGATTCATCTGCAGTTCCCCCGCAACGCCAGCACGGCCGTTCCATCCATGCCTTTCCATCGCCTGGCGGATGCCATGCTCGGGGTCCCCGGCCAGGCGCTTGATCCTGTCCTGATGCGCGGCAAGACCATTTTTGTCGGTAGCTCGGCCTTCTTCTCGGACCGCGTCAGCACACCGGCAGGTGAGCTCAAGGGCTTGACCATCATCGCGCTGGCCCATCAGCAGCTCGCACACGACATGTTGATGAAACCCCTGAACCGTTATTGGACGGCCTTGCTGTTTCTGATGGCTCTGGTGCCTTCGATCCTTCTGCTGCTGCAGCCCACACAAAGCCTGCGCACCACCCTGCGGCAGACGCTTGCCGGCGCGCTCGCGATTTACGCCTCGCACCTGCTCCTCCTCTATGGACTCAGGCAGGAAAGTTCACTGCTGCAGCCCTTGTTGGTGCTGGCCTTGGCCGCCCTGCTGGAGACCTGGCGCAACTGGCATCACGACAAAACCGAGCTGGACGCGCGCATTCATGTTCTCATGCACGACGATCCGCTCACCCAGCTACCCAACCGCCTGTCCATGCAAGCCCATCTCGCACGCCTGATCGAGCAGGCCCGCGTGCACAGCAGTTCCCTGGCTGTTTTGCTGATTGATCTGGACCACTTCAACACGGTCAATGACATCCTCAGTCACGACACGGGCGACCAGATGCTGATCAAGGTCGCGAACCGCCTGAGACACATCATCGGCCCCGCTGCTCTCGCAGCGCGTCTCGGCGGTGATGAGTTCTGCATCCTGGTTCCGGACACAGATGAGTCCGGGGTGGAACAACTGGCACGGACAATTTTGAACGAACTGGCCCAGCCACATCATCTCGCGGGTCAGGAACTCCACATCACGGCCAGCATCGGCATCAGCCTCTTCCCCCATGACGGACTTGATGCGGCCAGCTTGCTGAAGCATGCCGACACGGCGCTGTTCCACGCCAAGGACGAGGGGCGCAATACTTACCGACGCTTCACCGCCGCATTGAGTCAAATTGCCATGGAGCAGTTGCTGATCGAAAACCAGTTACGCCATGCGCTGGCACATGACGGCGAACTGGAGCTCCATTACCAGCCGCAAGTCGACATGGCCAGCAAAAAACTGGTGGCCGTAGAAGCCTTGGTGCGCTGGAAGCATCCCCAGCATGGCCTGCTCTTTCCGGACCACTTCATCCCGATAGCGGAAAAGTCCGACCTGATTCTTGCCCTGGACGCCTGGGTATTACGCACTGCCTGCCAGCAGATGCGCGCATGGCACCTGGCAGGGCTCACACACATCGAGCAGGTTGCCGTCAACCTCTCAGCCCGTCAGTTCGATCAATCCAGCTTGCCTGCGTTCGTCGCCCGCGTGCTGCAGGACACCGGGCTCGCTGCCCGGCACCTCGAATTGGAGATCACGGAATCCCTGGCCATGAAGAATCCCCAGCACACCATCGCCACCTTGAATGCCCTGAAGGGCATGGGTGTGACGCTGGCGGTGGATGACTTCGGTACCGGTCACTCCTCCTTCTCGTACCTGAAACTGTTCCCGATCAGCTGCGTCAAGATCGACCGGTCTTTTGTCAGGGACATTGAGACTGACCACCACGATGCCGAAATCTGTTCAGCCACCATTGCACTCGCCCACAAGCTGGGGCTGCAAACCGTGGCTGAAGGGGTGGAGACCTCGCGACAGTTCGACATCCTGAAAAGCCAGCAGTGCGGCAAAGCCCAGGGCTACCTCATCAGCCGTGCCGTGCCGGCCAGCGGCATCTCTCACTTCGCCCTGGCCGACATCGATCTCTAAGGTCGGACATCCCGCCTGCTATGCGGCATTGAGCAGCAAAGCCGGCTCATCATGTGCCAGTACGGTTTGCGCCCAAGCCTGCAGCTCACGGGTATTGGCCAGCAGAATCTCCTGCTTGACGGCCAGTATCTGTGCCGGATGCATGGAAAAACTGCGCAGACCCAGGCCCAGCAGTAAACGGGTAAGGCTGATGTCCCCCGCCATTTCACCGCACACGCTCACGCCCTTGCCTTGCGCGTTGCACTCTGCAATGGTGTCAGCCACCAGCCGCAGCACAGCAGGATGCAGGGGGTCATAGAGGTGGGCCACAGACTCATCAGCACGGTCAATGGCCAGGGTGTACTGGATCAAGTCGTTGGTGCCGATGGAGAGAAAATCGAAGTACTTCAGGAAGACCTTGAGCATCAGGGCGGCCGCCGGGATTTCGATCATGGCGCCCAACTGCAACGGGCCGTAATGGATGCCCTTTGCGTCGAGTTCAGCACGCGCCTGCGCCAGTAAGGCCACGGTTTGACGAATTTCATGCGCATGCGCCAGCATCGGAATCAGCAGCTTGACCTTGCCATACGCCGAGGCGCGCAGAATAGCCCGCAATTGCGTGAGGAACATGGACGGGTCCGCGAGACTCCAGCGGATCGCCCGCAATCCCAGTGCGGGGTTCAGATGGGCCGCATCTTCACGGCCATCTCCCAGGGGCTTGTCGGCTCCGATATCGACGGTGCGGATCGTCACAGGCAGACCCTTCATGCCCTCGACCGCCCGTTTGTAAGCCTGGAACTGCTCCTCTTCATCAGGCAGCTTGCCCTGGCGGCCCATGAACAGGAATTCGCTTCGAAACAGCCCCACACCGACCGCGCCGACGGCCAGCGCAGCTGCAGTGTCTTCGGGCATTTCAATATTGGCCAGCAACTCCACCTTCTGCGCATCCATCGAAATGGCCGGCGTGTTGCGAATCCGGGATAGGCGGCTGCGCTCCAGCTCGCCCTGACGCTGCTTGAATCCGTACTCGTCCAGAATGATCGGTGACGGGTCCACAATGACCACGCCGGCATCGCCGTCGATGATCACCCAGTCGTCCTGCCGCACCAGGTGGCTGCTCAGCCTGGCGCCCACCACGGCAGGGATATCCATGCTGCGGGCCACGATCGCGGTGTGCGAGGTCTTGCCCCCAACGTCAGTCACAAAGCCCGCAAACAGGCTTTGCTTGAACTGCAGCATATCTGACGGCGACAGGTCATGCGCAACCAGTACCAGCGGCACATCCTGCATGTCTCCCTGCAGCCGGTCCTGCTGCTGCGCCTTGCGTGCACTGCGCGCGAGCACCGGCGGTATCACCGGGGAGGGCTGGCCCTGCATGGCACGCAGAATCCGGTCCGTGATTTGCTCCATGTCCGCCTTGCGCTCGCGCAGATATTCGTCTTCCATCTCATCGAACTGGCGCGCGATGATTTCAAGCTGTGTCGTCAATGCCCACTCGGCGTTGTACAGCCGGTTGGTGATCCAGTGCTTGACCCCGCTGATCAATTCTTCGTCCTGCAACAGCATCAGGTGCACATCGAGCAGGGCCGCCAGTTCATGCGGTGTGTCCTTGGGACTCATGTGGGCGATGCTGGCCTGCAGACGGTGGATTTCATCCACCACGGCATTGCGTCCGAGACGCAGCCGGTCGATCTCTGCATCGATTTGACCCGCTTCAATGAAATAGTGCGCAACGTTCACGCTGCTGGAGGCCACCAGCACGGCACGCCCGATGGCAATACCGCGAGCAACCGCCAAGCCCTGGATGGAGAAGGTCATGCCAGCCCTCCCGGACAGGGCGCACCATCCAGCCCAAAGCCGACCGGCATGAAAGCGGGGGGGGGCGCGATGCTCACTCACCCTCTCCGAATTTATCGTTGATCAGTGCAAGAAGGGCCTCCATGGCCTCCTGCTCGCGCTCGCCGTCGATGTCGATTTCGACTTCGGCACCCAGGCCTGCAGCCAGCATCATCACACCCATGATGCTTTTGGCATTCACACGACGCCCCGCACGTGCGACCCAGACCTCACAGGGATAGCTGCCCGCCAGCTTGGTGAGCTTGGCGGAGGCCCGTGCATGCAAGCCCAGTTTATTGCTGATGGTCACCGTGGTCTTGATCATTCTTGTACTTTCCTTGTTTGAGCGGTGCGGTGCTAGCCACTTGCATGACGCCCTGAGCTCCACCTGCGAGAGCACGCGCCACCAGACTCTCCAGCGTCTCCTGCCGGTAAGTCACGGCGCGCAGCAGCATGGGCAGGTTGACCCCTGTAATGAGCCGTGTCTTCACACCGTCCGTGAGTTTCTGCGCCACGTTGCAGGGCGTGGCGCCAAAGATGTCGGTGAGCACCAGTGTCGATGGGGCCGGTGACTCGGCAATCAGCCGGCGTGCGGCTGCCAGCGTGTCTTCCGGTTTTGCCTCTGGCTGCACATCGAACACCATCACATCGGCCGCCCCTTCAGGAAAAACATGCAAGGCGCACGCGCGCAAAGCGCTGGCCAGCGGGGTATGGGCGATGATAAGGATGCCGTTATTCATGGTGAAATGCACTCGCATTATGGCTTTTTGTCATGACAAAATAGACATACGACGCAATCGAGCAACAGAGGAACACCCCAAATGCGGCCTGGAACGATCGGACCTCGCTCAGCCCCGCAGAACGGAAGCCATCCACCAGCAGGCCAATACTCCACTGCACCACAAACACGCCGGCAAAAATGACCAGATTGAAGGCCGACAAGGCGCGGCCTGCGAGTTCAGATGGAAACGCCATGGCCACGGACGGTTGCGCCAGCGAAATTACTGACGTCGTCATGCAAAAAAGGGCCAGCAAGGTTGCGGACCAGGGCGCCAGGCTGTCGCCAGCCACAATCAGCAATGCCAATATGACCAGACTCACGGGCACCCCGCGCTGTATCAGGTAATCGGCATTCAACCCTCTGCGCGCCAACCAGGGGCCAATCATGCCCCAGGTCCAGAAGGTACACAGCATCGTGACATTTATCCAGAACAGCCCGGTGGTGGCCTGCACTGGCGTATAACCGCCGACGCGGATCATCCAGGGTGTCGCCCACAGGGTCTGGATCGCGACCAAGCCGCCGTAGCTGAAAAATCCCAACGGGGTCAGGCGCAGAAAGTAAGGGTGCCGCATGACTTTTGCATAGCTCGCTTCGACTTTTTTCCAGTCGCCCGGCTGCGCACTGTGGGTGTGCCAGGCCGGAACTTGCCAGGCGATCAACGCCATGGCCAGCAAGACCAGCAGAGCCAGTCCAGTAAACAGCGGACGCCAGCCCACCAGCGGCATCAACCATTGCACTGGCAAGGTAGAGGCCACCATCCCGAGCGAGCCCGTCATGAGCATCCAGGAGTTGGTACGTATCTGGATGGGGGGAGAAAACCATCGCCGGTAACCGGTCAGTGGCGCCATCAGACAGGCCCCCACGCCCATACCGCACAGAATGCGTGCAGCCAACAAGCCGGTGAAACTGCCTGCCGCAGAGAACGCAATGCAGCCCAGCACGGCGACACTCAGAAAACTCAGGATCACGCGCTTCGGTCCGTAGCGGTCTAGCCAGGTTCCCAATGCCAATTGAGGTACGGCAAAACCCAGAAAGAAGCCGCCTGCCAGCAAGCCCAAGTCACTTGCGCTGAGCGAGAACTCCACGGTCAGCACGGGCGACAAGGTCGCGGTGATGGCCCGTATCAGTGCCGAGAAAAAATAGGCGAAGGCGAAGGCCAGGAAAACGAGCACGCCCGTGCGACGCGTCAGTAGGCTCATTGCAGCTTGAGTCCGGAGAAGAATGTCTCACTCACTTCAGGCAAAGGCTTGTCGGCATACACCGCGGCATGAAATACATGTGCGCCACTCGCAAACCAGATCCCCCAGGCCGTCACCGCGCTGCCATCCGCCCGCCTGCCGGCTGCGACCATCCGCTCGGACTGTGGCAGCAGCGTTGCGCCCTTGAGGGTGAATGGGGTTTTGCTGCTTGTTTCGGCATGCATGTTGAGGAGCATGGCCGCTTTCCATTTCGCCAGCACTGGCAGCACATCATCTGGACTTCGTAGCTCTGCATGCGACACGGCAAACAGGGCCCCGCCTGCCTCACAACCCATCATCTGAAGTTCTATCTCCTGAGCACCCAGGGTCAGGCGCCGTACGCCGCGATCGGGCTTGCAAGGCAATAGCGCAACCAGGGCCGAATCCTGCAAACGTAGTTCTCGCCAGTTGAAAGTCGGGCTACACCCGCTCAAGGTGCCCCCCAGCAGCACCAAGGCTGTCAAAAATATATACCGCATCCGGTGATTATCGGTCTGCCAGTGCTTGGGCGCCGTTTGCTCAGCCT
Organism: Gammaproteobacteria bacterium; assembly: GCA_018815325.1. Lineage (GTDB taxonomy): Bacteria > Pseudomonadota > Gammaproteobacteria > Burkholderiales > Burkholderiaceae_C > JAHIYE01. Next base: position 10,451 of record JAHIYE010000022.1, on the reverse strand, counting down.
TATTTCAGCGCGCCAAACACCTTTTTCAGCAACGCGCTTCCCGTACCCACGGGATCCCGCCGGATTTTCTTCTCTTCCTCGCCGATCATGAAGTACAGTCCGTCCAGCGATTTTCCGGTCACGTGCTGCTCGATATTGGCATCCTCTTTCTTCATCAAGCCAAAGCCCGCGATCTTCCCCGCTACCTCGTTGTATTTCTGGGCCAGGCCCACTTTTTGGGTAGCCCGCGTGACGATGGGTAGAAACTTCATCCCCAGCGAATCTCTGGTTTTTTCTGCAAAAAAGCTCGTCACCGAAGTCTCCCCTCCCGACAGGATTTTTTTGGCATCCTCCACATTCATGGCCTTCACCGTCCCTACCAGCAACTCCTTGGCCATAGGCACTGCGGCCTCTGCAGCCCGGTTCATGGCCGTGATCAGCTCGTCCAGCCGCTGTCCTTGCCCAAAAGTTCTGAGCATTTGTGCGGCATCTTCCAGATATCCTGGCAGGGGAATACGAACTTTTTCGTTACCAAGGAATCCATCAGTTTTGCCCAGCAGGCCAACCGCCGCCAGCGCACTCTTTTCCAGCGCCAGTTTCAGCCCCTTGGTCGCGTCGCCGTCTGTGAGGTCGGAAATGGACAGTGCATAGGCCTGTTGATATGCGGCCCATATCAGACCGCCGGCCATGATGCCGGTTGTCGTATTAAACTTTCGACGATTCATAGAGTACCTTTTGCAATGAAACGAATTTATCTTGTAGCCTCCGCTCTTGCCATTCTGCTGGTTGGCGCTTTTGTTTACTTTTCCTCCAGTAACAGCGCAGCACCTGCCAGCAAGTTTGTCCTGCTTGACGGGTCAAGTCGCAACACAGAAGACTTCAGAGGCAAGGTTGTTCTCGTGAATTTCTGGGCAACCAGCTGCACCACCTGTGTTGCCGAGATGCCCAAACTGATTGCCATGCATGAAAAATACAAGCGTCAAGGTTACGACACGCTTGCTGTCGCCATGCAGTATGACCCCCCCAGCTACGTGGTCAACTTTACCGAAACTCGCAAATTACCTTTCCTGGTTGCCATTGATAACACGGGCACAGTGGCTCAGGCTTGGGGGGACGTAAAGCTGACACCGACCACATTCATACTGAACAAACATGGCGAGATCGTCAAACGCTTTGTCGGCGAGCCTGATTTCCCTGAACTTGAGCGTCTGATTCAGTCATTGCTGGCCCAAACATAGAGGCAAGCTTCACACAATAAAACAAGGGACTGTTTCGCTTGGCGAAACAGTCCCTTGTTTTGCTCTTGCCTGATGCCCGCGTCAACTACGACAAGAGCCTCTCACGCCAGTGTTATCGCGTACTGTGTTTACTTGTCACGGAAGGCATCGTGGCAGCTCTTGCAAGTACCCGCCGTAGAGGAGAAGGCAAGCTTCAGGTTGTCCAGATTACCTGTCTTTGCAACGGCAGCCAGCTTCATGGTCTCTCCCACCAGTTTTTCGTGCCCTTCCTTGAACTTGGCCTGTTCTTTCCAGATTTCAGGCTTGGCCTTGGTTTCTCCCTTGTCAGTACCCTCACCAAAAGCTGCCCATGGCAGTTTGGACATCGCTGCCACGATCTCGGCATTCTCTGCGGCGGCCTTGGCGTCAAATGGCGCCTTGCCACTGGTCATGGCACCAATGCGCCCGAAATGCGCAGCCATCACCGTCAAGGCAGCCTTGCGGTACTTGATGGCATCTTCGGGCTTGGCAAACTGTGCCGAAGCAGGCATTGTCAGTGTGGCTGCAGCAACAGCGAGTACGAGCGTAACGAGTTTCTTCATGATTTTTCCTGTTGAGACGTGGATGGAACCGTTGGACAGATTCTGCTTGTTGCGAAAAAGTTCTACCGAAATTCGAACTATAGGGAAAACGCTAACTCTACACCCTCCATGTTCTGGCAAGTTGCACAATGTCATTGCGCACAGAATCCCATCTCATCAAAATCCTAATTCGTCTCGCCACACATGAAAACCGTCAGAGTCTGGGATCTACCCACCCGTATATTTCACTGGGTTTTAGCGACCTGCGTCATAGGTTTGGTTATCACGGGGCAAATTGGAGGAACCGCCATGGAGTGGCATTTTCTACTGGGCTATTCCGTTCTTGCCCTGTTGCTGTTTCGACTGGCATGGGGACTGGTAGGAGGTTATTGGTCCCGGTTTGTGCAGTTTATTTACACGCCAGCCACTATCTGGCGTTATCTGCAGGGCAGAGGTGATCCCTCACACGCTGTTGGCCACTCCCCGCTGGGGGCATTTTCGGTTTTTGCCTTGCTTGCCACTTTGCTGGTCCAGGTGGCCACAGGTTTGATGAGTGATGACGAGATCTCCAATTCCGGGCCCTTGACAAAGTACGTCTCCAACGCCACGGTCAGTCTGGCCACCACTTACCACAAGGAGATTGGGAAGCTGCTGCTGATCTTTCTGGTCCTCATGCACGTCGCTGCGATCGTGTTCTATTTTTTCAAGAAACGTCAGAATCTGCTGCGGCCCATGGTCTGGGGAGATAAAGAGCTGACAGCTGATGCCCCCTCATCTCGTGATGATGCCCGCTCCCGATTGGTCGCGGCCTTTCTCATCATGGCTTGTGCTGCGCTGGTAGGGTGGTTTATCAAGCAGGTGTCCTGATCACCCATCCCGAACACATTAAACCCGCTGTTTCAGCAATTCTTTGCGCGCGGAGGCACAGTCGCGCTCAGGGCTTTACGGCCTTTCGGTACAGCGGCATGACAATTTCTGCCGTCATGGCAAGATCTTCTTCTCGTGTCGCGGGCGAAGGGTGCGTACTCAAGAACTCAGGCTTGCTGGCGCCACCTAGTTTGTTCATTTTTTGCCACAGGGAAATGGCTGCGCGTGGGTCATAGCCTGCCCGTGCAGCCAGCTCCACCCCAATCACATCGCCCTCAGACTCAGCCTGCCGGCTGCGCGGCAAGCCAAGCGTCACATCGCCGACCATATCCCCCAGTTGAGCAAGCGCCTGACTTCCAGTGACCACCGAGATCAGCAGGCCAGGCAACTGCATGGCATATTGCAACGATACCTGCTCACGCACATGCTCGCGCAATGCATGCGCGATCTCATGCCCCAGTACCGCAGCCAACTCGGCATCCGTCAGACCAAGTTGGCTAACAAGCCCTGAATAAACACCGATCTTTCCGCCGGCCATGCAGAAGGCATTAATCTCGTTGCTCTGAAAGATGTTGACGTCCCAGCGCCAAGCTGGCGCATCCGAACGAAATACCACCGTTTGCCTGATCAGGCGATTCGCTACACCGCGCACGCGCGCCAGCATCTCGGCGTCCCTGTTGAGTGCGTTTTTCGCTCTCGCCTGCTTGAGCATTTTGTCGTAGGCCTGTGTGGAGGCCTGATCCATCTGCTCACTGCTCACTGCCATACTTTGGGTGCGCACCACACCCACAGTGCCTGGTTGTGTGGTCTGTATGGTTTGACAGCCTGCAACCAGTAACCCTGCCGCCAGCAATATACTGTGCCTGTAGTCGTTTAGATTTTTGATGAACATAGGAGGCTCCGCCTTGACGCTAAATTCAGCTTGGATAAGTGGCACTGCAGATGACTGCTGAGCCGCCCTTGATTGATTTCATTTTCCCGTCAGAGTCTGAACAACTTGCGCAGATCCGCGTGATTTTTCTCGAGTATGCACAGAGTCTGTCTCTAGACCTTGCCTGGCAGGACTTTGACACCGAATTAGCCACCTTGCCTGGAGACTATTCCGCACCGCGAGGCGCATTGCTCATGGCCACAGTGAATGGCGAATTGGCCGGTTGCTGCGCCATGCGCCCCCTGGACAGTTCGGATTACGCCAATGCCTGTGAGATGAAGCGGCTCTATGTCCGTAATGCCTACAGAGGCGTGGGCCTGGGGCGCCAACTGGCAGAGCAGATCATGGATTCAGCGCGATTGGCCGGCTACAGCACTATTCTGCTTGACACTCTCGATGACATGCAAACTGCCCGGACGCTCTATCAGGATCTGGGTTTTGCGGAAATTCCACCGTATTACTTCAACCCCATTCCAGGCGCGCATTACCTCATGGCAGCGCTCTGAAAAACAAACACTGCACTAGGCAGTGCTTGCGATGTATTCAGACATGCTCTCAGGTCTTGGCTTGTGCCAACAACGTCACAGCATCACTGACTTCAAACTTCCCAGGCGCCTCTATATTGAGCGCTGCCACCGTCCCATCTTTCACCAGCATGGAGTAACGGTTGCTTCTCAGCCCCATACCTTTGCTGGTCAAATCCAGGGTCAAACCCGTTGCCTTGGCAAAATCGGCACTTCCGTCTGCCAGCATCCGAACCTTGCCATTGGTCTTTTGATCACGCGCCCAAGCCCCCATTACGAAAGCGTCGTTGACGCTGACACACCAGATTTCATCCACGCCTGCAGCCTTCAACTCTTCGCAGTGCTCGACATAGCCCGGCACGTGCTTGGCCGAGCAGGTCGGGGTATAGGCCCCCGGCAGCGCAAACAAGGCAATTGTTTTTCCTGCAGTGGCCTTCGCCACATCGACGGGGTTGGGACCAATACTGCAACCATTGCCTTCAACCTCTGAAAACTCCATCAGGGTACTGGCAGGAAGCTTGTCTCCGACTTTGATCATTTTGAATTCCTCTATTACGGTCTTGTTTCGAAAAGTTGGGGTTGATTTCGCAACGTATTATCCAAGCCTGCAGGATACCCAAGTTTCAGATTTACTGCAGGCGAGACGATCGCCCAATAAAAAACGGCTCACTGCGTGAGCCGTTCTGCAAGGGTTTGTCGTTTTCAGCCTAGGCTTAAACGATAGGCGCCTTCTGTACCAGACGGGTAGCAACCCAGTTCTTGGTCTTGGAAATAGGCCGGCTTTCCGTGATTTCTATCATGTCGCCGAGCTTGTACTCGCCCTTTTCGTCGTGGGCGTGGTACTTGCTCGATTTGCCGACAATCTTGCCATAGAGCTCGTGTTTGACACGACGCTCAATCAGCACAGTAACTGTCTTGGCACGCTTGTCGCTGACCACCTTGCCAACCAAGGTGCGCTTGAGGGATGTTTTAGCTTCCGTCATTCAGGGCTCCTTATTTGGCGGTTTTATCAGCGCTTTGCTTCTCGACAAGAATCGTCTTGGCGCGAGCAATATCGCGGCGCGTGGAGCGCAGCGTAGCGGTGTTGTTGAGTTGTTGCGTGGCTTTTTGCATACGCAGTCCAAAGTGGGCTTTTTGCAGCGCTTTGACTTCAGTTTGCAGGCCGGCAACGTCTTTTTGGCGTAGTTCAGCAGCTTTCATTTCTTCATTCTCCTGAATTATTGACCAATCATGCGGGACACGAAAGTGGTACGCAGAGGCAATTTGGCCGCAGCCAAACGGAATGCCTCACGTGCCAACTCTTCGGGAACGCCCACAATCTCGAAGACGATCTTGCCGGGCTGAATCTCAGCCACGTAGTACTCGGGGTTACCCTTGCCGTTACCCATACGCACTTCAGCAGGCTTTTGGGAGATCGGCTTATCGGGGAACACGCGAATCCAGATACGACCACCACGCTTGACGTGCCGGGAAATGGCACGCCGAGCAGCTTCGATTTGACGCGCGGTCAAACGACCACGGTCGGTGCATTTCAGACCGAAATCACCGAACGCAACCGAGCTACCCCGGGTTGCGATACCGGTATTACGGCCTTTTTGCTCCTTGCGGTATTTTCTGCGAGCAGGTTGCAGCATATTTATTCTCCTTTGGCACCGTCAGCTGCTGCAGCTGGCGCGGCTACCTTGCGGACGCGCTTAACGGCGGGTTTCGGGGCATCGGCACCAGTGGCCTCTGCGGGTTTGTCGCTGCCATCAGCAGGTGCGGCATTTGCACCGGCCGGGCGGCGTGCACCACCGCGAGCGGGGCGATCAGCACCTGGGCGGGCATCACGACGTGGGCCTCGGGGGCGACGCTCGTCGTCAGGGCGTGGTGTTTCCACTGCCGGCAGATCATTACGGCCAAGGGTGTCACCTTTGTACACCCACACTTTGACGCCAATGACGCCGTAGGTGGTTTTGGCTTCGGACGTGCCGTAGTCGATATCAGCGCGCAGGGTATGAAGCGGCACGCGGCCTTCGCGGTACCACTCGCAACGTGCGATCTCGATACCATTCAGACGACCAGACGACATGATCTTGATGCCCAAGGCACCCAGACGCATGGCGTTTTGCATGGCACGCTTCATGGCACGACGGAACATGATGCGCTTTTCGAGCTGCTGGGTGATGCTGTCTGCAATCAACTTGGCATCGATCTCGGGCTTGCGCACTTCTTCGATGTTGACTGCAACCGGCACGCCCAATTGCTTGGCGAGGTCACGCTTGAGGTTTTCGATGTCTTCGCCTTTTTTGCCGATCACGACGCCCGGACGAGCCGAGAAAATCGTGATACGGGCATTCTTGGCGGGTCGCTCGATCAGAACGCGCGACACCGAAGCATTTTTCAGCTTGGCCTTCAGGTACTCACGCACCTTGATGTCTTCCGCCAGCATGCCAGCGAAGTCACGGTTGTTGGCGTACCAGCGTGATGCCCAATTACGGCTGACCGCGAGGCGAAAACCGGTTGGATTGATTTTTTGTCCCATATCTTCCAGACCTCTTTCAGTTGCCAACCGTCACGTACACATGGCACGTGGGCTTGCTGATGCGGTTGCCGCGGCCTTTGGCACGAGCGGTAAAACGCTTGAGCGTGGCACCTTGCTCGACGAAAATGGTTTTCACTTTCAGTTCGTCGATATCTGCACCATCATTGTGCTCAGCGTTGGCAATGGCGGACTCCAGAACCTTCTTGATGATCACAGCAGCTTTTTTCTGCGTGAACTGCAGGATGTTCAGGGCTTGGTCCACTTTTTTGCCGCGGATCAGGTCCGCGACCAGACGGCCTTTGTCAACCGACAAACGAACGCCACGAAGGGTTGCACGAGTTTCCATGGTCACCTCCTTATTTCTTTTGGACTTTTTTGTCCGCCGGATGACCCTTGAAAGTACGTGTGAGCGCAAACTCACCCAACTTGTGGCCAACCATTTGATCGGTGATATAGACCGGTACGTGCTGCTTGCCGTTATGTACGGCAATGGTCAAGCCGATGAACTCGGGCAGGATCATGGAGCGGCGCGACCAAGTCTTAATCGGCTTTTTGTCCTTGGTGGTAACGGCCTTGTCAGCCTTGGCCACCAGGTGATGGTCAACGAATGGACCTTTTTTGAGAGAACGAGTCATTTAACCTTCCCCTTACTTCTTGCGACGCGACACGATCATGACCTGCGTGCGCTTGTTGTTACGGGTACGGTATCCCTTGGTCAGATTACCCCAAGGATCGACTGGGTGGCGGCCTTCGCCGGTCTTGCCCTCGCCGCCACCGTGTGGGTGGTCGACCGGGTTCATGACCACACCGCGAACGGTGGGACGAATACCCATCCAGCGCTTCACACCGGCTTTGCCGAGTTGACGCAGGCTGTGCTCTTCATTGGCGACCTGGCCGATGGTGGCACGGCAATCGATGTGGATCTTGCGAACCTCACCCGAGCGCATGCGAACCTGAGCGTAAGTACCCTCACGTGCCAGCAGGGTTGCTGATGCACCGGCAGAGCGAACCGCCTGCGCACCTTTGCCAACTTGCAGTTCGACACAGTGAATGATCGAGCCCACCGGGATGTTGCGGATCGGCAGTGTGTTGCCCACACGGATCGGAGCCTCAGCACCATTCAGGATGGTAGTACCCACTTCCAGGCCACGCGGCGCAATGATATAGCGGCGCTCACCGTCGGCATAACACACCAGAGCGATGTGGGCCGAACGGTTGGGGTCGTACTCAATACGCTCGACCTTCGCAGGAATTGCGTCCTTGTTGCGCTTGAAATCGACTACGCGGTAGTGATGCTTGTGACCACCGCCCTTGTGACGGGTGGTGATGTGACCATTGTTGTTGCGGCCAGCATGCTGGAATTGCGGCTCCAGCAAGGGAGCAAACGGCTCACCCTTGTACAGGTGATCACGAGAGATCTTCACCACGCCACGGCGGCCTGGTGAAGTTGGTTTCATTTTAATGACAGCCATGATTACGCGGCCTCCCCAGAGAGGTTCAGCTCTTGACCTGGCTTGAGCATTACGTAGGCTTTGCGAACATTGTCGCGACGGCCAACGGATTTGCCAAAGCGCTTGGTCTTGCCCTTGGTATTAACCACTGAGACACCTTGCACGTCCACCTTGAACATCAACTCCACAGCGGCTTTGATCTCAGGCTTGGTAGCGTCTTGCAGCACCTTGAACGTCACAGCATTGGATTTTTCAGCCACCATGGTTGCCTTTTCAGACACAATGGGAGCAACCAGAACCTGCATCAGACGACCTTCGTCGTACTTGACTTTCGACGTGTTGTTCATACGGGCGCTCATGCGAACATCTCCTTGAGTTTGTCCATGGCAGCCTTGGTGACGATCACCTTGCGGTAGTGCACCAGCGACACCGGATCGGCGTAACGGGGCTCAACCACAAGTACGTTCACCAGATTGCGGGAAGCCAGGTACAGGTTCTCGTCGACTTCGTCGGCGATCACCATCACGGACTCCAGATTCATGGCCTTCAGGCGAGCTGCCAGCGGCTTGGTCTTGGGCGACTCGACCTTGAGCGAGTCCACCACAGCCAAGCGGCCTTCGCGAGCCAGTTGCGAGAAGATCGATGCCATGCCGGCACGGTACATCTTCTTGTTGATTTTTTGCGTGAAGTTCTCATCAGGCATGTTCGGGAAAATCCGGCCACCGCCGCGCCACAGTGGCGAAGAGGTCATACCGGCACGGGCACGGCCCGTTCCCTTTTGCTTGAAAGGCTTCTTGGTCGAGTGCTTGACCTGTTCACGGTCCTTCTGGGCACGGGTACCCTGACGTGCATTGGCCTGGAATGCGACAACAATCTGATGAACCAGATCTTCGTTGTATTCACGACCGAACACGGTTTCCGGCGCATCGTATTTAGATGCAGCCTGACCCTGATCATTGAGGAGTTCGATCTGCATCAGTTCGCTCCTTTAGCATTGGAATTTTTGGCCTTGACCTTGACGGCAGGACGGATGGTCACAAAACCACCCGCTGCACCAGGCACCGCGCCCCTGATCAAAAGCAGCTGACGCGCCTCGTCAATGCGGATCACATCCAGATTCTGGGTGGTCACCGTGACATCGCCGAGATGGCCCGTCATGCGCTTGCCCGGAAACACGCGACCCGGATCCTGCGCCATACCAATAGAGCCAGGCACGTTGTGCGAACGGCTGTTGCCGTGCGACGCGCGCTGCGAGCTCATGTTGTGACGCTTGATCGTGCCCGCAAAGCCCTTACCAATGGAGGTGCCCTGCACATCCACCTTCTGACCCACGGCAAACAACGAAGCCACAGGCACCACCGAACCAGCCTTGTATTGGGCAGCGGCATCAGCAGTTATGCGGAATTCTTGAATGATTTCACCGGCCTCGACACCTGCCTTAGCAAGGTGGCCAGCTTGCGGCTTGGTCACGCGCGATGCTTTGCGCGAGCCGAACGTTACCTGCAGGGCAACGTAGCCGTCGTTCTCTTGGGTTTTGATCTGGGTCACACGGTTGTTGGATACATCCACCACCGTGACAGGCACTGCGTCCCCGTCATCAGTGAACAGACGCATCATGCCCACCTTGCGGCCCAGCAACCCTAGGGAGTTGCTCAGACTCATTTTTTTCTCCGTAACTCTCACCACGACAACTTCAATTGGCTGTCATGTTTTTGCGTGAAAGACTGTTAATAAAACCCTGATGCACCTGCATAGCAAATACAACAGAGCCTGCGAGTATATCCCGAACTGCCATTTCTGACAAGCAGGACTAAAACTCTGACTGAAAACGGGCGCCGGCTTGCGCCAGTACCCTGTTTTCGGTTACTGCAGCTTGATCTCCACATCCACACCAGCGGGCAGATCGAGCTTCATCAAGGCGTCAACGGTCTTGTCCGTTGGGTCGACAATGTCCATCAAGCGCTGGTGGGTGCGAATTTCGAGCTGATCGCGGCTGGTCTTGTTGACGTGCGGCGAGCGCAGGATGTCAAACCGCTTCATGCGTGTGGGCAAGGGCACCGGGCCCTTGACGATTGCGCCAGTGCGCTTGGCCGTATCCACAATCTCAGCGGCCGACTGGTCGATGAGTTTGTAGTCAAACGCCTTGAGGCGGATGCGGATTTTTTGCTTGCTTGCCATGGTAATTCCTTTGTTGATTGAATCGGTTGAAGGCGGTGCTGGCCAGCCAGGCTGTCCTGCGCCGCCCCTCAAACAAATCGATTACGCAATGATCTTGGCAACCACACCGGCGCCCACGGTCTTGCCACCTTCGCGGATAGCGAAGCGCAGACCTTCTTCCATGGCGATCGGGTTGATCAGCTTGACGGTGATGGTGACG
>JAHIYE010000021.1 GCA_018815325.1 Gammaproteobacteria bacterium | reverse complement strand
TCTTCGCGGCGAACTGGATAACACTGGCACCCGACCCGGCACAGGCCGCAGGCTGGGGCGGGGCGATACCGTAGGCCTTCAGCTTGCTGCGCGCCTGGGGCGTCATCCAGTCGGTGGACCAGGCGGGCGCCAGCTGTGTGAGGACGCGGGCCTGCAGCCCGGCATGGGCCAGTGCGGCCTTCACATCGTCTTCCATCTGGCTCATGGCGGGGCAGCCGCTGTAGGTCGGGGTGATCACGACTTCCAGCCCCTCAGGGCCTTCGCGCACGGACCGCAGAATGCCCATCTCGCGCAGCGACACCACCGGAATTTCCGGATCGGTCACCGATTCGAGCAGAGCCCACACGGCATGATGCGGCTCGGGCGCCTGCTTCTCTGCGATGGGGCCTTCGGGCAAGACGTCTGTGCGCACCGTTGTCACCACACGGCTTCAGGATGGGCACGGGCGAGGCTTTGCATCTCTGCCAGCACAAAGCCCAGGTGTTCGGAATGCACGCAGAACTTGCCAGTCGAGACGTGGCCCTCGGTAGCGGGACGCTTCAGCGTTGCCTCGGCCAGGCAGTTGTCCACCAGCGTGTTCCAGCCCGCCTGCAGGCTACGCATATCCACGCCCACACCAGCATCAGATGCGGTGCTTTCCATAGGGCTGGGCGTCCAGAACTCCTGCGTGTAAGGCATCAGGTGGTCGAGTGCCGCCTGGACCCGCGTGTGTGATTCATCGGTGCCATCGCCCAGGCGCAGCATCCAGTCACGTGAATGACGCAAGTGGTATTGCGCCTCCTTGAACGACTTGGCGGCAATCGCCGCCAGTTGCACGTCCTTTGAGGCCTTCAGGGCGTCCCAGACCAGCACCATCAGTGCGCTGTACAGGAAATTGCGGGCAATGGTCACGGCATAGTCACGGACGCCCGCGGCGGTGGGAGCCAGTGCCGTGCTGTGAGGCAGCTCGAGCAGGGTGTAGTTGCGGAAATCAGGCACATCACGGAAGTAGGCGAGCAGATCCTCCGTGGTGCGGCCGTCCTTGCGCAGGGCAGCCACGTGCTGGTAGAGCAGGCGGGCCTGGCCGATCAGGTCCAGGCTGTTGTTGGCCAGCGCCAGGTCTTCCTCGAGGATCGGTCCGTGACCGCACCACTCCGCATTGCGCTGCCCAAGAATGAGTGCGTTGTCAGCCAGATGCAGCAGGTAGTCAGTGTGCATTGGCATCACATATGCCCCACTTCATCAGGGATTTCGTAGAAGGTGGGATGACGGTAAATCTTGTCGGCAGCAGGCTCGAACAGGGCCTCTTTGTCATCCGGGGCACTGGCCGTGATGCTGGCGGAGGGCAGCACCCAGATGCTGACCCCTTCCTGTCGGCGCGTATACACATCGCGTGCCATTTGAAGGGCCTGCTGCGCGTCTGCCGCATGCAGGCTGCCGCAATGCTTGTGTTCCAGGCCCTGTTTGCTACGGACAAAAACCTCCCAGAGAGGCCATTCTTTCAGTGCGGGCGTGCTCATGCTGCCTCCTTGCGAGCTGCGATTTGCTGTTTGCGGGCATAGGCCAGTGCGGCATCGCGCACCCACTGACCGTCGTTGTGCGCCTTGACGCGTGTTGCCAGGCGCTCCTTGTTACAGGGACCATTGCCATTCACGGTGGCCCAGAACTCGTCCCAGTCAATGCTGCCGTAGTCATAGTGCTGGCGTTCGTCATTCCACTTCAGCTCGGGGTCTGGCAGGGTCACTCCAAGCACCTTGGCCTGCGGCACCGTCGCATCAACAAATTTCTGGCGCAAGTCATCGTTGGAGATGCGCTTGATGCCCCAGCGCATGCCCTGTGCGCTGTGCGGGCTGTCCGAGTCGGGCGGCCCGAACATGGCCAGGCATTTCCACCAGAACCGGTTCACGGCGTCCTGCACCATGGCTTTTTGTTCGGCCGTGCCCTGCATCATCACCAGCAGGGCCTCGTAGCCTTGTCGCTGATGGAAGGACTCTTCCTTGCAGACGCGGATCATGGCACGGGCATAGGGGCCATAACTGCAGCGGCACAAGGGTATCTGGTTCATGATGGCCGCGCCATCGACCAGCCACCCCACCACGCCAACGTCGGCCCAGTTGAGCGTGGGGTAGTTGAAGATGGAGCTGTATTTGGCCTTGCCGCTGTGCAGGCCTTCGAGCATCTGGTCACGACTCGTGCCCAGCGTCTCGGCCGCGCTGTACAGGTACAGGCCATGACCGCCTTCGTCCTGCACTTTGGCTATCAGAATGGCTTTGCGCTTGAGGCTGGGCGCACGGCTGATCCAGTTGCCTTCGGGCAGCATGCCCACGATTTCGCTGTGTGCGTGCTGGCTGATCTGGCGTACCAGTGTCTTCCGGTAAGCCTCAGGCATCCAGTCCTGCGGCTCGATCTTGCTGTCGGCGTCAATTTTCCGGTCAAACCGGGCTTGAAATTCCGGATCTTCATGGGACGGCGTCTGCGGTACCGACTTCAAGCTGGCGGCATCCTGGACATTGAACGATTGCGTATACATATTGACTACTCCTTTGCGGTGAAGAACCCACTCATCTGTCTTCCCCGTTCAAGCTTTTCTACATTCAGGACGGCATGTCGACCGCGTCCTGATGACCGCCCATGGCGGTCATCAGGAGCCACTTATTTGGCGATCACCCAATCTCCACCCTTGACTTCCAGCATCCGGAAAGCCGAGAGATCCAGTCCCATGTGATCAGTGGAAGACATGTTGACGGTGCCGCCAGTCCCCACATACCCCTTGGTGGATTCAATCGCGTCACGCACTTTGGATTTGTCGGTGGAGTTGGCACGCTTGATGGCGTCAACTGCAATCATCAAACCGTCATAGGCGTGACCGCCAAAGGTCGAGACTTCAGTTTTCCATTTCTCGGTAAAAGCCTTGCCATAGGCGGTCACCACGGCCTTCTGCGGGTCACTGGCAGCCAGCTTGTCGGCAACGAGCAGGCCTGCAGCGGGCAGGCGAATGCCCTCGGCGGCGGGGCCGGCGAGTTTGATGAACTCAGCCGATGCCACACCGTGCGCGTGATACAGCGGGAAGCTCATGCCGAGCTGCCTGTAGTTCTTGGTCACAATGGCAGGACCCTGGCCGAATCCGAATACGAAGACAGCCTGCACGCCTGCGGTTGACCTGATCTTGGTCAGTTGCGGGCTCATGTCGGTATCCTTGGGACCATAGGTCTCATTGGCGACCAGCGTGATGCCGTACTTGCCTGCCACATCTTCAGACTGCTTCTTGCCGGAACTGCCGAAACCACTGGTCTCGGAGAGCAGCGCCACCTTGGTGAGGCCGCGCTTCTTCATGTCCTCGAACACTTTTTCGGCAGCCATGCGGTCGGTGTGCGGTGTCTTGAAGACCCACTTCTTGACCGGATCAATGATCACAACGGCACCGGCCAGTGAGATAAAGGGAATATTGGCTTTTTCCACCAGCGGCACCATGGACATGGTGGAGCCGGTCGTCGTACCACCCACCAGAACATCCACCTTGTCGTCATCAATCAGACGCTTGGCAAAGCCATTGGCCTTGCTGGCATCACTGCCGTCGTCGTAATGCACCAGCTGCAGTGGCCGGCCCAGAACGCCACCCTTCTTGTTGATGTCTTCGACATACATCTCCAGGGTCTTGAGTTCCGGGTCGCCCAGGAATGCTGCAGGTCCCGTGACGGACAGCACGGAGCCGATCTTGATCGGCTCGGCTGCGTAGACGCTCATCGCTCCCAGGGCCAGGACGGCACCGGCAACCAGTTTTTTCATCGTTTTTTTCATCGCTTTGTCTCCTTCGTGGTTAAAGTTAAACGTGCTCAATATCAGGGCCCATCCCCAGCCAACACTGAGGCACGATGTGCCTGCTCTCTCAGTTCTGCCTGGGTCGCTCATCAATCACCCGACGAGCCTTGCCCGTCAGCGTGCGCGGAATGGTGTCGTAATTCATGACGGACACACGCGTCGTGATTCCGATCACGGTCTTGATGTGGTGCTGCATTTCCTTGCTGATAACTTGCACTTCTGTCTGTGACAACTGACCGGAGAATTCACGCTGCAACTCGCAGCGCACTTCGACGTTGTCGAGATGACCTTCCCGCGTCAACACGATCTGGTAGTTGCCGGCCAGTCGCTTGTCGCGCAGGATCTGTTCTTCGATCTGGGTCGGGAAAACGTTCACGCCACGCACGATCAGCATGTCGTCTGATCGACCTGTAATCCGGTCCATGCGCCGAAAGCTGCGCGAGGTGGGGGGCAACAGGCGCGTCAGATCACGCGTGCGGTAACGGATCACCGGCGCGGCTTCTTTCGAGAGCGAGGTGAACACCAGCTCGCCGTGCTCACCATCGGCCACGACCTCACCGGTGTCTGGATTGATGATTTCCGGATAGAAATGGTCTTCCCAGATCACCGGCCCATCTTTGGACTCGATGCATTCGCTGGCCACCCCTGGCCCCATCACTTCTGTCAGGCCATAGATGTCAACGGCATCGAGACCCAGCTTCTTCTCGATCTCTCCGCGCATGCCCTCGCCCCAGGGCTCTGCACCGAAGATGCCGATCTTCAGTGAAATGTCCTCCGGGCTGACACCCTGACGCTCAAACTCTTCGGCAATCACCAATGAATAGGAGGGCGTGACCATGATGATCTGTGGCTGGAAGTCCAGGATCAGTTGCACCTGCTTTTCAGTCTGACCGCCAGACATGGGCACCACCATGCAGCCAAGGCGTTCCGCCCCATAGTGGGCACCCAGGCCTCCTGTGAACAAACCGTAGCCGTAGGCGATGTGGCAGGTGTCTCCGGCTCGTCCCCCTGCGGCACGGATCGAGCGTGCCACCAGATGGCTCCAGGTGTCGATGTCTTTCAGCGTATAGCCGACGACGATCGGCTTGCCGGTCGTACCCGATGAGGCATGAACGCGTGCCACCTTGCTGCGGGGCACCGCAAACAGGCCGAAGGGGTAGTTGTCGCGCAGATCACTCTTGGTGGTGAAGGGAAACTTCGCAAGATCAGCCAGCGTCTTGAGGTCATCCGGATGGACCCCGGCCGCGTCGAATGACTTCTTGTAGTGCGGCACGTTGTCATAGGCGTGCCGGACCGACCATTTCAGGCGCTCCAGCTGCAGGGCGCTGATTTCGTCACGGCTGGCTGTCTCGATTTTCTCCAGGTCGCCGGGCAAGGGGCTTTTCGCGGGCATCTTTGTCTCCTCTCGTTTTACTGGCTAGCCAGCCTGCTGCAGGCCGGCGATCACTTCGCCTTGGATGCGGGCGCTTTTCCCCCGAAACAGGGCAATGGTCTTGCCGTCGTGTGTTCGCACCGTGATGTCGTAGACACCCGTACGCCCGGTCAGCGATTGTTCGGCTGCCTCGGCTTCCAGAATGTCGCCCTCCCTGGCAGGGGCCAGGAAGTCGATGTGGCAGGCTGAGGCCACAGTGTTGTGGTTGTGGCTGTTGCAGGAATAGGCGAAGGCACTGTCGGCCAGAAGAAAGATGAAGCCGCCATGGCACATGTGGTGTCCGTTGAGCATGTCCTTGCGCACCGGCATGGACAGCCTGGCGTAGCCCGGCTTGATGCTGAGCAGCTGCATGCCCAGTGCCTGGGTCGCATGATCGCGCGACCACATGGCGTCACCCACTTCCTGCGCCAGCGCCTGCGGATCGGGATGCTGTTCTGTCTTTGTTTGACTCATTGGCCTACTCTCCCTTGAAATTCGGTATGCGCCTGGCGCTGAATGCCGCCACGCCCTCCGTGAAATCCGCACTCCATCCCAACTCACGCATGAATCCAGCCTCCATGGACAACTGCTGCTCCAGCGTGTGTCCGGGCGCAGCGTGCATGGCCTGGCGGGTGCGCACCAACGCCTTGGTCGGCGCAATGGAGAGTTGCGAGGCCAGGGCATCAACCCTGGCCGTGAACTCGCCATCGTCAACGGCTTCCCAGATCAGCCCCCAATCCGCGGCTTTTTCGGCCGGAAGCTTGTCGGCCAGCAGTGCGAGCCCCATGGCGCGCGCCATGCCAACCCGCTGTGGCAGAAACCAGGTTCCCCCGGTATCCGGAATGAGTCCCACCTTGGAGAACGATTGCAGGAAGGACGCCGATTTGGAGGCAATCACCAGATCGCAGGCCAGCGCGAGACTGGCCCCGGCACCGGCAGCAATGCCGTTGACGGCGGCGATCGTCGGTACCCGCAGGTTCTGCAGGCGCAGGATCAGTGGCTTGTAGTTGCGCTCCACCACATCGCCCATGTCCGGCGGTGGCACACCAGGCACCAGCTTCAACTGTTCGTCAGACAAGTCCTGTCCTGCGCAGAAACCCCTGCCGGCACCGGTCAGCACCAGCACGCGCACGGCCTTGTCACCCTGCACTTGATCCAGTGCCTCTCGCAGCTCGGCATGCATGGCGGCATTGAAGCTGTTCATCTTGTCCGGACGGTTGAGCGTCAGGCGCGCGACACCACCTTGAACATCGAGCAGAAGGTTTTCAAAAGGCATGACAACTCCTTAGACGTGGTAGCGACGCTGGATCACCCTGAAACGGTTGGCCACAAAGGCCGAGTCTGCGTACGATGCGTTCGCCGCCGGATTGCCGCCCGTACCGTGGTAGTCGGAGAAGGCCGACGACTGGTTGACGAACACACCGCCGGTCAAATTGATCGACAGGGCCACCTTGGAGCGCCATGTCGCAGCAGTCATGGCATCGATCACCTCCGGCTTGACCGAGTAGATGCCAGCGGTCAGCGCCCCATGCGTCGCAACGATGCGCTCTGACAAGGCGATGGCGGAGGTGGTATCGGCCACCTTGACAATGAAACTGATCGGACCGAAGCGTTCTTCCATATAGGCTTTTTCGTCCGCGGCATCACAGGCCAGCAGAATTGGCGTGCGCACTTCCGCCTGGGGGAACTCCGGGTGCTCGAGCTTCTTCGATGCCAGCACCACCTTGCCCAGCGCTCCGCTTTGTGCCTCGGCAATGCGCCCCAAAGTATCGGCTGACTGCACAGCCCCCAGCACGGAGAGAGCAACCTCCGGCTTGGCCAGGAAGCCCTCCACAGCGCGTGCGAGATCGGCACAGACATCGTCATACGACTTGTGGCCGTCTTCCGTCTCGATGCCACCGGCCGGCACCAGCAGCGCCTGCGAGGTGGTGCACATCTGGCCGGAGTACAGCGAGAGTGTGAACGCCAGATTGCGCAACATGGCCTTGTAGGCGTCGGTCGAATCGATCACGATGTTGTTCACACCGGCCAACTCGGCATACACCTGCGCCTGGCGGCAGTGATCCAGCAACCACCGGCCAAAGACATTGCCCCCGGTGTAGTCGACTGACTTCACCACCGGGTTGGTCACCAGTGCCTGCGTGGTTTCGCGTTTTTCGGCAACACACAGGGTCACCAGATCCGGATCGATGCCGTTTTCTGCCAGCACAGTGCGGATGGTGCGAACGGTCAGCGCAGCAGGAAGGATTGCATTGCTGTGCGGCTTGACAATGACGGCATTGCCTGTGGCAAGCGCGGCGAACAGGCCCGGATAGGTGTTCCAGGTGGGAAAGGTTCCGCAACCGATCACCACGCCGACACCACGCCCAACCACTTCAAAGTGCTTCTTCATCACGAGCGGCGGGTTCTTGCCCTGGGGTTTTTCCCAGAGCGCCTCGGCGGGTACAAAGCTCTGCTCGCGGTAGGCATAGGTGACCGCTTCGAGGCCACGATCCTGCGCATGGGGCGCGCCAGCCTGAAAAGCCATCATCCAGGCCTGGCCGGTGGTCATCATCACGGCATGCGCCAACTCAAAACTCTGCCTGTTCAGGCGATCCAGGATCTCGATACAGATACCGGTGCGCCCTTCGCAACCCACGGCCTGCCAGCTGGCCATGGCTTTCTGACCGGCTTCGACCAGCGCCTGCGCATCGCAGACCGGGTACTGCACATCCAGGGTGATGCCGAATGGAGACTGCTCACCGCCAAGCCAACCGGTCTGCCCCGGCTGGGTGATCTCGAACTTCTTGCCCAATAAGGCTTCAAAAGCGCGCTTCCCATCTTCCGCCGCCGTCTCTCCATAGGTTTTCGGACTCGGCATTTCGTTGTAAGGGGACCAGTAGGTACGCGTCTGGATCGCCTGAAGTGCAGCGTCCAGCAAGGCACGATGCTTGTCGAACAGGGGGTGGGGCATGAATTCTCCTCAATCTCTTGAAATCGGTCGGACGGCATCCGGGCACGGACCACCCAGTACGTGCACGGGTTTTTTCCTGAAGTCGGCTAGCCTACCATAATACGATACAAATTAAGTATAATTATTTTATTAAAAGTATCAGTTTGGTTTTCCATGAAGTCCTCACAGCTGAGGCAGCAAAGATGGCGCGATCATTCACGGCAGCGTCAGGACGCCGCCCTGAAATGACGCCGCGTTGAATGCAAGCCCCAGCCGACCCTAACCAGGCCCAGGCACCGGAAACGACTAAGATCAGAACTTTTGCGCCGGCTGATCCGGCCATTCTCGTGATCCATCCCGCCAAGAAACGAATAGACGACTTCCTGCAACAGCGCCGTGTACAGGCTGGATCGCTGATCATTTCGGTCTTCGGCGATGCCGTTTTGCCGCGCGGAGGAAGGATCTGGCTGGGCAGCCTGATCGACCTGCTCGCCCCCCTGGATGTCAGCGACCGGCTGGTTAGAACGGCTATTTTCCGCCTTGCCAAGGAGCAGTGGCTGCGTACCGAAGCCCATGGCCGACGTGCCGACTACATGCTGACGCCCGCTGGTCAACGGCGGTTTGAAGAGGCCTCGCGTCATATCTACTCATCCCATGCGCCCACCTGGGACCACCGGTGGCGCCTTATCTTGGTGATCGGCGAGCTCGATCCCAAACAACGCGAACGACTGCGTGGTGCACTCTTCTGGCAGGGCTTTGGCTCCCTCGGCTCAGACTGCTTCGTACACCCAAGCACCGACCTGACGACCGCCTTTGATGCACTCATGGCAGACGGCATGAGTGATCTGCTCAAGCACCTGATGCCCCTGCTGGCGGCCAACGCAGGCTTCAACCTCTCGGCCAACGATGCCGACATGGTGCGGCGCGCCTGGGATCTGGAGCACCTTGGCCTTGCCTATGCAGACTTCGTCAGCCGCTACCAGCCCGTGGTGGAAGCATTGCGTCACGACGTGAAGAGTGACATCAGCGACGAGCAGGCCTTCCTGCTTCGCACCCTGCTCATTCATGACTACCGTCGTCTGCTGCTGCGCGACCCGGAACTGCCCGACGTGCTGCTGCCCGGCACTTGGCCCGGACAAAAGGCCAGACTCCTGTGCAAGGAGCTCTACCGGCGCCTGCTCGCCCCCTCCGAGCGGCACCTGGATCTGCACATGAGGCTGGCCAACGGCAGCACGCCGGCTGCCTTGCCCCTGCTGGCCGAACGCTTCCAAAGCGTCGACCCGCTCACCCCTCCGCTCTAGGCCCCGCAGACCCGTTCGCCCGCCTGTTATGCACAGGCGGGCCGAGGCTGCGAGCCCCTCATATCGCACCAGCTGCACCGCGGGGAATCCCTATTGACAATTCTTTTTATGATACTTTATTTACTTTATTTATAGTTTTTTGTATCGCTTTATTGACATGCGCCCTGATCCATTTAAGAATCGAAAGCTTTGCGGCGTTCAGCCTCTGTAACCCATGTGAGCAGGAGAAGACATGTCAGTGCACACGGTCAGCCATCGGGCTCCCAGTCATCAGAAACGGAGCAAATGAGATGTTTGCCGAATTCCTGCAGTTCCTGTTTTCAGGCATCACCGTTGGCGCCACCTATGCGTTGGCGGCGCTTGGCTTCACGCTGATCTACAACGCCAGCAATGTCATCAACTTCGCCCAGGGCGAGTTCATCATGCTCGGCGGCATGCTCGCCGTGTTCTTCACCCAGGGAGGCCTGCCGTGGCCGGTGGCCTTGATGCTGGCCATCGCGATTCCGGCCCTCGTCGGCATGCTGGTGGAGAAACTCGCCATAGAGCCCGTGAAGGGCGCCGAGACCGTGACCCTGATCATCATCACCATCGGGGCCTCCCTCATCATCCGCGGCCTGATCCAGGTATGGCTTGGCAAAGGCGCCCACAGCCTGCCGGCTTTCTCCGGCGACACCCCCATCTCCATTCTCGGTGCGACCCTGATGCCCCAAAGCCTCTGGGTCCTTGGCATGACGGCCGTGGTCGTCGTAGCGCTCTGGTACTTCTTCAACCGGACCCTGCAGGGCAAGGCCATGCTCGCCACTTCTCACAACCGGCTGGCAGCAGAACTCGTCGGCATCAACACCGATTGGGTGCTGCTCATGAGTTTCGCGATGTCGGCCGCACTCGGCGCGCTCGGCGGGGTTCTGGTGACGCCCATCACGCTGACCTCCTACGACGTGGGCATCATGCTCGGACTGAAGGGCTTTGTCGCTGCCGTGGTTGGCGGCCTGGGCAGCGGCCTGGGTGCCGTGGTCGGCGGCCTGCTCGTCGGCACGCTGGAGGCCATGGGCGCTGGCTATGTGTCATCGTCCTACAAGGATGCCATGCCTTTTGTCCTGATCCTGCTGATCCTGTTTTTCATGCCGCGCGGATTGTTCGGCAGCAAATCTACGGATCGGGTGTAGCCCATGCCAAAGAACATCTACGCCGGGCTCTACCTGGTTATCGCCGTATTGCTGGTGCTGCCCTTCGTGCTGCCCAACAACTTCTACCTGGACCTGGCGAGCCGCATGGCCATCAATGCGGTCATTGTGCTGGGACTGAACCTGCTGATCGGCTTCGCCGGCCAGATCAGTCTGGGCCATGCCGGCTTCCTGGGCATCGGTGCCTATGCCTCGGCCGTGCTGCCCACGTCCTTTGGCTGGCCACCTTTGCTCGCCATGGGGGCAGGTGCTGTCGCAACGGGTCTGCTGGCCGCCCTGGTGGCTCGCCCGATCTTCAAACTGAAGGGACACTATCTGGCAATGGCCACGCTGGGCCTTGGCATCATCATCAATATCGTTCTGCGCAACGAAGCCTCCCTGACCGGTGGCCCAGATGGCATGCCGGTGCCCGCCCTCGGATTGATGGGCTTTGAGCTGTCGAGCGACAAGCAGTGGTACTGGGTCATCGCCCTGCTGCTCTCGCTCAGCATCTGGGCCTCGCTCAACCTGATCGATTCGCCTTTTGGCCGGGCCCTGCGAGCACTGCATGGATCGGAAGTTGCCTCCCAGGTCGCCGGCGTCAACGTGGCACGCTACAAGGTGGCGATATTTGTGATTTCCGCCGTCTTTGCAAGCCTGATGGGCAGCGTCACCGCGCACTATGTCGGCTTCGTCACACCCAACATCGCAAACTTCTTTCATTCGATTGAACTCGTCACCATGGTGGTGATCGGTGGCATGGCGTCCGTCTATGGCTCCGTGGTCGGCGCGGTCCTGCTCACCGCGCTGCCGCAGGTTCTGGTGTCTTTCGAGGGCTGGGAAACCGTTGTCTTCGGCGCCATCCTGATGCTGTGCATGATTTTCATGCCGAAGGGGCTGGTACCCACACTGGCGGCCCGATTCAGGCAAGGAGAATGAGCTTGTCATTGCTTGAAGTCAACCAGCTCTCCATCCATTTCGGCGGCGTCAAGGCGGTACAGAACGTCAGCTTCTGCATCGAAGCGGGCATTGTCTATGCCGTGATCGGCCCCAACGGTGCAGGCAAGACCACACTGTTCAACCTGATCACCGGAATTTATACCCCCACCAGCGGTGAAATCCTGCTGGATGGTGAGCCGATTAGTGGCAGGACACCGAATGAATTAGCCGAGCGGGGCGTTGCCCGGACATTTCAGAACCTGCAGATCTGCATGAACATGAGTGCCATAGAGAACGTCATGGTGGGTGCCCACCTGCGGCTCGATCGCAACCCGCTCAAGGCTGCCCTGCGCTTTCCCGCACTCAGGCGACGCGACGCGGAGCTCCGGCTGGAAGCGGCCGAGCTCATGCGCTTCGTCGGGCTGGAGCCATACATTTCGGCCCATGCAGACAGCATGCCCTACGGCGCGCTGAAACGACTCGAGATTGCGCGTGCGCTGGCCCTGAAGCCGCGACTGCTTTTCCTGGACGAGCCCGCCGCGGGCTTGAACCCGAAGGAGACCATTGAGGTCGACCAGTTGATTCGCAAGATTGCCGACTCCGGCATCACCGTGGTGCTGGTCGAGCACGACATGAAGATGGTCATGAACCTGTCTGACCGCATCCTCGTCCTGGATTACGGCAAGAAACTGACTGAAGGCACGGGAGAAGAGGTCCGCAGGAATCCCGACGTGATCGCCGCCTATCTCGGCTCGCACGCCTGAAAAAGAAAATACGCATGGAAGCTCTACGCATCATCAGCCAGGACCACAGCAACCTGTGGCGCCTGGCCACCACCATTGACCACGTCGCCGAGGAAATCGAGGGCGGGGCGCCGATTGACCCCTTCTTCTTCCACTCGGTCTTCGAATACCTTGAACAGTTTGTCGATCAATCGCACCACCCCAAGGAAGACGACTATCTCTTTCGCATCCTGCGCATGCGCAGCACAGAAGCTGCCGACATACTCGATCGCCTGCAGACAGAACATGATGCCGGGCCCGGCAATCTGAAGGCCTTGCGCGACCACCTCGCGGAGGCTGCAAAATCCCAGGCGGCAGCCTCCGGATTTGCCGTGGCCTTGCGCAACTACACCACTGTGCTGAAGGGGCATATTCGTGCCGAGGAGAAACATGTTTTCCCGCTCGCCCGCCAGGCCTTGTGCACGGAAGACTGGGCTGAAATCGACCGTGCCTTTCTGGACAATGACGACCCCTTGTTCGGCGAAAAGGCCAAGGCCGGATTCCGTGAGTTCTACCACCGCATCGCCAGCTTGGCCCCCGAATCGATCGGCATGGGGGGCCAGTCCATCGGGCGCCTGCAGAAAGAAACTGTGCCCACCAAGGCTGAGGTGCTGTTGCGCGTCAACCAGCTGGAAAGTTGTTACGGCCGCATCAAGGCCCTCAACGGCATCAGCCTGGAGGTGCGACGCGGTGAAACCGTGGCGCTGGTCGGCTCCAATGGCGCGGGCAAGACGACCTTTTTGCGAACGCTGTCAGGCGTGCAGCCCATGAGCGCAGGCAGCATCCATTTCGACGGAGAAGACATCGGCAAATTGCGCTCTGACCTGCGCGTGCGCCGCGGCATCTGCCAGACGCCGGAAGGCCGCCAGGTGTTCGGCCCGTTGTCTATTGAAGACAACCTGCGTCTGGGTGCCTATACCCAGCCCAAGAACCAGGTCGAGGGCGATCTGGAAAAGATCTTTGCCATGTTTCCCGTGCTCAAGGAGAAACGCAGACTGCCGGCCGGCACCCTCTCGGGCGGGCAGCAGCAGATGCTGGCGATTGGCCGGGCCCTCATGGGTCGACCCAGAATGCTGCTGCTTGACGAGCCCTCCATGGGTCTGGCACCCTTGCTGGTCGAAGAAGTGTTCAATGTGGTCAAGACACTCAAGGCCGAAGGCATGACCATTCTGCTGGTCGAGCAGAATGCCTTTGCGGCGCTGGCGATTGCCGATCGTGGCTATGTGCTGGAAACAGGTAACGTTATCCTCACCGGTACGGGCCAGGAGCTCCTCAACAATGAACAGGTACGCGCCGCGTATCTGGGCATGTAATTCTCTAGCTACAAGGAAACATCATGAGCAAACAGTTTGCATCTGTCGCCGACCTGACGGTCAAGAAAACCACTTTTGCGCAACTGTCCGAGCACTGCTGGGCCTACACGGCGGAAGGCGATCCGAATACCGGCGTCATCATCGGCGAAGACGCCGTGCTGATCTGCGATGCACTGGCCACGCCTGTCATGGCGCAGAAGCTGATTGCCGAAATCCGCAAGGTGAGTGAAAAGCCCATCAAATACGTGGTGCTGTCCCACTACCATGCCGTTCGCGTGCTGGGGGCCTCGGGCTACAAGGCGGCCGGCATGCAGGAGATCATTGCCAGCCAGGGCACCTACGAAATGATCGTTGAACGCGGTGCACAGGACATGCAGTCCGAATACGAGCGTTTCCCCCGCCTGTTTGATGCCTTCGACTCGATCCCTGGCCTGACCTGGCCCACTCTGGTTTTCAAGGATGAGATGACACTGTGGATGGGCAAGCTCGAGGTCAAGATCATGCATGTGGGCCCAGGCCACACCAAGGGGGACACCGTTGTCTGGGTCCCCTCCGAAAAGGTACTCTTCTCGGGAGACCTTGTGGAAGCGGACGCTGCCTGCTACACGGGCGACGCGCAGCTCGAGGAATGGCCCGCCACGCTGGACGCCCTGGCCGCGCTGAAGCCGGAAAAGCTCGTGCCCGGTCGCGGTCCGGCACTGGAGAATCCCGAGCGCGTGCAGGCCGGTCTGGCCTACACCCGCGACTTTGTCACCACACTGCTGAGCTCTGCCCGTGAGGCTGCCGCGCAGGACATGAACCTGAATCAGGCCATGGCCCATGCCCGCAAGGCGATGGACCCGAAGTTCGGCCAGGTCTTCATCTATGAGCACTGCCTGCCCTTCGATGTGGCTCGCGCCGTCGATGAAGCCAAGGGCATCAAACATCCACGCATCTGGACCGCCGAGCGTGACAAGGAAATGTGGCATGCCCTGCAGGCGGCCGAGTAAGTTTCCCATGCCGTTGAAAGACGGGACCTGCAAGAACACTGATCAAGGCCATGCTGAGTACCTATCGATATCCGAATTTCCCGTACGTCCGTCCACCAGAGCAATCCGGCAGCACGCCCCAGCGCTACCCCGTCGTGGTGGTCGGTGCCGGGCCGGTTGGTTTGGCTGCTGCCATTGAGCTGGCCCAGTCTGGCGTGCCGGTGGTCGTCCTGGATGACGACGATACGGTTTCCGTCGGGTCCCGCGGCGTTTGCTATGCCAAGCGCACACTGGAGATTCTGGACCGCATCGGCATTGGAACACCCTGCGTCGACAAGGGCGTGAGTTGGAACGTGGGGCGCACCTTCTTCCGCAAGGAAGAGGTCTACAACTTCAATCTGCAGCCTCAGGCCGACCACAAGCGTCCGGGCATGATCAACCTCCAGCAGTATTACCTTGAGCAATACGAAGTCCAGCGTGCGCAGGCGTTGTCCAATCTCGATCTGCGCTTCAAAAGCAAGGTGATTGCCGTCGATTCCGATGGTCAAGGCGCCACCCTGCAGGTCGAAACCCCGGATGGCATCTACACACTGGAGACCGATTGGCTGATCGTGGCTGACGGCGCACGCAGCAGCATCCGTCGCATGATGGGCCTGGAGATCGACGGCAAGGTATTCATGGATAGATTCCTCATCGCCGACGTGGTGATGAAGGCTGATTTCCCCACCGAGCGCTGGTTCTGGTTTGACCCCCCTTTTCATCCCGGGCAGTCGGTGCTCTTGCATCGTCAAGCTGACAACGTCTTCCGCATTGACTTTCAACTCGGCTGGCAAGCCGATCCAGAAGCAGAGAAGAAGCCCGAAAACGTCATCCCGCGCATCAAAGCCATGTTGGGCGAGACCCATGAGTTCGACCTGGAGTGGGTGAGCGTCTACACCTTCCAGTGCCGCCGCATGAACAGCTTCACCCA
Source organism: Gammaproteobacteria bacterium (assembly GCA_018815325.1). Classification (GTDB taxonomy): domain Bacteria; phylum Pseudomonadota; class Gammaproteobacteria; order Burkholderiales; family Burkholderiaceae_C; genus JAHIYE01. The sequence continues at coordinate 463,194 of JAHIYE010000021.1, read as the reverse complement.
CGGCCGCGTGCTGTTTGTGGGTGATGCGGCGCACCAGGTTTCCCCGTTTGGGGCGCGTGGTGCCAACTCCGGCATTCAGGACACCGACAACCTGTGCTGGAAGCTCAAACTGGTCATCGAAGGCAAGGCCCCTTCAAGCCTGCTCGACAGCTATTCCTCTGAACGCGTTTTCGCCGCCGACGAAAACCTGCTGAATTCGACCCGTTCAACAGATTTCATCACGCCCAAAAGCAAAACCTCGCTGATCTTCCGCAACGCCGTACTGACCCTGGCCCGTGATCATGCGTTCGCCCGCACCCTCGTGAATTCCGGACGCCTGTCGGTTCCCTGTGTCCTGACCGATTCGCCGCTGAACACGCCCGACACCGCGATGTTTGCAGGCAACATGGTGCCGGGTGCGAGCATGGATGATGCGCCGATGCAGGCGGATGGCACTGACTGCTGGCTGCTTGATCGCATGGGTAACCGCTTCGTGGCCCTTGTGTATGTCGGCGACCCTGCCGCTGTTGATGTCGCAACAGCCCGCGCATTCAAATCACTGGCTGACTGGCCTATCCCCGTCGAAGTCGTCCTGATCTCCCCCCAGGCCGGTATCGCACCTGAAAAACTGCAGGCCCTTGTGGACAGCAGGAACCGTTTCGCCGAACGCTACGATGCCCGGTCGGGAACCACCTACCTGATACGTCCGGATCAACACGTTGCTGCGCGGTGGCGGGATTTTGATGCAAGCGCCCTCAGTGCTGCACTGGCGCGCGCGACGGCCAACCTTCAATAAGGCACCCACCATGTCACTCAAGCTGAGCCCCAACCTCCATGAGCCTGGGAGGCGCTATTTCCAGGCCTACACACCGGGCGATGATTTCTACGAAGCCCTGATCGAGACCCATCGAGATCTCTCAGATGAACAAAGTGCACTGGTCAACGCGAAGTTGATACTTTTGCTGGCCAACCACATTGGTGACCTCTGCGTGTTGCGTGAAGCCATGGCGATTGCGCGCCAGGACGCCCAGACCTGAAGGAGCATGACATGAAAATCCAGAAAATCCATCACGTTGCGTACCGCTGCAAGGACGCCAAGGAAACCGTCGAGTGGTACCAGAAGTACCTGAACATGAACTTCATCCTGGCAATCGCCGAGAACGAAGTCCCTTCGACGAAGGAGCCCGACCCTTATATGCACGTCTTCCTCGATGCAGGCAACGGCAACGTGCTCGCCTTCTTTGAACTACCCACCAAGCCACCCATGGGGCGGGACCCCAACACGCCGGAATGGACCCAGCACCTGGCGCTTCAGGTTGAATCCCTTGACGACATGCTGCAAACCAAAGCCAGACTCGAGGCCGACGGCATCAAGGTGGTGGGCCCGACAGACCACACCATTTTCAAATCCATCTACTTCTTTGATCCGAATGGCCACCGTCTGGAACTGGCCGCGAATACCGGCACACCGAAGATGAGCCGCATGCTGGACGAAGTGAAGTGGGACATGCTCAACGAATGGGCGCTTACCAAGAAGGCCCCTCAGCACGCCCGCTGGATGCATGACGGCAGTTATGCCGGAGAGTAAACACCGATGAAACTTGCCACCCTCAAAAAAGGAGGCCGTGACGGTACGCTGGTCGTGGTCAACCGCGCCATGACGCAATGCCGCGCCGTGCCCGCCATCGCCCGCACGCTGCAGGCAGCGCTCGACGACTGGGATGCCTGTGAGCCGCAACTGCGCCAGGTTTATGAGGCCCTGAACAGCGGAGCCTTCTCCCACTCGGATCCGTTTGATCCGGCGGCCTGCCATTCGCCACTGCCGCGCGCCTTCCAGTGGGCCGACGGCTCTGCCTATGTGAACCACGTCGAGCTGGTGCGCCGGGCTCGTGGCGCAGAATTGCCTGCGGAGTTCTGGACCGATCCGCTGATGTACCAGGGTGGCTCCGACGCCTTTGTCGGGCCGCGCGATCCCATTCTGGCGCGCTCAGAGGACTGGGGTATCGACCTCGAAGGCGAAGTAGCTGTCATCACCGGCGACCTCACAATGGGTGCCACGCCAGACCAGTGCATGCAGGCGATTCGCCTGCTGGTTCTGGTCAATGACGTCTCGCTGCGCAATCTGATCCCCGGAGAACTGGCCAAGGGTTTTGGATTTTTCCAGTCCAAGCCTGCATCAGCCTTCAGCCCGGTCGCCATCACCCCGGACGAACTCGGGGCTGACTGGCGGGACGGTCGCGTGCACCGGCCCCTGACTGTTCACATCAACCATCAGTTGTTCGGCCAGCCGGATGCCGGCACCGACATGATCTTCAATTTCCCGCAACTGCTGGCGCATATGGTCAAAACCAGAGACGTGGAGGCAGGCTCCATCATCGGCTCGGGCACGGTATCGAACAAGCAGAGCGGACTGCACGGCTCGTCGATTGCCAACGGCGGTGTGGGCTATTGCTGCCTGGCTGAAGTGCGCATGTACGAAGCCATCGAAACCGGCAAGCCCATCAGCGATTTCCTGAAGTTTGGCGATACCGTTCGCATCGAGATGTTCGACCGCGAGGGGCAAAGCATCTTCGGCGCCATCGATCAACGGGTGCAACGCAGCGTGTAAAGACGCTTGCCCGACAGGCGGCTGCTAGATTTCACGCAGGCCTGTCAACCGCACGAGTACAGCCTGGGTAACCGCTCATCTCCGGCCAGAACCATGACCGGGCAAGCTATGGCACCATTTGGGTAGCGCGGACTTGTTCCGCGATTCCTGAAACCCCCTTCACGCTGCCTGATCGCATGAGCACCACCACCCACACTCACCTGCTCCGCCCCCTGAATCTTGGCTTCACCACGCTGCGCAACCGCGTGGTCATGGGCTCGATGCACACAGGGCTGGAAGACCGCTATTACAACTACCCCAAGCTCGCAGCGTATTTTCGGGAGCGTGCGCGCGGTGGCGTGGGCCTGATCGTGACGGGCGGCATCTCACCCGACCGGCGCGGCTGGTTGCTGCCCTTTGGTGGCACACTCAACTCGTTCTTCGATCTGGCGAACCACCGGCTGGTGACGCGCGCGGTGCACGAGGAAGGCGGCAAGATCCTGATGCAGATCCTGCACTCGGGTCGCTATGGCTACCAGCCCTTTGTGGTGTCGGCCTCGGCCATCAAGTCGCCCATCTCGAAGTTCAAGCCACGTCCTTTGAGCGAGCGCGGCATTGCCTCCACCATCCACGACTACGTGCGCTGCGCCAAGCTGGCGCAGGATGCGGACTACGACGGGGTGGAAATCATGGGCAGCGAGGGTTACCTGCTGAACCAGTTCTTGTGCAAGCGCACCAATCAGCGTACGGATGACTGGGGTGGCAGCATCGAAAACCGCATGCGCCTGCCGCTGGAGATCGTGCGCCAGGTGCGTGAGGCCGTGGGACGCAAATTCATCCTGATGTACCGCATTTCCATTCTGGATCTGGTGGATGGCGGCAATAGCTGGGAAGAAGTGGTGCAGGTCGCACAGGCGCTGGAGCAGGCTGGCGTGACGATTTTCAATACCGGTGTAGGCTGGCATGAGGCCCGCATACCAACCATCGTCACCTCGGTGCCGCGCGCGGCGTTTGCAAGCGTGGCAGCACGGCTGAAGGCCAGCGTGAAGGTGCCGGTCGTGGCATCCAACCGCATCAATATGCCGGACGAGGCCGAAGCCATGATTGCCAGCGGCCAGGTGGACATGGTGTCGATGGCACGGCCGTTCCTGGCCGATGCCGAATTCGTGAACAAGGTAGCCACGGGCCGTGTGGACGAGATCAACACCTGCATCGGCTGCAACCAGGCCTGCCTGGACCACACGTTCGCCAACCAGCGCGCAAGCTGCCTCGTGAACCCGCGTGCGGGCCATGAGACCGAGCTGGTCTACCGCAAGACCACGCAGCCCAGGCGGGTGGCCGTGGTGGGCGCCGGGCCGGCCGGCATGTCTGCGGCCACCGTGGCTGCCGAATGCGGCCATGAGGTCACGCTGTTTGAGAGCAGCGACAGCATTGGCGGCCAATTCAAGGTGGCCATGCGGGTACCCGGCAAGGAAGAATTTGCGCAGACCCTGCGCTACTTTGCCCGTCACATTGAACTCCTGGGTGTGAAGCTGGTACTGAACCAGCGCGTGACGCGCGCGCAGTTGCTGGCGGAAGGCTTTGACGAGGTGATTTTGGCGACCGGTATCGTGCCGCGCAAGCCGTCCATCGAAGGTGTGGACCATCCCAAGGTACTGAGCTACCTGGATGTTTTGCAGGGCAAGGTGACGCCCGGCAAACAGGTCGCCATCATCGGTGCCGGTGGCATTGGCTTTGATGTGGCGGAGTTCCTGCTGCACGACCCCGCGATCTCCCTGCCCGTGTCGATTGAGCGCTGGTGCCAGGAATGGGGCGTGGACCTGCAGGCCCAGGCGAATGGCGGGCTGGTGGCACCAGCGCCCCCTGAACCTTATCGCCAGTTATTTTTACTTCAACGCAAGGCCGGCAAGCCCGGCGCGGGCCTGGGCAAAACCTCGGGCTGGGTGCACCGCGCGGTGCTGCAGCGCAACGACGTAAAGATGCTCTCAGGCGTTGCCTACGAGCGCATTGACGATGCAGGCCTGCACATCAGCGTGGACGGCATGCCGCGCGTGTTGCCTGTGGATCATGTGGTGCTGTGCGCGGGGCAGGAGTCGCTGGCGGAGCTGATGCCGGATACCAAAGCGCAAGCCACGCCCGGTGAACCGAGGTTCCACCGCATTGGTGGCGCAGCACTGGCGACAGAGCTGGATGCGAAGCGGGCAATTCGCGAAGGTGCGGTGCTGGCTGCGCGCCTGTGATGTGCTGGCAGCCAGCGACCGCTGCTAGGCATGATCTCGAGTGAAGAGTGGCAGGGGCAGGCTGCGGCTGCCCCCATCCCTTCAGTTCCTCAGCTTCTGAGCTTGTAGCCGGTGCGGAACACCCACCAGACAATGCTTAGGCAAATGCCGAGGAAGACCAGCGTCATGCCGAAACTCACGGCAATGTGCACGTCAGCCACACCGTAGAAGCTCCAGCGAAAACCACTGATCAGGTACACCACCGGGTTGAACAGGGTGATGTTCTGCCACAGGGGCGGCAGCATGCTGATGGAGTAGAACGCCCCCCCCAGAAAGGTGAGCGGCGTGACGATCAGCAGCGGCACAACCTGCAGCTTCTGGAAGCTGTCTGCCCACAGGCCGATGATGAAGCCGAACAGGCTGAAGGTAACGGCGGTCAGGAGCAGGAAGGCGATCATCCAGAATGGGTGAAGAATCTCGTACGGCACAAAGAGTCGCGCGGTACCAAGAATCAGCAGGCCGAGCATGACCGACTTGGTGACGGCTGCGCCCACATAGCCCAGCAGCACCTCCACCCACGACACCGGCGCCGAGAGCAGTTCGTAAATGGTGCCGGCCCACTTGGGCATGTAGATGCCAAACGAGGCGTTGGAGATGCTTTCGCTCAGCAGCGAGAGCATGACCAGTCCGGGAATGATGAATGCCCCGTAGCTCACCTCGTCGATGTTGCCCATGCGCGAGCCAATCGCCGTGCCGAACACGATGAAATACAGCGAGGTGGTCAGCACCGGTGCGGCGATGCTCTGCATCACGGTACGGAAGGTACGGGCCATCTCAAAGCGGTAGATGGCGCGAATGCCATGGATGTTCATGCTCATGCGAGCGCCCCTTTCGGTGTGTGCACCAGGCTCACGAAAATGTCTTCCAGCGAGCTCTCGCTGGAACGCAGGTCCTTGAAGTCAATACCATGCTCGCCGAGCGTGCGCAGCAGGGCAGCGATGCCGGTATCTTCTTTCTGCGTGTCAAAGGTATAGACCAGTGTGTGGCCATCGCCGGAAAGCTCCAGTGCCCAGGCAGCAAGCCCAGCCGGGAGACTCGTCATGGGATGCTGCAAGGTCAGGGTGAGTTGTTTCTTGCCAAGCTTGCGCATCAGCACGTCCTTGTCCTCCACCACGATCAGCTCGCCCTTGCTGATGACGCCGATGCGGTCCGCCATGTCTTCGGCTTCCTCGATGTAGTGGGTGGTGAGGATGATGGTGGTGCCACGTTCGCGCAGCTCCCGCACCATGCGCCACATATCGTGCCGCAACTCCACATCAACACCGGCACTGGGCTCGTCGAGGAACAGGATTCTGGGCTCGTGCGACAGCGCCTTGGCAATCAGCACGCGGCGCTTCATGCCACCCGACAGCGTCATGATCTTCGCGTCGCGCTTGTCCCACAGCGACAGGTCCCGCAACACCTTTTCAATGTGCGCAGGGTCCGGCGCCTTGCCGAACAGGCCGCGGCTGAAGTTGACCGTGGCCCAGACGGACTCAAACGCATCGGTATGCAGCTCCTGCGGCACCAGACCAATACTGGCACGCGCTGCACGGTAGTCGTGCACGATGTCGTGACCGTCGGCAATGACCGTGCCCTGGCTGGCCTTGACGATGCCGCAGATGATGCTGATCAGGGTCGTTTTGCCCGCGCCGTTGGGCCCGAGCAGCGCAAAGATTTCGCCTCGCCGGATGTCAAGATCGATGCGCTTGAGTGCCTGGAAACCGCCTGCATACGTCTTGCCGATGCCGCGCACGGAAACAATGGGGTCTGCGGCAGACAGGCCCGCAGGTTCAACTCGGGAAGTGGTGTTCATGGGGTGATTATGTGCAACTGCCCAAGACCCCGCAGCCCGGTTTGCCATGCCTTGTATGGGATGCTGTGGCACGGTCTACCCAAGATGCTACAAATTTAGTAGCTACATGCGCAATATGGGAAAGGGCTGGAGGCCATTTTCATGGGTATTTTGATTCACAGCCTGGAGAAATCGGGTTTGCGCTTTTCCATGAAGGCACCAAAGGCCTCCTTGGCTGCGGGCTCGCGCAGCATGCGGCCAAAGCTTGCGCCCTCCTCCGCAATGCGCTCCGTCACCATCGCTGCCTGGCCTTTTTTCATCAGTCGCTTGGTCTCGATCAGCGCGCTCAGGGGCTTGAGCGCGAGCTTGCGGGCCTGCTGCTGGGCCAGGGCATTGGCCTCGGTGGGCGGCACGATGCGGTTGACCAGGCCCACCTCCATGGCGGCCTCGGCCATGAAAGGCTCGCCCAGCAACAGCGCCTCGGCAGCGCGGGGATAGCCCATGAGCCGGGGCACCAGCAGGCTGGAGCCAAATTCGGGGCACAGCCCCAGGTTGACGAAGGGCATGGAGAAGGCGGCGTTGTCGCCCGCATAGACCAGGTCGCAGTGCAGCAGCAACGTGGTACCAATGCCCACGGCCGGACCGCAGACCGCAGCCACCACAGGCTTGGGGAAACTGCTGAGGCCTCGCATGAAGGCGAACACGGGCGAGTCCTGCGTGGCGGGGGGGGCGTTGAGGAAATCGCCAATGTCATTGCCGGCCGAGAAAATCGTCTCGTGTCCCTGAAACACCACGACTCGCACCGTCGCATCGGCCTGGGCCTGCTCGAGCGCCGCCGCCAGCGCGGCATACATGGCCGAGGTCAGGGAGTTCTTTTTCTCCAAGCGGTTCAGGGTGATGGTCATCACGCCGTTCTCGCTGTGGCAGAGGATGTCTTTGTGGGTGTCGCTCATGTCGGTTCCTGATGAATGGATGAGAGGAGTAAGGAGATGAGGAGGTCGCATGGCACCCCTCCCCGGATTCGTTAACCGGATGTTATTCCTTGTAATAGACAATCTGGCTGCTGGTTGCCAGCAGGTTACCGCTTTCGGACCACAGCTGTGCGGTCTGGTCAAAAAACCCGTTGCAAAAATTTTGCGCGCGGGCCTGGCCCAGCAGATACCCGCTGCCACACCCGGTCAGTTGCTGGCTGTCGGCATGGAAATGCACCGTCATGGACACGGTGCCTGCCGGTACTCGCGTGGCACGACGCAGCCACACGCGGGGAAAGAAGACGTCGGCCAATGCTGCCAGCGAGGGAAAATCCAGCGGGCGCGGCGGATTGTCGCGCACCCACAGGCGACTCTCGCTGCCCTCGCCGCCGCCATCCCAAGCCTCCGGAATCAATCCGGCCAGTGGCCGCATCTCGTAGCGATTGACCCATTCCACCTCAAATTTGTGGCCAAGCCGAATGGTATCAGCGGGCGGCTTCACCGCCGGCATCGGTGTGTCGTGGCTGCTCCAGGTCTCACGTCGTACGGCAGTGACGACTGTGGCCGTCGTGACCACCGGACCGTCGGATTCCGGCTGACTGATGGTGACGATCCAGTGCTGGGTTGAACGGTTGGTACGCACGGGCCTGGCCTCGACCGTGAACGGACCCTCACCGAGCGCACTGGCGTAGTTCACGGTCAGGGCGATGGGCTCACCCAGACGCTCAGGATGCTGCATCACGGCCTGCAAGGCGGTCGCCGCACTGGTGCCGCCGAAAGGGCCCACCATGTTCCAGTAGGCTGGACTGCTGCTGCCGCGGTAGTGGTGCGGCGTCTCGAGCGACGTGAGCGCGATCGCGCTGTCGAAAGGGTGGATTGCGGTGTCTTCTGTCATGTGCCAAGTATGCCGACGATGAGGGGCTCAGGCAGTCGTGCGGGTGACGCCAGCCGCCCGCGTGGCAGCCGCCTCACGCATGCGCTCCAGAATCTGCACTGCGTGCGGCCACAGGGTCTGGTTGAACTGCTCGCGAAAAAACCCGAAATGCCCGATCCGTTTGACACCGGCCTCGCCTGGCGTGAGGTGTTCAATGCTGCACGAAGCTCCGGTGTAGAAGCTCACGAGGTTTTGCGTACCACGCAGTGTCATCAGTTCATCATCGGAGATGGCCAGCGCGCGCACCGGAAAGCTCACCCTTGCATAGCTCTGGCGAGCCGATTCACCCTCCGCGCCTACGCTGTAATGCGGATCAAGACACCATTTACGCCACTGCATGATGACCCCCGTGGGCAGATCACCCACCTTGCGCAGCTTGCGCCCCGGAAAGTAACCAAACAGGCGCGTTGCCAGCGGCACCAGCACATACCAGAAGTACAGCACCACGCGCTTGAGCTGGGGTGCGTTGTCACGCCAGTAGCCGCTGCCCGCCGCGATGCTGAGCATGCCGTCCACCTGACCCGGGTTCTTCAGCAAGCCGGGCAACTGCGCGCCCAGACTGTGGCCGAGCAGATAGAGCGGCGCCTGCGGCAGCGCAGCCTTGGCCGCGTCGATCACCGCAGCGTAATCGCTGGTCCAGTCGAGCAGGTCGGCCCGGTAGCCGCGCAGCGAACCATCTTGCGTGTCCGGTCGTGAGTCACCACTGCCGCGGTAGTCGAAGGTGGAGACACGGTAACCCTGACCCGCGAGCCACTCGGCAAAGGACGCATAAAAATCCTGCCGCACGCCCATCGCCCCACCAATGACCACGCTGGCATGCGCCGGGGATGCAGGCTCATATACGCGCAAGGCGAGTTGGGCCGAACCTGAACTGAGTGTCTGTATCTGCATGTCTGCCTCCATGAAGTATCCAGTGACCTGTCTTTGCAGGCTTGCGAAACACGGCTGGCTCCAACGCCAGTCCGATGAAAATCAAACCTCCGAAGCTACCCTTCGTGAACTTTCACACCTCGGGCGTAGCGAGCGGGATGAGATGCGAGGCGCGGGTGGCAGGAAACCGGAGTGCACTTCAGGTGCATGAGGATTTCCTGACGGGCCCCGCAACGCTGCAGATCGCCCGCGCAGTAGCCCCAAAATCAAACGCGTTCGAAGATGCCGGCGGCGCCCTGCCCCATCCCTACACACATCGTCACCATCCCGTATTTGAGCTGCTTGCGCTGCAAGGCATGGATCACGGTAGCGGCACGGATCGCACCGGTCGCGCCGAGCGGGTGGCCCAGCGCAATGGCTCCCCCCATGGGATTGACCTTGGCGGCATTGAGACCCAGCGTGTTGATGACGGCGAGCGACTGCGCGGCAAATGCCTCGTTGAGTTCGAACCAGTCGATATCGTCCTGCTTCAACCCCGCATAGCGCAGCGCGGCCGGAATGGCCTCAATCGGACCAATGCCCATGATGTGCGGTGGCACGCCCTTGCTGGCAAAGCTCACAAAGCGGGCCAGCGGCTTGAGGCCAAACTGTTTGACCGCCTTCTCGCTCGCGAGGATCAATGCACCCGCGCCATCCGAGGTTTGTGAGCTGTTGCCCGCGGTGACCGAGCCACGTGCTGCGAACACGGTGCGCAACTTGGCCAGGCCCTCGACCGTGGTGTCCTTGCGTGCGCCTTCATCCAGGCTCACCGTACGCTGCTTGCTGATGACCTCGCCGCTGTGCAGATCGGGCGAACGGTCCGTCACCTCGAAAGGCGTGATCTCGTTGGCAAACTCGCCTGCGGCCATGGCGGCCAGGGCTTTCATGTGGGACTGGTAGGCGAACTCATCCTGCGCGTCGCGGCTGACCTTCCACTGCGTGGCCACCTTCTCGGCCGTCAGGCCCATGCCATAGGCAATGCCGATGTTCTCGTCATTGGCAAACATGGCGGGTGACAGTGAAGGCGAGTTGCCGCTCATGGGCACCATGCTCATGCTCTCGGTGCCGGCGGCGATCATCACCTCGGCCTCGCCCACGCGGATGCGGTCGGCCGCCATCTGGATCGCGCTCAGGCCCGAGGCACAGAAACGGTTGACCGTGATGCCGCCCACACTGTTGGGCAGCCCGGCCAGCACCGCGCCGATGCGTGCGATGTTCAGGCCCTGCGGCCCTTCGGGAATGGCGCAACCGCAAATCAGGTCTTCGATGGCCTTGGGGTCGAGCGTAGGCACCTGGGCCAGCGCCGCCTGCAGCACGTTGACCAGCAATGCGTCAGGCCGGGTATTGCGGAACACACCGCGATGCGAGCGCCCGATGGGCGAGCGCGTGGCGGCAACGATGTAGGCGTCTTGGACTTGTTTGCTCATGGTTTCTCCTGTGAGCTAATTCTTAAAGAGGATAGGTTCGTGATTGAGCAAGCGTCGCGAGGGACCGATAGGCTAGGCGCGGGCGCCCGGAAACAACCGGAACGTACTCCCTGTACGTGAGGATTGTTTTTGGGCTGCAACGACGCATATCGGTTCCGCAGTAGCTTGATCAGTTACGAACCGGTTTGCCGGTGTTCATCATGCCCATGATCCTCTCCTGCGTCTTGCCATGCGTCAGCAGTGAGCAGAAGGCCTTGCGCTCCAGCGTCATGAGGTACTCCTCGCTCACCAGACTGCCACCATCGACGTCGCCGCCGCACACCACATTGGCAATGAGGCTAGCAATGTGAAAGTCGTGGTCGCTGACAAAGCCGCCGTCTCGCATGTTCACGAGCTGCCCCTTGATGGTGGCCACACCGCTGCGCCCGGCCACGGGAAACAGGCGCTTGAGCGGCGGACGATAGCCCGACTGGTACATGGCCCTGGCCTCGTTGATGGCAACGAACAGCAGCTCATCCTTGTGCGGTACGACCACATCACTGTCCAGCAGGTAGCCGAGCTTGCGTGATTCCAGTGCGCTCGTGCCCACCTTGGCCATGGCCGCAGCCGTGAATCCTTCGGTCAGAAAAGGCAGCAGGTCCTTGCCGGTGGAAGCAGCCGCATTCTCTGCCGCGCGGCGTGCGATATAGGTCAGTCCGCCAGCACCCGGCACCAGGCCCACGCCGACTTCGACCAGGCCGATATAGCTCTCCATCGCAGCAACGCGCCTGGCGGAATACACCGCCATCTCGCAGCCGCCACCGAGTGCCAGACCACGAATGGCAGACACGGTAGGCACGTTCGCGTAGCGCAGCTTGAGCATGGCGTTTTGCAGCTCCTGCTCCACGCCCTCGATCATGGCGACGCCACCCATCAGGAAAGCCGGCAGCATGGCCTGCAGATCGGCACCGGCAGAGAACATCTCGTCAGGCGACCAGATCACCAGACCCTGGAAGTCCTTCTCGGCCAGTTCGACACCGCGGATGAGGCCCTCGGTGACGTCCGGGCTGATGGCGTGCATCTTGGTCTTGATGCTGGCGATGAGCACCTCGTCATCCAGCGTCCACAGGCGGATGGCATCGTCCTCATGCAGGGTCTTGCCTGCGGTCTCGGCGCGAGCGGCCTGAGCGCCCTTGACGCTCTCCGGGAAATGCTGACGTGCATGCACGGGCAGCTGACGCTGCGGAACAAACTTGCCCGCCACCGGGTCCCACGACCCCTCGGGCGTGTGCACACCGCCGGCTTTGGCCACGGGGCCAGTGAACACCCAGTCGGGCAGCGGCGCCTTGGACAACGCCTTGCCGGCATCGATGTCCTCCTTGATCATGTTGGCGACCTCGAGCCAGCCGGCTTCCTGCCAGAGCTCGAACGGGCCCTGCTTCATGCCGAAGCCCCAGCGCATCGCGTAGTCCACATCGCGTGCGGTCTCGGCAATCGAGGCCAGGTGCACGGCCGCATAGTGGAAGCTGTTGCGCAGGATGGCCCAGAGGAAACGTCCCTGCGCGCCTTCGCTGTTGCGCAGCAGTTTGAGCCGCTCGCCCGCGGGCTTTTTGAGCATGCGGCCGTAGACCTCATCCGCCTTCTGGCCACCAGGCACGTACTCCTTGCTCTCCAGGTCGAAGCGCATCACATCGCGCCCGACCTTCTTGTAGAAACCGGCCCGGGTCTTTTGGCCCAGGTGGCCCATTTCCAGCAGGCTCTTGAGCACTGCAGGAGTATCAAAGCTCTCGTAGAACGGATCGGTCTTGGCGCTCAACGTGTCCTGTAGCGTCTTGATGACGTGGGCCATGGTGTCCAGGCCCACCACATCGGCGGTACGGAAGGTGCCCGAGCTGGCTCGGCCCAGCTTCTTGCCGGTGAGGTCATCCACCACGTCATAGCTCAGGCCGAAGTTCTCGACCTCTTTCATCGTGGCCAGCATGCCGGCGATGCCGATGCGGTTGGCAATGAAGTTGGGGGTGTCCTTGGCCCGCACCACACTCTTGCCCAGGTTGCTGGTGACAAAGGTCTCCAGGTCGTCGAGGATTTTCGGCTGTGTGCTGGGCGTGGTGATCAGCTCGACCAGCGTCATGTAACGCGGCGGGTTGAAGAAGTGGATGCCGCAGAAGCGTGGCTTGATTTCTTCAGGCAGTGCTTCACTCAGTTGCGTGATGGACAGGCCCGAGGTGTTGGACGCCACGATGGCATGCGGCGCAATAAAGGGAGCGATTTTCTTGTAGAGATCGAGCTTCCAGTCCATGCGCTCGGCAATCGCTTCGATGATCAGGTCGCAGTCCTTGAGCTGCTCCATGTGCTCTTCGTAATTGGCCTGGCCGATGAGCCCCGCATCGTCCGCGACGCCCAGGGGAGAGGGCTTGAGCTTCTTGAGGCCGTCCACGGCCTTGCTGACGATGCCGTTCTTCGGCCCTTCCTTGGCAGGAAGGTCAAACAGCACCACCGGCACCCTGACATTGACCAGATGGGCGGCAATCTGCGCCCCCATCACACCGGCACCTAGTACGGCGACTTTTTTAACTTGGAAACGGGACATGCTTGTTCCTGATATGTGTGAGCAGCCCATCGCGCGACGGGCTACAGGGCTTTACTGAGCGACGCGGATCCAGGTCTGGGTACGACCCAGCATGGGCAGGCCGAGGTAGCCACGCATCTCCAGCTTCCTGCCGCCCTCGATGGGCGTGAGTCTGGCCGAATAGACGGCCCCGTTCTCGGGGTCGAGCACATTGCCCCCCTCCCAGACATCCTTGCCATCTGCCTTCCTGGCGCCGCGAATGATTTCCATGCCAAGGATCTTCTTGCCCTTGCGGTCATCCGTGCACTTGTCGCAGACCGCGTTCAGATCGGCCTCCTTGCGCAGGAGTTTCTCAACGCGGCCTTGCAGCGTGCCATTGCTCTCGGTGATCACCACCAGGCTTTTGACTTCCTTGGTGGCGTCATCAACCGTGTGCCAGGCGCCCACCGGGGTGGACTGCGCACTGGCCAAGCCTGCTGCGGATGCGAGCATCAATGTCATGAGGGTTCTGGTAACCATGGTGTTGTCTCCTTGTCTGCGTGTCGGGGGCAAATTCAGTCATGCGCTGGTTCAGGCCAGCGCAGCCTCTGTGTCCATCAACACCTTGCTGCCCGCACGCGCGGTGCGCATCAGCGTGGCGGTCTCCGGGAACAGCTTGGCAAAGTAGAAGCGCGCTGTCTGCAACTTGGCCTGGTAGAAGGGATCGGTATTGCCGGCGGCAATCTGGCGCAGCGCCACCTGAGCCATGCGGGCAAAGAAGTAGCCAAACACCAGATGGCCGGCCACGCGCAAATAGTCCACCGCAGCAGCACCTACCTCGTCCGGGTTCTGCAAACCCTTGAAACCCAGCTCGGTGGTGAACTTGGTCATCTGGTCACCCAGGTAAGCAATCGGGTTGATGAATTCAGCCATCTTCTCGTTCACGCCCTCTTCTTCCACCAGCGCCCCAACCATCTTGCCGAACTTCTTGAGCGCAGCACCGTTGTCGCCGAGGATCTTGCGGCCCAGCAGGTCAAGCGACTGGATCGTGTTGGTGCCTTCGTAGATCATGTTGATGCGGGCATCGCGCACGAACTGCTCCATGCCCCATTCCTTGATGTAGCCGTGACCACCAAACACCTGCTGGCACATGGTGGCGGCCTGGTAACCGTTGTCGGTCAGGAAGGCCTTCACGATAGGGGTCAGCAGCGAGAGGATTTCGCCGCTGTTCTTGCGCACCTTGGCATCGGGGTGGTGCAGCTCCTTGTCGAGCAGCAGCGCGCCGTAGCAGGCCAGGGCACGGCCACCTTCGGCATAGGCCTTGGCGGTGAGCAGCATCTTGCGCACATCGGGGTGCACGATGATGGGATCGGCCGGCTTGTCCTTGGCTTTGGTGCCGGAGAGCGAACGCATCTGGATGCGGTCCTTGGCATAGGCCAGCGCATTCTGGAAGGCCACCTCGGTCAGGCCCAGTGACTGGTTGCCCACGCCCAGGCGGGCCGCGTTCATCATCACGAACATGGCCTGCATGCCCTTGTTGGGCTGGCCCACCAGCGTACCGTAGGCATTGTCGATCACGATCTGCGCCGTGGCGTTGCCATGGATGCCCATCTTGTGCTCCAGGCCGCCGCAGTAGATGCCGTTGCGCTCACCCAGCGAGCCATCCGGCTTGACCATGAACTTGGGCACGATGAACAGGCTCACGCCCTTGATGCCCTTGGGTGCATCGGGCAGTCGGGCCAGCACGAGGTGAACAATGTTGTCCGCCATGTCATGTTCACCCGCGCTGATGAAAATCTTGTTGCCGGTGATGCGGTAGCTGCCGTCGGGCTGGGGTTCGGCCTTGGTGCGCATGAGGCCCAGGTCGGTGCCGCAATGCGGCTCGGTCAGGCACATGGTGCCAGTCCACTCACCGCTCGTCATCTTGTGCAGGTAGGTTTTCTTCTGCTCTTCGGTGCCGTGTGTGTGCAAGGCGGCATAGGCACCGTGCGTCAGGCCCGGGTACATGGTCCAGGCCTGGTTGGCCGAATTCATCATTTCGTAGAAGCACTGGTTCACGACCACAGGCAAGCCCTGGCCGCCAAACTCGGGATCGCAACTCAGTGCGGGCCAGCCGCCCTCGACGTATTTGGCATAGGCCTCCTTGAAACCCTTGGGCGTGGTGACGGCATGGGTTTTCTGATCAAGCTTGCACCCCTCTTCATCACCGCTGATGTTGAGTGGAAAGATCACCTCGGCCGCGAACTTGCCGCCCTCTTCAAGCACGGCATTGATGGTCTCCTCGTCCATCTCGGCGTGCTTGGGCATGGCCTTGAATTCTTCGGCAACATTGAACACCTCATGCATCACGAATTGCATGTCGCGCAGTGGCGGGGTATAGCTGGGCATGGGGGAACTCCTTTAAGCGAAAGATGATTTTTGTGAAAGGCTGGATTTGGTAGCGCGTGCCTTGGGCTTGAGTACCGCTGGGTTGCCATAGCGCGCCAGAATGTGCTCGAAGCCCTGATGGGCTCGATCAATCGAGCCCGGGTATTTGAGAAAACGGGCTTCGTAATGCAACGCCAGGATCAGGCCGTGAATCTCGAAGGCAATCTGTTTTTCATCCGCATCGATACGCAGGTGCCCGACTTCCTTGGCCTGCACCACGGCACGGTTCATGGCGTTGAGCCAGGTCTTGACCGAGTTGGCCAATGCGTCACGCACGGGGCCGGGCCGGTCATCGAACTCGACGGCACCACTGATGAAGATGCAGCCTGACTGGATTTCGACCGCCACGCGCTTCATCCAGTTGCCGAACATGGCTTCCAGCCGGGGCAGACCCCGCGGCTCATTGAGCGCGGGGTAGAACACCTCCTGCTCAAAGCGGCTGAAGTACTCGCGGATGACGGAGATCTGCAGTTCCTCACGCGAGCCGAAATGGGCAAACACGCCCGATTTGCTCATGTGGGTGATTTCGGCCAGCACGCCGATGCTCAGTCCTTCCAGGCCGATCTGCGTGGCCAGCCCGAGCGCAGCCTCCACGATGATCAGCTTGGTCTGCTGGCCTTTGTGCAGGGCACGGCCCTGCTTCGCGCTGTCGGGGACAACGCGGCGTGGTGTTTTAACAGGCAAAGCGCTTACAGCCATGGGAGGTCAGGAAAATAAACGAACGATCGTGCTATTTTGCATGAAATTGCTGTCGCGCACCAGACATCTGCAGAAAATAAAAAAAGCCCCCGTGAAAACGGGGGCCTCTCGACCCGCATGGGGCCCGGAACCTGGCTAGCCTTGCGCTCCAGGCGCGCGCATGAGGAAGCAGCGCGTGTTTAAGTGCCTATTTCGCCAGCTTGAACGGCACGACCTTCTGACGCTGTTCGCCCAGGCCATCGATACCGACGGTCATGACATCCCCCTTCTTGAGGAAGCGCTGCGGCTTCATGCCCATGGCCACGCCAGGTGGGGTGCCGGTGATCACGACGTCACCTGGCATCAGGGTCATGTACTGGCTCAAATGGCTCACGATCTTGGCCACACTGAAGATCATGGTCCTGGTGTTGCCGGTCTGCATGCGCTCGCCATTGACGTCAAGCCACATCGCCAGGCGCTGCGGGTTCTCGATCTCATCACGGGTCACGAGCCAAGGGCCGAGCGGGCCAAAGGTGTCACAACCCTTGCCCTTGTCCCACTGGCCACCGCGCTCGAGCTGGAACTCGCGTTCGCTGACGTCGTTGGAGACACAATAGCCGGCCACGTAGTCGAGCGCCGCCTTTTGCGACACATGACGCGCCTGCTTGCCGATGATCACGCCGAGCTCGACCTCCCAGTCGCCCTTGACTGACCCCTTGGGCAGCATGACGTCATCGTCCGGACCCTGGATGCAGCTGATGGCCTTGGTGAAGACGATGGGCTCCTTCGGAATCGGCATGCCAGCTTCCTTGGCATGGTCGCTGTAGTTCAAGCCAATGGCGATGAACTTGCCAATGCCTGTGACCGGGCAGCCCATGCGCTGTGTGCCGCGCACCAGCGGCAGGTTGGTAGGTTTGAGCTTGCGCAGCTTGGCCAGCGCCGCATCATTGAGTTGCTCCGGACCGATGTCCTTGATGACCTTGCTGAGATCGCGCAGCTTGCCGTCTGCATCAATCAGTCCCGGCTTTTCTTTTCCGGGTTTGCCATATCGAACCAGTTTCATGGAAATGTCCTTTCGTTGTAATCACAATCCAGCGCCCATGTCTCTCTCATTGCCGGGACAGCCTGCCCTCATTATCGACAAGTCTGGCTCAGTAGGTCGCACGCCCGCCCGAGAGATCGAAAACCGCACCCGTGGAAAACGAGCATTCGTCCGTGCACAGCCAGGCCACCATCGCGGCCACCTCGTCGGGTTCGCCAAAACGGTTCATCGGAATTTTCGAGAGCATGAACGCAATGTGCTCAGGTGTCATCTGGTCAAAGATCGCCGTCTTGACTGCGGCCGGCGTCACACAGTTGACGCGAATACCCGTGTCGGCCAGTTCCTTGCCGAGGGACTTGGTCAGTGCAATCACCGCCGCCTTGCTCGCGCTGTAGGCACTGGCATTGGGGTTGCCCTCCTTGCCGGCCACCGAGGCGATGTTGACGATCCGACCCGCATTGTGTTGACGCATGTGGGGCAGCACCTCACGGCAGCAGAGGAACAGGCCCGTCAGGTTGACATCCATCACCTGCCGCCAGGCCTCCACCGGGTAATCCCACACCTTGGTGTTGGGCCCCGTGATGCCAGCGCAGTTAATCAGTGCATGAATTTGCGGCGCGTGGCTCAATGTGTTGGCCACGGCCTGCACCACCGAGCCTTGCTGGGACACATCCACGGCCACGGCTTGGGCTTTCGCCCCCAGAGCCGTCGCCGCCTTCTGCGCCCCCGCTTCATCCCGGTCCCACAGGCTGACGCTGCCGCCTGAAGCGATGAGTCGTTGCGCGATGGCGTAGCCGAGGCCCGTGGCGCCACCGGTCACGATCGCATGACGGCCCTTGAAATCAAGCTGGTTCATATCGTCATTCCGCCATCATTGGCATAAGCCTGGCCCGTCACGAAAGCGGACTCATCGCTTGCCAGAAACACGACGAGTGGCGCCATTTCGTGCGCCTGCGCCAGCCGGCCCATGGGCTGACGTGCAATGAAGTTCTTGCGCGCCTCTACCGGGTCGTCATGGGCGTTGATGCGGTCCTGCAGTGAAGGGGTATCCACCGTGCCTGGGCAAAGGGCATTGCAACGAACACCCTGCGCGACATAGTCGGCCGCCACGCTCTTGGTCAGGCCAATCACGGCTGCCTTGGAGGCACCGTAGACAAACCGGTTAGGCAAGCCCTTGATGCTGCTACAGACACTCGACATGTTGATGATGCTGCCGCCGCCCTGCGCCAGCATGCCCGGCAGCACGGCCTGAATCGTCCAGAACTGGGCTCTCACATTGAGGTTGAAGGCGAACATCCAATCCTCATCCGTGGCTTGCAGCACCGTGCCATGGTGCACAAAGCCGGCGCAATTGAACAGCACATTGGGCGACGGTATCTGGCTCACGAGTTGGATGATCGCGGCCTTGTCCAGCACGTCCAGCGGCAGGGCTGTGACGTTGGCGACGCCCCGGTAGCTCTCCAGCAGTTTGGCGTTGAGGTCTGTCGCCCAGACCTGCGCGCCCTCGGCGGCCAAGGCGAGCGCACTGGCCCGGCCGATGCCCTGACCGGCGGCCGTGACGAGTGCAATTTTTCCCTTCAGACGCATGCTGTCTCCTTGCAATGCACGCTGTGCGTGACATGTTGTGATGAACGAATAGACGGACGAACAGAAGTCAGGCCGAATCGCGCGCGTTCTCGGGTTCTAAGGTCGACCTGCGGCCTTTTCCGCGAATCTGCGCCAATGCATGCCTTCCTAGGGTTTTGCCCGATATGGCAAATGTCCATCTGCACGCAATATTAATTGGCCTGACCACTTGGCCAATTCTCGCTAACCCTTACACCCGCCCCATGCCGCTCAAAACTGTCGAACCCCAGCGCCTGTACCGCCAAATTGCGGAACAGTTGCGTGCGCTGATCAAGGCGGGCGAGTTTGCGGTCGGTACGCGCCTGCCGGCAGAGCGCGAACTGGCCAAACAGCTGGGTGTGAGCCGTCCCTCGGTGCGCGAAGCCCTGATTGCGCTGGAAGTGGAGAACGTGATCGAGGTGCGCACGGGCTCCGGCATCTATGTGCTCAAGCCCCAAACACGCAGGGCTTCACGCGGCAAGACCATCGATGCAGCCGAATGGGGGCCGCTGGAGCTCATGCGTGCACGAGAACTGGTTGAGAGTGAGGTGGCCGCACTCGCAGCCCGCAACGCCAAGAAGGCCGACATCGTGCGCATCACCGATGCCCTGCAACAGATGCGCGCCGAGGCCGAACGCGGCGAGGAACCGAGAGCGGGCGACGAAGCCTTTCACAACGCCATTGCCCAGGCCTGCGGCAACGAGGTATTGCGCGACACCATCCGCGGCTTCTGGGAAGCGCGGCGCGGCACACTGTTCGAGCGACTGGGCGACTACTTTGAAGACCAGCCCTCGTGGAACGCTGCGCTGGTCGAGCACGCGGCCGTACTTGAGGCGATCCGCTCACACGACACCGGTGCCGCCCGCAGCGCCATGCAGCGACACCTCAAGCAAGCCCACAAACGATACAGCGCGAGCTGGCGCCGCGCCAAACCTTCCTGACGCCAGCAACTTTTACAACCACAAACCAGGAGACATCATGAAGAAACGCGACATCACCCTGATTGCTATTAAAACAGTAGCTGCATGCGCTTTAATGACGGGGGCCATTGGCACATTTGGCATAGCAAATGCACAAACCAAGCTCAAATGGGCTCACGTGTACGAGACCTCCGAGCCGTACCACAAGTGGTCCCTCTGGGCAGGCGAGGAGATCAAGAAACGCACCAATGGCCGCTACGAAGTGCAGGTATTTCCTGCCTCGTCCCTGGGCAAGGAGTCTGACATCAATCAGGGACTGACATTGGGCACGGTGGACATCATCCTCACCGGATCAAGCTTTGCCGCACGCAGCTACCCCCCCTTGGCTGTGTCCTATTTCCCCTTCATCTTCCGCGATGCCGAGCACCAGCTGAAGTATTCGAAGAGCGATGTGTTTCGTGAACTCACCAAGGGCTATGACGACAAGACGGGCAACCATGTCACCGCCATGACCTATTACGGCGCACGCCATGTCACATCCAACAGGCCCATTGAGAAACCCGAGGACATGAAAGGCCTGAAGATCCGGGTGCCAGATGCACCAGCCTACCTCGCCTTCCCCAAGGCGCTGGGTGCGAACGCCACGCCCATCGCATTTGCCGAGGTCTATCTCGCGCTGCAAAACGGCACCGTCGATGCGCAGGAAAACCCGCTGCCAACGATCGAGGCCAAGAAATTCTATGAAGTGCAGAAAAACATCTCCCTGACCGGTCACATCGTGGACTCACTGCTGACCGTGGTCGGTGGCCCCACCTGGAGCAAGCTGTCCGCCGCCGACCAGAAGATCTTTACCGAAGTCACGCAGGAAGCCGCCGAGAAAGCCAGTCGCGAGATCGCAGCCTCCGAAGTCCGCCTTGCCGATGAGTTCAAGAAGAAAGGCATCAATGTGATCACGGTGAACAAGAACGCCTTCCGCGAAGCCGTTCTGAAGAATGCCAAGCCCACGGACTATGGTTACCGTCAGACCGATTACGACCGCATCATTTCCATCAAGTAATCGGCCATGCAAGACATTGACTCCTTGCCGAAAGTGATGGGGGACGATGGCGAATTCCATGCCCAGGATGAAGCCATCGATCTGTCCCACACCACGCTGGAGGGATGGGTGGCACTGGGCATCTTCTGGATGCTCGGCGCCACCGTGTTCTACCAGTTCTTCACGCGTTATGTGCTCAATGATTCAGCGGCCTGGACGGAGGAGATCGGGCGCTACCTGCTGATCGGCACCGTCTTTATCGGCGCATCGATCGGCGTGACGAAGAACAACCACATTCAGGTGGATTTCTTCTACCGCTTCATGCCCGCCGGTCTCGCACGCATGATGGCAACCGCTGTGGATGCCTGCCGCATCCTGTTCTTTGGCTCCACGGTGGTGCTCACCGTGATGATGATGAACAAGCTCGGCAGCAACTCGCGCATGACCCTGATCGACATGCCGATGAACGTGGTCTATGCCGTCTGCCTGGTGGGCTTTGCTGCCATGACCTGGCGATCAGTTCAGGTGGCACTGATTCATCTGCGCCGCGGCTATAGCGTGCTGGAGCGCCCCGAAACCACGATGGACGAGCGCTAGACGGCCCGCCCACAGACAAGAACACCATGCTCAAAATCATTTTCCTGCTGCTCATGAGTGGCGGCATTCCGGTGGCCATTGCGATGGCCGGGTCCGCCCTGGTTTATATCTGGTGGACGGGCAACCTGCCCCCCTTTGTGGTCATCCACCGCATGATCAGCGGCATCGACAGCTTCCCCCTGCTGGCCGTACCCTTCTTCATCCTGGCCGGCAACCTCATGAACAACGCGGGCATCACCAACCGCATTTACAACTATGCACTCGCGCTGGTGGGCTGGCTCAAGGGCGGTCTGGGCCACGTGAATGTGGTCGGCTCGGTCGTGTTCGCCGGCATGAGCGGCACCGCCATCGCCGATGCGGCAGGTCTGGGCACGATCGAGATCAAGGCCATGACAGACCATGGTTACAGCAAGGAGTTTGCGGTCGGTGTGACGGCAGCCTCCGCGACGCTCGGGCCGATCATTCCACCGAGCCTGCCGTTTGTGATCTACGGCATGATGGCCAATGTCAGTGTGGGTGCGCTGTTTCTTGCGGGCATCCTGCCTGGTCTCATGCTGGCCTTGCTGATGATGCTGACGGTGGCCTACTTTGCCCACAAGAATGGCTGGGGTGCCGACACCAGGTTTGAATGGCCACGCGTGATCAAGGCGCTGGCAGAGACAGGGGTCGTGGTCGGCTGGCCGCTCGTGTTGTGGGTGCTGATCACGCTGGCCGGCATGCCTGCCCAAGCCACGGTGTTGGTCGGCCTGATCGCGCTGTTTGTGGCGGACAGGTTTTTCAAGTTCCAGGCTGTGCTGCCCATCATGACCCCGGTACTGCTGATCGGCGGCATGACCACCGGCATCTTCACGCCCACCGAGGGTGCGATTGCGGCCTGCATCTGGGCCCTGGTGCTGGGCTTCGGCTGGTACAAGACACTGAACTTCAAGATGTTCGTGAAGGTAAGCCTGGACACGGTAGAGACCACCTCGACCGTACTTTTCATCGTGGCCGCCGCGAGCATTTTTGGCTGGATGCTGACGGCCACCGGGGTGACCGCAGCCATCAGTGAATGGGTGCTGGGCTTTACCAACAGCCCGTGGGTGTTTCTGCTGCTGGCCAATCTGCTGATGCTGTTCGTGGGTTGTTTTCTTGAGCCGACGGCGGCCATCACGATCCTGGTGCCCATCCTGGTGCCGATCTGCCAGAAGCTCGGCATCGACCTTGTTCACTTCGGTCTGGTGATGGTGCTGAACCTCATGATCGGCCTGCTGCATCCGCCCATGGGCATGGTGCTGTTCGTGCTCGCTCGCGTGGCCAAACTCTCGGTCGAAAGAACGACCATTGCGATCCTGCCCTGGCTCGTGCCTTTGCTGGGCAGCCTGGCCATCATCACCTATTTCCCCAATCTTGTACTCTGGCTTCCCAGGCAGTTTTTTTGAACCATGACACCCTTTATTCGACTCCATCCCAACGATGACGTACTCATCGCCCGCACGCAACTTGTCAGTGGCACCTCTGCCGAAGGCATTGCGGTCAAGGGCCTGATTCCGCCGGGCCACAAGATGGCCGTGCGTGCCATGACGGCAGGCGAGCCCGTGCGGCGCTACAACCAGGTCATCGGCTTTGCCTCGAAAGCCATTGCCCCGGGAGAGCATGTGCACACGCACAACCTGGACATGGGCCCCAACAAGGGCGACTTCGAGCGCGACTATGCCTTCGGGGCTGACGTCAGGCCAGCACCTGCCCGTCGTGAAGCCACCTTCATGGGCATCCGGCGCGCGGATGGCCGCGTGGCCACGCGCAACTACATCGGCATCCTCTCCAGCGTGAACTGTTCGGCCACAGCAGCACGCGCAATCGCCGATCACTTCTCGCGCCAGGCCAACCCGGCTGCGCTCGCGGCATTCCCCAACGTCGACGGTGTGGTGGCACTCACGCACGGCACAGGCTGCGGCATGGATACCGAAGGCCTAGGCATGCAGATCCTCGAGCGCACACTGGCCGGCTATGCCACCCATGCCAACTTCGCGGGCGTGCTCGTCGTGGGCCTGGGCTGCGAAGCCAACCAGATCAATGCTTGGCTGGCCCACAGCAGCCTGCGCGAGGGCGAAAGCCTGCGCGTATTCAGCATCCAGGACACGGGCGGCACGCGCAAAACCGTGGAAAAAGGCATTGCGCTCGTCAATGAAATGCTGCCCAAGGCCAATGCCGTGAAGCGCGAACCCTGCAGCGTGGCGCACATCACGATCGGCCTGCAATGCGGTGGCTCCGACGGCTATTCGGGCATCAGCGCCAACCCAGCCCTTGGCTCTGCGGTGGACCTGCTGGTGGCACATGGCGGCACAGCCATCCTCAGCGAGACCCCCGAGATCTATGGTGCCGAACATCTGCTCACGCGCCGGGCCGTCAAACGCGAGGTGGGTGAAAAACTCATCAGCCGCATCAAGTGGTGGGAGCATTACACCGCCATCAACGAAGGCGAGATGAACAACAACCCCTCGCCCGGCAACAAGGCCGGTGGATTGAGCACCATTCTGGAAAAATCCCTGGGTGCGGTGGCCAAGGGCGGCACGAGCAACCTGAATGCCGTCTACGAGTATGCCGAGCCCGTCACGTCCAACGGCTTTGTCTACATGGACACCCCGGGCTATGACCCGGTCAGCGCCACGGGTCAGGTAGCGGGCGGCGCCAACCTGATCTGCTTCACCACCGGGCGCGGCTCGGCTTACGGCTGCGCGCCCTCGCCCTCGCTCAAGCTGTCCACCAACACGGCGCTCTGGCGCAAGCAGGAGGACGACATGGACATCAACTGCGGCGAGATCATCGACGGCAACGCATCCATCGACGAGATGGGGCAGCGCATTTTCGAACTTGTCATCGCCACCGCCTCGGGTCAAGCCAGCAAGAGCGAACAACATGGCTACGGCCAGAATGAGTTTGTGCCCTGGCAGGTCGGGGCCGTCATGTAAGGTCGACCATCAACACCATGTCCACATCAAAAATCATCAAAGCCCCTTATATTCAGGCGCAGGCCGCTAGTATTTTCATAGCGGCCGGCAGCACACCCCAGGAAGCCGACACGGTCGCTTCCAATCTGGTCATGGCCAACCTCAGCGGCCACGACTCGCATGGCGTGGGTATGTTGCCGCGCTACATCGATGCGATTCTGGAGGGCGGCCTCAAGCCCAATACCGCCGTCAAGGTCACACTGGACGGCGGCGCGCTGATCGCGCTGGACGGCCAGCAGGGCTTTGGTCAGGTGGTGGGTGAGCAGACCATGGCACTCGGCATTGAACGCGCAAAGTCTCTGGGCAGCTGCATTCTGGCGCTGGGTCGGGCCCACCATTTGGGGCGTATCGGCCACTTTGCCGAGATGGCAGTCGCACAGGGCCTGGTCTCCATCCATTTCGTCAACGTACTGTCTCGCCCCGTGGTGGCCCCCTGGGGTGGAGGTGATGGACGCTTTGGCACCAACCCCTGCTGTATTGGCGTCCCCATCAAGGGGCAGCCCCCCTTTCTGCTGGACTTTGCCACCAGCCGCGTGGCGCAGGGCAAGATGCGCGTGGCTCACAACGAGGGGAGGCAGGTACCGCCCGGCTACCTCATAGATCCCCAGGGACATCCCACGACGGACCCTGGCGTAGTGGTGGTGCCACAGAAGTCAGGAGAAGGCGCAGGCCTCTTCGGCGCCCTGCTGCCCTTTGGCGAACACAAGGGATCGGGACTGGCGGTCGCCTGTGAATTGCTCGGCGGTGCCCTGACCGGGGGCGGCACCTGGCACCAGCCCGCCAGCACGACACGCTCGGTCTTCAATGGCATGTTGAGCATCCTGATCGACCCGGCCAGGCTGGGTACGCAAAATGCGTTCGAACATGAAGCCATGGCTTTTGTCGACTGGGTCCGCCAAAGCCCGGATGCGGCAGGCACGGAACACATGCAACTGGCAGGTGATCCGGAGCGGGCTGCGCGCAAGCTGCGTGAACGGGAGGGCTTTGAGCTGGACGAGGCGACCTGGCAGGAGATCGTGGCAGCGGGACGCAAGGTGGGCGTTAGCTTGTAGCGCCCCTGGTCTCTGCAATTAACGCGGCGGCCCAGCCGCCCGCGACGTCCCTGTCAGCGCAGCAAGACCTGCAGGCTGGCTTCCAGATGCTCGGAAGGCAGGCGCTTGAAGCCTGAACGTGCAAAGCGCTGGAGTCGCCCGACCACAAAAGCCGTCAGCACGGATGCGCCGACCTGCGCATCCACAGTCGGCGTGGCCGAACCATTGACCTGGGCACCGTCACGCAAGCACTGTTTGAGCGTGGACTCGATCTTGTCGAAGAACTGGTTCATCCGCTGCTGCAGGCGATCATTCTCAAATACCAGTGCATCCCCCACCATCACACGCGTCATGCCAGGATTCTTCTCGGCAAACTGGACCAGCATCGTGATCACCTTGCCGGCTTGGCGCAGACCGGCCTGGGCATCGACGGGCGAGCCCTCGCGCTCGGCGATCTGGTTGACCAGCGAAAACACGGTCTGTTCGATGAATTCAATCAGGCCCTCGAACATCTGCGCCTTGCTGGCGAAATGGCGGTACAGCGCCGCTTCGCTCACGTCCAGCCTGGCAGCCAGGGCCGCGGTGGTGATGCGCTCGGCCCCAGGCTGCTCCAGCATGGAGGCCAGCGCTTGCAGAATCTGCACGCGACGCTCCCCCGGCTTGGGGCGCTTACGCGTGGGAGCTGGCTGTTCAGTGCCCGGAGGCATGGGAGAAATGGGAAGTACGGCGTCGGACATGGTGCTCAACTGGTGTTAATTGATTCTCGCACAGCAGGACCAAGGGTTTTTCCTCAATGTGATCGGATCATGGTGCCGTAGGCCTGCTCGGTCAGGATCTCCAGCAGCATGGCATGTGGCACGCGGCCATCGATGATGTGCACCGAATTCACCCCGCTTTTGGCCGCCTCCAGCGCACCGGCAATCTTGGGCAGCATGCCGCCCGAGATCGTGCCATCGGCAAACAGCGCGTCAATCTCGCGGGCGGTCAGGTCGATCAGCAATTTGCCTGATTTGTCCAAAACACCCGGAGTGTTGGTCAAAAGCATCAGTTTTTCAGCCTTGAGCACTGTGGCGAGCTTGCCAGCAACCACATCCGCATTGATGTTGTAGCTCTCGTTGTGCTCGCCAAAACCGATCGGGCTGATCACGGGAATAAAGGCGTCATCCTGCAAGGCCTTGACCACGCTCGGGTCGATCGACTCAATGTCTCCCACCTGACCAACGTCATATTCCTTGCTGGGGTCGTTGTTATCCACCATCTTGAGCTTCTTGGCCCGTATCAGTCCCCCGTCACGGCCGGTCAGCCCCACGGCCTTGCCACCGGCCTGATTGATCAGGCCCACAATGTCCTGCTGCACTTCACCAGCCAGTACCCACTCAACCACTTCCATCGTTTCTGCGTCGGTCACGCGCATGCCCTGAATGAACTCACCCTTTTTGCCGAGGCGGTTCAGCGCTGTCTCGATCTGCGGCCCACCACCGTGCACCACGACCGGGTTCATGCCGACCAGTTTGAGCAGCACCACATCCTCGGCAAAATCGGCCTGCAAAGCAGGATCGGTCATGGCATTGCCACCGTACTTGATGACGATGGTCTTGCCGTGAAACTTGCGGATATAGGGCAAAGCCTGTGCCAGGATTTCGGCCTTGTCGCGAGGGATGATGTGGTTGAGATCAGTCATGGCAATCGGGTGTTCAGAGAAATGACAATGGGCAAATTGTGCCGCATAGCGTCACGGCCCCATGAGTCAGGACATGGGAGCCGCCTCTTTGGCTTGGTAACCTTGTACATGTTGCCTCAGAAAGTCCTTGATAGCAGCCAGATCATTTTGCTGTGCCACTGATCCCAGCTTGGTCAATTCTGCAGACAACTCTGACCAGGCCAAGTATTGCTCGTGTGCCTTCATGATGCGCGGATGGCTGGTAGGCTGAGGATTCTCACCAATCAGCAACTCCTCATAGAGCTTCTCCCCTGGCCTCAGACCAACGATGTCAATGGAGATATCGCCATCCGGATGATCTTCATCCCGTACCGATAGGCCCGAGAGTTGCACCATGCGTCGAGCCAAGTCCAGTATCTTGACCGGCTCGCCCATGTCCAGCACAAATACATCACCACCACTGGCCATGGCACCTGCCTGCAACACCAGTTGCGCCGCCTCCGGAATGGTCATGAAATAGCGGGTGACCTCTGCATGCGTGACCGTCAGCGGGCCGCCATCGGCGAGTTGCTTGCGAAACAAGGGCACCACGCTGCCGCTTGAATCCAGCACATTACCGAAGCGCACCATGGTGAAGCAGGTTTGATTCTTCACCATGCCCGGCTTCTCTACAAGGTCACCGGAGAATTGCAGCACAGCCTCGGCGGCCATAGCCTGCAACACCATCTCGGCCATACGCTTGCTTGCCCCCATGACATTGGTGGGTCGCACGGCTTTATCGGTTGAAATCAGCACAAAACGGCCGACCCTATTCTCCATGGCAGCGCGGGCCATGTTGAGGGTGCCAAAAACATTGTTGGCTATACCCTCGCCAGCATTGCTCTCGACCATAGGCACATGCTTGTAAGCCGCCGCATGGTAAACAATGGATGGCCTGTACATCTGGCAAATCGCCGTCATGCGTGGATAGTAGGTCACACGCCCCAACAGCGGGAGCAACTCTACCGCCAGGTCTTGTGAGTTACACAGCCCCTGGAGTTCACAATGAATCGAATACAGACCAAACTCGTTGTGGTCCAGCAAGATCAGTTGGCGAGGCCGCTGCTCCACAATCTGCCTGCACAGCTCCCCGCCAATGCTGCCGCCTGCACCGGTCACCATCACGACTTGACCGGTCAAATCACGGGTTAGCAGTTCGGGGTCAGGGGGCACCGGGTCTCGACCCAGTAGATCCTCGACATCCAACTCCCGGAAATCTTTTACCGTCACACGGCCACTGGCCAAGTCGGCGAGGCCTGGCAGCGTGCGTATATGAATCGGCAGAGATTGCAGGTCTTGAATAATACGGTTGCGGCGACCGCGAGAGGCGCTCGGCAGAGCCAGGAGAATATCGGTTACACCATATTTTTCCACCATATCGGGCACATCAGCTGGTGAGAATACCGGCACACCATTAATGCTGCGCCCCACCTTGGACGGATCGTCATCAATGAACCCCTGCAGAACATACTGACCTGTGCTGCTGATGGCAGTAGCCGTTTGGACTCCGGCATCGCCAGCCCCAAAAATCAGCAAACGGCCACTTGCATTTTTTGTCTTGCTTCCCACATTTGCCAGCCAGAAGCGAGCCATCGCACGGCTGGCTCCCACCATCAATAAGAATATCAACGGCTGCAAAATGCCCAAACTACGCGGAACGCCTGGCCATTGCCGCCACAACAGAACGCCCAACAATAGGGCTCCGTAAACCAATACAGCCTGAGTTGTAGCAACTAATGCAGCCTGCCCCGTGTACCTGAAAATAGCGCGATACAGGCCAAACTTGACGAATACGGGAATAGCAAGCACAGGTGTCAACACGTACACCCACCATTGCGCACCAACAGGCGAGTGCAATGTATCCAGACGTAAGGTAAAGGCTACCCAAGTAGCCGCCAATGCCATGACCACATCCAGCGCGACCACGATCGCGCGCTTGACCGATCGCGGCCAAGCAATGACTCTATGTTGCATTTAGCTCCCAGCGCGCCAACTAGCTCTTGATTGCGAACTCTTCTTTTGTGCGTCCTTGCACCACTAGCGAAGCAAGCCAGCGCGGCGTCAGGCCACGACCACTCCAGGATTCGCCATTAGGCCCTTGATACTTGACCGCCACGGTTGTCCCACTTTTCTTTTTGGTGCCAGCAGCTATGCGCTTTGCTGATTCCCCTACCTTGACTTTGGCCTTGTTCCCACGTGGTGCCTTGCCAACCTGCAAGTCTTTTAGGCTGATACCAAATGCCTGCATCTT
This sequence comes from Gammaproteobacteria bacterium, assembly GCA_018815325.1. Classification (GTDB taxonomy): domain Bacteria; phylum Pseudomonadota; class Gammaproteobacteria; order Burkholderiales; family Burkholderiaceae_C; genus JAHIYE01. The sequence continues at coordinate 433,531 of JAHIYE010000021.1, read as the reverse complement.
GGCTCGAATTTCCTGCACGGTCTTCTGAAACTCTTTGATTTTTATATCAGCAGCCTGTTTCTGAAGTTTTTCAATTTGGCTTTGAATATCGATCAAGTTATTCATAATTCGTCCTCATTAAATTTAACTCCAGAACAGATAATAACTAAAATTAATCTCCTAAAATTATGAATCGCCTTTAATGTGTCACACTATCACGCATTATCACTTTAATCGCGGTAAGTAGTATTATTCTCATATCAAACAAGAGTGAGAATTTTTGTAAATACTCAACATCCAACTCAACTTTTTCTTTGATTGGGAGTTCATCCCTTCCATTGATTTGCGCCCATCCAGTCAAGCCGGGCATCAACTCATGCACTCCATATTGGGTACGTAAGGCGATTAAATCCTCCTGATTAAACAAGGCGGGGCGGGGTCCCACAAAACTCATATCGCCTTTAATAATGCTCCATAGTTGCGGCAATTCATCCAGACTACTTTTACGCAGGAAACAACCAATCGACGTCAGATACACTTTGGGATTAAGCAGCAAATGGGTAGCCACAGCCGGCGTACCCACCCGCATAGTGCGGAACTTGGGCATTTTGAATATCTTGTTGTGGCGCCCAACGCGGTCCGACCAGTACAAAACCGGGCCGTGAGAAGTCACACGTACCAGCGCGGCTATCAGCACGATGGGCGCCAACACAATGACACTGGCTATCACGGCCAGTAAGAAATCAAATACCCGCTTCACGCTCTCTCCTATTTTGAATTTTTTTCAAACCCTCGTCCAGCGTTAAAGGTGGCACCCAACCCAATAACTTGCGCGCCTTGGCAATATCCACCTGCAAAGAGCCGCACAGGCGCAGCGCCATGTCGCGCTTGCCCAGTAAGGTTGCAAGCGCATGTACCAACCACACCGGCACCGGAATCAGTCGAGCGGGCCTACCCATGCCGTGGGCCATGCGGCGAATCAGCTCGGGGGTGGAGACGTCTTCGCCGTCACTCACGAGGAAGGTCTGATTGGCGGCAGCAGGATGGTTAATGCAGGTGATGATGAAATCCACCAAATTATCCAGCGCCACCAGGCTGCGACGGTTGTCAATGGCGCGCAGAGGCAACGGCAGGCCTCGTTCCACTGCATCCAGCAGCGCTTGGAAATTGGCGCGCACGTCCTGCCCATAGACTAATGGCGGTCGGATCACCACCACTTCCATTCCCGTTTCAAGCGCAATTTGTCGTAACCCCTGTTCGGCCTCCAACTTGGAAATACCGTAGGCGTCTTGCGGTGCCGGTACAGCGTCTGCAGTAAATGGGTATCCTGTCAAAGTACCCTCGCCATTGACTTTGACCGAGCTGATGAAAACAAAACGCCGCACGCCAACCGCAGCCGCCTGCCGAGCCAGATTCAATGTGCCATTCACATTGACGTAACGAAACTCGCTCAGCGGATCGGCTACCTTGTCGTTCATGACATGCACCCGGGCTGCCGTATGCACCACAACATTCACACCAACCAATGCCTGCGCCCAATCGGTCTCAGGGGCAAGGTCATCAACAGACATGCTCGTACCAAGCTGGTCAACACCTCGACTGCCGCGCCGTACTGAAGCCCGTACAGAGTACCGCCTTCGCGCGACCAACTCCTGTACCAAAGCACGCCCAACAAAGCCTGTACCACCAGTCACCATTATCACGATCTCACCTATTCTTTCTATATCGATCTATCGCCTCGTTCAAAAGGTTCTCTAGTCGATCCATCAGCAAATCACGGCCAAACTCTTTTTGTGCATAAGCACGCCCATTCAATCCAAGTTGACGTCGTTCCTCAGCACTCATGGCCGCCAGCTCAAGGACGACTGTAGCTAGGCCATCGGCATCCCCAGCCGCGCAAACCAGTCCGGCCTTCGCCTCCGCAATAACCGACGCAGCCTCTCCATCCAGCATACCGACAATCGGAATGCCCGCCATCAGGTACGACTGAACCTTGCCCGGGATAGTCAAGCTAAACACCGGGTCTTTCTTTAAAGACACCAGCAGTGCATCCGCATGCGCATAGAAACACGGCATGCGCTCCACAGGGAACCGCCCCAATAACAAGACGTTGCCTTGCAGCCCACGGCGTTGTATTTCTAAGCGCATCCAATCGGATTTACGCCCATCCCCCACTACGAGCCAGCGGATCAAAGTGTTTCCCTTCAAAGCCTCCACGGCATCTAGAACAGTAGGCAAGTCCTGCGCCTCGCCGACATTTCCGGCAAACAACACATTGAAAACACCTTCTTGCACAGGTACCTCAGGCGCCGGCACCAAGTTGGTCTGATTAAATACATCTTCCGCCCAACTAGGAAAGTAGCGAATCTTTTGCTTGTCTGAACAATACTGGGCGAGATTCCCAAGGAAACCACGTGATTGCCCCAACACCAAAGTGCAACGCTCATAGATGAATTTCACCAAATATCCGACCCAGCCCAATACGCGCGGTGAACGGACAGCGCCTATTGCAGCCAAGGATTCCGGCCACAAGTCAAGGGCCCAAAAGACAACCGGCACACGCTTGATTCGACCCAGAAAAACCGCCGGCAACCCTACCGTAACAGGTGATGGTTCAAAGACAAATATGACATCGACTTCTAGGCCTCGCAACTTCCAAGGCCCCACCAAACTAGCCCCCAACACAAAGCTCAGGTAATTCAAGAACAAACGCAAAGCACCCCTTCCTCGCGCCAACATCGGCACCCGCCACACTGTGGCACCGTTGTAGCATCCGAAAGTTTTAGGGCTTTGCTTGTATACGTCGAACACTTGTCCATCGGGATAATTGGGAATCCCCGTCAACACCTCCACATCGTGCCCGCGCCGAACCAATTCTTGAGAGAGATCATTAATTCTGAAATTTTCGGGCCAGAAATATTGACTGACGATCAGGATTTTCACTATCCTCCCGCCTCAGTATTTCTTCCACACCACGCGGTTCACGTAGTCGGTATAGCTATGGAGAATACGCAACACCTTGTCAGACACATTCGGAATACTGTAGTCGGCCACCAGACGGATACCATGTGGATCATTTCGGTCCTCGCCGCGCGGTTGCGTTGCCAGAATAGTCAAACCCTGCAACACGCGATCCACTTCCAATCCCACCATCATCACGGCAGCCTCCTCCATACCCTCGGGGCGTTCATGTGCCTCGCGCAGGTTCAATGCTGGAAAGTTCAGGATGGACGATTCTTCGTTAATGGTACCGCTATCTGACAGTACTGTAAGTGCAGAGAGTTGCAGCCTCACGTAATCATAAAACCCTAGTGGCTTCAGCAGTCGCACCTGCGGATGAAAGCACGCGCCCGTGGCGTCAATGCGCTTTTGCGTGCGCGGGTGGGTGGACACGATCACCGGCAGGCCGTGGTCTTCCGCCACGGTATTGAGTACCGCCACCAGCTTGGCAAAAGACTGCGACGACTCGATGTTCTCTTCCCTGTGCGCGCTGACCAAAAAATATTGCTCCGTCCGTAAACTCAGCCGCTGCAACACGTCAGACGCCTCAATGCGCGAACGATAATGCGTCAGCACCTCAAGCATGGGACTGCCAGTTTTGATGACCAAATCGGGCGGCAGCCCCTCGCGCAGAAGGTAGTCACGCGCGATGGTGCTGTAGGTTAGGTTCACATCGGCCGTGTGGTCCACGATGCGCCGATTGATTTCCTCTGGTACACGTTGATCAAAGCAGCGGTTCCCCGCTTCCATGTGAAAGATCGGAATCTTTCGCCGCTTGGCTGGAATCACCGCCAAGCAACTATTGGTATCGCCTAGCACCAGCATGGTCTCGGGCTGCACATCTGCCAGCACTTGATCCACGGCAATGATTAGATTGCCGATGGTGTGCGCCGCACTGCTAGCATTGGCTGCGCTGTTCAAAAAATGATCCGGCTTGCGCACCCCTAGATCGTCAAAAAAAACCTGATTGAGTTCGTAGTCGTAGTTTTGACCGGTGTGCACCAGCACATGCTCACAGTGCTCGTCCAGCCGGGCCAGCACCCGTGATAATCGGATGATCTCAGGCCGTGTGCCCACCACCGTCATGACCTTGAGTTTCTTATGCAGCATGTTGGCTCTCTCCAATGCGGTCACAACGCGCAATAGTAAGTGTCAGGACGAGCTCGGTCGAAAATCTCGTTGGCCCACAGCATGACTACCAGATCCTCCGGCCCAGTGTTGGTGATGTCATGTGTCCAGCCGGGCACTGTTTCGACGACCTGCGGCTTGTCGCCGGAGATCTGTAACTCGTGCGTCTGTGCAGTCTGCATGTGACGAAAACGGAACAGCGCCTGACCCTTGATGACCAGGAATTTCTCGGTCTTGCTGTGATGGTAATGCCCGCCGCGCGTCACCCCGGGATGGGCGGTAAAGAAGGAAAATTGCCCGCAATCCGGCGTCTTCATCATTTCTACGAAGATACCCCGCTGGTCTATGTGACGCGACAACTCGTAGGCGAACGCCTCCACCGGCAGGTAACTGACGTAAGTGGCATACAGCGCGCGTACCAAGCCAACGCCCACGTGTTCGGTCATCAAAGAAGTTCGGCTTTCCCGGAAGGCACGTATAAGTCGAGCCAACTCGCCTACTGTAATTTCATATTGCGGCTGTATCTCCACAAAGCTATCCGACCCTACCATGTGCGCAGCGCCATCCATGATCTGGACAAAGTGTTCGATCACATCATCGATATAGACCAGCATCAGGACGGCCTGCGGATCGTTGACTTGGATCGGCAGATTTCGCGCAATATTGTGGCAAAAGGTAGCCACCGCCGAGTTGTAATTTGGCCTACACCACTTGCCAAACACATTCGGGAGGCGGAACACATGTACCGGAACGAGAGGATCCCGTGCAGTCACTGACAACGCAGCTTCTGCATCACGTTTGCTGCGCCCATAATCATTGTCTCGCGCTGCTTGGGTTGAGGACGTATACAAAATTGGAATTGGCTTTCCGACTGAACGTGCAACGGAAACTACGGCATGACACAAATCCCGGGTGAATTTAGTGTTACCTAATGCAAATTCCTTTGAATCCTGCGGTCGGTTAATACCTGCTAGGTGGAATACAAAACTTACTCCATCAAGTAGCTTCTCAAGTTGCTCCGACTTATTGTTACGGGTAAAATGGACTACTTGAACATCGCTGCGCTCCCGCAAGCGCAACTGCAAGTTCTGGCCTATAAAGCCATTAGCGCCAGTAATCAGTACCCGCATGTGCTCAGTCTTCCACAACAGCTGCTTCGCCACGCACAACTCGTTGCATGAATTCCAGTTTAAGCAGCATGGCTTTCATGCCCGCGACGTCTAGACGTGTTGTGTTATGAGAGTTGTAGTCTTCTCCGTGCGTGCTTTGGGTAATACGGCGTTCGCCTTCCTCCACAAACTTGCAATAATTCAAGTCTCGCGTATCAGGCGGAATCCGAAAATAATTGCATAAGTCTTCGGCACAAGCCAACTCCTCACGCCCCAGCAAAGCCTCATACAGTTTCTCGCCGTGACGGGTGCCAATCTCATTGATTGGATGATCGGGCCTTCCCATTAATTCAAGTATGGCCTGCGCCAGAACGTGTACCGTCGCAGCAGGAGCCTTCTGCACAAAGATGTCACCATTCCTGCCATGCACGAAGGCGTAAAGCACCAGATCCACAGCCTCATCCAATGTCATCATGAAACGGGTCATGCACGGATCGGTAATCGTAATTGGCTTACCTGTTAACACCTGATCCACAAAGAGCGGAATCACGGAACCCCGCGAAGCCATAACATTTCCATAGCGTGTGCCGCAGATGATCGTGTTCGTGCTCTCCAGATTTCGGCTGGTGGCCACCATGATTTTCTCCATCAATGCTTTGCTGATCCCCATCGCATTGATCGGATAGACTGCCTTGTCTGTGCTCAAACAGACCACACGCTGCACGCCTGCGGCAATGGCTGCCTCCAGCACATTCTCAGTACCGAGTACGTTGGTGCGCACTGCTTCCATAGGATGGAATTCGCACGAAGGCACCTGTTTTAACGCTGCAGCGTGAAACACATAGTCCACACCACGCATGGCCACGCTCAAACTGCGACTGTCGCGCACATCTCCGATATAGAACTTGAGCTTCGGATGAGAGTACCGCTTTCGCAAGTCATCCTGTTTTTTCTCGTCGCGGCTAAAGATTCGAATTTCGGCAATCCCATTGCCTAAAAAGCGCTTAAGCACCGCCCCCCCAAACGAACCTGTGCCCCCCGTAATTAATAAGACTTTATTTGTGAATTTTTTTGTTTGCATACAGATTTCCAGCCTCATTCACGTACTTGATCCGCTAGGCGGGCATAAAAGCGCAGCCATTCGCGTCCGACAGAATCCATACTATATTTTCTCATTACATATGACCTACATTGCTCCCCCCGCCTAAGACGCTCCATTGCGCCCCAGTTGCCAACGTGCTCGAGCGCGAAAATCAGGCTGTCCAGCGTGTGATCGATCAGGACTCCACCCGAGTCAGTCCACTCCTCAAGACCGGTGGCGGTTGTCGTGATCGTCGGCGCTCCTGCGGTTGCTGCCTCCAGATTGACCATGCCAATCACCTCCGTATGCGAAGGAACAACGACGACCCATGCCGACGCTAACAGGCCCCATTTTTCCGCCCCATGGCAAGCCTCAAGAAACTGGATATCGCCAGCCCTCTCCCCCTCTTTTGCCATATCTTTGAGTTCTTGGGCGTATGCCGGGATTTCCTCCGGCCCGACAATCAGCAACTCCCATTCGCCGCGCAGCCTCGCCCGATGAAACGCCTGGATCAGCCCATCGACACCTTTGACCGGATGAAGACGCCCAAGAAAAACTAGCCGCCTACGGTCCCTAAATGGCCCTTGCCCGTCAAAAGACATGAGATCGGGAATCTCGTGGAGGGCATTTGGGATGATGGCTTGCGGTTCACGTCCAAAGAACTGCCGCATATGACGCTGCTCCAGCGGGGTCACAGCATGCAACGCCGCCCATGACAGCAATAGATGCCGTGCGAACAGATGCCAATATGCCTGCTTCTTTATCCGTTTTACCCATCCTTGGCCATACAACGCCCAGGGAGATGTCGCCCCATGCGCACTTAGCACAACCGGTATACCCGCGGTATGGGCCACCCGCATAGCCACAACAAACCCTCCCCGCCAGAATTCGTGGACATGAAGATGAGTAACTCGGTGCTCGCGAACGATATCCAGCAAACCCTTGCTACCATGGGCGGGGTAACGCCAGCGGCTGGTAAATCGATGAGCAGGGGACAGAATCAATGACACACCTGCGGGCACCGGCAAATCGACGGGGCCTGTCGCGTGCACACCGACCCAGTCACAATGCTGCGCCTGCCATTGTGCAATCTGGCGGACCGAACTCGTAACACCCGTATTTCCAGTCGAAAAATCATCCACCACGTGCAGAATGCGGTGCGGCAGTTTTTTGCCCTTTGCACCTTCTTCGCCATGATCTTTCCACATATCCATTAATAACACCAGCCTTCGCCTACCAAACTGCAACGCACGCCTCCAAGGCCAAGCTTGAAAGCGGCAATGCCACTGGTGTTCTCGTCATCGATCCCCCCGGTATCAAACCCGTTAACGCCGAGTCGCTTCAGCCGCAACATCGCATCCCACAGAAGCAGGTAATGGGCATTCCACCTTCGCCCCTGTGTCCCGCTCCACCCCAATAGATAGGTGGCCGTGTTGCCGTGCCGGACTACCCATATTGCAGATATTATTTCCCCCCCTGCTCGTATAGCCAACAACATCCCTGGGGTTTGCGCCAGAATCAACTGCCGCCGTAACTCGCGGTAAAGGTCTGCGGGGAAATTCACCTGCTTGCCCCGCAGCATGTCCAAACAATGCATCAGTAACACTTCAAAACTTGTCTCGTCATTCAGACACTCGACTATCACTTCCTGCCTTTGTGCTATGGTGAGCATATTGCGCCACCGTCCTGCAAGCTGGGTGCGCAGTTGGATCTCATCCTGATGCAGGTCGATCAACGACGTCTCCCAGGAATTAGTCGAGAACTGCCGTACTCCGCATTGCTCCAACATGACAAGACTCCGTCCATTCAATGCGAGTTCAGGTGCCCAGGACAACACGTGCCCCTTGTACCATCCGCCCAACGTACGACTCAAGGCAAGCAGCGCGGCAGCCCTCAGCTCTGGAGAAGTATCATGAAAAAAAAGTGGCCCCCTGTTGATGCGAGTCATCGTCATCAGCCCCCCCACTTGTTTCTGGAGTACCTGAACGCAGGCTAACGGACCTTGAGGACCGAAGATGACACCGCGCCGCACCTTCCACCCCCCCACAACAGCTTTTGCTTCCCCGTAACTCCAAGATTGCAGCAGATTTGATGTTTCGGCCAGCCGCATCCACTCGTCCCACTGCTGCCGATCCCACGTATTCCAACCAATCTTCACGACATTTCTGTTCGTCGGCGAAGTCGCCGAAGCGAGCCCTCTGAACAACGTGGAAGCACGCAAGGATTGATGTATGGGAAGATATATCCGCTGCGCACGCAAACGAATTGCCACAGAATGCTCCTTTGGTTGCGCGACAACCTCCGGCGGCAGGTCCGGCCAAGTCGCAGCCGGCAGGCCGCTCTGCCTCATGACAAGGTATGCCGCCTCGGCGTTGGGAGCCTCATAGCTGGCTATATATGGTACCCATTTCTGCCCTCCTGGATGCATTACCGGTATCAGGCGCAAATCGGCACGATCAGACAACAACTCGTCCATCAACATCAGGTTTCGCTCTCGCCAGCGTGCAACCTCGGTTAACCTCGGCACTGCCAAGGCTAACAGTCGGATAGCATAAATTGAAACTGTCGGCGAAGGTAAGACCACTGGGGCTGGCGGATAGGTATCATCAAACGGCTGCGCGCTCGGCCGGCTTCGTACGCCCAGCTTCTGCAGCAAGCGCTTCACCACCCAGGCCGCCCCTCCTGCCCGGACCCGCTGCATCCATTTATAGCCCGTGTCCCAAGCAGCCAGTTGCCGCGGCCACGTCGGAGGTGCGCCTAAACATCTCAGCATCTCCTTGCCTAGACGCGAGGATCCGTCGGGCCGGACAACCAGCACAGCCCCGGCAGGCATGGCCAGCAGTTTATGTGGACTGTAAAGAACGAAATCACCCTCCTTGCCCACATCCCCAATTGGGCAAAGCACATGCGCAGCATCTTCAATCAGCCAAGCTCCATGATGATTGCAGAACTCCCTTGTGCGGCTCGCGGGGACAGGACGCCCGAAATAGTGGACATGGACAAAAAGATCTGGCGTGAACTGCCGAGCCTGCTCCCTGCATTTCACATAGTTGGGTGCCAGTTCGTCCGTGACCGGATAGAAATGCAGCCGTACATCCAGCCGACGCAAGGGCTCCAGTGAACTGTTGCAGTAATAGTCCGGCACCCAGACACAAATCTGACGACCTCTGTCAAGCTCCCGCCGCCAGAGCGCGACCAGCGCCAATGACCAGGCCGATCGCGAAAGAAAACCCACAACATCCTCCGCGCCACTTTGCCAGTGCCGCTGCCAATCGGGAGTCGCGTTTCGCTGGCCCAGCAGCGCGAGTAGAAACGGACGCCAGTCAGGCTGCGGCGCCAGATTCAACATGAAATTCCACCAAGACAAGGCTGCTGCACCCCGAGCACCCGCGCTACAGTCCCCTTGGCCCACCATGCATGCAAGGCCTCCATCCGGCAATTATTCATTTCGCCCAGCACTCCAGCATCTGGCCTGCACGGTGATAGCGCAGATCACTTGCCCCTTCCAGAAAGGCTCCGATCAAAGCATGAGAGTCCCCCGTATTCACGGCGTCGCGGCGAATGACCAGGGAAGAGCTTCCGGGCAGGTTGTTGCCTCGCAATCCGGAATGGACGAAATCAAACCTTGTCTTGGCTATTACCATGGCCTGCTGCGAGAAACTCCGGAAATCACCAAATGGGTAGGCAAAATGACGCACCGCCACATCCAGCCTGTCCTCCAGGCGGTCAGCACCGTTAATGATTTCATGTCGAAGCACATCTTCAGGGACATCCGAAAGCAGACGCTCGTGCGTGGCCGTATGCGCTCCGACAACATGACCCTGCTCAATCAGATGGGCTAGATCCGTCCATCCCATGTTGAACCAATGCTCCGGTAATGCATCAGGCTCAGTCCCAGCCTTCAGGCGATCGCAAATGAATCGACGCGCATCGAGCCGGTCTCGCTGATCGACGAATTCGGTGACGACAAAGAAAATGGCCTGCATGCCCAGTGGTTTCAGAACCTGCTCTGCCACCTGGCTATTAGAGGCAAAACCATCGTCAAAGGTCAGCAGCAGGGAATCTTGGCGCAAAGGCTCTTCGCCCCGCATGACGCGCTCGAACTGAACAGGCGTGATGAACTTCCAGCGCCTGGAAAGGTCCGTCAGTTGATCCCTGAAAACGTCCAGCTGCCGCGGATGGATATCGTGATAGAGTAGCACACGCAGCTCAGCAGCCCCAGCCCCAGCCCCTGGCACGACGCGACGGACAAGCCGGGACAGTCGCAGCATAGGATATGCAACGGGCAGAAGAGGACGCAGAAAATCCATCAGTGCTTCTTCCCTCTTCTCCGCGCGCCACATAAGGCGAACGCAATCATCAAGAGGGGAAGAATGGATTTTGCGGGCCAGATGCTGTAGTGGACATCATTGAGCGCGACGAATGCTATCACCCCAATGGCAAAAGACGGCAGTCCATCGAACTTCACGCCATCCTCAAGCACAATCGGTTTGCCCCTCAACAAGAAATCACGCGCCCACCGTACGCCCCCCCCGACAACCAGCAACAGCAACGGAATCCCGAGGCGCGCTAGCGATTCGGCAAAACCGATATCACCTCCCTTGGAGAAACTGTATGGGTAATAGATCCCCAGACCGTCCCCCATCAGGATTACCCAGGGAAAACTGGACACATACTGCCCATAACCACGGAGCTTGTCGAGTACAAGGTTCAGGTAATGAGCTTGCCCCCCACCAAAGAGCAACTTGTACTGAATCCATGCCATGTGCCTGAGATTGATCTGATACCTCTCATCCAAGCTCATGAGAAAGACCCATATCAGCAGAGCCAGCAGGGCCAGCATACCGTACACTTTGCGCCTCGACCACGCTCGGTGCATCCCGTCAGTACCGCTGTCCAGCATGACCAGCATGAAGGAGATCATGGCGGCAAAAATGGCCGTATAGTACTGGAAAACAATGAGCAAGCCCATGAAAGGAATTAGGATCGCATAGCGCAACCATTGCCTGCGCAGCGGGATCAGACCCAGCGCGGCAAACAACCCGAGCGCAATCCAAGCGGCCGAAATGCTATTGCTCTCCAGCAGGCCGGCGCTCCTTGGGCCACCAACGCGCATCGTCTTCTTGACAAAGTCCTCGTCGCCCCCGACCCGGTGTCGGGAATAATCACCCGCTTCCAGCTGATACCGTTGCATCGCACCAAACAAGGTCCACGCCTTGATCTCAAGCTGTTCGGCGCTTTTGATTTCGGACTGGGCCGATCCCGGAATGGGGGTATGGCGCATCTTCAAATACGCATGCGTGACGGAGTATGCGCCTGTCAGCGCACAGGCAACAAGCACGCCGATCAATATGGCGCGTACATTGCCGCCGTCTGCAAACAGCCGGAAATACAGATAAAACAGCAGCGGGAACAGAAAATTGAACGTATTGGCACCCAGAACAACCCAACCTACGGCTCCGCCTGCCAGGTTGATGACCATGTGCGCCAGAACGATAAGGGCGTATGCCAGTACCCCCCAGTCCGAAGGCGTTGGCTGGACGAGTGTCCGAACAGAGCGCCAACCGCGGAATCCTTGGAATTCACGTCGCACTCGGATGGCGAAAACCAACAGCAATATCACATAGGAGGCCAAAGCTGGCAAAGGACTCCTGGCCAGCACCTGCAAGGGAAAAGCGCAAGCTAGCAAAACAACAGACAGCAGCAGCAGAGCGCCCTCCAAGCGCAACTGACGCTCCGGCATCGAAACCTGACGTAGTGTGGAAGTTTTCAATTCAATATCCCACTCAATCTCGCAATTATCTGACGAATGTCAGGCACTAGGCAGCACCAGCAATGCTGACAACCGTTTGCACACCGCTTCATCTTGTCCCCGGTTTCCGCTCACCCACGCAGGCGGGCAGCCGGTCGGCGTGGAACACCAGCAACCACGCTTGGTAAGCGTCCCCCTGGTTGAATGGATTGCGCGAAACCACGCGCCCGGCTCCTGGGCCGGCCACCACCGGGCCGAAACAGCTCGCCAGAGGATGGTCTGTGCGCTGATCGCCAAGAATCAGGATGTGAGTGATGCTACGCTGGCGCAGTCGCTCCAGATATGGCAAGGCCTGCGGGCTCGTCGGATCGACGAATTTCAACCATGAGGCGTCCACCCCATCGCGAGGCAGTAGCGCCATCGAACGATGGCTATTCAGGACTATGGCGTCCTTGGGCAACGTCGCATCCACCCACTGCATCAGTTCGTAGCCGTTGGAAAATCTGCGCATGACGGCTTCTCGCCGCTGCTTAGACAAAGCCCCTTCCGACAAGGTCATCACACCAAAGCACGCCGCCACCAGAAAGGTCGCCGCCTGTCCATGGATGATCCACTTCACCCACCACCGGGGTGGTGCTGAACTCGAACTAGCGACCAGCAGGAACATGAGCCAATAGTAAGGCTCAAGGTAGACACGGGCACCCGGCGGAGCCAAAATCGCGGCGACCAGCACCGCAGTCAGCGCGACCCCCAGCCCCAGCGGAAACTGTCCGCGAGTTCGTGGGCGCCACCCCCAGAAAACCAACCAACCTATGCCCAATACGGTACTGAAGGCGCCAAGATCGGATGGAATGAAAATCGACAGCGGAAACGGCAACCTGCTCGTGAAGTCGGAACTGTTCTGCGCCGATACGATGAATTGATCGGTGCCCGGCCAATGGCCTGGCAACGGATGCGTCAAGCCAGCCAGCCAGCTGGCCGAGAATTGTGAAGACTTCCAGACCACAGGAGGAGCAACTACTAGCAAAGCCGACACCAAGCCGATCAGCAAACCCCGTCGCCACATCCCCCGTTGAACAAGCATAAGTAGCCCCAATCCACCAACCAGTCCCCCCCCCAGTATGTAGTTGAACTTGGCCTGCGTTGCCGTCAGCACCAGAAAGCAAACCAGTGCATACCGCTTGGCTATGGCAACGCGATCCAGTCGTCCGAAAGAGGAATGCATCAGTAGTGCGAAGGAAAGAGTCGTCAATGTCACAGGCCATAACTGGGGTTTTGGCGCGCTAACGAGGAATAACAACACTGGCGCCGATATTGCGGCCAGAGAGACAAGGCCGGTATCGTCACGCCATGCAACTGTCCAGTCATCCTGACGCCCCCCCAGCATCAAGCCAATAAGCCCCAGTAGACTGGCAAATTGGAGCAGTGAACCAAATTGCTCAGCACCAACTGACAAGGCCAGTGCATTCAACACCTCCCCATTCCCTGCCAAACGGCTGGAAAACCACTCCGGGCTGAACGGGATACCCCCCTGATTCAAGATGGCAATAGCGACACCAACGTGATAATCCAACGCATCTGCATTCGTGATCGGCGCCAAGGCTAACAAGAACAGCGTAACGAGAATGCATGCCATCAGCCACGACGTTGCATCAAACGACCGCCAGCAGGACCAGCGACACGCGTCCAAGTACCCCTGCTTGTACGCAGTTACACACAGCCTTACCAGTTGGATCCCCCCCGCGACAATCAGACCGCCTGCCACCACTTGCATCAGTGAACGGCTGGTCAGTTGAAACAGTGCCGCCGGATACAAAATTACAGCAAGCAACATGGCTCCAACCGGAATGCCTTGCAACCGCAGAGCATTTACGCGCCCGGCCACCTGCAACCCCATCCTCTCGAGTAATCGGCACCCGACTACATCGCAGCCAGCTAGCAGCAAGACCGACCCCATTGCGGCCAACGGCGGGGGCGCCACCCATTGATCAAGACCGAACAGCATCGGCATCACCTTCACACCTCATTACAGGCCCACCACCGGAACTCATTCCTCCTTCTCGCAACCCCTGAAGACCCAGAACTTGTTGAGAAGAAAGGAGGGGATCGAGCCGAGTACAGCTGCCACAGCGAACCCACCCTGCTCCCCAAATGGAACTCCCAAGACCAGATCGATCAGTTGCTTGAACGCCGGTGAGACTAGGCTGACGAGCACCATGATGAACAGACTGGAGAGCAAAAATCGAATGAACAGACCGTGCATCCTGAAGATCAGGTAGCGCTGAATCATGCAGTTGGCGACTATCAACGGCGCATAGGTCAGTGCCGTGGCCACTGCATACGCCACCAGCCCACCCGAGCCCATGAGCTTGTAGAGTTGAATCTGGAGCGCCCAAGCAAACATCCCGAGTACACAACCATTGATAAAAAAAAACAGATACTGCCGCATCACCACGTCCATCCGGACTACAACTTACACAACCATCGAACAATTTCAAGCCAACATACCCTCTCTGGAAACCCGTAAGGGCTTCTTACGCGCCACGACAAGAATGTTCTTACCCAAGAGAAATCTCGCGCCCAACTTGTCCAGAAGCTGGCTTAGGGGATAGATATATCTGTCATAAAACCCCATGCTGCGCGCATTTCCCAAGATCGAGCCATCGCGGTGACCGAAGTATCGCAATGCCAGAGCGGCAAAAAAACCTATCGAGTCAACATAGCAAGACTGGACCACCATAAACTCGGCCGTAATCAGTTTTTCACGCAATTCGCGCTGTCCATAACGCCGGTAATGCCCGACTGCAAGGTCCATCCCGGAAAAAAGACACATGAATGCCGGAACGAAAATCACCAAGACCGCATCGTCCTCTAACAATTCATGAATTGATCTGAGCGCCTGCACATCATCCTCGATGTGCTCAAGCACATTGGACGTGTAGACGCCCTCATACTTTCCAGGAAGGCTATCCAGCTCGCTGTAAGCCATAAAACCTCGGTCTTCAAGCACACTTCGCAAAGAAGGATCTATCTCGAAACAATCTGGCCTAACCTGCCATGAGTCACGCCATATCCGTGCCAAGCTACCAATACCTGCGCCAAAATCCAGAATTCGATGCTTGCCAGCCAGATGCCCTTGGAATCGGTTAACGATGGCCTGATTGTAGTTCTTGAGTTGGATTTCCGCATCCCACAACTCATTGATACCCGAATAGGCCCGCTGATCATTCGTCTGCAAATGGACAATCGTCGGCAACTCCATATCGTTGACTAAAGACTGATCGTGCTTCATACCACCGCTCCTGCCATAGCAATTTTCATCGCGACACTCGATCACGTTGCGAAAAGACTTCATGAAGCAACTCACGCTCAAAGGCGCGCTTATCCTGATGCACAATGGAATCTAGGATCAGCCCGACGGCAGCCAATACCACTGCGATGATTTCAACACCTGTAGCCAGAATGGCCAGTGGCACACGATTGATGTAACGGGTACGAGCCCACTCCTCGAGTACTGGCAAGCCCAGCAGAAGACCCAGCAACAGGAAGATTAATGCCAGGCCGCCGAAGAAGACCAGCGGACGGTAGTGCCGAAGAATATTCAGCAGAGTTTTCAGTACGCGCACACCGTCTCTAAACGTATTGAGCTTGGAGGCACTGCCTTCCGGTCGGTCCCGATAGCCGACCGGGATCTCCATGATCGGAAACCGTTTGTCTAGCGCATGCAGGGTCATGTCAGTCTCGACCTCGAAGCCATCAACCAGGATAGGATAGGTTTTGACAAAGCGTCGGCTGAAAACCCGGTAGCCACTCAGGATATCGGACAACTGGGCACGGAACAGCCTGTTGACAAGATAACGCACAAGCCGATTTCCAAAGCCGTGAAACGCCCGTTTGTTTTCAGCCGCATAGTGCCCCCCAACATGGCGGTCACCCACCACCATATCGGCCTCGCCTGCCACTACAGGCGCGAGCAACACATGAACATCGACCGCAGGATACGTCAGGTCCGCATCCGCCACGACATAGATGTCAGCCTCTACCTGCGTGAAAGCACGACGAATGGCATTACCTTTCCCCTTGCGCATTTCATTCAGCACCCCGCCGCGACAGCCCAGCGCCTTGAGAGTTGCGCTGGCCCTGTCATAAGTCGCATCGGTCGACCGGTTGTTGACAACCCAGAGGGAAGCCTCGGGCAATGCACGATGAAAATCCTCGATGGTTGCGCTGATGGTCAGCTCTTCGTTGAACGCTGGCAGAATTACCGCTACGTCTTGCATGTTCAATCCTTATTAATTCTTGCTCAGATGACGCGGCCACTTGCACAAGTACTGTTTGCCGTAAGAGATGAAAATCCGCAGGATGCGTTCCAGCACCCCATGCCATGCACTCAGCCGCCGGTGCCGCCAAGCAATCCGCAGTTCATTCCACAGACGCCGACTCACGCTGCCCGACGTGATGTTGCCAGGCCGCTCGACATACTGTCCCAGAACTTTCTCGACGAACTTCACGCGAATGTAGGGCGACAGTCGCAGCCACAATTCATAGTCCTGTGCCGACATCAGCGCCTCATCGAACAGTCCGCGCTCAAGCAGGAGATCGCGTCGGCATACAACCGCCGAGGTCGAGAACAGATTCATCCGGTATAGCTGCGCTGACAGCGGCAACTCTGGATGATAACCTTGGGCATAGGCCAGAACGCGATGAGTTCTGTCGGATCGGATTAACTCTTCGTGGTGACAGACAAAATTCACCTCTGGGTATTGGTGCAGACACTGCGCCACAGAGAAAAGCTTGTCGGGCAACCAAATGTCATCAGAATCGAGAAAAGCAATCCAATCACCTCGTGCACAGGAAATTCCGGCATTACGTGCAGCACCTGGTCCGCGATGTTCGTTGCGCAGAAGGATGAATTCCACCCGCACCCCCAAGTTAGCGACATAGGCTTGCAGAAATTCCGGTGTTCCGTCGCTGGAGCCATCGTCGACAACGATGAACTCGCTGGGGAGATGGCTCTGGGCAAACAGGGCATCCACAGTGTTCTGGACGTAACTCCTAGAGTTGTATACCGGACACACGACGGAAATTCGCGGTGAAGCATCTTTCTGACCTGTCATTTCATTCATGGTGAGCCTTCAACCAGCGGCTCAGCACATACAACGAGTAAAGTAGTTCCCCGCCCCGCTGCCTTCTTCCAGGGTCCTCGATCCAATCCCGCAGGCCGTCGAGCCGAAAGGACTCACGCAGGAGGTGCGCCGGATGTTCCAGCAGTTCAGTACGCAACAACTCCGGCCAATGCCCGATCCAGGCAGCCATAGGTGCATTGAAGCCCTCCTTGCCTCGCTCCAGAATAGATGCAGGCAAGCGTGCATTGAGCACATGCCGGAAAAGCCCCTTTTTTCGCCCCTGCAGCAGATTGACGGCCTCCGGCAGAGAATAGGCAAACTCGACCAGCCTGTGATCGAGCAAGGGCACGCGCCCCTCGACGGAGGCAGCCATCGTCGCCTTATCGGTAAGCGACAAGACATTGTCAGGGAGGTAGCGCTTCAGGTCCAAACGCATGCGCGGATAGGCTGCATCGGTCCTGAAAGCGCCTAGGTCTTCATCGAACGCAGACAGCATCGCACGATAGCGGTCGTCATTGCCCAGCAGGTACTTGAGCAAGTGAAGCTCCGTACCCGAGGTGGCAACATAAAAATTACGAGCAGGATTATCCAGCCGGTCCAGCAGTGCCGGGTTCCAGAATGCCCAAAGCGGCTTGCAGGCCATTCGCAAACCGGCAGGAAACCCAGCGAACCAAGCCGCCGAGCCAAGCCGTCCCGGGAAATGCCTGTCATAGCCGCCAAATATCTCGTCCCCACCGGCACCGGAAAGCAGCACCTTGACGCCATGGCTCGCAGCCAGTTCCGACAGCACGAAGGTCGGTACAATCGCACTGTCAGCAATGGGTTCGTCCATTCGCAAAATCAGTCGCTCCAGAGCCTGCAATTGTTGCTGTGCCGTCAACTGAATTTCATGGTGTATGCTTCCCAGATAGCGGCTCATGGCCCTCGCATACTCGGCATCATTGCCCCCCTTATCGCTGAAGTTGACCGTGAAGGTTCGGATGGATTGACCTGCTGCCGCATCTGCCACATAGGAAGCGATAGCGCTGCTGTCCATACCCCCACTGAGGAACACACCCACAGGCACGTCGCTTTCCAATTGCAACCTGACTGCATCCTGAAGCAGTGAGTCCAGCGCCTCTGTCTTTTCGTGCACGGAAACATCGCCTCTGGACTGCAGCTCCGCCAGCGCCCAGTACCGGCGCGTCTTAACATAGCCCTCCTCGACGATCAACTCCTCTCCAGGCATAAGCTTGCGAATACCCTCGAACATGGTGGCCGGGGCGGGCACATAGGAATAGGCGAGGTAAGCCACCATGGCCGAAATAGACACAGGAGCATGAACCACCGCATTAAGTGCATTCAGATCGGACGAGAAGTCCAGCCTCTGGGCAGCATGCCGGTAGAACAGCGGCTTGATACCTAGACGATCGCGCGCGACCCAAAGTGATCGCCGGCGGGCATCGTACAGCGCGAACGCGAACATGCCATTGAGGTGACGAATGCAATCTCGACCTTCCTCTTCGTACAAGTGAACCAGCACCTCCACATCGCTGCGCGTCGCAAACCTGTGGCCAGAACGGATCAGTCTCTCGCGAAGCTCCCGATAGTTGTATATCTCGCCATTCATGACCACCTGGATGCTGCCGTCCTCGTTACCGATCGGCTGATGCCCCCCCGACAGATCAATGATGGAAAGCCTGCGCATTCCCACGCCCACAGGCCCATCCACCCAAAAACCCTCGTCGTCTGGACCGCGGTGGGCCATTCGGCGCGCCATCAGCCTAAGTTCATCCTGATCAACAGGCACCCCATCAAGGTGCAGAGTTCCGAAAATGCCGCACACGTTATAACGCCTCACTCTGGATTGAAATCACATGCCTGACTATTGAAGGTAGGCAGGCCACGCCACGAACAGTCTGCGTCATGCAAGGCTGTCTCACACCGTAGGCGGGATAGCGCCAGCCAGCCATGCCATCCGCACCGGCCTCGACAAAATCAATGCAACACCCTTCGACTCCACAAGTTTGCGTTTCGATGCAAAACTTCGTCAGTTTCTCACCCGCCCCGGGCTGCTGTTGGACAGTCGAAGTATTCAAAACCCGGCTTGCCCACTGGAAATGCAAGGCAATCTCACGTCGCCCACGTCCCTGCAGCACGTCCTCGATCTCCACTCCGGATGGACCAAAAACAAAGTGGCGCGTGTGCTTCACGCCCCTGAAACCAAGCCTCCTAAACCCTTCGTGTGTCAATGTCAGCCGAAAACTTTCGCCATCTTCGCAGGTCGTGATCTGGACGACTCCACGCCGGTAGACCGCCGGCAGAAAGCGGTCCCGTTTCGTCAGCATCGGCCCCAGTCCATTCAGACTGAGCGAATTGTGCGCGCCGTGGGTGACTGCATACATTCCGGAAAAACTGCTTCTTTCATAGTCGGAACGGCCAATATCGATGAGCACCTCCCTGCCATGACGATATAGCACAAGAGAACACAAGTCCTGGTGAGCGTGGCTCGCCTCCGGTGGCGAGCCCCCCGGTTCCGTGCGCCACAATGCCGTCCACTCGCGCCATTGCAAACGATGCCATCCGGAGTCTGGAAAAGAAAGGAAACCGTCCCGACCGGGATCTCGAAGCGAATTCGCAACTGCGAACATGCCAGCAGTTTTTACCGGTATGGACCACAAACGGGCCCACCCAGAAACCTTGCCCGGCTTTGGCAACCAAGCCGGTTGGCACACAGCGAGAGCCGGTGCCGATAGCACCAAGTCCAGCAACCAGGTCGGTTCACAGTCCGGGGAAACGTCCCCGATGGTCGGCAACATGTAACCGCCGTCCGGAGCAGGCACAAGAAAAAACCAGCTGCAGGCCAATGCCTCTCTCACTGGCCGATCTAGCAAGGCCAGAGCCTCAGCATCCTCAAACTCCCGCGCGGCGAACTGAAGTTCCAGCAACCACCGCGTGAAAAGCAGGTGGTAATGACTCGAACCCTCGCGCATGAAGCCGCTCGGTGTCTGTACAACTGACAATCTTTCAATCAAGACCAGCAAAGCCAAGCGCCTGAACGCAGGCAGACCAAGGCATTGCCCGGCCAGATATAGCGCCCGGGCATTGTTCAGGGGATGATTGCCCGTGGCATGATTCCCATGATATTCGAGGTGCCAGGCGAGATGATGTGCCATGGTTGCCAGTGCCGTCTGTACGTCAGTTGGCAAGCCACGCCAGTCCCCGCCAGTCACACGCGCATAAATGAGGCTGTTGGAGATTCTTTCCCCCACGGTATAGCTTTCGCTGGCGAGCCCATCTGGTAGCGCCGACATTGCCTGCAGATAGGAGCGCATCAGCCCAACACCCCAGGACATATCTGGTCTTTCCACTTCGTCCGTGATCGCACGCAACAGCCAGTTCCAGCGATGCAGCGACACATATTGCTCCCCGTCGGAAAACCTGCAATACCAGTCTGGCTGGCGATCAAACACGAGGTGGCCAATAGCCAGTTTCAGTTGCGTAGGCCCGCCAGAAATCGACATCACCGGTGACGTGCTGGCCGGAGCCGAAAAGCGCAACGCGTTTAACTCGCCAATGGCACGACGCACCTGTCGCGGATACCAGATCCACGCAGGCAGCAAGCGAAACATGAGTGAGCGCAGCACAATTACCAGCCCGTCCAACAGTACACGCATGGCCATGAAAGGATGGCGAGCCCGTCGCATCAGATTACATGCTTCGGCCGGATCTAATTCGGGCGGCAAACGCATCATGCAATCATGCTCCGCCCATCCCTAACCAGATCGGCATACTCCTGCACCATCCGCTGCGCCCTGAAATTCTGTTCGAATCTGCGCCGCCCCCGCGCTCCCTGCTGCTGGCGCAATGCCTCGTCGTTGATCAACTGAAGCATACGCTCTGCGAACCCGTCGACATCGTCCGGCTCGACCAGAAAGCCGCCTTCTCCGTCCTGGAGAACTTCGGGCATGCCGCCAACACGCGTGGCGATAACCGGCACCTGATGCGACATGGCCTCCACGATCGTGAGTCCAAAGGATTCGCTAGATTGCGAGGGAACCAGCAGAAGGTCACTGGCTTCTAGCAAATCTGCCACGTCTTGCCTGAATCCTTCCAGTCGCACCTGCTTCTGCAGGCCGAGAGCATCGACCACCGCTCTGACGTGGCGGATTTCGGACGGATAGCCGAACCCGCAGACCACCAACCGGGCGTCTGGCCTAAGCCAGACCACGCGCTGGAATGCCTGCAGCAGGAACCCATGTCCTTTGCGCGACTCATACGTACCGAGCATCAAGCACATAGGTGCTTGCTCCGCCACCCCCAGGCCTGCCCGGACCATACGCGGACCATCCTGGCAGCCCTCACGGAACTCGATGCCGTTGTAGATATACATCCGCTTACTTGAGCCGACGAATGCGGGGCGACTGCACAGCGAATCGGCGCAAATCCGGGATACCGATACCATGGCCTTCGCATAAGCATGCACGCGACTGTCGATCGCATTCTCAAAAATACGCTCCCACCACCGTGCCGGATGGGCAAAGTTGTGGAAATTGTGGACCGACAGCGGCCGTCTGCCGGCCAGCCCCCAGGCCACCGTAGCAGCCCGGCACGTCAGGCCGGCGGGATAACCGCCGTTGATGACCAGCAACCGGTCCGCCGCGAGTTCGTCAAAGACCCGCCTAAACTTGCGCAGGTAGTCCAGAAACAACCACTGCCGACCGAGGATCCGGAAGGGAGCACGCAGCATACGCATGAACCTGCTCTGTGGAACATCCTGTGTGGACCATGGCAAAGGGTATTGATGACCGATGATCTGACAGCGTCGCCGCAACTGAGCCCGGATCACCTCCAGTCCCGGATGGCCTGCATTGCACATCAGCACCAGTTCGTCTTCGGAATACGGCCAGTGATTGATCAGGGTGATGATGAATGAATCGAGCCCACCGCAGTAGGCGTTTTCGGTTACGAGCAGTATCTTCATGAACAATCCGAACGTAGTGGGACGAAGCCGGTCTTCTATCCTGCTCGGCCGGTCAATATCAGACGAGCAGCCTGTGCAGCACCATCACAGTCCAATTTCCGAATCGAAGCCTCGTGACGTTCCTGCGCCTTCTGGCTCGTCATGTAGTCCATCGCAGCACGCCAGGCTTGGCCGGCGCTTGCACACGCTTCGCCTAGTCCCGCCGCGACAAGCCGCTGTGCATTGTCGACCATTTCGAGATTCTCAGACTCATGAAACATGAACAGGCGCGCACCTGCCAGCAATGCATCCGTCACAGTTCCGATGCCTGGCCGGATCACGGCTGCCAGCAGACGTCCATACATCGCCGGAGTGAAGCTGGCCGGCTGCATCCATTCCGGCATGTCCGAGCGGTAGAGTGCCGACTCAACCCAGACCGTCGCATGTCCTGGCCGCGCCCCGGACGTGAGCTGCTGCAGCAACTCCCTGGTTGTGGCCTCTGCTTCGCCACCCCGCCCACATGACACTAGCAGATCACGCCCATAGCCGCCTCGAAGCCTAGGACCTAGTGCGTACATGCCAACGGTGCTAAGCCGGGTTTTTGCAGCTAGGTAAGGCGCCGCGAACAGCCCCGTCGAAATCATCAAGGGCCGATAACGTGCCAGCAATTCCTCTGCCCGGGCAGCTTTGGCAAGCGGGAAGTCCGGGAGGATCTGGTGCCAGAAAAAAGAACCGGACAACCACGCCTGTGGTCGGAGCGACAAAATCTCGATGAGATTGTCACTGACAACTTCATCGAATTCATCAAGCGCAGGCAAATCTTCTGTCCAACACCTTACATCGGTTGCTAGCCAATCTGCCCGTGTCGTTCGACTTTCGAAGTCGATAACTTCAGGCATCGGCACACCAAAGGTCGTGGCCAGTCGCTGGACGGCAGCCTGTGGCGCCATCAAAACAGGGAATGCTCCCTTTGCACTCAAGTCCATTGACAAGGACATCATCCGTCTAACATGCCCCAAGCCATTCGCACATGCGATGAGCGCTATGCGCAATGAGTTCATGTAGCCGGCGTCATGTAGCCCATAGTTGCATAGGTCAGTCCGGAGATTTTTTCAATTTCGCTGGCATCCAGTTGATGCCATCCATCGAAAATCAATCGAGCCTTGGCTTCTTTTTGATAGGCTCCCGAAGTGATGTTGAGGCGGTGATTATTGAGGATCAAGATAGCATCTGCCTGCGTCACTGCCTCATCTAGGCTAGTCACCGGCTCCAGACCGAAATGCCGCAACTCCTCTGCGATTACCATTGCATCCCACGCCTGCAGCCTGGCAACCCGCCCCTTCAGTGCACTTGCCACATCAAGGGACACGGCACCACGCATGTCTGAGGTCTCCGGCTCCCCCTTGAACGCCGCACCCACGATCAGAATGGACATATCAGCCAAGGGTTTCTCGATACGACGTCCAAAGCGCTTCAATACCTCAACCGCATACAGAGCTGCACGCTCATTGACAGCCCGACCAGCCCGCCCCAGGGTCACGTCTTCACGCGGGCCGTCTGGCCCAGAACCAAAGAGAACTGGATCCTTCGTCAGGCAATATCCCCCAACGCCGGGACTGGGCAGCGGCATCGGATTTCGTGGGTAGCCCTCGTTGGCCGCACGAATCAGGTCGAAGGCATCCACGTTGGCGCTATCTGCCAGTAGCGCCAACTCGTTGGCAAAGGCAAAGGAAAGATCCCGGAACGTGTTGTTTGCCAGCTTCACCAGTTCGCTGGCTTCAAGCGAGGTCACCTGCACGACAGATGGCGTGAGCGTCGACCAGAACTGCGCCGCCTTGCGCGCGCAGCTGGGTGTGAGCCCCCCGATCACCTGCGGCAGAGTCCGCAATTCATGCATGGCACGCCCTTCGATGGTCCGCTCGGGGGCAAAGGCAACATGAAAATCCTCCCCTGCCCGGAGTCCACTGAGCATCTCGAGTCTGGGAATGACAAACCGGCGGGTGGTCCCCATGGGTACTGTCGATCGCAGCATGATCTGATCACCGCGCTTAAGCAGGGAACCAATCGCATCAACCACGCTATTTAGCGCTGTCAAGTCGGGCCGTAAATGCTCATTCAGCGGCGTGCCAACGGCAATGATGTAGACACCCTGTCGGTGACCGCCCAGGCTAGTATCAAAATCGATCTGCTGCATGTTCAGATTCACCTTAAGCATCTCCCGCAGACCCGGCTCATGCACATGGGGCTTGCCGGCTGCTAGCTGCTCGAGAAGATCGGCACGGATATCGAGACCAGTCACTTGGTGACCGCGGTTGGCCAGCGAAACGGCCAGAGTCAGACCCACGTAGCCCATGCCGAAAACAGCCACTTTCTGCTGACCGCCGCCTTGATTTTGCAGCAAATCGAAGAAGTCAATCACATCAACTAGTCGGCCTTGCTCATCAAGGAGGAGAATGTGACGTATCCAGTCTGAACTGTGGCGCCCTGCACGACGGACGCGTCGGTAGACTTCAGCGATGAGGTTCTCCCGGGCGGTCGCAGCCGGAAGTGTCACGGGCTCACGGACCATGATCTCCGAAACTGGCCGCGCGAAAGGTGTATCACGCGAGTACGCTCGCCGTAGATCACCATCGGTCAATATACCCAGCAGACAACCAGCATCGTCTAGAACCACGGCCAAACCCGCATGAGCGACCTCTTTAGAGCGAGCCGCCATGGCACGAAAGGTGGCGTCAATACTGTCTCCTGGACTTGCGACAATTGCCAGCTTAGCTAGTTCCGATTTCATGCTAGAGGAGTCTCTTCCCAGTTAAAGATCATGCGGGTGCCATTGCGGCTTTCCGGGCGTGGGCTAGCAAAGCGACCGCGATAGTAATCTCGATTCAAGAGTTCATCATCGCTAAGCTGTCTCCTCTGCTGTCCGCACATGACTTTCCAGTCTGGATGTTCGACATCCATGCGCTGCATACGCTCCTGAGAACTCAGCGCCACGAAGGCTGCCAACTCAGCCATATGTTGCGGCGTGATGGACACCGGACCGTCGCGCGACTCCGTTGGCCCCAAAATGGTGAAATGACGCTCGATAATATCTGCGCCAAGCGCAAGGGCAGCCTTGGATGCTACCAGTCCGTCGCGAGACACTAGCGAGTGCTCAGAAAAGCCCACGCGCGGCACCAAGGTTCGAAGCCATTGCATGCGCAGTAAATGCATCTGATCCAAAGGTGTTGGATATAAGGTCACACAATGCAGCAAAGCGAAAGATTTGTCTCTCAAGATGGCTGCCGCGTGTAGAACTTCATCATCAAAAGTCGCGCCAGTAGAAACCACAACCTCATTAAACAATGACCCCAGCTCACGGAGCATTGGGTACGAAGAGCAGTCATAACTAGCGACCTTGATGGTCTTGAATCCGGCCTGCGCAAGGTCACGCGCATGAGCACGGACAAAGCAGGTAGTCATTGGCACCAACCCGTTCTGGTGGCACAGATCCACGAATCTGAGCGTATCCTTTTGCGACACCTCAAGACCCTTGAGCCGTTGATATTCGGCTCCATAAGGACGCTTTATCGACTTGGTCACTCCGTCAACAATCAAACCTTCCTCGAACTGAGGCCGGTAGGCGATGGTGTCAGCCAAGATAGTCTGCATCTTTCCATGCGTGGCACCAGCCTTGGCTGCAGCCTCAACCATGCGCGCCAGCAACTCCATATTGCCATTGTGGTTCTGGCAAAACTCTGCAATTAGTTGTGTCATATCTTGTTTACCGGGGAGTGATGACGTAAAGCGCGTTCGAGCCACCCAAACGACCCGGCGTAATGCGGTTTTCATACTCAACCACCTTGCCCAGCCACTCCAAGGCTCGGTCAACCTTGTCGTTAGGCAAATTAGCATCACGCAACGCGTTGGTCAGACGCCTCTTCATATCTACCAGCATCTGAGGACCATTCGCGCGCTCATAATCAAAAGGTTGCACTCGCTCCAAGCGCATCGGCGTCTCAGCCAACCAGCCCTCAACATCGAAGGGCGAGATGAAGTGCCGGTCAGTCAATGACATCGGCACATCCAGCAGCAATGCCAGCGACATCCAGACGAAACCGCGTATGTTCAAAAAATATGGGCAGGTCAGGATGATCATGCCTTTGCCCCCCACAAGCTCAATCATGCGCTGCAATTCTTGGCGAGGCTCCGCCATGTGCTCCAGTGTGCCACAGGACACAACCACATCGACCACTTCGCCCCACTCCAAAACCGAACAGGCGCGGAAATTCAGGTTGGGGGCCCGATGACGACGCTTGGCTTCCTCAATAGCTGAGGGCGCATAGTCTATGCCGACTACGGACAACGCCCCTTGGGCAGCAACTCCTGCAGCTGTTTCACCTGTGCCGCACCCGACATCCAAGACACGCTTGCCATTGAAATCGGCGGCCGACCAAACCAGCTTGTCGGTTTCGCTAATGTCCTTCCCATCGACAAATCGGCTAAAAAAACTCTCCTTTCCGTCACTATAGACACCCTCATAAAGGCGCTGCAACGTATCAACAGAATGCTCTGTCATGTCTTGATTCCTTGATCTTTGAAATAGCGACTGAGAATAAAAAGATCGGTCTTTTCAACGCTTTCGACTGTGGCACCGCCAATATGGGGCGTTATCAGTAAATTGGCATTTTCACGAGCATAGTCAATAAAAGAATGCCTTCGATGATGCACGATCTGCCCTTCATCCTCCAACACATCCACAGCCGCAGCCGAAAGCTTTTTCGTCCGCAAAGCATCCAGGAGAGCATCTCCATCCACGATAGTGCCCCTTGATGTATTGATCAGGACAGCGCCAACCTTAAACTGGTCAAACTCCCGTCCCCCGATCATATATCTTGTTTCCGGCATCAATGGCACGTGGAGGCTGACCACATCGCTGCGCTCCAGCAGGCTTTGTAATGATAATGTGCGCTCAACTCCAGCGGGCAGGCGCTGAACGTACGGGTCGAAGGTCACCACACGCATGCCTAGGGCCCTCCCGACGCGCGCCACCTTGCTACCAAGTCGTCCGCAACCGACAATGCCCAGCGTCTTGCCGGCAACTTCCCGTCCACGAAAGGGGCCTGGCTCCCACTGCCCCTGCTTGACCGCCTCAAAGGCTTGCGGCAAATTGCGCAGTACGGCCAACATCAACGTTACCGTCAACTCGGCGGTAGCAGACACTTGTTTCAGGAAGCTCTTCTGTCCACGCAGATGATAGACACGCACCTTGTGGCGAAGTGCGGCTTCAAGGTCGATATGGTCAAGGCCGGTCGTCGGAGACAGCACGGCCTTGAGATGACCACCCCGCATCAATTGCTCACCAACGCGCGTATTGAAGCGTACCAGCACTGCATCGTACCCAGGAGCCTCGCATTCGAATTCTGCCTGCCCCATCTCACCGGCTGTGACAGTGGCGTGCCGACGTGCGAAATCCAGCCCAGCACTGCTGAAGCTCGTCGGCTCAGGACATAGGATGCGCATCACCAAGTAGCCCGTTCCTTCAGCAGGATTTCTGCCATTTTGAAATCCAGCCTGTCATCGATATTAACCGACTCGTCAGCCCCCATTTCAAATCCCAAGCACACAGAACCAACCACCTGCTCCTGTTCAGCCACCACATGCCGGCGCGACAGGTACACCGCCCCGTTGCGGATATAGACGGGCGGCAGCACCTGGCGGGGGCGCATGTCCTCGAAGCCCTGATCGATAAGATTGATCAGCTGTTTGCCAACCAAGCGCTTCATCCGAAAGGGGTGATAGCCGCCAACCGAGACCACTGAAACTACCGAATCGCATTCATAGGCCACCAGCATGTCGATTGCCGTTTCGATATGACAGGCCTGGCGTAGAGGCGTGGTTGGCTGCAGCATCAGAACTGCGTCATAGCGCAGACCGCGAAGCGCCTCCATCTCTAGAAGACAATGGCGCAATACAGGCGCCGATTGCGCTTGGTCGGTCGCCAGTTCCGTCGGACGAAGGAATGGCACCTGGACACCGAGTGAGCGCGCCACCGAGGCAATTTCCTGATCGTCAGTGCTGACGACCAAGTCCGTAATAGCTGGCACTTTCTGAGCCTCCTCCACCGTAAATGACAGCAGCGGCTTGCCCGCAATGTGGGCAATATTCTTGCGCGGCACCGACTTGGATCCACCCCGCGCCGGAATGACGGCAAGTATCTTCATGGACATTTTCAACTGCTCGCTTTCACCTCAACGCTGCAAGCGCCGCATCAACCCATCTACCGCCGGATCCGAGGTTCGCAAAAAATCCCGGTAGGCCTTGAATTCACCGCTGCGGACCGTAATCAGCAGCATGCGCAACATAGCCCCAAGCGAGGCAAGCGACAGAGGGATTCTGTAACGCAACGGCAGCTTCTCCCTCCATATCTGAATACTGTACTCGGGCACATCTGCCAAGTCATGCACCATATCCTTGGCGATCAGATCACAAGCATACCCCTGGCCAGGCCAAGCATACAGCTCATCCAGAAGCTGCCGCACCTCAGCATCCGACTTCGCCGAGGGCGCAAGTTCACCCTTACGCGCCTGATCCAGCATATCGAGCAGGAGTGCTTCATTGAGCGGTTGGTGATAGAACCGAGCAAAAGTCTCAAATCCGCTGGCCCGTGGGGATATGTGTCGGAACAGATGTTCTTGGTCAATCAGTCCGGCAATCGAAATCACCGGTTTTCGCAACAGCAATGCCTCGATCCCCACTGTGGACCAGCAAGTCAGCACCGCATCCACTCCACATAGGAATTCGGGCAACGTCTGATTGGGTAACACCTTCACGCGGCCCGGATACAGCGTTTCCAAAAAAGTGTACTCTCGCGGACTCTCGAAGGGACTAGGCCGCAGCCACACCTCGCCATCGCTACGTTCCAGATAGGCGCGTAGCGTGCGCATCATGTTGCGCAGGATGGCATGATCACGCCAAACGATGTCTTCATAATGCCTGCCAGATGCCGTAATCGGAAAGGTCATCTCCCTATGCATGTCATAGTAGGTCTGAGCAAAGTGCGGGTTGCCATAGTAGGTGCTTGTGGACTTGGCCGAAAACGCCACGCCCAGACGAAACGGACGGTCATGCCGCGCACTGAGGTCATCAATCAGGTCGTTCTGACGGTAAAGGTCTAGCCGCGGGTTGCCAACGACCTTGAGCTGATCCGGCCGAAACATACCGGTCTCCATCAGCCAGTCCTTGGTCGCCTCGCTCCACAGATAGCAGCGAGAAATCCAGTCCACCGAGTCCAACTTCCAATAGCCTCGTCCCATAAAAACCGAAAGCATGGTTTCCTTGGTCTGCTGAGCTCCCTCCCCCGCAACGACGTAGACCTTGCACAGTTCTGCGGCCTGCCGGGCAATGGCATGGTCCCCACGCGCCGCGATGAAGGCATGTGGCCGAAACTGATGCAACCGAATCTTCACATTCTGCGGATGACAGATGCTAGTCTGCACACCATGCCGATTCAGCGCACGCTCCAGCAAACGGATGCCCAGCAAATCCCTCTTGGCGTTGTCATTGAATAAAAGTACTCTGAGTCTATTCATAAAATATTAATCGCACCTGAGCACTTTCAATCACCAGACTGATCGCCCTCCGTCCATGACTATGTTCTGACCATTCATATAGGACGACGCATCCGAGCACAGAAACTGCACCGCTGATCGGTACTCATCCCGCCCGGCCATCCGACCCAATGGTATCAACGCGCTCAGGTGCTGCACAAATTCCTCACCTTGTCCATTGAATACGCCTCCCGGCGACAGTGCGTTAGCACGCACACCCCGATCTGGCCAGTACGTAGCCAGATAACGCGTCAGGCCCACCAAACCAGCCTTGATGACCGAATAAGTCACGGGCTTAACCGGTTGCATTTCCTCGGGAAGGCCAGGCTTGCGGTACAGACGTTGGTCAGGAGAAAACACTGACAGGTCGGAAGCTATGTTCAAAATTACGCCCCCTTTGCCATCCTGTGCCATTGCCTTGCCAAATACTTGACTGCACAGAAAGGCTCCCGTCAAACCAACAGCGAGCTGCAAATTCCACTGATCTAAAGGGAAGTTTTCGAGCCGGGAACTCTCGACGATACCCACCTCCTCTTTCACCTTGGGGTCAATCGCTGCATTGTTAATCAGTACATCGACTCGCAGACCGTTGGCCGCCAGCGAACTGGCAACTGTAGTCACCTCCTGCTGCGAAGCAACGTCCATCCGACGCAACATGATGAAATCGGAATCAAAGTCCACTGCCAGTCTGTCCCTCTCGGCGGCCAGCGCACTATCGGAGATATCGGTCAACACCACGCGTGCACCACAGGCTAGCAGTGCCGCAGCATGCTCGGTGCCCAGAAGCCCTGCCGCTCCTGTAATCAGAGCCGTCTTGCCTGTCAGATCAAATTTGCCATGTTTCATTTCTGGTTTCGCTGTGAGTTTCGTCATCCTCGAACCTGCCCACCATCCAGGGCCCAGACTTCACCTGTGGCAAATCCAGCCTGCGGCGAGACCAGAAAAGCAGCAAGGTTCGCTACATCGACTGGGGTTCCCAGCCGCACCAGTGCCACGTCGCGCTCAAGCATCGCCTGCACGCCAGCTGCATCTTCTTTGAGCTTGCGGTCCCAGACAGAGTCATCAAAAAGTATGTTGCCCGGTGCGATCGCGTTGATACGAACCCCCTGTGCACCCAAGGGACGGGCAATTCCACGGATATAGGCATTCAGTGCCGCTTTGGCCACCGAGTAGGTCACCGGCGCATTCGGAATAACCTCAAGCCCACAGATAGAGGAAACGCACACGACGGCGCCGCAGCTTGCGACTAGGGCCTCTTGGGCGGCCTCGACCATGTTAGTAGCACTCCAAAGATTGAGCGCAAAGACCCGCTGCCACTCCTGCGCCGACTCCCGACCTGGTGGTACGGATCGCCCACTACCGACATTGCACACCAGAATATCCAGCTGCCCAAGTCCCCCCAGGACCTCATCAACTAACCGCCGAGCACCCTCAACTGTCGACACATCCGCCACGAAGCCTATAGCGCCGGGCAACGCGGCTACGGCGTGCCCCAAGGATTCGGCTTGCCGCCCATTGAGCACTACTCGGCAACCCTCGATATGCAAGGTCTCTGCAATAGCCTTGCCAATACCACGCGAAGACCCCGTGACTAGAGCGACCTTGTTGTTCAAATCAAGTTTCATGGGCGAACAGCCTTCAACTGCACATTCAATTTACGCCCCCCTTCAGCCAGACATGTTTTTGCGCCCATGCTACTGTCATATCTCTGTAGCCTGAGAGGACTTCGACATGCCGCTCGTCCGTGGCGCGTGCCGTCTGAAGAATAAAATTCCCCACATATTTCAAGCGACCTAGTTCGGCGAAGACCAGATCGAACGGTGTATGGCCCGTCCCAAGCGGGACGGTCGTGCCACCTAACAATCTGTCCTTGACGTGCACGTTTAGGACGCGCGCACCGTAGGCCGCGAACTCCTCACGCGGATCCCAACCTTGCGCAGCGCTGTTGCCCATGTCGTAATTGATTCCGAACAGTACGGGATCAAGGCGATCAATGAAGCGCGCGAGATCGGCTGGGCTGAAATCCGATTCGAACACAACCTGCAAGCCCAGACGGCTCAGTTCACCGACTTGCTGCTGCAGGAAACCGACGAATCGATCCTCCTGCGTCCGATCCTCCAGCCGACCATTGTCGACAAGAGGTACAACGACATATTGGATGCCCAATGTGCCGCACGCCCTGCACACCGCCATGAAGTCTTCTTCCAGCGCTTGACCCTGTGCGCCCGAAGCTTTCCAGAAAGGCGCTTGCATGAAACAATCACCGGTTAGCGAGGGAATCTGAACATCGTACCGATCGCAGAGATCCAGGATCCGCAACTGTCCTTCGGGGGTCATTAGCGGATTGCTGTACAGGCCCTCTTGGTCTAGTGTCCACTCCATCAAACCGATGCCGATCTTCTGCGCCTGCGGGAACTCCATCGTCCACGCATGCCAAGGAAAGGCCTGAATCATGTCATTAACTTTGGGTGAGAGCCGCCCCTGCATGAAGCCAATGGATTTATACATGCTTCAACTTCATCATGAGGTTGGAAGTGCTTTTCGCGGCAATCAGCCTCTCAATATAGCGATGATTTAGGGCATTGATTTCCTGAGTCAACCACTGGCTAATCTCCAAGTTGTCGCCCTTGAATGAAATTTCACCAAGGCCCACAAGGCAATCTGTCTGTGGCCCGTTGTTCATGATCCAGTGCAGATGATTCAGTAGGTTGTAGTCTTGGCTAAAGCTGATCTCGATCTGATCGTCATGGAAGCCGGCAGTTTGTGCCACTTTACGCAGAGATGTCTCAGAAAAATAGTGCAGATGGGCCGAATGATAGTAAAAGCCACGGTAGGCCGGCACATTCCAGATCGCAAGCAGCGGATCATGGAGATTCGGCACTTCAACAAATATCGCCCCCTCCGAACGTGTGACCGCACGCAGACTCTTGAGAAAACTGAACGGGTCTCCGACATGTTCCATGACTTGGAAGGCGCACACCACGTCGTAGGTTTCGCGGGCGAACCGGGAGTACTCAAGGTACTCATCATCCGCGCTGATATGTAACTTCTGCTCCATGAACACGCGGCACGCCTTGTCTAGCTCGATGGCGTTGACGACTCGAACTCGATCCTTGACATGCCACAAGAACTGGCCCGCTGAGGCACCGACTTCCAACAGCTTCGTGGTTGGTAACAGCATTGGAACGATCGCGTCGAGCCGGTCCTGCTGGTAGCGCTTATAAACATCGAAAAGCTCCCGCGCGTTGGTCGCCTTCTCCTCGGCATTATGTGAATACTCCTGCCTGTACTGCTCGGCATAAAACTGCTTGGAATCAACCTTCTGATCCTGCAGCAAGAAACCATGGTCGCAGACCCGACAATGCAATACTCGCCCCCGCCCCCTCCGCAACTCAGTGGCCAGAACATGCGCGGTCTCACCACCGCAAACCGGGCAGTGAGGTTCACCAGATCCATTCATTTTCACTTACGTCCCGTCCTTGCTCATCACCGCGATGTACTGGGTTCTAGTGACGCTACACCCCAAGTATTGGGGCACGGAGTCCGTCGCCCGATCCCGCACGAACCTTGTGGAGAACCCTAGGCCTCTGGCAAACTCGGCAATCTCTCCGAACGAGAATTGGCGTATCAGGTATGGGCGACTGGCATCAACCTTTTTGTAGAGATCGCTCGCAGCCTCAAAACCGAAAAAACTCCTGAGCAACACACAACGCATTGACGACAAAAGTATGTTGCGCAGAGCCGCTTCCCACCCCTCAATATGCTCCAACGTGGCGGAAATGATGGAGATGTCCGCGCGATCCTTCGGCTCATCATTCTCGATATTTAGGAACGTGAATTGACGGGATGGGTATTTGGCGCGGGCGATACTTAGGTAGGTTTCGGAAATGTCGTACCCACGATAATGCACCTTAGCATCCAGCCCATCGAGAACGCGACAGAAGTGCCCAACGTTGCATCCGATGTCATTCACAGCAAGTGGGCGCCCTGCCTCGGTCCACTGCTTGCGGATTATGTCAGTGAACTGGACACACCAGTTCAACGGAGGACAGTCCTCATGAAGTCGCTGCAACGACAGACGAAGGTATTCCTCATCCTGGAAGTTGAGATGCCAGTCCAGATTATGTGTTTTGCCAGACGTCATTCCAACACCTCCACCAACTCGAGCAGCACGCCCTCGAATGCTTGCGCATAGGTGACGACGACTTTTCCATCGACCGAGTGCTGAGGGGGATTGGGGAAAATCACCCCATGCTGCTTCAGGTGCTTCACAACTTCATCCATCCCACGCACTGTCAGAGCGATATGCGTAAAACCTGTTGAGTACGGCGTTCCGCTCCAACTCGATTTGTCGGGGTGCGAGTGAAATTTCAAGAGTTCGATTTGGCTGCCGTCAACCGCTGCCAACTTGGCTGTCGTCAACCGGACATCGCGCAAATTAAGCATCGCGTCGATCTGCGGACCAGATTCATCCATGCGCTTGATCAACTTGAAGCCGAGCACGTCACACCAGAAGTGCAGCGCCCGGTTCAAGTCGGTTACTACCAAACCGGCATGGCGAATGGCCCGGATCATGCACGCCCCTCGGCAACGATTTCCCCAATCGCCTCACCTATCACCGCCACCCCCTCGAGCAGCGCCGCATCGCTGATGGTCAGCGGCGGACCGATCTTGATGGATTCACGGCCTGTATGGACCACCAGCAATCCTTTTTGCATACAACGCTCTGCCACGCGGCTGGTGAACGGACCGTCAGCTTCTCCGGTTGCCGGATTACGGAACAGCACAGCGGCAATCAAGCCCCGGCCGAGCAACTCGCCGATTCGATCCGGGAAGCGCTGCTTGAGTTCAGACAACCCCTTGAACAGAAGTTCCCCCTTGCGGGCTGTTTCGACCACAAGGTTACGCCCCTCAAGCTCTTCTATCACCGCCAGACCTGCCGCGCAGACCAGCGGGTTTGCCGAGTGTGTACTGCTCATGTTGCCAATTTCCGGCAGATCCATGATTTCGGCACGACCGATAACGCCGGACAATGACACACCTCCGCCCATGCCCTTGCCACAAGCAATTAAATCCGGCGTAACTTCGTAGTGCTGGAAACCAAAGTGCTTGCCAGTGCGACCGAAGCCTGCTTGCATTTCATCAAATGCAAGTAGGATGCCATGCTGACGGCACAGCTTCTCAATCGCCTGGACGAATGCTTTGGGATAGAAGACTGCCCCCCAACCCTGGAAAGTCTCTAGCATGAAGCCGCAGACGTCTTGGGCCAAGTCGACGCCTGCGGCTTCAAGCGTCTCCAGTCCCATAGTCAGGTATTCCTCAGGCGTAGCACCTTTTAGCGCCCAAGGGTAAGGAAATGAAATGTGATGGATATCGGCATCATGAAATCCGATCCACGCACGCTGGGCCAAATTGCTACTCAACAACTGCGCACCCATGGTCCGACCGTGCCAGTTGCCTTCGATGCAGATAATGCCACGTCGCCGCTTGCCTCCCCTCTGCCCATGCATTCGCATTAGTTTTAGCGCCGCTTCGGTTGCCTCTGTACCGGCAGAAAGTAAAAAGGCCTTTTCGAACGGTTTTCCGGCAAAAGAAATTAGCTTTTCGAGATATTTAGCACGAACTGGATTTGCGTATGCGTAACAACTATACAGCGGGTGTTCCAGTGTCTCTTTTATCGCAGCCGTGACATGGCGATTTGAATGCCCTACGTTTGCAACAAAAATCGTCGATGTGAAATCTATCCACCGGTTTCCCGCGATATCGTAAACACTGAAATCGTTTGCCTTATCCCACACCAGTGGGAGTTGTCCATGCATTGAACGGGATTCGACTTTATCTAATCTCGCAAAAACTTCGGCTGTTCCAGGAGCCGGTATCGGCGTCTTGATCAAGCGGTGTTCAGTATGGATTTCGGGAACATTTTGTGGAACTAATGAAAAAATATATCCGGCCATGTTCTTATCTTACTTAAAAAGTCGCTCCGCAAATTCAGGATGTTTTTCCAGCTCCAGCTCGAGTCTCGAAAAATCCTCCTCAGTATCAACCTCGCCGACCACCGGAGTGATGAACGGCAACACATGGTCGCCATGAATCAGTTGCCTCTCTCGAATAAAGCGAGTGGAAAGTACATCAACATACCCGTTTGCGATGTAGGTTGATGGAAATTCCTGCCTAGCATTGTTAGCCACGTCTAGCTCCGTGCTGCCTGACGCTATCCTCTTGAGTTGACCGCCAGAGGCAATTTCAAAAGTCTTGTATGCTGACTCCGACATAGGGTGAACCGAGCGTAGAGCAGTCGCGTCAGGATTATTGATAAATGTTTCTACCGCTTGATCAATCAGTTTCGAAGAGCGAAACGGAGTAGTTGGTCGAATATGAACGATATATTCTGGTTCGCCACCGTTCAGTGCGAACCAGTCCAGCGCATGCTTGATGAAGTCGTAGTCGGTAGAGCGGTCTCCCGAGAATTCCGCTGGGCGCAAAAATGGAACCTCGGCACCAATTTCTCTGGAAATCCGCGCGTACTCATCCGAATCCGTTGAAACTATTGTGCGACAAATAGAAGAAGCCGCATTGCACGCCGCAATGGACCATCCGATCAGCGAGTGCTCACCAAGTTTTCTGATATTTTTATGTGGCACGCCTTTGGACCCTGCACGTGCTGGAATTAAAGCCACGATAGAGGGCATATCAGCAGGCCCCCTCAAAGTAACGCTTTTCGACTATTCCACAGACTATGTGTCCAATCATAATATGGCACTCTTGAATGCGCGCTGTTTCGCCGGACGGTATGCACAAGCAATTACACAATTTGGCTAATTTGCCACCGCCCAACCCAGTAAGTGCAGTTGTAGCCAGTCCAAGTTGTGCAGCCTGCTCGACCGCTGACAGAATATTGGGGCTATTGCCACTGGTAGAGATAGGAATAAATACATCGCCAGCCTTGGCAACACCACCGAGCTCACGAGCAAAGACTTGCTCAAAGCCATAATCGTTGCCAATGGCGCTTATCGCCGAATTATTAGCTCCAAGCACTAATGAAGCCAACGGAGCACGATCAAACATGAAGCGTGAAATAAACTCTGCGGAGAGATGCTGAGCATCCGCAAAGCTTCCACCATTACCAGCAAAGATAATTTTTCCACCAGATTTCAGGCTCGTTTCGCACATCATCGCAAGTGTTTCGATTTGAGCGACTAGCTTCACATTATCCAGCACCGCTTTTTTAACCGCGATTGATGCCTCAATTTGGGCTCGAATTATTCGCATTGTCATAGGACCCCCTCCAACCGCTCCAGTGCGACCCAGAAACCTTCCCCACCATTTTTATGTCCCTGCCAGATTTCGGGAATGAAGGTTGCATCAGGGCAGCCTTTTTGCAGAATGCCCCCCAGACGAGCAAAATCAATCTCGCCCTCACCTACTTGTAAACCCTCACCATTTAGCCCCCTTGCATCGCCCAAGTGGAGGTGCGATGAAAATGGTGCAATCTTCTCGGCGAATTCATAAAAATCAACTCCGAAATGGTTACAAGTCAATCGAGTATGGGAAATGTCGAAACACATGCGCAACTTAAGTTTGTTGCACCAATCAACGATCTCATCAACTTTCACAAAGATGTTCTGGTACCGCTGACCACCGAAGTGCCAAGGAAACGGAGCCATAGTCTGCGGAATTAATTCAACTCCCTCCAAGTCGAGTTCGCCAAGACTTTCAGCAAAGCGCTCGTAATAGCCCCGAATCGCGGATGCTGGCAGGGGAGCATCCATCGTGAAGCCGCCAATATTGGCCACGATTGGTGGCCGCATCGTATTAGGGAAGTAGCGCTTTAGGTTACGGGCAATGTTTATGACGCGCTGTGTCTCTCGTATCGATTCGTTTCGGTAGGTGTCATCGGGGGTTGCTAGGTCCATCAGCCGACTACCCGAAAATAGCTCTGGCGCATGTACCACCAAGCCTGCTTGATAAGGTCCATCTAAATACTCGTCCGGATCCAAATCCATATCGGAGTAAGAAAGATGGAACTCCCACAAATCGGGTTGAATGCGCGCCGCGTATTCGCGGAAGTCGTGATAACGAACCGGAATACCCCAGGGGCGGGTGAAACGGTAATTTCTGGGTTCGATGCGAGCATCCTGCAAGTCTGTTGGGAAGAAAAAATCCTCTTCCCCCATGTCGCGGCAAAGGGTGCGACCCAACAAGGCCTCGTACTTTTGGGGCGACAAGCCCTGCCCCGGGCTCCGAACCTTGATATGCTCGGAACGTAGTACGGTGCCTTTGCTAAGGGCCTTTGAGGCTACCAAACTCTTTCCAAGGTTTTCGCGGTTGATCATCTCGCCTTGCGAAAGATGGCGCAACTTACCTTCGCCTAGGGCCTGCTCAATCTCGCGGACGCCTTCAACCATGCGAGCAAATTCGCTCTGAGTAAGGCTGGCAGCATGGTCTGGCCCTTCCATGGTTCTGTCTAACGTAAAGTGGCGCTCAATAATACAGGCCCCCAATGCTGCAGCGGCCAGTGACACATTAATACCTCGCTCGTGCCCAGAATAACCAACCAGTGGGTGAGTTTGCCGTAAAGCAAGCATCCATTTGAGATTGATGTCGTGCAGCGGTGCTGGGTATGTGCTGTTGCAATGAAGCAAAGCAAACTTACTTCCACGCTTATTGAGAAATGCCACCGTGATTTCAACCTCTTCGGTGGTGCTCATCCCCGTAGAAAGTATGAGTGGCTTACCAGTTTGCACTAAGCGATCAAGCAGCGGCAAATTGGTGAGGTCGGCCGATGCCACTTTGTAAGCTGGCACACCAATATCTTCGAGCACATCTACACTTTTGCCATCCCACGGCGTACACATATACGGAATGCCGGCCTGAGCACAATAAGCCGCCAATAATCGATGTTGGCCCACGTTCAGCTCAAAACGATTAAGGAGATCAATGACATACTCGGTCCCGAGGTCGTCGCCACTTTTACTCAGGCTGCGCTGGCGATACACCTGATCTAGATGGCGCATCTGGAATTTGACGCAGTCAGCGCCGGCTGCGCGGGCTTTATCAACCATTTCAATGGCACGCTCGAAGCTACCATTATGGTTATTGCCGATCTCGGCAATAACAAAGGCACGCCCGACACCAACATCGAAGTGGTCAATCTTGATAGTCATTGTATTGCGCTTTCGTAATGATTCCTGCATTCGCGCACAGTCCACGCTTGTAATCCCCGAGGCTCAAAACGAAACGGCCGGATCTTTAGACCTGACGCCTCAAGGTGTGTGATCAGTTGATGCTTGCCATAAGGATGCGCATAAAACAGAAAGAACCCACCACCGCCGGCACCTAGAAGCTTTCCGCCGATCGCACCATGCGATTTGGCATTTTCGTAGATCTGGTCAAGCCTCGATGAGCTAATTTTGTCACTGAACTGACGTTTGAATTCCCATGCCTTATCTAACGCCTGCCCGAACTGCAGAAGGCGTCCCCGCAATAGGTCGTTCCGCATTCCATAACTCAGCCTGACATTGGACTCAACAATATCACGCACATGCGCTGCAGCCATCTGCTGGCGCTGATCTTGGTGAATATTGCCAGAGTCGTGCGTCATTCCTGTATCGCACAAAATCAAGCACTCTTCGAGTTCCAGCAGCGTATCGGGTTGAATACGCAGTGGATGAACGATGTTCTGGTCCATGCGAAATTCCATGAAATTAAAACCACCGAACACTGTGGCATATTGATCTTGCCAGCCACCCGCAACGCCAAGGTAGTGACGTTCCGCTTGATAGGCAATTTCTGCAAGTTCATGCAGATCCCATTGATCCCGGCGAAACTGGTTAAAGCAACCAAGTATCGATGCCGATATCACAGCCGAGCCACCAAGCCCGGAGCTCATGGGGAAATCTGAATGCAAAAACAATTCAAATCCAAAATCTGGATTTATTGCTCGCAATAGTGCTTGAACCAAACCAAAGCGGCTTGGCTGCGCCAATGCCGCGCGTAAATTCTCCATCTTCAGGGATTCACCGATATCAAGAGAGCTAATGATGACCTGCGAATCGTCACGAACGCGTAAAGTGGCATGACTATAGAGAGAGATCGTAGTGTTTATAACAGCCCCGCCCTCCCTTGCAGAGAA
Source organism: Gammaproteobacteria bacterium (assembly GCA_018815325.1). GTDB lineage: Bacteria > Pseudomonadota > Gammaproteobacteria > Burkholderiales > Burkholderiaceae_C > JAHIYE01. The sequence continues at coordinate 393,693 of JAHIYE010000021.1, read as the reverse complement.
GTAGTGCGTTGAATCTGAGCCTCCTCCGCCAAAGCTTATACGAACCGGGGCGCGGGCACGGGCATAGACTGCGCCCTCGGCTTGTACGGGCATATGATCCCGAGTGATCAAATCCACCAAGCACCGCGCCTCATCGAGCAGGGGAATAACGCGAACGCTGTGGTCCAGCTTTTTTAGCAGAAGTTCACGGGGTGTACTTGGTTTTTCCCAAACAAAATCGCGGTTGGCAAACAGTGCCACTGCATCGTCCAAGGAGCCGCCGTCGAGTAGGTGTCGACGAATATCACCATCAGTTGCGACGCCAGTCACAGCACCGTTTAAGGCGGCCACAAAAATCACGCCATGATGATTCGCCTCAATACGCTGCAATGCCTCTCGCAATGACGCAGTTTCAGGAATAAGAAAAATATCTAATTGCATAGGGGTAGTTGACCTGCAGCTTCGACCCAACGACAAAAGCGACGGTAATCATCAGGAACACCGATATCAATAAAGTCCGTTTGTAATGGAACTGCCGTCAGGCAGCGATTTTTCACCAATGTCGTGAACAAGTCTCGCTCTAGCGAAAATGGTTGGCCATTCCAGTTCTTGAACAATCCCGCATGAAGATGGTACAAACCGGCGTTGATCCAGCCAGCTGAATGTTGCGTATTTTTTTCAACGAAGGCCACAACACAACTGCCGCCATCCAAACGGACCTCCCCATAACGGGCCACATCGCCCAGATTAACAATAGCCATTGCGGGTGCGACAGACTGCATCAGTTCGCAAACACCACCACCCAACCAAGTGTCCGCATTGGTCATGAGAAAGTCGTCGTTTAAATTAAGCATCTTCACGGCATGGGCAATTGCGCCCCCCGTATCCATGGGCGTTGGTTCGATTATCCAATTGATCTGACAATTCTTTAGAATTCCGTCCTGATGCGCCTGAAGGAACGTGATAATCTGTTCGGCTTGGTGATGCAACAGGAAGACAAATTCACGTAAACCTTGATCAAGCCAGTGGCCCAACTGCAACTGCAGAAATGGAATACCATTTATCGGCGCTAAAGTCTTGGGTACATCGGCGACAGCAGTCTTAAGACGGGTGCCAAAACCTCCCGCTAGGACTAGTAACCTCATTTCACTTTAATCTGATTGGGACCGTGCGAATCAATCGCACCAAGCATCCCCTTGAACAGGTTGCTACGCATGGCAAGTTCATCATAGGTCCCGCTATCGGAAATTCGTCCGCTCTCCATGACGTAGATCTGGTCGCATTGGCGCACGGTGGATATCCGGTGCGCAATTGTCACCGTAGTAATTTGATGTCCCAAATTAAAAATGGCATCTATTACTGCACTCTCCGTCAGATTGTCGAGCGCACTGGTTGCCTCGTCGAGTATCAAAATACGTGGCTTTTTGTACAGGGCTCTGGCAATGCCGATTCTCTGCATCTGTCCACCAGAGATGCGCACACCTCGCTCTCCGATCATCGTCGAATACTTCTGCGGAAGTTCAGTAACAACAAATTCATGCAAATTTGCCGTCTGGGCCGCTTCGATCACTGCCTGATGATTAATCAGTTGCGCAGGTACGCCATAGGCAATATTCGCGGCAATCGTGTCATCTGTCAGAAATATATGCTGCGGCACATACCCGATCTGCTTTTGCCACTCCGCACAATTTCCTTCATTGATTTCCTGTCCGTCAACCATTAACCGGCCTTCGGTGGGTTGAAGGAGTCCCAGAATGACATCGATAGTGGTGGTCTTGCCACTGCCTGTTGTGCCCACGATACCGATAGACGCATGGACCGGAATTAATAGATCCACCTGGGATATGCTCATCTTGGAGGATTGAGGATAGCTGTACGAGATCGACTCCAACCGCACTTCTGATTCAAAACTGATTGGTACTTTACACTTTTGAATGCTGACGCTGTTCATGGCTACGTATTTGGCATGCAACTTTTCCAGCGTTGGCCCCGAGACCCGCAATGTAGACAGCGCAGTGTAGACCTGCTGCATAGCCGGCATCAGGCGATATGCCGCCAAGGCATAGACGGAGAGCACCGGCAACATAGACTGGAAACTTCCGTAGTCCTGCATAAGAAAAAATATTACGCCCATCATGCCACCGAACGCCAGCAATTCAAGCGCATACCTAGGCACCTGCGTAGCCACATTCGAAGCCGCGACATTTTTCGCATAGTCAAATGCTGGCTTTCCAAACAGTGAGGAATAGTACCTCTCCAATCCCGACACCTTAACACTCTTGATGCCCGTAAATGCTTCACTCACAACTCGAAAACGTGCTTGATTGGCCTGATCTATTCCGAACCCTATCTTTCGTAGATAGCTGCGCTGCATTAGGTATATCGTAGCGTACGCCATCATCAAGACAGTGCCCATGATCGCGGCAATTTCCGGCTGTACGATAACTAGCAATGCAAGCAACGCAACTACTAATGCGCCTTGAACTACTAATTGCAGCATGGGAATGATGACTGACCCGACAATACGCGATACTTCGATCAGAATAGATTTCCCAATATCAGAGCTGTGCTGACTCAGGAACCACTCATAGGGCTGCCCGAGGTATCGCTGCACCAACTCGTGCCCAATCGAATACTCCCGCATAAGCGAGAAACGGGTCAGTAAGTAGGTGGACAGTGCCTTGTAGGCGATCGTGAGGACTAAGAATAAGAAAAAGACAAGTGCTAGAAAACGCATAAAGTCGCGTGCTGAATCAAGCCCCATCGCATCATATGCCCATTTTAGATAGACATTTGACTCGACCATGCCCGGGTTTGACAACACTGCGATGAATGGCATGATAGACGCGACGCCCAATGTGTCTATCATTGCCCCGACAAGCATCATCGGAATCAAAAGTAGCACGGTACGCCGCTCCCGGACCGACAACAAATCTAAGGTTTTTTTTAATTGTTCGTACATTTCAAGAGGATTTCTGTCTCGATCAGATGCTTCAGCTTCTCGTATGGTTTTATTTGGGAATCAAAGGAGCTTTCCGAAACTTGGCCAAGCCGCCTCGGGGGTTTACACATTTTTTGCAACAGTGCCTTAGCATCGCGCTCATAATCCTCGTAGAAGGAAAAGAACGCAACGTTTGGCAATGCATTTAGGACCTCACTATCGAAGCCGTAGATCGGCCCGAGATCGAGTACTGGCACTCCCATGTCATTGGCAATAATTTCCGTCGTTGAGCAGACGGACACATATAGGTCAGCCAGCCCAATCCAGGCTCCGATATCGCCTTGGGTCAGCAAGCAACCATAGGTTTGGGTCAAACTTTCATAGTCAGCGAGTCTGGATTTCGGATGGAGATTCGTCACCATCGTTACCTGATTATTCGCAAACGGAGCGAATATCTTACGGACCTCGTCCCAGAACAGTTTCCAGTCTTGGATCACATTGTGCTCGACCAGATTGGGCATATTAATCAGAACCAGGGGCAGTTGTTGCTCGAAAAGGTCAGGATAGCTGCAGCTCAGTCGAACCATATCCTGAGTTACGTTTTGCAAGTCCAAGTTACCCACTAGCCTCACCTTACTATCTTCCAGCCCGCGCCGAAGCCAGTAATCTCGTTGCGCAGAGTCAGGAAGACAGACGTAATCCGCTCGGCTGCCACCGAGCACCCAAGGCCTTGCGGGCAAAACGCCCAGCAGAGCCATGGCCAATGCCTCTGCCGGATGGAAGTAAAAGATATTATGCCCCTCGAAATCGAACAACTGGTCAGGGAAAAAGCGCGCCAGCATGCGTGATAGCCAAGCTGATCCTGGCCGGAGCCGCAATACGTCCACACCTACTCTCAGGCGTGCAATAATTTTTTGATCGGATAGCGCAACCGGCAAATGCACCAGCCTGGCTCCCCCTGCCTTGAGATAATTCAACAGTTCGCCGTTCGTGGTACCCGCATTATCACCCCAGACAAATGCCACTTGGCATCCCAATCCTGCTACGCAGTGACGCCAGAGCCACCTGAAGCGCAAGATTTGCAGCATCCAATACAGAACAAGAATGGCGATGGAAAAGGAGTGCGTGCTCTGATTCAGTCGCACCATCATGCTTGGTCCGCGCTGATCTGCCGGCGCAGCCAGCGACCTCTGCGCAGACTCCACAGCGGAGCATACTTGCGATGTCCCCAGGTCAACCGTCTGCATCGTCTTGAAATCCAGCACCTGATGCCCGAGCGCTCCCAAGGACCGCAAGTAGCTTTGTTGGGCGGGATTAGCGACGAGCGCCGACTCATGCCCCCGGGAAGACAGCCATGCAGCCAATGCACTCATCAATTTCGTTGACGGATTGGTTGATGGAACGAACAGCACTTTCATGGACCGCTACGCTCCGCATCTAGGGCGACAGAAAATGGATGCAGCCCGGCCCGCAAAGATTCACCAAGCCGCTGACATTGTGCATCCGTCATACTCACGTCATAAGTCCTGATGCATTGGAGCAATTCGTCTGCTGAATCGGCATGGGGAAAGTCGTAGCCATTAAATAACGCCGCTTTCTGCATAAGGGCTCTGAAACCGACAAATGGTGTGCTGGATCGGCTCGCCTCCAGCAACCCCGTAGTCGGCCCGATGATGGCAAGATCGAACTGGTCGTAAAGCTGCTGTGTACTGATCTGACTGTCGATCACCGTGAATTCGATCGGAGCATGGGGCCGGATAGCCTCCAGCATGGAAAGTTTAGCGTCGAGTACCGCCTTGACCGAATTGTGACACTTGACGTGCGCCGTTTTGACGCCCAACCTTTGCAAGGCCTCCATGATGTCCAAAAGATCGCGTTCGAAGCAGTCCGGACGGCTCGCAAAAGACAACCCTACCCATTCCGGCGGCATGATCAATACCCGCAGGCCGGACAGATCGGTCGGCAATGGCCGCTTGTGTATCTCGCCTCCGGTATTGCTTGGATGGATGATCACTTCCGCCAGGCTGCCACGCTGTTCGAATGCATCCGCAGAAGCCACATTCCAAGCTAGCACTCGGTCGACACCACAGTCGGTCTTCATCCTGAGCGACACATCTTCCATGATCAATCCGTGCGGCAGATAGTCCACCTGCAAGCCCTGCGCTTTCGCCACCTTGGACAGCAAGCGGGTCGTACAAGTGTTATCGGAGTTGAGCACGACGCGATGTGCACCAGACTGTTTGAAAAATGTCAGGCAACATCTGTACAGATGGTCTATCTGGCTGCGGCCGTAACGTTGCCTGAAATAGCTGAAGGCCGAAGCCAACACGTCAAGGTCATATCCATCGAAACCTAGCCAGACCTTGGGATCGAATGCGACCTCATGATCCAAGCGTATCGGCGTATCCAGATTCAACAACGATCGTGGCCTCTTCAGCGCAGGCACGGGCAGATTGAAACCGGGGAAGCAGACGGTACGCCGCCAAGTCAACACCGCCGCGTCCGGATAACCCTTTGCCAGATTGTTGTAGGGCTGATAGAAAACCCTAGTCTTTTTGCTCCGGTAATACAGGGCGAGCACGCGAGCTGCTAGGGACTCAAGTCCCGACACGCCGTCCGGAAGATCATAGGATGCGAGAAATGGCAATAGGCTGCTCGACAGATCGCAAGGGCCTTCCCGGAATTCCAGCGCAACGCCCAGTTGTTGGCAGGCAGCCACGCAAGCCTGCGTCAGGTCACCATCGCCCCCAGAACTTAGCACCAACCGGGTGACCCGCAATTGCTCGATCAGCTTCTCAAGCCGCAGACGGTACTGGTAATACCGTACGAAACGCCACTGTACGTGTTGGTAGGCGATGTCTGCCCATGCGGACGCCCCACCTCGGGCCGTCTCGGCCTCCAGGCCAGCCTCAATGCGCAGACGCAGACCCTGGTCCAGATCAGGCAGATCCACATCGAACAGATTCCTGGAGCGGACGCCTTGCAACGAGAGCCTTCGCTGAGCCAAACTCCCTAGACTCCATATCTCATCGAAATCGCTGAATTTTTCCAGCACGGGGCCGCAGCAAAGCAATGCACTTTTCATACGCAGACCGACAGGAGTTGCTGGGCCAGAAGAAAGTCGATCGGGACATCGATATCGATGGAACGCTGCTGCGGCATCACATAGGCATGCGTTTGCGATGTGATGAAACAGGCATTCACCTGCAACCAGCCACACTCCGCCACGTACACGGCCCCATTGAGCTGGTAAGCTTTGGGCAGATCCTGCCGTCGTGTGACGCCTTCAGGCATCGGCAGCAAGTTCTGCAACTGCCCCCGTTCATCCCGACCAAACATCCAATAGGGACTGGCCGACGCTTCACACACGGAGACGCCGACGCTGGCGCCCTGCCCGATACATTCCGACAGGCAGTTGTCAATATCCTCCGCCGACCGCAGAGGCGATGTCGGCTGCAGGACGACCACCCAGTCATAGCCGGGGCAGCGCTGCAATGCGTCAAGCACCACATCAACCGTGGTGGCTTCGTCCGTCGCAAGATGGCCGGCGCGCACAAATGGCACCTCACAACCCCAACGTCGGGCTACCTGAATGATCTCATCATCGTCGGAAGACAGGATGAGGCGATCAATCCATCCGGAGGCCTGCGCCGCCTCAATTGTCCAGACGATCAAGGGCTTGCCTGCCAGTTCCCGGATATTCTTGCCTGGTAGCCCCTTGCTACCGCCGCGCGCGGGAATCACTGCAAGAACCTTTTTCCCCCCGATCACCGCGACACCTTTCCATGTTCGGCGATGATCTGGTTGGCCGTCAGCAGATCGCCGGGACGCCCCACATCCAGCCACGGCTCATGCATGGGATATGCCACGGTCCGGCGCCCCGATGCTTGCAGACGTTCGAACAGGGTGGGCATGTCGCAATGAGCGCTGCTCTTGAGCGCACTCAACGCATTGGGATCGAGGGCATAGACGCCAGCGTTGATATGGGTACGCGAAATCGGCTTTTCCTCGAAGCCGACGATCTCGATCCCCCTCATCTGCACGACACCAAAAGGATGCTGCCATTCATATTGACGCACCGCCATGGTTGCAGCAGCATCCTGACGACCATGAAAGTCGAGCAGCTCACCGTAACGTATATCGGTAATCACATCACCGTTTGTCACAACAAACGGGAGGCCAGGCAGAGGGTAGAGCAGCGACAGTGCACCAGCTGTCCCAAGAGGAGCATCCTCCCGCAAATAGTCGATCCGCACATTCAAATCGGAACCATCACCGAAATACTCTTCGATCATGTGGCCCAGGTAATGGATCGCCAGAATGAAACGATGAAACCCCTCCAGTCTGGCGCGCTCGATGATGTGCTCGAGCATCGGCTTGCCAGCCAAGGGCAGCATCGGCTTGGGACAGGTTTCGGTGTGAGGACGCAGCCGTGTGCCCAAGCCTCCAGCCATAATGACCATGACATTTTCCCTAACGCGGGGCGACATGATATCGTCCCACAGGTGCAGGCCAATCACAACATTACGCTCGTCCACGATCGGAATCTGGCGCACCTTGTTGGCCGCCATCAACTGCATGACGAGATCGCGTTCGAGCCCCGGCGGAACAACCAGCGGAGTGTGCTTGACGATATCCCGTATCGGACTAGAAAGGCCCATGCCCTTGAGCAAGCCGCGGCGGATATCGCCATCAGAGATGGTGCCTACCAGCTCACCGATTTCGTTGACGACCAGCACAATCTGGATGGCAACCTCGTTGAGGTTGCCTATCGTCTGCTGGATCGTCGCATCGGACGGCAGGATGGCATGGCGCCAGCTATCGTTTAATGGTATCTGAATCTTGCTACGGGCATCACTCATTTGTGCTCAAAGCCTTTCGCGCAGTAGCTGAAATGCCTCGGAATACTCAAAGCCAGACTGTGCTCCGCGCAGCTGGGCGAGCGCACGCAGGGCCGTCTCGCTTCTCGGAAAGGGATGCTTACCTAGTTCGGATGGATAGCAACGCATCAACGCCAGCTTACGCTCCATAAAAAGACTGATGTCCACATAACTCGTAGGAAGAAAAACGCCTTCGGGCTTGAGAACGAAGTCAGTTTCCGACAAGGTTTCGTATGACAGCACCCTCTTGACGGAAGGGTAGCGAAACCACTTTGTACAGGCACAAGCTGCATTAAACACGATCCGATGATCCGAGTGGATGTCATGTGCATGAGGCAGCAGAACTTCATCTGGCTGAAAGTCGGAAAACACCTGCGAAAATCGGTTAACCAGATCAGTAGCCCGCAACTCATCCAATCGGGTCGTAGGGAAACCAAGCTCGAACATATGCTGTGGCAATACGCCCAGACCTTGGCGAACCTGCTCGATCTCCTGGCGACGCAAGCCAATACGGTCAGTGCCCCACCCGTTACCGTTACCCGGAGCGATTGCGGTCACAAGCAACCACCCCACTTCGGCTCCCTCGGCTTGGCGACGCAGCAAGGTTCCGCCACAGCCCAGCAGTTCGTCATCAGGATGCGGTGCAACAACCAGAATTTTCATCGTTCTGCTCCAGTCACAGATAATCCCCGAGGCGCAAGGCTGGCAGGGGTTCGACCATGAGCATCCGCACCGCATCAACCCCCGCCTTGACCGTGAAGCCGCTCGCGTCAATCGCCAGCACCTTGCCTGGCTCCAGGTTGCGGCGTGGCTCCGGGACAATTTCGGCCTTCCAGACTTTGCACTCCAAGTCGTGATGGACAAAATGGGCACCGGGATACGGTTTGGTCAATGCACGGACAAGGTTATGAATCGAGACGGCGGTCATGCGCCAGTCGATCTGGCCATCGAGCCGCCCCCGCTTGCGCCAGAGATTTGCCTGGCTCGTGTCCTGCGGCCTTTGATCGTATCGTCCGGATGCCAACGCCAGCACCATGTCGCGGAGCTGGGCTGCGGCCACATCCGTAATGCGCTCGTACAAACTCGCAGCGTCATCAGTGGACTGGATTGGAACAGACAACTGGGAAAGAATATCACCGGAGTCCGCACCTTCATCCATAAGAAAGAAGGTGGACGCCGTTTTTTCGAGTCCCAGAGCCAGTGCCCAGATCAAGGGATGGCGTCCACGATTGGCAGGCAATTCCGCCGGGTGGTAGCCCACAACACCAAGGGGAGCCAGGCCCAGCAGTTCCGGCCTGATCAGACGCGACCACCCCAGGCAGAAGATCACGTCCGGCGCAAGACGACGGATCCACTCCACCGCTTGAGCCGCATTTATATCCGGCGCATCCAGCACCGGAATGCCCGCACGATGAGCCTGCTCACTCAAATCGGCGTGATCAGAGTTAGACGGTGCCCGCGACAGCGTGCACACGCCCACGATTTCTGCTTTCATGCGCAACAGCACTTCGAGCATCGAAGCCGAAAAGCTGACTGCACCGATAAATACGATTCTCATGAGACGTGCTGATTGAAAAAGCGCTTTTTCAACAAACCGTCCAATGAGACCTGATCCAACGTCCGAACAATCGCTTCGCTGGCTCCACCGTTGCCGTAAGGGTTCATGACCGCCGGCAGGCCAGCCTGAAAGGTCGGGGAGAACAAACGGGACAGCGCGGTCCGAATGGCAACGCGATCTGCATCACAGTCGATCACGCTGACCGCCTTGAGCCGGCCACGTTGACGGTCGCCGATGTTGATGGTTCCAGTCCTGAAACTGGGCGCTTCGGCCAAGCCACTGGAGGAATTTCCCACCACGCCATCGACATGGCGCATGCACGACAGGTAGCGCAGTTGTCCCAGTGACGTGAATGCCTTGCATGTGACGGGATGGCGCGCCACGAAATTTTCGATCATCCGCAACAGAATCCGACCGTCGGTATCGGCATTCGGCATGGTGAAAATCAGGTGCGTGTCCGGCAACTCGTCCAGCGCCTCCAGAAGTTCGGCCATCTGCCGTTCGATCGAATCTCCTTCCAGCGTCACCGGATGAAAGGTCACGAGCAGGTTTCGCGGCCCCAGCTTGAAATCAAGCGCATGTTCTAGCTCCGCCCGGTTCAGCAGCTGAAGCTGGTTGATGTTGTCGATCCCCAGTCCGCCCACAAGAAACACCCTGTCAGGCGATTCACCAAGCTGAATGACTCGACGGCGATACTCTTCGGCAGCCACGAAATGCAGGTGTGACATTTTGGTCACCGCATGCCGAATGGACTCATCAATCAGACCTTCCGTCGCCTCACCCCCATGGAGATGGGCGATCGGGATGCGAGCGACCATCGCTACCGACACCGCTGCCAGGATTTCATACCGGTCACCCAGCACTAGCAGCAAGTCGGGGCGGAGTTCCGCAAGGGCATCCGAAAAGCCGCACATCGCCAAGCCCATGGACTTGCCGATGCCCACAGGAGTGTCAGAACTCAGAAGCATCTCCACCTTGCGGTCAATCTGGAAACCTTCTGCCTCAATTTCCCGGTAGGTCAATCCGAACTCCGGCGACAAATGCATACCCGTGACAATAAGCTGCAACTCAAGATTTGCTGACTTTTGGATGCCCAGCATGACCCATCGAAGCAGACCGTACTCGGCCCGGGTTCCCGTAACAACACAGATGCGCTTCATAAAAAAATCAAATCATCAGCCGCGAAATCGCGCTGCGCTGAACGCCCCACTACATCATCAAAAAGCATGGGGCTCAAGCCGCCCCCCGGGCGTTTGATTGCGAGATTTTCCACAGAAAAAAACTCACCTTGTCGTATACCTCGGGCAGCCACGATGGATTTTCGCACCACCAGTCTGTTCCGCCCCTCGCTGAGGGTAGGACGCTTGATACCATCCCCCAGCGCTTTCTCCACATGGCGAATTGCGCCAATCATTGCTTTCAGTTCCTGCGGCTCAAGACTGGCCATATGGTCCGGCCCAGGGAGATTGCGGTCTAGCGTGAAATGCTTTTCGATGACGCAAGCCCCGAGTGCAACGGCCGCAATTGGAACTTCGATGCCTTGCGTATGGTCCGAATAGCCGACGCGTACGCCGAAGGCCGACTGCATCGACACCATGGCGCGCAGGTTCACCTCAGACACGGGGGTAGGATATTCCGTTGTGCAGTGCAGGACCGTGATCTGGCTACGGGACATACCGACAGATTCAATGGTCTCCAGTGCCGCCTCGACCTCGCCCAGATTGGCCATGCCGGTCGACAGAATCACCTCGCCACCGAGCCGGCCTATATGCCGCAAATAAAGTAAATTGGTGATTTCACCCGAAGGTATCTTGTAAACCCGTTGTCCAAGGCCGTGAAGAAAGTCCACGCTTTCGGTATCGAACCCAGTGGAAAGGAATCCTATACCAGATTCTGCGCAACGCGTCATCAGCGCCCGATGCATCTCTGCCGTCAGTTCAAGGCGGCGCAGCATCGTATGCTGTGTCTCCTCGCCAGACGTGGTTCTAGCCTGATAGTCAGCCTTCGGGGCTGTACGGGTAACCAGCCGATCCGCACTGAAAGTCTGGAACTTTACATAGTCGGCGCCAGCCTCGGCCGCGACATCAACTAGCCGGAATGCCAGATCCATATCACCGTTGTGATTGACACCAGCCTCTGCAATCACGAGCGTAGGCAAAGATTCCTTCATGAGACGCCCCTTAAAAGACTGTTCGACGGCACATCGCCATTGACCACACACCCTGCACCAATCACGCTGCCAGCCCCGATTCGAACGCCCTCGCGCAGCACCACACCGCTACCGATGAAGCAGCCCGATTCCACCATCACCCCGCCATTAATGCGACAGCCCGTGGACACATGACAATGGTCACCAATAACGGCATCATGCTCGATCAAGGCAAGGCTGTTCACAATGCAGTTGACGCCGACCCGAGCACAGGCATTCACCAGCGCACCATGCATAACCAGTGTGCCATCCGCCACCGATGCATGTCGGGACACATATGCTCGGGGTGAAACGATCGCCGGGAGCTCAGCGCCATGCTGTCGTAACAGATCGTACAATCGTTGCCGTACCGTAGGCGTCCTGATCTGTCCGACCGTGACCAACGCAAGCTGCGTCTGTCCCAACAGGGCAGGAAGGTCGTCATCCCCCCCCAGAAGCGGATATCCCAGCACAGGTTCATTTCCATCGCTGCGTGGCTGGACAATGCCGGATATCGTATATCCGCCATCAGACTCGATCACATCGATCGCCGAGCGACAATGTCCACCCCCACCGATCAGGAGAATAGATTTCATACCAGAAATGAACTGCTGGGAATATTGATCACACGCCTCTCCAGTGATTCCGCCACCGGCAAAGGCGCACGCTGACAATGCCGGAACGGAAGCAGACTTGGCAGCAAGTTCCACGCGGGCCGCGTCATTTGCCCAGCCTCGTTCGTCGCCGTAAGTACACTGTCGCGGGCATCCTCAAGCACCGGGTCAAGCAGCAGCGTTTGCAGCCAATAGTTGCTGCTGCAGCCATCCGGTTCGCCGAACAGGTATACGCCGGGAACACCGGCAAACGCCTCGCGGTAGCGCTCATAGAGCCGGCGCTTCTCAGCCAGCAAGACTGGTAGTTGCTCCAACTGGGCGCATCCCAGCGCTGCATTTAGGTTGGGCAAGCGGTAGTTGTACCCCACTTCGTCGTGCTCGAAAAACCAGCGATGTGCAAGCTTGGCGGTCGTCGTCAAGTGTTTGGCATATTGGGCCAGTTGCGGGTCGTTGATCAGAATAGCTCCTCCACCGCCCGTAGTGATGGTTTTATTGCCATTGAAACTCAAGGTTCCCAGCAAACCAAAACCACCCGTGTGGCGCCCCTTGTAGAAACTGCCTAGCGACTCGGCGGCATCCTCAACCAGCGCTAGGTTGAAATCGCGTGCCAGCGCCATCAATCCATCTATATCGACAGGATGTCCAAATGTGTGCATGGGCACCAGTGCCCGGATGACTTTGCCTGTGCGACGATTGATGCACTGCCCTGCGCGCTGCTCGGCAATTTCACCTAGGTACTCGCGCAATGGGGTGGGCGCCAAACCGAGCGTAGGTAACTCGCTGTCGACAAAGTGGGGCTGGGCACCACAGTAACAGACAGCATTTGCGGTGGCAACAAAACTCAGTGCCGGAACAAGCACCTCATCGCCAGGCTGCACACCCGCGAGCATCAGCGCAACATGCAGGGCTGCCGTTCCATTAACCACCGCCACCGCATGCCGGGCACCGGTATAAGCAGCCAAATCAGCTTCGAAACGATCCACGAACGGGCCAACCGAGGACACGAAGGTGGAGTCAAGGCATTCGCGCAGATAGGTCCTTTCGTTGCCCTGGAATCTTGGTTCGTGCAAGGCAACGGGACGGTGACCGACCACCTTCGCAATGGCAGCGACAATCGCACGAGGCAGCTGGTTACGCGAATTTATCAGCATGGCATTCATTCAACATGTCAGACGTTGTAGATATCCGCCTTGTACGCGCGCAGGTTCTGCTTCTGCAAGAACCAGTTGACGGTTTCCGCCAATCCGCGCTTCAGTCCCTCGCCACCGGCATAGGCGGGTTGCCAGCCGAACAGTTCGCGCGCCTTGCGGTTGTCAGCCCACAAGCGTTCGACTTCCGATTTTTCGGGCCGCAAGCGTATTTCTTCAGTCTGAATTTCGATCTCGACATCCATGACTTCGGCAATCAGAGCTGCGGTATCACCCACAGAAATTTCAAAGTTACTTCCAAAGTTGACCACCTCTCCAAGTCCTTTGCTGGAATAGAGGGCCGCGATGAATCCGGCCACGGTGTCTTGCACATAGTTGAAATCGCGCGTCGGAGACAGCGCCCCCAAGTGTATCTTTCGTTTGCCACCTGCGATCTGCGTGATGATAGTCGGGATGACCGCGCGCGCCGACTGACGAGGCCCGTAGGTATTGAAGGGACGAGCGATGACCACCGGCAGGCCAAAAGAGGCGTAGAAGGAGTACGCTAACTGATCAGCGGCGATCTTGCTCGCCGAATAAGGCGACTGCCCCTGCAACGGATGCTCTTCGTTAATCGGGACGAATTTCGCAGTTCCGTAGACCTCGCTGGTGGACGTATGAATCACCCGCGTAACGCCCAGCTCACGCGCCGCCTGAAGCACATTCAGCGTGCCCTTGACGTTGGTGTCTATATAGGTATCTGGCGAATGGTATGAATAAGGAATGGCTATCAGCGCTGCGAGGTGTAGCACAGCGTCGCAACCTATCATAGCCTGCTTGACGCCATGCGGATCTCGGATATCGCCGCTGAAAACTTCAAATTGTCCCTTGACATCGGCCGCGCAGTGATCGAGCCACCCCCAGGAGTTGAAGGAGTTGTAGAGCGCAAAAGCGCGCACCGTATGGCCCTGCCGCACCAGCGCTTCGATCAGATGGGAGCCGATGAAACCATCTGCTCCGGTCACGAATATATTCATCAGAGTTTTCTTTATGACAAATCGGGGCATCGGCCCGAGCGTTTTCAGATAGCAGTACGCCCCGGAAACCGCGATGACAGGTCCGACACACGCCAGACGCCGATGCACTTGCGCACATCTGCCGGATTGGCCGGCCAGCTGTCGTCCAGCAACTCAACCGGTGCAGGGAAGTAATAAGGCTGCAGCATCATGTTCAGTGGACGCCAGCGATCCTTCAGCACGGGCATCCTGTTTTCCGTCACATCTGTAAACGTGGTGGTCGCAAAATAAGTCGAGCCGGACTTGATGACATTGCGCACACACAGCTGGATTTGCTCCGGCTCCAGATGCACCAGACAATCACGCACGAAGATGAGATCCACTTTAGGCAAATCGTCGGCTATCAGATTCACCTTGCGAAACTCCCGACCAGATTTGCCGTAGAGGCGCTGATTCTCCTGTACAAGCTCCTCCACTATATCGCCACCGATATAGGCGATATTGCCTAGCTCGACTTTCGACATCCAGTACCAGTCCCCACAAGGAACATCCAACATTGAGCGTATATCGAATCGAGCTAACAATCCGGATAGCGAATCTCTAATCGCGGCAGTAGCAGCCAGACTCGATCCCTCACCTGATAGTGACCCTCCACCAACCCCCTTCCAATACCCGGTCTTATAGATCAGGCGAAATCGATCCTCTTCGCTTAGTGCATCAAGCTGATGCTCCACATACCGATCGCGCAAAAATATGTACGGCCAAAAGATTTTTCGGAAAACTATATCAAGCATAAATAGCAACTATCGTTGAAAACTTTCTCTAACAGCAAACGAATTTATCGCATGCTGGTAAGACTACTGCAATGAAGGTGAAATGACCTTGCTGGCCTTCTTAGTCATACCCAAACAAATCTCGTGTGTAAATTTTGCCCGCAACATCCTCCAGATCAGGCGAACGCCGGTTGGCAATGATTACGTCGGCCTCTTGCTTGAAAGAGTCAATATTATTTACAACGCGAGAATGAAACAACCGCGACTCCTTCAGCGCCGGCTCGTAAACGATTACCTCGAAACCCTTGGCTTTAATGCGCTTCATCACCCCCTGAATGGCGGAAGCTCGAAAGTTATCACTTCCCTGCTTCATCGCTAGGCGATAGATGCCTACGACAGGGACTCGGCCTAGATTGCTAACTTGACTCATACGCACCACTTCGCTGGCAATAAAATCTTTTCGAGTGGTATTGGCCTCGACAATCGCGTTGATCAGGTTCTGTGGCACGTCGCGGTAGTTAGCCAACAACTGCTTGGCATCCTTGGGAAGGCAGTAGCCGCCGTAGCCAAAGCTCGGGTTGTTGTAGTGCGCGCCGATACGCGGATCGAGACAGACACCGTCGATGATCTGGCGAGTGTTGAGACCGTGGGTTGCAGCGTAGGTATCGAGCTCGTTGAAATAGGCCACTCGCATGGCAAGGTAGGTGTTTGCAAAAAGTTTGATCGCCTCGGCCTCAGCGCTGCCGACGAAGAGCACCGGGATGTCCGACTTTATAGCGCCCTTTTGAAGCAGCCTAGCGAAGGCCTCGGCTCGCTCCGACCTCTCTCCGACAATGAGGCGTGATGGATACAGGTTGTCGTATAGCGCCCGGCCCTCTCGCAGAAATTCTGGCGAGAAAATCAGATTCTCGGCACCCAGTGCCTGCCGGGTCCTTGCGGTGTAGCCCACTGGCACGGTTGACTTGATAATTATTACAGCCCTCGGGTTGATGACCATAACATCACGAACCACCACTTCGATTGATGTGGTGTTGAAGTAGTTGGTCTCGGGATCGTAATCCGTCGGGGTGGCAATGATGACGTAATCGGCACCAAGGTAGGCTTCCCGTTTGTCGAGTGTCGCTCGGAAGTTGAGCGGCCGGTTTATCAGATAGTCTTCAATTTCAGCGTCCTCAACCGGCGACTTCTTACGATTGAGCATCGCCACTTTCTCGGGAACAATGTCAAGACAGACGACTTCGTTGTGCTGGGCCAGCAAAACTCCGTTCGAAAGGCCCACATAGCCGATTCCGACAATAGCAATTTTCATCGAGGGGCCGCCTTCACAGAATCCATCTCCGCCTTCAAGGACTGAATTTCCTGCTGCAAGTCCTCGTACTCCGCAACTTTCCGCTTCAGAAACTCTGTCGTAAGTTTTGACTTCTCAGTCACCCCGGCCGGGGTGAGCAAATATGCGTAGCGCAGCTTATCCTCATTCTGGTTAAAGTTCTGCATCTTGATCCAGCCCTTTTCCACCAGAGCCTGGAAACAGAAATTGATGCTGCCAAGACTGATGCCCAATTCCCGAGCCAATGTACGCTGACTGACCTCCGGGGTCTGGTGTAAACGGCGCAAGACTTCGAACTTGATTTCCTCTTGGAAACCAGCCAATTTTTGAATATGAGATATGAGGCTCAAGGTGATTTAGGAACGCTACCGCCATGCCGCTTCATGATCAGCAAGTGCAACCTAGCGGGCTATCAGGGAGATCGGTGGAAAAAACCGGCAAAAAGAACTACTACTCGTTCGACAAATGAACATGATTCTCCCACACCCTCATGACCTTGGGAAAGTTTTTTGCAAACAGGCACGTGTGTCAGCTAGCTTTGCGCAAACTGGCAGGAGCCGCTCGCACAGCTACCGGCTTGCTCAGAATTTCAATCAACACCATGACCCGACGCTCACCGTCGGCCAATTGATAGATGCCTTCGATACCTGCAAACGGAGCTTCGGTCAAGCAGACACGTTCCCCAAGTTTGAACAGCCTTGCCGACTCTCCCTGTAACGATGCTTCGTGCATCCGCAAGAGCTCAATCAGGCCATCATCCACTCTCGCGGGTTCGATCCCGAAACTGACTAGGCGGCTGACGCCTTTGGTTGAGCGGATTGGCGCCCAACTCTTAGCCGAATCACCCTGACCCAACCGGATGAACAGATAGCGAGGAAACAGCGGCTCATCCGAAACCTTCAAAAGGCCTTGACGGAGTTTTTCTGAAGGTAGGGTCGGGAAGTAACACTGGTAACCCTGCCGTTCGAGGTTCTCCTGGGCGCACTTTTCCAGTCTGCGCTTGGTATGAACGAGATACCAGTGCATCGCACCTCCGAAGGATGTGTTTATCGTAAGCAATTTTACCTCTCGATATTGCGGCGCAGCAATCGCTTTGGTCGAGCGCCAATTGATCCGATGGTTATAGATTTATGTCTCGTCATGCTTGCCAAGCAGACAAGGGGCTTCATGGGCTTCCCCCGGTTTCCCGGACACATTCAATGACATGATGTATTTAGGAGATATCAATGACGAGGACAAGGAGGAGCTTCACGGACGAATTCAAGCGTGAAGCGGTAAAGCTGGTCAAGCAACCCGGGGCGATGGTCACCCACATTGCCCGGGATTTAGGAATCGAGGCCAGCGTGCTCAGGCGCTGGGTCAATCAAGAGCGCGAAGGCGTTTTGGACATGAGGCCAAACCGCCCCATTCGCAGCGAGGCAGCCACCGAGGTCGAACGGCTCAACGTAAACTGCGGCGCGTCATGATGGAGCGAGACATCCCAAAAAAAACGCTCTTGGATTCAACCGGTCAATGCAACATGATTTGATTCAATGTTGTTACCGGAGGAACTAAGATGATGCAAATGGGTAGGCCAAGACTGAGTCCAAAACAGAAACACGAGTTGTGGCGCAGATGGAAGGACGGCCAGTCACTGACGGAGATTGGCATTGCACTTGGCAAGCATGCCGGATCAATTCATGGGGTACTGTCGTCCAATGGTGGAATCACGCCGAGAACCAGAACCCGGTGCGTTCACGCGTTGACTCTGAGTGAGCGAGAAGACATCTCCAGAGGGCTGATGGCCGGCACTTCCATGCGTTCGCTCGCCGAGCGAGCTTGGGCGCACCCCTTCGACGATTAGCCGTGAAATTTCGCGCAATGGTGGAATTCAAACATACCGTGCAGCAGCATCTGACGAGTGTGCCTGGGATCGTTCACGACACCCTAAAGCATGTGTCCTGGCCGTTAATGAGCGGCTACAGAAAGTCGTAGCCCAAAAGCAGCAAGAAGACTGGTCGCCCCAGCAAGTTTCCGGTTGGTTAAAGTCCGAGTATCAAAATGACACGATCATGCAGGTGTCCCACGAAACGATCTACCGCAGCTTGTTCATTCAGGCGCGAGTCGTCTTGAAGAAAGAGCTGATTGGCCACCTGAGAAGCAGACGAATGATGAGGCGCGGAAAGAGTTCAACAACTGCTGGCCAACCGCGCGGACAAATTGTCGATGTCCTCTCGATTAGCGAACGCCCTCCAGAGATAGAAGACCGTGCAATTCCTGGCATTGGGAAGGCGACTTGATCTCAGGATCCAAGAACAGCCATATTGCAACCCTGGTAGAACGGCACTCCAGATATGTCATGTTGGTCCATGTCGCTGGGAAAGACACGACCAACGTTGTGAATGCCCTAGTAAGGCAAGTCAAGAAGTTACCCCAGGGACTGATGGCGTCACTGACTTGGGATCGCGGCTCTGAGCTGGCGCAGCACAAGCGGTTCAAGATAGCCACTGATGTTGACGTCTACTTGTGCGATCCACGGAGTCCATGGCAACGCGGAACGAACGAAAACACCAATGGCCTATTGCGCCAATACTTTCCCAAAGGCACGGACCTCTCACCATTTAACCAACGACAACTTGATGCTATCGCTTTGAAATTGAACACCAGGCCACGCAAAACTTTGGGATATGAAACGCCCGGCGCTAAACTTGCTGCAAGTGTTGCATTGACCGGTTGAATCCAAGCTCGGCTACTTTGCCAAGGACCCGCAGTGAAGTACGCTTTCATTGCCAGGCACCGTAGCGTCTGGCCTACCCGCAGGATGTGCCGGGTCATGGCGGTGTCCCACAACGGTTTCTGCGAATGGCTGGGCAGCACCCCGAGCCAGCGCAGCCAGGACGATGCCCGGTTGAGTCGGCTCATTCGTGAGAGCTTCGAGCTCAGTGACCGCACCTACGGCAGCCCGCGTATTTGGCACGACCTGCGAGCCATGGGCGAGAGCTGTGGGCTCAACCGGGTGACCCGGCTGATGCACCAGGTCAAGCTGCAGGCCAGGCGCAAGCGGCGCCGGCTACCCACAGACAGCGTTGCCCGGCTGGAGAACCACATTGCCCCCAACCATCTGCAACGGAACTTCCAGGCCGTAGGACCGAACCAGAAGTGGGCAGCAGGCTTCACCTATATCTGGACGGGCGAGGGCTGGCTGTATGCAGCAGCGGTCATGGACCTGTACTCGCGCCGTGTCGTGGGTTGGTCCATGAGTGACACCATGCAGGCCAAGATGGTCAGCGACGCTTTGCTCGTGGCGCTGTGGCGTCGGGGCAGACCCAGTGCCTTGATGCACCACTCGAACCAGAACAGCCAGTACACCAGCGATGAGTTCCAGCAATTGCTCAAGGCCCAGGGCATCACCTGCAGCATGAGCCGCCGTGGGGAGTGCTGGGACAACACGGCCATGGAGAGCTTCTTCTCCTCATTGAAGAGGGAGAGAACCAGCCGCAAGGTCTACCGAACCCGTGAAGAAGCGCGCTCGGACGTGTTCGACTACATCGAACGCTTCTACAACCCGGTGCGCAAGCACTCCAAGCTAGACTTCCTCAGCCCGGTCCAGTTTGAAGAAGGTCTAAAGGGCTAGGCAAACCGTCCGGGGAATCGGGGGAAGCCCATCATTTACCTTCAGATCCTTAAAGGTCAGTCCCCGCAGATAGCCATCGAGCAAGGTGAATTCCGACTTGGCCGATCATGCAGGATCACTGGCAGGGATTTGATCAAGCCAATTCATGGGTGAATGAAACAATCTGCTTGCACTTACGGCAGTTCATCACCACGTCTGGCATGCGTTTGCTGGGTCTCCGGGTATTGAGTGGCGCCTACGGCAGATTAGGTCTATCGTCAGTATCTGTCGACTGATTGATGCCGGGGAACATCGGGTGATCTTAGGTTGCGCGTTGGTGGCGAGGCTCATGCGGGGGCTCTATTCAGGTCGTCGATGCGCTCAGCCAGTTACTTAGACAGGATATCTAGGTCCTCGGCTCGCAACAGGTTCACGAAATGCTCGTCGGCGAAAAGCTTCGTCAGGCACTGTAGAGCAATAGCAGGCGCTGGAGCACATGCTCGGTTTTCAAGACGATCTTGCGTTGCCGCTTCATTTCGCACTGATGGGTGTGCACCAAGCGGTAACTCAAGGTGGGCGGCTTGATCTAGCAGGGTTGGGGAACAAAGCCCATGCTCTTGGCATTTCTCGACGAGGCGCTTGGTATCGATGATCCGGCGCAGGTTGCGCTGACTGTTTTCATAGGCTACTTACAGCATCTCGCCCAAACTCTCGTCGTCATTTGGTGAAAAATCGGGTTCCCGGATTCTGTCTATGGCTATGAAATAGATCAAGCGATGCCAGATTCGGCATAGCCTGAATATCTATCAAGGGAAAACTTCAGCCACTGCTAAAAACTGTCCAGCCCGGTCTTTCGTAGATAGCTGCGGTGGCTCATGTTGCGGCCATCCAATACCTACTATTGAATCATTCCAAGCAATACAACGCTCATGCTCCGGTGCATAGTAGTCAGTGGTTTTGTAAAGAACGTCCGCTGACTCGCTAGTCACAACAAACCCATGAGCAAAGCCAGGCGGCACCCATAGCTGGAGGTTATTCTCTTCAGACAACTCTGTACCGACCCACTTCCCAAACGTAGGTGATGACTTGCGGATATCCACCGCCACATCAAACACCGCGCCACGCACTACCCGCACTAGCTTGCCTTGCGGCTGCTGTATCTGATAATGCAAGCCCCGCAAAACGCCTTTGGCACTTCGGCTGTGGTTGTCCTGCACAAACTGCACATCCAGTCCTGTGGCTTGCTGAAAAGCCTTCTGATTAAAGCTCTCAAAAAAGAAACCTCGCGCATCCCCAAACACCTTGGGCTCGATGATGAGAACGTCGGGAATTGCTGTTGGCGTGACTTTCATGCTGCTTTTCTGTTCAATGTGTGTTGGGCTCAGCCAATAGACGAAGCAGGTACTGGCCATAACCATTTTTGGTCAATGGCTGCGCCAGTTTTTCCAGCTGCTCGCTGTTGATAAAGCCATTTCGCCAGGCGATCTCCTCAACGCAGGCGATCTTCAGGCCCTGCCGGCGCTCCAGCGTCGCAATGAACTGCCCGGCCTCCAGCAGACTGTCGTGCGTACCGGTATCCAGCCAGGCGTAGCCGCGCTGCATGATCTGGACGTTGAGCTGCCCAATCTCCAGATAGGCCTGGTTTACTGAGGTAATTTCCAGTTCGCCCCGGGCACTGGGCCTGATCGTCTTGGCTATGTCCACGACGTGCTCGTCATAAAAATACAAGCCGGTGACTGCGTAATTGCTTTTGGGCTTGATGGGTTTCTCTTCGATACTGACAGCCTTGTCGGATGAGTCGAAAGCCACCACACCATAACGCTCAGGATCCTGCACATGGTAGGCGAACACTGTCGCGCCATTGGCTTGTTCATCTGCTTCCGTTAACAACGGCCCCAAGTCATGACCATAGAAAATATTGTCACCCAGCACCAGGGCGCTGGGTGAATTTCCGACGAACTGCTCGCCAATGATGAACGCCTGCGCCAACCCATCCGGCGATGGCTGGACGGCATATTGCAGGTTGATCCCCCACTGACTGCCATCGCCCAGCAATTGCTGGAACCGTGGCGTATCTTGAGGTGTGCTGATCAGCAAGATGTCTCGCATGCCTGCCAGCATCAGGGTGCTCAAGGGGTAGTACACCATGGGTTTGTCATACACCGGAAGCAGTTGCTTGCTCATGGCCAGCGTAGCCGGGTGCAGCCGGGTGCCGGAGCCGCCCGCGAGAATGATGCCTTTGCGTTGGGTCATGGTGGGTCAAGTCCTACAAGATTTCGCTCAACATGCGCGTGACGCCGGCTTGCCATGGTGGCAGGTGCAAGCCAAAGGCATTTTGAAGCTTGTGCGTTGCCAAGCGCGAATTCAAGGGGCGCTGGGCCGGTGTTGGAAAGCTGCTGCTGGGTATAGGCTCCACCTGGTCCGGCGTGGTTTTGAACAAAACACCCGCTTTCTGGGCGGTTTCCAGCAGCGACCTGGCATAGCCATGCCACGATGTCTCTCCCCCTGCCGCGACATGGTAAAGCCCAGCGAGCTCAGGGCGTCTTTCCAGACCTGCCACTGCGCGCAGGGCATGTGCCGTCACATCTGAAAGCAACTCTGCCCCGGTAGGGGCACCGATCTGGTCGTCAATCACGGTGAGTCGATCACGCTCTTTGGCCAAGCGCAACATGGTCTTGGCAAAGTTGCCGCCACGCGCCGCATAGACCCAGCTGGTGCGAAAAATCAGATGCTGGCAGCCGCTGGACTGGATCGCCTGCTCGCCTTCCAGCTTGGTCTTCCCGTAGACACTCAGGGGCGCCGGCACATCCTCTTCCACCCACGGACGACTGCCGCTGCCATCGAACACGTAGTCGGTGCTGTAGTGGACCAGCCAGGCACCGAGTTGCAGCGCCGCATGCGCCAATATCCCTGGCGCCGTTGCATTGATGGTGCGCGCCAAGTCGGGCTCACTCTCCGCCTTGTCCACCGCAGTATGTGCAGCGGCATTGACAATAACGTCAGGACGTACATCACGCACCGTAGCAGCCAAGCCTGCAGGATTGGTGAAGTCACCGCAATGCTCTTCACTGTCAAAGTCCAGTGCCACCAGCTCACCCAGCGGCGCCAAGCTGCGCTGCAGTTCCCACCCAAGCTGGCCGCCTTTGCCAAACAACAGAATCTTCACACGCGCTCCGCGTAGTTGGCCTGCACCCATTCACGGTAGGCACCCGATTGCACATGCGCAACCCAGTCAGGGTTGTCCAGGTACCACTGCACCGTTTTGCGAATACCTGATTCAAAAGTCTCGGCCGGCTTCCAGCCCAGCTCACGTTCGATCTTGCCAGCATCAATGGCATACCGCCGGTCATGCCCAGGCCGGTCTTTGACATAGGTGATTTGTTCACGATAGGACTTGCCATCTAGCCGTGGACGCAATTCGTCGAGCAAGGTACACACCGTATGCACGATGTCGATATTGGGCTTCTCGTTCCAGCCCCCCACGTTATAGACCTCGCCCGGCTGGCCGGCTTCAAGCACACGCCGGATCGCACTGCAATGGTCCTTGACATACAGCCAGTCCCGCACCTGCATGCCATCGCCATACACTGGCAGCGGCTTGCCTGCCAAAGCGTTGACAATCATCAACGGAATGAGCTTTTCCGGGAAATGGTAGGGACCATAGTTGTTGGAGCAGTTTGTCGTCAACACAGGCAAACCATAGGTATGGTGCCAGGCACGCACCAGATGATCGCTGGCGGCCTTGCTGGCTGAATAGGGGCTGTTGGGCTCATACTGATGCCGCTCAGAGAAAGCGGGGTCGCCCTGGACCAGCGAGCCATAGACCTCATCCGTCGAGACATGCAGAAAACGGAAGGCGCTTCTTGCCTCCACTTTCATGTCCTGCCAATATGCCCGCACCACCTCAAGAAGACGAAACGTCCCCATGATATTGGTCTGCATGAAGTCTTCCGGGCCGTGTATGGATCGGTCCACATGCGACTCGGCGGCAAAGTTGAGAATCGCACGGGGCTGATGCTCGGCCAATAGTCGTGCCACCAGTTCCTGGTCACCGATATCTCCCTGCACGAATACATGTCGGGCGTCGCCGTGCAATGAAGCCAGATTTTCCTGGTTGCCCGCATAGGTCAGCTTGTCGAGATTCAGGACAGCTTCATCGGACTGCGCCAGCCAGTCCAGCACAAAATTGGCCCCGATAAAGCCGGCGCCCCCGGTCACCAAAATCATGCAGACCCCTTCTGAATCGATCTATTGACATGCAAGGCATGCTTGTTAGCGCGATTATCTCATCCGGTCTAGCTGACTCATGAATTAGTAGCACGCCCCTATACAAGGGCCATGCAGGGACGTAAAGTCCGACTATCTCCCTCACTCTTCAGGAGCACGACATGACGACCAAATCCAACCCGTTCAACGACAAGTTCAAATCTGCCGCTCAATTTTCCGACACCGTCAAGGACTCTGCCCAGCAGATATGGCTGGCCGGACTGGGCGCTTTTGCCAAGGCACAGGAAGAGGGGGGCAAGGTCTTCGACACGCTCGTCAAGGAAGGCGTGAGCATCCAGAAAAAAACCCAGGCGGCTGCGGAGGAAAAGCTGGCCGAGGCAAGCAGCAGGATGAGCACCGTCACGGCGGATATCTCGGCCAAGGCCTCCGGCCAATGGGACAAACTTGAGGGCATCTTTGAGGAGCGCGTCGCCAAGGCCCTGAACAAGATGGGCATGCCCTCAGCCAAAGATGTGCAAGCCCTGATGGATCGCGTGGATGCCCTGAGCCAACAGATCCAGGCCATGGCACCGGCCAAGTCGGCGGCCCGCCCTACGACGGCTGTCCGTAGCCGCACCCCGGTGACAGCAAAAAAGACCGCGGCCAAGAAGGTTGCCGCCAAACGCGCCAGCCCGCGCAAGACCACCAGGACGTCCTGACGTCGACGCTAAAACCACTGGATTTCCCTCTTCACACGCATGCCCCCCTGGGTTAGAGTGTTTGTGATCAAGAGGGGGATTCATGGCGAAAAAAGCGCCGCGTCGCACTGCGCAACGGATTCTGGAAGTTTCGCTGGAACTGTTCAACCGCTTTGGCGAGCCCAATGTCTCGACCACGCTGATTTCGTCAGAGCTTGGCATCAGCCCGGGCAATCTCTACTACCACTACCCGGCCAAGGATGAGCTGATCAACGCCCTGTTCGACCGCTACGAACAGGCCTTGAATGAGTTGCTGCCCGCCAGCAACGGTGTTCGCGACGTGGAAGACGCCTGGTTCTTCCTGCACACGCTGTTCGAGTTGGTCTGGCAGTACCGCTTCCTGTACCGCGACCTCAACGACCTTCTAAGCAAGAACCGCCGGCTGGAGACCCACTGTCAGACCATCCTCAAAAACAAGACCCATGCCATCAAGGCCATGCTCGACAACATGCGCCAGGCGGGCAACATGCAAATCGACTCTCGTGAACTTGACACCACGGCCACCAGCATGGTGGTGGTGGTAACTTACTGGCTGAGTTTCGAATATGTGCGCGATCCGCGCAATGCGCTGGAACCCGCCCATATACAAACCTCACTGCTGCGCGGCGCCCACCATGCCTTGAGCCTGCTGGCCCCTTATTTGCTGCCAGAACAACGTACGCACCTGCTGCACCTGGTAGATGCTTACACTACGGCGTCTTAACCCATTTACACAGACCATGTCCGATCTCAAAGCACAATTCGAAGCCGCTGTGGCCAACTCCACCAACCTCAGCGAGCGCCCCGACAATGCCACCCTGCTCAAGCTGTATGCGCTGTACAAGCAGGCCAGTGCCGGCGACAACACGGAAGCCAAGCCCGGTTTTTCCGACATGGTGGCCCGCGCCAAGTGGGATGCCTGGAACAGCCTGAAAGGCAAGTCCGGCGATGAAGCCATGCAGCTGTATATCGACCTGATCGAATCATTGAGCTGATTTTCAGAATTCAGGGAACAGGAAACAGGGAAAGGCAGGTCGTGCCTTTTCCTGAACTGCCTGCTCGCTATTGCCAAGAAGAGTCCTCGCTTCACCGCCACAGCTCCATGACGCCCATCACTCGCTGAGCGCCTTTCTTCCGATCGCGTGCAAGGCATGGTGCCGCTCCTCTTTGGGCAGGCGCATGAGACTCCTCACTGCGGCATAAAAGCGCGGCCAGTCACCTCCTTCGTGCGCCAGCAGGGCTTCGAACTGGGGCACCAGTTCGTCATACAACTGGAGTGCCCCAAAAGTTGCATTGTTGGCCTGCAACACCCACTCGCTCCATTCCTTGTTGGGCACCAGGCCCCAGCCCGAAATGAGTTGTGCATAGGCTGACCTGAAGTCCTTCATTGCTATTTTTTTCATAGCTATCTGCGCATATTCATCATGGGCTAGCGTGCCATTTTCCTGGTAAATCCGGGCTAGTTCTCCACGCGTGTGCGTGATGAGGGTGCGGAACTGGATACGCCGGCCGACATGCACGGCATAAGCCTGTCGCGCTTGTGGAGAACCCTGCGCCGAGAGCCACCTCTCTGCACCCTGCCGGCCCACCACCGTAGCAAAAGATTCATTGAAGGCCGTATCGTCTTTCACATAAAGTAGCTGGTGCGCCAGTTCATGGAAGATCAGTCCTGCGAGTTCACCCTCGGGATATTGGATAAAGGTATTGAGCAGCGGGTCGCCGCCTGCCCAGTTCAGCCAGCCCAGTGTGGAGTAAGCCGGCACGCCATAAACGCCAACTTCCAGGCCTTGAGTTCGCAACGCTGCTGCCGTGGCCCACGCATCAGCTTCGTCAAAATAACCGCGGTAGTCCACACACCCCGCCACCGGATAACACCACTGCTTCAATGTGAGCGACAGTGCCGGCGCGGCCACCACATTCCAGACCACAGCGCGACGCTGCAGATCGGCATAGCGGTGGTAACTGGCGTTGTCGGGCAGCGCCAGGTCCGATACCGCGAACTGCCGGATGCGCTGCGCCAGCAGCAAGCGCGCCCTGAGTTGTGGCGGAGTTTGCTCGTCATCAAGCCACGCGGTCACCGGTCTGGCCGCCTGCATCACCGCCAAATGGCCGCTGACGGATTGCAGGTAGTAGCGGGTATCGGCACAAGCGCTCAATGCCAGCACACCGCACAGCAGGATCAGCCGCAGCACGTCTGCGCAGTATCTTTCCAACCCACCGGTTTTTTCCATCTGCCCACCTTCACATACACCCAAGGCCAGCACCCGACCCACAACCAGCCAGCCAGCCAGCCAGCCAGCCAGCCAGCCATTTTCCCTATTCAGGTTACCGGCTCACATGAAGATGCACAATGTTCTGTCAAACAGGTTACCCCCAATGGAGGCATGGCATGCTCTACAAATTCAAATCCAAAGCCACCGGCGATCTCATCATGCTCCAGCCCAATGGCAAAAGTATCCTGGAAATCATTGGCAAGGATGCCACGGCCGCCAGCGGCATCATCCAGCCTCCCCAGATGGCTGCGGCCATCGCGGCGCTGGAGGCTGCCGTAGCAAGGGAGGAGCTAGCCCGGCAAAACCTTCTTGCCGAAGCCAAGGCAAGCGGAGGAGATTCCCCACGCCTCGAAACCATTTCCTTGCGCCAGCGTGCGCAACCCTTTATCGACATGCTCAAGCGCAGCCTCAAGGAGGACAAGGACATCGTCTGGGGCGTGTAGGCGCCTGCTGCTCTGGGCCACGGCGCCAACGCCTGCTGGCGCCGTCATTGCGTCGACACCGCACTGACTTCAAACTGTCACACCAGGCCGGTAGCCTAGCCTGACCATGCCGCCGTCGCCCGTTCTCGCTGAATCCGTCCTGTTGAACCGTGCCCGCCTTTCCGGCTGGGTACAAGCATCCGCAGTCAGATACACCAGTTGTCACAGCACCTTCCCCCGCGACGATTCTGCCCAGCACACCAGACCCACCGGGATCACTGCCGCCATGCCTACACCCCCTGTGTCTTTGCCCACCCATGACCGTTGGGGAAATCCGGAGGGTTTGCGCTCGCACAGAGTGATGAGCGGCAAGGGCCCTCTAGCCCGCCTGATGCGGGACAAGGCCTTGTACCCGGTGTTTCAACCCATTGCCTCCCTTCGCTCGGGCGCCATCCATGCCCATGAGGCCCTGATCCGGGGGCCTCAGCACACGGCCCTGCATGCACCAGACGCCTTGCTGGCTGCTGCGCAGCGTGAAAACCTGATGCTGGAATTCGAGCTCTTTTGCGTGGTCGCCGCCATCCACGGCTGGAGCAACTTCAATGATCCGGGCCGGCTGTTTGTCAACATCAGTGCAGCAGCATTGGTGGAGGCCATCACAACCCGCAAAGGCAGCCATGACCCTTTCGACTTTGTGCGCAAAGTCGGTGTTGCCCCGCGCATGCTGGTGCTGGAGTTGACCGAGCACGAGCGCGTGACCGACATGGGCGCGCTCGCCGAAGTGGCCGCCGAGGTGCGCGCAGCCGGCATCGCGCTGGCACTGGATGATTTTGGGGATGGCCGCTCCAGCCTGCGCCTGTGGTCGCAAATCAAACCCGAGATCGTGAAGATAGACAAATACTTCACGCGCAACATCAGCAGCCATGCAGAAAACCTGCAAACGCTGCAGGCCATCAAGCAGATTGCCGGTATCTTCGGTTCTGAACTCGTGGCAGAAGGTATCGAAACGCAGGAAGACCTGCGCGTGCTGCGTGACCTCAACATTGCCTATGGCCAGGGGTATTTTCTCGGTCGCCCGGCCCCCGCCCCCCGTGCGGAGGTAGAGGAAGCAGCGTGCCTTGCGCTGAAAGACCGCTCCGTGGCGATTTTCCCGGAGCTCGAACGCGTCAGCCGCGGAGGCCACTTGCGCGGCCTGTCCGTGATGCCTGCACCGGCGGCCAGCCTGCAAACCAGCAACGATGCCATGGCAACCATCTTCATGAGTCATCCAGACCTGCATGCTGCGGCTGTGCTGGATGAAGGTCGGCCCGTTGCCATCATCAACCGGCAGCAATTCATGAACGACTATGCCAAGCTGTACTTCCGTGAAGTATCAGGTCGCAAGCCCTGCATCTCGCTGGCCAACAGGGCGCCCAGGCTGATCGAGCTGAACCACAACATCGACGACCTCATCGGCATCCTGACTTCGCAGGACCAGCGCTACCTGCGCGATGGCTTCATCGTCACCGACAATGGCCGCTATGTTGGCCTCGGCACCGGCGATCAACTCGTGCGCTCGGTCACCGAGGCACGCATCGAGTCAGCACGTCATGCCAACCCGCTGACCTTTTTGCCCGGCAACATTCCCATCAGCCAGCACATTGAGCGCCTGCTGGCCAGTGGCGTGGATTTTGTGGCGGCCTATGCCGATCTGAACAACTTCAAACCCTTTAACGACCATTACGGCTACTGGCGCGGCGACGAGATGATCCGGCTGGTAGCCAAATTGACCGTCATGCATTGCGACGCGCAGCGCGATTTTGTCGGCCATGTCGGCGGCGATGATTTCATCATCTTGTTTCAAAGCGCCGACTGGAAAACCCGCTGTGAGCGCATCATTGCGGAATTCCATACCTTCGCGCTGGAGCTTTACGATGCACCGGCACGGACAGCCGGCGGCATCCAGGGCGAAGACCGGCATGGTGAGAGCCGGTTTTTCCCTTGCACCACACTGTCGATTGGCACAGTCAGGATCAGCGGCGGCCAGTTTCGCAAGGCGGACGAGATCGCCACCCAGGCGGCCCTGGCCAAGCACGAAGCCAAGAAAGCCGGCGAGGGTGTGTTCGTGCTCGAGAAATTAGTCGACGCGTGCGCCTGAAGCCTTCACTACCTGCGCCCATTTCCTGATCTCGGAATCAATCACTTTGGCAAACTGTTCGGGCGTGTTGCCGCTGGGGACAGCGCCTTGTGCGAGCAGTTTTTCCTTGATCGCGGGCGTGTTGAGCGCCTTGGCTACTTCCTGCTGAATACGATTGACAATGTCAGGCGGCGTGCCTGCCGGAGCCAGCAGGCCAAACCAGCTACTGGCTTCAAAGCCCTTGAGGTTTCCGGCCTCCTCAATCGTTGGTACATCGGGCAGCGCCGCTGAGCGCTGGGCACTCGTCACAGCCAGGGCCTTGAGTTTGCCCGCCTTGATCTGCGGCATCGACGAGGGCAGATTGTCAAACATCACATCCATATTGCCCGCCACCATGTCCATCAGGGCCGGGCCGGAGCCCCGGTAGGGGATGTGCGTCATGAAGGTGCCTGTCATGGTCTTGAACAGTTCACCCGCGAGGTGAATCGAGGTCCCGTTGCCACTGGAGGCCATATTGAACTGGCCCGGTTTGGCTTTCGCCACCCGGATGAAATCCGCCACGCTGTTGATGCCCAGTGCCTTGGCGCGCTCGGTGTTCATCACCATCACATTGGGCACGCCAGCCACCAGCGTGATGGGCGCAAAATCCTTCTGCGGATCGAATGGCATCTTGTCGTAAAGCGCCTTGTTAATGCCATGGGTTCCCACGGTGCCCATGAGCAGGGTATAGCCATCGGCAGGTGCCTTGGCCACGATGTCGGCCCCCACATTGCCGCCTGCTCCGCCCCGGTTGTCCACGATGAACTGCTGGCCAAATGCCTTGCTGAGCTCGGGCGCCACCGCTCGGGCCAGGATGTCCGTGGTACCGCCAGGGGCGAATGGCACCACGATGCGCACCGGCTTGGTGGGCCAGGCGCTCTGGGCCAGAGCAGGGGTGCCCAGGGACATCGCGGCCAGGCTGGCAAACAGCACCAGCGCTTTGCGACGCGGCGACAGGGACAATCTATGCATGAGGAATCCTTTGTGTTTTTCGAAGGGAAAATACGGTCATCTCGCGCCAAGACCATTTGGCAAGCTGGTCACCATGACCGCTCACCAACAATCCTGACAGGAGGATGCGTGTGAGTTTAATGACACTGACCCTGCTCAAGGCCACGGACAAACCCGGGGGATAGTCAGTTCAGAGACAGTTGCCTGGCCTGGCTGCGGGCATTGAACTTCAGCCTTCAAAGCAGGAAGGCCGACTGCATCGGTCGGCCTTCCGGGCAATAACTCAACAACTCACATCAGCTTAATCAGCGTATACGCCGGCGGCCTTGAGAATCGGGCTCCACTTGGCAATCTCCGCCAGCACGAACTTCTTGTGTTCGGCACCATCGGAGCGCTTGTCGGCCACCACCACGGCGCCTAGGCCTTCCTGCTTCTTGATGAACTCGGGGTCTTTCAAAGCCACCTTGAGTGCCGCATTGAGTTTTTCCTGCACATCCAATGGCGTACCCTTGGGGGCGTACAGACCGTGCCAGATCGTGACCTGGAATCCCTTGAGGCCCGCTTCCTGCAGCGTGGGCAGGTCCTTGAGGGCAGGTGTGCTCAAACGCTTGGCTGTGGTCACGCCATAGCCTTTGACTTTCTTCGACTCGATGAAGGTGCTGGTATTGGTGGTCTGGTCGCACAGCAGGTCGATCTGGCCGCCAATCAGGTCGGTCATCGCAGGTGCCGTGCCTTTGTAGGGTATGGTGGTCATGTCCACGTTCAAGGCGTTCTGGAACATCAAACCACACAGGTGTGAAGCAGAGCCAACGCCAGCATTGCCCAGATTGATCTTGCCCTTGTTCTGGCTGATCCAGCTGGAAAGTTCCGCGTAGTTGTTTGCTGGCAGGGAGGGACGACCCAGCAAGGTCATTGGCACGTCATTGACCATGCCCAGGTATTCGAAGTCGTTCTCCACCTTGAACGGGATGTTGCGCACCAGCGTGGGCATGGTCGCCATGCCAATGTGATGCAGCAAAATGGTATAGCCATCGGGCGTCGCACGCGCAGCCTTGTTGGCACCAATGGAGCCGCCAGCACCGGCCGCATTGTCCACCACAATGGTCACGCCGCCCAGCGGCTTGCGCATGGCCTCGGCCAGATCACGCGCCACGCGATCAGTTGGTCCGCCCGCAGCAAAAGGCACCACGATACTGATGGTCTTGCTGGGGAAAGTGTCGGCTTGCGCTACCAGGGTAAGTGCTGCCGAGGCCAGAACCAATAAACGTTTCATGAGAAAACTCCGCAAAAAGAATGCGGGAAGTTTAGTGGTCGCCGGCCACGTCAATGCGACGGTAATTACGTAGAAATCCCGCCGATTTGCAGGGCTATTTGTAACTCCGGGCATCCTCGATGACCCGGCCATCGTTGGGCAGGCTGCCAGGCAACACCAGTGCCACCTCCCCCCGGAGCTTGGTCACTTCGCGGATGGCCTCGCTGATTTTCCCGGCCAGGCTATCGGGTCCGCCGCAGGCCGTCTCGACCTGCAGGGTCATGGCATCGTTGGCCATCTCGCCAGTCACCACCAGGCGGGCTTTCACCACTTCCGGGAAACGCTTCACGATGTCGGCTACCTGCGACGGGTGCACGAACATGCCGCGGATCTTGGTGGTCTGGTCGGCCCGCCCGAGCCAGCCCTTGATACGCTGGTTGGTCCGCCCGGTCGGACAGTTGCCTGGCAACACCGCCGAGAGGTCTCCCGTACCAAACCGGATCAGCGGGTAGTCAGGGTTCAGGGTGGTGATCACAAGTTCACCCACTTCTCCATCCGCCACCGGATCGCCCGTCCCTGGTCGCACGATCTCGACGATCACCCCCTCATCAAGCACCAGCCCCTCGCGGGCCTGCGTCTCGTAAGCAATCAGTCCCAGGTCGGCTGTGGCATAGCACTGGTAGGCCTGGATGCCTCGCTCGGCAAACCAGTCACGCAGACTCGGGGGGAAGGCCTCCCCGCCCAGCAAGGCCTTCTTGACCGAAGGAATTTCCACTCCCAGTTCAGCCGCCTTGTCCACGATGATCTTGAGGAAACTGGGCGTACCGATATAGCCGGCAGGCTTGAGCTCCGCCATGGCCTGCACCTGCTGCTCGGTCTGCCCGGTGCCGCCGGGAAACACCGTACAGCCCAGCGCATGCGCACCGGTTTCCATCATCGAGCCAGCCGGCACAAAGTGATAGCTGAAGCAGTTATGGATCAGCTCGTCCTTGCGAAACCCTGCAGCGAACATGGCCCGCGCCATGCGCCAGTAGTCGGGCCGCCTGCCCTCGGGCTCGTAAATCGTGCCGGGGCTGGCAAACACGCGCGGCATGTCGGCACCGAAGCGCAGCGCACTGAACCCGCCAAACACATCGCGGGCCCGGAGCTGCTTTTGCAGCTCCAGCAGCTCATGCTTGCGTGTCACAGGCAGGCTCGCCAGCCCCTCACGTGTGGTAATGGCACCCGCCTCAACACCCTGCAGGATGCGGGCAAACGCCGGGCTGCGCGACTGTGCGTTCGCCACCTGCCTGGGTAGCGCCTGCAGCAACTCGGTCTCTCGTACATCGGGGCTGCGCACTTCGAGCGCATCGTAATAATTACTCATTCGGTTCCTGTCGGTTGAGGGCTGTGCGTCCATCCGTCAGCCCTGCAAGATCCCATGCAAACACTGGTTTGCAGCTTCAGGCCAACCAGCGCTTTCTGCGCTTGTAGCTCTTGACATCCTTGAAGCTCTTGCGCTCGCTCCCCCCCATGCCGAGGTAGAACTCCTTGACGTCTTCGTTGCTCGCAAGATCTGCGGCCGGTCCGTCCATCACGATGCGTCCCGACTCCATGATGTAGCCATAGTCCGCATACTTGAGTGCCATGTTCGTGTTCTGTTCTGCCAGCAAAAAGGTAACCCGCTCTTTTTGGTTGAGATCCTTCACGATCTCGAACACCTCTTCCACGATCTGCGGTGCAAGCCCCATCGAGGGTTCATCCAGCAATACGACACTGGGGTTGGCCATCAGGGCCCGTCCAATGGCGCACATTTGCTGCTCCCCACCTGATGTATAGGCGGCCTGACTGCTGCGACGCGTCTTGAGCCGCGGAAAATAGGTATAGACCTTGTCCAGATTGCGGGCAATCTCGGCCTTGTCCTTGCGCGTGTAGGACCCCGTCAGCAGGTTCTCTTCAATCGTGAGGTGGGCGAAGCAGTGCCGCCCTTCCATCACTTGTACGACTCCACGCTGCACCAGGTCAGAAGGAGAGAGGTTTTCAATACGCTCGCCGCGCAGTTCGATGGAGCCCTTGGTCACTTCGCCGCGCTCACCGCGCAACAAGTTGGACACCGCACGAAGCGTCGTGGTTTTTCCTGCCCCGTTGCCGCCCAGAAGGGCCGCAATCTTGCCCTCCGGCACATTGAGCGAGACGCCTTTGAGCACGAGGATCACATGGTTGTAGATAACCTCGATGCCGTTGACGTTGAGAACGATATTTGGATTAGTCATAGCCTTGATGTGTTGTCCAATGGAAAGGCCTGAGAAGCGGCCTTTCCATTGGCGGCTCGTGAGAGCCGCACCCCTCCCGCACTGCGGGAGGGACCCGGGTTGCCACCCTTAACCCGGGCCGGCAACATCCACTTGATTCACCTCGGGGAAGGTATCAAGACTGGCAGTCTGCCGGCGTACGGCGTGTCAGCTTCTTCTCGGCCGCATATTTATCAGCGAACTGCTTGACCAGCGGCTTGATGATGGAAGTGTCTGCCTCGATCCAGTCCGAGCTGAACACCCACTTCTTGCCATCCCAGGTGTGCATCCGTGCAGCGCGTGAACCTTCATGGTCTGCACACGAAGTGCTGATCGGACGCATCACGGTGGACAGGCCCAGCTTGACCAGTGCCTTTTCATCCACGGCCAGGTTTTCCAGGCCCCAGCGAATCTGGTCACCATTCATGACCTTGCCCTTGCCATAACGCTCCTGCGCACGACGCACCGCTTCCACCGCCAGCGCAGCGCTGATCATGCCGCGGTTGTAGAGTGTCTGGCCAACCTCTTCGATCGGACCGGTGCCCTGGTTCTTGCCGTGGACATATTTCTTGATGTCCTCGATCACCTTGCCACCTTCGCCCGTGACCACCAGGCCGCTGTAGCCCTTGGCAGCCTCGCCCACGTCTTTCACGTCAGGCTCAGCAGCGGACCACCACACCCCATACATCTTGTTGCGCGGATAACCCGTGGCAACTGCCTCCTTGATGGCGGCGGAGTTCATCACACCCCAGCCCCACAGCAGGACATAGTCAGGACGGTTTTGGCGAATCTGCAGCCAGGTGGCTTTTTGCTCGACACCCGGGTGCGTCACGGGCAACAGCATCAGCTCATAGCCCTGCATCTTGGCGCGTTCCTGCAGCAGAGGAATCGGCTCCTTGCCGTACGGGCTGTCATGGTAGACCAGCGCAATTTTCTTGCCCTTGAGGTTGCCGTTTTCCTTCTTGGTGAGGTGCTGCATGATGATGTCGGCACCGGACCAGTAGGTTCCCATCAGGGGGAAGTTCCACTTGAACACCATGCCATCGCTGGACTCAGAACGGCCATAGCCGCCGGTCAGCAGCGGATTCTTGTCATTCGGCGCTTTTTCCGTCAGCGCAAAAGTAATGCCAGTGGACAGTGGCTGGAAGACAGCGCCATTGGCCTTGCTCTTCAGTCGCTCGTAGCATTCCACACCGCGATCGGTGGCGTAACCGGTATCACACTCCTCGCTTGTGATCTTCACGCCATTGATGCCTTTGTCTCGCGCGTTGATGAGCTTGAGGTAGTCGGCATACCCGTTGGCCCACGGCACACCGTTGGGTGCGTAAGCACCGGTACGGTATGGCAGAACAGGAAAGAACTGCTCCTTCGCTTGTGCGAAAGCCGCGGTACTCACCAGGGCGCCTGACACACCCGCGGCAGCCACGGTGACTGCGAGGACTAGTTGACGAAGCTTCATGGTATGTCTCCTTATAAAAGTTGAAGCACAGGGAAAGACAATCTGTTTCGAGGTAAGGCGATTCAGATCAATGCGGAAAAGGCCACAGACGCAATTTCTGTTTGCCAACGCTCCAGAGCCTGGCCAGGCCATGGGGCTCCACAATCAAAAACCAGACAATCAGGGATCCAAAAATGATTTGCTCTGCGTGTGTCAGTGCTGCCGTACTGACAACAAATCCAAAGAGATGGCCCAGCCATGGCAAGCCCTGGTTGATCACGATCGGAAGAATCACGATGAACGCAGCCCCAAAGAAACTGCCCATGATCGAACCCATGCCGCCAATGATCACCATGAACAGCAACTGGAATGACCGATCAATCGAGAAGGCTGCAGGCTCCCAGGAGCCCAGGTGCACAAAGCCCCACAACGCGCCCGCCACGCCCACAATGAACGAGCTCACGGCGAAAGCAGTGAGCTTGGCATACATCGGGCGGATGCCAATCACCGCAGCGGCCACATCCATGTCGCGAATCGCCATCCATTCACGGCCGATGGCGCTGCGCACCAGGTTTTTCGCGAGCAAACCAAACACCGCAAGGAACATCAGACAGAAAAGGTATTTCTGCAAAGGCGTATTCACCGGCAAGCCGAACACCTTCAAGGCAGAGACCATCACCGTGCCAGAAGCAGAGTCATTGGTGAACCAGCTGATGCGCAAAAAAGCCCAGTCGCAAAAAAACTGTGCAGCCAGGGTTGCCACTGCGAGGTACAGCCCTTTCACCCGCAGGCTCGGAATGCCGAAGAGGACCCCCACCAGTGCCGCAAACACCCCCCCCATGAGGATGGAGATGATCAATGGCAGGCCATCAACGCGAGCAAAGAAGTTGTAGGCCGCATAGGCGCCAACCGCCATGAAGGCACCTGAGCCCAGAGAGATCTGCCCGCAGTAACCCACCAGGATATTGACCCCCAGTGCTGCGAGTGCCAGGATCAGGAACGGGATCAGGATGGCACGAAGCATGTATTCATCTGCCAGGAAGGGCACCGCCCCAAAGGCGAGCGCCACCAGTATCAGTACACTCCAGCGGTCCTGCGCGATCGGAAAGATCTGCTGGTCAGCCGCGTAGCTCGTCTTGAACTGTCCGTTTTCTCTGTAAAACATGCTTATCTCTCAATTGTTCTTGGGGTTCCAGTACGCTGGGCGAAGCGCCCCGAGCACAGGCCCATCTGTCGTGAAAGCGGATGGATGCCGTATCTCATGCCTCGCTCACACGCGATCAATGATCTATTGGCTGCGGCATAACTTTGCTCCGCAAAGTGCGCCTTCTCTGAAAAAGTCTTGACTGCCATGTTTCAGACTCGGTCAATGATTTTTTCGCCGAACATGCCTTGAGGACGGAACAGCAGGAACACCAGCGCCAACATATAGGCGAACCAGATTTCGATGCCACCGCCCACATAGGGGCCAAGGAATACTTCAGAAAGCTTTTCGCCCACACCAATCACCAACCCACCAATGATGGCGCCGGGCACCGACGTCAGCCCCCCCAGAATGACGACTGGCAGCGCCCGGAGTGCGACGCTCGACAAGGAGAACTGCACGCCCAGCTTGGAGCCCCAGATCATGCCGGCAACAAGTGCCACCACGCCGGCCACGCACCAGACAATGACCCAGATCCGGTTGAGCGGAATCCCGATGGACTGCGCAGCCTGATGGTCATCTGCCACCGCACGCAAGGCCCGTCCGGTCTTGGTCTTCTGAAAGAAAATACTCAGCAGCGTGACCAGCACGGCGGCAATGGCAGCCGCCACCAAGTCCTCCTGGCTGATCAGAATGCCGCCTGGAAACACCGACTCCAGCAGGAACACCGGCTCCTTGGGCATACCGATGTCGATTGAATAGATATCGCTGCCGAAAATCGACTGGCCGACACCATCAAGAAAGTAGGCGATACCGAGCGTCGCCATCAGCAGGGTCGTGCCCTCCTGATTCACCAGATGGCGCAAGACCAGACGCTCCACCAGCCACGCCACCACAAACATGACGACGCCAGCGACCACAAAAGCGAGCAGGTTGCCAACAATCTGGTTGTTGATGCCCAGGTACTGGGGTATCCATTCGGCAAATCGCGCCATCGCCAAGGCGGCAAACAGCACCATGGCACCTTGCGCAAAATTGAACACGCCTGAAGCCTTGAAAATCAGCACAAATCCCAGGGCCACGAGGGAATACAACATGCCGGCCATGAGGCCGCCCATGAGGGTTTCAAGAAAAAATCCCATTATTTGTTCATCCGTCTTGTTGTGTCTTCATGCATCTCAATGCGATGTGCCCAGATAGGCACTGATCACATCTTCATTGCCACGAACTTCTTCGGGCGTGCCATCGCCGATCTTCTTGCCGTAGTCGAGCACCACCACGCGGTCCGAGATATCCATCACCACGCTCATGTCGTGCTCGATCAGGACTACCGTAGTGCCGAATTCGTCATTCACGTCCAGCACAAACCGGCTCATGTCCTGCTTTTCCTCGAGGTTCATGCCGGCCATTGGCTCATCAAGCAACAACACCTGGGGTTCCATGGCGAGGGCACGCCCCAGGTCCACCCGCTTCTGCAAGCCATAAGGCAGTTGTCCCACGGGGGTCTTGCGATGGGCCTGGATTTCCAGGAAATCAATGATGTTCTCAACGAATTCGCGATTCTGTTCTTCCTCGCGGGCCGCAGGCCCCACACGCAGGGCCTGCAGGAACAGGTTGCTCTTGATGCGCAGGTTGCGTCCCGTCATGATGTTGTCGATCACGCTCATGCCCTTGAACAAGGCGAGGTTCTGGAAGGTGCGTGCGATGCCCATCTCCGCCACCTGCCGGCTGTTCATGTGATCGAAGGTCTGTCCCCGGAAGGAAATCGTGCCTTGCTGGGGCGTATAGACCCCGTTGATGCAGTTGAGCATGGAGCTCTTGCCGGCACCATTGGGCCCAATGATGGCGCGGATCTCATGCTCACGCACATCAAACGAAATATCAGTCAGGGCCTTGACGCCGCCAAAGGCCAGACTGATGTTCCGGACGTCGAGAATGACATCTCCAATCTTCTTGTGTGTCATGTTGTTATGCTGCCGCCTTCACCGGGGTAAATGTTTTGGTTCCGGCATAACTTGCTGCGCAAGTGAGCCTCCACTGAAACACTTCCTTCATGCGGCCTCCCGCATGGTTGGAAATGTTTTTGCATCTTCAATCTTCAGGGTCGCACTGACGCTGCCTGTGCGGCCATCTTCAAATTTCACGGCCGTCTCGATGTACTGCTCGGACCTGCCGCCATACAGGGCATCGACCAGCGGCAGGTACTTGTCACCAATAAAGCCACGGCGAACCTTGTTGGTACGGGTGAGTTCGCCATCGTCCGCATCGAGCTCCTTGTGCAGCACAAGGAAACGGCTGATCTGGCTACCCGCCAGCCGCTCGTCCGCCGCCAGATCAGCGTTGACCTTCTCGACACACTCCTTGATGAAGGCATACACCTCGGGTTTCTGCGCCAGATCCGTATACCCGGCGTAGGGCAGATTGCGGCGCTCGGCCCAGTTGCCCACGGCATCGAAATCGATGTTGACCATCACGCAGACTTTTTCACGCTGGTCGCCAAAGGCCACGACCTCCTTGATCTGCGGAAAGAACTTGAGCTTGTTCTCCACGTACTTGGGCGCGAACATGGCGCCGTCGTTGGCACCGCCCTTGATGCGGCCCACATCCTTCACACGGTCGATGATCTTGAGGTGACCATGCACATCCAGAAAGCCGGCGTCACTCGTGTGGTACCAGCCATCGGCCGTCAACACCTCGGCGGTTGCCTCGGGGTTCTTGTAGTACTCCTTGAGCAGGCCTGGCGACTTGACCAGGATTTCACCGTTGTCGGCCACCCTGATCTCCACGCCCTTGCAGGGCACGCCTACCGTGTCGGCCCGTGCCTCGTGGTCTGGCTGCAGGCACACGAACACGGCAGTTTCGGTCGAGCCATAGAGCTGCTTGAGGTTGATGCCAATGGAGCGGTAAAAACTGAACAGATCCGGGCCGATGGCCTCGCCAGCCGTATAGGCCACGCGGACACGGCTCATGCCGAGGTTGTTGCGCAGCGGCCCGTAGACCAGCAGGTTGCCCAGCGCATACAGCACGCTGTTGCCCAGCCCGATCGGCTTGCCGTCCATGCGCTCCGGCCCCACCCGCTTGGCCAAGCCCATGAAGTAATGGAACATCTGGCGTTTGATGGCGCTGGCGTCCTCCATGCGGATCATCACGCTGGTAAGCAGCCCCTCGAACACACGGGGTGGCGCAAAATAGTAGGTCGGCCCGATTTCCTTGAGGTCGATCATCACGGTACTGGCCGACTCCGGGCAGTTCACCACATAGCCACACACCAGCCACTGCGCATAGCTGAAAATGTTCTGACCAATCCAGGCAGGCGGCAGGTAGGCCAGCACCTCCTCCTGGTGGGTCAGCTTGTCAAACTCGGCTCCGGCCTGGGCGCGGTTGATCAAGGTGTCATGTGTGTGCACCACGCCCTTGGGGTTGCCCGTGGTGCCCGAGGTAAAGAACATGGCGGCCACATCACTGGCCTGTACCTTTTCGGCCTCTTCGCGGAAAAAGTCCGGGTGCTGCCTGGCAAACACCTCACCACTGGCGATCAGCTCGTCCAGCGACGCCAGGCCTTCTTCCTCATAGTTGCGCAAACCGCGCGGGTCATCGAAGAAGATGTGAGCGAGCTGCGGGCACTGCTCGCGCACCTCCAGCATCTTGTCGACCTGCTCCTGGTCTTCTACCAGGGCAAAACGCACATCGGCATTGGTGATGGGGAACAGGCACTCGTCCGCCGCGGCATCCTGGTACAAGGGCACGGGGATCGCGCCCAGGGATTGGGCGGCCAGCATGGTGGCATACAGGCGTGGGCGATTGGAGCCGACGATAACCATGTGCTCGCCACGGCGCAGGCCCGCCTGATGCAGACCGCAGGCCAGGTGCTCCACCATCTGCGCCATGGCCGACCAGCTGGTCGCCTGCCAGATACCGTACTCCTTCTCGCGCATGGCAGGCGCATCAGCGCGCTCAGCGGAATGCCTCAAAAGCAGTCTAGGAAAAGTTGTCTCCATCCCGAGTCCTTGTCTACGGTTTGCCACCAAGGTAGCAACCTGTTTTCTCTGTCATGCGTTCCATGGTAGGAGCAAGTTTGACGTTATTCTGTCGTTTGAACGACAATTCAGGGTAGTCCCTAACAGGTACTTTCCCTTGCTTACCCGTCATCAGGCCTCATGAACACTGACCACTCGCTGCACCAGCGCCGCCGCCCGCCGACGGCGCAGGAACTCGACAACATCCCCTGGCTGCGCCTGCTGACCAGCGCCGAGCGCGCGCGCGCGGTGGCAGATTTGCGCGTGGGTGACGCGCTCGCAGGCGACCTCGTCTGCCGCATCGGTCGCCCGGTGACGTACTGGTTTGGTGTGGTCGAAGGGCTGCTCAAGATGAGCAGCGACAACATTGACGGCCAGTCCATGACCTTCACAGGCGTGCCACCCGGCGGCTGGTTTGGCGAAGGTACGGCGCTCAAGCGTGAAAGCTACCGCTACAACATCCAGGCCCTGCGCAAGAGCGTGGTGGCCGGCTTGCCGATCGACACGTTCCACCAGTTGCTGGACCGCTCGATCGGCTTTAACCGCTTTGTCATGAACCAGCTCAATGAACGCCTGGGCCAGTTCATCGCCGCGCGCGAGATCGACCGCATGAACAACCCCGACTTGCGTGTGGCACGCAGCCTGGCAGCCCTCTTCAACCCGGTGCTCTACCCCGGCGTGGGAGATGTGCTGCGCATCACGCAGCAGGAGCTGGCCTACCTGGTCGGCCTATCACGGCAACGGGTCAACGAGGCCCTGTGTTCGCTGCAGGCCAAGGAGATGATCCGGGTGGAATACGGCGGCCTGCGGGTGCTCGACCCGGATGCGCTGCGCAGCAGCGTGTTCGACAAGGCGAAATAGCGCCCCGCCTCACAGTGGCAAGGTCAGCCTCAGACCCACCGTCCAGTTCCGCCCTGCCGCGGGCTCGTAGAACTGCGAAGACGACTGGTTCACGATCACGGAGCCCACGTAGCGCTGATCGGTCACGTTGTCCAGGCGACCATAAGCCATCAACAGGCCTTTGCCTACGGCCCAGCCGTGGCTGGCCTTGAGATTGAACGTGGTGTAGCCCTCAGCTTGTGTACCTGCCCCGGCCACGGTGTCAAGATTGGTGTCGTTGACGTAGATGCGCCCGGCACTGACCAGCTCCACACCCGCCTGAAGTCCCAGGCGAGATTTTCGCTTCGCATCGTCCATGGCCTGCTGGGCCCACAGCAACTCGGCAAACGCAAAGTACTGTGGAATACCCGGTATCTTGTTGCCGGCCATCACGGTCGAACCGCTGCTAACGAAAGCCTCGGAAAAATGGGCATCGATGGCTGAGGCCGACAAGGTCGCACGCCAATTCGGATTCAAGAGGGTCCGCCCCGCCAGCTCCCAGCCAGTGCGCGAAGTCCCTGGTGCATTCTTGTAGTAGGTGCTGCCACCGCTACTGGCCGCCACCACGATCTCGTCTGTCGTGTTGACCTGGTATAGCGTGAAGTCCACGCGCGAGGCTGCACTGGGAACCCACTTGGCACCCAACTCATAGTGCTGGCTGTTGGAAGCGTTGATCGCCGGATTGAAGCTCGGGTTGCCCGTGCTGCTGTACGCCACCTCGACCAGGGTCGGCGTCTCGAAGCCCCGCCCGTAATTGGCATACAGGTTGAGGTTATCGCGGGCATGCCAGGTCAGCCCCAGCACCGGGTTGGTGGCCTGGTAGCTCACGTTGCCCGAGCCGTCCCCGTTGGAAAGAAAGTAGTCGTCGCTGACGATGCGAATCGTGCTTTGGCGCAGCCCCCCCGTCATGGACCAGCGCTCTGCGACCAGCGCTGTGGCCTGAACGAACAGGTCGCTGCTCTCTGCCTGGTTGTCCTCATTACGGGTGATTGCCCCCGTCTTCTCACCCGACGTTGCACCACCACTCTGTCGCCGCTCCCTGGAGTGGTCGAACTCGTAGCCGGCGACCCAAGCCACCGGCTTGCCGCCGATCCGGGTCTGCTGGTTGTACTGCAGGCCCGCGCCGTAATAGTCACGCGCCAGACCCACCCAGTTGTTCGTCGCCAGAAACTGCAGGTTATCGCGCGTGCCATAGTAAAGACGCGCCGTCAGCGAGCGGCCGCTATCCAGCTCGTGGGTAAGCGAGGCACCCAGCTGATTCTGTTCGGTGATCTTGCGCGTGCGCCGGCTGGTGGCATTGGTGCCGGCCTGTGTGGCATCCTGTGCGAGTTGGGTTGCCGTCAACCCCAGCGGGTCCTGCGCCAGCGGCATGTCGAACTGGTTAAACACCAGGTTGACCCTGGTTTTTTCGCTCGGTCCAAAGCTGAGCTTGCCGTTGAACTGCTTGCGCTCAGTTGTGCTGTTACCACGATAGCCGTTGGTGTCGAAGGTGCTGTAGTCGGCCACCAAACCAAGCTCACCCACACGCCCGGCGTACTGCCAGTCGGAGCGATGCATGCCATAGGAGCCGGTGTAATACTGCAGCCCCACCTCTGGCTCGGCAGGTGCCTCGCGCGTAAAGGCCTGTATCACGCCACCCGCCGAGTTTCCATACATCAGCGCCAATGGGCCTCGCATCACCTCGATCCGCTCGGTCGAGGGCAGGCTGATCGATGAGGCTTGCCCCTGCCCATCCGGCGTGGTGGCCGGAATGCCATCGATCAACAGGCGAATACCCCGGATGCCAAAAGCCGAACGTGCACCGAAACCGCGGATCGAAACCTGCAGATCCTGTGCATAGTTCTGCCGGTTCAGGATCGTGAGCCCCGGCACCCGGGTCAAGGACTCCGACAGGTTGACCTGCGGTCCGGCATCCTGAATCGTGTCCCGGTCAACCGACTGGATGGCGGCCGGCGCATCGAAGCTGCGCTGCTCCGAGCGCGAGACCGAGATGACCACTTCCTCCAGCGTCTGCGCCCGGCTTGGCAGGCAT
Organism: Gammaproteobacteria bacterium; assembly: GCA_018815325.1. Taxonomy (GTDB): domain Bacteria; phylum Pseudomonadota; class Gammaproteobacteria; order Burkholderiales; family Burkholderiaceae_C; genus JAHIYE01. Next base: position 349,923 of record JAHIYE010000021.1, on the reverse strand, counting down.
ACCAGGGCCGTCATCGTCATCACCAGCGCAGCATGGCTGGCATGCCGAATCCTTACAGTGGATTGATCTTTTTTCATACGTGTCTCCGTCCCTGGTTTTTGTTTTCAGACAGCTAAGAACCCGGTTTTGCATCGCCCTGACTCAGCATGCTGTCCTATTCTGATGCAAGTTGCAGCTTCATGGCAAACACCATTCCCCACGTGGGCTTATGTCAAAAAAACAGGCCAGCCTCGCTTTGTAGGAAAATCAGAGGCTCATGAAGGACTCCCCTGCTACCCCCCTCTTCCGCCGCGCCCCCAAGCCTGCCGGCGCCGTGGCCACGCCTGAGGGCACCCGTGCCACCAGCCGGCTCAACAAGCGCATGGCCGAGCTCGGCCTGTGCTCCCGCCGCGAGGCTGACGACTGGATCGCCCAGGGCTGGGTCAAAGTCAATGGCGAAGTTGCCCCCATGGGCCTGCAGGTCACCAGCAGCGACCGTATCGCTGTCGACCCGAAGGCCCAGGGCAAGCAGGCTACGCAAGTCACCATCCTGCTCAATAAACCCATTGGCTACGTGAGTGGCCAGGCCGAGGACGGGCATGAGCCCGCAGTCGTGCTGATCCAGCCGCAAAACCGCTGGCGCGACGACAATGCCCGCTTCTTCTTCAACGGCTCGCAGCTGCGCGGCCTGGCCCCTGCTGGGCGGCTGGACATTGACTCCACCGGACTGCTGGTAATGACGCAGGATGGCCGGGTGGCGCGCCAACTCATTGGCGAAGATTCGGTGATGGAAAAGGAATACCTGGTCCGCGTGGCCTACCTCGGCCTGAACCAGCTAGACCCGAATCCCGGCCAGCTCACGCGCATCGATGATGACGACCGCGTCACCAGCAATGTCCAGGCGGTTTTTCCGCCGGCCATGCTGGCCCGTCTGCGCCATGGCCTGAGCCTGGACGGTCAGGCCCTGAAGCCTGCCAAGGTCGAATGGCAGAACCCCGAGCAGCTGCGCTTTGTGCTGACCGAGGGCAAGAAACGTCAGATCCGTCGCATGTGCGAGCTGGTTGGCCTCAAGGTCGTGGGTCTCAAGCGCGTGCGCATTGGCAAAGTCATGTTGGGGAACCTGCCGGTGGGGCAATGGCGCTATCTGGCGCCGCATGAGCGGTTTTAGCGATATCGAGCATGTTCGCGGTGACTTCCCTGCCTACGCCGCGATAGCCGGTAAAGCCACCAGACGCGTTGAACTTCGGCTCCCCGCTCACCTGGAAATACTGGCGTACACCGTCACCATCAAGCCGGCTGAAGACAAAATCCAGAAATGGCCGCCGGGCTTCCATGTTCGACTTCAGCACCGCACGTTCGGCCTCGTTCCAGCGAACCCCCTGTTCCTGCCTGATCTCGCCCAGCAAGCTGTCCAGCGGGATGCCAAGCATCTCCTGCACGGGACCGTATTCCTTGGTGAAATCTCCTTTGGCATCCTGCTCCCAGTACCAGTCAGAGGCCAGCTCCGTCAAGCGCCTAAAACGCGCTTCGCTCTCGCGCAATTCAGCGGTCCGCTCCAGCACGGTCTGCTCCAGCACCTGGTTGTAGCGCTCGAGTTTCTTGTACAACAGGCGAACTTCCAGCATGTTGTGAATCCGCGTCTTGACTTCGACCAGATCAAACGGCTTGGCGACGAAATCCTTCGCACCCGAAGTCAGCGCCCGCAGCTTGTGGCCCGGCTGGGCCGTGATCACGAGGATCGGAACATAGCCGTCGACTTCATGTTTCTTCAGGTCTTCCATCACCTGAAAACCGTCCATGCCGGGCATCTGCAGATCAAGCAGGATCAGATCAAAATGGTTGGCACGATGCAGCGCTCCCACGGCATACGGATCTGTCGTCGACGTTATCCGCTGGTAACCCTCCTCGCGCAGCATTTCCTCCAGCAGCATCACATTGGCCGCCTGGTCGTCGACGATCAGGATCCTGGCTTCAAGGATATCGGTAGCACTCAACATACGATTCACACTCTTTCAATTTCGTCGGGATTCGAGTTCAGGTCAGCTTGCATCGGAATGCAGAAATCCTTCTTGCCATTGCGCACACCATCACGGCAGCCCAGGCTGTTTGTCGGCCATGTCACGCTCCAGCGCCTCGTTCAGCGCCTCCATGAATTCGTTGACCTTGATCGGTTTGGTGAGATAACGGAAGAACCCGGCCTCCAGCCCTTTCACGATGTCACCCGGCATGGCGTTGGCACTGAGGGCCAGCACCGGGATGTGTGCCGTTGCAGGATCTTCACGCAGAATTTTCAATGCATGGATGCCGCTGATACCCGGCAAATTGATGTCCATCAGGATCACATCCGGCTGACAGGAACGTGCCAGCGCAACACCAAGAAGACCATCGCGCGCACTCAGCATGCGCAGATGTGCATGCTCTGCAACGATCTGCTCGACCAGCATCAGATTGGCGGGATTGTCTTCCACATACAGCAGGGTATGAGGCGTCTCGTCGCGCCGATCTGTCGGAACGAGGTCAGGGGCCGGCGTATTGCCCAGGAGGATTTGGGGTGCAACATCCCGCAGAAGCTCAACCCAGAACTCACTGCCCGCTCCGACGGTGCTTTCCACGCCAATGGTGCCGCCCATCAATTCAACAAGCTGCTTGGTGACCACCAGACCGATGCCGGTACCTTCTTCGGTGCCAGTTTCCTGTCCGAGCCGGTTGAATGGCTGAAATAGCTGCGTCAGCTTTTCCGGCGGCAATCCCGCGCCGCTGTCATGAACGCTGATGCGAATGCGCTCCGGGCCGGCCGCTATGCACCTTACCTCCACCGTTCCGTGTTCACGGTTGTACTTGATGGCATTGGAAAGCAGATTGATCAAGACCTGCTTGACCCGGGTTCGATCGGCATTGGCAAACCAGGTGCTGTCGAAAGTGTGAAAGCTGATCTGGATCTCGCGCTTGAGCGCCTGCGGCTCAATCATGGCCTGGCACTCCAGCATGACATCGACCAGTGACACCGGCTCCCGCGACAGTGACAGCTTGCCGGACTCGATCAGCGCGAGATCGAGGATTTCGTTAATCAACTCCAGCAAATACCACCCGCCCTTGGTGATTTGATGCAGCCTGACAGCCTGCGCGGCCGTCGGTGCAGGCTTGCCGGATTCGAGCAACTGGGCGAAGCCAAGAATGGCATTGAGCGGGGTGCGCAGTTCATGGCTCATGCTGGAGAGAAAATCCGACTTGGCGCGGTTCGCCTTTTCCGCGGCAGCCCTGGCACTCTCCAGCTCGATGTTTTTTTCCTGCAGCACCTGATCCAGGCGTTTACGCTCCGTCACATCACGGGCCGCCGCGAACACGCCCTGCAGATTCCTGTCCCGGTCATAAAAGGTGGTGGCGTTGTAGGACACCACCGTTTCATGGCCATCCCGGGTGCGCGCGGTCAATTCATAATCCGTGACCTTCTTTTCGGTCAGTACCAGCTTGATGCCCGCCTCGGCGCGCGCTGGATCGGTGAAGTAATTCTTGAACGGCGCACCGATCAACTCGTCGCGCGTGCACCCTGTGAGCGCTTCCATTTGCTGGTTGACATCGGTGATGATGCCGGCCGGATCGGTAGTCATGAGCGCATCAATGTTGGATTCAATGAGCGAGCGCGTGTAGAACTGCTGGTCGCGCAGACGTTGATCCAGCTTCGCCTGCTCAGCCTCCACCTGCTTGCGTGCCGTGTTGTCGGTTCCGATCAGCAGGTAGCCAATGATGGCGTTTTGAGCATCACGCAGAGCCGTCACCGACACGATGGCCGGAAAGCGACTGCCATCCTTGCGGATATAGGTCAGCTCGTAAATATCCTCGATGCCCCGCGACGCCTTGAACACCAGGGCATCGAAGCCCGGGGCAATCAGCGTGTCGAGCTCGACGCTCAGGGCCTTGGCACGCGCAATCACCTCTTGCGGGTCGGAAATGTCTGCCGGCGTGATCTTGTTCAGAACGTCATCGGCCATATACCCCAGCATCCGTTCCGCGCCGACATTGAAAATCTGGATGACGCCATTGGCATCGGTGGCAATGCATGAGAAATTGGCACTGTTGAAAATCGCATCCTGCAGCGCACCTGTCTTGAGCAAGACCTCCTGGCGACGCCCCTCAATGACGCCCGCGCTTGATCCAGCGGTCAGGAAGGATTTGGCAGCGCCTCGGGTTTTCTCGAACATGGCTTTTCTCTTTATGGGGCGGGACTCACGGATCACCAGGGAGAAGGTCTACAGGCTTGATGCCTGCTTAACCCGCCAGAACCCCTGTTTTCATTCTAGGGAGTCAGTCCACTTTTGAATGTGCGCTATCGCACATTCAATGGAGCGCCATGCAAATCACCGACGCCGGGCCAGCGATCAGCCTCAGCTGACACAGGAAGGCCCCTGGCGATAACGCTCGCCGCTCAGCAAGCGATCGCATTCGTTTCTGACCACGGCATAACACTCACACACGCGGTCCTCCAGACCCAGGCGGTCGAGCACCGTGATGTGGCCACGCCGGTAATGAATGGCACCTGCCTGCTTCAAATGTCCTGCGGCTTCGGTAATGCCTTCGCGGCGAACACCGAGCATGGTGGAAATCAATTCCTGCGTCATGGTCAATTCTGTCGACGGCAAGCGATCATCCGTAGACAGCAGCCAGCGACACAACTGCTGCTCAATCGAATGGTGCCGATTACACACTACCGCCTGGGATATCTGGGTAATCAAGGCCTGGGTGTAGCGCAAGGCCAGACGCATCATCGGGCCATTGCGATAGAACTCATCCGTCATCAACCTGGCTTTGAGCCGGTAGCCATAGCCTGCCGTCTGCACGGTGGCCTGGCTGGTAAGGGTATTGCCACCCATGAAAAGCGAAATGCCAACAAGTCCTTCACGGCCAACGCCTGCGACTTCGCCCGATGCGCCATCTTCCATGGTGTAGTGCAGGGACACGATGGCGGTCACCGGGAAGATGACATGCTGCAGCTGCCCCCCGGATTCATGGATCACTTCGCCCAGCCGCAACGGGACCAACTCCAGATGCGGTGCGATGCGTTCGAACTCAGCCGCGGGCAAGGCTGCCAGCAAGTGGTTTTGATTGGGACTCGGCGGGGTATCCATTGGCTCACCTCGAATGATCGCCGAAGTGGCAAGCGTATCCAGCCAATCCAGCATACACGCATATCACCCACCTGCGTGGATCTATTCTTCACGACCCGCTGGCTTGTGAAGCCGTGGATCAGACAGCCCCGGGCTGGGCGGCCCGCCGGAAACCAAGCTCCAGCACCAGCCAGCAGCCCTTGAAAGCCCGGGCATCGCCCATAATTGGTGCTTGTTCGTATCGCGGGTTCCACGCGGAGTCCATTTTTTTGAAATTTCCCATTCTCCATGACCAAGCAAACACTTTCCTTCCAGGCCGAAGTCGCCCAGCTATTGCACCTTGTCACGCACTCGCTGTACTCCAACAAGGAGATCTTCCTGCGCGAACTGATCTCCAATGCCTCTGACGCCTGCGACAAGCTGCGCTTCGAGGCCATCAACGACAGCGGCCTGTATGAAGACGCACCCGATCTTGAGGTCCGTGTGTCCATCGACAAAATCGCCAAGACCCTCACCATCACCGACAACGGCATCGGCATGAGCGCGCAGGAAGCGATCGACCACCTGGGCACCATCGCCAAGAGCGGCACCAAGGACTTTGTCTCCAAGCTCTCGGGCGACCAGAAGGCCGACTCGCAACTCATCGGCCAGTTCGGCGTGGGCTTTTACTCCGGCTTCATCGTGGCGGACAAGATCACGGTCGAATCCCGCCGTGCCGGCATGAAGAGCTCCGAGGGCGTGCGCTGGATCAGCGGCGGCAGCGGCGACTTCGAAGTCGAGACCATCGACCGCCCCGCGCGCGGCACCAGCGTCATCCTGCACCTGCGCGACGACGCCGAAGATTTCATGGGCACCTGGAAAGTCAAGAGCGTCATCAGCAAGTACTCCGACCACATCAGCCTGCCCATCCTCATGCAGAAAGAGGAATGGAAAGAGGGTGATGACAACAAAGGCGGCGAGATGGTCACCACCGACGAGTGGGAAACCGTCAACAAGGCCAGCGCGCTGTGGAGCCGGCCCAAGAAAGACATCACGCCCGAACAGTACGACGAGTTCTACAAACAGATCAGCCACGACCACGAGGCCCCGCTGGCCCACACCCACAACCGCGTGGAGGGGAGCACCGAGTACACCCAGTTGCTCTACATCCCGTCCAAGGCCCCGATGGACCTGTGGAACCGCGACAAAAAAGGCGGCCTGAAGCTCTACGTGAAGCGCGTCTTCATCATGGACGATGCCGAGGCCCTGTTGCCCGTGTACCTGCGCTTTGTGAAAGGGGTGGTCGATTCCGCCGACCTGCCGCTCAACGTGAGCCGCGAGCTGCTGCAGGAAAGCCGTGATGTGAAAGCCATCCGCGAAGGCTGTACCAAGCGCGTGCTCGGCATGCTGGAAGACCTGGCCAAGCACGACACACCCGCAGATGATGCGAGCGATGAAGACAAGGCCAATGCCGGCAAGTTCAGCAGCTTCTACGCCGAGTTTGGCTCCGTGCTGAAAGAAGGCCTGGGTGAAGACTTCGGCAACCGCGAGCGCCTGGCCAAGCTGCTGCGCTTTGCCAGCACCACGACTGACTCTCCCACAGTGGGCTTTGCCGACTACAAGGCCCGCATGAAGGAAGGCCAGGAGGCGATCTACTACATCACCGCCGACAGCCTGGCCGCCGCCAAGAACAGCCCGCAGCTCGAAGTCTTCCGCAAGAAGGGTATCGAAGTGCTGCTGATGAGCGACCGCGTGGACGAGTGGGCCCTGAACTACCTGACCGAGTTCGACGGCACGCCGCTGCAGTCCGTCGCCAAGGGTGCCGTGGACCTGGGCAAGCTGCAGGACGAGGCTGAGAAGAAAGCCGCAGAAGAAGCGGCCGAAACCTTCAAACCCCTGCTGGCCAAGCTCAAGGAAGCACTGAAAGACAAGGCCGAGGACGTGCGCGTCACCACCCGCCTGGTGGACTCAGCCGCCTGCCTGGTGGTGAAAGACGACGGCATGAGCACCCAGCTCGCGCGCCTGCTCAAGCAGGCCGGCCAGGCCGCGCCCGAGATCAAGCCCGTGCTGGAAGTGAACGCCGAGCACCCGCTCGTCAAGAAGCTCGATGGCTCGGTGCATTTCAACGACCTCGCCCACATCCTGTTCGACCAGGCCCTGCTGGCCGAAGGCGGCATGCCGGCCGACCCGGCGGCTTATGTGAAGCGGGTGAATGCGCTGCTGGTCTGATTTATGAAAGAAATTAGCCTCTAGCCCTTATCCATAATGCGCGTGAAGCTATTGAAAATATAGCAATCATTGCACAATAAAGCCCCGCAGCCATTCCAGGCTGTGGGGCTTTTTCATGGACCTTGGCGTACGCAGTAGCAGTTGCCGAGCCTCAGGCTAGAGACGCTGAACGGCGGCCTTAAGCTTTAACCCGCCAGCGCCACGAAGACGTTCTGCACATCGTCGTTCCCGTCGATCGCGGCGAGGAAGGCTTCGACCTCTTCCATCTGCTCGGCACTCAGATTGGCCGGGTTCACCGGGTTCTTGGCCTTGTAGCCCAGCTTGGCAGAGAGCACATTGAAACCGTGGGCAGGGAGTGCACGGCTCACCAGATCGAGGTCGGTCGCATCGGTGAGGAACAGGGTGCTGCCCTCTTCCTCGCCGGGCTCGAAATCCTGCGCACCGGCTTCAATCGCGGCGAGTTCGGGGTCAGCCCCCGCCTGGGCCGGTTCGGCTTCAATCATGCCCACGTGGTCAAAATCCCAGGCCACCGAGCCGGAGGTACCGAGCTGGCCCTTGCGGAACAGCACACGCATCTCGGGTGCAGTACGGTTCACGTTGTCGGTCAGGCACTCCACCATCACCGCCACCTGGTGCGGTGCAAAGCCCTCGTAGATCACGCGTTCGAAGTTGACGGCGTCATCCCCGATGCCGGCCCCCTTTTTGATGGCCCGCTCCAGCGTGTCCTTGGGCATGGAGACCTTGCGCGCCTGCTCCACCACCAGGCGCAGGCGCGAGTTCAGGGCCGGGTCGGCGCCGCTGCGCGCCGCCACCATGATGTCCTTGGCCAGCCGGCCAAACAGTTTGCCCCTGGCATCTGCGGCCTGTGCCTTGCCTTTTGCTTTCCACTGCGCACCCATGTCTGATGTTCCTTGCTGTTGTGGCGCTTGTGCGCCTGGCTTGATGGGTCATAAAGGCAGCCGCTACAGAGTCAAAGACCCGGCGCATGACCCAAGAGGGCTCGTTTATACACCCCCACCGCCCACGAATGAGCGCACCTCTTCAAACCAGGGAAAGCGGCTCCTCGATCATCTTCTGGTAGACCATGCTTTGCAGAATCATGTGGTCATTGGGTTGGAGATCAAGAAATTCCAGACCGAAGTGCGTCAGGGAGGTACCGCTCTGCCGGAGCGTATCGTCGTCGAATGCCGCACGCACGATGGCTCGCAACGACAGGCGGGTCTCGACATTGTGAAGCTTGAGATTGAACGTTGTCTGGATGGTATCGCCCACTTCGGCAATATTTTTTCGCCCATCAAGCAACGCACCGTTGGCACTGAGGTTGGAGATGACGCCTGTCTGCTCTGCTGCTCGCCCCTCGTCTGCGTTGACCTTGACAATGATCTTGGTCTTGACGCGGGCGGCCTTGCGTATCACCGTTCCTTCAATCGCCTTGGGCACAGAAATGTGCAGATAGCTGTAGGGCAACTTGCAGGTCCTGAGCACATCACTTGAAAAGGCAAAGGCCTGCTGACGGGAAAAGATCCGCATGACAACCTGATCGTCTTCAATCAGTTGCAGGCGAACATTGCTGGCCGTTGTCGGGGTCGTGATCAGGATGCTGTGCCCCGGAAGGAAACCGATCAAACGGACAAAACAGCGCTCGTCTGAAAGTTTGCTGGGCACCTGAATCTGCATGCGGTCACCCGGCTTCAGATTCATGGCCTCAAAGTGAAAGCCCACATCAGGTGCACTCTTTTTGGCGCCGGGTGTGACCGCCCCATCGCTGACGCTGTCAGCAAATTCTGGCGTCTCCATGGCATCCAGTGCCACCGTGTTGCTACTCATTGCGTTCGACTCCTCCGCATGAGGCTTTCACTGACTGGCCTCTGAATGTATTCATCATGGCAATTATCATGTACGAGCAGTTAGCGCTCAGACCGGGAATCTTGACAGACATCAATGGCAATAAATGATCCAGTCAAAATTAACTTCGGCAAGTTTAGCCAACAGGTTAGATGAGATCAGAGCTGAAGACAACCTCAATATTTCGTCAGTGATCACCTACAAATAGTGCGCTTCAAGCTCATGCCCGCCGCTCAAGCGTCGAGCCCTTGCCTGCATCGTCACAGGTCAGGACGAAGCGGCCATGGATGCCGGCCGTGCTCACATAAGGCGTCAGGTGTGCGGCAGGGAACTGAATCGTCTCGCCCGTGGTGCACCTCACCAGGACCTGCCTGACCGAGCCCCGGTAATAGTCCAGGTACTGCTGCGCCGAAATGCTGAGCTGGAATTCAAATCGTCTCATGACCCAAAAAACACCCAAGAAGCTTTGCTCTCTGGAGAATACGACAGGACTGCGACAATCACATCCTGTTTTTCAACTCACCTCAAAGCTCCTATGAAAACATTCCTGCGTATGGCTGCACCTGCCATCCTCGCCGCTACGCTCCTCACCCTGCCCACCGCCCGGGCGCAAGACGTCGTCGCGGCATCAGCGGCCAAGGAGCCGGGGGCAGTGGTCACGGCCAGCGGCCTGGTATACCGCTCGCTCAAGGACGGCACCGGTGCCAGCCCCACAGCCCGCGACACGGTGAAGGTGCACTACCGCGGCACCTTTCCCGATGGCCGCGAGTTCGACAGCTCCTACAAGCGCAATGAAGCCATCGAGTTCCCCTTGAGCGGGGTCATCAAATGCTGGACCGAAGGCGTGCAGCGCATGAAGGTGGGTGGCAAGGCCAAGCTGACCTGCCCTGCCGCCATTGCCTACGGCTCACGCGGCGCCGGCGGGGTGATTCCGCCCAACGCAACGCTGCTGTTTGAAGTCGAGTTGCTGGCGATCAACGGCAAGTAAGCCTTCGCACAGCAGCCCTTTACCGGACAAGCACACGGGACAAGCCCTTCTTCACCGGGAGGAGCTTTTGACGGGCGCTGCGGTTCTGGCGCTCCAGAGCATGGTGATGACGAGAATACCGATCACCACCGCCAGCGAGACCGCCACCGGGATCTTGAACACATCGATCAGCATCATCTTGCTGCCGATGAACACCAGTATCAGGGCGAGGCCGTAGTTGAGCAGGTGAAACTTGCTTGCTGCGGCCTGCAGCAGGAAAAACATGGCGCGCAAGCCCAGGATCGCAAACACATTGCTGGTCAGGACGATGAACGGGTCACTCGTGATGGCAAAAATCGCGGGGATCGAATCGACAGCGAACACCACGTCCGTCAGACCCACCAGGCAGATCACCATCAAGAGCGGCGTGGCAATACGCGTGCCGTTTTCGACCGTCCAGAATTTCTCGCCGTCATAGGTTTTGCTCACGGGCAGCAGCTTGCGCAACAGCTTCAGTGCCGGGTTGTCATCCAGATCGGGCTCCTTGCCTGCTGCCCACCACATCTTGATGCCCGTGATGATCAGGAAGGCGCCGAAGAGATACAGGATCCAGTGGAACTGCGCCAGCAGCCAGCCGCCGACGAGAATCATGATGGTGCGCAGGACAATGGCGCCCACGATACCGATCATCAACACACGCTTCTGGTACGCCGGTGGTACCGCAAAGTAACTGAAGATCAGCAGGAAGACAAAAATATTGTCGACGGCCAGGCTTTTCTCGATGAGATAGCCGGTAAGGAATTCCAGTGATTTCTCGTTGGCAAGAGCGACTGAGCCGGTGCTGTCTCGGATGGCCCACCAGAGCAGGCCGTTGAACAGGAAGCTCAGCACGATCCACAGGATGGACCAGTTCACGGCCTCCCTGACCCCGACCTCATGCGCCCCCTGCTTTTTCAGGACCACGAAGTCAACGAACAATGCAGCAAGGACAAAGGCGACGAAAACCAGCCAAAGCCAAAGAGGGGCAACGGTTTGCATGGGCAAATACCTTGTAGTGGTGTTGATAAAACACCCACAAGGTCTTGCGAACAACCCGGACTGGCGTCCGGGTCTCAAGGAACCGACGGCTGCTCACGCAACCGCGTACTGACGATTACCTCTGCTGGCCTCAATCCTGCAACAAGACCCTGACCAGCTCGCTACTCCCCTTGACGGGAACCCCGATAGTAGAGGAATCAAAAAACCCCAGCTATGCCGGGGTTGCCGTAGCCAAGGCGTGAGGCGTTGGCCCTACTCGAAGCCGCCCTTGCGTCGCAGCTCTGCGGCGCTGGCGCTGGTCAGCAGGCGAATCAGTTCAGCCGCAGCCTGCGGGTGCTCTGACTTGCTGCACACCGCTGCGGTATAGGTGGTGGCCAGCTCGAACTGCTTTGGCAGCACGTCGATCAGCTGCACCCCCGGGGTGTAGAGAATCTCGGTGACCTGGGTGCAGCCAACCAGCCCTTTTTCAGAGGACTCGGCCATCGCGGCCATGGCGGTAGCGCCGTTCGGGAAGACCCGCAGGCGTGAGGCAAGCGCTTCATCAAGGCCTAACTGACGCAGCACGCTCATGAAGTGGATGCCGGCCGTGGCCTTCTCCGGGTCGGGAAAGTAAATTCCGCTGGCTGCCTGCAGCACCGACTTGAGTGCCTCTGGCGTGTCCACCTTGGGTGCGGACTCTCCGGTCTTGACGGCCACACCGGTCTTCACCAGGCCCAGCGCATGCGCACTGCCTGCGAGCACCGCGCCGCTTGCCGTGAGTTGGTCGATCAGGGCCTGGGTCAAGATCAGCACGTCACAAGGCTCGCCCGCGAGCAGCCGGTCTTTCATCAGTCCGACCGCGCCATAGGTGCCCGCGACCGTGCAGTTGGTGTCCGCAAAAAAGCGGGACTGCAGTTCGGTCACGAGACCTTTGGCGGCGCCGCCGCTGAGCAGATGCAGTTGAGTCATGTCGGTTTCGGTATCTCAGTCAAGTTTGATGTTGGCGGTCTTGATGACCTTGGCCCATTTGGCAATGTCGTCGCGAGTGTACTTGTCAAAGGCTTCCGGGTTCATCACCAGGGGCACCGCACCCTGCTTCAGCCAGAGCTGGCGCACATCCGGTGCGCTGGCGATTTTGGAGACGGCGGCATTGAGCTTGTCCACGATGTCCTTGGGCGTGCCCTTTGGCGACATCAGGCCGAGCCAGATCGTGGCCTCGTAGCCCGGTACACCGGACTCGCTGACGGTGGGCACATCGGGCAGCACCGCCGAGCGCTCCTTGCCGCTGGTGGCAATGGCCTTGACCTTGCCGGCCTGTACCTGTCCGGCCATGGTGGTGACCGCATCAAACATCATCTGCACCTGGCCACCGATCACGTCGGTGCGTGCACCGGAGCTGCCTTTGTAGGGCACGTGCACGATGTCGGTGTTCGACATGCTCTTGAAGAGCTCGCCGGCCATGTGGTACGGCGTACCCGGACCCGAGGAGGCGTAATTGAGCTTGCCGGGGTTGTCCATCGCGAGCTTGATCAGCTCCTTGACGTTCGATGCCTTGACCGAAGGGTGTGCCACCAGCACCAGATCGGAGTAGTTGATGGGCGCCACGGGCACGAAATCCTTCAGCAGCTCAAACGGCTTGGTGGGGATCAAGGTCTCGTTCACCGTGTGCGTGTTCGACATCAAGAGCAGGGTGTAGCCATCGGGGGCCGACTTGGCGGCTGCGTCGGTGCCGATGATGGAGCCCGCGCCAGGCTTGTTGTCCACCACAAAGGGCTGGCCCATGGTATCGCTCAGGCGCTGGGCGATGAAACGCGCATAGTTGTCCGCCGGGCCGCCCGCCGCGAAAGGCACGATGATCTTCACGCTCTTGCTTGGGTAGGCTTGCGCCGCAGCCGGTGTGCTGGCCACAGCCGTCATGACCCCCAGGGCCACGAGCAGGGATGGCAGGATTTTGTTTCGCATGAGTTGTCTCCTCGAATAAAAAGGTTCAGTTCAGCTTGCCAATGCGCTTGACCACGTCCACCATGCGGGCCGCATCGTTTTGCACATATTTTTCAAATTCAGGTGTGTCCATGTACAGCACAGGGCTGCCCGCGTTGTTGATGACTTCATTGACCTTGGCATCCTGTGCGGCGACCTTGGCGGCGGCACGCAGGCGCTGCGCGATGGGCTCAGGTGTGCCGGCTGGAATGAACAGGCCGGACCACTGTGCGTAGTCCACGTTGATGCCGTTGTCCTTGATGCTGGGCACGTCCGGCATGGAGGCCAGCTTGCCATTGCCCCAGTGCGCCAGTACACGAATCTTGCCGGCCTTGATGTGCTGCAGCACCGTGGCCGGGCCTGTGGAGACAGCATCGATCTGCCCGCCGAGCAGCGCAATCACGGACGGGCCCGCACCGGTGAAGGGCACATGGGTCATCTTGATGTTGCCGGTTTGCGAGAGCATTTCCATCGGCACGTGCATGGTGCCGTAGTTGCCCGATGAGCCGTAGTTGATCGCGCCCGGACGTTTGGCGGCATCGGCCATAAAGTCCTTGAAGGTTTTCCACGGTGCATCGGCGCGCACGGCCAGCACGGTGGGGTCGCCCGTGAAGCGCGCAATCGGGCGCAGATCTGAAAGCGCATACATCGGCGAGCGGCCCAGCACCGCATCGGCCTCAGGAATCACGCTGAAGGACGACAGCGCCATCAGGATGGTGTAGCCATCAGGCTTGGCCCTGGCCGCATAGCCCATGCCGATGCCACCACCGGCGCCCCCCTTGTTCTCGATCACGACCGGCTGGCCCAGGTCGCGCGACATGGCCTCGGCCACCGGGCGCGCTACCAGGTCAGCCAGGCCGCCTGGGGGAAAGGGCACCACCATGGTGATGGAGCGGGTTGGCCAGGCTCCCTGGGCAAATGCCAGGGTTGTGGCCGATAGAAGCAAACCAGCAAGCACGGCGGTGCGGCGTTTCAGTCTCATGGGGAATCTCCTTGATCGGCAGGTTACGAATGGATGTTGAACAGTGTGCAAGTGACTCATCAAATTGGTTTGATTTGGTTCAACTTGGTTCTGCCCGAATGCTAGCACGCCGAACCAATACCCGTACGCGGGGAAACCCCATCTCCCCCTGCGCGGCAGGGCCTCAGCGTTCAGGCGTAGAGCGGTTCTTGCTGCATGGCCTCGATCTGGTCCTGCAGCATCTGGGTCTGGCCTTTCCAATAGTCGCTGGAGCCGAACCACGGGAAATTGATCGGAAAGGTCGGGTCATCCCAGCGCCGGGCAAGCCAGGCGCTGTAGTGAATGAGCCGCAACGTGCGCAGCGGCTCGATCAGTGCGAGCTCGCGCCGGTCAAAGCTGCGGAACTGCTCATAGCCGTCGAGCAGCACGCTGAGCTGGCGCGTGCGTTGCGTCCGGTCGCCCGAGAGCAGCATCCACAGGTCCTGCACGGCCGGGCCCATGCGGGCGTCGTCCAGGTCCACAAAATGCGGGCCCGGCCCGGCGCTGGCGGGCACGTCGGTCGGTGTCCAGAGGATGTTGCCGGGGTGGCAGTCGCCGTGCAGGCGCAGCAGGCGAGTGGCTGATTCTTCACCTTCATTTTGACCTGCAGCCCCCGCCAAACATGCGTGAGTAGCTATTAAATCAAGAGCATCCTGGCACACACTGGCCCAGCCTGACTGCACTTCAAGCGGCACCATCTCGTGTGCCAGCAGCCAGTCACGTGACTCGATACCCAGGGTTTGCAGGCTCAGCGCAGGCCGGCTGACAAAGGGCTGCATGGCACCCACGGTGTGGATGCGTGCGAGAAAGCGGCCGATCCACTCCAGCACCTCATCATCGTCCAGCTCAGGGGGGCGCCCCCCCCGGCTGGGGCTGACCGAAAACGCAAAGCCGCCAAAGTGGTTCAGGGTCTTGCCCTGCAGGGTCAGCGGGCCGATGGCTGGCACTTCGGCCGCCATGAGCTCGGCCGCAAAGCCGTGCTCTTCCAGAATCTGCGCATCGCTCCAGCGCGCCGGCCGGTAGAACTTGGCCACCACGACCTCGCCGTCTTCGAGGTGCAGCTGGTACACCCGGTTTTCATACGAGCTCAGCGCGAGCAGCCGGCCGTCGCCATACAGGCCCACGCTGGCCAGCGCGTCCATGACCACATCGGGGGTCAGCGATTCAAAAGCATGGAGGCCGGCGGCGGCGGACGTGGTGGTGGGCGATGAAGACATGCCCCCATTGTCGGGCCTGCGCAAGCCCGGCTAACAGACACATGATGGATATCTTCACATTTCATGACACCCCCCTCACGGCCGTTCACCCTGGGCTTGTCGAGGTGTCGAAAAGCCAGGACAGGCTCAGCCCGAACAGCATGGTGTCAAGGCTTGTGAAACCCTCAATCGTTCAGCGACAGCACGTGTCCACGACGCGGATCGCCTTTGCCGCCCAGAACCTCGCGGTAGATCGCCTGCACCGCCTCCGGGCCATGGTGGTAGTCCACCACCAGCCACGGTTTCACTGGGGCATGGGCCTTGGCCACAAAGGCATGCCAGGCCTGCACCAGGCGCTGGCCCAGGACTTCAGCGCCCCATTCGCCGCTGCGCTTCTTGATCTGTGCCGGCGCAAAGAACAGCGTCGCCTTGGGGCCCGGCAGGTCTTTGCTGCCGCCCAGCTGCTCAACGTGCGTGCCGCCAATGGCGCAGCTGTATTTCAGGTTGACGAACCGGGTGTGGACGGCACGACGCAGCTCTGCGCTCCCTGCGAAATCGATGTAGACACAGGGTGTATCAGCCGGCACCTGCTCCAGCTGGTCGTAGCGCAGCACGCGGTGGTAACAGCCCAGGCTTTCGCAAAATGCCACATTGCCGGCGGAGGTCAAACCCACCACCTCGATGCCCTCACGCTGTGCAAGCTGGAACGCTGTGCCGTACGCGGTTTTGCTGGAGGCGCTGGACAAGAGCATCACGCCGCGCTGGTCCCCCTGCCCCGATGCACCGAAGAACTGGTTATCGGCCAAAAAGTCATCGATCAGCCAGGAGGTGATGAACAGCGGCCGGAGCAGCGCCTGCACTGCTTCGGTATAGGCTGTGTAGTACGGGTCCGAATGGCAGCGCAGGTACTGGTTGTAAACCGGGTGCAGGCTGGCCCGGTGCGCGGCCCCATCCGAGAACCCGGCGGGTGAGAGCCGCACCGGTGCCAGCACCACGCTGGTCGACATCGGGAAATAGCCGTACAGCTTTTCCCCCACGGCCACGCCGGGATGCAGCGACTGCTGCACGGTGCCAAAGCCCCAGACCGGGATGCGACCCCACTGACTGTTGTCCTCCCCTCTCACCGGAAAGAAAGACCAGTAGTTCATCGCATCGCCAAACGCGGCGTAGGTGATGTTGTTGGAGGTCAGCGCAAAGCTGTCGATGCGCACGCGCACCTCGCCATCGGCCAGAGGCCCATCATCCGCGCGGCGCACTTCGGTAGTGCCCAACTGGTCTTTGCGAACCAGGAAATCAAGTGTCGTCATGGATTGACCATAAACGAAACGGCCTGCACCGGCAATCGGGGCAGGCCGCCTTGGCGACAGGATCACGCCCTGTCACCGGTGCATCAGGCCAGCGTCAGGGTCACTTCGATATTGCCGCGCGTGGCGTTGGAGTAGGGGCAGACCTGGTGGGCTGTGTCCACCAGTTGCTGCGCTACGGCACGGTCCATGCCCGGCAGGCTGATGACCATCTGCACCTCGATGCCGAAGCCGGCAGGGATCTGGCCGATGCCCACAGTGGCCGCAATCGAGGCATCCGCGGGAACGGTGAGTTTCTTCATGCCGGCCACATGTTTCATGGCTCCCATGAAACAGGCCGAGTAGCCCGCTGCAAACAGTTGCTCAGGGTTGGTGGCGCCGCCGGGGCCGCCGAGCTCCTTGGGGGGGCTGAGCTTCACATCCAGCAAGCCGTCGGAGCTGACAGCACGGCCATCGCGACCGCCGGTGGAGGTGGCGTGGGCCTGGTAGAGGACTTTTTCGATTTTGGTAGGCATGGTGTTTCCTTGGTTAAAAAAAGGGGAGGGATCAGTTAAGGGTGTCGGGGTCGCAGCGGTTGAGCCGGTCGCGCAGAGTCTGCACCTGCCGGGTCAGCGCGGTGAGCTCAGTCACATCGCA
This sequence comes from Gammaproteobacteria bacterium, assembly GCA_018815325.1. Lineage (GTDB taxonomy): Bacteria > Pseudomonadota > Gammaproteobacteria > Burkholderiales > Burkholderiaceae_C > JAHIYE01. The sequence continues at coordinate 332,689 of JAHIYE010000021.1, read as the reverse complement.
TTGCGTCGCGCTCAGGATGCAGCCGGGCACCCTGGCCGCCCGCGTCTTGAGCTTGCGGCCAGCCGCCGTGAGGGTGATCAGCACGCGGCGCTCGTCATTCACATCGCGCAATCTGGCCAGCCAGCCAGCCGTCTCCATGCGCTTGAGCAGGGGCGTGAGCGTGCCCGAGTCGAGCGAGAGGCGCTCGCCCAGCTCGGACACCGTGACGCCATCGCGCTCCCAGAGCACGAGCATGGCCAGGTATTGCGGGTAGGTCAGCCCCAGGGCTTCAAGCAGGGGCTTGTACATCCTGGTCATCGCCAGCGAAGCCGAATACAGCGCAAAGCAGAGCTGGTTATCGAGCAACAAGGCTTCTGAAGCCGATATCGGTGAGGGGAGTTTGCTGGTAGCCATGGGTATTAATGTAGCAGGCAATTAAATTGCGTGCAATTTAATTGCCTGAAACCCTGTGGCGCACAGGGTTTTCCCGGCACCCCCGTGTCTCGCCCAGGACTGTCCGGATTGGCCGCCACACCGGTTTGGGTTAACGTACGGCCCAGACACGGCGGCAACGCCAGATAAAAACCTCAGGAGACCGAACATGCTGGACTACATCATTGTGGGCGGCGGCTCAGCCGGGTGCGTGCTTGCTGCACGCCTGACCGAAGACCCGGACATCTCTGTGGCTCTGCTCGAAGCCGGCCCAGGCGACAAGAGCGTGCTGATCCACTGCCCGGCCGGCCTGGCACTGCTGGCCAAGACCGGCCAGGCCAACTGGGGGTTCAACACGGTGCCGCAACCCGGGTTGAACGGGCGCGAAGGCTATATGCCGCGTGGCAAGGTACTCGGTGGCTCCAGCTCGGTCAACGCCATGATCTATGCCCGTGGTCATCACCGCGATTACGACCAGTGGGCCGCCGAGGGCAATGCCGGCTGGTCCTGGGACGAGGTGCTGCCCTACTTCAAGCGCGCCGAACACAACGAGCGCGGCGCCGACGCCTGGCACGGCACGGGGGGCCCGCTCAATGTGATGGATTTGCGCAGCCCCAACCGCTTCAGCCCGGTGTTCGTCGAAGCGGCGCAACAGGCGGGCTTCCCGCACAACCCCGACTTCAACGGCGCCGACCAGGAAGGCGTGGGCGTTTACCAGGTGACCCACAAGAACGGCGAGCGCTACAGCGCGGCCAAGGCCTACCTCACACCCCACCTGTCGCGCCCCAACCTGCATGTGATCACCGGCGCCCAGGCCACCCGCATCCTGCTGGAGCGCAAGCGCGCGGTGGGCGTGGAATATGTGCAAGGCGGCGAGGTCAAGCAGCTCAGGGCCGAACGCGAAGTACTGCTGTGCGGCGGCGCCATCCAGTCGCCCCACCTGCTGATGCTCTCGGGCATTGGCCCGCATGAGTACCTGCTGCAAAACGGTATTGCCACCCGACATGAGTTGCCCGGCGTGGGCCAGAACCTGCACGACCATGTGGATGTGGTGCTGGTGGCCAATGCGCCGCACCTCAAGGACCTGTTTGGCCTCTCACTGGCGGGCATGGCCCGCACCGTGCAGGGCATCTTCGAGTGGCGCAACTCGCGCAGCGGCATGCTCACCACCAACTTTGCCGAAGCCGGCGGCTTCATCAAGAGCCAGCCCAGCGAGGCCATCCCCGACCTGCAACTGCACTTCGTTGTCGGCAAGCTGCTTGACCATGGCCGCCAGACCACCTTTGGTCATGGCTACTCCTGCCATGTCTGCCTGCTGCGCCCCTTGAGCCGCGGCAGCATCCAGCTCGACGGCAAGGACCCGCTGGCCCCGCCGCTGATCGACCCCAACTTTCTGAGCCAGCGCGACGACATGGACCGGCTGCTGCGTGGCTTCAAGATCGTGCGCAACATCCTCGCCCAGCCCGCCCTCAGCCAATACGGCGCCAGGGAGCTGTCGACCTCGGCCAAGGCGCAGAGTGACATCGAGATCGAGCGCTTCATCCGCGACCATGCCGACACCATCTACCACCCGGCCGGCACCTGCCGCATGGGCAGCGGGGAATACGATGTGGTGGATGCCCAACTGCGGGTACGCGGCATCGCGGCGCTGCGCGTGGTGGATGCGTCCATCATGCCGCAGCTCGTGGGTGGCAACACCAACGCGCCGGTCATCATGATTGCCGAGAAGGCTGCCGACATGATCAGGGCGGCGCAACAGCCATGAACACGGCCCTGCGCAGTGCAGCGCCCTCGACTGTCAGGCGCTAGGCCCGGAACCGCCTGCGTGTGAGCGCCAGCGCCAGCCAGAAGGCCAGCACGGCATAGGCCAGCAGCACCAGCCCGTGGCGCAGCGGCTGGGTCGGCCACTGGTCCATGAAGAGCGGCCGCACCAGCTCGACCGCATTCGTCAGGGGGAGCCAGTCGGAGATGATGCGCACCACCGTGGGCAGCTGTTCACGCGGGAAGAACACCCCGCTGAGGAACATCATGGGCGTGAGGAACAGCGTGAAGTAGTAGGTGAAGAAATCGTAGCCCTTGGCCAGCGCGTTGAAGATCAGCGCAATGCAGGCAAAGGTGATGCCCGCGCCCAGCAGCACCGGCCAGGCCAGCAACAGCTTCGGGCTGTGACTGATGCCCAGCGCCAGCATCACGCCCAGAATGGCGGTCACCGTGAACAGGGCCTTGAAGGCCGCCCACAGCATCTCTGCCAGCACCACATCGTCCAGACTGATGGGCGCGTTCATGATGCCGTCCCAGGTTTTCTGCACATGCATGCGCGAGAAGGCCGAGTACAGTGCCTCGAAGGAGGCCGCGTTCATCGCGCTCATGCAGATCGAGCCGCTGGCCAGAAACAGGATGTAGGGCACCTCGACCACGCCCTGCGGGGTGCCCATGCTCACCTGCCCCACCAGCGCCCCCATGCCATAGCCAAAGGCCACCAGCCACATCAGCGGCTCGGCAATATTGCCCACCAGGCTCGGGATGGCCAGCTTCTTCCACACCAGCAGATTGCGCAGGAACACCGGCCAGAAACGCAGCGAAAGCGCAGGCACGCGCCAGACACTGGGTGCCCCCTGCCCCGGCACGTTGGGTGCAGTACTGGCAGTGGGTGTGACTTGAGATGATTCAGGCATGGCCATCAGCCGTCCTCCCTGATCTGGCGACCCGTGAGCTTGAGGAACAGGTCCTCCAGGTTCGCGGGCCGGTGCAGCGTGCGCAGCTGCGGGTGCGCCACCAGCGCATCAAGCAGCGCCCGTGCGTCGTGGGTGTAGAAGAACACGGTCTCGCCACTCACCTCCACGCGCGCCGCGTGCGACTTCAGCGGCGAGTCCACCAGCGCCAGCGCGCCGTTGCCATAGACCTCCACCACGTCAGGCTCCAGATGCTGGGCGATCAGTTCGCGTGGCCGGCCCTCGGCGATCTTCCTGCCATGGTCCAGCACCAGCAGGCGCGTACACAGGCGTTCGGCCTCGTCCATGAAATGGGTGGTCAACAGGATCGATTTGCCTTGCTGCAGCAGCAACTGCAGGCGTTCCCACATCAGGTGCCGCGCCTGCGGGTCCAGCCCGGTCGTGGGCTCGTCCAGCAGCAGGAGCCGGGGGTCATTCACCAGTGCCCGCGCCAGACTGAGGCGCCGCTTCATGCCGCCGGAGAGCTCACCGGGTTTGACATCCGCCTTGTGCGAGAGCGCAGCGAATTCCAGCATCTTCGGGATGCGCGCACGGATGTCGGCGTCTTTCATGCGGAAGTAACGCCCATAGACCAGCAGGTTTTCGGCGCAGCTGAAGTCCGGGTCCAGCGTGTCGAACTGGCTCACCACACCGAGGCGTGCCTTGATGGCCAATGCGTCCTGCGGCATCTGCAGATCCGGCTGGCCGGCAAAGCGAAAATGGATGTCGCCGGCATCAGGCGCCGTCAGGCCCAGGCACATGCGGATGGTGGTGGTCTTGCCCGCGCCGTTGGGGCCGATCACGCCCAGGCACTCACCCGGCTCGATGACAAACGACAAGTCATCCACCACGACACTGCTGCCGTAGTGCTTGCATAGACCTTGCGCGGACAAAATGGCGTGCTGCATGCCGTGATTGTGACCCAAGCTTGCCAGCGGCCGGGACAGGGCCCACCGTGCCCAGACATTCGATTGCTATGAATTACATAGCTATCAGCGCATACCACAAAAGGGCTGGAGCCTTAAAACACAAATTTTTTCGGGCAAGCCAGCTTGTCGCTACTCGTGCCGCAGTGCCTCGATCGGGTCCATGCGCGCAGCGCGCCGAGCAGGAAAGTAGCCGAACACGACCCCGATGCCGGCCGAGAACACGAAAGACAGCAGATTCACCCCCGGGTTGAACAGATAGGGTACCCCCATCACACTGGCCAAGCCGATCGACGCCCCTGTCGCCAGCACGATGCCGATCAGGCCGCCCAGCGAAGCCAGTGCCACCGCCTCGATGAGGAACTGCAGCAACACCTCCCGCTCCAGCGCACCAATGGCCAGGCGCAGGCCAATCTCACGGGTACGCTCGGTCACGCTGACCAGCATGATGTTCATGATGCCAATGCCCCCCACCAGCAGGCTCACCGCTGCCACAGCCCCCAGCAGCATGGTCATCACTTTGGTGGTACCCGACAGGGCCTCGGCCAGTTGCTTGGTGTCCAGCACATTGAAGTTGTCTTCGTCGGTGCTGGCCAGCTTGCGGCGCTCGCGCAGCAGCTGGGTCAGGCCGGCGGTGACACGGCTGGCGTCACTGCCCTCATTCATGGAAACCAGCAGGGTGTTCACACGGGTATTGCCCGTCACGCGGCGCTGCAGCGTCTTGATCGGCAGCAGCACCACCTCGTCCTGGTCGTTGCCGAAAGAGCCCTGCCCTTTGGACGACAACACCGCAATCACCTCGCAGGACATCTGCTTGACGCGCAACTGTTCGCCGATGGCGTCACTCGTGCCAAAGAGTTCACGCCGGATGGTTTCCCCGATGATGCACACGGCGGCGCCGGCCCGCATTTCGCCGTCGGAAAACACGCGTCCAGTTTTGATTTCCCAGTTGCCGGTATCGAGCCAGGCGTTGGTACTGCCGATGATGCCGCTGGTCCAGTTGCGTCCGTTCGCAACCACCGTGGTACTGGTTCTCGCCTCCGGGGCTACGGCTTCGATGCCGCCAATCTGCGTGGCAATGGCATCCGCGTCCTCCTCCTTGAAGGCGGGCGCCGCCGCGCCACCACTGCCCGGCCCCATGCGCTGGCCGGGACGCACCTGCAGCAGGTTGGTGCCCAGGCCCGAAATCTGGTTCTGCACCGCCAGCGTGGCGCCATTGCCCAGCGTCACCATGGTGATGACGGCGCTGACACCGATCACGATGCCCAGGATCGTGAGGAAGGAGCGCATCAGGTTGCGCCGGATCGAACGCAGCGCCAGCAGCAGGGTGTTGAGCAGCATCAGGCGACCTCACCAATGAGGGCGGGCACGGAATCGTGCAGGCCCGCAGGATGGGGGTTACGCGTGTCGCTTTCGACCACGCCATCGACAAAGTGGACGATGCGCCGGGCATACGCCGCCATGTCCGCCTCATGCGTCACCATCAACACCGTGATGCCCTGGTCGGCATTGAGGTGCCACAGCAACTCCATGATCTCCCGGCTGCGATGGGTATCCAGGTTGCCGGTCGGTTCATCCGCCAGCAACACGGCCGGCTGGGAAACGATGGCCCGCGCGATCGCCACGCGTTGCTGTTGCCCGCCCGAGAGTTCAGCCGGCGTGTGGTGTTCCCAGCCTTTGAGTCCCACGGAGTCAAGGGCACGTGCCGCGGCAGCATGGCGCGCGGCAGCCGACTCGCCGCGGTACAGCAGAGGCAACTCGACGTTTTCCTGTGCCGATGTGCGCGCCAGCAGGTTGAAGCCCTGGAACACGAAGCCAAAGTAGCGCCGGCGCAGTCGCGCGCGCTGGTCGCGCGTGAGCGACTCCACGCGCGTGCCCTGAAACAGGTATTGGCCCGCCGTCGGCGAATCCAGGCAGCCCAGGATGTTCATGGCGGTGGACTTGCCGGAACCGCTGGGCCCCATGATGGCCACGAAGTCGCCCGCCGTGATGTCCAGGTCCACGCCCTTGAGCGCCTGAAACGCCATGGTGCCCTCGCCGTAGACCTTGGTCACTCCGCGCAGGCGAATGAGCGGCGAGCTGCTGCCAACCACCCCCGCTACCGGGTGCTCGCTCATGGGGTGGCTCCCGCGGTACGCTGGTCGGTGATCACGGCCTGGCCTTCCTGCAAGGCCTCGCCGCTGACCTCGGTCTGGCGGCCATCGCTGATACCGGGCTTCACAAGCAGGGGGGCAGCGTTCCCATCCTTGAGCACCCAGATCTGCCTGACGGCGGCATCGGTGCTGCTGGTGCCGACAGATTTGCGCGCACCCGTGCGGGGCATGCGCGGCAGCAGCTTGGACACCACGCTGCCGCCCGATGACGCGATGCTCTCTGCAGCCTGCGCCGGCGCAAAGCGCAGCGCCGTGTTGGGCACCAGCAGCACCCCCGTGCGCTCGGTGGAAATAATCGTGGCCGCGGCCGTCATGCCCGGGCGCAGGCTCAAGTCCTTGTTGTCCACATCCAGATAGGTGGTGTAAGTCACCACGTTGTCGGTCTTGGTGGAGCCAAAGGCCACCCGCGTGATGGTGGCCGGGTAGCGTCGCGCCGGGTAGGCGCTCACGGTGAAGCTGGCCTTCTGGCCGACCTTGACCGCGCCCACATCGGCCTCGTCCACGCTCACTTCCAGCCGCAGCTGCTTGAGGTCTTCGGCAATGGAGAACAGGGTGACCGCCTGCAGCGAGGCCGCCACGGCATTGCCCGGATCCACCGAGCGTGACAGCACCACGCCGTCGATGGGGGAACGAATCGACGCCTTCGCCAGATTGGTATCGTCCGTGGACAGCGCGGCCCGGGCCTGCTCCACATTGGCCTGCGCACTGGCCTCGCTGGCCACTGCCCGGTCCACGCTGGCACGTGCGCTGTCAAGCTCGGTGGCCGAAGGCACCTTGCCGCCCGACAGGCGCGCCACCTCTTCGAAGCGGACCAGGCTGGCCTGTGACTCCTTGACCGTGGCCGTGCTTTGCGCCAGCGCAGCCTGCGCCGCCGCCAGCGCAGCGCGCGAACGCAGCACCTGGTCAGACAGCTTGGCCGTGTCCAGTACCACCAGCACCTCGCCTTTCTTGACGCGGTCGTTCACATCCACCAGCACCTGCTTGACCGTCCCCGACAGTTCGCTGCCGATGTTCACCGAACGCGTCGGCTGCAGCGTGCCATTGGCCGACACTTTCAGGGTCAGGTCGCCCCGGCGCACCGGCTCGGTCACATACACAGGCACGGCACTGGTTCGCTGTGCGGCTTGCCAGAAATACCAGCCCGCGGCCAGCGCCACCAGCACCAGCGCGCTGATCCACACCATAGGACGCTGCCACCAGGGGCGCGCCAGATCAGCCCCCAGCAGGGCCTGCAGTTCAGCGGCTGAGGGCGTGGCGGCAGCACGGGGAAGCGCGTCGGAGGTATTCGGAGTGTTCATGGTGTGCAGGGGAAATCGTGAGAGGTGGGCCGGCAGTTCACAAGGCGGCCTGGTTGGCGGCGGGGGCCCAGCCCCCGCCCAGCGCCTTGTAGAGACGCACATGGTCAGCACTCAGGCTGGCTCGGGTGCTCTCCACACTGTCCTGGGTGGACAGCAGGGTGCGCTGCGTCTCCAGCACCGAGCGGAAGTCAATCAGGCCGCTGCTGTAGCGCTGGCGTGCCAGCAAATCGGCATTGCCGGCGGCATCCGCCGCAGCCTGCAGCAAGGTCAGCCGTTCGCGGTCGCCCCGCAGGGCGACCAGTGCATCTTCCACATCCTTGAGCGCCGTGAGCACCGTGGCCTGATAGCTGATGCGGCTTTGTTCCAGCGCAGCTTCCTGGGCCCGTACCTGCGCCCTGGCCGCACCACCGTCAAACAGGGGGATGGAGACGCTGCCGAGCAAACTGTTGGCCACGGTGCCGGCCGTGGTGAGCGAGCCCAGTGTCAGCGCGCTCAAACCCAGCGAACCGCTGATCTGGAAACCCGGGTAACGCGCGGCCTCGGCCTGTGAAACCCGTGCCAGTGCAGCGCTGATGCGGTGCTCGGCCGCGCGCACATCGGGCCGCTGGCGCAGGGTGTCGGCCGGGATGTTGAGCGCCAACTCCGCTGGGGCTTGCGGCAAGGGGCCGGCCGCGGCCAGCGTGGCCTGTAATGCGTCAGGCACCTGGCCCGTCAGCACCGCCAGGCTGTGTTGCGCCTGCGCGGCACTGGTTTGCAACGCAGGGATCTGCGCGTTGGTCTGCGCACGGGCCGAGCGGGCCTGCTCCAGGTCGAGCGAAGACGCCAGGCCGGCCTGGACTCGCCAGTCGGTGATCTGCAGCGTCTCGGTCTGGCTGGCCAGGTTGTTGCGGGCAATCGCCAGGCGCGCCTGCAGCCCGCGCAATTCCATATAGGTCACGGCCACCTCGGCGGCAATCGACACCTGCGTGTCGGCCAGACTCGCCTGCGCGGCCTGGGCATCGGCTTCGGTGGCGTTCAGCGCGCTGCGTTTGCCGCCAAACACATCGGGCTCCCAGCTCGCATCAAACCCGGCCTTGAAGGTATTGCCCGCATCTGCGCTGCCCGACTTGCTGCGCAGGGCCGAGCCCGAAGCCGACACGGTGGGAAGCTGGTTGGCCGACTTGACATCGCGCAGCGCGCGGGCCTGCTGGAGTGCGGCCTGCGCCGAACGCACCGTGGTGTTGGCCTGCAGCGCCTGGGTCACCAGCGTGCTGAGCAGGGGATCGTTGAAACGCTGCCACCACTGCGCCAGCGAAGTTGCCGCCACGGGTGAGTCCGCCCCAACTGACCACGCGGTGGGCACCGGGGTCTGGGGCAAGTCCGCGGATGGCGGCGACATCGATGCGCACCCGGACAGCGCAACAGCCAGCGCCAGCGCTATTGGCAGCAAACGAGGTGACACGCGTCGTTCAGCCTGGACTGGGTACATGGGGCTACTGCTTCGGGATGTCTGCATGGCGTTCATTATGTTTTCCCAGGGTATCGTCCGTGTTTGCGGTACGTCAACATATGTAAAGCTCACACGTCTTGTCTCACGCCATGGGCGTGACGCGGCCATGGCTGCGCGGCCGCGTTCGCCGGCCGATGGCAGATTGAGCGCCGTACGCCGCAGGACACCGAGCTGGTGCAGCCTCCCTGCCAAACCCTCTTTACATATTTGATATGTATACATATGATATGCATATCCATGGGCATGGCCTTGAACCATGCCTGCATTTCAGTCAAAGAGGATTCCCCATGACAAGCCCCGCGCAAACATCTCTCCCCGTGCTCGTGGCCGGTGGCGGCATCGGCGGTCTGGCTGCGGCCCTGGCGCTGGTACGCCAGGGCTTTCATGTGAAGGTGTTCGAGCAGGCGGCCGAGGTCGGGGAGATCGGCGCCGGCATGCAGCTCGGCCCCAACGCCTTCCATGCCTTCGACGCACTTGGGGTAGGTGACAAGGCGCGCAGCCGCGCGGTCTACACCGACTACATGGTCATGCACGATGCCCTGGATGAATACCAGGTCGGCAAGATCCCAACGGGCGAGGCTTTTCTCAAGCGTTTCGGCAATCCCTACGCCGTGATTCACCGCGCAGACGCCCATCTGTCGCTGCTCGAAGGCGCACAGGAAACCGGCCGGGTCGAATTCCTGACCAGCACCCGCATCGAGCGCGTGGAGCAGGATGCAGACTCCGTCACCGCCTGGGACCAGCATGGCAAGGCCTACCAGGGCGTGGCGCTGATCGGTGCCGACGGTGTCAAGTCGGTGGTGCGCGCACAGTTTGTTGGCGACCCGCACCGCGTGACCGGCCACGTGGTCTACCGCGCCGTGGTCGACAAAGCCGACTTCCCGGAAAACCTGCAGTGGAACGCGGCCAGCATCTGGGTAGGCCCCAACTGCCACCTGGTGCACTACCCGCTGCGCGGCGGCGAGCAGTACAACGTGGTCGTGACCTTCCACAGCCGCCAGCAGGAGGAATGGGGCGTCACCGAAGGCAGCAAGGAAGAAGTTCAAAGCTACTTCCAGGGCATCTGCCCCAAAGCACGCCAACTGATCGAGTTGCCCAAAAACTGGAAGCGCTGGTCCACCGCCGACCGCGAGCCGATTGTTCAATGGAGCTTCGGCCGCGTCACCCTGCTCGGCGATGCCGCCCACCCGACCACCCAGTACATGGCACAGGGCGCCTGCATGGCGATTGAAGATGCCGTCACGCTGGGCGAGGCGCTGCGCGTGCAGCACAAGGACTGGCCCAAGGCGCTGGACCTGTACCAGCGCTCACGCGTGGCACGCACGGCGCGCATCGTGCTGGCCAGCCGCGAGATGGGCCGCATCTACCATGCCAAGGGCGTCGAGCGCCTGGTGCGCAATGACCTCTGGCGCGGCCGTACTCCCGAACGCTTCTACGACGCCATGGAATGGCTGTATGGCTGGAACGTCGGCAACTGCCTGGCCAAGGACTGAAGCGCAAGCGACCTGTTGGCCTGACCAGCAAGGCTGGTGATCAGGACGTCAGAGGGATCCCTGCTCGATAGGCAGGGATCTCCCGCATGGGGATGGGAATGCGCCTGGCCTGGCGGCGACCGGTTTTCTGCCTGAAAGCCACGGTCTCAACACACAGGCCTGCCAGGACGCTCAGCTATAGTTCCACTCTTGCTTATCTCTTGATTTACCGGAGCTTGGATGGCGGATGACACGCGCTTTGAACGGGCCTTTCTAGTTAGTCCCAACTCCATGAGTCTGTCCACCTTGAGAGAGGGGCGCTTCATCGACGTCAATGCCGCCATGCTCCGCATCACCGGCTACACGCGAGAGGAGACGATTGGCCGGACCAGCCTGGAGATGGGCATCTGGGTGAACCCCGAGATCGCGCGTGCAGCCATTGTCGCTGGCCTGGCGGCCCACGGTGTGGTGCGCGATCAGGAAGTGCTGATGCGCATCAAGAGCGGCGAGCAGCGCGTTTTCCTGATGGGTGCAGCCATCATTGACGACCCTGTCGAGCCGCTCATGGTGGCTGGATTTCAGGACATCACCGAACGCCAGCGGCTCGAAGCAACACTGCGGCAGTCCGAGCTGCGCTATCGCCAGTTCATCGAGGACCTGCCACTCGGTGTGGTCGTCACGCAGCAGGGCACGATCAAGTTCACCAACACGGCACTTCGTACCATGATCGGCTTCTCGGCGGAAGAGATGCATGGCCAGCCCTTCCTGCCATTCATCCTCAAAGAGGATCGTCCCTGGCTGATGGATTTGCATCAGCGGCGCATGCGTGGCGAGCGGATACCCAGCAGCTACACATGCCGTTTCGCGACCAAGGCCGGCGAGGTGCGCCACTGGCATCTGGATGCGGGCACGATCGAATGGGATGGGGCGGCCGCCATCGCGGTGGTGACTGACCAGACAGACTCCCGGCGGGCCGAGGCCGACCTGAAGCTCGCTGCCAGCGTGTTCGCCCAGGCCAGCGAGGCCATCATCATCTCCGATGCCGAGGCCCGGATCATTGCCGTGAACAATGCCTTTAAACGGCTGACAGGCTACACGAGCGAAGAAGTGCTGGGGCGCAATCCCAGCCTGCTCAAATCGGGCCGGCATGACACCGATTTCTATAAGTCCATGTGGCGCACGCTTCAAGACCGCGGCGAATGGCAGGGGGAGTTATGGAACCTGCGCAAGGACGGCAGCCTGTTCGCAGTGCGTGAGGCGATCTCGCGCATCCACAACGCCGAGGGCGAGATAAGCCACTATGTTTCGCTGTTTTCGGACATCACCGATGCCAAGCTGCATCAGCAACAGCTCGAGCACATGGCCCACTATGATTTTCTGACCAACCTGCCCAACCGCATCCTGCTCTCCGAACGCCTGCAGCACGCCATGCTGCAGAACCAGCGACGCGGCGAGTCACTGGCCGTGGTCTATCTCGATCTTGATGGCTTCAAGCCGATCAATGACCGGCACGGACACAGCATCGGTGACCAACTGCTTGTCGCCCTCTCTCAACGCATGAAGGACACCCTGCGCGAAGCGGACACCTTCTCCCGTATCGGCGGTGATGAGTTTGTGGCCGTGCTGGTCGGACTGGAACAGTCCCAGAACTGGGAGCCCTTGCTGAAGCGTCTGCTACAGGCTGCCGCCGAGCCCGTGACGATTGGCGAGCTGGTCTTGACTGTCTCCGCCAGCATCGGGGTCACTTTTTACCCTCAAGACAACGTGGACGCCGAGCTGCTCATGCGCCATGCCGACCAGGCGATGTACCAGGCCAAACAACTGGGCAAGAACCGGTTTCATCTGTTCGACGTCGAGCAGGATGCGGCGATCACGATCCGCCGGGAAGGCCTCGAACAGGTGCGTCGGGCACTGGCCCAGCAGGAGTTTGTGCTGCATTTCCAGCCCAAGGTCAACATGCGCACAGGCGAGCTGGTCGGCACCGAGGCCCTGATCCGCTGGCAGCACCCGGAGCGCGGTCTGCTGCTCCCTGCCAGCTTCCTGCCGACCATCGAGGGGCATCCGGTCAGTGTGGAGCTGGATCAGTGGGTGATCGACGCAGCGCTGTGGCAAATCAGCCAGTGGCGCGCGATGGGGCTGGATATCCCGGTCAGCGTGAACATCGGGGCACACCAGTTTCAACAGGCCGATTTCGTGACACGGCTGACCGGCCTGCTCAACGCCTACCCGCTAGCCACCCCCGCGAGCCTTGAGCTGGAAATACTGGAAAGCAGTGCCATGGAGGACATGGAGCAGGTGGTCGACGTGATGAACGCCTGCATCGCGCTCGGCGTCAGCTTCGCCATGGACGACTTTGGCACAGGCTATTCCTCGCTCACCTACCTCAAACGCCTGCCAGCCAAGTTGCTCAAGATCGATCAGAGCTTTGTGCGCGGCATGCTGGACGACCCGGATGACCTGGCCATTGTCGAAGGCGTCATCGGCCTGGCCACCGCTTTTCGCCTCCAGGTGATTGCAGAGGGGGTGGAAACGGTCGCGCACGGCGCGCAGTTACTGCCGATGGGCTGTGTATTGGCCCAGGGCTTTGGCATTGCCCGGCCCATGCCGGCCATCGATATCCCTGCATGGGCCGCCAACTGGCGACCCGATGCGGCATGGACATCATGATGTACACAAGGCACTGAATCGCGCCCGCAGCCATCGTCCGGTCTTGAGGGGGGCCTCCGTGCACGCCCCTTACTGAAACGCCACCTCATCAAAGCTGCGCAGCTTGCGGCTGTGCAGCTTGTCAATGCCTTGCTCGCGCAGCAACTCCACCGCACGCATGCCGATACGCAGGTGCTGGTCGACCCGTTCGCGGTAGAAATGGTTGGCCATGCCGGGCAGCTTGATCTCGCCATGCAAAGGCTTGTCGCTCACGCACAGCAGCGTGCCGTAGGGCACACGAAAGCGGAAGCCGTTGGCGGCGATGGTGGCGCTTTCCATATCCAGCGCCACGGCGCGGCTCTGGCTGAAGCGGCGCTGGGGCCGGTTGTCAGGCAGCAGCTCCCAGTTGCGGTTGTCGGTGCTGGCCACGGTGCCGGTGCGCATGATGCGTTTGAGCTCGGAGGGCAAAACCTGCGAGACATCGGCCACAGCCTGCTCCAGCGCCATCTGGATTTCGGCGAGCGCGGGAATCGGCACCCACAGCGGCAGCTCTTCGTCCAGCACATGGTCTTCGCGCACATAGGCGTGGGCCAGCACGTAGTCGCCGAGTTGCTGGCTGTTGCGCAGGCCGGCGCAGTGGCCCAGCATGAGCCAGGCATGCGGGCGCAGCACGGCGATGTGGTCAGTGATGGTCTTGGCGTTGGCCGGGCCAACACCGATGTTGACCATGGTGATGCCGCTGCGGTCAGCCCGCATCAGGTGGTAGGCCGGCATCTGCGGCAAGCGCGGTGGTGGCGCGCCACGTTCATCCCCTGTCTCGACGGGCAGGCCCACGCGCCGCGTGACCACATTGCCGGGCTCGACAAAGGCCACGTACTCGCTGTTGGGGTCGGCCATGGCGGCGTGCCCCATGCGCACGAACTCGTCGATATAGAACTGGTAGTTGGTGAACAGCACGAAGTTCTGGAACCACTCGGGTGCCGTGCCGGTGTAATGGCGCAGGCGCTGCAGTGAATAGTCCACCCGCGGCGCGGTGAACAGGGACAGGGGCTGGGACTCGCCGGGGCCGGGCACATTCGTGCCATTGGCAATGCCGTCATCCATGGCGGCCAGGTCGGGCAGGTCAAACGCATCGCGCATGCGCTGGCGCCGCTCGGCGCTCATATTGCCCTCCACATGGTCGTGCTCGGCAAAAGAGAAGTGCACGGGAATGGGTTGCGAGCTGGTGCCCACCTCCAGCTCGCCTCCATGGTTTTCCAGCAGCAGGCGGAACTGCTCCAGGTAGTAGTTGGCGTAGAGGTCGGGGCGTGTGAGCGTGGTCTCAAAGCGGCCTGGACCGGCCACAAAGCCGTAGCTCAGGCGGCGGCCGTCGTGCGCGGCGGCGGCAGTGGCGGCGCGGGTCACCGTGTCCGTCTGCAGGCGCACAAAGGGGTAGCAGGCCCGCACGTGGCCTGGCATGGGCGCCTCGGCCACATACGCCTGCATGGCGCTGCGCAGGTGCTGCAGGCTGTTGTCATAGATGCGCTGGACCTGGGCCAGCGCGGCGGCAGGGTCGGTAAAGCGGGTGGGAGCGATGAAAGGGGGCAGATTGGGCATAGCTGACATTGTGCTTCAGCTCGCCGGGCTGCGCCGCGGCCGGCCTGATATATGACATGCCCCCGCGGGCATCCCGGCCCTTCCCGGTTACGCCCTGAAAATCACCCCATCGCCTTGCCTGTATTACGCAATAAGCTACAAAAAAAGTAGCAAATAAACATATAACAAGCCGATCCATGCCATCGCCCTCACGCATGAATGCATGACAAGGCCGGATTGACATCTATTCGTCATATTGAGCCACTAAGGTCTGCGCATTGACCCCGAGGAGCCAACCATGACCACAGCTATCAGCATCACGGCATTGAACAAGAGTTTTTTAGGCGGCCGCAAGGCGCTACAGGATATTCATCTGGAAATCGAAACCGGAGAGATGGTGGCGCTGATCGGCGCCTCCGGCTCCGGCAAGTCCACCTTGCTCAGGCATATGGCCGGCCTCATGGCCGGCGATGGCTCGGCCCAGGGCCTGGTGCGGATTCACGGCCAGACGGTGCAGAAAAACGGCAAGATCGCCGCTGACATACGCCAGACGCGGGCCGGCGTCGGCTTTGTGTTCCAGCAGTTCAATCTGGTGGACAGGTTGCCGGTGATCGTCAACGTGCTGGCCGGTACGCTGCACAAAATGCCGCTGTGGCGCAGCCTGCTGCGCTGGTTCACCCCCACCGAGCTGGCCAGCGGCATGGAGGCGCTGAAGCGCGTGGGCATTGCCGAGTGCTGCGCGCAGCGCGCAGGCACCCTCTCGGGCGGCCAGCAGCAGCGTGCTGCCATTGCACGCGCCATGGTGCAGGGTGCCAAAGTGATCCTGGCCGATGAGCCGATTGCCTCGCTCGACCCCGAGTCCTCCCGCAAGGTGATGGACATCCTCGCCCGCGTCAACCAGGAAGACAAATGCACCGTGGTCGTGTCGCTGCACCAGGTGAACGTCGCCATGAAGTACTGCCCCCGCACCGTGGCCTTGCGCCACGGACAGATCGTTTTTGACGGCCCCTCAAGCTCACTGACACCGGCTTTGCTGCGCGAGCTCTATGGCGCCGATGCCGACGAAATCCTGGCGCTGCCCGATCACATCTCGGCACTGCAGGACAAGCGCGAACGAGCCTCGTCCCCAGCCTGGCCCGTCGTCGCCGCACGGGCCGCCTGATCCATCCCCCCATTCACCCCCAACCCAAGCAACCTCATCCAACCTTCAGGAGAATAACCATGACAAACCGCATATCTCGACGTGCCGCCAGCTGCCTTTTGGCTGCTGCCACCGTGAGCCTTGCCGGCCTCGCCACTCCCGCCATGGCGCAAAACGCCAAGGAAATCAACTTTGGCATCATCGCCACCGACTCTTCGGGCGCACTCAAAAAGAACTGGGAAGCTTTTCTGAGCGACATGGAAAAGTCTGTGGGCGTGAAAATCCATCCCTTCTTTGCCACCGACTACGCCGGCATCATTGAAGGCATGCGCTTCAACAAGGTGCAGGTTGGCTACTTCGGTAACAAGTCGGCCATGGAAGCGGTCGATCGCTCTGAAGGTGAAATTTTCGCCAAGCTGATCCGGGTTGATGGCTCCGAAGGCTACAACTCGCTGCTGATTACCCATAAGGACTCCCCTTATAAGTCTGTCGATGATGTGATCAAGCACAGCAAGGACATCAACTTCGGCATCGGTGACCCCAACTCCACCTCCGGCTTCCTGGTGCCAAGCTACTACGTGTTTGCCAAGAACAACCTGAATCCCAAGACCGCGTTCAAAACCATTCGCGGTGCCAACCACATCAGCAATTTCATGGCAGCGGCCAACAAGCAGGTGGATGTTGCCACCTTCAATACCGAAGAGTATGAAAAGATGGAGCAGACCCAGCCAGCGCTGGTGAAGAGCATCCGTGTCATCTGGACCTCGCCCCTGATTCCTGCCGACCCGTTTGTCTGGCGCAAAGACCTGTCGGCTGACCTGAAAACCAAGATCAAGAGCTTCATGCTCTCCTATGGCAAAGGCGCCAATGCAGCGGAACAGAAAGAAAAGATTCTGCGCATCCCGGCAGGTGGTTTTGCAGCCTCGACGGATGACCAGTTGATCCCGATCCGGCAACTGGCCCTGTACTCCGCCATGATCAAGCTGGAGAACGATGTCAACATGGATGCCGCTGAAAAAAGCAAAAAAATCAATGACATCAAGATGAAGCTGGACGAGCTCGGCCAGAAGCTCGCCCTGGCGAAGTAATCACCCCAACCCGCAGAGGATTCAGTCAGTGAACAAGCTCACCCCCGTTGGACCGGTCAGTCCGGCCATGACAGCGGCAGTACCTGCCAAACCGACAGACCACCCGCTGCTGCAAGGCCGCTCGTTCGGTTCGCTGGCCATGTGGGGCGTGCTGCTTGCACTGCTGGCCGGATCCTGGCAGGGGGCCGACATGCGACCCGGCGCCCTGTTTTCAGACGCCGGGAACATGGCCACCTATGCAGCCAGCTTCTTCCCGCCCAATTTCCACGACTGGCGCATCTATGTGGACGAGATGCTGGTGACTTTGCAGATTGCCCTCTGGGGTACGGTGCTGGCAGTCGTCTGCGCCGTGCCGCTGGGCTTGCTCTCGTCGACCAACATCGCACCGGCATGGATCTACCAGCCAGTCCGGCGCGTGATGGATGCAGCGCGCGCGATCAACGAGATGGTGTTTGCCATGCTGTTCATCGTGGCGGTCGGGCTGGGGCCTTTTGCCGGCGTACTGGCCCTGTGGGTTCATACCACCGGCATTCTGTCCAAGCTGTTTTCCGAGGCGGTCGAATCCATTGATGCCCAACCGGTCGAGGGCATACGCGCGACCGGCGCCAACGCGCTGGAAGAAATTGTCTACGGCGTCATCCCGCAGGTATTGCCTTTGTGGATTTCCTATTCCCTGTACCGCTTCGAGTCGAACGTGCGCTCCGCCACGGTGGTGGGCATGGTCGGTGCAGGGGGCATTGGCGTCATCCTCTGGGAAATCATCCGCAGTTTCCAGTATGCGGAGACCTGTGCCGTGATGATCATCATCACGGTCTCGGTCACCGTGCTTGACATGATCTCTGCACGCATCCGCCAGTCGTTTATCTGAAAGCCGGCCATGGCACTGCAACCCGAAGAAATCACCCGTATTTTTCTGCAAGATGGCGCGGCCCAGTACGGCGGCGAAGCCGTGACCCAGTTGCAGCATGCGCTGCAATGCGCGCATCTGGCCGAGCTTTCCGGCGCAGGGCCTGAACTCATCACAGCCGCACTGCTGCACGACCTGGGGCATTTGCTGAGCACCAAAACCGAGGTTCAGAGCCAGACAGAGGACGATGTGCACCAGTACATCGCCATCCCGTTTTTGCGCGGGGTCTTTCCGGACGCCGTGATCGAGCCCATCCGCCTGCATGTGGATGCCAAGCGCTACCTCTGCATGGCCGATGCGGGCTACTGGGCCGCCTTGTCCCCCACCTCGCAGCGCTCGCTGGAACTTCAGGGTGGCCCCTTCTCCCCCGAGCAGGCAGCCGCCTTCATCGAACGCCCCTACGCCACCGATGCGGTCGCGCTGCGCCGCTGGGACGATCAGGCCAAGAACCCTGCCGCCACCCCTCCCACCTGGGTGCACTACGCCGCCTTGATGCGGCGCGCCTGTCTGCAAACCTAGCCGCAGGCGCCAGCTAGCGCGCGCAGGACAGCAGGTAATCCGCCAGTTGCAGTCCGGCGTCAGCCAGCTCACCCTGGTTGACGATGGTGCAATCTGCGGCCAGATCCAGGAACTGTGCGTTGCGCGCCAGCCGCCCGGCAATCTCCCGCTCACCGTCACGCCCCCGCTGCACCAGCCTGGTTTCGAGATGCCGGGCTTCCGCAACGATCTGGACCACACGGCAATTGCCGGGTGTTGGCAAGGTATTCACATGCTCGCGCGAGCCATTGACCACCACGATGCCGCCCTGCGCCACGTGCCTGGCATAGTGCCCGGCAATGCCATAACGGTTGCCATGCGCGTGCCAGTGCCAGGCCAGGCCGCCGTCGTGAAGCAAGGCCTCAAACGCCGGCAGGGTCATGGCGTCGTGGTCCGAACCGGGCTGCACCGGCCGCGTGACCATGCGGCGCGCGAAGACAATGTTTGTCTGGGCGGCCATGAAGCTGGCTGCCCAGCTCATCACGCTGTCCTTGCCCGCACCTGAAGGGCCGCAGACGAACACCCACTGGCCCACTTTCTCCTTGCTCATGTCATGACCCAGGTTGCTGCTCATGCGGAAATACGCACATCGGCGACGCGTGTGAAAGGCTGGCCAGCCGCAGGCTCGACAAATACACACAGACGGTCCAGCACCAGTGGTGTGGTGGCGTTGAGCCGTGCCACGGGCTCGGCCACGGCCTGCATCACGCGCTGCGCCGTGGCCGCAGGCACCGGCCCGCTCAGGGTGAAATGCAGACGAAAGCGCTCCAGCACATGGGGATAGCCGTAGCGTTGCAGCAACTCCTGTTCGCGCGCATCAAGCCGCTCCACCCCACGGCGTGCCAGTTCTGCCGGTGTCAGCGGTGCCCGCAGGTCATCAAGTTCGGTCACGCAGGTCGCGGCCAGCATGCCCAGTGCTTGCGGCGGGTGCGCAGGCACCAGCGCGATAAAGTCTCCTAGCACCAGCGCCTGCAGGGGCCCCAGCGCAACAGGCTGGAGTGTGGCCGCCAGCGCACGCAGGCGTGCCATCAAGTCTTCCGCCGTGTGGCCTCCTTCCAGCCGGAATGGGGCTTTGAGCGTGGCATGAAAACCGTAGCGGCTTGGCTGTGCCGTGATGTCGCGTAGTTCGGCGGCGTCCATCTGCGCCAGTAGCGGCTGAGGCAGGGACTGGCTCCCTGTCTCGTCACGGCCCAGCCAGCGAGCACCAAACTCCCACCAGGGTGAGCCCTTGCCGGGCGCGAAGTAAATGGCGTAGCGCGTCGTCATGCCTCATCTCCCGCACTCACCACCAGTTGTACCCGGTCGCCACAGAAGATGGTCTCTCCGTATTTGATGGGTGTGCCGTCCATGTCCACATCCACACACTCCACGCACAGCATGGGCCGGGTAGCGGGCTGCTTGAGCAGGCGCGCCGTCTCGTCACCCGGCATCTGCGTGGTGATGCGGCTTTGCGCGCGCAAATAGTCCTGCACGCCGAAATGCCTGAGGATGTCGGTGGTGCACGTGCCTTCGTTGAGCATCTCCAGCAGCCCGGCAAAACGCTGCGCAGGATAGTAGGACGTGGCCAGGCCGATGGGTTCGTCATTGGCTTCGTCCAGCATCTCGACCATCAGCACACTCGCCCCTTTGGGCAGCCTGAGTTCGCGCGTCGCACGCGGCGGAGCGGGCAACTCGCGGGCGGTGAGCAGCTGCTTGCTGGGCAGCAGCCCCTGGCGCAGCAGGTTTTCGCTGAAGCGGGTGCGGCGCGACAGCGCATAGTCCACCAGCTCATGCTGCACAAAGGTGCCGCGCCCGGGCTCGATGCGCACCAGTCCTTCATGCTGCAGTGCTGCCACAGCTTGTCGCAGGGTATGGCGGTTCACGCTGAAGCGCTCGGCGAGTTCGATCTCGCCAGGCAGGCGGCCGGTGTCTGCATAAGCCCGGTCATGGATCTCCGTTGTCAGCGTATCCGCAATCTGCCGCCACACCGACACGCCACTGCGGCGTCCGGGAGCACTGGAAGTCAATCGTTCAAATGTCATAAATCAGTCATGTTGTCGAGGTGAACTACAGGCTTGGCACAACAGGTTCATCCCCATGTGCTCTGGCTTCCTACTCTAGTGACTGATTTAGACATCTGTATGACAAAGCACTCAACACACAGCGAATATGCGCCACGCCAGGCCTGGCTGGCCGTGCTGGCGCGCGCGAGCCTGGCTGAGCTCGAAGGCCTTGTGCCCACACTGGGCGAGTTGCCGCCGCTGGAACAGGTCCGCCCACCGGAGATTGGCATGGTGATGCTGCGCGGCCGGGTTGGCGGCACCGGTGACGCCTTCAATTTCGGCGAAGCCAGCCTGACGCGTTGCGCCCTGCGCGTGGCTGGCGGTCCACTGGGTGTGGGCTACACGCTTGGGCGCGACCGCCGCAAGGCCGAGCTGATGGCACTGCTCGACGCCCTGCTGCAGGACCCGGCTCGCCAGACCCGGCTCCAGCAGGAGGTCATCGCGCCCCTGGCCACCCGGCAGGCGCAACAGGCCACCAGCGCCAGCCGCGCCGCCGCAAGCTCCAAAGTGGAGTTCTTCACCATGGTGAGAGGAGAAGCATGAGCACGCCAAATTTACTCGCCGCCGGGCTGGCTGACCCCGTGCACGATGCACAGAACACGTTTCGCAGCGTGCTTGATGCGCTGGCCCGCCCCGGACGGCGCACGACGCTGCAAGCCCCCCAAGCCCCGTTGCCCCTGGGTGCAGCGCTGGCGAGTCTGCTGCTGACTCTGACCGATGGCGACACCCCCGTCTGGTGGCAGCAGGGTGATACCGGACTCGAACAGTGGCTGCGCTTTCACACCGGTGCTGCCGTGGCACGGCAAGCGGGGGACGCCGCCTTTGCCGTCATCACCAGCGCCAGCGCGCTGCCACCACTCGATACTTTCTCCCTCGGCTCGGCCGCCGCACCTGAAGCCTCCTGCACGCTGCTGGTCGAGCTGCCCTCGCTCGACACCGGGCCGGCCATGGCGTGGCGTGGCCCGGGCATCCAGGACATGCACACCGTGCGGCTGGCCGGACTGCCCGATGGTTTCTGGACACAGTGGCAGACCAACCAGGCCTGCTTTCCGCAAGGCGTGGACATCGTATTCACGTGCGGCAACGCGCTCATCGGCCTGCCGCGCACCACCCAGGCACACGCCTTACAACCGTTGGAGAGCGTCTGAAATGTATGTCGCAGTCAAGGGCGGTCTGACCGCCATCGAAAACTCCTGGCGTCTGCTGGCCGAGCAGCGCCGGGGCGATCCCGCCTTGCCCGAACTCAGCGTCGCCCAGTTGCGTGAACAGTTGCCGCTGGCGGTGGACCGTGTCATGGCAGAGGGCTCACTGTATGACCCGGAGCTCGCAGCGCTGGCCATCAAGCAGGCCAGCGGCGACCTGATCGAGGCGATCTTTCTGCTGCGGGCCTACCGCACCACATTGCCGCGCTTTGGCTATACCGTAGCAATCGACACCGCGCGCATGCGGATCCGGCGCCGGGTGTCCGCTACGTTCAAGGACGTGCCCGGCGGCCAGGTGCTGGGCCCCACCTATGACTACACCCAGCGCCTGCTCGACTTTGCCCTGCTCGCGGAAGGCGGCAGTGATCTTGCCTGCCCGCCGGGGGTGGCGGCTGAAACGCCACTGCCGGCCGACATGCCGCGCGTCAATGAACTGATGGCGCGCGAAGGCCTCATGGAGACACCGCAAGCGCAAGCCGGACTGGAGCCGGGCGATCTCACGCGTGATGCGCTCATGTTTCCTGCGGACCGGCCGTTGCGCCTGCAGGCACTGGCGCGCGGCGACGAGGGCTGGCTGCTGGCACTGGGCTACTCAACCCAGCGCGGCTATGCCAATGCACACCCCTTTGCCGGTGAAATCCGGCGTGGCCATGTTTCCGTCGAGATCGTGCCGGACGAGCTCGGCTTTGCGATCGACATCGGCGAGCTGGAGGTCACCGAATGCCAGATGGTCAACCAGTTCGCGGGCAACCGCGAAGTGCCGCCGCAGTTCACGCAAGGGTACGGCCTGGCGTTTGGCGGAGCCGAGCGCAAAAGCATGGCCATGGCGCTGGTAGACCGGGCACTGCGTTCGCGCGAGTTGGGTGAGCCCTGCACCGCGCCGGCGCAGGACGAAGAGTTCGTGCTCTCCCATGCCGACAGCCTGGAGGCCTCGGGTTTTGTGCAGCACCTGAAGCTGCCGCATTACGTGGACTTCCAATCCGAGCTGGAGCTGGTGCGCAAGCTGCGCGCGGCCCATGCACTCGGGCAAATGCAGGATGACAGTGCCCCAGGGAAACACATCCACAGCGATAACGAGGAGACCGTGTGATGGACAGCAATTACAACTTTGCATTCCTGGACGAAAACACCAAGAAGATGATTCGCCGCGCGCTGCTCAAGGCCGTGGCTATTCCTGGCTACCAGGTGCCCTTCGGCTCGCGCGAGATGCCGTTTGCCTATGGCTGGGGCACGGGCGGCGTGCAGGTGACCGCCAGCATCATTGGCCGCAGCGATGTGCTCAAGGTGATCGACCAGGGCGCGGACGACACCACCAATGCCGTCAACATCCGGCGCTTCTTCGCCCGCACGACCGGCGTGCCCACCACAGAAAAAACGACTGAAGCCACCCTCATCCAGACGCGTCACCGCATTCCAGAGACCGCCCTGACCGAGGCGCAGATCATCGTCTACCAGGTGCCCATGCCCGAGCCCCTGTTCCGGCTGGAGCCGCGTCGCAGCGAAACCATCACCATGCATGCGCTGGCTGAGTACGGCCTGATGAACGTGCGGCTGTATGAAGACATTGCCCAGCTTGGCGCGATTTCGCGCACTTACGACTACCCGGTACTGGTGAACGAGCGTTACCTCACCTCGCCCTCGCCCATCCCCAAGTTCGACAACCCGAAGATGCACATGAACCCTGCGCTGCAACTCTTTGGTGCCGGCCGCGAGAAGCGCATCTATGCGATTCCGCCCTACACACCGGTGCGCAGTCTCGACTTCGAGGACCACCCTTTCGAAGTGCAACGCTGGCCGCATGCCTGCGCGCTGTGTGGCGCCGCCGACAGCTTTCTGGACGAGATGATCGTCGACGACGAAGGCAGCCGCCTGTTCGTCTGCTCCGACAGCGACTACTGTGGCGAACGACTGGCCGCCGGCCACAGCGGCACGCAGCAGGCAGTGGAAGTACGCAACGCACTGAGTGCGTCAGCAACATCAACAGCATCGGCCACGCCATCCGAAACACACGACAAGGTCTGCGCATGAACAAGGACATCCTCCTGTCGGCTCGCGGTGTTGGCAAGCAGTTCATGCAGGCCAACCGTCCGCACTGGGCCTGTCGCGATGTGAGCTTTGACCTCTACCCCGGCGAGGTGCTGGCGGTGGTGGGGGAGTCGGGCTCGGGCAAAAGCACGCTCCTGCGCCTGCTCGCAGCGCGCCTGGCCTGCGACGAAGGCTCTGTGCACTACCGGCTACGCCACAACATGCAAGCCGGTGCCGTTGCCCAGGCGGCGGATGCCAGCAAGCTGGTCAAACTCGCTGAACTCTCCGAAGCGCGGCTGCGCTGGCTGGCCCGCACCGACTGGGGCTTTGTCGAGCAGCATGCGCGCGACGGCCTGCGCATGAACGTCTCGGGTGGCGCCAATGTGGGCGAGCGCCTGATGGCCCTGGGCTCGCGGCACTATGGCCAGCTACGCAGCGAAGCGCTGTCGTGGATGGAGCGCGTGGAGCTCGACACCGGCCGCATCGATGACCTGCCCGGCACCTACTCCGGTGGCATGCAGCAGCGCCTGCAAATCGCACGCAACCTGGTCACCCATCCGCGCCTGGTGTTCATGGATGAGCCCACCACCGGACTCGATGTCTCGGTACAGGCTCGCTTGCTGGACTTGCTGCGCGAACTGGTCGATGAACTGCAGCTGGCCGCCGTCATCGTCACACACGATCTGGCGGTGGCGAGGCTGCTGGCCCAGCGCATGCTGGTCATGAAAAACGGCCGGGTGGTCGAGCAGGGCCTGACCGACCGCGTGCTCGATGACCCGCAGCATCCCTACACGCAGTTGCTCGTGTCGTCCGTCTTGACCCCCTGAACCACGGCCTGTGAATACCACCATGAACTCTGTGCTCGAAACCTTTGCCCTGTCCAAAACCTTCACCCTGCACGGCCGCGGTGGCCAGCAACTGCCGGTGTTCGCCGGCATCGATCTGAGCGTGCGCCCGGGCGAATGCCTGGCCCTGACGGGCCACTCCGGCAGTGGCAAAAGCTCGCTGCTGCGCTGCCTCTATGGCAACTACGGCGCCAGCAGTGGCGACGTCCGCATCCGCCACCAGGAGCGCTGGGTGAGCTTGTCAAGTGCCGAGCCACGTGAGGTGTTCGAAGTGCGTCGCCGCACCCTGGGCTATGTCTCGCAGTTTCTGCGCGTCATCCCGCGCGTCTCTGCGCTCGACATCGTGGCCGACCCGCTGCGCCGCCTGGGCGTGAGCGCCGAAGCAGCCCGCCACCAGGCCACACAGTGGCTGACACGGCTGAACCTGCACGAGCGGCTGTGGCATCTGCCGCCGGCCACCTTCTCGGGCGGCGAGCAGCAGCGCGTGAACATCGCACACGGCCTGATCGCCGGGCAGCCCGTGCTGCTGCTGGACGAGCCCACCGCCTCGCTGGACGCTGACAACCGTCGCGTGGTGGTGGAACTCATCGCGACTGCACGCGAGCGTGGTGCCGCCGTGGTGGGTATTTTTCATGACGACGAAGTACGCGAGGCCGTGGCCACGCGCTGCTTTGACGTCGAGCAACATCGACAAACTGTTTGATTGATCCTGAAGGAACTCTTTTCATGAACCAGCGCATCATCCGCAACGCCCGCATCGTCACCCCCGACGAAGAATTCACCGGCAGCATGGTGATCGAAGACGGCCTCATCCGTTCGATAGACCGCGGCAACTCCTCGCTACCCAGCGCGGAAGACTGGGCCGGTGACTGGCTGCTGCCCGGCCTGGTGGAACTGCACACCGACAACCTCGAAAAACACCTGGTTCCGCGCCCTGGCGTGCTGTGGAACGCCCACTCGGCCATGGTGGCGCATGACGCCCAGTGCGCGGCCGCCGGCATCACCACCGTGCTCGACTCCATCGTGATCGGCGACATGGACCAGGGTGGCTCGCGCAGCCAGACCCAGCACGCATCCATCGAAGCCCTGCATGAGTGCCGCGATGAGCAGCTGTTGCGCGTCGAGCATCTGCTGCACCTGCGCTGCGAAGTCTCGGCGCCCGACATCCTGGACGTGTTCGAGCAATACGCCGACGACGATCTGCTGGAGCTTGTCAGCGTGATGGACCACACGCCGGGCCAGCGCCAGTGGCATGACCTGAGCAAGTACCGCCGCTATGCCGAGCGCAACGGCAGCTTTCGCGATGATGAGTTCGCCGCCATGGTGGAGCAGCGCCGGCACGACCAGGCGCGCTACTCGGCCTCCAACCGCGCCGCCATCATTGCCGGCAGCCATGCGCGCGCTGTGCCGCTGGCGAGTCATGACGACACCGAGATTGATCATGTGACACAGGCGCAGCAGGAACGCATCGCCCTGTCCGAGTTCCCCACCACGGTAGCTGCCGCACAGACTGCACGGGCGGCCGGCATCGGCATCATCATGGGCGGCCCCAACCTGGTGAAGGGTGGCTCGCACTCGGGCAATGTATCGGCGGCCGAGCTTGCACGGCTCGACCTGCTCGACATCTTCTCGTCGGACTACGTGCCCGCCAGCCTGCTGCTGTCGGCGTTTCTGCTGCGTGACACGGTGGGCTGGTCCCTGCCCAAGGCCATCAACACCGTGACGCGCAATCCGGCACGTGCCATTGGCCTGACGGACCGTGGCGAGCTCGCCGTCGGCCAGCGCGCCGACCTGATCCGCGTGCGGGCCAGCAAAGGCATGCCGATCGTCATGGGCAGCTGGAGCCGGGGCCAACCAGCGTTCTGACGAACCGCGCTACCGATGCTGTGGGCGGCCATGCGATAACACGTGCAGCGCCGGATTAAGCATATTTTCAGCATGTAGCCCTTGCTGAATATGCGCAGTCAGCTATCAAATTGATAGCTGACTGCAAAAGACATCCATTTCTTGCGATTAAAGGCCGGCTGGGTCACGATAATCGGGGCATGACATCTCCGACGCCTCAAGAAGCGGCAGGTGCGGGCCTGCCTGAGGGCCGCCGCGCCGGTCCCAGTTTCAGCAGCCTGCCGCTGAACCCCGCCGTGCTGGCCAACCTCCAGCAGCTGGGCTATCTGGAGATGACCCCCATTCAGGCTGCCAGCCTGCCGATCGCCCTGCAGGGTAAAGACCTGATTGCCCAGGCGCAGACGGGCAGCGGCAAGACAGCGGCGTTTGCACTCGCCCTGCTCGACCGGCTGAACCCGCGCCGCTTTGCCATTCAGTCCCTCGTGCTGTGCCCCACGCGCGAACTGGCCGACCAGGTGACGGTGGAGCTGCGCCGGCTGGCGCGGGCCGAAGAAAACATCAAGGTCGTGACGCTGTGTGGCGGTGTGCCCATGCGCATGCAAAACGCCTCGCTCGAACACGGCGCCCACATCGTGGTGGGCACGCCGGGCCGCATCATGGACCACCTGGCGCGCGGCACGCTGAACCTGGAGGCGCTCAACACCCTGGTACTCGACGAGGCCGACCGCATGCTGGACATGGGCTTCATCGATGACATGGCCACGGTCATCAAGCAATGCCCCAAGGAACGCCAGACCCTGCTGTTCTCGGCCACCTACCCCGAGGGAATCGACAAAATAGCCAAGCAGTTTCTGCGCGAACCGCAACAGGTCAAGGTCGAGGCACAAACCACCGGCAAACTCATCGAGCAGCGCTTCTATGAGGTGAGCCGCGCCAACCGCCTGTCAACGGTGGCGCTGCTGCTGAACCACTTTCGCCCGGTGAGCACACTGGCGTTTTGCAACACCAAGCAGCGCTGCCGTGAGCTCGTGGCCGAGTTGCAGACACAGGGTTTCAGCGCCCTGGCGCTGTATGGCGAACTGGAACAGCGCGAGCGCGACCAGGTGCTCGCGCAGTTTTCCAATCGCAGCTGCTCGGTGCTGGTGGCGACCGATGTGGCCTCGCGCGGGCTGGACATCACGCAACTCGAAGCCGTGATCAATGTCGACATCACGCCCGACCCCGAGGTGCATGTGCACCGCATCGGCCGCACCGGCCGCGCGGGCGAGGCCGGCCTGGCACTGAGCCTGGCGAGCATGGACGAAATGGGTTTTGTCGGCAGGATCGAGCAGTACCAGAAGCAGGAATCCGACTGGCACAAACTCGAGGAACTCACCCCCGCCAGCACCGAACCGCTGTTGCCACCCATGATGACGCTGCAAATTCTGGGTGGACGCAAGGAAAAAATCCGTCCGGGCGATGTTTTGGGTGCCTTGACGGGAGACCTGGGGTTTACCCGTGGTCAGGTGGGCAAGATCCTGGTGACCGAGTTTTCCACCTTTGTTGCGCTTGAACGCAGCATCGCGGCTGAGGCGGTTCAACGACTCAACCAGGGGAAGATCAAGGGGAAAAGTGTGAAAGTGCGGCTGCTCGAAGTCTGACCCAGCCAGCCCCAATAAGGACAAGGTGGCGACTTTTGCCCGACAGGCTTGTCGGTCAACTTCCTACGGCCGGTCTAGCCGCCTGCTGACTTCATCATTTGAGGGGGCGGACTTAAAGTTCACTTCCACGCCGCAGTTTTGTTTCGGCGTGTGCCAAGGAGCCGCCATGAGCAACACGACTATCGCATTGAATCCCTTCACCCTGATGATGGAGCCCGAGCAGGTGCTTCGCATCATGGAGCGCTCGCCCGGACTGCGCAGCCTGCGCCGCCACAAGCTGCGCCCGCTGGACAAGCCGCTGATTCCCTATGCCGACAGTGCTCTGGCCGCCTACGACGCCGAAGTCGAAGCCTCGAACGACATCGACACGACGGCCGACAGCCGCTTCGTCCGCTTCAGCCTGAACTGAGAGCCTGAACCTGCCTTGCGGGTCCTTGGTCTTGTCAGACCATGCCCGGGGAGAGGTGAATCAAGCCAGCTGTGTGGCTCACCGCGCGTGAGTCACCCCGCCGTCAACCACCAGCGTTGACCCCACCACATAGTCGCCCGCACGTGACGCCAGGTAAACAGCCGCACCGGCCATGTCATCGTCGGTGCCCACCCGGCCCGCGGGAACGCGCCGAGCCACCTCATCGCCCCGGTCTCTCGCATCCCGGTTCATCTCTGAAGCAAAGGCCCCTGGCGCGATGGCCGTGACCACAATGTTGTCCTGAATCAGTTGCAAGGCCATGCGGCGCGTCAACTGGATCAGTCCGGCCTTGCTGGCCGCATAGGAATAGGTTTCCTGCGGATTCACCGAAATCCCGTCAATGGACGCAATATTGATGACCTTGGCGGGATGCGAGGCCGCCGCCTTGCGCAGTTGCGGAGCCAGTGCCTGGGTCAGGAAAAAGGGGGTCTTCAGGTTCAGATCCACCACCTTGTCCCATCCACTCTCCGGAAATTCGTCAAATGGCGCACCCCAGGCGGCCCCGGCGTTATTCACCAGGATATCCAGCTTTTCTTCTCGCGCAGCGAAGGCCGCTGCCAGCGCCTGGACACCCTCGACCGTGGACACATCGGCGGGCAATGACACGCAGGGCCCCAGTTCAGACAAGGCCTTCGCGGTCTGATCGCAGGCCTGCGCCTTGCGGGAAGAAATATAGACGCGCGCGCCTTGCTTCAAAAACCCGGCCGCAATCATCCGGCCTATGCCCCGGGAACCTCCCGTCACCAGCGCGGTACGGTCTTTGAGGGAAAATAGTTCATTCATGCTGTAACTCCTGTTGTGTGCTGCTAAGTGCTGCTGAATGGCGACTTGTCCGCCCTTGACCGAAACCGGCTAAAGCCCACCCCGGTGCCCATGTCGTCAATGTCGCTGTACCCCAAGTTGAACGTGGTGCATCAGCAGCTTATTACGAACGCCTCCTTTGCTGCGTCACCCAAGTGCCTCGCCACGGCGCCACACGCCCGGCGCATACCCGGTGCTAGGATCGCCCGCATGCCAGATAATCAGGGGCCGTCCTGACCTCCCCACATCTGATTTGCAGCATGCCCTGCCGCGCTTCTTTCCACCCTTAGCTCACACACTGCCGTTTGATGAAAAATTTCTGGCCATCCAGCGGCTTTGACCAGCTTGAACGCAACGCGCGCGACTGGCTTATTCCTGCCGACAACTTCCTGCGCATCTTCCTGGCACGCCCCGAGCTCGCGCTGGTGCCCGAATCCTGCCCCGCTGAAATCACGCTGCACGAGGCCTTGCAGGCTGCGCCCTCGCGCCCCGTAGCGCCGCACGAACTCGAAGCCCTGCAGGACGATGATGCGCGCGACAACTACCGCATGTTCCTGAACTTCCGCGATGCCCTTCTCGCTGCAGGCACGCTGGAAGCCTATTACCTTGCGCTGTTTCGCAGCGGCAAGATCGATATCCCGCCACTGTTCGTGGACCTGATTGCCAAGGCCATCCTGCGCAATCTGCTGGATGACAGCACAGATGCTTTCGAAGTGCGGGCGGCAGAAATGCTGTTTCGCGCCCAGCGCATCTCGATTCAGGACGGCCAGGTGCTCAGCGGTGACCGCGAGGTACTGGACCTGCTCAACGAGACGGGCGGCATGGGCGCTGTGGGCCGCCTGCTGATCGAAAGCAAGGCACCGGTGCGTACCGTGAACATGGAGGTGCTGGTTGCGGACAACGCGGCGCGCTACTGGCAGGCCGACGAGCGCCACAACTTTTTGCTGGACCTCACGCATGAAGTCACGAATGACCTGAGCCACGGGCTGGTCTTCACCATGACGCGGGCACGTTCCGGCCTCAAGGCGCTGGCACGCGTGCTGGAGAAATGGGTGGCGCATTTTCTCGGTGTGCAGGTTTCGATCCAGCCCGAGCAGAAGGTCGACGACCCGGCCTGGCGCTGGCACGTGGGGCTGGATACCGAGTCCACCGCCCTGCTCAATGACCTCTATGAGGATCGTCCGGTGTCCCCCGAGCGGCTGCAGCGCGTGGTCAGCCTGTTCCGCCTGACCTTCAACAACACCGAGGAGATGCGCGCCGATGTGGCGGGCAAACCCGTGTACCTGGGACTGACCATGAACGCCGAGGGCATCGTGCGGCTCAAGCCGCAGAACCTGCTGCTCAATTTGCCACTGGCCGCCTCCATGTGATGCCGGAGGCCTGAAGTGGCCGCAGCAGACTGATCACATCAGGCTGTCGGTTTCGCAGGCAGTTGCTGCGCCACCATCACCACCAGGCTCTCGATGTGGGTTGACCATTCATCAATTTCCGCTCCTTCGATGAAGTTCAGCCGGCAACTGGCGCAGGAAACCACCACCGTATCGGCGCCGGTCGCATTGATCTGCTCCTTCTTGATTTGCCAGGCTTTGTGGCGCAGCGGTGCATCCCGGTTCAGCAAAAAAGCGCCCGAGCCACCACCACAACACCAGTTCAACTCGGCCGTGGGCGTGGTGTCCTGGTAGTTCATGCCCAGTGCTTTCAGCGCCGCGCGCGGCTCCTCGATCACGCCGCCATGACGCGCGAGCTTGCAGGCATCGTGGTAGGTGATCTTCTGGCTGGCATCCCCCGGCTGCAGCTTGAGCTGGCCCTGCTGCACCGCACGCCCCACAAACTCCGCTGCGGCGACCACCTCGAAGGGCAGTGGCTGCCCGTCTTCGAGCTGCCCCTCCCAGCGCAGCGCCGCATACGCATGCCCGCACTCGGGCAGGATCACGGTCTTGGCACCTATCGCCAAAGCCTCGTCGATCAGGCGCTTGCTCGCGAGCTTCTGCAAGGTCTCGCTGCCCGACAGCAGCCCGAAGTTGGCCGCTTCAAAGCCGGCACTGCGCAGCGTCCAGTTCACACCCAGATGGTTCAGGATGCGCGCCGTCGCAGCCAGGGCATCCTGGAACAACAGGACATCGATCACGGTACTCACCAGCAGCACATCGGCCCTGGGCTCATCAAGCGGCACCGGAATACCCTGCGCCCGCAAGGCCTCGACGCACGTGAGCAACTCGGCCGGACCAACGCCAAAGACAGTGCCGCGCCCGGTCTGCTCCTGCGCGACGGCCATGATCTCCAGCGGCGCCAGGCCGGCCTCAAACAGTGACTCGCGCATCACGCTCACACCGCGTGCGATGTTGATGCCCATCGGACACACCATGCTGCAGCGGCCGCATTCGGTGCACGAGTCGTAAACCAGTTCCTGCCACGCCTCCAGGTCTTGCGCCGTGATGTCGCGGGTGAACAGCCGCTTGATGGGTGCCAACGCGGAGATTTCGCGTGAATGGACACGGCGGAGCAGATCCAGCTTGCGCGTGGGCGTGTATTTGGCATCGCCGGTGCGCTGATAGAACTGGCAGGCCTCGGAGCAATAGCCGCAGTTCACACAGGCTTCAAGGTCCATCGCCAGGTGGCGGTCAATCTTGCTGTGCATCACCGCCTTGGCACGCGAGACCCTTTGCTCATCGGTCAGCGCCTCCGGCTGCGCCATGTCGCCCAGGTGCTTGATGGCCTCCTGGAACTGCTTGAAAACATTCATGTCGATCATGACTGCACCCCCCGACGGCCAAAGAAGGTGGCCAGTTGCATGCGATTGGGAAACACGAGGAAGGCATGCATGAGCTTGCCGAAGGGAAACCACACCAGCAGCAACTCCAGGCTCATCAGGTGCAGGGCCAGCGGCACCGGGTAGATGACATGGTCCCGCGCCAGAATGCTGGCCGAGGGTTCCCCGATCACCGCCATGCCCGTGATCAGGGGCAACATCGTCACCAGCCAGGTCAGCATGTCATCAAAACGCGAGATTTTCCGCAGCACGGGATCGCTGAGGCGAAACAGCAGCGCCAGCAGCAGGGACACCATCGTTGCCGCGGCGGCCACGTACATCACCGCGTCCGGCAAAGCGGGCCAACCCAGCCCCGTGAGACGCCGGATGAAGGCAATGTGTGGCGCATAGCCAAAGAACACCAAGGCCAGTCCGATATGAAATACATACGGGTTGAGCGTCACCAGCGTTGCACTGTAGCGCAGTTTTCTGCGCGGCCACATGTGCGACAAAGCCGTCTCCATGGCCTGCCCGGTACCGATGGCCTGACGTGCAGGCGCGGGCAGACGCCGTACCGGCAAGCGCCAAAGCGAGAAGAGTCGCCAGGCCACCCCCAGCACAAAAGTGGCAATTGCGATCACCAGCAAAGGCCCTCTGGCCCAGGTCAACAAATTCATGGATACCCCTGTTGGTATGAATGGGTTTGACTTTAGGCCTGTGAATGTTGCGATACTTGATGTGCGTCAATTGCTGTTGATTCAATCAACATATGGTTCACGACACCCCCTGCTCTCAAGCTCCAGCCTGACCACCAGCTGACCAAAATGACCGACATACTGACTCTCACCATGAACCCGGCACTCGACATTGCCACCAGCACGCTGCATGTGCAGGACACCCACAAGCTGCGCTGCACTGCCGCCGAACACCATCCGGGTGGCGGCGGCATCAACGTGGCGCGCGTTGTGCAGCGGCTCGGGGGTGACTGCCGGGCCCTCATCACGCGCGGGGGCAGCACGGGCCAGGTTTTGCACCAGCTGCTCAATGCGGAGCAGGTGCGCAGCGAGTGCGTGGACATTGCCGGCGACACGCGCGAGAGCTTCACGGTGCTGGAGACCTCCAGCGGGCGCGAGTTCCGCTTCGTATTGCCTGGCCCCACGCTGACGGAAGTGGAATGGCAGGCTTGCCTCGATCGCTTCAACGCACAGACACCGGCACCACGCTATCTCGTGCTCAGCGGCAGCCTGCCGCCGGGCGTACCCACGGATTTCTATGCCCACATCACCCGGCTCGCCAATGCCCGCGGCACCCGTGTGGTGCTCGACAGTTCGGGCCCGGCCCTCGCAGCAGCCCTGCAGCAAGGTGTCTACCTCGTCAAACCCAGCCTGCGCGAACTGCGCGAACTCACGGGCCAGCCGCTGGATGACGAGCCGCAATGGCGTGCTGCCGCCCAGCAGCTCGTGCAACAGGGCCAAGCCGACATGGTGGCGCTCTCGCTGGGGGAGCATGGCGCGCTGCTCGCCACCGCGCAAGGCAGTTGGCGTGCGCCCAGCCTCTACGTCTCCGTGCGCAGCGCTACGGGGGCGGGCGACAGCTTTGTCGGCGCCATGGTCTGGGCATTGGCGCAAGGCATGCGCGCAGACGATGCCATGCGTTATGGCGTGGCAGCGGGCTCGGCAGCCTTGCTGTCCACCGGCACCGCGCTGTGCAGCAAGGCGGACATGGAACGCCTGCTCGACGATGTTCACCTTTTACCCTGAAATCAGGCCGAAGCCCTTTTCATATATACGTCAATAGCTATAAAAAATATAGCTATCAAATCCCTTGACGTCAGCAGGAAGCACCTCTCGCGACAGTCGAGCGTGCACGGTGTTTGACATGCATCAAGTACAGCAACGATAGAGACGGCGCAAACTCCGGTCAGCGTACAGCAGACGCGTGAACATGAATGTCACTCTTCTGGATGAACATCCAAAAACACCAGCCAGGCTGACGCATGAGATTGTCAAACCATCAAGGAGTTCGAACATGAAACAGAACAAATTCCGCCAGGGCTTGCATGCCCTGGCCCTGATCAGCGCTGCCGCACTCACAAGCACGGCATGGGCGGACTCGCCTCCTGGCGGCTACGGCCCTGGCTACGGCATGGGCCCCGGCATGATGGGTGGCTACGGGCAAGGCTATGGTCCCGGCTACGGCATGGGCCCCGGCATGATGGGTGGCTACGGGCAAGGCTATGGTCCCGGCTATGGCATGGGACCCGGCATGATGGGTGGCTACGGGCAAGGTTATGGCCCCGGCTACGGCATGGGACCCGGCATGATGGGTGGCTATGGGCAAGGCTATGGTCCCGGCATTGACCTCAAGCTGAGCGCGGAGCAGCGCAGCAAGATCACGGCCTTGCAGAATGAGCTGCGACGCAAGCACTGGGAGACCATGGGCAAGATGCAGGATGAGCAGGCGAAGATGGCCGAGTTGTACAACGCCGACAAACCCGATGCCGCCGCCCTGAGCGCCAGCAACAAAAAGCTCGCCGAAATGCAGCAGCAGATGTTCGAGCAATCACTCGCAGCGCAGAAGCAGATGGATGAACTGCTGACCAAGGAACAGCGCGACATGCTCCGGCGTGGTGGCCGCGGGCCGGCCCGCTGAGGGATTCCCCGTGTGAGACAAGCGGCTCAGGCTGGCGCCGCCAGCCTGAGCCTTGACTACATATTGCGCCGGTACTGGCCACCCACCTCGAACAGTGCGTTCGTGATCTGGCCCAGCGA
Source organism: Gammaproteobacteria bacterium (assembly GCA_018815325.1). Taxonomy (GTDB): domain Bacteria; phylum Pseudomonadota; class Gammaproteobacteria; order Burkholderiales; family Burkholderiaceae_C; genus JAHIYE01. The sequence continues at coordinate 297,946 of JAHIYE010000021.1, read as the reverse complement.
GCACACACGCACGGCATCCATCAGCACCTCGAACACATTGCCGTTGTCGATCACGGCCTGTTGCAGGCGCTTGAGTTGAACCGGTGCCTCCTTGGCATGCTGCGCGTGGAAAGCTTCAAGCCGCTTGAGCTGGCTCTGCTTCTCTTCCTCGGTTGAGCGTGCGAGTTCCAGCTTGTCCTGCACGGCATCGCCATGCGGGTTGCGAAAGGTGTTGACGCCGATGATGGGCAACTCGCCGGTGTGCTTGAGCATCTCGTAGTGCATGCTCTCGTCCTGGATGCGCCCGCGCTGGTAGCCGGTCTCCATCGCACCGAGCACACCGCCGCGCTCGGAAATGCGCTCGAACTCGGCCAATACCGCCTCCTCCAGCAACTCGGTGAGCTCCTCGATGATGAAAGCGCCCTGCGAGGGATTCTCATTTTTGGCCAGCCCCCACTCGCGGTTGATGATGAGCTGGATCGCCATGGCGCGGCGCACGCTCTCTTCGGTCGGCGTGGTGATGGCCTCGTCGAAGGCATTGGTGTGCAGGCTGTTGCAGTTGTCGTAAATCGCAATCAGCGCCTGCAGCGTGGTACGGATGTCGTTGAACTGGATCTCCTGCGCGTGCAGGCTGCGACCACTGGTCTGGATGTGGTATTTCAGCTTCTGGCTGCGCTCGTTGGCACCGTATTTTTCCTTCATTGCCACCGCCCAGATACGGCGCGCCACGCGGCCCATCACGGTGTACTCGGGGTCCATGCCGTTGGAGAAGAAGAAGCTCAGGTTGGGCGCAAAGTCATCGATGTGCATGCCCCGCGCCAGATAGGCTTCAACGAAGGTGAACCCATTGGACAACGTGAAGGCCAGCTGACTGATGGGGTTGGCCCCGGCCTCGGCGATGTGGTAGCCCGAGATGCTGACGCTGTAGAAGTTGCGCACATTGTGGTGCACAAAGTACTCGGCGATATCCCCCATCACCTTGAGGGAAAACTCGGTGCTGAAGATGCAGGTGTTCTGGCCCTGGTCTTCCTTGAGGATGTCGGCCTGCACCGTGCCACGCACATTGGCAAGCACCCACTCGCGAATCTTGGCGGCCTCGGTGTCGGTGGGTTCACGTCCGTTGTCAGTCTTGAACTTGGCGAGGTTCTGGTCGATCGCGGTGTTCATGAACATGGCCAGGATGCTGGGTGCGGGACCATTGATGGTCATGGACACCGAGGTCGACGGGTTGCATAGATCAAAGCCGTCATACAGCACCTTCATGTCGTCCAGCGTGGCAATGCTCACCCCCGAGTTGCCCACCTTGCCATAGATGTCAGGGCGCAGGTCCGGGTCGTTGCCGTAGAGCGTGACCGAGTCAAAGGCGGTCGACAGGCGCTTGGCCGGCAAGCCCTCACTGAGCAACTTGAAACGCCGGTTGGTGCGGAAGGCATCGCCCTCGCCAGCGAACATGCGGGTTGGGTCCTCGTTCTCGCGCTTGAAGGCAAAAGTACCTGCGGTATAGGGGTAGCTGCCGGGCACGTTGTCCAGCATCAGCCACTGCAGGACTTCGCCATGGTCTTCGTACTTGGGCAAGCTCACCTTGCGGATGGTGGTGCCGCTGAGCGACTTGGTGGTCAGTGCGGTGCGGATTTCCTTGTCGCGGATCTTCACCACATACTCGTCGCCCGCATAAGCTTGCTGCATCTGCGGCCACTGCGCCAGCAGCTTGCGGGCATCGCCATCGAGCTGCAGCTCGCGTTGCTGCGCGAGGTCCATCGTCGCCTCGGCGGCGCGTGCCTTGTCGGGCTTGTCCACTTTCAGCATCCGGGTGGCAGCCTCAAGCTGCTGGATTTCACGGGCAAGCCGGGCTTGCGCGCGCGCGCGCTTCTTGTAGCCGCGCACGGTGTCGCTGATCTCGGCCAGGTAGCGCGTGCGCGCAGCCGGCACCACCGGGGTCTGGTTGCTGCTGCTGCGCACCGACACCACGGGCAACGGTCCGGACTGAAGTGCCAGCCCAAGTTCGGCCAGCCGGGGCTTCAAGGCCTGGTACAGCGCCGTGACGCCATCGTCGTTAAAGCGTGCGGCCATGGTGCCGAACACCGGCATCTGATCGGCGGGGGTGGTCCAGGCAGTGCGGTTGCGCTGCACCTGCTTGGCCACATCGCGCAGCGCATCGGCAGCGCCCTTGCGATCAAACTTGTTGATGGCGACAAACTCGGCAAAGTCGAGCATGTCGATCTTTTCCAACTGACTCGCGGCACCAAACTCCGGCGTCATCACATACAGCGGCACATCGACATAGGGCACGATGGCGGCATCGCCCTGACCAATGCCCGAGGTTTCCACCACGATGAGATCAAAACCGGCGCACTTGCAGGCGGCAATCACATCCGGCAACGCCGCGCTGATTTCGCTGCCGAAATCACGCGTGGCCAGCGAGCGCATGAAGACCCGCTGCGCACTGTCGTTCTTCTGCCCAGTATCGACCTGCGCCCAGGGACCGATGGCGTTCATGCGGATGCGATCCCCGAGCAGGGCGCCACCGCTCTTGCGGCGTGAAGGATCGATGCTGATGAGCGCCACGCGCAGGCGGTCACCCTGGTCGAGCCGCAGGCGCCGGATCAGCTCGTCGGTCAACGAGGACTTGCCTGCACCGCCGGTGCCGGTAATGCCCAGCACGGGCACCTGGGTCGTCGCTGCATGTGCCCTGATTGCCTTGACCAGTTCGGCAAAGCCCGCGTCCAGCGCGCCTTTGGCCTCGCCTGCGGCCTGCTCGTTCTCCAGCCCGGTGATGAGTTGTGCGAGGGCGCGCCAGTTCTGCTCGTCGTGGCCCTGAATGGCAGCCAGTGCGCGGGGCGCATGCACCGCAAGGTCCTGGTCGCATCGCATCACCATCTCGCCGATCATGCCGGCCAGGCCCATGCGTTGACCGTCTTCCGGGCTGAAAATTCGCGCCACGCCATAGGCCTGCAGCTCACTGATCTCGGACGGCACGATGACCCCGCCTCCGCCGCCAAATACCTGGATGTGCTCACCCCCACGGGCCTTGAGCAGATCGACCATGTACTTGAAGTACTCCACATGGCCGCCCTGGTAGGAGCTGATGGCAATGCCCTGCGCGTCTTCCTGCAGCGCGGCGGTCACCACCTCATCCACACTGCGGTTGTGTCCGAGGTGGATCACCTCGGCGCCCATGCCTTGCAGGATGCGACGCATGATGTTGATGGCTGCGTCATGGCCGTCAAACAGGCTCGCCGCCGTGACAAAGCGAACCTTGTTTTTGGGCCGGTAATTGGCAAGGGTTTTGTATTCGGCGGACAGATCGGTCATGGCGGGTCTCCGGGTCACACGGGCGGATGAACAGACACACCTGCCTCCACCTCAATTGACGTTTACGTAAACGTCAATCTTAACGGTTTTCCTATGCAAAGGGGCGCCGAAGCGCCCCTTTGCTGGTATCTCTTTGGCTGACAGCGCCAGACTGGCGGCTGCCTTTGCTGGTGTGCCTGGATGGGACACACACGCAGACAGGCTCTCAACTCTCAGTCTCAAGCCCTTGCAAGGGCCAGCGAAGCTTCAGCTCTCGTCCTTGGACGTGAAGAAGTCATAGGCCGGCAGGGCCAGGCCAGCAATCAGCAGGACCACAAGATCCAGCTCCTTGATCTTGATGATGTAGGGGAGGAAAAAGATCGCCAGCAGCAGCAAGGCGAAGAGTTTGTATATGCGTTTGTTCATGGCTAGGCCTTTGAAAAAAAGTCTTAAAAGTAGTCTGCGTGCAAGCTCATCCAAGGCGCTGCGCCAGCCAGCGCGCGGTGCGCAACAAGCGTGCATCCTGGCGCGGACCACCCACGAGTTGCACGCCCAGTGGCAGGCCTTCCTCGGTCTGCAGCAGCGGCATCGAAATACAGGGCAGCCCGGCGAAGGTCCAGATCGTGCTCATGACAGGGTCGCCCGTGCTGCCCAGGCCCTTGGGCGCCGGCCCCAGGGTGGAGGGCGTGACGATGGCGTCGAAATGGTCGAAGTATTCATCAAAACCGCTTGCCGCGCTGAGCATGCGTTCGCGTGCCAGCAAGTACTCAGAGGCCAGGATTTTGCTGCCGCGCTCGAGCATGTCGAGCGTGGGCTGGCTGGCCTTACCACCTGCGGCATCCACCACGTGCTTCAGGTTGACCTGCATCTCGGCCTCCATCACGGCCTTGAGCCAGGACAGTGCATTGATCACGGAAGGGGGAAGCTCCACTTCCACGAGGCAGTCCTTGAGTTCGTCCTTGAGCGCCTCGAAGGCGCCCTGGGCACCCGCGTCCATGCGCTCCCACATGGGCGTCCTGGTGAACATGAACTTGGGTTGCAGCGGAGGCTCTGACGCGCACACGTCGCGCAGCTTCATCGGAAACACCAGTTGCCCCGATTCGAGTGAGTGGCCACCGATCATGACCTCGCCAACGGCAGCCAGGTCTTCCACCGAACGGGCAAACACGCCAACCTGATCGAGCGAGGGCGAGCACTTGAGCACGCCCCCGTTGAAGATCAGCCCCCGGGAGGGCTTGTAACCATAGATGCCGCAAAACGAGGCCGGCCGGATGACCGAACCATTGGTCTGCGTGCCAATCGCAGCAGGGACCAAACCACTGGCCACAGCCGCAGCCGAGCCACTCGACGAGCCACCTGGCGTGTGACCGGGCACGCGCGGGTTCTCGGTGATGGTCGGGTGCATGTAGGCAAGCTCGGTCGTGCGCGACTTGGCCCAGATCAGCGCGCCAGCCTGGCGCAGCTTGTGCACCAGCAAAGCATCCACATTGGGTGTGCGGCCGGCAGCCCCGCCAAAACCGTATTCGGTCGGGTAGTCTTCCGTGTCGATGTTGTCCTTGATCGCCACAGGTACGCCATACAGCGAGGGCAAGGGCCCGCCTGCATGCTTCAGCGGTTCAATACGCTCAACCTGCAGATTGACCATGTCCTTGCTGTAATGGGCAAAGGCTTTCACCTCGGGCTCAACGGCCTCGGTATGGCCATGCATGGCGCTCACGTAGTCGCGCAAACCCAGACGGCCCTCGCTCAGGTGGGCACTTAACTCGGTCACCCCCAGTTCATGACAGTCTTTTTGAACTTCTGACACCTGCAAAACCTTTTGTGAAATGGTGAAGAAAGCGCCCGGGCATCGTCACGAAAGACTGCGCACGGGCTTCATGCCCGCCTGGTATCACCAGACGGTCAGCTTCGTTTACTTGAGGAAGGCCGGATCCATGACGCCCTCGTCGTCTGCGGGGTCGTCCGAAGGCGTTTCCACTTGCGTCGTCTCATTGTTGTACATCAGATCCGGCAGCCAGTTGACAATCTGGGGTTGCACATAGATGAGCGCAATCGTGACAAAGACCAGCCCCAGGAAGGGGAAACACCCTTTGAAAATTGTCCATAGCTGAACCTCTGGCGGCGCTATCCCCTTCAAATAGTACGCCGACATGGCCATCGGTGGCGTCAGGAACGACGTTTGAAGGTTGACGGCAATCAGGATGCCAAACAGCAAGGGATCCACCTGGAAGTGCTCCAGCAATGGCAGGAAGATCGGCACGAAAATGATGATGATCTCGCTCCATTCCAGCGGCCAGCCCAGGATGAAGATGATGGCCTGGGTGATCAGCAGGAACTGGATTGTGTTCAGGTCCATCGACAGCATGAACTCCTTGATCACGCTCTCGCCACCAAGGTAGGAGAACACGCTGGAGAAAGTCCAGGAGCCGACAAACAGATAGCAAACCATCGCCGTGGTTTTGGCCGTCAGGAACACGGCCTCCTTCAGCCGCTGCCAGGTAAATGCACCGTAGACCACCGCCAGAACAATGCCTCCGAGGGATCCCATGGCAGCAGCCTCACTGGGCGTTGCCAGGCCAAACAGGATGGAGCCGAGCACCGTGAGGATCAGCAAGGCCAGCGGCAGGAACGCCGTCACCACCATATAGGTGGCCTTCATGAAACTGATCTTGTCCAGGTCCTTGGGCTTGGGCGCCAGGGCAGGGTTGATGACACAGCGCGTGATGACGTAGATCAGGTACAGGCCCGCAAGCGTCATGCCCGGGATCATGGCAGCTGCATACAGCTTGACCACTGACACACCGGCCGTAGCCGCGTACACAATCAGCATGATCGACGGTGGAATCAGAATACCCAGCGTGCCGCCCGCGGCAATCACGCCCGTGGCCAGTTTCTGGTCATAGCCGGCCTTGAGCATGGGGGGCAACGCCAGCAAACCCATCAAGGTCACGACAGCACCGACAATACCGGTTGCCGTGGCAAACAGGGCGCACGTGATCAGCGCCGCCACGGCCATCGACCCGGGTACATGCTTCAGCGCCACCTGCAGGCTCAGGAACAACTTGTCCAGAATATTGGCCCGCTCAATGATGTAGCCCATGAACAGGAACAAGGGTATCGAGATCAGCACATCATTGTTCATGATGCTGAAGGTGTTCTGCGTGAACAGGTAGAAGATGTTGTTGTCGAAGAAGTGCTGCCCGGGCGAATAATAGGCATAGCTTCCGAACAGGATGCCCATGCCCATCAAGGTGAAGGCAATCGGGAATCCCAGAAAAATAAAGACAATAAAAAGGCCAAGCATCAACAAGGCGATGACTGGATCGCTCATGACGCGTCTCCCTCTTTCTTTCCAAACTGCTGCTGCAGCGCAACTTCCAATTCGACGACATCATCGTCACGGCTGGGCCATTCGTTATCCCGAATCGCCATCACACAGCGGCACATTTCAGCCGCCCCCTGCAACAGCAGGGTCAGCCCGGCGACGAAGATGATCATTTTCAGGGGCCAGATTGGCACTCCAATCGGGCTGTTGACGCTCACCTCCTGAATTCTGGCGGCATCCCAGCCATAGAAGAACCCGGAAAAGACGAGCGCAAGAACGCCGGGGAGATAGAAAATGAAATAAAGCGCCAGGTCCACCTTCGCCTGGGTTGCCGGCTGCCATTTCCGGTAAATGAAGTCACCCCTTACATGGGCATTCTTGGACAAGGTATACGCCCCCGCCATCAGGAACAGAACCCCGTAAAGGATGTAGCTCATGTCAAATGCCCACGAAGTGGGGTCATTCAGCACGTAGCGGCGGAACACCTCGTAGCAGGTTCCGGCCGTCAGCACGAGAACTGTCCAGGCGAAAGCATGTCCGATTGACTTTGACAGGTAATCGATATTGCGTATGAATTTTTCCATCTGCTTACTCAAAAAAAAGGTCGCCACCAGAAAAGGCAGCGACCATGTGCCTTGATATAGAAATTATTTAGGCAGCTTGGTTTTGAACACGTGTTCAAACGCAGTCTTGTAGTCTGCTTCGTTGAAGAAGCCGTAGTATGCCACCCGACGGGCCCAGTCCTTCTGGGAGGCCAGCACCTTCTTGAAGAACGGATCCTCATTCTCCAGTTTGGCTGTGACCGTGTCCCAGGCCTTGATCTGCGCATCAAAGACGGCCTTGGATGTACGGGACACTTTGACCTTGTCCTTGGTGATGAGCTTCTGCAGGTCTTTCGAGTAGTTGTCCTGCGCAGTCCAGGTATTGGCCGACGAGGTGGCCTCGGCGGCGTATTGCAGAACAGCCTTCAGGTGAGGGGGCAGCGCCTCGTACTTCGTGCGGTTGAAGATGATCTCGAAGAACTCCATCGCCTGGTGGTAAGAGCCCATGGCGTAGTACTTGGCCACGTCCTGTGCGCCGAAGCGGCTGTCAGAGGTTGGGTTGTTGAACTCGAAGGCATCAATCACGCCACGCTCCATCGCCGGCACGATCTCGCCGCCAGGCAACTGGGTGACTTTCATGCCGAGTTCCTGCATCAGGTCCGCAGCCAGTCCCACCGTACGGTACTTGTAGCCCTTGAGCTCGGCGGCCGTCTTGGGAGGTGTCTTCTTGAACCAGCCCAGCGGCTGGGTCGGCATCGGGAAAGCAAAGAAACCCTTGAGGTTCAGACCGAGCTGCTTTTGCAGCTCTTCGTAGTAAGCCAAGCCGCCTCCGCGGTACATCCAGCCCAGCGTTTGCTCGGCGTTGGCGCCGGTGACGGGGCCGGAGCCGAACAGCGAAGCCACTTTGGACTTGCCGTACCAATATACCGCCACAGTGTGGCCGGCATCCAGCACGCCCTTGCTCACGGCGTCGGTCACCTCGAAAGGCTTGACGACAGCGCCAGCAGTCAGGTATTCGATGCGCAATGCACCGCCAGCCATCTCGTTGACGCGTTTGACATAGTCTTCCGCCATTTCATTGAAGATGTCCTTGGCGCCCCAGGCGCCCTGCATCTTCAGTACAACGGCGGAAGGTTTGACCGCAACGGCCGGAGCCTGCGCTCGGACGACCGCCACGGGAGCCGCAGCCGCAGCCGCAGCCACAAAGAACTTGCGCCGTGAAGTTGTGGTTTTTGTAATCATCTCTTGGGGGGTGGTCTCTTTCAGTGACATCGCGCTTCCTTTTGTCAGGTTTATCAATGTTGCTCCTGCGGACTGCAAACACAGCTCACTCAGACACTATAGGCATGCTAGCGCTGCATGGCTTCTAGGGCTTACCCTTGCTAACGATTGAATACGCTCACCCGTATTTGACGCAATGCAAGCAAACTCCCGCACCATGGGCTTTGGGGCAAGGCGCATACACAATCCCTGCGCGGGTAAAAATGTTTTTACTTTTTTAGACCCAATCTTTGAAATGCCATGCTGCGTCAACACGGATTTCAGCTACGCTTCGCCAGCCAGCGGGCAGCATCACAGAAATCCAAACGACTGGCAGACAAGACAGACAAGGCAGATAACAAACATCCTTCCGGAGACAACACTATGGACAGAAGACACTTTTTCCAAAGCTCGGCGCTCGTCACCACAGGCGCTCTCGCTGGCTGCGCATTGCCTGGCATCGCGCAGCAGCAGGTCAAGACCCCGTTCGCCGTGGGCAGCACCACCATCCCCATCGTCGGCAGCGACGAGCAGTATCCCGTGCGCCGTATCTACTGCATCGGCCGCAACTACGCCGCCCACGCGCGTGAGATGGGTTCGGATCCAACACGTGAGCCGCCCTTCTTCTTCCAGAAACCAACCGACGCGATCCAGTACGTGCGCAGCGGCACTGTGGCCGATCATCCCTACCCCACGCTCACCAAGAACTACCACTACGAAGCTGAGCTCGTCGCTGCACTCGGCAAGGGCGGACGCAACATTCCGCTGGACAAGGCGCTCGAGCACGTCTATGGCTACACGCTGGGCCTGGACATGACGCGTCGCGACCTGCAACGTGCCATGGGTGACCAGAAGAAGCCCTGGGAAATCGGCAAGAGCTTTGACATGTCGGCCCCCATTGGCCCGATCCACAAGGTCGCCCAGACAGGGCACTTCACCCAGGGCGCCATCTGGCTCAAGGTCAATGGCCAGACCAAGCAGAGCGCCAACCTCAACCAGATGATCTGGTCGGTGGCCGAGCAAATCACCAAACTGTCCGAAGCCTTTGAGCTGTTCCCTGGCGACATCATCTACTCGGGCACGCCCGAGAACGTGGGGCCGGTGGTCAAGGGTGATGTCATCGAGATGCATATCGATGGTCTCCCCAACCTCAGCGTGAAAATCGTCTAAGACGGCAGCACCGCTGGTCATGGGCGGTCATTCCCGGGGACAGGATGACCACCCATGTCGCAATCCCTATCCGGCTTGCGCTCTGTTTGCCACTGCGCGCGCTGCAGTTTGCCAATATTTCCCTCTTCAGGCGGCCTCCTGTCTGCGGCGTATGCTACAAAAAATATAACGCTTGGATTTTCTGGCGAGAGTGAAATTCAGCCTTCTGTCGGTCCGCACCAGCTCAGCGCTGCGGCAGTGCACCATGGCAAGGCAAAATCCTTTAGAGTCCCCCTATTGTTACAAGCAGACACATGGCGATTTTCCCTGTGGCACACCATGAAACCGATCCAGCTCTTTGACCCGGCCTCCAGCACCTACACCTATGTGCTGTTTGATGACGGCACGCGCGAAGCGATCATCATCGACCCGGTGGACGAGCAGGTCGAGCGCGACCTTCAGGTGCTGCGCGAGCATCAGCTCAAGCTCATGTGGACCGTGGAGACCCACGCCCATGCCGACCACATCACCAGCGCCGCACAACTGGTCGAACACACCGGTGCGCAGACGGCCGCACCGCTGGCCTGCGGCATCACCACCGCCGCCATGCAACTGACCCATGGCAATGTCCTCAAAATCGGCACGCAGCAAATTCAGGCCCTGGCCACGCCCGGCCATACCGCGGGCAGCATGAGCTACCTCTGGCAAACCGGCGATGAACACCATGTCTTCACGGGTGACACCCTGCTCATCAACGGTTGCGGCCGCACCGACTTCCAGTCCGGCAGTGCCGAGGCCCTGTACCACAGCCTGACCCAGGTACTGTTCGCTCTGCCTGACGACACCGTGGTGTGGCCCGGCCATGATTACCAGGGCCGCACACACTCCACCATCGGCATCGAGAAAGCGGGCAATGCCCGCGTCGCGGGCAGGACCCAGGCCGAGTTCGTGGCCATCATGGGTGCGCTGAACCTGCCCAAGCCGCGCCGCATCGACGAGGCCGTGCCCGCCAACCTGAGCTCGGGCCAGCGGCACGATGCCGGCGGTGGTGAGCTGCTGAGTGTGCGTCCATCCCAGGGCTATGCCGGCGACGTCACACCCCAACTTGCCTACAAATGGTGGAAGTCCGGCGAGGCCGTGCTGATCGACGTGCGCACGGATGCCGAGCGCGAGTGGGTGGGCTTTGTACCTGACGCGGTGCCGCTGGCCTGGAAGCAGTGGCCCGGCATGGCCATGAACCCCAGCTTCGACGAGGGCGTACGCGCTGCCGTGCCGACCGGCAAGAAGGCCCTGCTGCTGTGCCGCAGCGGCGTGCGTTCCATCGTCGCCGCCAAGCGCGCCACCGAACTTGGCCTTGAAGCCTACAACATCCTCGAAGGTTTCGAGGGCGACCCCGACACGCAGGCCCACCGAGGCCGTAAAGGCGGCTGGCGCTACCATGGCCTGCCATGGCGCCAGGGCTGAGCCCCGTGAAATGACGCCTGTGCAACACCCGACCCGCGCCCTGGCGCTTACCATGCACGTGTTTTACTTGCATGCCACCCGACTTCGAACATGACTTTTCTGGCTATTGACGTGGGTAACACGCGCCTCAAGTGGGCGCAGTACGACGCTCCCCGCCCGGGTGCGCGCCTGCTGGCCCATGGTGCCGTATTTCTCGAAAACATCGACAAGCTCGCCGAAGGCCCTTGGGCCGCCTTGAGTGCGCCACATTGCATGCTTGGCTGCGCCGTGGCCGGCGAGGCCATCAAGCGCCGGGTGGAAGAGCAGATGGAGTTATGGGATGTCGTGCCGCAATGGGTGGTGCCCAGCGAAGCCGAAGCCGGCCTTGCCAACCACTACGACCACCCGGCACGGCTCGGCGCGGACCGCTGGGTCGCCATGATTGGTGCACGGCATCGCATCCTGGCCCAGGGTGCGCCGCGTCCACTCGTGGTGGTCATGGTCGGCACGGCCGTCACGGTCGAAGCGATCGACACGAGTGGCAGTTTTCTGGGCGGCATCATCCTGCCGGGCCACGGCATCATGCTGCGCGCACTGGAGTCCGGGACTGCAGGCCTGCATGTGCCCACCGGAGAAGTGCGCGATTTCCCCACCAACACGAGTGACGCATTGACCAGCGGCGGCACCTTCGCGATTGCCGGTGCGGTCGAGCGCATGGTTCAACATGTGCGCGCTCACTGCCATGCCGAGCCGGCCTGCATCATGACGGGGGGCGCGGGCTGGAAGATGGCGCCCAGCATGTCCGTCAAGTTCGAGCTGGTCGACAGCCTGATCTTCGACGGCCTGCTGGAAATCGCCCAAAGCCGGGGCTTTGGGGCTACGGCTTAAGTCCGGGCGAGTTCAGGGCACGAAGCAGGCGGTGCAATCACAAAACCCCATTGCTCACCATTTCGCCCCGCCTGCTTTCAGGGACACTCCCTCCAGCAATATTTGCTATTATTTTTATAGCTTATTGCGCAGTATATACAAGGGCTGACGGTCAATTTAGTCTTGAAAATCTGTGCGCAACACTGCTGGCTCAGTCATCATCCGGCGACAGCCAGGCCTCGACCAGTTGGACCCAGTAGGTCGCCCCCAAGGGGATGAGATCGTCATTGAAGTCGTAACTCGGGTTGTGCAGCATGCAGGGACCGCCGCCATGGCCCATGACGCGGTGATCCCCTTCGCCGTTGCCAATGAAGACATACGCCCCCGGCTTGGCCTGCAGCATGTAGGCAAAGTCCTCCGCGCCCATGGTGGGCTCCTGCGCCAGCACATTGGCTTCGCCCACGATGCCGGCCATGACCTGGCGTGCAAAGTCTGCCTCATGCGCTGAGTTGATGGTGGGCGGGTAGTTGCGCTCGAACTCGAACTCGCACCGCATGTCATGGGCCGCGCACAGATGCTCGGCCAACTGCCGCATGCGCTGCTCGATCATGTCCAGCACGTCGAGCGTGAAGGTACGCACTGTGCCCTGCAACTCGCAGCTGTCGGGAATCACATTGGTGGCCTCGCCCGCATGGATCATGGTGACCGAGATCACACCGGCGTCGATCGGCTTCTTGTTGCGGCTGATGATGGTCTGGAAGGACTGTACCAGTTGGCAGGCCACAGGTACGGGATCAATCGCGTTGTGCGGCATCGCGGCGTGGCCGCCCTTGCCCCTGAGGGTGATCTTGAACTCATTGGTCGAGGCCATCACCGGCCCGGCACTGGCGGCAAAGCTGCCGGCTTTCATACCCGGCCAGTTGTGCATGCCAAACACGGCGTCCAGCGGGAATTTGTCGAACAGTCCGTCACGCATCATCTCCCGCGCGCCGCCCCCGCCCTCTTCGGCAGGCTGGAAGATCAGGTAGACCGTGCCGTCGAAATTGCGGTGTTTCGCGAGATGCTGTGCCGCGGCCAGCAGCATGGCAGTATGCCCATCGTGTCCGCAGGCGTGCATCTTGCCGGCATGCTGGCTCGCATGGGCAAAGGTGTTGAACTCCTGCATGGGCAGGGCATCCATGTCGGCGCGCAGGCCAATGGCGCGGGGCGAATTGCCGTTCTTGATGATGCCGACAACCCCGGTCTTGCCCATGCCGCGGTGCACGGGAATGCCCCACTCCGCGAGCTTGCCGGCCACCACATCGGCGGTGCGGACTTCTTCAAAACACAGCTCGGGATGCGCGTGGATGTCGCGGCGCACGGCGGCCATGGCGGCGGCTGAAGCCACGATGGAATCGATCACCTTCATATCTCGCTCCAAATCATATTTATGTCGACAAGCATACCGCTTTGACTACCCGACTGCCGTCGCCCCGGGCACGCTGGCCTGTTGTTGTCAGGGGCATTGCGCAGCCGGATGACACGAGCCACCCGGCAAGCCATCATGCAAAATGGAAGATGATCTGCGGCCGGCAGGACGAGATCTCCGCTCCCCGCATGACCATCCTGCCCGCCCTTGAGGAACGCCATGAATGACATCGCCCCAAGCACCCCAGACAAGGCCAGCTGGCAAGTACGGGGTGCCTGTCCGCATGACTGCCCCGACACCTGCTCGCTGATCACCACCGTGCAAAACGGTATCGCCATCAAAGTACAGGGCAACCCCGCGCACCCGCATACCGACGGGGCACTGTGCACCAAGGTCTCGCGCTATACCGAGCGCACCTACCATCCCGAGCGCATCCTGCATCCACTCAAGCGAGTGGGGCCCAAGGGCTCCGGGCAATTCGAGCCCGTCAGTTGGGAGCAGGCGCTCAACGACATTGCCACCCGACTCTCCGCCATCGCCGCACGTGGCCCTGACGCGGCACAGGCCATTCTTCCCTACAGTTATGCCGGCACCATGGGACTGGTGCAGGGCGAGGGCATGGCCGGGCGATTCTTCCACCAACTCGGCGCCTCGCTGCTCGACCGCACCATCTGCGCATCTGCCGGCGGCGAAGCCCTGACCCAGACCCTGGGTGCCAAGGTCGGCATGCAGGTAGAGTATTTCAGCGAAGCCAGGCTCATCCTGATCTGGGGCAGCAACTCGATTGCCAGCAACCTGCATTTCTGGCGGCTTGCGCAACAGGCCAAGCGCAATGGCGCCAAGCTCATCTGCATCGACCCGCGCCGTAGCGAAACTGCCGAGAAATGCCACGAGCACATCGCCCTGCTGCCTGGTACCGATGCTGCGCTGGCGCTGTCACTCATGCACGAGCTCATCACCCACGACTGGCTCGACCACGACTACCTGAGACGTTACACCCTGGGTTGGCCGGAATTGCGCGAACGCGCACTGCAATGGCGACCCGAGCGTGCGGCCGAGGTCTGCGGCATTTCGCCCGAACAAATTCGCGCACTCGCGCGCGACTATGGCGCCTGCCAGCAAAGCGGCGAGCCTGCTGCCATCCGCATGAACTATGGCCTGCAGCGAGTGCACGGCGGCGGCAATGCCGTACGCGCCATCGCTTCACTGCCGGCGCTCATCGGCGCCTGGCGACATCGCGCCGGTGGCGTGCTGCTGTCGAGCTCGGGCATGTATCCGATCGACCGTACGGCGCTGCAACGCCCGGACCTGCTGGGCTCCCGCCGCCCGCGCACCCTCAACATGAGCACGATCGGTGACGACCTGCTGCGTCCGGCCTCGCCCGCCTTCGGCCCCGCCATCGAGGCCCTTGTGGTTTACAACAGCAACCCTGTGGCAGTGGCCCCGGAATCCGGCAAGGTGGTACAAGGCTTTCTGCGCGACGATCTCTTCACCGTGGTGCTGGAACACTTCCAGACCGACACTGCCGACCATGCCGACTACATCCTGCCCGCCACCACGCAACTGGAGCACTGGGACATACATGCCAGCTACGGCCACACCGATGTATTGCTCAACCGACCGGCCATCGCACCACTAGGCGAAGCCCGAACCAACACCGACATCTTCCGTGCACTGGCCCGCTGCATGGGATTCACCGATCCCTGCTTCGATGAATCCGATGAAAGCCTGTGCCGCAAAGCTTTTGGGCCGGCCATCGATTTCAACGAGTTGCTGGCGCAAGGCTTCAGCACGCTGCAGCATGCTCAGGCGCCTTTTGCCCACGGTGGCTTTCCCACACCCTCCGGGCGCTGCGAATTCTTCAGCGCGCGACTCGTAGCCCAGGGACAGGACGGCCTGCCCGACCACATTCCCAACCATGAGCCCGCAGGCAGCTCCAAGCGCTATTCTCTGGCCATGATCTCGCCACCGGCGCGCAACTTTCTCAACTCCAGTTTCGTTAACGTCAAAAGCCTGCGCGATATCGAGGGTCAGCCGCTGCTGGAAATGCACGCCGATGACGCCCTTGCACGCGACATCATGGCGGGCGGCATGGTCCGGGTGTTCAATTCGCGGGGTGAATACCGCTGCCGGGTCGAGGTGTCCACGAGAGCCCGGCCGGGCGTGGTGAATGCGCTGGGCATCTGGTGGCGCAAGCTCGGTTTTGACGGCCATAACGTGAACGAGCTCACCAGCCAGCGCCTGACCGACATGGGACGCGGCCCCACGTTCTATGACTGCCTGGTGCAGGTCGAGGCCTGCGAGTCACTGCCTTTTTAGCGTCTGCGGCGCTCGACTTACAGCCGAAGAATCACGAACGGGAAATCCAACTCCTTGATCCTGGCCAGCGCCTTGTCGGCTTCGGCCCGGCTCTCGAACGGCCCCACCCGGATCCGGATCAGGAGACCATCCTTGGCCTGTACGGGCTGGGTAAAGGCTGGTAGTCCGATGGACTCCAGTTTGACCAGGGCCGCGCGCACATGGCCATCCTCGGCATAGGCACCGACCTGGATGAAGTAACGTCGATCTGGCCGGTTGGCTGCGGCACGTGCCGCGTCCTCGCCAGCTTGCTTGTCGGCCTCCGGAGTCACTGCCTTATCCGCAGTTAACGTTTTGTCTGCCGGCTTTGCCGTACGAATGCGCCGTCCTTGCACCTCGATCGCCGGGTCTGACTTGGATTCAAGCTCCGCTTTTGCCCTGGCAGGGGCAGGGGCAGGCACAGGCTCGATCTTGACTGCGGGCGTCGCCGCTGCTTTGGTGTCCTTTGTCGCGCTGGCCCTGGCTGGCTCGGTCGGACCTGTCGCAGGCTTGTCTGATGGAGCAGGTACATCAGCCACCGGCACTGCAGGCTCAGGCGCGGTGGCAACAGGCGGCGCGCTGACGGGCTCAACAGGCGCCGGAGCCGTCTGCTGCGATGCAGTCGATGTTGGGGGGGCTGTAGCTTCAGGCTCGCCACCGATGCGCGCCGACTTGACTTCGTTCGACTCGCCCTCACTCATTGACGGTAGATTGAATTTGGGCAGCCAATTAGCCGCACCGGCGAGCAGGCCCGCCAACAGCAGATTGAGCAAGGCCAGTATCAGCCAGCGCCGATTGCTGCTGGCCTGGCTGGCCAGCAGGTCGCATGCTTCCTGCACACCGGAATCTGAAGCCAGTGCCTTCGTGATGCGTCGCTCGCAAAACCGGTAGTACAAGGCATTAGCGACCAGCGCCGGGGTCACAAACATGGCCAGCAGAAATAGCAGGAGCAGTGCATTCTGCACTTCGTCGGTGTAGTTGAAGGCCAGCTTGCCCAGGCCAAAGATCGCCAAAGCAAAGGCGATGACCAGCGTGACGTACCAAAGCGCCGCCGCCCACATCTTGCGAAAGACAAACCAATTCAGCGTGGTGAAGAAGGCCGCCCAGTGCCATGTCGCGCTGGGCTTGCCCTGCGCATCAAACTTGGCGAATTGGGCCAAGTAGTAATCCTGGTTCCTCGGGCCAATAACGGCCCGGTATAACTCTGTCGTGACGTCAGTCTGGTCTGTGGTCAGTGGGTCGTTTGCCATCGGCGTTGCAGGCTCGGATCTTGTGCGGTCCGTCAGGTTGCCATCCGTGTTGTCGATGCATCAGTTTAATGCGAGTTAGGGCACACCGCGCCGCGAAACCAGTCTGCGCCTGCGTATATCGAATGATTTAAGGCCCAAGCAGACTAAAAAGCCACACCACGAACTCGTGGTAGCCCCCACGCCTGCCAAACTATTTGAAAGCAAGCAGGCAAGGCAACACCGCAGACCTATCACATAAGAAACAAGCCATCAGCACATCAGTCCGCTCAGAGTTGACTACAACGCCGTACTTCAAAAACAAAAACGCCCACATGAAGTGGGCGTTTGCTGTAGCGGGATACCGCCATTGTGTTGGTTGCGCGAGCAAGATTTGAACTTGCGACCTGGGTTATGAGTCTAAGTATTTCACTGTGTATGCACAGCGATCTCACCAGATTTAGTACGGCGCCAATTGGCGGTGCGTCATATAAATCAACAACTTAGCGCCGAAATACTGTGACACCACATAAAGCCACTTCGAAAAGCTTACCGCCTGTTGTCACAACTTGCCGCCCAAACGAAATGGCTTCAGGTGCGGAATTGACTATAGCGGCTTAGGACCATTGGGTCAAAAATTACGTCCATATTCGTATCGGTAGACGAGCATTGAACGACAAAACCACACCTGAAAAACTCAGTAGCTTCCGGGCAACTTTGACAAGAATTTGGAGGCTCGCTCCGCGGCTTGAGCAAACGTCGGTTTGTATTCAAGAACATCGATAGCATCAAACTGCGCCTGCAGTACGACTGAACGGCTTTGGAGTTGCTCCATAAATGCGTCCCTATGTCGGACTAGGTACTGCGCGGCGGACACAAGGGCACCTGGCTCGCGTTCGATAACGAGCGATAAATCAAAAAGATCTCGCGCCGTCACCCTGTCACCCCGATGCCAAAGTTTCTTGGCAACAATCTCGGCCGCCGTTTCGACGCGTACTGAACGCCCCAAAAGCTGCCAAGTCTCAAATGGGTTTGAAGTCAGATTGGGTGATGCCACAAAGTCAATTTCGCCTTCTGGTCGAATCAGCTTGATATAGCCACTTCCCTCGACGTAGTCATGCGACACCTCTTCGGCCACGTCACTCAACCGGGGCGAGACATACCCGAGGTGTTGAGGGTCAGGCACGAAGATGTCGATATCCTTGCTGTGTCGATGCCTGTACCTCAGCATCAAAACCGTTCCGCCGCCAAAGGTCCAGAACGGGTCCTTGATGCCATGCTGGTGGATTTCATCGACCAAGCGCAACGCGTGCTGCAATAGGCCTTGCCAAACGCCACCGGGAAGATTGCCTGGCGTCGGTGCTGTAGATGATTTCCCCACCATGCTCAAACCCACACTTGCCGAGGCGAGTGCAGATCGTGCGCCCACTGGATCAGGTGGCGCCAAATTTGCTTCGGCGGCACATGATGCCGGGTCGCAGCCTCCTCAATCGCGGACACAATGATGGAAAGAGGCGCTTCATCCAGCAGGGTAGCCACATGGGGCGTAATGGCAGTTGGTAGCGCGCCATCGACCAGTGCCTTAGCCAAAATGCCGGGATCCAGAGATGTCTTGTAACTCACGCTGGCGGTACGGCTGGCCATCAGCAAGGCATGCTTGCGCGCAGGACGCGTCCCTGCATCCAACGTTAACCCGAGCAGGTCAAACAGCGCCAACAGCTTGGTAACCCCCAATTCACCAATGGCTCCGGTCTCAAGTTGGTTGACGGTGGCACGCGACAGCCCACTGAGCTTTGCCAGCCTGTCTTGTGACAGGCCCAATGCCTCACGTCTATTGCGAATGCGCTGTCCGAGTTCTTTCAGATTCATGGTTATGAGTTGAACATGGCCCAATATTTTTGTCAAATATATTTGACATATTTAATGGTGATCCAGATGTAATTTCACGATGCAAACAAACAATCGGTTCGTCGAAGCACACCCATGTCAACCCACAGGGTATGCGTTGCGCTCATCAAACAGTGCGCCCATTCATTTCGCGTAATGTTGCGTAATGTCCAATCTGGATGTAGCATATGTTCGTGTGGAGATCGAGTCTTAGCACTGATCTTCATCACGCTGGCAAAATGCCAGCCTATACCGGGGTTGCATGCAGCATGGTCTGCTGTGATCCAAGATGCTTAGACATCTAAATGGGGATGAGCTTTAACGCATCGTCCTGGGCCTTTAACGGCCAAAACCTGCCCCTTTAACGCGGCAGCAGCTGAACGCCTTCAGCCACTCCTGATTTCACAAAATTCATACGCTTTAACGCGTCTGTTATTAGCCTCGATGCCTAGGCGTGGGCGTCCTTTTGCGTGTTTTTTTCCAAAGGATAACTGCAATGCCCATGTCATCTGCCCAAGAACTTGAATCAATTACATATTCGGACCATACGGAAACGTTGGAACTCTTCACAAGATTGCTGGATGCCCCTCGAGGATTACCGGCTTTGATGACTGTTGCCGAGTCGGCGCTCAAGGCCGTCACGTATGTTTTCAGCCGCCTTCCGTCTCCCAATCAGTCGGCCACCATATTCCAGAAAAAATTCTCAGTGATGGTGGACGAGATCCGCAGCGGTCAAACGGATCGACAAAAGGATGCTCCAAATGCGCTCAAAGGGTTGAAGCACAAACATCCGTTTTGGTGCTTACTTGCTGACCCGCGCGCATCAAAAGGACGCTTGGCCAACCTGTATGCAGGGCTTCAAATTCTCCTCGCTTTCAGTCGCGCAAAGTCCGTTCCACAAAGTGGTGCTCGACATTTGAGCACGATCATTGCAGAAGAAGACGTACCCCACAGCAGCATCGACATGCTGCTTCGAGGCATCACGCCAG
Source organism: Gammaproteobacteria bacterium (assembly GCA_018815325.1). Taxonomy (GTDB): domain Bacteria; phylum Pseudomonadota; class Gammaproteobacteria; order Burkholderiales; family Burkholderiaceae_C; genus JAHIYE01. Next base: position 278,243 of record JAHIYE010000021.1, on the reverse strand, counting down.
ACGAAACGGTCGACGCACCCTGGCTGCACAGTCTGCACAAATCCTGGCGCGACGTAATTCGGGCTTACTCCATCGACGAGCCCCCTCCTCCATCGCCTCGTGGGCGCGTGGTTGGAGCAATCATGAACAACGTGTTTTTAGCATCGACGGCTCAACGTGCTGGAGCGACGAAGCACCGCAACCTCAGTGATCATCAAGTAAGAAATGCATTTGCCGTCATCGCCAGTGGGCTAGACACGGATACGTTTGATGGTGCGTTGGGCATGATGGTTGCCATCACTGGGTTTCCAGTGGACGTGGTGGCCGAGCTCGAAATCCTGGACCGAGTCGTTGATGGCGCATGGCCGGCCGGCATTGCCATTGAAGAAGGCCTCATCAAGGTCAACTTTGAGACCATGATCAATGAGCCTTCGCGAGCACTGCCGGGCAGCCTGCCTTCATCTTTTTTCCTGGTACGGCCTCTGCCTTCGAATTTGCATCACCATCTGCAATTACGGCTCAGTCACCACCCGACGGCCAGGCATCTTCACGAGCTCTATCCGGACAGCCGCGTTCCGCGACCGGAACAGAGTCTGTATCCCTGCAAGGAAGAAATCACACCTTCTTGGGCGCGTCTGCGCTACAGCGTCGGACTCTTTCTGCGACAGACAGGCCTGGACTGTTTGAGCACCTTCATAGTCAGTTGCGACCTGAGCCACATCCCCAGGAGCAAGCTGCACTATGCCCATGTGAGCTCGTCTGAAATCTGGCAATCCATGCGCCACCTATATGCCATGGCCGGCTGGTGCAAGTCTGCGGAGTATTCAAATACCACGATGGGGTTCGGTTGCCGAGCGGTACCGACACTTGAATCCCTACAGCAGCATGACCGACATCTTGTCGAGGCGGCCGATGAATCACGTCCCGGCAATCACTCCAGCCTCACTCGCCTTCTGGCCTTTCACAACAACTTCATCACGCTATCCGCATGGCGCCTCTCCGTCTTGCTTGCTCTGCGGGAGGCCATCGTCATCGACCTGCCCGCAAGCATCGATGAGACGAGCGACACCTGGATCGGCTGGCATGACAAGGTGACACCAAATGACCAAGGGCTCCAACCTGTTCCGCTCTGCGATTTTGTCCGCCACACAATCGGCTGCATACGTTCGCACAGCAGGCATATGCATTCACGTCTGACGCGAATGAAGGCTCGAACGTCTGACTTCGCACGCTGGTGCGACGGTGTTGCCAAGGCTGAGGATCTCCGCCTGCTCTGCGTCGCAACCGATACGCTCAAGGCTGTTCCGGTTTCCACTCATAACTTCATTCTTCCACGATCCACTGGGTACGAACTTGCGCCTGATTGTGGTCGCAAGGTCATGGAAAACCACCTTCGTCATGCGGGGCTGCCATCAACTTACATCGATGCAGTGCTGCGGCACACCATTCATGGGCAACATCGTCTGAACGCATTCAGCAATGTCTGCCTTGATCAGATGGTCGGACAGACTGCAGGGGCGATGAATGTCGTGGCGAATAACTTGTTTGGCCAGGTCATCTCTGGTTTGTCGAAGGAGTGAAAATGCAACTCAAACACTCCACATCAGTTCATGGTGTATTTTTTGTTTTCGATGACGATGGATCCGTCGCGTGGTCAACGTTGCCCACCACGCCCGAAAGAGTGCGTCGCTTCAAGCGATTGCAGGAACTCGCCATCAAAATGGATCATCATGCAAACGGAGTTTTGCCATTGCGCCTAGTCTGCCTGGATGCCGTGCATCCAGCTTCTCTCAAGAACGTGCAAGCCTCCAATGTTCGGCCCTACTCTATTGAAGAGCACATCGCACTTGAATGGGAGGAAGCCTCCCCACCCCGGATTGAACGCAGATTCCTCAGCGCCCTGACGGCCATGGCATGGAGACAACGTCATGAACATGACGGCTGCTCGCTCAACCTCACGCACGAATTGACCGAATTTCTGCAAGATATTCGGCTCTACTCAACCCGTTCAGACACACTGAAAGAACTCATTTCCGATTTTGAGGCCTGGTGTTCTCAATATCTTCCTGCCAGTCTTTTCGCCCATACAGCCGGTGCTTCCTGCCTGTCCGCCATTCCCCGTCCAGCGTGGGCAAGAAAGCTGACTGGCATGGCGATCAGGGAACCTCTCACTGAAGGTATCCCCGTTTTGCAGGAGGATCAAAGCGTCACCTCCGAACTCCTTGAGATATCTGAAGATGCAACTGGCTCCACGATAAACATGGTGGTACTGGGTATTGCCACTGACATTTTCGGTGAGAAAACCAAAAGCCCCATTGATGGAATCATTAAGCGCGAGTGGTCCCACAAATTGGCAAACCTGGGAACACGTTTATTGGCTGCTGATCCCAGAACGGCCGTGCTGGTCGCATGGGCGGCCTATCTGTGTGAAAGCGGAACCGTCACTGAGGACAACCCCGCCGCCAATACCGTGCACAAGTACATATCTACCGCCTTGCCCAAGCTTGGCGAAGTCGCGAACCAGCTTCCAGAGGATCCATTTGCGTGGCGAACTGAAGCCCTCGAGCCGCTTTATACCGAGCTGATCAATTCGGCGCCCCCCACAATCCGCGGAGTCATGAGCGCCGCCCTGTCCAGTTTTCACATGTTCCTGGAAGAATGGTTCGACGTCGAGCCCATGAAAATACAAGCTGGTGGAAAGTCGCGCAGTCCAAGCCGTGTCCATGCCAATTTCGTCTGGCAGCATGAGATTGATTGGTGCGTGAGCACCGCCGCCAAGTGCGCCGACCCCAGGATGGGCCTATATGCCCAGGCGATGCTGGCCATTGCCGCTAATTCGCCAATACGCCGGACTGAACTCAAGCGCCTCTACGTACGCAACATCATCTTTGCCACAGACAGTATTGGTGAATACGTCGAGATAGAGATCGTCCGTGACGCCCAGCGCGGTCGACTTAAAACCAACGATAGTCAGCGCCGCCTGCTTCTGCGTGACCGGCAGGCACTTGTCATGCTGAAGCAACTCGTCAACTCACGATTGGATGAAGGCGCTTCGGGCGACACCTTACTGTTTGGCGACCCCGGGGACGACAGGCAAAAGTATCGTCCTGCCGCAACTGAGGCCTACGTCAACAACCTGCTCAAGTGTGCGACAGGGCAGCGCGTCATCCGCTTCCATTCGCTCCGGCACACCGTTATCAGCCAGATGGTGAACGTCAGCTGGCGTTCCAGCTCCACTGTCGACGTCAGCCCCCTTGAGCAGATTTCGGCCTCAGCAGGCCACGCTTCTCCTGCTGCCACATTGCGCTCATATAGCCATCTGTATGAAGCACCATTGCGCCTGTGGCTGGATCATGCCATTTGCAAATCAATCGATCTGACCACTGCAGAGTGGTCGATGGTGATTGGCTACAAGCCGAACACGATGTCGCAGAGAGTACGGCGATCCGGCCTGTCGCCGGCACATGTCGGCTGGCGCGTCCTGCAAGATTCATTTGATCTTTCAACCCTACCGCCTGCATCCGCGGGTTTTGAATGGGACTCGCCTGTTGCTCCAACCGCTTCCGACTCTGCTGTTGGGGGGATAGTGGTCGCCTCTGTGATCTGGGCTTTGCAGCAATTTCTGGAAGGCGCGTCTGATGCAGAGATCGCCAGGCGCATGCATGTTGCTCCTGACGCTATCCAACGATGGCGCATGCAGCTTGAACATGATGTTCGAATCTGGCGGGAATTGCAGTTTCCAAGGAAATTTTCGAAAGGCACCAACAACGCCGAACTGAGTAATTTTGCCTCGCTCTTGGCCGAGCTTGAAATCGATTTCTCTCGCATGTGGCAATCCAAATATCAGGCGATTGCCAGTTATCTGCAAAAGCAAGCTGATGATAAGTTGCTCAAGGACGCCGTTGCCAGCTGGAGGGCTTGTTCTAAAGGCGTTTATCTCAGCCTGTCTGAGCCAACGAAAGCACGTGGTCTCCTCGAATTCCTGCGCGCAGCTGGGGTGATGGTCTCATCGCTTAGTGTCTGCCATCAGCAGCGAGAAAATTCAACCGAAGCTGCGCTTCATGTGTCCCTGTTGCGCGCCATCTTCAAGCAGGTCTTTGATATTGAAATCAAACTCTTGTCCAGGGACCGGCGGCCAGATCGTCCGGATGCATATCTCTTCCTGAGTTCCCCTGTTGTACGCATAACCGTCAAGAACGATGTACCAAAAGACAATCTAAAAAATGGTGCCGCCAGTGAGATGGGGGGCTTTAGTGCCTGGATGACTTCTGTGCATGCGTACCTTCTCTTGAAGGAAATCCTGAAGGAACCTGTGCAATGATCACACTTCGTAGTCACGCATTTGCCTGGAGGGTTTTTGCACTCAATGAAGTAACCCTTGCTGAAGATGCCCTGGAAGCACGGATCAGGGCCTTTAAGGATGAACTGAGCACCGACCTGCCTGCGCTGCGTTTTCTGCTGGCCAGCACGCTGACTTTTTCCTTCAAACCTGGTGACAAGACCATCCAAGTGATTGCCAATCTTGTCGAAGCTCCTCAGAAAAATCTGCTGCTGACTACCCGACATGACGGTTCCGGCGATCTGTATCTTCAGGAAGTAGCGCGCGTGATGAAGGAACAGGCAAATCTGCGGGAAGCATACGCCTGGACGTTTTATTCTCAGGAGCACCCGACTGATGATCCGCGCATTGTTGAATTACGTCAACGGGCACGTCGTGACGGCCGAAATGGACAGCTTCATATCCATAGCGGCCAGGGTGGCGAACTGTTTGACACAGGCTCCATGCCCAGGATATTGCCTCAATGCTGGCCACATGAAGCCATGGTCCGCGTGCTCGCTCTTTCCAGCACATGGATCGATATCTTGTTCATCGACGAATTGGTTGATGCTGAAACTGGTCGCCTGGTTTTTTGGATTGGCGACAAGTTCCGGATTGACAGGCATGAATTTTCAAGAGATCCCGTTACTACAGAAGTGATCGCGAAGGCCATGGACTCTGCATCGGAAATTTCACTGCAGGTCGTAATCGAATACCGATGGACTGATGGCTTGCCCTCGCGACTCACTCTGATTGAACGACCGAATACTGCTGTCGCTGGCTGAGAGCAGTCCGACTTGCTCTGACTATAGATTGATATAAAGACACTCATGTTCGTGTTTTCAAATCCTACTGTGTTCAATTGGAAACAGTTTCTTGCAGGGCAACCCGCAAAGAAGCACGCTCGGACGTGTTCCACTACATCAAACGCTTCTACAGCCCGGTGCGCAAGCACTCAAAGCTAGACCTCCTCAGCCCCGTCCAGATTGAAGAGAGCCTAAAGGGCTAGGCAAACCGTCCGGGAAACGGGGGGAAGCCCACTCAGATATGTTTATGCCGCTGCCGACTCCTTAGATATGACCTAAGCAGGAAGATTCACATTCAGTGTCCGTTTAATTCGACTGACTGACGAATGAATCGCTGAAAAAATGATCTTCCGGTAATCCTCGCTGTTCAATGCAGGCACGTCTGAGCGCAGCCACCATGGCAGGTGCGCCGCAGGCATAGATGTCATATTTCGATAGATCAAGGTAGTCAGCCAAAACAGCTTCATGGACAAGTCCAGTTCGCCCACTCCAAGTTGCGTTCAGATCTGGGTCGCTTACCACTGGTTCATACCGCATTCCCGGCAGCATCTGCAACCATTTGGCAATCACCTCGGGAGCATACAGCCCCTCAGGTTGACGCGATCCCCAGTACAGCGAAAGCGGACGCTCGATCTTGCGACGCACCAGGTGATCAATGATGGACTTGATGGGGGCGAAGCCCGTGCCGCCGGCCACCATAATCAAGGGGCGTTCACCCACCTCGCGTAGCCAAAAGTCGCCGTGCGGCAATTCAAGCTGTAACGGATCACCGACTTTGAGAGAGGGAAGCATGTCCATGCTGAAGCGCCCGCCTGGCACGTGGCGAATATGCAACTGCACGCAGTCGCTCTCGTGCGGCGCATTAGCCATGGAGAAGGCTCGACGCTGACCGTCAGGCAGAAGCACCTGCAGATACTGTCCGGCTAGGAATTTTGCGCGCACGCCCGCTCCAAAACGCAGTTGGAGCACGGTTACATCGCTGGCAGGTTGTGCGATACGGAACACCTTGGCCTGCAAAGTCTTGCGTGCATTCGGGTCGATTTGCTGCCAGCTGCGCGGTCGAATCACCAGATCACTGGCGGCCCGGGCATGGCAGAACAGGTGCTCGTTGTCCGAATGAATGCCGGCTTCACTGCTGCCACCTGTGGTACCTGGCACCAGTTGGCCTTCGAGTACCAGGCCACGGCAGTTGCCGCACACGCCCTTGCGGCAGGAATATGGAAGTTCGATTCCGTTGCGGGCTGCGGCATCCAGCACGGTTTCGCTGTCCTCGCATGAGAAGGCGACTTCACTGCCTTCGATCTTGATGTAGTGCGTCATTGGATATTTCAGTGGGTGTCGGCACGGCGGCAAGCCGCGCAACGGCATCGATCATGGCACTGGCGTTTGCAATGCTTCGACCGGCAATGTCCATGGCACTGCCATGGCCAACGCTTGAGAGAATCACGTCGGCCCCGATGGACAGGGCACTGGCACGCTTCGGACTCAGCAGCTTGACAGGGATATGACCCTGGTCATGCAGCATGGCTACATACAGGTCGTGACGGCGCTCGGCCAGCAGGGAGTCGGCGCCGAGAGGGCCATCAACCTGCAGACCGTTCACGCGCAAGCGTTCGGCGGCAGGACGGGTGATTCGTTCGTCCTCGTCACCGAACAGACCGTTCTCGCCTGCATGCGGATTGATACCGAACAGGCCGACGCGCGGTGCCGCCACACCCAGGCGTTGCATGGCACGCACGCCGGCCAGCGTAGCTTGTTCCACTAGCATAGGGGTGAGCCTGGCCAGCGCATGATGCACGCTTTCATGCAGGGTGGCATGCACTATGTTCAGACCTCCGCCGACCAGCAGCAGGAAAACGCTGTCTTCGGACTGGCCACAGACGCGTGCCACCAGAGAGGGATAGCCCGAAAAGGGAATACCGGCCAGATGTACCGAGGTTTCGTGGTGTGGACCCGCCACCACAGCATCGAACTCGCCTCGTCGTGTTGCCAAGATAGCTGCGGTAGCGGCTGCGATCATGGCTGCGCCAGCTTCTGCGCACACACGCCCTGGTGCGAAGGTGCTGTCACTCAAGGCATCTGTTGCCACCACGGCGCTGGTGTGTAGCAGGGCGGTCAGTCCTAGCTGCTCGGCCGTGAGCTCCATAACTGCTGCAGGCCCAAACAGGGTGAGCCGAACATCTTCGCGCCCTTCATAGGCTAGCAGGGTCTTGAGCGCGATCTCCGGCCCGATGCCATTCGGGTCGCCGACGGACAAGGCAATGCGGGCGACTGTCTCAATCACAGCGGCACGGCCAGCAATGTGTCAATGCGGCTGCTGTCACACACTACGATACGACTTTTCAGATGCAGAACGTCGCCCGTTATATCGTAGTCGTCGTAATAAACGCCCGTACAAAACAGGTCAGTCACTCCATCATGCATGATGCGCGCCACCATGAAGGGAGTTTCCGCGCTGACGCTTCCTAGCTGGTCAGACTTGACGAAAGGCAGTCCGACAATGTGCCGGTAGCTGTGCCGCTCATAGATGTTAGCGTGGCGCAGGGCCGAAATTCGGTCCTGCAACATGGCGCGGTTATTAGCCCAGATCAGGCCAGCGGGCAAGCCATCACGGTAATTATCGGCTGTGGTCACTGTGTACTGACATTGCGGCATGAAAAAATCCGGCCAGTCCTCCAACTGGTTGCTGTCGATGCAACGGATGTAGGCAGCCTGGAATGTCGCAATCTTTTCTCGCACGGAAACGGTGTCCATCAATCTGTGCTCCTAGATGTCCATGAGGGCGCGATAAAGTTTCCAGAAACCTCGTACCGAAGCTTCTGTCACGCGCGAGGGACTTGACGACGTGCTGTCGCCACCCATTTCAATTACGGCCTGGTCCTCATCAGCAGCTGCGATACCGCGCTGTACGAAGCCACCGACTGCGCCATCCTCCATAGATACAAAGCCTGCTGGGCCAATTAGATTGGCCTGCTTAAGGCGTATGTTTCGCTGCTCGGGTGTATCGTCTGCATAGCCGAGATAGGTCCAATTCAAGTCGGTCATCTCCACACCTCTCGGCAGCACTTGGCGCACAGCCAGACAGTTCTGGATCTGCTGCAGCACAAAGCCCGGAAAAACCGAAAGGATTTGCAGCGTGATGTCGTCGTCGAATTCCTTGAAACCATCCAGCAGCGTCGGATCGGCTAGCTTGTAACCATCCTGGTCTGAACGCAAGCCTTGCTCCTGGTACTGCTTGCCGACTTCGACCGTTGGTGCATCCACCATGGAGTAGCTCACGTGGTGGCCTCCGGACTCACTAACAATCACAGCGCCACGTTGTGACAGTCTGTTGAGTCGGAAGGTAGTGAAGAACAAGTGCAGCAAACTCGCGTGATAGCTATCCTTGACGTTCTCGAAATAGAGCTTCCAGTTGTTAGGTAGAGCCTGCGTGAAGCGACCGATGACTTCCACCGGTTTGTGCAACACGCGTTCTATACGCGCACAAATTTCGGGGCCAAGATAGTCCTCGATACTGTCCACCTCATCGCTGAAGCTGCCAAAAACCAAACCGCCAAACGTTGCAACGCGAAGCTTGCGTGGAGAATGATCTTCTTTGCAAAACGTTGACGGCATCCCGCCTGCACCATTCAATCCAGCCTCGAATGCCACGCCCTTGAGCGTGCCTTGCAGATCGTAAGTCCATGCGTGGTAGACACACTGAAAGTCTTTAGCAGTTCCCGCCTTTTCTAGGCAAATTAGTGCACCACGATGACTACAACGGTTTTCAAAGGCGTAGATTTCACCATCGCCGTCACGAGCAACCACGATGGGTGCACGTCCAACATGCGTAGAGCGAAAATCACCAGTGTTGGGTATTTCCGCCTCTAGGCAAAGGTAGTTCCAAGTCGGTCCTTCATACACGAGCTTTTGCTCCCGCATGAGGATGTCCTGGTCTTGATATAGCGCGTAAGGCACACGAGTGTGTCGCCCCCGCTCCCACTGGATGATGTGTGTCTGGCTCATGATATTTTCCTAGCTTCGGGAAACGAGACTTCTGTCAGTCGATCGTGACGCCAGCATCTTTGATAACTTTAGTCCAGCGTGCAGCCTCACTACGGACAAAGCGCCCCATTTGCGCAGGAGAGTCGCCAACTATCTCGGCGCCTTGCTCAGCGAAGCGTTGCTGAATATCAGGCTGGTTCAAGACTTCGACAAATGCGCTGTTCAGTTCATGCACTACGTTTGACAGGGTACCGGGTGGCGCAACAACCGCAAACCAAGTCACTGCCTGCATGCCAGTCAAGCCGGATTCGGCGAATGTAGGAACATCCTTGATCGCCACGGATCGCTTGTTGTCCGCAACCGCCAAAATTCGGATCTTGCCCGCTTTGTGCAGCTGTCCTGCTGAGCCAAGATTGTCAAAAAATACGTCAACTTGGCCCCCTGCGAGGTCTATCAGCGCCGGTGCGGTACCCCTATAGGGAATATGGGTCATCTGTGTACCTGTAAGCGACTCAAATAAATTGGCTGTCAGATGGGAAGTTGAGCCGTTACCCTGCGAAGCGTAAGTCACCTTCCCGGGATTTTCCTTAAGGTAAGTGATGAATTCCTGGACGCTCTTCACCGGCAACTTGTTGCTGACTGCCAGCACATTTGGTACTGCTGCCAACACGGTCACAGGCTCCCATCGCGTGGCGTCATAAGTCAGTTTTGGGTAGAGGCTCTGGTTGATGGCAATCGGGCCGGGTGGCGAAACCAAAAGCGTGTGTCCGTCGGGCTCCGCCTTCGCAACAAAATCTGCGCCAATATTGCCGCCGGCTCCTGGCTTGTTCTCAACCACGATACCAGCTGGAAAGCGTGTGCGAAGTTTTTCACTCAAAGCCCGCGGTAGCACATCAGCCGTACCGCCAGCCGGGAAAGGAACGATCAAACGAATTGGTTTAGAGGCGAAATCCGCAGCGTGCAGGGAGCTCCAGGCTAATGCAGCGACGAGTAGACAAAGCAAGTTTTTCATCTTTTTCAATTGCAACCTCTTAAAGTATGAGTTGTATGGATATCTGGCCTAGATGTGACAGTCAATTCGTTGACAGCCCTGTGAGTGTGCAATTTCATAATGGTCTTGATAAAGCTACTTTTGCGAATAGCGCAAAATAGTCAAAATTTTTTTGACCAGCATCAATGTGCCTTATCACTTATGAACTCTTTATTTGTCGCTCCAGCAGTACCTGAAAAAGATCTGATTGCCGGATTAACCAAAGGCTTACGCTTGATCGAGGCATTTGATGACATGCACACGCGACTGACCTCGTCTGAAGCGGCCAGTAGGGTCGGGATCAGTCCAGCTGCAGCCCGTCGATGCTTGTTAACCCTATGCCAAAACGGCTATGCCCAGACTGACGGAAAGCGCTACTGGCTTGACCATGGCATTCTGCGGTTGTCCTACGCCTACTCGGTATCAACCCGCCTGCCTCGCTTGCTGCAATCAACACTGGATGCTCTGAGCGAACGTACTCGCGAATCTGCATCAGTAGTGGTTTTGCACGGCGCTCAAGTTATGGTGGCTGCAAGGTCGACTGCTCGAAAAAGTTTGACTGTTGGCCTGGGGGTGGGGTCGCGACTTCCCTTGCACTGTTCAGCCACGGGACGCATACTCCTCAGCTCACTTCCGACTGCAGAGTTTGAGGCCGTATTTAGTGCGATGCACTTGAACAAATTAACGCCACACACTCTCACGGATCCAATACGACTTCGCAAGTTGCTCAAGACATGCATCGTTAATGGCTACGCCTTGAGCAATCAAGAAATTGAGCTTGGGGTCAGATCTATAGCAGTTCCGTTATACAACATGGGCGGACTGGTTGTCGGCGCATTGAGTCTTTCCAGTAGAGCCGACCGGATGACCTCTGGCGAAATGATTGAACAATTGCTGCCGGCTATGCGCCGCTGTCAGTCTTGGGTACGCACTAGACTCTCCTAGCTTCATAGCTTCACCTGAGCCTTCGATTTCGGAACATATTTCTAAGGGCTCATATGTCGAGCACAAGCCTACCCGTCCGGCAACTCGACACACATATCATCATGGACTTATTCGCGCTCCATTCCTGCTTTGTCAGGATGTGATCCCTATGAATCACATCGCCGGAGATAACGCGTGTTTCGCAGGCTCCACATACACCTTCGCGGCAATTGAAATCAGGCCTTATTCCCACTTCGATTAAAGCATCCAGCAATGCGATTCCAGGCTCCACCCAAACGGTCCTTCCTGATTTCTTGAGCTCAACGGCATAGCCCTCTGCGACCTCCTCGGAAGGAATTCCAGTCGCCTCGAACCTTTCCAAGTGAACGTGATGCTGCCCTAGTCTTTCACAGGCTTGCTCGTATGCGTCTAGCATGGGTGCTGGGCCACAGCAATAGAAGTGCGTATCCTTTGCGTACCCACCAAGTAGCTGCTCTAGGTTGGGTGGTCCCCCATGCTCGTCATCGAAATGAAAAATCACCGCGAGGTCTGTTCCACTCGCGTCCACTAACGTCTGAATTTGTGCCACGAAGGCAGCTTCAACTCGGCTTCGTGCACAGTAAATTAGCGTGGCATTACGCTTCAAGACCGATAATCGCTTGAGCATGGCGTAAATCGGCGTGATTCCGATGCCTCCTGCTAGCAGAACGCTCATCGTAACCGTTTCGTCAAGCTTAAAGTAATTTCGAGATACTCCGATGGATACCACCTGTCCAATTCGCAACTTCTCATGCACATAGGTAGAACCGCCCCGACTTCGACGGTCTTTGAGAACTGCCACGACGTACCGGTCCGTATCACCAGGATTAGTTAACGAGTAGCTCCTGACAAGGCCATTGCCTAGATGTAAGTCGATATGCGCGCCAGCTTCCACGATCGGAAATGCGTTTTCCGGATTGTCGGGCCGTAGCTCAATGCTAACGATATCTGGTGCCTCGTACTGGACCTTGAAGACCAGTGCCTGCATAGTTTTTGAAGACATGGAGTGTGATTTTCGGAAGGGCGCCATGCTCACATGGCCCCAGCGATTTACATAATGTGAAGACCACCGTCAACCATGAGCGTGGTTCCTGTAATGAAGGAGGCTTCTCTAGAGGCCAGCCACACTATCGGCCAAGCAATTTCTTCTGGGGTAGCCCAACGTCCAATCAGTGAGGTGTCCTTGCGCTCGGACTTGAGTTGCTCGACGCTCTTGCCCACGCTCTCGGCCCGACCCACATGGAAATCGGTCAAGGTGGAGCCTGGACAGACAGCATTTGCCCGCACGCCGTATGTTGACTCCTCGAAAGCTAAGGTTCGTGTGTAGGCTAGTTGTGCGGCTTTGGTCGCGTCGTATAGAGCCATACCCCGACGACCCGTCACTGCATAACACGAGGAGACGTTCACAATGCTGCCAAAGCCTGACAGCCGCAGTGTTGGCAACGCGGCCCCGCAGTAATTGGACATGCCCACCAAGTTGACCCCCACCATCGCTTGCCATTCAGCCGGAGTTGCATCGGCAGCTGCTGTGTAGTTGCGCATGGCTGCGTTATTGACCAGAACGTCTAAGCCACCGAGTTTGTCGATGCAGTGCTCCACAGCAGCCTTCGCAGACGACTTATCTTCAACGTCGGCTGTCATAAACGCCACCCGTGCTTCAGGCATCTCCTGTACTATTTTCTGCTGAGTACGGGATAAAGCTTGTGCATCAGAATCCACCAAAAATACGGCGGCGCCCTCACGACAGAACAGTGTCGCAGTCGCAGCGCCAATCCCAGCGCCCGCGCCAGTAATCAGAGCAGTCTTGTCTGCCAATCTAAGCGTGCTCATATCGGATCAATCCGCTTTGGCGCCAGTTTCTTTAATGACTTTCCCCCAGCGCACAATTTCCGCGCTGATCCAGTCATTAAACTGCTGTGGCGAGCTCGCTATGACCTCAAACTCCATATCCTGCAAGCGATTCTTTATTTCTGGCGAGTTGAGAATCCGTACCAATTCTTTGTTGTACCGGTTGATGATGTTCGAGGGAGTACCAGCCGGGGCCAAGAAACCGATCCACGAGGTCGCCTCGAAGTCTTTCAGGCCAGATTCACTTAGCGTTGGAATATCAGGCGTGCTGTGAAATCGTCTTTTACCAGTAGACGCTAGAAGTTTCAAACGTCCATCCTTAACAAAACCCTGTACGTTGCCTGGCACAAAAAATCCTGCCTGTACATTTCCAGCAATCAGGTCACTTACAGCGGGGCCAGCACCACGATACGGAATGTGTGTCATATGAAAATTCGCTGCTGATTTCATCATCTCCATAGTGAGGTGAGAAGCGCTGCCCAGTGCCACCGATCCGTATGAAAACTTCGTAGGGTTGGCCTTGGCCTGGTCTATGAAGTCCTGCACATTTTTAATCCCTGTGTCGGGATTCAGCACGAGGTACTGGGGTGCCTTCACCGCAAGCGTGATTGGTGCAAGATCCTTGGTTGGGTCATACGGCATCTTCTCAAAGAGCGTGACATTAATTGCTAGTGGACCGTTGTAGCCAACTAGCAAGGTATGCCCATCCGGGGCTGCTTGGGTTACATAAAATGCACCAATGTTCCCGCCGGCTCCTGGCTTGTTCTCGACTACAAAGGGTTGGCCTAAAGCTTCTTGCAGCTTGGGTGCCACCAAGCGCGCAAGTACGTCATTGGTGCTCCCAACGATGGGCACAATGATTCGTACAGGCTTGGTTGGGGTCCAATCCGCTGAAGCGATCTGAGCTAACGCCGTCACAGCCGCGCAGGCAGTGAGCAATGCGGCAACGACTAGTTTTTTGATGTGTTTCATAGTTGTCTCCTTTTCTTAATTTGAAATTAGGGTGATCAGAGGCTGAAGACTGGCTTGTGAATGCTGTCAGCCAAGTACTGTTGAGCCCACTCGACGGGATCCTGGTCTTTAGGTAGCAAAACACCTGCTGGTCGCACGTGCTGTTGGCTGGCATCAAGCGCTGGCGGCTCTTGGCCTACTTCCAAGCCGAGTGCAGCCTCTTGCAGCATTCGGCGCGCCATCACAATGGCCTTATCGGTGGGGAGTAGCCTCTCGGCCTCATGGTCCTGAATCGTGCCCATGCTCTCCTGTAGAGAATAGTCTTGAGCCGAGAATCCGAATATGCCGCTGTAGGCTCGTTTATCCTTTTGTGCCACCCGATCCATCATGTAATCATTCTCACGATTGGACTTAGGCACGAAGCTGCCTGGCGACTCATACTCCACATGGATACCCCTACCCGCTTCCATCGCTGTTCGCTCTTCGATTGATAGCGGCTGACTTGGCTGCCAGTTGATACTCCAAGCCCAGCAACTGTGATCGTCGATGGGCACCCAGACGTGGCCGCCCAGCGCATGTTTACCAAATGGGGCAATCAATGTGAACCATGGGAACAACCATTGAGTGACGCGCCAATAATAGGAATCAGATTCTCCGTTGCGGCGACCGAAAAGGCTCAGTCCGAACGGTGTCTTTTCGATTTCGAACACTACATTGCCGTCGGCTTTTATGTAATCCAGTGCCTTAACTCCCTTGTGCATAGGGTCGGAGTCCACCTCGAAGCTGTGCACGTAAGAAACGTGCGCAGTGTCTATGCCGCCTTCCATGGCCTGTAGGTAACTTGAATACTGCAACCGCCTGGACACGAAGACATGGTCCTTCGGCAATGTGCACCATTCCAGTTCTGGCGGAGCTGGCTGCTTGTCAGCTGGCCCCATATAGGCCCATACAATGCCCCCTCGCTCAATGCAGGGATATCCCTTGATGTGCATGCGTGCGCAGGCTTGTGGGGACGATGGAACATCCACGCATTTGCCGTCACCATCGAATTTGACGCCATGGTAAGCGCAACGTATCCCATTCTCCTCATTGCGTCCGAAGTACAAGGACACCCCCCTATGTGAGCAAAACTCACCTATCAGACAGGCCTTTCCATCGGAATTGCGAAAGGCAAGCAGTTTCTCGCCCAGGAGTTGGATACGCACTTGTGGTCCATCTGCTTCCTCAATCTCGCTCGACGTTAACGCCGGCACCCAATAACGTCGCATCAAATTTCCCATCCTGGTGCCAGGGCCGACACGGGTGAGCGTTTCAGACATTTCCTTGTTCACTGTTAAATCCTCTTTTGAGTTGTACGCCACATGAGACACATGTCCATTATAAAAATGCACTTTGATCTGTGTCAAAGAACGACCTAATAGTCCGCCAGATGGACAATCTCCTAAAATTCAGTCTTTGCTCAAAAGGAAATTCAACGTGAATGCTGGGAAAAACGTAGAGGGGGTGCGCGCTGTTGATCGCGCCCTGGACATACTGCTTGCCTTTCGTTCAGGCGACCACAAGCTGACTGCCAGCGAATTGATCAAGCGCGTAGACCTTAGTCGTCCTACCGTGTATCGCCTACTGCGAACGCTAGAGCAACGGGGTTTTATAGTCGCCTCTGGTGAACCTCAGAGGTTTCAACTCGGTCCGTCAGTTGCACAACTTGCGCATGCATGGACCTCCAGTCTCGAACTTGCTGAGATGGCAAAGCCAATGATGCGACGTCTATGGGAAAAAACAGGAGAAACAGTCGCTCTACTGGTCCATCAAGGTCATGAGCGAGTTTGCGTCGCCGAGATGCCTAGCCCTCAGCCGTTGAGTTTCAAGCGAGGCGTTGGACACAGCGAGGGAGTCATGCTAGGCGCCAGTGGGCGTGCGATCCTCGCCTTCGTCTCCGATCCCGAAAACTATCTGCTCGACAAGGTCCCCGAGGAACAGCTTCCCAGTTACTTGGAAGAGCTAGCTCGTATCCACAAGATTGGATACGCCATCAGCAGAGACGAACTAATCAAAGGTGCTGTAGCTGTTGCGGTGCCATTCTTTTCCGGAGAGTCCAAGGTAATGGGATCCCTCGCTGTGTATGGGCCTAGCGCACGAGTTGACGAATCGCAGGTTGAGTACTTTGTCCAATTGCTTCTCGAAGAGTCCCGACAGTTGTCCTACAAGGCGGGTTTCCGTTAACTTGGATTCCTTCCATATTCAAGCACATTCCGCCGACTGGCCCGTTATTCATATCCGAGGCAATTGAAGTCATAGCCAACTGCAAATTACAGGTCTGTAACGTTTGTGTTTCTAATTTCTTAGAGAACAAACCCGATAGGCTGCCCCCAAGCGCCTCCTTCAAGTGACATTCATCCTGCAATGACTGGATAAATGCTCTCCTGAATCGCCCCGGGTTTTGAGGAGGCTCCAACCTTTGAGAAGATGGAGCCATGAACAACAAATTAAACAAGTTTTCCCCGGAAGTACAAGAACGTGCAGTGCGCATGGTGCAAGAGCACCAAGGCGAGTACCCAACGGGCTGTACAAGGCAGAGTTGATTCACCGCCGGGCACCCTGGAAGACCAAGGAATCCGTGGAGCTGGCCACCCTGCAATGGGTGCACTGGTTCAACCACATCCGACTGCTGGGGGGGTGTAAGAACTTTTGTGTAAACGGTCAATTGGCAGGAAACTGCTGCACTCCCATGGAATTGCAAATAAATGACCGTCACGAACGAATTGATCGACAGCCTGCTGGCTGATTACAAGAAACCTGAAGACCTCATCGGTGAGAACGGCCTGCTCAAGCTGCTCACAAAAAAACTGGTGGAGCGGGCCCTGCAAGCCGAAATGGCCGAGCACCTGGGCCACGCCAAGAATGACACTGTTGCCAACCCTGCTGGCAACACCCGCAACGGCAAGAGCAAGAAGACCCTTAAAGGCGACTTCGGTGAACTTCCCATAGAAATCCCGCGGGATCGGCATGGCAGCTTTGAGCCGCAGATCGTCACCAAGCACCAGACTCGCTGGGCAGGCTTTGACGAGAAGATCCTGTCGCTGTACGCCCGTGGCATGACCGTGCGCGAGATCCAGAGCCACCTGGAGGAGATGTACGGCGCGGAAGTTTCACCCACGCTCATCTCGTCAGTGACAGATGCCGTCATGGATGAAGCCAAGGCCTGGAAAGCCCGCCCGCTGGACGCGCTGTACCCCATCGTCTACTTGGACTGCATCCATGTCAAAACCCGTGACGCTGGTGCGGTGCGTGCAAAGGCTGTTTATCTGGCGCTAGGCATCAGCATGGCCGGCGAGAAGGAAATCCTGGGCCTTTGGATCGCTCAGACCGAGGGGGCAAAGTTCTGGCTGCAGGTGGTCACCGAGCTCAAGAACCGCGGCGTGCAGGACATCTTCATCGCCTGTGTGGATGGGCTTAAAGGCTTCCCCGATGCTATCGAGGCGGTGTACCCCAAGACGGCCGTCCAGTTGTGCATCGTGCACATGGTGCGCCACAGCCTGAACTACGTGAGCTGGAAACTGCGCAAGGAAATTGCTGCCGACCTGAAGACCGTCTATGCCGCAGCCACCGTGGACGAGGCAGCTATCAGGCTCAATGAATTCGATGACAAATGGGGCGCGGACTATCCGACCATCGTCAAATCATGGCGCAGCAACTGGGCACGCATCACGCCATTCTTTGATCACCCACCGGAGATACGGCGCATCATTTACACGACCAACGCCATCGAGTCGGTCAACATGAGTTTGCGCAAGATCACCAAGAACCGGGGATCGTTCCCCAGTGACGATGCGCTGCTGAAATTGTTCTATCTGGCCCTGTCCAACATCAGCAAGAAATGGACGATGCCGCTCAGAGACTGGAAGGCGGCATTGACTCGGTTTACTATCCAGTTTGAAGAGAGGATGCCCAAGACTTAATACTCGCCCCGTTTACACAAAATTCGGGACACCCTCACTGCTGGAGCCTATTGGATATATTCCACCGGCCGAGGCTGAGGCACACTACTAGCGGCAACTCGAACAGAACTCCGAGATTGCCGCATTAACTTAAACCAACTGGCCTCCTCGGAACCCGGGGCGATTCAGTGCGGTTTGAACTTTACGTACAGGCAACTTATCGAATGTGGAGAAACTCAGAGTAAAACCAAAATAACAAACCTTCCAATCCAAGTCGAAAGCTACAACGCCATCTACGACTTGGCATCGAAGTTATTGGATCCTATCGTTGACTACTTTGGGGCAATTAGGCTTACATACGGGTTTTGTTCACCCGCGCTTTCGAAACTCATTCATGCGAGAGTTTCTCCTAAACTTGATCAGCATGCCTCGCATGAAGTCAGCCGCAAAGGGACCCCGGTTTGCGATCGACTAGGTGCAGCGTGTGACTTCATCGTTGATGACGAAAACATGCGAGAAGTTGCAGATTGGATCATCGCCAACCACCCCTTTGATCGGCTTTATTTTTATGGCGATGATCGACCACTTCATATAAGCTTCGGCCCCCAAAATTCACGTGCGGCCTACATCATGCAAAAAGGCGCCTCCGGTGTAGTGGTTCCTCGGCGTTATTAGCTTCATCACATTTGTCTGGTGCATTCTCTTGATTTCGGCCTAGAATAACTGTGCATATAAACAGCTACCCGCATGTGAACTGTTTTTAAAACCAGTTTTTTGCCGTAATTTCATGCAATTCGGCCTGCACCTTTCGAACTGGACGACTCGTCCAGTTCGTGGATGTAAGATTGCTCATGGCACAAAATTCTACAAAAACCAAGCTTCAGTTTTCGGGGCACGAGACCTTTCCGTTGCGGCAACTTTGGCTTCGAAAAGCATACGAAGCCGTTAGTTCTGCTTCATTGGGCAACTCAAAAAGTCTCTTTTCAGACGATGACGCGATAGCACGTTTTGGCGTTGGCAAAAACATGGTCTCGTCGATACGGTTTTGGGCAACAGCCTGCCAAATCATTCAAGACAAGGATGAGGGCTACGTTGCGACAGATCTCGGAGAAAGTCTATTCAATGCAGAAACGGGGCTTGACCCATATTGCGAGAGGCCGGCTACAACTTGGCTGATGCATTGGATACTTGCTAGCACTCCTGAGCGAACCTCAACGTGGCACTTCATCTTCAATCACGTAGCTCAGCAGATGTTCGATCGTGATGGCGTCACTGCGGCGCTGACCGCAATGGTTTCTGAGCAGGGGCAACGTGTGTCAAGCGCCACACTGAAGCGTGATGTGGATTGTTGCTTAAGAAGCTATGTACCCCGAGCAGGCGGCACATCTCCTGAAGAAATGAGCGAACCTTTGCTCGGCGAACTCGGGCTCATCCAACAAAATGCAAAGGGCGCATTTGAGTTTCGTCGTGGAGCCAAGCGATCTCTACCTGATGGAATCTTTGCCTATGCATTGCTGGACTACTGGCAACGCCTTGAACATTCAGGCTCTGTTATGGCATTTGATCGTGTGGCCCACGACTACGGATCGCCTGGACGCGTCTTTAAACTTGATGAAAACGCAGTAGCCGATCGGTTAATGGCGTTAGAAGGTCTCAGCAAGAATCAAATTCAATGGACTGAACAAGCCGGCATTCGGCAGGTGACGCGTTCCGGCATGGCTCTTAAAGACATCGAAAAATCCAAACTGAATTTACTACGGGCTGCATATGCAAAAGGCTAAGTTCGATAACAAGAAGGCTACCGAGATGCTCTCGGAGTTTGTGACAATTTCACGTCAATTCTTGCGGTCCGTAAGGATAGATTCGGATCTAGGTCGTGAAGATGCGCTGAATGGGTATGTGTGCCAGGGAACCGCTCAATCGCTGATTGAAAACATGGCACAGCAAATCCAAGAGACGCGACAACGTGCATTCACTTGGACCGGTCCTTATGGTGGCGGGAAGTCCTCACTTGCGCTGCTTTTGTGCTCGCTAGTAGGTGGCAAAAAGACCCTTCGCAGTAAGGCGCTTGGAATGCTCAGTCCGTCAGCAGATAGCCCTATACAAAAAGTCTTTTCTGCTAAAGGGGCTGGATGGTTGGTCGTTCCATTGGTCGGAAAGAGAGCGAAAATTCATGAGGAACTAGCGAAAGCTCTAAGCCTGGCTAATGGTGATGGCCTGGTAAAAAGAAGAACTGCCGCCTCATCAGATGTCATTGGCGAGCTAGTTAATGCCTCGGAGCAGCACTCACAAGGTGTATTAGTAGTAATAGATGAAATGGGGAAGTTTCTTGAGGCAGCTTCGCATGAAGGCGTAGATTTGCACTTTTTCCAAGAGCTTGCTGAAGCAGCTAGCAGGTCCTCTGGAAAGCTCATCGTAGTTGGGATTCTTCATCAATCTTTTGAAGCATATGCTTCAAGACTCGGTCGTGAAGCGAGAGATGAGTGGGCGAAAGTTCAGGGCCGATTCATTGATATGCCCATGGTAGCTGCCGTTGACGAAGTGGTTGAACTCGTTGGCCGTGCGATTGAAACAAATCAGCATATTGAAAAGGGAAACTCAACCCAAATTGCCAAGATCGTCACACAGGCCATCATGGAGAGGCGCCCCGTAACGCCACCGAGCGTTACGAGCGCTACACAGCGCTGCTGGCCACTACATCCAGTGGTTGCAACACTTCTTGGACCTATATCTCGCCGACGGTTTAGTCAAAATGAGCGGAGTACTTTCGGCTTCTTGGCGTCGCGCGAGCCTCTAGGCTTTATGGAGTTTTTGGAGACTACATCGGCCATTCAGGCTCCGATGTATTCGCCATCACGCTACTGGGACTATCTCAAAGCCAATTTGGATCAAGCCATCCTTGCCTCATCCGATGGCCACCGTTGGGCGGTTGCCGCTGAGGCAGTTGAACGTGTAGAGGCAAAAGGAACTCGGCTGCACATCGAATTGACCAAAAGCGTTGCACTTATTGAGTTGTTTCGCGGCGGATCCGGTTTGGTTCCTGAGATGACTGTATTAAATACATGCGCCCAAGACGCCAGCGCTGAAGAAGTAAAGGCGGCATTGCATGACCTGACGGCGTGGAAGATTTTGATTGAGCGAAAACACCTTTCGGCATATGGTGTTTTTGCGGGCAGTGATTTTGACATCGAGGGAGCTATACATCGCGCGGTAGGCGAGCTGGGTCAGCCTGACCTGCAGAGGCTTTCCACCTTGATGGATATGCAACCCATTCTGGCGAAGCGAGTCTATAGTGAAACAGGCACTATGCGCTGGTTCATTCGCAGACTTGTGCGCATCGACGATCTAGAGCGCGAGATTGACCACTACAAACCTGAGCGAGGTAGTGCCGGAACATTTCTTCTTTGTCTGCCAGACATAACTATCGGAGCTGGAAAGACACATTCCAGAATCCGAAAACTTACAAACCAAACCAGGGAGCACGGGCTGGTTATTGGTCTCCCTGAGAATGCAGATCGGATCTCTGAATTGAGTTCTGAGCTGTTCGCTTGCGAGCACGTTTTTAGTACCCGAACAGAACTTGACGGTGATTCAGTGGCTCGCAAAGAGTTGCTAGGAAGAATTGGCTCTGTGCGTGCAGCGCTAGAGGATGAATTAGCTGATGCGTTCAATCTATCTAAATGGTATTGGCAAGGCGAACTTCAAAACCACGGACACACGCAATCGATCTCCAATATTGCATCGAATATCGCGCAGGAAATTTTTCACAGTACACCGCATCTCAACAATGAACTGATCAACCGAGAGAAGCCGTCAAGTAACAGCATTAGGGCGCGCAAAGACCTTATGTACCGAATGCTAAGCCAAGCTACCGCAAAGGACATGGATTACACCGGATACCCAGCGGACAAGGGGCTATACGTGAGCATACTTAAGGAAACTGGTCTTCACCGAGAGCGGCAAGATGGTCACTTCAATTTTGGGGAGCCGTATTACGTTGATACCCGACACGTTGCCATAAGTAAGCTCTGGGTAGCTACCGCCGGATTCGTTCTTGAAGTTGGATCATCTAGGAAGGTGTCCGAAATTTACGAGCTCTGGTCCAAACCACCATATGGTCTGCGGCAAGGTGTTATGCCTGTTTTGGCGCTTGCATTTTTCTTGGCTAACCGATCTACTTTGGCGCTTTATCTAAACGGAGTTTTTACCGCTGAACTAACTGAAGTTGTAATTGATGAATGGTTGCTAGACCCGAGTTGCGTATCTTTCAGCTATGTTTCGGCGTCTCGTGACAAAACAGCTTACTTGAAGGCGATAGCAGATTGTGTTCCAAGCCATGCAAGCAGGAAACGGGTTGATGACCCGCTAGAGGTGGCTCGGTCACTCGTCGCGTTAGTAGTTTCATTACCTAACTGGACGAAACGGACTACGACAATCTCTGCAGATGCGCAGGCCATCAGAGCAATGTTATTGAAAGCCAGTGATCCCATTAAAGTTCTCTTTACCGATTTACCCACATTACTAGGTGAGCAAGATCTATCAGACTTAACAAAAAAGCTGCAAGGAGTCGTAAAGGAATTACAAAGTACTTATGGATTGGTTCTGAACAACATAAGGAATTCTTTATTTCAGGCACTTGATCAAGTGAATGGCGATCTTGAACATTTGCACAAGCGTGCCAAAGTGGTTAAGGGCATTGCTGGAGAATTTAGGCTTGAGGCCTTTGTTACGCGTCTAGAGGCATTTGACGGGACGAACACAGCCATAGAGTCTCTGGTCAGCCTTGCAACTAGCAAAGTACCAGCTCAGTTTGTGGACCGTGATATTGACGTCGCCATATTGCAGCTAGCGTCTTGGGCACACGACTTCAGACGCGCTGAGACCATTGCTCCTCTTCGTGGTAGGCCATCAACTCGGCGGGCTATTGGCATCGTTTTTGGTGGCGGCATGGGCCTTGAAGCATCTGCCAGCATCGACATTGATTCCAAAGATTCGACTGCCGTGAGCCAACTTGCCACAAAGCTGATTGCCGACCTACAAACTCAGTCACACGAGGTAGCTCTCGCAGCACTAGCAGAAGCTGGCGCCCTTCTTTTAAACGCAAAGCAACGCGAGGAGATATAAATGACAGAACACCATGTGCTTGGTTTGTCTGGGGGTAAAGACAGCGCGGCCCTAGCGGTCTACATGCGACAGCACCACCCAGAGCTAAACATCGAATACTTCTTTACTGACACAGGCAAAGAGCTCCCAGAGGTTTACGATTTTCTAGGTCGGTTAGAGGGTTTTTTAGGTAAGCCAATTTTGCGACTAAATCCTGATCGCGATTTTGATTTTTGGTTGCGCCAGTATGGACACTTTCTTCCATCCCCAAATACTCGCTGGTGTACACAAAAGTTAAAGATTGATCCATTCAAAAAATGGATTAAACCTTGGCTTGCGGCGAAGGAAAAAGTGTGGAGCTATGTCGCCATTCGGGCTGATGAAGATCACCGTGATGGCATGCTGACTCATGATGAAAATCTTGTAGTTCGGTTGCCGTTTAGAGAGAGCGGCGTCGACAAACTAGGTGTCTTGGAGATTCTTGAGGCATCCAACCTTGGACTTCCAGCATATTACGACTGGCGTTCACGCAGTGGGTGCACCTTTTGCTTTTACCAGCAGAAAATTGAGTGGGTCCGCTTGAAACGGAATCACCCAGAAGACTTCGAAGCGGCGAAAACCTATGAAAAAACGGCTAAAGAACACGGCTCTCCCTTCACTTGGATACAGCGTGAATCATTGGAGGAATTGGAGAAACCGGAGAGAGCCGCTCAGATAGAAGCTGAGTTTGAAACCAGGAAAGCAAAAGAACTTGAATGTCGCGTACCCAACCCACTGAGAGTTGGAATAGTCGAGCCAATTGATATTGATGATCTTTACCTAGAAGATGAGGGCGGCGGAGCTTGTCTGGTTTGCCATAAATAACCATCATGGTCGGTCCGGGAGCAGTCCATAACTACTTATCTATAAGGGTTTCGTTAGCTTGAGTCGAATCCGCTGTGAATGTTTTGGTCGATCAATTACCACTCGGCAATCTGGCAGAAACTCGCACCAAGCCAACAGCACCTGAAGCAAGTCTTTCACATCACGCCTACATATGCCTGGGTCATCTAATAGTGAATTGTGGAGTTCTACAGATAAGGAGCCAAAATAAAGTTCTCCCACAGAACGTCGAAGCGTTTCGACGAGCCAGTGATAGAGCTTAAGTGATGTAAAAGCAACTGTTAAGCAATCGGTGCTTATCGGCACATCGCGCAAGCCAAGAAGATGTCTGTCTTCTTCTTTCGATACATTCCAAAGTCCAGATCCATTTCGCGACGGAAGAAAGGACAGGCACTCAGATACAAGTAGCCAATTGACAGGCAATGGAGGTTGAAGTTTCTGCATCAATTCTTTGGGCCACTGCCCAAATTCAGCTCCATTAGCTGGTGCTTGCATCAGAGCTTCACTTATCTCTTCAAAAAGTGAGTCGTCAACCTGAACTGCCGATTCGAAGAGATCATCAATTAGAGAAAGATTCGAGTCCAAAGAAGGAACGAGAGTGCATACCTCCGCATTTGAAGAGGCCTTTAATCCAAATCCTGCAGAAGTAGCGTTTGCACTTCCAACAACTACGCCAATACCAGGCAGAGAGAATACTTTGCCGTGAAAGTCCTGTCGCACAAAGAGCTTAAATCCCAAATCCTTCGCAACCGAGTATCCCTGCAAATCAGATGCGCCGGCTTGCAGGTCTCCAAGTTGCCACCGTACAAGTATCCTACCCTTTTCAAGACCGGTGCTATTTGGAAACAGTGCCAGGAGGGCCTCAGAGCGTAGAAATGCGGAGCAAAGCGAAACCGGCCGCTCAACCCTAGGCAATGCATCGATCAACCAGTTGTAAGCCTGTTTACCATCCACAAGTTGGCCAGAAAAAGGCGGCATTTCTCTGAGAGCATCGGCTTGTGGCTCTTCATGACCACGACTCCCAGTGGATGTCTCTCTTCGATTACTTCTTTGGCCGTGATTCATTTCGAGAAAACTTTAGTCGTTCCGATCTAAAAACCGTCGCGCAATGCGGCCCCAATCAACACGGGCATCCTGAGCGTTTTCACGTCTAACGGAGTCTTGCTCATCTTCGTAACGAGCCCACGCCATTAACAAAAGTTTTAGCCCATCGAGTGCATTGTTTAACCGCTCTTGAAGATTCTCAGTTGTTTGGTTAGTTCGGTCTCGCTCCAAAACATCCACCAACCGTGAATAAGCTGGATGGAGAGTATTAAGCGTGAGAATTAATGTTCCACCACGCGGTTGAACAGAGAAGAAAGCGGGGCTATCAAGGCTAGCCTCAGCGAATATGTATTTTAGAGAATCATTAACTGCATTAACCGCCAGATCATTTGCATCGGCTTCACTCAACCCCTGCTGGGTCAATGTTTCAGCAATATCCGACTTACGCTCTTCCTGTGGCTTTATTTCATCGGCATCGCTCACACCATGCTTACCTTCCGCCTGCCTCTGACGTGTTTTCTCAGTCGCCTCCTTCTCCGCCAGCAGACCATTCACATCGTGCCGAGTCTCACGGCTTCTTTGATTTTTCAGTTGAACATCAATGAGGTCTCGCATTTGCTTGATGTTGGACTTCACCAAATGAGCAACTTCAAGCAAGTGCCCGTGTGGATCTCCATCATCAAGCATTTCATCCTTCAAAGCCGAAATTGTTTTCCCTTCTTTGAGCAAATCACCAATGTTAAGCGTGGCAGTTTCAGCAAAATTCCGCGCATTCTGCTTGTTGTTAGTAACGCCGAAAATTTCATCAAGTGCAGGTGGGAATTCAACCTCTACGCCCCACCAACGATTCCGCGGGTCTGAAGCAGGCGCCCACGCGGGATCAAGCTCTAACTCTCGCCCAGCACGCACAACAGAAACGCCTACGTTTTTAGCTGCGTGCGTCCCATAGTCACGACTTCCTGCAGTTCCACCTTCACGCGCCGATTTCTTGGCCATGCTGCATCGAACGCTTACTTGGTGCGTCTGGTTTCCAATACGAATCGGCAGGTTCGTTTCATAGGTTGAAACGTCCGGGTAAGGCTCGAACATAGGCTGTTCGTCATAAGGTGATGGCGTAGACGTACCGCTCATCAAATAAAGTGGGTCATTTGGCCTCGCCATCTTGTCAATGGTGTATGTCAGACTTTCACTTTCAATACAAGCTAGTCGGATCTGAACTTTCTGATCGACCAAAAACTTCCGATACATTCGTCCAATTATTTGCTCCGAGTTCTCAATAATTGCTTTGCCCGTCCTCCATATACACCGATCAATTTGGGACCATACAACCAAAGTTCCTGACTCGCCAAACTCCTTGCTCCAGCCCAGCCACTCCTTTGGAATCTCGGTTGGCACCGGCTCTGGAACCTGGTCCAAGGTGCCTTTTTCAATTTGCGGAATATCGAGGAATGTGTGAAGTGTTGAAGAGATACCCTTTTGCCAAGAGTAAACATCTACGCGTCGAGCTTGCGAAACAGAAGATGCCGGCAGGCCCATGCCAAATTTGCCCATGTTCGTTTGCTGCTTGGGGTCTAAGTTAGTTCCGTTGCCAAATTGAAGCGCCATTCGAAGAACTTCTTTGTTCATGCCCCGGCCGTTATCTAAAACTGCGATTCGATCGATCCGTTGACGTGATCTTTGTTCAACGAAGTCTGTTTTCTGAATGCATAGCAACTCGACATGTCGGGCACCTGCTTGAATCGAGTTATCCATTAACTCAGCCACTGCATATGCAGCATTTTTATATCCGTTGTCACGCATAGCCTTAACGGCCAAATGCGCTGGAACAATTTCAACTTTACTCATCTGATTCCTTCCACACATCTTCCCAATTCGAAAACGCTTCGACTACTGACTTGAACCCAGGCAAACTAGTGTCAACGACAGTCAAAATCTCACATGTCGCATTACCACCTGCGACCGTGCCCCTCATTGCGCGGCCCACCATTTGACTGTAGAGCACCAAGGATAAAGTTGGACGTGCAATTAGTGCAGCACTCGTCTGTGGCGCATCAAACCCGGTTGTAAGCACACCAAAATTACAAAGTATTTTGGGACGATCCTCGTCATCCTTAAATGCAGCTATAGACTCAGCCCGCCCATTTGGAGACTTAGACGTAATGCTAGATGCCCAAACTCCACGAGCTGAAAGTACGGCAGCTAAAAGATCACTCTGCTGTACTGATGCAGCGAATAAAATCACTCTTCGGTGCCTTTTGAGCAATTGTTCTGCGTGATGCACAATTAAGAGGTTGCGCTTCTCGTCCGCCGCCAATCGATCCAACACGGACTCTGGAAGCTCGAAGGACTCTTGAATGCGCCGCTGCTCGTCAGGACTCAATGCAAGTTTTGCTGATGACTCAATTTCTATAAATTTTGGATCTGCTAAATATCCACGCTCAATGAGGTAAGCGACAGGATTGTCAAATCCATCAATCCTGAGAGAAACTTTTTGGGACGCGAAGAACTCTGACAACTCACGATCTGCTTCTGGGTCGTTCCATGTACGGCCTGGCGTCGCTGATAGCCCAAGCAGTCGTGCATCGGACTGTGGTCGCATTAACTGATTAATGATCAACTGGTATGTGGGTGCGATAGCTTGATGTGCCTCGTCCATTACCACCAAGGGATTCTTGGCACTTAGACTTCTAATTTGGTGGTCGTCAGTCCTTAGCTTGGAATAAGCTTTTTTTAGACCGGCAATCACTACTCCATCGTCAACATTTTTAAGATCTGCATCATATGCACCCCAGTACCGAATAAGTGATACATCTCGTATTCCCAAAGCATTCCAAGACTTTGTAAATTCATCCGCAGCTTGTTCGCACAACTCTTCTGAGTGTGCGAGCCACACAACAACACCTTTTTCCCGTTCACGCAGGTAGTTGGCAACAACATTCATTGCAGTCCGCGTTTTACCTGAGCCGGTAGGCATATGCAATAGAGCTCTATGGGGCTCATTGTTCAGAAACAATTCAACCTTGCGAAGGGCTCGCGCTTGGTGAGAGAAAAGTCCGAATCCAGGAATCACTTTAATACTCACCGGTGGCTGCTCACGCACTTCCTCGGAAGGAACCCCCAGCTCGAAGAAGTCGAACAAGACAGTCTTTTCGATTTTTCTTTTGAAAGAAACCCGGCTCAAAAAGTCGTAGACATCTTCCCCCTTGTGCCCACTGAGTCTTGAGGCCAATTCATTGGCCTCCTTCGGCTTAAGCATTAAGAGAAGTTGAATCCGGGTTGCCGGATTTTCAAGCAATCCATCTGCTGGAGAGAGCTGCAGAAGAACCTTAATCAAGTTTCTAGGATATGCAAGTTCCGGATCGATAGCCGTGACGAGAGAAAGCGCACCAGCGGGCATCAGATCAGAAATGGCCCTATCAACCCTTGAAAGCAAGTCTTGGATTTTCATTGCTACTCAAACGACCTACGCGGATTACCGAAAAATATAGGCGTCTGATTGCACTTATGGCACTTTGATAGGCAAATCGACAACGTTTTTGTCAAGGCATAAGACACTGAAACGCGTTTAACGTCTTTCACGCTCCCCCCTCTTTTTTATAGAAAAAAATGAAGCTGAGCATGGTTCATTGCCTATACTCTTTTCGATCATTTTGCACTAGAAAATGAGTAACCGCTCTATCAATAGGCGGGATTTCTAAATTTTCAATCCATTTATGGCGCATTGCACCAACTCCACCCAAATTTGCGAAATATATATGGCATCTACAGTTTTTCTGATGGGTGGTTTGCATTGGAATGCTTACGGTCCGGTAGACGAACCCGGGACTGCCTCCTGAATCGCCCCTGGCATTGAGTAGGCTCCAACCTTTGAGAAGATGGAGCCATGAAAAAATCAAACAAGTTTTCACCTGCTGTGCGCGAAAGTTCTTTGCGCCCGGTGCGTCAATACCACGGGGCATATTCCTCATGATTGACAACCATTGAGTCCACAGCACCCAGGATCGGCACCGTGCCGCAGACCCTCAACGAATGGCTTGGCAATGATGAAGCATGTTCTCAACGTACGCCGTGACCCGCCCCAATCCGTGCTCCTCACCCAGCAGATCAACCGGAATACCATCCAGGCCAGTATTAAATGATTTCACCCAGGGCGTCATTTTCTCCGGGTCTCCTCCTGCCAGCGTGTGCAGTGCCATGTGAAGCCTGAGCAATACTGCCGCCACTTCTCCTGCCTGACTGCCAGGATCCAGTCCAATCTCACCGCGCTTTAACTTTTCGATGAAAGTGGGGAAAACTCCCAACGCATCAGCCAGGGCTGACTCATCCATACCCAATATTTGTGAACAACGAATCACCGCCTTGGCCAACACCATCGAAGGATGATCTATAGCTTCCTGTCCCGGAACCTCACCGATCCTGATCCGCAAGGTTTCAACATATATTCCCTCTAATCCTGCACCACCGTCATGCACGTTGGGTATCAACAGCAGGCTCTGACATCCCTCATCAAAGTATTGCTCCCTGTCATCCAGCGCCAGCCATCCTGAGTCCGGGCTTTCCTCCCTGATCCAGGCTTCACATTCCCGCTGTCTTTGCCCCCGTACCGATTCTGACTCTGCGAGTCTGGGCGTGACACCTACGATCCGTTTACGTATGTCGGTCGAGAAATGCATCCGCAATTCCTCAACGGATTCACTGAATCGCCTGGAGGAAGACACCACGATCCGGACTTGCGGGTACTCCCGCATCACTCGCTCGAAGTTGTCCAAATAAACGAACTCCAGCTCAGCTCCAACCCCTTCTGGATGCAACATTCCATCAAAGCCCAGAAACAGTATCAAGCGCTCAGTTGCCAGTTCATTTTTCATGTTGGATCCTTTCAGCATCCCATCAGGTGTTCCGAGGTACGTATGCCGGCAATATGCGAACCCTGACCCGCCCCATGATCCAGTCAAACTCCACCGCGCCAACTTCCCAGCCCTTCTTCCTGACCCCGTCATCGATCTGATCAAGCAATGCAGGCAAGGTCAGATCAGGCCGCTGCAAGTGCTTGCGCTCGGTGTACTCGACTAGTTGCTCCACCAGGTCAACACACATCAGGTAGCGCCCTCGCCTCTCATCCTCAGTCAGACCTGACACATACCGTCCATCAATCAGCCTGGCTGCAACTTTGGATTGCGCTCCTGACAGGGATGCCGGAAACGGATCCCAGGGGAACTCTGCCGGAACTTCAGCCATCTCCTGCTTGTGTCCTTCATCTTCGTGATTCATTGGGAATTTGCTCATTTCTATTTCCTTTGTTCTGTTGAATATTCAAATGGGGTTCTCTCGGCTAGTGCCTGAGTTGTGCCCGGCATGAATGCCGGGCTACTTCTACCTTTCAGCACCATCCGATCTGCTTCCTGTTCCGCCTGCGGCTCCATGACCGCAGCTCCTGCTCCCACCTCCGGCTGAAGCGAACCTGTTCAGCGGCCGTCCTTTTTGATGGAATAGCTTTGCGGTACACACTGGGTATCTGCCGAGGTGTAAGCCTCAGCCCCCCTTTGACGAGCTGAACCTTCAACCTCAGGCCAGCACGCCAGCCCATCAGCTTCAGCAATCCGGGCGGCATCACTACCCGCAGACTGCCGACAGTTTCACCGCCAGCCTTCCGGAACCCTCTTGTTTTGAGGCTGAATACAGGTCTGTTGCTTGTCATACCGCCTGAGACTTTTCTGAAAGAACGCGTTGTCGCAGAAGTTTTCCTGTTCATGTCGCGTCCCCTTCAGCTACCCATCAGGCGCCAGCACCGGTCCGTACTTGCCAGACACACGTCACTGTTCAGGTAGCCCTTGCGCAGCTCCAATCGGTCACCTGTCTTCAGGATCACGGCCCCCCTGAGCAGAACGGTCCGAACATCCGTGTTTACCTGGGTGTCTAGCCCAAAACCGCCTACGTAGCTGATCGTCTGGACCATGCCGATGTATTCCCCATTGCCAACGCGCCCCAGGGCATTCACCCATCCGTACAGCCAGGGGGAGAGAAACATCAGAGGGATAAATCCAAGCACCAGAAACATCAGGACTTTGACCAGAAATTCACCGCTGTCTTTTGCTGTTGCTTCTTCGCCGATGTCAGTGCTTGCTTCTCCGTTCATCTCAACGGGCTCCTGCTTTAACTTGTCATCATTCATTTGCACATTCCTTTCAGGGACTTGAAGTTGAGGTCATGGTCTGTGCGCCGCCCTGCTCCATTGGTCGCAACAACCGTGTGCAGTGCTGGCCCGAGTCGCATAGAAATCGGTTCCTGTTCTCCCGCTCCACCAGGGTCAGCATCTCGCCCTTCAGAAAGCTCACGCCCTCTTCCAGTGCGTAAAAGCCGGTATCGGTTTCCACCAGGCCAAAGCTGAACAGGCCGACGTGCAACTGCACGCCCAGCACCCGCCCGGCCGGGACGGTGGACACAACCCTGGGTTCGCCATAGCGGTAGGACATGTAGCCGGCAGTGAGCAGAAGTGCCGCCATTCCCAAACCGATCGCCAGCACGAGCAGGGCAGACAGCAGGGCACGCCGCTGGATGGCGTCAAGACGGGATTTGGGCTTGGCCGCCTGCTGTGGCGCCACCGCTGTGGCCTCGTCCCCTGCTTCAGGCGCCATGATTGCCATGTCCTTTACCTGTTTTGGCTGGCTTGCCGGGAGCGCTCTGCGGGGTCGACGAGGTGAACACCTTGGTCAGGCAGTTCATGCGCAAGAAGCTGACGGTGGCTTTTCCCCGGCGGATGGCGGTCACTTTGCAGTCTTCCAGGTCTTTCACGTACTTGTTGAACTCCACCTCGCCCAGGGTGTCCCTGATGTTGGTCGGCAACATGAAGACCACATAGCCCGTGAAGTCGTACACGACGGCTCGCTTCCCCTTGGCCTTTTCTCCCGGCCCGTGCTGCCAGTCCGAGGACTTGACTGGCAAGCTGAGGTTCACGGTGTTCTGCACGATTTCGCCTTCGACGACAGGTCCATCGCGCTTTGCACGCATGGAATGTGTTTTGGTCGCTGATTCCTTGACGGCTTTCTTGCTCGGTATCGTTGGTTTGGATTTCCTGGTCATGTGATTCCTTTGTGAGTGGTTTACGGTTTTTTGGGGTAATGGCATCCGCTGACAGGTGTGGTCAGGTTGTTGGGATGGAAATGGATCAGCGCGTCTGCCGCGCGGAAGATAGCCATCAACGTCATTGACTGCATTGCAGTGAGGAAGGCGTCGAGGGTTTTCTGGTTCATGTCGTGCTCCTGGTGCTGCACTGATGAATGAACCTCTCGGGCTGGTGCTTGAGCAACTGGAAGTGCTCCTCGCAGCACACGACATACCAGCCCCGGTGTTCTTGCCTGTGGCCATTCAGGCCACAGACCATGCACATGGTCCTGGTCTTCTGTTCTGCTGCCTTGACCAGCTCGGCGACGGAATGCCTGCGCTGACTTGCCAGCGTCGGCATGCCGTCGCTAAATGCCCCCGAGACATTTGCAAGGATGTCGAACAGGTTTTCCGACTTTTCATCCATGGTCCAGTACCAGCGGGCTGATCCAAACTTTTCCTTGGTCTGAACCCAGCGGAAGTCATCTCGCTCCTCCCCCAGCGCCAGATCTATGTCCTCGCACACCCGCTCGAAAACCGGCAGCCACCCGGCACACATGCTCAAGCCCAGGTGGCGCCCCAGAAACATGCCTGCATATCGCTTTCTCATGCCATGCAGTAACGGATCTATGCCGGGCTCACGATTGCCTGTTATTTGCGGCGGCGCTTTCTGCATCAATTCACCTGGAATGGACTGCTGTGAAGTCACTGTTTTTTGATATTTCATGTATTTCTCCTTTAGCTTCAGTGCAGACGTGGATTGATTGATGGGCTGATCTTCTTCAGGCCGGCGGAGCCCAGAGCTTTTGCAATGGCGTGATGGATCTCGCTCAGACCAGGTACCAGATCGACCTCGTCTTCCAGTCCCCAACCCATGACATGACGAATCAGCCAGGCGCTGCCTGTTGCCTGTTCATCCAGCCGGATCAGCGCTGATCGCGCAATCGTGAAGATTTGCGCCAGAGGCGTGCACCCGCTGTTCAGGATGTGCGGCTTCATCACTTCCACCAGACCCTGCAGAAAAGTACTCACGTAGATGACTTCTCCTGTCTTCGGGCAAGAAGGCAGCCAGGTCCTGGCAAACACTGCTGCACGATGCAGCTGTTCTATGCACAGGATCTGTTCTGGCGTTTTGCGCCAGCTGACCTTTCGGATCAGCTCCCGGGCCACTACCTGTTCTTCACAGACTTGCGTGACAAAGTCGCGCAGGGCCTCATCGCTCAGGTCGTCCAAAACACCCCTCATCCAGGGTTGTGGCTCAGGCCTGTCGATTGCCCTGTTAACGGCAGACGGTTTGATGCTGGCTGTAAAACGGATCTGATTCAGGTTTTTGTATTTGCGGTTCATGTTTTGCTTTCGATATGTGCTTAAAGATTTCTGGCAAAGCCTTCCCCCGTCCCTGTAAAAACAGGGATTGAAAGATAGGCATCAGGGAAGGCGATCTTTACGTGTGAGTGAACTCAGCACGCGGCCGCCGTGGAGCACTAGGGCGGGTGCGTTTGGGGATGTGTTCGTAGCGTCATATTTCACTTATTTCGTGTGTTTGTTTAAGGTCTCAAAACCAAGCTATCACTGAAGACCTCCCTGTCAAGGGGGTTCCATTCCAGAAAATTTCACCTACCTCTTCCATACCTGCAGGCCTGCTCTTTTTGTTTTTGAGATGCTGAATTCCAGTTGCGCGAGACCCCCTTGGAGCAGGCTCATTCCGTGTTTCAGGCAAAGCTCTCCCCTCACCGCTGCAAGAGAACTTGCAGCAGTGATGGCTGTCTGGATGGCTAGTTGGTCTGGAGTCCGGCTTAGGCTGACCAGTGAACTGGTGCTGACGCCAGACTCATCCACCTCATGGGCGGAGGCTGGGGGTCATTGCCCGCCTTCGACCTCGGGGCAGGAATCACGATGTCACGGTCTGCTGGTGAACGGATGCTGCGTGATCCATGGATGCCACGCGGTTTGGGTGTGACCTGGGGCGGGATATTGGTACCGGGTACGTAGGTCGCTGTGTTGCGCCAGTTCCCGTTTGCTTTTGCATCCTCCTGCGGACTTTGCAGGGGGATCAGGTTTCCGGTGGCCAGTTTGCTGGCCAGCAGTCGCTCCATGGCGGATCCATCCTGTCGTGTCAGATTGGGAACGTAGCGGCTGTAGACCCGGAACAGCATCTCGGTGCTGGTGTGTCCCAACTGTCTGGCTATCCATTCAGGCGCCTCACCGGCTGCCAGCCATAGTGTGGCTGCGGTATGTCGCATCTGATACGGACGACGCTTTTCCAGATCAAGATGCCTGAGCAGCGGATACCAGACCCTGTCTGAAAAGTTCTTGTTATCGAGCGGCTGACCAAGCAGGTTGCAGAACACGTAGTCAGAGAGTTTTCCTGTCACGTCAAACTGTGACTTCAGTGCGTCATACACCGGCTGACTCATCTGGATGTCACGCTGGCTGCCATCTGTCTTGGTGTATTCGTCTTCACCGAGCACGAAGGTTTCCCGCACTTTCAGGATACGGAGATCAAAGTCGACGTATTTCCACTTCAGGCCATGGACTTCACCTGTTCGCATACCGGTTAGGAATCGGGTAACAAAGTAGTTTTTGTAATCAGGGCGAACGGTGGCCATGATCTGCTGCACATCGTTCAGGCTGAACGGGTGTACATCCGTCTTTTTAAGACGCAGGGTCTTGATGTTGAGTGCGGGTGACGTGAACTCAAATCGTTCAGCTGCTTCAGCCAGGATCTGGCGCAGCAGACCAATGATTTCGTTGATCCGTTTTGGTGAGAGTCCTGCCTTGTCACCGCGTCCTGGCACTTGAGCCAGTGTTGCGCGAAAAGCAAGAATGTCCGATTTGCTGATTGCGTTGACGGACTTGTCGCCGAAATGGGGGATCAGCCGGCTGTTGAGAGTCGAGACCAGTGACTTGATGTGACTACGGCGCCATTCGATGCTGTGCTCGTCTACCCACTGGTTGGCGAAGTCTTTGAACAGTGGCGTAATTTGCCCAATGCACGATTCTTCTGTTTTCCCGTCTGGAGATTTCAGAGCGATAACTGGATCGAATCTTGAAGCGAGGGCACTTTCCGGGAAAAACTCCCTGTATTTGAAGGTTCCTTCCTTCAGAGACTTTGCGATCTTTTCCAGCACTCCCTGGACGCGCTTCCTGTTTTGCAGCGAATCTGGCAATGCAGTTTGCTCACGACACCGTACACCGCGATAAGTGAAGTCGATCACAAGCTTGCCCGTCTCCTTTCTCACATTGACTTTAGCCATGAAGCACAGCTCCATTTGCCATGGGAATGGCCCCCATACCGACCGGCTGCTGAACTGATGCAACCTTCATGTCACGCTCAATGGCCTCCCAAACAAACAGTATCTTTCGACCTCCGAACGGTCTCAGATAGTGAACCCCCTCAATCAACACACTGTCCTTCAGCCGTTCGCGAATGGTTCGGACGTCATACTTGATTCTTGACGACAGTTCATCTGTGGTGAGATATGTCTGACCCAACATTGGTAGCTCCTTTACAATCAAGGTTGCAAGTGATTAATATTTTTATCACTTGATGCCAATGATACGCATAAAAGCTCACTTTACAAGTCATTTGATATATATATTTATCTTTTGTGACTTTTCATACACATGATCAGATTCAAGCTGGGTGAAATGATGGAGAAGAAGCAGTTCGCCGAAGGGCGACGCGTCACCATCAATGAGATCGCCACAGCTACCGGTCTTAACCGGATGACGCTGTCAAAAATCCTGAATCAAAAGGGATATGGCACCGGAACAGAAACAGTTGACCGGCTTTGCCAATACTTTGATTGCAAAGTTGAAGACCTGATGGAGCATGTGCCTGGGGATGAAAGCTAGGGCTCTGGGTCTGTGTCTTTGAGTCCTGCCGCTGATTGTTTGGGCCACTGGTTGCAATTGTCCAAGGCTATTTGAATATCTAGCCTTATCTGCCGGGCTTTAAAACTGACCACATAGTTGCAGCATCTGTCATTTGAAAGATAGGACGCGACTACTGCGCTCGGCGAGGAGCAGCCGTTTGGTATTTTTGACGGGATGTCCGCTTCAGGCCTGGTTGCAGTCGCATGTGATTGGACACCGAACGTCTGCGTCAACCTAAAGCTGACTTTGGTTGGCAATAGCTTAGACTGTGACGGCCAAGACACTTGACGGCCGGAGCCTTTGGTCCGACCACCCATAAGAGAGGGGGGAAGGGTGCGAATAGCCAATTTGAGAATCGAGAACTTTCGGGGCGTAAGAAGTGGCTTCGTGCAGTTCGGCAGGCATCCCGTTCTTGTTGGGGACAACAATACCGGCAAGACAACTCTGATCGAAGCATTGACTCTCGTGCTTGGCAGAGATCGTCTAGTTCGCGAACTGACCGAGCATGACTTCTTCGGATCCAACCCACAGGCTGCCGACAGGATCAAGGTCGTAGCAACGGTCACTGATTTTCCCAGCGATGACCCGGAGCAGAGCAGCCAGTGGTTTCGTGATGAGCGGGCGGTAGTCAAATGGCTTGACGAGGCAACAGGCCATGTGCATCCGGCGCGCAACAACCCTGCGTGGAAGCTGTGCTGTCAACTCGGCGTTCAAGCGCGTTTCGACCACGACAGCTTAGCTGTCGAGACGGTGCGCTACTTCCATGACCACGATGAGCCCATCGATCCTTTCGCCGATGAGGCACCGGCCCCTGTTCCAGGCAAGCTCGTACAGGAACTGAGTTTCTATCTCGTGCGCGCGAGCCGGACTTGGGACAAAGTCTTTTCATGGGGGAATGAGCTTTTCAAGCGCACTCTGTTTGCTGCAGCGGCTCAGCCTGCAGATGCACTGCTCGCTGAGCGAGATCGCCTGCGGGCGCCGGCCCAGCCGATCGATGCTGACCCGGGCATCCAACCGCTGATTCAGAATCTGAACAACGAACTTGCGTTCTCATTCCCGAATGCTCCGAAGGTCCAATTGAGGCTCACCAGCACCGACAGCCGGTCGGTGATGGATGCTGTCTCAGCCCACTTTGCAGGAACGGATGGCTTTAGTATTCCTGCGGCGAGACAGGGTAGTGGGCTGGTGTCCATGCAAGGCCTATTGCTGCTGCTTGAGCTTGGTCGCGCTCGTGCTGCAAGCGGTGGAGAGTTCATAATGGCGCTGGAGGAGCCTGAAGTCCATCTCCCACCCTCCGCACAGCAGCGGTTGGTTCAGCGGGTTCAAGCTCTGTCTACCCAGACCTTCGTAACGACCCATTCGCCTCTCGTTGCCAGCATGGCAGATCCGACCTCGGTGCTGATCTTGAAGAAGCATGATGGCGTTCTCACTGCCGAGCCATTCTTGGCAAGCCCCCTTACCGCGGCAGCCCCGAATTGGAAGCGCAAGTTTTTTCAACACAGCCGCATTGACGTGTTGAGTGCATTGATGCAGCCTGCACTTCTCGTTCCAGAAGGCAGATCCGATTTCCAGCTGCTACGTTGCATCCTCCGACCTTTGATGATGACCGAAGGATGGATCGACACGATGCAGCGACCCTTTGGCATTGAAGTCGGAGTGATTCCGACGGAAGACGCAAATGTCATCGAGACCCACCGGCTGATGAGGCGGCTTCACAAGCGCGTGTGCTGCTTAGTCGACGGTGATGCAGCTGGGCTGGACTATGCGGCTCAATTGCGGCAAGACGCCGCCCCTCCGAGCGCGATCATCCGCTGGAACGATGGTGCAATGATCGAAGACGCCATCGGGTGGATCCTCAATGCGGACGAGCCGACGGTGGTAGGGAAGTTGGCGGAGATACCCCCGCAACCACCTGCTTCGAGTGCGGCGGTGGTCGCATACCTGAAGACGAAGAAGATGGACATCATCGCCTACGAAAGTCTTGCGGAAGCCATTGCTACGACGCCTGCCTGTAGGGAGCGGGCGGCAGACCTACTGAGTGGTCTGGCTTGTGCTTGTGCCGGTGATGAAGCTACGCAGCGCTTTGTTCGCGGGGCCAATGGAGTGTGGGTGTTTCAGCCGTGAAGGTCCGCGCATTCATCGGCGGTGCTGGTTGCGGCAAGACCCACATGCTCATGGAATCGCTTTCTGCTCATCTGGACGCAGCACCTTTGCATGTCGGTCAGAAAGTCCTGGCGCTCACGTTCATGCACGGATCTCGCCGGCGCTTGGAAGAGCGTCTTGGGATGCTTCAGAACCTCAAGGGCAAGACGGAATGCGCGACCATTGACAGCTTCGCATGGCGTTTAGTTCGGCGTTGGCGTTCCCTTGCCGCCGCTTTCGGCTTCGTAAACATCGAACCGAGTGAGTACGAGCGTGTATGTGAAGCTGCCAGTGCCCTCGCAAACGTCAAGGAAGTCTACAACTGGGTGGCGGCGACGTTTCCCATTCTCGTTGTGGACGAAGCGCAAGACATGACTGTAAATCGCCTCGGCATGGTTGCAGGCCTGGCCAACAGGCTGGAGGTCTTCGTCGCTGCCGACGAGTTTCAGTGCCTCAGCGAGGTGCTTCGCCCCAATCCGGCATGTGCTTGGCTATCCCAGGTATGCGCCCCACAAGAACTTACACAGCCCCGTCGGACCAACGTCGACGAGTTGCTCAATGCAGCTCAAGCGATTCGCGCCGGCGAAGCGCCTAAATCAGACAAATTCTTCATTGTTGCGCAGACGTCGACGGCTCCGTTGGCTGGTGCATGGATCAACTCCAATTTGAGTTGGTACGGCGGAGGCAAGCGTGTCGCGATCATCACCCCAACGCACGGGGCGTTTTCGAGAGCTGCATTGGCCTGGGCTGCCGCAAACAAGACCAAGAAGGGTGCAGGCCCTTACAACGTTGCTTGGGAACAGTCGGAGGCAAAAGCTGCATCCGAGTACCTCGCCACGATTCAACTAGCCGACAAGGCTGATGGTCCTTCCATCGCTGCAGTCCTTGCTGCTGCAGGTGATGCCAGAACGGCCAGAGATGTGACCGAATGGCTAGAGATTCAACGTCGGACCAGGGCGAAGGTGGAGTTCACGAGGGATGAGGTCGTGAAGTTGGTCGAGCAGTCCTTTTCCCAGCGCCGCCAATCTCGGAGAAGCGACGTTCGTGGATGGAAGGGGATGACAGTTCACGGCGCCAAGAACCGGGAGTTCGACAACGTCATTGTTCTCTGGCCGGCAGCCGTGGGCGGCAGCGACGACCAGAAGCGGCGTTTGCTATATAACGCAGTGACACGCGCGAAAGAGCGATGCATTGTCCTTGTGCAGGCATCTGCTCATATGGACCAGCCTCCCTTCACATGAAGCACATCCGGTCTGCAAGATATCATCTGTTATCTTGGCCCTCGGCCCCTACGTTCACTGCCTGCAACCATCGCAGAATGCATTTGGCCGCTTCACGATGCTGTCCCGCTATCGTCCCTCGATCTACAAACTCACCGAGATGCTTCGCGCACTCGAAGCGAGACCGTCGGACTACGCGCTTCTGTTCGATCTTCAGAAGGAACTGCTGTCACGCATCAAGCGTACCGATGCGCGCATTGCCGCGCTGAAGACTAAGCGCAAGGCGCTCGTGCAGCAGAAGAAGGCCGGGGCTAAAAAAGAGGAAGCAAAGCGGACCAAGGACGCGATCGCCGCGACCAGCGAGGCGATCACCGATGCACAACGGCTTTTGTTTTTCTGGCGCTGCTTTGGGGACGGGATAGCCTTCATCTATCTGAACAAGCTTGCCCTAAAGCACATGCTCTACAACACGCACGAATACAGCGTGAAGGAGGCGGCAGGAGCGATTCTCGGCAAAGTGGGCTTGCGCAAGGAGTGGTCGATCCTCAAGCTGATCATTGGCCGGGAGATTCCTGCGGTCCTCTCCGACCTCACTAACACGATCCGGCATGGCGATATCTGCGTGCTGATCGGCCCCGACCCGATTCCGGTCGAGGTCAAGACCAGCAAGAACCGCAACGCGCGCGTTGACCGGCAGATCGCTAGCCTTACCGCACTCAGGCAGTTCCTTAAGACGGACGTGGCAAAAAACTTTCGAGGTCTTGATCAGGTCGCTAGGCTCGAAGTGCCAGGATCGGACGTATCCCATGTTGACGCCATGAACGACTGCATCGCCAGCTCGCGAGACAGCGGCTTTGCCGCGAACTCGCCGGAGCCCGGGCTGACCTATCTCGCAGTGCGCTCAGTCGAGGCCGCATCTAGGCTGGATCAGTACATGAAGCCTAGGACCACCGTGGCAATTCTCAATGAAGCGAAGACCGAAGGCCAATGGATGCCGTATTTCCCATTTGTGCTATCCATCCGCCGCAAGGAAGATCTCTACGGATTCATGAACGGCGACTTGACGCTGATGATCCTTCTCGAAACAGATGAACTCGTCGCTGCATTTGCAGCCAAGGGTCTGGCTGCGACCTTCGTTGATCACCCCATGGTCACGCTGGTCGTCACGCGCCCTGGTGCTATACCGGGCAGGGCCCCCTTGTCCGGGATATCCACGCCCTACTTTGCAAGGCTCTTCTTTGAGTTCGCGAGCATCGCGTCGTTCGCCGATATGGAGCTGACGCATCTCACCTACCTCGAAACGCATCTCGACGAACTAACTACGAAGTTCGGATTAGCCCA
Source organism: Gammaproteobacteria bacterium (assembly GCA_018815325.1). Classification (GTDB taxonomy): domain Bacteria; phylum Pseudomonadota; class Gammaproteobacteria; order Burkholderiales; family Burkholderiaceae_C; genus JAHIYE01. The sequence goes on along the minus strand of JAHIYE010000021.1, from coordinate 237,714 downwards.
CGCTCCGCCGGACAACCCGACGCTAGTAGAGTGGCCGCAGTTCACTCCGATGAAATGGCCCTAGGTGAAGGATGTGTGACCCGGCTGCCTACATTGCTGGCGGCCAGCCGAGCTTCTCGCCACATCATTTGCTATCCCCAGGATTGGTGAGTGAGGTCCATTGATCGAACGAATGGCGCTTCGCCAATAGGGGCGGCTCCAAGATTTCACTGGCGCATGAATGACCTCTGTGTAGCCCAGACCGTGAACTCAGGGGGCTGACACCACCGGCAGCAACCGCTGCACAACTGCCGTTCAGAATTGCGATGTCGGCTTCAGGCTGTTCGCCGCCGTTCGAGGCGGGCTCACCGAGCGGCAGCTATCGGCTGTAAAGCGGTAGTCGGCCGTAGTGATGTGGCATGTCAGAAAGCTGCAGCTCATCTCGGCAGCGCTACGCCAGTCAAAACGTTCAAAAGCCGCCGAATAGCCTCGAAAGGTTGTCCTGCGTCCAGGCCAAGATCCTGCCGCCGCCCCTCACGCGGGTGTAGGCGCCCGCTCGGCTACCGATGAGCTGCACGATGGGCTTGCCTTCCGCCCGAGCCATGGCTACCTCGGCCAACACGCCAGGCGCCTTGTGCGTGTAACGCCCAAGCAGTACGACGACCACGTCGCATCGACGGATCTCCCTCAGCGCCGCTTCTTTCCAGCGCGGCTCGGGAGCAGCCTCTTTCAAGGAACCATCGACCACCGAGAATGGCAGGTTTTGTCGCTTGGTCTGGCCGATCAGCAGATGCTTGAGCTGCTGATCGTTATCGAAGTCAAAGCTGACGAAAACCCGCGGTGGCCGCGTTCCATCCGATTCGGCGAGCCAAGAGAAAAACTTGCTGGCAGCGGCGCCAGCGATCGCGCCACCGACGCCGGGCGCCACCATGTGGCCCAAGACAGCGCCTATGCCGTAGGTCCAGGCGTCTTTGGTGGCGCCTTGAGAAGCGTGGGACGCGCAGTAGCTGCTACCGGCTGATGCTGGCCGCAAGCAGCGCTGATCTCTCTGGTTTTTTCCCTTACAGCGCTCCATCACCGATTAGATCATCGCCCCGCGACCTTCGCAGCGGCTTCGATCCATGCCCCGATGTTGTTCCGGCCATCGTCATTGACCCAGTCGTACGTCTTGTAGCCAGCAGGAAGCGGGTTTAAGCCCTTTGTGTCGGTCTTGCCTTCCACGTCCTTCATGTTGTGGATGTAGACCCCCAGCAAGCCGTTGCCCCGTGCGACGCTCTGCTCGATCTCGTACTTCACATACGGCCGAGTGGAGGTCTCGTTGCCGATGAGGACCACGGTAACCGAAGTTCCGACGAGCTGTTCGTCGATCCACTTACGGATCTTGTCCGGAGTTTGCAGCTTCACCTTTTCCCATTCTGCAGCGTCCCAGAAGCCGGCGGCCTCGCGATCCTTGCCAACGACCCAGCTGTTGCGCACCTGGCCAACCCGCCAGTTGTCGCGGCCGTGGTTAAAACTGAAAAACGTACGTCTCGCCATGTGACTCTCCTTTGGTCTGAAAATTCGTCTAGGGATTGGTGTAACTTTGCCAATTGGGGGTTCCCGCTCGGAACGACTTGAGGGTCGTCCAGCGACCAAGGCCCTCGACAAACACATCCGAGGCAGCCGAGTTTCGGTAGTTGTCCTTGGTCACCCTGGGGTAAAGGCCTAGATATTCCTGACCTGCAAAGCCATCGGTCTCTCTGTCCAGCAGGGGCATGATGGCCACGCCGTTGGATCGAAAGCCATCAAAAAATCCGAGCTCCCAAGGCATCCATTTCGATGTGGTCGCCGCGTCGGTCGCTAGGTAGATCAGGGACTTCGACTGCCTCATGCGCTGGCGGAGCAGCGCCGCTGTCTCGGTGTTGACCTTCGACCTATCAAGTTGTGGGTCGTGGCTCCAGTCCACGTAAACCGTGGCCCCCTGCTGCTCTAACAGTTGCTTAACGCCGAGAACCAACTCAGCGTCAGCAATCGCATGCGACAAAAAGATGTCGAACGCCTCGGAATCGCGCGTATTGGCACGCACGGACTCCAGAATTTGTCCTGCGGACCGCGCAGAGAACTGTCGAGTTGCGGCCTGAGCCGCAGCCCGTGCTTCCGTCTTTGTGAAATGACGCGCTGCCATCACATCCCCTGAAGTTCGATAAGTGCCCGGATTACGGCGGTCTGCTGATCTGCCAGCGGCTGGCCAATGACATTGATCGCGCAATCGTCAGACGCGAAGCTGAGGAAAAATTTGTGATTCATATTTCTTTCGCCAAGACTGGTTTGTCGGTAAGTTCAGTGGGATGCCGCGGTCTGGGTCGCCTAGCGCAAGAAGAACGACAGCAGAATCATCAGGATGGCCAAAGTGACGTAGTACGGGAACAAGGTCCGGGAAAACAATGTCGAGATCAATTTATTTCGCGGGTCGCTCTTGTACGGCTCGGTGTTCATCGAGAAGTCGATGTCTTCCTCCTTGAGCTGCCGCACATGCTCGTACAGCGACCGGAAGCGCCTCTCCATCGCGAGGAAGTAGCCGTCCAAGAACCAGAAGATGAACAGCGGGAAATAGGCCACGACGATGTAGGCCTTGTTGGTGTCCTTGGCCGCCAGGGCGAAGAGAGCAGCGATGAGCGTGACGCTCCAACCCTTGAGCAAGAAAAGGTTGCCGGACATCCGGCTGATCGACGCCTGGATGAACTCGAGGTGCTTGTGCTTGTTGGAGATGTCGGACATGACGCAGTGCTTGCCGGGCCTATTGACGGCGGGCGATGGCGTCATCCACCCACGCCGCCAGGTGGTCCTTGATGTGGTTGTGGGTGCCGTAGGCTGGCGGGTCATAGACTGGAGGCCGCACGATGTTATTGCCCTCGCGGAAGGTGAACTGATCGAACGGGTTCGTGCCCTTGGAGCAGGTGCCCTGTCGGGGACAGTTCAGGTTGTGGATGTGGATACCCAGCAGGCCGCGGTTGTCCGTCCAGGCCTTCCTGATTTCGTGTTGCACCCAGGGGCGTGCGTGCGTGTCGGTGCCGATCAGCACAACCACGCAGCGCTTGTATTTCATGTTGTCGTCGATCCACCGCTCGACGGCGCCGGTTCCGCTGCGCTTAACGGTCTCCCAGTCGTTCTTGGAGACCGGTTCATCGTCATCGATCATGCCCATCTGGCGGATCTGCTGGACCCGCATGACGTCGTTGTCGAAGTGAAAACTATAAAATACCGGGACTCGTGCCATGGTCTTTTCCTTGGTCTACTCGGGCTTCTCGCTTTTGGCTGGGCCGGATGCCCAAGCCGCGATAGAGCAGCGCCACGAAATCCAGTGGCGCCAAATCGTCGGGTGGCAGGTAGTTCAGATCTCGAGCGAGGTGCACGGTCGCGCCGCCGGTTTGGGCGATGGGGATGCACGTTGCGTTGGGCCAGTAACTCGTAAACAGCTTGTGCTCGTCCAGGATGCCATGCATACCACCTATGAAAACGGCCGCCTCAAACTCGCCGGACGTGAACATGGCCTTGCGCATCGCGAGCAGGCTGGCTTCAACGTCCTCGCCGACAGCGTCGATCAGCTTCACGTTCGCGAAGTTCTTGTTCTCTTCTGGCAGCACCTTCTGGAACAACTTCGACTGGAACAGCTCTACCGCCACCGTGTACTCGACGCCCACCGCCTGCGCCGCTGACCACAGCAGCGGCGTGATGGCCGGATGGCCGCCCCAAACTAGCGTCTTGCGACCCAGCACCACCTGTGCCAGCGCGTTAACGGCGGCCTGGATCTCCTGTGGCCGGCAGTCTGAGCTGTACGGTTCGCGCGTCGGCACGCTAGCGGATAGAAAGATCGCGCCCACGGCTACTGCTCGATATCGGCCAACTGCCAATCCGCCTCGCGGCTTCGCAGCCATTTGACGGCACCGACACGGGAGGCGAGCCAGTCCAGATGGCGCCGCCATTCCTCGCTTATGCCGAGGTGGTCGTAGACCACGGCAGCGGCGCGCGAGTCGCTCAGGTCAATGCAATCATGGACGTCGAGCGACGTCGGCACGCCAACAACCGGGTAGACCACTAGCGGGTTGCCGGAAGGCAGCTTTAGGATGACGGAGCGCTTCTGGCCTACGCCTTCGACGCTGCCGCCCAGGTCCTGGATCGCGGTGCGCAGCGTGCCGACCATGTTGGTATGCCGCAGCGCCACACTGACGCTTCGCACGCGCTCGAGTTCCAGTGCGACATCCGCGACCATCGCCGGCGTGAGGCGTGTGCCGGTGAAGTCGGCGTCGGTCAACTTTTTCGACGTGGCCAAGTGCGACTCGCGCACGGGCGTGTGACCGGGCCAGACCAACTGCAACATGGAGATGTGCTTGGCGATGGCCCGACCCCATTCGGCCGTGGTCCACCGGCTGGTGAAGTAGCCCGGGGTGTCTAGCATGACCAGCACATCGGAATCGCACAGGCGATGCCAGAGCGCAGCCTGGAAGTCGGTGGCCACAGAGACAGAGTGCGTGTCCAAGAACACGTCGAAATGACGCGCGGACAGGGTCTCGTAAAGCTGCAGGGCGACGTCGGCCGACTCCTCGCGGCGATAGCTGACGAAGACACGCCGCTGGGCAGGCAGCAAGCCTAGACACTGCAAGGCAGCCGTGACGACCCGGCGCAGGCCGGTATCAGCGGGGTCATGGAACATCGCATTGATGCTGCGCAACTCCGCTGGCAACTCGGCGCTGACGCGGGCGGCTACGCTGACGATGGGCACCACGGGCACTCCCAGCTTGGTCAGCCGGGCCGCTTCAGGGTACTCAGTGCCGTCGGCACCGAAGAAGACGGCCACCGTGGCTGTTGTATCGCTGAAGTCGGCGGTGATACCGCTGTCAATCGTGTAGTCGCGACCGCGCAGCAGGCCAAACAATCCGAGGCATTCGTCAAACGTCGCCGAAAAGGCAGAGGTCTGCGAGTCGGTCGGTGCCCCTAGTAGAAGACATTGGTAGAGCGCCATTGACCACACCCTCACAGGAACGGTACAGTGCGCACGAACTGCCCCTGGTTGCTGCCCGCCGGCACCCATAGCAGTTCACCGCCGCTGGACGTGTCGACGCGGCGGTATAGCTGCATGTACTCGTTGCCGTGTGTGGTCGTGGAATCGGATGTCTGAACGATGGCAATACGGTCAGGCTGCTTTTGGCCATCGGCATAGCCCAACTCCCACGGACACCAGCGCGAGCCCATGGAGTTGGCGGTGGCAAGAAGCAGGAACCAGTCGCACGTCTTGATGCGGTGCTGGATCCGTGACGCCGTTTCTCGATTGGGCTCGGGCGGCATCGACGCGTCTTTCCAGTCGATGTACAGCTCGACACCCTGTTCTGCGAGTAGTGCCTGCAGCCCTTCGGCGAGCTTTTCGTCACGGTGGCTGTGGCACAGGAAGGCCGTCTTTTGCAAGCCGGCACGAATTTGCGATTTGAGAAGCGGCCGCCGTTGACCGGCTCGCAGCAGTTCAGATTGATCAATTGCCATTAGTTTGTTGTCCCATCCCTGCACGGAGGGTAACGAAATGTTTGCAGGCGGTCAATGCGGAGGCACCCTCGCCGGGGAGTACGCGGCTCAGCTAGGCCAGAATGGCCGTCAATAACACCAACGGGGAGCTGGAATGGGTGAGTGGGTCCTAGTCTTGGCACTAAACATCGCTAGCGGCACGCCTGGTGAAATCCTCGACGTGTCGATGTCTATTCTGGGCGGTTTCACTTCCAAGACGACCTGCGAGGCTGCCGCTAAGTCGCGGCCGTAGGTCAAGCACGCATGTAAGCTGGGATGCAGGGCAACGGCGGGAAGTCAACCCCGTACTGAACCAAGAATGCGTCATTATCAAGAAGTGATCGGTCGATTGCCTCAATTGGCGTTGAAAACGAAAGTTGGAGGGTGCCGTGTGAAGTCCGCAGGACACACTGCCATCCACCGGGGCGCCCTAATGCAGCCGCCGGTAAGCTTCCGCTCTTGGCAGAGACCTGACCTTCGTGGCTATCAGCCCGACCGGTTGAATCCAAGCTGCCTTGCGGTCATTCAAGTCCATCTTGTCAAGGCCCAGTTTCGGCACGGGACTGACATCTAGATTCTTTGAGTTCCATTTTCGAACTCATCATAGAGTGTCGATCTTTTTTAAGGACCTCTTCAATCTACTAATCAAATTGACTAAGAATTGACATATCAGTCAATTACCCAATGGTCACATACGAAATCTTGAAACTTTGTGACGACACAGCCCTCGTCACAAACCTCGACACAAAGCAAAACGCCAACTCGAAAGTTGGCGTTTGCTATCAGCGGAGACCGCTTCATGTTGGTTGCGCGAGCAAGATTTGAACTTGCGACCTTTGGGTTATGAGCCCAACGAGCTACCAGGCTGCTCCATCGCGCGGTAATCTAGCATTATAGCTTATTCTGCCTTGGCTGTCACGTCCGTCACTTCTTCCGTGACTTCCGGACGGTCCACCAATTCGACCAGGGCCATGGGAGCGTTATCGCCCACACGGAAACCCATTTTCAAAATGCGGGTGTAGCCACCAGGACGGGTCTTGAAGCGGGGGCCAAGATCGTTGAACAACTTGGTGACGCTGTCACGATCACGCAGGCGGTCAAAAGCCAGGCGGCGATTAGCCACGGTATCTTCTTTGGCCAGGGTGATCATGGGTTCGACCACACGGCGCAATTCCTTGGCCTTGGGTACCGTGGTCTTGATGACCTCGTGCTCGATCATCGAGTTCATCATGTTGCGCAGCATCGCAAGGCGGTGCGAAGTGGTGCGATTGAGTTTACGTAGTCCGTGTCCGTGACGCATGGTGCTTTCCTTTATTTATAAACAGGTGGCCGTATCAGGTACCACCTGGTGCACTGAGCCCGCAATGTTGGTCGGGCTCGTGAATTTTCAGCGCTTTTCGAGCGCTGCTGGCGGCCAGCTCTCGAGCTTCATGCCCAAGGTCAGACCACGGGAAGCCAACACTTCCTTGATTTCGTTCAGTGACTTGCGACCCAGGTTGGGGGTCTTCAGCAGCTCGTTTTCGGTGCGCTGAATCAAGTCGCCAATGTAGTAAATGTTTTCTGCTTTGAGGCAGTTGGCCGAGCGTACGGTCAGTTCAAGCTCATCCACCGGCCGCAGCAGGATTGGGTCAAACTGTGCGCTGCCACGCGGTGCCGGCGCATCGAAGGCGGCGAGTTCGCTGCCTTCAAGTTGTGCGAACACAGCCAGTTGCTCGACCAGAATTTTAGCAGAGGCGCGCACGGCATCTTCTGCAGAAATTGCACCATTGGTCTCGATTTCGACAACCAGCTTGTCCAGATCGGTACGCTGCTCAACGCGAGCGCTTTCCACCGTGTAGCTCACGCGCTTGACGGGCGAGAACGAGGCGTCGAGCACAATGCGGCCGATCGACTTGGTCGGCTCATCGCCATAACGGCGCATGGTGCCAGGCACATAGCCGCGACCTTTTTCGACCTTGATCTGCATGTCCAGTTTGCCGCCTTGCGACAGGTTGGCAATGACGTGATCAGGGTTGATGATTTCGACGTCGTGCGGCGTCTGGATATCACCGGCAGTGACGGCACCTTCGCCATCTTTGCGCAGGCTCAGCGTCACTTCATCACGGTTGTGGAGCTTGAACACCACACCCTTGAGGTTCAACAGGATGTTGACGACGTCTTCCTGCACACCGTCAATGGACGAGTACTCGTGGAGCACGCCTGCGATGGTGACTTCGGTGGCCGCATAACCGGGCATCGATGACAATAATACGCGGCGCAGCGCGTTGCCCAACGTATGGCCGTAACCACGTTCAAACGGCTCCAGGGCCACTTTGGCGCGATTGGAGCCGAGCTGTTCTACGTTGATAGCTTTGGGTTTCAGCAGACTGTTTTGCATTAAGACTTCCTCTCAATACCCCCGGTTCGTTACACCGGTAAGGCTGGTGAAGCACCCATGCGGGGGTGCCCCCCAGCATGGGAACGATTTTTAAATGATGATTAGCGCGAGTACAACTCGACGATCAATGATTCATTGACGTCGGCAGCAAACTCATCGCGATCAGGCACCTTCTTGAAAGTGCCTTCAGCCTTGTCCAGACTCACTTCAACCCAGGCGGGGATACCCACTTGCTGAGCCAACTGCAATGCTTCAACAATGCGGCTCTGCTTCTTGGACTTGTCACGCACGGCGACCACATCACCCGTCTTAACCATGTAAGAGGGAATATTGACCGAATTGCCATTGACCGTGATGGCTTTGTGCGAAACCAGCTGACGTGCCTCAGCGCGCGTGGAGCCGAAACCCATACGGTAGACGACATTGTCGAGACGGGACTCAAGCAGGAACAGCAGGTTGGCGCCGGTGTTGCCTTTGCGACGGTCAGCTTCCTCGAAGTAGCGGCGGAACTGACGCTCCAGCACACCATACATGCGTTTGACCTTCTGCTTTTCACGCAGTTGCAAACCGTAGTCGGAGGTACGGGCACCCGAGGTACGTCCGTGCTGACCCGGCTTGGAGTCGAATTTTGCCTTGTCACCAATCGAGCGGCGGGCGCTCTTCAGGAACAGGTCGGTGCCTTCACGGCGGGATAGTTTGGCCTTGGGGCCGAGATAGCGTGCCACTTGAACTTCCTTTATGTCATCTGCCGCATGGTGATGCGGGAGCCATGAGCCTGGGGCACATGGCGGTGGGCTTGTTTAAAAATCAGATGCGACGGCGCTTTTGCGGACGGCATCCGTTGTGAGGAACTGGTGTCACATCAGCGATCATGTTGATGCGAATGCCCAAGGCTGCCAGTGCGCGAACCGAAGATTCACGACCAGGACCTGGGCCCTTGATTTCGACGTCAAGGTTCTTGATGCCTTGTTCAAGGGCAGCACGACCGGCAACCTCGGATGCTACCTGCGCAGCAAATGGGGTCGACTTGCGTGAGCCTTTGAAGCCCTGACCACCTGACGATGCCCACGACAGGGCATTGCCCTGGCGATCGGTAATCGTGATGATCGTGTTGTTGAACGATGCATGAACGTGCGCGATGCCGTCCGCAACATTCTTGCGGACTTTCTTGCGCACACGTTGTGCTGCGTTATTGCTGGGAGCTTTTGCCATAGTGGTCCTTCAATCCCTGTTACTTCTTCAATGACTGAGCAGCCTTGCGCGGTCCTTTGCGGGTACGCGCATTGGTACGCGTACGCTGACCACGCATGGGCAAGCCACGGCGATGACGGAAACCACGGTAGCAACCGATGTCCATCAGACGTTTGATGTTCATGGTCGTCTCGCGACGCAGATCACCTTCGGTCGTGTATTCAGCGATCTGGTCGCGAATCTTTTCCAAGTCACCGTCGGTCAAATCCTTGACCTTTTTGGAATATGCAATGCCGCAGGCATCGCAAATCTTGCGAGCGCTCGTGCGACCGATGCCGAAGATGGCTGTCAGGCCAATCTCGGAATGCTGATGCGGCGGAATATTGATACCAGCGATACGTGCCATTTTTGTCCTCTAATACTCTTGCAATTAACCCTGGCGCTGCTTGTGACGCGGATCTGTACAGATCACACGCACAACACCCTTGCGGCGGATAATTTTGCAGTTGCGGCAAATTTTCTTGACCGAAGCCGAAACCTTCATTTCATTCTCCTAAAATCCTACGCCCCGTTCCGACTTGTTTCGCGCGGAACACTCGCTTTTACTTTGCCCTGAACACAATACGTGCCCGACTCAAATCGTAGGGCGTCAACTCCACCGTGACCTTGTCACCGGGCAGAATCCGGATGTAATGCATTCGCATTTTTCCGGAGATGTGCCCCAGAACCACATGACCGTTTTCCAGCTTCACGCGAAATGTCGCGTTAGGCAGGTTTTCGACCACTTCGCCCTGCATCTGTATGACGTCGTCTTTTGACATACCCCTCAACCACCCAGTGATGTCTTGAAATTTGCTTTCTTTAGCAGCGACTCATATTGCTGCGACATCATGTAATTCTGTACCTGGGCCATGAAATCCATGGTCACCACCACGATGATCAGAAGTGAGGTGCCACCAAAATAAAATGGCACGTTGTACTTCAGGATCAGGAATTCGGGCAGCAAACATACAAACGTGATGTAAATCGCACCTGCCAGCGTCAAGCGCAGCAAAATTTTGTCGATGTACTTGGCCGTCTGATCACCAGGACGAATCCCGGGAATGAACGCGCCACTCTTCTTCAGGTTGTCTGCTGTCTCACGGCTGTTGAACACCAGCGCCGTATAAAAGAAACAGAAGAACACAATCGCAGATGCATACAGCATCACATACACAGGTTGTCCAGGTGACAAGCTTGACGCGATGTCCTTGAGCCAGCGCATGGATTCACCAGAACTGAACCAGCTGACCACCGTTGCGGGCAACAGGATGATCGAGGAGGCGAAGATCGGCGGGATCACGCCGGCCATGTTCAGCTTCAGCGGCAAATGTGAAGACTGGCCACCGTACACCTTGTTGCCAACCTGGCGGCGGGCATAGTTCACCAGAATCTTACGCTGACCACGCTCGACAAACACCACAAAGTAAGTCACCAGCGCCACCAGCACAACAATCAGCAACGACACGATGATGCTCATCGCACCTGTGCGCACCAACTCAAGTAAACCGCCGATGGCATTGGGCAAACCGGCCGCAATACCACCAAAAATCAGAATCGAAATACCGTTGCCCAGACCACGCTCGGTAATCTGCTCACCCAGCCACATCAGGAACATCGTGCCCGCCGTCAGCGTAACCACTGCGGTCATGCGGAAGCCGAAGCCCGGCGTGATGACCAAACCAGCAGAACTCTCCAGCGCAACGGCGATACCCATGGACTGAAACAAGGCCAAGCCCAGCGTGCCATAGCGGGTGTACTGCGTGATCTTGCGACGACCAGCTTCGCCCTCTTTCTTCAACTGTTCGAATGCAGGCAACACATAGGTCAGCAACTGCATGATGATCGAAGCCGAGATATATGGCATGATCCCCAAAGCGAACACGGTGAAGCGGGACAGGGCACCACCCGAGAACATGTTGAACAGGCTCAGGATACCGCCCTGCTGCCCTTTGAACAACTGCTGCAACTGCGTCGGGTCAATACCCGGCACAGGGATGTGCGCACCCACACGGTACACCACCAGCGCGAGCAACAAAAAGACCAGCCGGCGACGCAGGTCGCCGAACTTGCCAGTTTTTGCCAGTTGAGCCGAGTTAGTTGCCACGCAAGTAGTCTTTCAGATACCAGTTAGGCGACGCTGCCGCCAGCCGCTTCAATAGCCGCTTTTGCACCAGCCGTTGCACCAATACCGTTGAGCTTCACAGCCTTGCTGATCTCACCCGTCTTGATGACCTTGACCACCTTGGCCAGCTCGCCGACCAGGCCAGCCTGCTTGAGCGTCAGCAGATCCACACTGTCAACACCCAATTGCTCAAGCGCAGTGAGAGTGATTTCAGCATTGAATTTCAGCAGGTGTGACTTGAAGCCACGCTTTGGCAGACGACGCTGCATGGGCATTTGACCACCCTCAAAGCCGACCTTGTGGTAACCGCCTGCACGGGATTTTTGACCCTTGTGGCCGCGACCAGCTGTCTTGCCAATGCCGGAGCCGATACCGCGACCGACACGACGCTTGTAGTGCTTTGCGCCATCAGCGGGTTTGATGCTATTGAGTTCCATCATCTACCTCTTAAAGCACTCTGATCAGATAACTGATCTTGTTAATCATGCCGCGAACTTCGGGCGTGTCCTGCAGCTCACTGGTGCTGCGCAGCTTGCGCAGACCCAGGCCGCGCACGGTCGCACGATGCGACTCTTTGCAACCGATGGGGCTACGGACCAGCTGGACCTTGACTGTTTGTTGTGTCGTCATTTGAAACTCCCGGATTAGGCGAAGAGCTCTTCAACCGTCTTGCCGCGTTTTGCAGCCACTTCCGCCGGGGTAGTGGAGTGCGAAAGCGCATCAAGAGTGGCGCGAACCATGTTGTAGGGGTTGCTGGAACCATGGCTCTTGGCCACGATGTCGGTAATGCCCATGACTTCAAACACTGCGCGCATCGGACCGCCTGCAATGATGCCGGTACCCTTGGGAGCCGGAGCCATCATCACGGAGGCTGCGCCGTGCTGACCCATCACCTTGTGGTGAATGGAGCCATTCTTGAGCGTGACCTTGGTCATGTTGCGACGGGCTTCTTCCATCGCCTTCTGCACAGCAGTGGGCACCTCTTTCGATTTGCCCTTGCCCATGCCAACACGGCCTTCCCCATCGCCAACCACGGTCAACGCAGCGAAACCAAGAATACGGCCACCCTTGACCACCTTGGTAACGCGATTGATCGCGATCATCTTTTCGCGCAGACCGTCCTCAGGACCCTCTGCCTTACCCTGCATTTTTGCTTGAACTTTAGCCATCTTTGTTTCCGATCTGCTTAGAACTGCAAGCCAGCTTCACGCGCGGCATCAGCCAACGCCTTGACGCGGCCATGGTAGGCAAAGCCAGAACGGTCAAATGCCACTTTCTCAACGCCAGCCGCCTTGGCTTTTTCAGCAATGCGCTTGCCGATCAGCTGCGCTGCAGCCGCATTGCCGCCCTTGCCTGCGCCGCCCAGGGACTTGCGCACCTCGGCTTCTGCTGTCGATGCGCTGGCCAGAACCTTGCCACCCTCGCCGGCAATGACGCTGGCGTAGATATGCAGGTTCGTGCGATTTACCGTCAGTCGGGCCACCCCTTGCGTCGCAATGCGAATGCGAGTCTGACGGGCCCGGCGAATACGCTGCTCTTTCTTGGTCAACATGTTGCAGCTCCTTATTTCTTCTTGGTCTCTTTGATCACGATCTTCTCATCCGCATAACGGATGCCCTTGCCCTTGTAAGGCTCGGGAGGACGGATCGCACGAATCTCTGCAGCCACCTGACCGACGCGCTGGCGATCGGCGCCCTTGATCACCACTTCCGTGGGGGTCGGGGTAGCCACCGTGATGCCAGCAGGCATGTCCTTGTTAACCGGGTGGGAGTAACCCACCGACAGGTTCAGCTTGGCGCCTTGCGCCTGAGCTTTGTAACCCACACCAACCAGCGACAGCTTTTTCTCAAAGCCCTTGCTCACGCCGATCACCATGTTGTTCACCAACTGGCGCATGGTTCCGCTCATGGCATTAGCCTCACGGGAGTCGTTCGCCGGAGCGAAGCTCAGCTTGCCAGCATCGCTGACGATCTTCACCAGCGCGTTTTGCGCCAGCGACAGGGAGCCACCAGTGCCTTTGACGCTGATCTGGTCTTGCTTGACAGACACATCGACACCTGTGGGGATGGCGACGGGCATTTTTCCTACTCGGGACATTTCAGTTTCTCCTCAATGCCGCGGTTAAGCCACGTAGCAGAGCACTTCGCCACCGACACCGGTAGCGCGCGCTTTGCGATCAGTCATCACGCCCTTCGGCGTGGTAACAATGGCAACACCCATTCCGTTCTGGACCTGGGGGATGGCATCATGGCCTTTGTACACGCGCAAGCCAGGACGGCTCACACGCTCAATACGCTCGATCACAGGGCGACCGGCATAGTACTTCAGGGCGATTTCAAGTTGGTTCTTGCCATCTTCGGACTTCACCTGGAAGCCGTCGATATAACCTTCGTCTTTCAGCACCTGTGCAATGGCGATCTTCACTTTGGAAGAAGGCACGGAGACCGTGGTTTTAGCCACCATCTGCGCATTGCGGATGCGGGTCAACAGGTCGGCGATGGGATCACTCATGCTCATGTTTAATGTCTCCTACCGCTTACCAGCTGGCCTTGACGATACCGGGGATATCCCCAGCAAACGCCAGTTCACGAATTTTGGCGCGCGCCAAACCGAATTGACGGAACGTACCGCGAGGGCGACCGGTAATGGCGCAACGGTTACGCTGACGCGTTGGGTTGGCATTACGGGGGATCTTCTGCATGCCGAGACGAGCCGCTGCGCGCTCTTCGTCGCTGCGCTTCAGATCACTGGCAACCGCCTTGAATTCTGCGAGTTTTTTCGCATACTTGGCGACCAGCTTGTCTCGCTTGAGTTCGCGTTGGATTAAAGCTACTTTAGCCACAGGTCACCTCAGTTCTTGAACGGGAAACGGAAACCAGCGAGCAGTGCCTTGCACTCATCGTCGGACTTGGCCGTTGTGGTGATGCTGATATTGAGACCACGCAAGGCATCCACCTTGTCATATTCAATCTCAGGGAAAATGATCTGCTCTTTGACGCCGATGTTGTAGTTGCCACGACCGTCAAATGCGCGACCCGAGATACCACGGAAATCGCGCACCCGGGGCAGGGCCACGGTCACGAAGCGATCCAGGAATTCGTACATTTGAACGCCACGCAGCGTCACCATGCAGCCAATGGCCTGATCTTCACGGATCTTGAAACCCGCAATCGCCTTCTTGGACTTGGTCACCACCGGCTTCTGGCCGGCAATCTTGGTGAGATCAGCCACCGCGTTGTCCATGACCTTCTTGTCGGCCACAGCCTCACTCACACCCATGTTCAAGGTGATTTTGGTGATGCGAGGCACCTGCATGGGCGACTTGTAGCCAAACTTGGCGATCAGCTCGGGAGCTATTTTCTCGCGATAGTGTTGTTGCAGACGCGCCATGTTCATGCCACCTTGATTTCTTCGCCGCTGGACTTGTAAACGCGAACGCGTTTGCCATCAGCCTGCAATTTGATGCCAACCCGATCAGCCTTGCCCGTGGCGGCATTGAAAATGGCCACGTTGGACTGGTGAATCGGCATGGATTTCTCGACGATGCCGCCCGTAGTGCCTTTGAGAGGGTTCGGCTTGGTGTGTTTTTTCACCATGTTGATACCCTCGACGACCACGTGCGAATCATCCTTGCGCAGGGCAATCTTGCCGCGCTTACCCTTGTCGCGCCCCGTGAGCACGATCACTTCGTCGCCTTTGCGAATCTTGTTCATGGCGAGTCCTTAAAGAACTTCAGGAGCCAAGGACACGATCTTCATGAACTTCTCAGTACGCAATTCACGCGTGACCGGTCCAAAGATGCGAGTGCCGATAGGCTCCAGCTTGTTATTCAGCAACACAGCCGCGTTGCCGTCGAATTTAACCAGGGAGCCATCACTGCGGCGAATGCCCTTGGCCGTACGGACCACCACAGCACTGTAAATCTCGCCTTTTTTGACGCGACCACGCGGAGCGGCTTCCTTGATGCTTACCTTGATAACGTCGCCGACACTGGCGTAGCGACGCTTAGAGCCGCCCAGCACCTTGATGCAAAGGACGGATTTCGCGCCGGTATTGTCGGCAACTTCTAACCGAGATTCTGTCTGGATCATTTCAATATTCCCAACTTGCACCAGCATCCTCGCCACTTGGCAAAAATCCCAGTCAGTCTTGGGCCCGTCGTACTCGGCATGAACCACTCACACCGCATCCTTTGGGCAGAAACTTCACGTTAATTACGCGAAGCCTTCGATTATGCCAAACTTTTTTGCGATCGTCAACAAACTTTAAGCAGGAAGTTGAAGGTAATGCCTCGCCAAGTCGGAAAATGCCTGTACTTGGGGGTCGATTCCAGTCTCCTGGCGCAGCACCTCCCCCACCCCGGCGGCCAATTCCCCGGCTTGCGCCGCATCCAGGAACAGCAGTCGCGAGCGCCGGGCCAGTACGTCCTCGACTGTGCGCGCATATTCATAGCGGGCCGCAAACCGCACCATGGCCTCGGTCAGTCCCGCCCCCAGCGTTATTCCCGCACCCGGCAGCGTATTGACGTCGTCGGCATCCGCCCCATAAGAATGCAGGCCTTGCGGCTCGGAAATGCTGTGCGCAGCAGCCACCTGTGTTGCTGGTGAACCCACCAATCGCAAGTTGGCAGTCACTCCGGAGGGAGCTTCGGGCAGCAGCCTGGCGGCAAAGCAATGCGCCAGCACATCCTCTGCCATGGCCCGGTAGGTGGTCCACTTGCCCCCGGTTACGGTGACCAGGCCACCCCGACTTACTAATATGGTGTGTTCCCGGCTCAGGCCCTTGGTATTGTCACCGTCTTCACCCTGGGGCTTGACCAGCGGACGCAGACCTACCCAGACGCTTTTCACGTCTGCCCGGCCGGGGGGCTTCTCCATATAGCGCCTCGACTCGCCCAGAATGAAGTCGACTTCCTCCTTGAAGGGATCCGGCTCCCGTGCGAGATCACCCCGCGGAGTGTCGGTTGTCCCCAGAATGAGCTTGCCAAGCCAAGGCACGACAAACAGCACACGACCATCCACCGTCTTGGGCACCAGCAAGGCATGCTCGCCCGGCATGAAGCTGCGGTCCACCACCATATGCACACCCTGACTGGGCGCTACCATGGGCCGCGTCGGCCGGCCGATGACCTCACCGTCCTGCTGGCGAAACTTGTCGACCCAGACGCCGGTGGCGTTGATGACACAATGGGCCTTGAGCGTGTAGTCAACACCGCTCTCGCGATCCTGACAGGTAAGACCCACCACCTTGCCGCCTTCATGCAGCAGTCCGGTCGCAGCACAGTAATTGACCAGCAGGGCACCGCGGCTGGCCGCCGTACGGGCCAGCGCGAGCGCCAGCCGCGCATCGTCAAACTGGCCATCCCAGTATTTCACCCCGCCCTTGAGCCCCTGCAGACGCAGGTTGGGCAAATAGCCATGGGCTTGCTCACGCCCCAGAAATTCGGTCGGCCCAAGGCCGGACTTGCCCGCCAACGCGTCGTACATCTTGAGCCCAATGCCATAGAACGGCGCCTCCCACCAGGCATAGGACGGCATCACAAAAGGCAGTGGTTGCGCGAGATGAGGGGCGTTGTGCAACAGGGTGCTGCGCTCGTGCAGCGCCTCACGCACCAGCGAGATATTGCCCTGGGCCAGGTAGCGTACGCCACCGTGCACCAGCTTGGTCGCGCGAGACGAAGTACCCTTGGCAAAGTCATGCGACTCGACCAGCACCACGCTGAAGCCGCGTGCGGCGGCATCGAGTGCAACACCCAGACCGGTGGCGCCACCGCCAATGACGGCAACGTCGTATTGACCGGGTTGCGCAAGCCGGGGCATTAACTCTGCGCGGTCTGTGTATTGTGGACGCGTGGATTGGGACATACAAGATAGGGAGAGCACAATTTCAGTCGGGAGCTGTCGTCTTCCGCCATGTCTTCAAGCAGGGCAACGAAGCTGTAACAAAGGACCGTGTTGAGAGTTGCTCTGCAACCACGGCCCTCCATTAGAGCATTGTGCCAAGCGATGCTGGCTTAACGCACCTTGCCGTTTTTCCAGGCATTGAGCAGCGTGTCATAGGCAATGGTTTCGCCTTTCGGCTTCTCATTGGACAGCTTGGCCCATGGGGCACTCTTGTTGCTCAGCCACTTCTTGGGGTCTTCTTTCTTGTTGAGCGTGGGTGCGCAACGCGCCATTCCAGCACGCTCCAGGCGAGCCATGACCTGATCCATCTCCTCGGCCAGATTGTCCATGGCGGCCTGAGGTGTTTTTTCACCTGTCACTGCGACCGCCACATTTTTCCACCAAAGCTGCGCAAGCTTCGGATAGTCAGGCACATTGGTGCCGGTTGGTGTCCATGCAACCCGCGCTGGACTGCGATAGAACTCAACCAGCCCACCCAGTTTCGGCGCCAGATCGGTCATGGCCTTGCTCTGGATATCGCTTTCTCGGATCGGTGTCAACCCGACAATCGTCTTCTTGAGAGAGGTCGTCTTAGCTGTCACGAACTGGGCATAGAGCCAGGCAGCGGCCACCTTGTTTTCGTCATGGTCAGCAAAGAAAGTCCACGAGCCCACGTCCTGATAGCCGTTTTGCATGCCCTGTTTCCAGTACGGTCCATTCGGTCCAGGTGCCATGCGCCACTTGGGCGTTCCATCGGCGTTGACCACAGGCAAGCCAGGCTTGGTCATGTCGGCCGTGAAAGCGGTGTACCAGAAGATCTGCTGGGCAATCTGGCCCTGCGCAGGCACGGGACCAGCCTCGCCGAAAGTCATGCCAATAGCCTCTTTGGGTGAGTACTTCTTCATCCAGTCGACATATTTCGTCAGTGCGTACACGGCGGCCGGTGAGTTCGTAGCGCCGCCGCGTGACACTGACGCACCCAGAGGGTGGCAACCGTCTGCTGAGGCACGGATGCCCCACTCATCGACAGGCTTGCCATTGGGAATGCCGATGTCTGCCGTACCGGCCATGGACAGCCACGCATCCGTGAAGCGCCATCCCAGCGACGGATCTTTCTTGCCGTAATCCATATGGCCGTAAATCGGCTTGCCATCGATTTGCTTGACGTCGTTGGTGAAGAACTCGGCAATGTCCTCGTAGGCACTCCAGTTCAAGGGCACACCCAGGTCATAGCCGTACTTGGCCTTGAACTTGTCCTTCAAATCTTGACGGGCAAACAGATCCGCACGGAACCAGTACAGATTGGCAAATTGCTGGTCAGGCAGTTGGTACAGCTTTTTATCCGGCGCGGTGGTGAAGCTGGTCCCGATGAAGTCTTTCAGATCCAGTCCCGGGTTGGTCCACTCCTTGCCTTTACCCGCCATGTAGTCGGTCAGGCTCATGATCTTGCCGTAACGGTAGTGCGTACCGATCAGGTCGGAGTCAGAAATCCAGCCGTCATAGATCGACTTGCCGGATTGCATGGAGGTCTGCAGCTTCTCGACCACATCGCCTTCCTGAATCAGATCGTGCTTGACCTTGATGCCCGTGATTTCCTCAAATGCCTTGGCCAGTGTCTTGCTCTCGTATTCGTGAGTCGTGATGGTTTCCGACACCACCGAGATTTCCTTGACGCCTTTGGCCTGAAGTTTTTTGGCGGCATCAATGAACCATTTCATCTCAGCCATCTGCTTGTCCTTGGACAAGGTCGACGGCTGAAACTCGGCATCAATCCACTTTTTGGCTTCGGCCTCGCCAGCCCAGGCGCCTTGTCCTGCGACCATCGCCGCGGCCAACGCCAGGGACGTGTAACGCATCTTCATATCTTGTCTCCTCAATTGACGCCTCCCCAAGGTAGTCCTGAATTCCTCCGGCCCGGGGAAGCAAAGGGTCGGATCCGTCACGCGTACTCACCCCTTTCGCATGATCCACACCAGCAGCGCCATGGACGCCAGAAAACTGATCCAAATCGATGGGTCGGCATCCAGCCCAAACCATTGCGCCAGCCAGCCGCTGATCCCCACGAAGATGAGATTCAAGTAAGCCGCCGCCAGCAGTCCGATGAAAAGCCGGTCGCCGCGGGTAGTGTCCATCGGGAGAAAACCCCGGCGCAGCGTGGTCGGAGACTTGATCTCCCAGACCGTCATCGCGATCAGCATCAGGGCAATACAGATGAAGAACACGGCAACAGGTGTGGTCCATGCCATCCAGATAAACATATCGCCTGCTCCTCAAACACGTCCCATCGCGAAACCCTTCGCGATGTAATGCCGTACAAACCAGATCACGATGGCGCCTGGCACGATGGTCAGCACGCCTGCCGCAGCAAGCGTGGCCCAGTCCATCCCCGACGCCGACACAGTACGCGTCATGGTGGCCACAATCGGCTTGGCATTCACGCTGGTCAGCGTGCGTGCCAGCAACAGCTCCACCCAACTGAACATGAAACAGAAGAATGCGGCCACACCGACACCCGCCTTGATGAGTGGCAGAAAAATAGTGACAAAAAAGCGGGGGAACGAGTAGCCGTCGATATAGGCCGTCTCATCGATTTCCCGCGGGATGCCACTCATGAAGCCCTCCAGAATCCACACGGCCAGCGGCACGTTGAACAACAGGTGCGCCAGCGCCACTGCGAGATGGGTGTCCATCAGACCCACCGTCGAATAGAGCTGAAAAAATGGCAGCAAAAATACGGCGGGTGGCGTCATCCGGTTGGTCAACAACCAGAAGAAAACATGCTTGTCACCGAGAAAGCTGTACCGGGAAAAGGCGTATGCGGCGGGCAAGGCAACGGTGAGGGAAATCACCGTGTTGATACCCACGTATATAAGCGAATTGATGTAGCCCGAGTACCAGGAGGGGTCGGTAAAAATGGTCCGGTAGTTGTCCCATGTGAAATGCTGCGGAAAAAACGAGAAACTGGAGAGTATTTCCTGGTTCGTCTTGAAGCTCATGTTGACCATCCAATAGATGGGCAGCACGGCAAACAACAGATAAGCAAACAGGAAGATCGTCCGCTTCTGGAAACGTTGTTCATTCATATCGCACCTCCTCCTTGCTGGCTGTGCCGACGCGCTGCATCCAGTTATAGAGAATGAAGCACAACAGCAGGATGATGAGAAAGTAAATCAGGGAGAAGGCCGCCGCCGGCCCCAGGTCAAATTGCCCTACGGCTTTCTGGGTAAGGTATTGACTGAGGAAGGTTGTGGAGTTACCTGGCCCTCCGCCGGTCAGAACAAACGGTTCGGTGTAGATCATGAAACTGTCCATGAAGCGCAACAGCACAGCAATCATCAACACACCCCGCATCTTGGGCAGCTGGATGTAGCGGAAGATCGCCAGCTTGGACGCCCCGTCTATACGTGCGGCCTGGTAGTAGGCATCCGGAATCGAGCGCAAGCCCGCGAAACACAGCAAGGCCACAAGGGGTGTCCAATGCCAGACATCCATCACCAGCACGGTCAGCCAGGCGTGGGCGGCGTTTCCGGTATAGCTGTACTCGACGCCCATCTGCTGCAACAGGGCACCACCCAGACCAATGTCGGCTCGGCCAAATATCTGCCATATGGTGCCAATCACATTCCAGGGGATGAGCAGCGACAGCGCCACAAGCACCAACACCACCGACGACTTCCAGCCTTGCGCGGGCATCGACAGCGCCAGCATGATGCCAAGTGGAATCTCCACCACCAGCACAGCCAGCGAGAACGTGAGCTGGCGCAGCAGCGCTGCATGCAGTTCCTCATCTCGCATCACGGCAGCAAACCACTCGGTTCCAACAAACACGCGACGCTCAGGCGAGAAGATGTCTTGCACCGAATAGTTCACCACGGTCATCAAGGGCAGTACAGCTGAGAACGCCACGCAGATGATGACGGGCAGGATCAGCAGCCAAGCCTTCTGATTGACCGGTTTGCTTGTCGTGCTCATGGCACCAACTCCTCATTTTGGTAAAAACAGGTGTGCTCGCCCAGCACCTGCAGCCAAGCTTGACTGCCTGCTTGCGGCATGGCCGTCTCAGGACTCAGCCGCGCCTTGATCGTCTGACCATTGACGCTCGTTGTGAGCATGAAATAAGTCCCCACGTCCTGCACCTGGGTCACCGTCACCGGCAATGCACCTGGCATATCCGCATCGGTCAGGCCCACATACTCAGGACGCACACCCAGTTTCAAGCCCCCGGTTGGAAGCGCTTTGCCATTCGATGCCAACACGTGTCCCGCCACGGTCAGGCGCCCGTCCGCCGCCACTTCGGTCGGCAGAAAGTTCATGCCAGGCGAGCCGATGAAGTGCCCCACAAACGTGTGCTGCGGGCGCTCGAACAACGCTTCCGCACTGCCGACCTGGACGGCCCGTCCGCGCGTCATGACCATGACCTGATCGGCAAAGGTCAAGGCCTCGACCTGGTCGTGCGTGACATAGATCAGCGTCAGCTTCAGTTCATGATGAATCTGCTTGAGCTTGCGCCGCAACTGCCACTTCAGGTGCGGGTCGATCACGGTCAACGGCTCGTCAAACAGCACCGCCGACACATCTGGTCGCACCAGGCCCCGGCCCAGCGAGATTTTTTGCTTGGCATCCGCCGCGAGGCCGGCAGCCCGTTGATCGAGCTGCGCACTCAACTCCAGCATCTCGGCGATCTCTCCCACACGTTGCTTGATCACCTCAGGCGCCACCTTGCGGTTGCGCAGCGGAAACGCCAGGTTCTCCGCCACGGTCATGGTGTCGTAAATCACCGGGAACTGAAACACCTGCGCGATATTGCGCTGCTGCGGCGACTGCCGGGTGACGTCCTGCCCGTCAAAGGTGACACTGCCTTGTGAGGGTGCAAGCAAGCCCGAGATGATGTTGAGCATGGTCGTCTTGCCGCAGCCCGAAGGGCCAAGCAAGGCATACGCTCCGCCGTCTTCAAACGTCATCTTGAGTGGCAGCAAGGCGTAGTCGCCGTCCGTGCGTGGCTCTGCCTTGTAGGAGTGTGCGAGGTCCAGTTCAATCTGTGCCATGTCAGCGCCTCCCCGGCCGGACCGGCGCCAGCAACAGATCACCCGCAGCATCGAACACATACACCTGCGAGGGATGCACGTGCAGCGTGACTGCCGTTCCGATGTCATAGAAACGCACGCCCGTGAGCTGCGCCACGAGCTCCCCCACGGCGGTGGAGACATGCAAAAACGTATCCGAGCCAGAAATTTCGGCCAACTCCACCTCGCCGGCGATGGCCACATCGCCGTCACGCGGGGTTGCATGGACAGCACCGGCCCGAAAGCCGAGGGTCAGCTTTGCGCTTGCGTCTGCAGGCAGTCGCAAGTTCAGCGCCGGGCCCGCATTCATTCTTGCGCCCTCTGGCACGGCCGTGGCCCCTACCAGGTTCATGGGTGGATCGCTGAAGGCACGTGCCACCCGCAAGGAGCGCGGCGTATGGAACACATCGGCCGTCGGCCCATACTGGAGCAGTTCGCCGGCATCCAGCACCGCGGTGTAGCCGCCGAGCAGCAGCGCCTCACCCGGCTCCGTGGTTGCGTAAATCACGGTGGAGTCGCCCGCAGCGAACAGGGAACCCAGCTCGTCGCGCAGCTCCTCACGCAGCTTGTAGTCCAGGTTGACCAGCGGCTCATCCAGCAACATCAAGGGTGCGCCTTTGGCCAGCGCACGGGCCAGCGCCACGCGCTGTTGCTGCCCGCCTGACAGCTCGGAAGGGTAGCGATCGAGAAACATGTCAATGTGCAGTTTCTCGGCCAAAGCGCGGGTGCGCTGCGCAATGTCCGAATCTCCCCGCAGCTTCATCGGCGACGCGATGTTGTCGCGCACCCGCATGGAGGGGTAATTAATGAACTGTTGATAGACCATTGCCACATTGCGTTCACGCACAGGCACGCCGACCACATCCTGTCCATCCACCAGCACGCGCCCGCCAGACGGCACATCCAGCCCCGCCATCACGCGCATGAGACTGGTTTTGCCAGCCTGGGTCGCCCCCAGAAGCACCGTCACAGCGCCACTGCGTGGCGACAAGCTCATGTCATGCAACCACGTTTGGGCCCCAACTTTCTTGTGGATGCGCTCGAGTGCCAACTGCATTTCAGACCTTCGCCCTTGAGATAAACCGAATCAATGCTTCCATATTGATTATTGTTGTTCGTTTTGATTCTTTTTATGTCGGTATTTACCCTGAAGATATTCTTTTCTGATCGATTTACCGTCGATACTCTTGTCTTTCAGCGCTGCCCCTCAAATCCGAACCATGCATCCGAATCCCAGACAACTTACCTTGCTGACCGTTGTGCAAACGCGCGGGTCAGTGACGGTTGAACAACTCGCGGACAAGCTGGGAGTCACACTCCAGACCGTACGCCGCGACGTCCAGCGCCTGGCCGATCAGGGGCTTTTGACGCGTTTTCATGGTGGCGTGCGTGTGCCCAGCTCCACGGTGGAGAACATCGCGCACCAGCAACGCGAGAGTCTGAACGCCCAGGGCAAGGCCCGTATCGCGAGGGCCGTGGCAGCGGCCATCCCGAACGACTGTTCCCTGATACTGAACATCGGAACGACCACAGAGGCCGTGGCCAAGGCCTTGATGCATCACACCGGGCTGCGGGTCATCACCAACAACCTCAAGGTTGCGACCATCCTCAGCCCGAACCCCAAGAACGAGGTGATCGTGATCGGGGGCGTGGTGCGCCCTCGTGATCAGGGCATCGTGGGCGAAGCGGCGGTGGACTTCATCGGCCAATTCAAGGTCGACATCGCGCTGATTGGCATTTCGGGTATCGAGGCCGATGGGTCACTGCGGGACTTTGACTACCGTGAAGTCAAGGTCTCCCAAACCATGATCAGCCACGCACGAGAGGTTTGGCTGGCGGCCGACATCAGCAAATTCAACCGCCCGGCCATGGTTGAAGTGGCGACCCTGTCACAGATTGACCGTCTTTTCACGGATGCAGCGCCTCCTGAGCCATTCCCTGAACTGCTTGCCGAGGCACAGGTACGCTATGAGGTAGCCTTGCCCTGACATGTTTGTGTGATTGACGTTTGATGACGGAATGCCCATGACTTATCTGCTCGCCCTGGACCAGGGCACCTCCAGTTCGAGAAGTATTGTTTTTGATGCACATGGGCAGGTCGTTGCACTTGCCCAGCAGGAACTCACCCAGATATTTCCGCAACCGGGCTGGGTGGAGCACGACCCGCTTGAGATCTGGCGCACGCAACTCGCAACCGCGAAAGCTGCGCTGACCCAGGCTGGTCTGCAAGCTCATGACATTCACGCCATCGGCATCACCAACCAACGCGAAACCACGGTCGTCTGGAACCGGCGCACCGGATTGCCGATCCATCACGCCATCGTCTGGCAGGACCGGCGGGCTGAACCCACCTGCGCGGCCTTGCGCGAACAAGGTCTTGCCGACACCATCCAGACCAAGACAGGGTTGCTGATTGATGCCTATTTTTCGGGCACCAAGCTGAAATGGATCCTGGACCATGTCTCCAACGCCCGGCAAATGGCGGCAAATGGCGAGCTGGCTTTTGGCACGGTAGACAGTTGGCTGATCTGGCAACTCACTGGCGGCAAGGTTCATGTCACGGATGTGAGCAATGCCTCGCGCACCATGCTGTTCAACGTTCACAGCAACACTTGGGACCCCGAGCTGCTCAAGGCGCTGGACATCCCTGCGAGCCTGATGCCGGCCGTCAAACCGTCCAGTGCGCTGTTCGGGGAGACCAGCCCAGACTTGCTGGGGCATGCGATTCCCATCGGCGGCGTGGCAGGGGATCAGCAAAGCGCCCTGTTCGGGCAGGCCTGCTTCAAGGCGGGCATGGTCAAGAACACCTATGGCACAGGCTGCTTCATGCTGATGCACACCGGCACCCAGTTCCAGACCTCGCACAACGGCCTGATCACCACGAGTGCGGCACAGACCAGCACGCAAACCGAATATGCCTTCGAGGGCAGCGTGTTTGTCGGAGGGGCTGTTGTTCAATGGTTGCGTGACGGCCTGCATGCGATCAAAGCCAGCGGTGAGGTGCAATCACTGGCCGAAAGCGTGCCGGACTCCGGCGGCGTCATGGTGGTGCCGGCGTTCACCGGTCTGGGCGCCCCTTACTGGAAGCCAGAAGCACGCGGCACCATCACCGGACTCACACGCGGCAGCACCGTCGCGCACATTGCCAGAGCGGCGCTGGAGAGCATTGCCTACCAGAGTGCGGCCCTGTTGCTGGCGATGAGCAGGGATGCGATCAGCGCAGGCGGCGTGGCCGTGGCCGAGCTCCGTGTCGATGGCGGCGCCACCGTGAATAACTTGCTGATGCAGTTTCAGGCAGATTTGCTGGGAATCCCCGTGGTACGTCCCGCCGTCACGGAGACCACCGCGCTGGGGGCGGCCTACCTCGCCGGTCTGGCGACAGGGGTGTACAAGAGCACCGACGAACTCTCAGGCCTGTGGAAATCCGAGCGCCGCTTCCTCCCCACCCTCAAGCCCGAACGTGCCAAAGAGCTCATGGCACAGTGGGAACACGCCGTGCAACAAACCGTGCTCTGACCCATCGTTTGCCAGGCGGGGCAAGCCATGTGATTAGACTCTGTGGCTTGCCACCATGTCTGTGGCACCACAGTTTCAGGACCCATCATGAGCGAGCACATTGCATTTATCGGCGGCGGCAACATGGCCAGCGCCATCATCGGCGGACTGATCAAACAGGGCATGAAGCCCGGCCAGATCAGCGTGGTTGAGCCCTTTGCCGAAGCCCGCGACCGGCTCAAGGCCCAGTTCGGGCTCCAGGCACTGAAACACCCCACGGCCGAGCTGACGCCCGCCAGCCTGGTGGTGTGGGCTGTCAAGCCCCAGACCTTCAAGGCGGCCGCTCAAGCCACGCGCGCCCACACCGCCGCCGCCCTGCACCTCAGTGTGGCGGCGGGCATCCGCAGCGACAGCATTGCCCACTGGCTGGGCACCGAGCGCGTGGTGCGCGCCATGCCCAATACGCCTGCCCTGGTCGGCCTGGGTATGACGGCGCTGTTTGGCCGCACTGCGGTGACCACGGCCGACCGACAGGCCGTCGAGAAGGTGATTGCCCCCACCGGCAAATTCCTCTGGCTGGACGCTGAAGCGCAACTCGACGCCGTCACGGCACTCTCGGGCTCGGGGCCGGCCTATGTGTTTTATTTCCTCGAGGCCATGACCCACGCCGGCGTCGAGATGGGCCTGAGTCACGCGCAGGCCCACCTGCTGGCCGTGCAGACTTTTGTGGGCGCGTCGGCCCTGGCCAGCGCCTCGGAGGAGAGCCCCGAAACCCTGCGCCAGCGTGTGACATCCAAAGGCGGCACCACCTACGCAGCCATCACCGCCATGGACGAAAAACAGGTCAAGCCACATTTCGAGCAAGCCTTGCATGCCGCTTGCCGCCGGGCTAAGGAACTGGGCGACGAATTCGGTGCTGCTTGACGCGGGGAATCCCTGTAGCAGGGCAGGTGGAGCCCTGCTGCCCCGGTTTTGCCAAGCCGCCGAACAGGCGGCTTTTTTACGGCGGCCCTTAAGCTGCCTGTTATTGACTGGCGTATTGCAGGGCAGTGCCCGTGAACAAGGTGAAGCCCAGCCAGTGGTTGAGCCGGAAGGCCTTGAAACAGCCTTCGCGCGTGCGCTCACGGATCAGGCGGTAATGCCAGAGAACCTGTGCAACGGCAATCACGATCGCTATCCAGAATATAGCGCCTCGCGCATAACCATCAAGGGCCAGCACCCAAACAAGCAGGTAAATTCCGTAGCAGGCCATGACCGCCAGCACATCGAAGCGCCCCAGCGTGATGGCCGAGGTTTTCATGCCAATGCGCACATCATCGTCCCGGTCCACCATCGCGTACTCGGTGTCATAAGCGAGTACCCAGAACAGGTTGCCCAGCAGCAGCACCCAGGCCAGTGCAGGCATGCTGCCCAGCAAGCCCTGCCAACTGGAGGCATCTCCTCCTCGCACCGCCGCAAATGCCATCGGGATCCCGAAGCTGAAGGCCAGCCCCAGCACGGCCTGCGGCATGGAGACAAAGCGCTTGGCATAAGGGTAGACCAGCGTCAGCGCCAGCGCCGCGAACGACCAGAAGATCGTCACGGTATTGGTCGTCAGCACCAGCGCAAATGCCAGCAGCGCCAGCACCGCCCCCACGGCCAATGCCTCACGCACCGACACCGCACCGCGAGTGACGGGCCGCTGCGCCGTACGCTTCACATGCAGGTCAAACTCGCGGTCGGCCACATCATTGAGACAACAGCCCGCACTGCGCATGAGGATGGTGCCCAGCGTGAACACGCTCAGCAGATGCCAGCCCGGGAAGCCCCCGGCGGCAATCCACAAGGCGCTCAGCGTGGGCCACAGCAGCAGCAGCCAGCCGGCCGGCCGGTTCCATCGGATGAGGTCAAGGTAAAGGGGGAGGCGATGCACGGTCGGGAACGTCTGAAGAAGGGGAAGGGGAACCAGAATGCTACTGAATTGATAGCTTATTGCGCAATATCAACAAGGGCTAGAGGCCAAAAATATCAGGAAAGTCGCTTGACCCCAGGCAACTCGCAGGCATAGATCGCATTGCGCAGGGCGGCAATGGCCTCATAGCGGGTGTAGCTGCGCCGCCAGGCCAGCACCACGCGCCGTGTGGGCGGGTCGCCTGCAAAAGGCAGGTATTTCACGTACGCGTCTTCTTCCGGGTGGCGCCTGTTGTTCTTGTGCTCAAGCGCATCCTTCGGAATGCTCAGTCGCGGCACCAGTGTCACCCCCATGCCGGCAGCCACCATGTGCTTGATGGTCTCGAGCGAGGAGCCTTCAAAGCTCTTGCGGATGCCCTCGGTATTGCTGGAGAAGCGGGCGAACTCCGGGCATACCTCCAGCACATGGTCGCGAAAGCAGTGGCCCGCGCCCAGCAGCAACATGGTCTCGCGCTTGAGGATCTCGGTCGTCACGCTGTCCTGGCTGGCCAGCGGATGGTT
Source organism: Gammaproteobacteria bacterium (assembly GCA_018815325.1). Taxonomy (GTDB): domain Bacteria; phylum Pseudomonadota; class Gammaproteobacteria; order Burkholderiales; family Burkholderiaceae_C; genus JAHIYE01. Next base: position 209,580 of record JAHIYE010000021.1, on the reverse strand, counting down.
GGCCGGCACGGCGGCATAGAAGGGCTCGTCATACAGCGGCGCCATCGCCAGCCCGGTGTCGGGAAAGGGTTCGGCCATGATGGCGCAGTCGATCTCGCCGGTGCGCAGCATCTCCAGGAGCTTGACGGTGAAGTTCTCCTGCAGCATTAGCGGCATTTGCGGCGTCAGCTTGATGGTCTGGCGCACCAGGTCGGGCAACAGGTAAGGCCCGATGGTGTAGATCACGCCAAGCATCAGCGGGCCAGACAACGGGTCCTTGCCGCGCTTGGCGATTTCCTTGATGTTGGCTGACTGCTCCAGCACCGACTGGGCCTGGCGCACGATCTCCTCGCCCAGCGGCGTCACCGTGACCTCGTTGGCGCTGCGCTCGAACAGCTTCACGTCCAGCTCTTCCTCGAGCTTCTTGACCGCTACCGACAGGGTGGGCTGTGAAACAAAACAGGCCTCGGCCGCCTTGCCGAAGTGCCGCTCGCGGGCAACCGCCACGATGTATTTGAGTTCAGTTAGCGTCATACCGCCATTGTGGCATCCAGCGCGCCAGGGTGAGGCCTATTGCGCCTGCACCCTGATCTGAAGCAGACGGCGCACCTCGTCCCCGGTGTCGGTGCCGTACACGCCCGGCTGGGAGCGCCCACCGGTGAGGGCGATCGTGACCCACTCACCCAGCGGCACGGTCATCGTGGTTTTTGTGTGGTTGCGCGACTGGGCCGGCAGGTCGCCCCCGATGCGGGCCTCGACCGAGGCCGACTGCACCTCGATCTCCACCAGCACCGGCTGCTTGCCACCGGGCCAGCGCGGCAGCACGCTCAGGCTCTGGCCGGACTCCATCCAGGTTACCTCGTTGACCACACTGCCGCCGGTTTCGCTGGCGGTCGCACCGCCCGCCGAAAGCGAGGCATTTTTCGAGGACAGGGATTTGACCCAGTGCATGGGGATGGACTGGCCCATGCGCAGGCTGGCTTTCTCGCCATTGCGTACCTGGATCTGCTGCGCCGTGAGCAGGGGCTCTCGCGACTGCGTGCTCGCAGCCACCCCGCGCGCATCCTCCACCTGCCGCAACTGCACCAGCAGGTCGCGCTTGGGCGCCTGTGCGTGCGCCGCCAGGCTGGTCAGCGCCATGAGGCCGGTGAATACAAGCGAGGTGAGAGCGGGATGTTTCATGATGCAGCCATTGTTCCACGACTGCCTGAAAGCGCCAAATTCCCGGCCGCCACAAGGACACCGCCAGCGTGACACAATTTCTATCTGACGCCTTCCTTGACGGCCCCTTACGGCCGGTTGAGGCCCTACCCAGCCTATCCATTGAGAATGCCCGTGAGCCTGTTGTTTTCCCCCTTCCAGCTTCCCTCCCCCAACGGCGGCCTGCCCTTGAGCAACCGCATCGTCATCGCCCCCATGTGCCAGTACTCCGCCACGAACGGCGAGGCCACCGACTGGCATCTGGCCCACTGGACCAGCCTGCTCAACAGCGGCGCGGCGATGCTTACCCTCGAGGCTACGGCCGTCACCGCAGAGGGCCGCATCACGCCGGACTGCCTGGGTCTGTGGGATGCGCGCACCGAGCAAGCGCTGGGGGACACGCTCAAGCGCGCCCGCCAACAGGCCCCCGTCATGCCCGTGTGCATCCAGCTCGCCCACGCCGGTCGCAAGGCCTCCAGCGCCGTACCCTGGCGCGGGGGACAGTTGCTGAGCCCCACACAAGGCGGCTGGCAGCCTGTGGCGCCGTCGGCCTTGCCGCAACTGCCCACGGAGACACCACCGAGCGAGCTGACCCCCGCCGGCCTGGCGCAGGTGTGCGATGCCTTTGTCACCGCGGCTCAGCGCGCGCAGCGTATCGGCATCGAGGCCATCGAGTTGCACGCGGCCCATGGCTATCTGCTGCACCAGTTCCTCTCTCCGCTGTCGAACCAGCGCAATGATGAGTTCGGTGGCAGTCTGGCCAATCGCATGCGTTTTCCGCTGCAGGTGTTCGAAGCCGTGCGCAGCGTGTTTGCCGGCCCTGTCGGCGTGCGCGTGTCCGCCTCCGACTGGGTGGAGGGAGGCTGGGACGTGGCGCAGACCTCTGTCTTTGCGCAGCAGCTCAAGGCGCTGGGCTGCGACTTCATCCATGTCTCATCGGGCGGCGTCTCGCCACAGCAGAAGATAGCCATTGGTCCGGGCTACCAGGTGCCCTTTGCGCGCGCGATCCGGCAGGCCTCGGGCCTGCCCACCACCGCCGTGGGCCTGATCACCGGGCCGCAGCAGGCCGAGGACATTCTTCAAGCGGGCGACGCCGACCTCATCGCCCTGGCCCGCGCCCTGCTCTACAAGCCCCGCTGGCCCTGGGAGGCCGCCGCCGCCCTGGGCGGGCAGGTGACGGCCAGCCCGCAGTACTGGCGCTGCCTGCCACGCGAGGCCCAGGCCGTTTTTGGCGACGCGCGAATCGGCCAGCGCTGAGGGCTCTCACCCTGCCCGGCTTACTCGGGCAGCAGGCCGATCTCCTTGGCCACCTCGCTCCAGCGTGCGTGCTCCTGTTGCAGGAAATTATTGAGCTTGTCGGGGCCGCCCAGGGACTCGGCTATCGGCCCCACTGTCAACATGCGCTGCGCCGTGTCCGCATCAGCCAGCATTGTGTTGATCTCACGGTTCATGCGGGCAACCGCCGCTGCGGGCGTGCCCGTTGGCGCCACCATGGCGAACCAGCCCACCATCTCGAAATTGGGCAGCAACTCGGAGAGTGCCGGCACCTGCTCCCAGCCGGCCACCCGTTTGGCCGCCGTGACAGCCAGGTAGCGCAAGCGCCCCTGCCGCACCAGCTGCGCGGTGGACGCCAGATCGGCCACCACCACATCCGCGTGGCCCCCAATCACGTCCTGCACCGCCACGCCCACCGAGGCATAGGACACCAGGTTCACATCCATCTTTGCTTTGGCGTTGATGAAGCGCGCGATGATGCCACCAAAGGTACGCGGACCTTCGTTCGCCAGCGACACCTTGCCTGGCGCAGCCTTGGAGCGCGCGATCAGGTCCTGCATCGAGGTGATGGGCGAGTCTGCCTTGACGATCACGGCAAACGGGCTTTTCGCCACGAAAGCCACCGGCTCGAAATCCTTTTGCGGGTCATAGGGCATGGTCTTGAACAGGTACTTGTTCGTCACCAGCGCGGCCGTGGTCGCAAAGTAGAAGGTGTAGCCGTCAGCCGGTGAGCGGGCCGCAGCCTGCGCGCCGATGATGTTCTGGCCGCCCGGCTTGTTTTCGATCACCACCGCCTGCCCCAGGCTCTTGGCCAGGCGATCGCCCAGCAGGCGTGCGATCGTGTCAGGGCCCGAGCCCGGTGGCTGGGACAGGATCAACTTGACGGGCTTGTCCGGCCAGGCACCGCCTTGCGCCCATGCGTAAGGGGCGGTGGTGGCCAACAGGCCCGCTTGTACAAAATTTCTGCGTTTCATGCTTGTCTCCTTTTCTAGGGTTATGTAATCAAATCGTGCTCAGTGTCTGGAGCTGGCTCGTCAGCTCGGATGCGGTGCGGGCCACGCCATAGACGTACTGGTCAGGCCGCACCAGCGCCGCCTGGCAGCCATGCCGGGCGAACCAGCTGGCCAGCACGCCCTCGGTTTCCTCAAAGCCGTTCACGCCGAGTTGCGCGACTTGCAGGCCCCTGCGTGCGGCGCCAGTCGCGGCCGAGCGGAAGGCTGCGTCCGCCCCCTGCGCCAGCACGAGCCGCCAGCCACAGCCGAGCACATCGTCCATGCGGCGCGGCTCGCCCTGGCCTTTGCCTGCCCGCAGCCAGGGCTGTGGAAAAATGCTGCCGCGCGCCGGATGCCCCTGCGTGGCGAGCAGTCCTTCGCGCAAGGCAGGCTGCACATCCTGCCGCGGCGTGGGCTTGACCACGCCACCGCATTCGGCCAACAGCTTTGCATCACGATCCCGTGCGCGCGCAGGATCGCGCTCGCCGATGATCTGGCCGATACCCTTGATGCGCGTGGTCAGGTCAATCACATGCGCCTTGCGCTCGGGGCCGTAGCTGTCCAGCAGGCGCTCTGGGGCGCCAGCCTGCAGCACCGCGCCAAGCTTCCAGCTCAGGTTGGCCACATCGCGCAGGCCCTGGCACATGCCCTGCCCCAGGAACGGCGGCTGCTGGTGCGCGGCATCGCCCGCCACGAAGACCCGGCCCTTGCGCCACTCGGCCGCCACCAGCGCGTGAAAGCGGTAACTGGCCTGGCGCCAGAGCGTGGCGTCTTCGGGCGTGATCCAGGGCGACAGCAACTTCCAGGTGCCCTCGGGTGTGGCCAGCTGCTGGGGGTCCTCGCCGGGGTTGATGGAAATCTCCCAGCGGCGATGCTGGCCCGGGCAGATCAGGTAGGTGCTGGGACGCTCGGGGTTGCAGTACTGCACGCTGGTGCTGGGTAGTTTGGCCAGCCCCTTCTCGTTGATCAGCACATCGACCACCAGCCAGGGCTCGTCGAAGTCGAGATCCTCCAGCGCCATGCCCAGCTGGGTGCGCACCGTGCTGGAGGCGCCGTCGCAGGCGATCAGGTAGCGCGCCTGCACGGTAGAACGGCTGCCGCCATCGTCGCGCAACGCCAGCGTCACGCCCTGTGCATCCTGCGTGATCCCGGTCAACGTGGTTCCCAGTTGCACCGTGACAGACGGGAAAGACTGTGCATGCGCACGCAGAATGCGCTCCACCGGCGGCTGGGTGAACACGACGGACGGCGTATGTGCCAGCGGGTAGGGCGGCGCCACCGTGGACATGCGCTTGATGACCTGACCGTCGACCCCGTAGTAGACGGAGTCGGTGAACGGTTCGATGTAGGGCTTGATCTGCTTCGCAATGCCCATCTGCTGGAACAGCCGCGTGATCTCGTGGTCCAGCGCAATGGCGCGCGGCTTGTCATAGACGTCGCGCAGCTTGTCGCACGCATAGGTGCGGATGCCCTGGGCACCGAGCAGGCCGGCGGCCACTGCGCCTGCCGGCCCGAAGCCGACGATGGCAACGTCGTAGCTTGCCGCGTTGTTTCCGGCTGCCATGCTCAGGCCTCGTCCTCAATGGTGTTGCGCAGCACGCCGATGTTCTCGATCTCGATCTCGACCACGTCACCCTGCTTCATCCAGACCGGCGGCGTACGGGCCTGGCCCACGCCGGCTGGCGTTCCCATGACGATCAGATCACCGGGCTCCAGCGTCATGCATTCGCTCAGCAGCTTGATGGTCTCCGCCACGCCCCAGATCATGTCGCGCGTGTTGGCGTCCTGCATGACCTGACCGTTCAGGCGCGCCTGGATGCGCAACTCGGTCGCACCCGGGGGCAACTCGTCGGCCGTCACCAGCACGGGGCCAAAGGGGCCGGTGCGGTCAAAGTTCTTGCCAATCGTCCATTGCGGCGTCTTCTTCTGGTAGTCCCGCACCGAGATGTCGTTGAAGCAGGAGTAGCCGAACACGGCGTCGAGGGCGTTGTCCAGAGTGGCGTGCTTGACGGTCTTGCCGATGACCACAGCCAGCTCGGCTTCGTAGTCGAGCCGTGTGGAGACTCGTGGCCGCAAGGCCTTGGCACCGGGCGCCAGCAGCGAGCTCGCCGAACGCAGGAAGAACCAGGGGTACTCGGGCTTGTCGCGTCCGCCCTCCTTGGCGTGGTCGAAATAATTGAGGCCCAGGCAGACAATCTTGCCGGGCTCGGGAATGATGGGCGAGAGCTGCAGGCTGCTCATAGGCAGCCGGGTGGCGTCAGACGCCAGTGCCGCTTTGGCAGCCGCCGCCAGGTCCACGCCAGAACGCAGGGCGGCGCGCAGATCAGCGCTGACTTGCGGCTGGGAAAGGTTCAGGTCTATGACCTTGTCGCCATCGATCAGGCCCAGACGGTCCTGCTGGCCCTGGCGGAAGGTGGTGAAACGCATGCGGAAACTCCTCGTGTATGTGCGTTGATTCAGGAAACAAAAACAATGGCGCGCTGGGCCTGCTTGAGGTGCGCTGTCGGTGGTGCGGAAATGCCCCAGTGGTCAATCCGCCCGGGCGGCCAGGTCCAGTCGGTCGGCTGACCCGCCTGGTAACTGTCGTCCACCTGCTCGACTTCGGCGGTGTATTCGATGACCACATCGAATGGGCCCACAAAGTAGTTGAAGGCGTTGTTGCCCGGGCCATGGCGCCCGGGGCCCCACTCGATCGCATAGCCCGCATCCTTCATGCGCCCACCCCCACGCATCACCGACTCCAGGTCTGGCATGAGAAAGGCAATGTGGTTGAGCGCGTCGTTGTCGGTGTCTCCCAGCGCAATGCTGTGGTGATCGCTGTTGCAGCGCATGAAAGCCATGATGCGGGTGCGGTCGGCCAGCGAGAAACCCAGCACCTCCTCCATGAAACGCTGGGTAGCGGCCACATCATGGGTGTTGAGGACCGTATGCGCCAGCCGCACGGGCCGGTCAATGACTTCGCAGGCATCCGCATGCTGCACATCGCCATGCACCAGCCGGAAAATCCTGCCATGCGGGTCGGCAATGGTCAGTGCAGTGCCGCCACCCGGCTCTGCGACCGGACCGACTGGCTGCAGCACACGACCACCGGCCTTTACTGCCGCCTGCGCCACCGTGTCGAGCGCTGCCAGGCTGCGGGCACGCAGGGTCACGTTGCGCAGAGTCGCCGGCCCCTCGGCTTCGTGCAGGGCCAGCACATGATGGTCGGCGCCGGTGGCACGCAGGTAGATCGCCCCCTCTGCGCGGTCCACCACCGTCAGGTGCCAGACGCGGGTGTAGAAGTCTTCCGCAAGCGAAAGGTCGGGCACATTGAGTGCCACGTTGCGCAGCGCACTCACATGGGCAGAGGCATGTGTCATGTTGTGATTCCTGTTGAGGCCGGCGAAGGTGAAGATGGCAGCCCCAGAAAGCGGCGGGCGTTGGCCTGCAGCAACTGGTCCTGCACCGGCGGCGCGAACCCGGCGTCCTGAATGCGCGCCACCGGGCGGTGGTCATGGAAATTGAAGGGGTAGTCGGTGCCCAGCATGAGTTGAGACTCGCCAAAGGTGCTCACCAGATGCTGCAGGGTTGGCGTGTCGAACACCAGTGCGTCATAAAACAACGCGCGCGCCTGGGCAGTCGGCGAATGACCCACACAGTCTTTCACCGCAGGAAAAACAGACATGGCCTGCTCCAGTCGGGGCAGCAGCATGGCCAGCGTGCCGCCGCCGTGGCTGAAGGCCAGGCGCAATTTGGGTCGCCGCGTGATGAGATGGCTGGTCAGCACCGAAGCCGCCGCCAGCCCCACATCGGTCGGGTAGGCCAGCACCTGCTGCAAGGGTGGCGGCCCGACCAGCCGGTCCATGCCAGCCGGGCGCAAGGCATGCACGAACACGGCCATGTCCAGCGCCTCACAGGCCTCGAAGAAAGGATCAAGCCGCGGGTCACCCACCGCCACACCGTTGATGTTGCTGCCAATCTCGACGCCCGCAAAACCGGGTGTCGCCTTGAGGTACTGCAACTCGCGAATCGCCAGATCCATGTCCTGCAGCGGCACAGCGCCAAGGCCGATCAGTTGTCCGGCAGACTCATTCACCATGCCAGCGATCTGTTCATTGAGGTAGCGCACCAGTTGTGCCGCAGCCGCCGCGGGCAGCCAGTAGGACAGGAGCTCGGGCATGGGCGAGATGGCCTGCAGTGCCAGCCCCATGTCCTCGAAATCTGCCAGGCGACGCGCAGTCGTCCAGCATTTGTCCGACACCGTGCGGTAGTTCTTGCCGTCAATCATCACGTGACGATGGCAGGCGTCCGCTGGCGCCATTGACGGCCATCCCGCAGGCGCAGCACTGCCCAGGTAGGCCGGGAATTCGGCTGGAATCACATGCGCGTGCACATCCACACCGCAGCGGCAGCGCATCGTGCCCACGCCAATCTCTTCAGGCTGCGACAAAGCCATCGCCCGACATGATCTGCTTGACGCTCACCGCCATGAATTGCTGCACTGCACCTGTCTCCTGTATGTTTTTTCATCTGCTCTGCGGCAGAAGCCAGCAAGTCTAGGCAGCATGGATTCATTTATCTAGTCGATTCTCTGGATAGATAGAATCCATGCCATGGATATTCGATCGGTCGATCTCAACCTGCTTGTGGTGTTTGATGCCATGGTGGAACACCGCAGCGTGACCCGCGCCGCCGAAGCGCTGGACCTGAGCCAGCCGGCCATGAGTGCCGCCGTGGCACGGCTGCGCACCCTGTTTGGCGACCCCTTGTTTGTGCGTATCGGCGCGGAAATGCAGCCGACACCGCGCGCAATGGAACTGGGCACGGCCATCCGGCATGTGGTGCGCACCATCAAGTCCGACATCCTGCAGCGCTCGGCCTTCGACCCGGCTGTCAGCCAGCGCACCTTCACACTCGTGATGCCTGACATTGCCGAGGTGAATTTCCTGCCCCGCATCCTGGCGGGACTCGCAGAAGAGGCCCCGCACACCAACGTCAGAACCCTGGCCATGCCGCGTCATGCGGCGGCAGAAAGCCTGGAATCCGGCAGTGCCGAACTCGCGCTGGGTTATTTTCCGGACCTGCAGAAGGCTGGCTTCTATCAGCAAAAACTGCTCAGGAATTCCCACGTCTGCCTGGTGCGCAAGGCGCACCCGACCATCCGCAGCAAGATGACGATGGCCCAGTTTCTCTCGGCTTCACATGCCGTGGTCAAGCCCGACGGGCGAGAGCATGTGTTTGAGCAATTTCTGCAGAAAAAAGGCATCAAGCGGCGTGTGCTGGTGGAGATCTCGCACTTCATGAGCCTGCTGCCCATTGTGGAATCCTCCGACCTGGTCGCCACGGTTCCCAAGGACCTGGCCGAGTTCTGCGTCCGGCATGGCGATGTCCGCTATATGGACACGCCCATGAAGTCCCCCGTCATTGATGTGCACCTGTTCTGGCACAGGCGCTTTCAGAAAGACCCCGCCCATGCCTGGCTGCGCGGTGCGATCCACAAGCTGTTTCTGGCTCGGGCCTGAACCGCGCTCAGGCCTTCAGGTAATCCGTCTTGCCGCCCAGCCAGCGCGACACATGCTGGCGCGCCAGCTCGGGGTACTGGTCCAGCATCAGTGGGGCGACTTCTTTCGCCCAGGCCAGCAGCTCGCTGTCGGTGGCCAGATCGGCAAAGCGCAGCAGCGCAGCCCCCGACTGCCGCGCGCCCAGGAACTCACCCGGACCACGAATATCGAGGTCACGCCGCGCGATCTCGAAGCCGTCACTCGTCTCGACCATGGCCTTGAGCCGTGCGCGTGCAGTCTCGCCCAGCCGCGGCGCATCGCCGGTGGAGTACATCAGCACGCAGGCAGACGCTGCAGTGCCACGCCCCACCCGGCCACGCAGCTGGTGCAGTTGCGAGAGGCCGAAACGCTCCGCATGCTCAATCACCATGAGCGAGGCATTGGGCACATCGACCCCCACCTCAATCACCGTGGTGCTCACCAGCACGCCCATCTGACCGCTGGTGAACAGCGCCATCACGGCCTTCTTCTCGGCCACCGGCATGCGCGAGTGCAACAGGCCGACCATCACGCCAGCGCCCGTGTCGCCGGGCCGCCCCAAGTCAGGGACAGCCCCCCCGGGGGGCAGTGACCCGCGTAGCGGCGGAACGTGGGAGTCATTGAGTGCCTCGCTCAGATCGGCATGAGTCTGGGTGGCATTCGTCAGGTCGAGTGCCTCACTCTCTTCAATCAGCGGGCAAACCCAATACACCTGGCGACCCTGCGCGAGCTGGCCGCGGATGCGCTCGATCACTTCGTCGCGGCGCTGCTCCGACACCACCTTGGTCACGATGGGGCTACGCCCGGGCGGCAGCTCGTCGATGGTGGAGACATCCAGGTCAGCGTAGTAGCTCATGGCCAGGGTGCGCGGAATCGGGGTGGCCGTCATCATCAGCATGTGCGGCTCAAGCGCATCGCCATTGGTCTTGCTGCGCAACGCCAACCTCTGTGCCACGCCAAAGCGGTGCTGCTCGTCGATGATCGCGAGCGCCAGCTTCTTGAACTGCACCTGCTCCTGGATCACGGCATGCGTACCCACCACCAGGCCAGCCTCGCCGCTCTCGATCAGCGCGAGCATGGCCGTGCGCTCTTTCTTCTTCTGGCTGCCGGTGAGCCAGGCCACACGCACACCGAGTGGCTCCAGCCAGCCGATGAGTTTGCGGAAATGCTGGTCGGCCAGTATCTCGGTGGGCGCCATCAGCGCGCATTGCCAGCCCGCGCCGATGCAGATCGCTGCGCACAGGGCCGCCACCACAGTCTTGCCCGATCCCACATCGCCCTGCAGCAGGCGGTGCATGGGCACAGGCCGGGCCAGATCGGTCGCAATCTCTTCGCACACCCGGCGTTGTGCTGCCGTGAGCTGGAACGGCAAGGCCTTGAGCAGTTGCTCATGCAAGAAATCTCCAACACCGCGCTTGCGTACCGAGCTCAGCACAGGCGCCCGCAGATGGTCGCGCTCGCGGCGCGACTGCAACTGCGACAGCTGTTGCGCCAGCAACTCCTCCGCCTTGAGCCGCTGCCAGGCTGGGTGGCTGCGGTCTTCCAGCTGCGCCAGTGACACATCAGGCGTCGGGTGGTGCAAAAATGATAGCGACTTACGCAACTGCCAAAAGGGCTGCGGGCCAATTTGGCCATCAATTTCCTCTGGAACGGTATTCGCCAGCTCGGCCCGCGCAAGCCCGCTCAGGACCGCCTTGCGCAGGTACGGCTGCGGCAGGCCGGCCACCGTCGGGTAGACCGGCGTGAGCGCGGCAGGCAACTCACCGCCCGCCGTGCGGCAATGCGGGTGCATCATGGTCCAGCCCATGAAGCCGCTCTTGAGCTCGCCGCGCGCACGGATGCGCGTGCCCACCGCCAGGGCTTTCTGCTGCGAGGGGTAGAAGTTGAAGAAGCGCAGCACGCAGGTGTCGCTGCCATCGTCCACCGTCACCAGCAACTGGCGGCGCGGGCGGAACACCACCTCGCTGGCGGTCACCACCGCTTCGATCTGCGCCGTGTCGCCCTCGCGCGCATCGGCCAGCCGGGTGATGCGGGTTTCATCCTCGTAGCGCAACGGCAGGTGCAGCGCCAGATCGATGTCACGCGTCAGGCCAAGCTTCTCCAGCGCCTTCTGGGGGGCGGACTGGTTTTTCCGCGCCGTGCGGGGTGTTGTAGCCGAATCAGGCGATGCAGACATGCCTGCATTTTGACCCAGCCCGCCATCGCCTCATCGCGGCACCCTGACTATTGCGGCCATGGACCCTGCGGCCATCGCATGGCCAGCCGATGGAGGTCGCCGGGCTTTTGTCGGTGATTACCTACATAAAAATCAAGAATTCCCTGGTAGCGAGAACTGGCTAAGCCCTATAAATTCGATATTGCTCCAAAAAACAATAACAACAGGGAAAACAAATGAGGCAAACCTGCCCGTCACCCGGAAGACCGACGAATTCCCCGGCACGAAAACCCTGTTGTCCACGACAGACACCTTGAACCACATCGGCTACGCGAACGCGACTTTCATCCGCACCAGTGGCCTTAGCCCCGAAGCATTGATGGGACAGGCCAAGAACCGCCTTTGAGCGGCTGAATCTCCAAACTGTTTATATGCAACCCCGACATAAGCACCCTTACCAAAATGCCACGGGCTGGTTCCTGCTGACGCTGGCCTTGCCTCTTTTGTGGTGGGTCTCGCATCCCTCGCGGCAGATTGTGGTGGCACCAACGCAGTTCGTGTTCTGGCACAGCGCCGTGGAATTGTTTGCAGTCGTAGTGGCCATGCTCATCTTCATCACGGGCTACCGCGCTTTCTTGTCCGTCCGCAAAGGCGCTGTCGTCCTGCTGGGTCTGGCATTTCTGGGTGTGGGGATCCTCGATTTCCTGCACACCATGAGTTATGCCGGGATGCCTGATGCGGTAACGGCCAACTCCGCCCAAAAATCCATATTTTTCTGGCTTTCGGCACGCATGCTCGCAGCTGCGGCCTTGCTGGTTTATGTCTGGCTGCCGGCGGTGCCCAATGTCAGCAAGCGACCCAAGCGGCTTGCTTTGACTTTGATGCTGGTCGGGGTGGGCATGGTGGGGTATGTCGGCCTTATTTGGCCTGACCGCCTGCCGGCCTTGTTCATTGCCGGGCAAGGCTTGACACCGCTCAAGATCGGCCTGGAATGGCTGATCATCGCCATCCACTTGTTAACCCTCGCGGTGCTATGGCATCGCCGCGTGGAATTGGCGCGTGAGTGCGTCATGGCCCTGGGCTTTGCCGTAGCCTTGTCAGCCGTCTCGGAGTTGTTTTTCACCATGCTCGGCGTGATCGACAAGGACGGGGCCAACGTCCTTGGGCATCTTTACAAGGTCGCGGCTTATCTGTATTTGTTTCACGCCACCTTCAACGAGGCCTTGCGCAGACCGATCGAGCGCATTGAAATTCAGAATTTGCGGGAAAAACTGGTGCTCAGTTCTGCGCCGGATGGCATTTTGTGGGTTGACCAAAAAGGTTGCATCTTGATGGCCAACCCGGCGATGGAAACGCTCTCGGGTTATCCGGCTCGGGAATTGGTTGGCCAGAATGTCGACATTTTTTTACCCTTGCATCTGCGCGCCCGGCACGCCGAGACCATGCGGAACTATTTCATCGCATCACATTCCCGTGCCATGGGCTCCATGGACTTGAAACTGTTGCGCCGTGACGGACAAATGCGGCCCATCGATATCTCGCTGGGCCATTGGGAGGATGAGAACGAGCAGTACGCTATTGCCTACATCCGCGACTTGACGGAACGCAAAAGATTTGAAGAGTCCCTGCGGCATCGGGCCACCCACGACGAACTGACCAAGCTGCCCAACCGGTGGCTGTTTCATCTGCAGCTGAACCAGGCCTTGGTGCATGCGAAGAGAACCAAGCGCCATGTGGCCGTCCTGTTTCTGGACCTGGATGGTTTCAAGACGGTCAACGACAGTTTTGGTCATGCCGTTGGCGATGAACTGCTGGTTCAGGTCGGCACCCGCCTGCGCGAAGCTCTGCGTGAGAACGACACGCTGGCGCGAATGGGGGGGATGAATTTGCCATCCTGCTCGCCGACATGGAGAGCACCGATGAGGCCATCAGCGTGGCCGAGAAGCTGCTGACCGTGCTGGATGCACCGCATCATTTGTTAAACCAGGATGTCCACACGGGTGGCAGCATCGGGTTGGCGTTCTATCCCGACGACACCCAGGACAGTGAAAGCATCCTGCGTTACGCTGACATGGCGATGTACCAGGCCAAGGAGGCGGGGCGAGGTGCCTATGCCTGCTATTCAGCGCAACTGGATCACCATGCCCACGAAACCATGCAGTTGCATGTGCGTCTTAAAGAGGCGATCAATCGAGGCAAGCTGAAACTTCTTTTCCAGCCCCAGGTGAGCGTGGGAAGTGATGAAATTGTGGGCGCGGAGGCCTTGCTGCGCTGGCATGATGAGGTGTTGGGTGATGTCCCTCCGATGCGGTTTATACCGGTTGCGGAGACGACCGGCCTGATTTTGCCCTTGTCAGACTGGGTCCTGGAAACAGCATGCAGGCAAATTGCCGCCTGGGAACAGGCTGGCACGCCCTTGCGTGTCGCCGTCAATTTTTCAGCTCAACAGTTCCGTCAGCGCAATTTTCCCGACAAGGTACGCGACGCGCTCAAGCGAGCGGGTGCATCAGCACACTTGCTGGAAATTGAGATTACCGAGACGGTCGCCATGTCGCAGCCCATGCAGGCGCGCGAGCAGCTCAACGCCCTGGTCGCGCTTGGCTGTAGCGTCGCACTGGATGACTTCGGCACGGGCTATTCCTCTTTGGCCTACCTCAAGGCCTTGCCCGTATCCATACTCAAAATCGACAGGGATTTCATCAAGGACCTTCCTCACGGCACCAATGACGTCAAGATCACCAAGTCCATCATCGCATTGGCCCACAGCCTGGAACTGACGCTGGTCGCCGAAGGGGTTGAAACCGATGAGCAACTGGATTTTTTGCGCGCCAACGGCTGTGAAACCTATCAAGGATGGCTGTTCGCGAAGGCGCTCGAAGCCTCTGATTTGAGTTCTCGACTGTGCGGCGTCGAAGCCTGAAACGCCCAGACCCAGCCATTCGAATCGATCCCGCCTTACCCCGGTGACGGCCAGGCAACATGCGTGGCCCTGCCTTTTCGGGTTGCACGGGAGACCGGTCTGCAGGCATGGGACAATTCTGCCCTGTCTTTTCCATATCCAGCCACTTGGCACGGGTTAGTTAGGCCCTCAAGCACCATGACGACTCTTTCTTCGGACGCATCACGCGTCTTCACCCTCAGCGATTTCGATTTCACCCTCCCCCCGGAGCTGATCGCGCAACACCCCGCGCCGGAGCGCAGCGCCTCGCGCCTGCTCGACGGCACCCACAGCCAGCCAGTGGACCGCATCTTCCGCGAACTGCCCGGCCTGCTGCAAGCCGGTGACCTGCTGGTGTTCAATGACACCAAGGTCGTCAAGGCCCGCCTGTTTGGTGAGAAGCCCACCGGCGGCAAGCTGGAGCTGCTGATCGAACGCGTTCTCCCGGACAACGAGGTCGTCGCGCACATGAAGGTCAGCAAGAAGCCCCCGGTGCGCATGGTGCTGCAGATGACGGGCGGATTCACCGCCGAGTTGCTGGGCCGCTGGCCCGATGAAGACGGGCAGCTGTTCCGCTTCCGCTTCAACCAGGAGCCGCATTGGATGATGGAGCAGCACGGCCACGTGCCCCTGCCGCCCTACATTGAACGTCACCCCGACCAGGGTAACGAGATCGAACATGGCGACAGCGCCGACGACGTGGCCCGTTACCAGACCGTCTTCGCCGCCAAACCCGGCGCCGCCGCCGCGCCCACCGCCGCCCTGCACTTCGACGAAGGCGTGCTGGTTGCGCTGGAAGCGCGTGGGGTGCGTCGCGCCAGTGTGACCCTGCACGTGGGCGCCGGCACCTTCTCACCCGTGAAGACCGAAAACCTGGCCGAGCACCGCATGCACCGCGAGTGGTACGAGGTGCCCGCCGCCACGCAGCAGGCCATCGCCGAGACCAAGGCCAGGGGCGGCCGCATCGTGGCCGTGGGCACCACCACCATCCGCACGCTCGAATCCTGGGCCAAGACGGGATTGGCCAGCGGCGACACCGAAATCTTCATCACGCCAGGCTTCGAGTTCAAGCTGGTAGACATACTCATCACCAACTTCCACCTGCCCAAGTCCACCCTCATGATGCTCGTGAGCGCCTTTGCGGGTTACGAGCACGTCATGGGGCTGTACCGGCATGCAATAGCTCAGCGGTATCGGTTTTTCAGTTATGGGGATGCGATGCTGCTGGAACGCTTGCGGTAAGCCACCACTCTCGTATTTCCGCTTTCGGCCACAAGCAGAAATTCATGCCAATGCCCTGAATGGCTCAATAGGGCTGTTAGCTGACTTTTCGCACGCCCCGACTCAGTCATTCAAGGGCAGTTTCAACCTACGACACGGATTTGAGCACCTTGTAGAGCAAGTTTTGCAGATTCGGCAACGCAAACAGGAGAGATGCGATTGAGATTGGCAGGGCAGCGACAACATGCGCAGTTTTCGTACGCCCCCTCGCAAGTGCCCAAATCGACATCCTTGACGTTACAAACGGCAACACGCCATAGCTAAACGCTACGAAAAGCAACACATACGGCCAAACTTGCTTATCCGAGTTTGGGGCGTCAAACGCCATAAAGCCTGCACCCAAGAAGGCTGGCCAAAGGATCAAAGTGAAGTAACCAAGTTTGCCAAGACTTGCAATTCGCCTCTTATGAACATCGATTTCTGCCAGCGATTCAATGTAGTGTTTCCCAATTTCGTCTTGACCCTCTTCCGATTTATCAAACGTACTCGTGCCAGTTTTTTCCACTACTTCTACGTTCCCCGTTGATGGAATGAATAGACTCGAAACTGCCCGGTACATCAAGTAAATCCCAATACCGGTTGTAAATAGGTTCAGGATGTTCGTGTGTGAGTACCCAGGCAATAAAAATCCCGGTATCGCCATCGCTGACCCGAGGGAAAAAACTATTAGAAAACCTACGATTCGTTGCATTAGTAGTCCCTCTCGGAAGACGGGTAAATTGTCTTTGGGCTGATTGGTGGTGCAGATTATTGCGTCAATAACTGGTTTGAATATCCCCCATCTGGGGGATATCGACGAATGGCAGCTATCGCAGGCAATGCTGTCGTTGTCACGGTTCGCGTGAGTACCCACAACGGGTCGAAAGCCGACTGAATCAACTATGTCATCGACAAAGCCCGCGCAGGATGCGCAAAGTGGTCCACCACAAAACTCACGATGGATTAGTCGCTGTGCTCGTATCCCGCATGGTGGCGCAGCGTGAGCGGATCGTCAGGCCCACTCAGCCCCTCAGTGGTGTCCCCGTCTCCAGCATCTGTTCAAACTCCGCCAGCGGCACCGCCTTCGAATACAAAAACCCCTGCTGCAGCACACAGCCCCGGCCGAGCAGGAACTCTGACTGCTCCGTGGTCTCGACGCCCTCAGCCACCACCTGCAGGCCCAGCTCGCTGCCCAGGGTGATAACTGCTGCGGCCAGCGCGCCGTCGCGGCCGCCGCGTGCCACGTCGGTCACGAAGCTGCGGTCGATCTTCAGTTCGCTCACCGGCAGGCGTTTGAGGTAACTCAGTGAGGAGTAGCCGGTGCCGAAGTCGTCAAGCGAGAGGCCGAAGCCCCTGGCGCGCAGACGGTCCAGCACGTCGATCACCGAGGCCACGTCGTGCATCAGCATGGTTTCGGTCAGCTCCAGCATGAGGCTGGATGGGCTCAGGCCGTAGTGCTGCATCAGCTCGTCCAGCTGGTCCAGCAGCCGGACGTCGGCCAGGCTCGACGCCGGCAGGTTGACCGAGAGCGGCAGGCTGCGCAGGCCGGCGTCTGCCCAGCAGCGCAGGCTGTTGCAGGCGGCGTGCAAGACCCAGCTCGTCAGCGGCACGATGAGCCCGCTTTCTTCGGCCAGGGTGATGAAGCGGCCCGGCATGATCAGGCCGCGCTGCGGGTGCTGCCAGCGCACCAGCGCTTCGGCGCCGACGATGCGGCCGCTGCGCACGTCGACCTTGGGCTGGTAGTGCAAGCACAGCTGCCCGGCCGGGATGGCCTGGCGCAATTCCGCCTCCAGGAGCGCACGGTCCCTGGCCCGGGCGTCGAGCGCCTCGTCGAAGAATTTGTGCTGGGCTCCGCCGGCGTCGTCTGCTGCCCGCGCGGCCTGTTCGGCGCAGCGCATCAGCCCCATCAGGTCCTGGGCATCACCGGGGAACATGGCAATGCCGATGCTGGCCGACAGCACCAGCGGCTGCGCGTCGATGACGATGGGCTGGGCCACCGCCGCGAGCAGGCGCTGCGCGACCGGGGACGCGCGCTCCTGGCTGTCCAGATCGGCGATGAGGATCGAAAAGGCGTTGTCACCGAGCCGCGCCACCACGCTCGGATCGTCGCTTGCCGGGCTGACGGCGGCCACATCGCCACCGCGGATGCACTGGCGGATGCGCTGGGTGATGCCGGCCAAGACCGTGTCGACCTGGCTACGACCGTAGATGTCGTGGACGCCACCGAGGCGGTCGATCTCGACATGCAGCACGGCGCAGCCCGACCCCTTGCGCGAGGAACGCTCAAGCGTCGGCGCGGCCAGTTGGGCAAACAGGCGGCGGTTCGGCAGGCCGGTGACCTCGTCGTAGTGGGCCAGCTGGAGCGCCCGCTGCTCGGCTGCGGCACGCGAGTCGTCCAGTGCGGCGCGTGCCACGAACTCCTTGCGCAGCAGGTACTCGCGCCACCAGCCGATGCCGGCCGCGAGGATGAAGAGCGTGAGCACGTGGTACGACCAGTAGGCCGCCTGCGGTCCCGACAGGCCGGCGTGCCACCACAGTGCGTACCCGAAGGCCGCCAGAATAACGAGCCCGGAGGCCAGGGCGTAGCGGAACTGCACACCCAAAATCACGAAGCAGTAGAACTCCAGGAAGGTGAAGTTCAACACCCCCACCCAGCTTTTCAGGCCGGCGCCCCCTGCGACATCGATGCGCAGCAGGATCACAAAGAGGCAGAAGGCCACGGTCACAATGAAGCTGGACATCATCGGCTGCCAGTGCCGGCGCGCTTTGGGCAGCATCGAATAGCCCAGGCCGCAGATCAAGACCGGCAGGGCCGTGGTCAGCCGCAGCGTATTGGCCGGCAGGGCACCATAGGCGATACGGTCAACCAGGTAGTCCCCCAGGATCAGCACCATGCCCAGCACCAGACTCACCTGTGCGTAGCGGAAATAGAAGGCGACGTAGTGTTGGACAAAGCGCCGCTCATAAGCCGCGTCGGCAAAACGCAGCAGCAGGCGCAGCGGCAGTACAGGGACACCGCCCGCCTCATGGGCGCGCAGGGTCTGAGCATCGGGAGCGTGCATCAAGGGGACCTGACTCTGAACGACGGGCGCAGCTTCAGCGCCCGGAAACTCTGACTCGTCCACATCATATCGCCCGGCCGGAAGTCTGATCAAGCGCACAGCGTATTACTGCGCGCCGGCATTGCCGCGCGATTTTGAGAGAATCGCAGTCATGCTCAAGTTTGAACTCCTCAAAACCGAAGGTCTCGCGCGCCGCGGCCGCCTCACACTCAACCACGGCGTGGTGGAAACCCCCATCTTCATGCCCGTGGGCACCTACGGCACCGTCAAGGGCGTGATGCCGCGCAGCCTGGAGGACATGGGCGCACAAATCATCCTGGGCAACACCTTTCACCTGTGGATGCGGCCCGGGCTGGATGTGATGAAAACCTTCGGCGGTCTGCACAAGTTCGAGAAGTGGGACAAACCCATCCTCACCGACAGTGGCGGCTTCCAGGTCTGGAGTCTGGGCGAGATGCGCAAGATCTCCGAGGAAGGCGTGAAGTTCTCCTCGCCGGTGAACGGCGACAAGCTCTTTCTCACGCCCGAGATTTCGATGCAGATCCAGACCGTGCTGAACAGCGACATCGTGATGCAGTTTGACGAATGCACACCCTATGTCTCGCTTGAGCCCAAGACCAAAGGCCAGCTCACGACCGAGCGCGAAGCCCGCGTCTCCATGGAGCTCAGCATGCGCTGGGCCAAGCGCTGTCAGGCCGAATTCGCACGGCTGGAGAACCCCAATGCGCTGTTCGGCATCGTGCAGGGCGGCATGTACGAGAAGCTGCGCGATGAATCACTGGCCGGGCTTGAGGAACTGGATTTTCCCGGCATTGCAGTGGGCGGCGTGAGCGTGGGAGAACCCAAGGAAGACATGCAGCGCCTGATCAGCCACATCGGCCCCAAGCTGCCTGCGCACAAACCGCATTACCTGATGGGCGTGGGCACGCCAGAAGACCTGGTCTATGGCGTGCAGAACGGCATCGACATGTTCGACTGTGTCATGCCCACACGCAACGCACGCAACGGCCACCTGTTCACCCGCTTTGGCGACCTGAAGATCCGCAACGCGCGCCACAAATCAGATGAACGTCCGCTGGACCCGACCTGCACCTGCTACGCCTGTGCCGGCACATCGGGCGTGCCTTATGTACAAGGCGGACGCGACGGTTTCTCCCGAGCCTACCTGCACCACCTGGACCGCTGCGGCGAGATGCTGGGCCCCATGCTGGCCACCCTCCACAACCTGCATTACTACCTGAACCTCATGCAGGAGGTGCGTGACGCACTGGATGCAGGCCGGTTTGGCGAATTTGCCAAGCAGTTCGCCTCGGACAGGTTGTTGGGCGTCTAGGGCATGTCCACACCCTTTTGACAAGTGCAAACCAGACTGGACCATCCAGCGGCCGATCACGGCACCCGTTAAAATATGGCATTGCATCAGCGCTGCCACGCCGCTTATCTGGCATCGTGATACAGCCAGATACCGCGTTGCATCCCTGTCTTTTTTACTGCGCCAGTTCATCCTGACTGGCACTTTCTCGCGCTCAGCTCCCCCGCGCCTTCCGCTGACCCAGCGCATTTCAGACTTCCATTGATTGCCCATGCTCACCTCCTCCATCCGACAGGACTGGCTGTCCAATATTCGTGGCGACCTGCTCGCCGGCCTCGTTGTGGCGCTCGCCCTGATCCCCGAGGCCATCGCGTTCTCCATCATTGCCGGGGTAGATCCCAAGGTCGGCCTCTATGCCTCCTTCAGCATGGCGGTCGTGATCGCGTTCGCTGGCGGACGCCCCGGCATGATTTCGGCCGCCACCGGTGCGATGGCGCTGGTGATGGTGAGCCTCGTCAAGGATCATGGCCTGCAGTATCTGCTCGCTGCCACGGTGTTGACGGGGGTGCTGCAGATTGTCGCGGGCGCACTCAAACTCGGTTCATTGATGCGCTTTGTCTCGCGCTCTGTCATCACCGGCTTCGTCAATGCGCTGGCCATCCTGATTTTTCTGGCCCAGTTGCCTGAACTCACCCACGTCAGCTGGGTGGTGTATGCCATGACGGCGGCAGGTCTGGTCATCATCTACGGCCTGCCCTACCTCACCAGGGCCGTGCCTTCACCGCTCGTGTGCATTCTCGTGCTTACCGGCGTGGCACTCGCATTCAACCTGGACATCCGTACCGTGGGCGACATGGGTGAACTGCCCGACAGTCTGCCGGTCTTCCTGCTGCCCGACATGCCGCTGAACCTGGAGACACTGCGGATCATCCTGCCCTACTCGGTGACACTCGCCGTGGTCGGACTGCTCGAGTCGATGATGACGGCCTCTATCGTGGATGAGCTGACCGATACCGCCAGCAACAAGAACCGTGAGTGCGTGGGGCAAGGCGTGGCCAACATCGCCACCGGCTTTATTGGTGGCATGGCGGGTTGCGCCATGATCGGACAGTCCATGATCAACGTGAAGTCTGGCGGTCGCGGCCGCCTGTCGACGTTGGCCGCCGGCATCTTCCTGCTCATCATGGTGGTGTTCCTTGGCCCCTGGGTAGGCCAGATCCCCATGGCGGCGCTGGTCGCCGTAATGATCATGGTGAGCATCGGCACCTTCAGCTGGGACTCGCTACGCAAGCTGCGCGAGCATCCGCCAAGCTCCTCCATCGTGATGCTGGCCACGGTGGTCGTCACGGTCTCCACGCACGACCTCGCCAAGGGGGTGTTTGTCGGCGTTCTGCTCTCAGGCATCTTCTTTGCCCACAAGGTCGGACGCGTGCTGCGGATTGACCGCAGCAACGATGCACACGACGCTCTGCGCACCTACAACGTGGTGGGGCAGGTCTTCTTCGCCTCCTCCGAAGCCTTTATTGCTGGCTTCGACTTCAAGGAGGTGGTGGAGCAGGTGCGCATTGACGTGAGTCGAGCCCACTTCTGGGACATCACCGCCATCAGCGCGCTGGACAAGGTCGTGCTCAAGTTCAAACGGGAAGGCACCGAGGTGGAGGTCGTCGGCCTGGATGCAGCCAGCGCCACCATGATGGACCGGTTTGCCCTGCATGACAAACCCGGCGCCATTGAACAACTGATGCACTGAAGGAATACCAAATGAACAAAGTCTATGCCTGCATCGATGGCCTTGCCAACACTTCGGCCGTGATCGACTGGGCGATCTGGTCAGCACAGCGGCTCGATGTTCCCCTGGAGTTCCTGCATGTGCTGGAACGCCACCCTGAACGGGCCAGCTTGCGTGACTACAGCGGCTCCATCGGGCTGGGTGCACATGAAGCCCTGCTGCAGGAGTTGAGCGAGCTGGATCGGCAGCGCAGCAAGCTGGCTCAGGAGGCAGGCCGCCAGTTGCTTGCGTCAGCCCGGGAGCGTGCTACTGCCGCAGGCGTCTCGCCGCTGGATGCGCAATTGCGCCACGGGGAATTGGTGGATACCGTACTGGCGCTTGAGCCGGATGCACGCCTGTTTGTCCTCGGGGAGCACTACCATGCAGCGGCGCCATCCAGACTCCATCTAGACCATCATGTTGAGCGCGTGATCCGCTCCGTCAAGCGGCCAGTCCTTGTCGCCACGGGTGAGCGATGCATCCCGCCCAAGCGTTTTGTCATGGCGTTCGACGGCAGCCCCACGGCACGCAAAACCATTGCGACAGTGGCTGCAAGCCCAATGCTCAAGGGACTGCCGGCACTGGTCGCGATGGCCGGCCATGACACGCCCGCTGCGCGCGGCCAGCTCTCCGAAGCTTGCCAGACGCTCATCTCGGCAGGCTTTCAGGTCGATATGGAGATTACAGCGGGTGAGCCGGAACAGGTACTGCCTGCGATTCTCAAGGCACAGGAGGCCACCTTGCTGGTCATGGGGGCCTATGGCCACTCACGCATCCGTCAGCTCATTGTGGGCAGCACGACCACGACCCTGCTGCGCTTGAGCGAAGTGCCGGTGCTGATTCTTCGCTGATGCTGATGCCGAGCGTCAGGGTTTACAGCTCTGGTCGCACGGCCAGAAACGACAGCGCTCCAACACGCATTTGTTCAAATATATAATGTAGCTGTTGTCCTTGCCATGCCAGGATCAGCACTACGAGCTTGGAGCCCTTCGGGGCTCCTTTTTTTCGTCTTCCTCTTTCCTGGGCAGGCGCAGCAACTGCAGCTCCGCCAGCGTGGCATACAAAGGCGCACTGATGAGGCGGGACACACCACTGGCGATCAGCGCGCTGGCCATCAGGCTGAGCACCAGCGCATGACCATCCACCATTTCCATCACGATGATGAAAGCCGTGAGCGGTGCCTGTGTCACGGCAGCCAAAAAGGCGGCCATGCCCAGCGCAATGAGCGTTGGCGGGTTGACATAGGTTAGCAACTGCGCAATGTCATTGCCCAGTGCGCCGCCAATGGTCAGCGCGGGCGCAAACAAACCACCCGGAACACCTGACCAGACAGTCACCCAGGTCGCAATGAATTTGAGCAGCACAAACACAGGTGAAGACTCGCCAGTGCCCTCCAGCATGTCACGTGTGTGCTCGTAACCGCTGCCATAAGTGCCGCCATAGCTGACCATGCCCAGGATGGCCACCACGAGACCGCAGATCGCCGCGAACTTCACCGGGGCCTTGCTGCGAAAGCGGCTGAAACGGTCCGTTGCCCTGCCCGACAGGGACACCACGAGCAGCCTGGAGAACAAGCCGCCGAGAGCGCCACTGCACACGGCCACAAGCAGTCCCGGCAATACCAGGCCCATGCTGAAGTTCTGCACCCGGATGATGCCGAAGTAGGTAGAGTTCCCGTGCACCGAAACGGCCATCAAACCACCCAGCACGATGGCGGACAGCAGCAGGCCGTTGCTGCGCTGTTCGGGTCGCCGCGTCAACTCCTCAATCGCGAACATCACGCCACCCAGCGGCGTATTGAAAGCCGCCGCAATACCGGCAGCGCCACCCGCCATCATCAAGCCGTGTTCGGACACCTTGGAGCCCGTTGGCAGATAGCGCCGGGCGTGGTGCATGACGCCTGCAGCGACCTGAACCGACGGCCCTTCTCGTCCGAGTGACAGTCCGGCCAGCAGGCCCCAGGCCGTCAAGAGCATCTTGGCGACGGACAGTTTGATGGAGACGAACAGGCCACGGTGTTCCGCATGCACGTCCGAAGACAATGCGGCCATGACCTGGGGAATGCCCGAACCCGTCGCACCCGGCACAAACCTGTTCGTCATCCAGACGATCGCTGCCGTTGACACAGGAATCCAGATCATGGGTCCCCACCAGAACTCCCGCCGCATCGCAAAGAAATAGCCCAGCGCATGCTCCGTCATCCAGGTAAAGGCCACAACCGTCAGACCGGCCAGCGCGGCAAAGGCCAGCACCACCCCCCGTCCCATCCAAAGGCGCCAGTCATAAAGCTCCTGGCGCACAGAAGAAATGACGTTGGGATGTGGCTTCATAGACATAGATCACCTGCCCGGTCTACCGGGTTGAATGGACGGGTCATGATTGACCCTTCAAAAAATATACATTGCAGCAAATATAATTTATTGTATGGCAAGCTGCATAACGATACCTCCATATTGAACGAAACAACGAATCCAGGTGGCATGAAATCTGACAAGATGAAAATTGGCCTTATTGGCTACGGCAAGGCGGGCCAGGCCGTGGCCGAAGTGCTGCGCACCGATCCGCGCTTTGAATTGCGCTGGGTGCTACGCAGAGCTGCGCCCGCGCTGGCAGAGACCCTGTCAGGCACGGAAATCCCGATCTTCGGCCTGAACAGCGTCTCTTTTGCCGAGTTGCTGGACCAGCACCCTGTAGATGCCCTGGTCGACTTCTCCAATCCCGAGGCCGTTCTTCTGTATGGCGAGGAAGTGCGCGTGCGCGGCCTGATGCTGCTTAGCGCCATATCGGCCTACAACGAGGAGGAGCTTGACTACGTGCGCAGCCTGGGGACTGATACGAGGGTACTGTGCTCGCCCAACATCACGCTGGGGATCAACTTCCTGATCATGGCTGCCAAGTTGCTGCGCAGCATTGCCCCGTTTGCCGATGTGCAGATCCTGGAGCAGCATTTCCGCGAAAAACCGGAAGTCTCCGGGACCGCCCGCAAGATTGCAGAAAGCCTGTCCATTGGGGACGACCAGATCACCTCGCTGCGGCTCGGCGGCATCGTCGGTCATCACGAGGTCATTTTCGGCTTCCCCTACCAGACCGTGCGCCTGATCCACGACTCCATCAAGCGGGAAGCCTTTGGCACTGGCGCCGCATTTGCCCTGAGTGAACTGGCTCAGTGCCCCAAAGGCTTCTACACCTTCGACGATCTGCTGATGCAGAAGATGCGCGCGCAGCTGCTGGCGGGGTGATCGCCACCACGCCACGCCTCCAACCGCCTGAGCCCGAACTGCCACCGTGTATGCCGACCACAGACCACCCCGCCTATCAGTCCCCTGTACCTGCCAGTGCCTCCCCCAGCACAACGCAAGTGCTGCGGCGCTTTCGTGTGGTGTTCAACGCCGTGCGCAGCCATTTTCAGCAAATCGAAACACAGGCAGGCCTGGGCGGTGCGCAGGTCTGGGCTCTGAGTCTGGTGCGGGACCATCCGGCCATCGGCATCGGCGACCTGGCCAGGTTCATGGACATCCGTCCGTCCACCGCGAGCAACCTGATCAAGACCCTGCAGCGCAGGGAACTCATCAGCATGGCCAAGGCACCTCAAGACAGGCGCAATGTGCACCTGCACATTGCGCCTGCTGGCTTGCAGGTACTGCAGAAAGCAGCCGGTCCATTCCAGGGCGTACTGCCTCAGGCGCTGAGCAAGCTGCCAGCCGAAACCCTGCAGCGCATGGATCAGGATCTGGCGGCATTGATTCAATTTCTGACAATCGACGACCCCGCGGGCAAGGCTCCAATGACGGGGAATTGAGGCGACCAGTTGGTCTTGTTCTCGTTCACGCGGGTGCACAGACCCAAGCGGCTGCGCCCTGGCCAGATCAGCACTGATGCACGCATTCATGCATGCATGCATGCTTTATGGCCGCTTGTCCTGTGCCAAGCCTACCAAGTACCTCAAGGTGGGGCCGAGGTAGCCGCCATCGTGGCGGGTGCGGGCATGGGCATGATTGAGACTCCAGCGAGCCCGCTGGTTACGCTGACTCAACCCGAACAACAAACTTATCAGGTGCTGGTTGCCAGCAGCGCCTGCAACTCCCGATCGAGCATGGCGGGGTCAGCCAAATGGTATTCAATCAGCCGGCGCAGGTGGGTCATGCTGTCGAGGTCGATGCTGCGGCACAGCAGGCCCACATGCACGCCCTCGATGTGAGCCACCTCTACGGCCATGGTGATGCGGTCATGCCCCTGGTCCAGTGAGACGACAAGCTGGCACTGCGTTCCTGGCGGCAAGGCCCCTGCGGCCAACCCGCTGACAAGCGCCCCCTTGAACGAGAGATCATGGACCTTGACCGCAAACTGGCCCGAAGGACTCACCAGTTGGGCCGGGGTGGCAAAGGCCACGCGGGTAAAGTGACGACGTTCTGTAGACATCCCGTTCTCCTTCTGTCAATGCAGCCTTGGACATGGTACTCCAGGGCCTCCAAGCTGCCCGGCATCCGATTGGATCGGCATACCCTCCCGGGTAAACCATAAGTCCCCGCTTGATATAAATCAAGCAGACTCTGGGCGCACCGCTCTATAAACAGGCGATTGCCTGACATAGACGCGAAACAGCGTCAGTTGCAACCAGCGCGTAACGACAAATTCCTACCGAACTGAGGAGAACCCCATGTCACACATCGTCATTCTTGGCGCAGGTATTGGCGGCATGCCAATGGCCTATGAAATGCGCGAAAGCGCGCGGGCCGAAGACAAGATCACGGTCATCTCCAACAACTCGAAGTTTCATTTCACGCCTTCGAACCCCTGGGTCGCTGTGAACTGGCGCAAAAGGGACGACATCGAGATTGATTGCGCTACGGTACTGGCCAAAAAGAAGATTGACTTCATCGGCGTGGGCGCCAGGCGCGTGCACCCGGAGAAAAACCAGATCGAACTGGATGACGGCCGCAACATCGACTACGACTACCTCATCATCGCCACGGGTCCGAAGCTGGCCTTCGATGAGGTGGAGGGTCTCGGCCCAGCAGGCTACACCCAGTCCATCTGTCATGTGGATCACGCGGTCGACGCAGAGAAGAACTGGCAGACCTTCGTGCAAGATCCCGGGCACATCGTGGTAGGGGCCGTGCAGGGCGCCTCCTGCTACGGCCCGGCTTATGAGTTCGCCATGATCATGGACACCGATCTGCGCAAACGCAAGATTCGTGACAAGGTGCCCATGACCTTTGTGACCGCCGAGCCTTATATCGGCCACCTCGGACTGGGTGGCGTGGGCGACTCCAAGGGGCTCATGGAGTCGGTCATGCGGGACCGGCACATCAAGTGGATCTGCAATGCCAAGACCACGAAGATCGAGGCCGGCAAGATGTACGTGACCGAGCACAACGACGACGGCACGCCAAAGAAGGACCACGTGCTCGACTTCAAGTACTCGATGAT
Source organism: Gammaproteobacteria bacterium (assembly GCA_018815325.1). Lineage (GTDB taxonomy): Bacteria > Pseudomonadota > Gammaproteobacteria > Burkholderiales > Burkholderiaceae_C > JAHIYE01. The sequence continues at coordinate 182,690 of JAHIYE010000021.1, read as the reverse complement.
GCTGCCCGCCTTCAAAGGTATTGACGCCGTGATCGGGATTGAGGGCCTGACCAACCCGCGCGGCATGATCCTGATTGACAAGCACCAGCGCAACCCCAAGTTCAAGAACATCTACGCGGTGGGCGTCTGTGTCGCCATCCCGCCGGTGGAAGCTACGCCCGTACCTACCGGTGCGCCCAAGACGGGTTACATGATCGAGTCCATGGTCACGGCCACTGCGCACAATATCAGCGATGAATTGAATGGCAAGGAGCCTTCTACCCTCGCCACATGGAATGCCGTGTGCCTGGCTGACTTTGGCGACACCGGCGCTTGCTTCGTGGCCCTGCCGCAGATCCCGCCACGCAACGTGAACTGGTATGCCGAAGGCAAGTGGGTGCACCTGGCCAAGATTGCGTTCGAGAAATACTTCATGCGCAAGATGAAGAAGGGCACATCAGAGCCCTTGTTCGAGAAGATGGTCATGAACGCGCTCGGCATCATGAAACTCAAGGACAAGTAAGCCCCGATGGGCAACCAGTACATCTTCTTCGACGCGCAGCTGCGTGATCGCTTCATGCAGAGCGTGACACAGCACGCACTGCGTTGCGAAACGCGTCCTGACACGATGGAGGGCTTCGTCGTCGAGTTATCGGAGGAGCCGGATGACGAAGTACTGGACGCGCTGGAGACCCAGTACGAAACACTGATGGATGAGCAAATCGCCCTGGCGGAATCCCGCGAGGGCTGGATCACGCACCAGGTCGCCGGAGTCGGCATCACACGCGCCGACGGCAGCCCCTGCATGGTTCGCCTGCCGGCGGATATTGCACGCCTTTTGCTGGCGAATTTCACTGCCGGGCAGGTGCAGGCACTGGTGCAGGCCGTGGCGCAAAGCCTGGAGAATCCGGTCGACGGCCCGCTGTGCAAGCGGGCCTAGAGCTTCGCCGGACGTACATCCGGATCTTCAGGACCTATTCGCCGGTGAAGACGGTCAGCACACCGGTATAGCCGTACAGGTGATGGCGGGCAATCTCACCGCCGGCAAAAAAACCGACCAGTGGCACATCCCCCAGCGCGCGTCGCACGATCTGCAACTCGGCGCTCGGCCCGCCGAAATGCGGCCCGCCTCGCCCCGAACAGCTCACGTAGATCGCGCCGGCAATGCGGCGTGCCGGATGCGGCGCTGCCTCGGCTTCCGAGGCCCCCAAAGCATGCGCCGTGTCCATGGTCATCTCTTCGGGCTCAAGCTCCTCCCGAATCTCGGCGCATATGCGCATCAGGTCAGCACGGGCCGCCTGCACGTTGCGCTGGCAGAACGCCAACTGCATGCCCTCTGCGACCTGATCGGCAACCGCAACAGCGCGACGCCCGGGATCAAGACCGATAATGTGGCGCACGATCACGTCACTGCCGAAATTGCCTGTCCGCCCCACCGCTTCGTGACCATCAGCATGCCGAGGCGTCATCAGGCCGACCAGGGTGGCGCGCACCGCCTCCAGCGCCTCCTGCGGCTGATCCAGCGACACGCCCAGATCTGCCAGCATCACGTCAAGCGCCGGCTCGCCATCGAGCTCAATCACCACATTGTCCTGTGCGGCTGTGACCACGCGTGCTCTGGAGATCGGCAAGCAGCCCTGGGTGACACGTGACACGAGGTTGATGCCGCTGGCAAATGCGACGCCGCTCAGGCCGCCGCTGTAGACGCCGGAAGCAGCGCCCTGGCCTTTGACGTTGCCATCCCCGCCAATGGCGAACTGCACGGTGCGGGTACGGCCCGACGAGAGCCCGCCAAACACATAGCCCGAGTCGGTCCGCAGCGCCATTTCCTCAATCAGTTCAGGCAGATCAGGGGTATTGGCATCCGCATGCACCAACGCGGTATGCGCCTCAAAACCCAGCCCCAGGGGCGCCACGCCCGAGAACACACGGTACTGGTCGCTGGGCAGCTCGCACAGCATCACGGCCAAGGCAGGCTCGTCGAAGTATTCGACATTGTTGGATGCAATACCCACGCCCACGGTACCCGACCAGTCTGTGACTTCCGGCAACTCGGCACTCAGGTAGTCCAGGATGTCCTGCGCATTACCCGAGTAGTAGTCAGTGATGTAGAGCAGTGCCAGCGTGGGAGCGTGCGCATAGTCGGGCAGCGCCATCTGGGCACGCAGCTGCGCCAGCACGAGGTCAGCCGCCATGCGCCACTGTGGGTGCGTGGCATGCGCATAGGGAAACAAAGTCATGAAACGACCCTCTGCATCTGCTCAGCGACTCCGGCCTGGCGCCTTCTTCGCCGCAGCCCTGGGCTTGCGTGTGGCCCTTGCTTTCTTGGCAGGCGCAGCTGGCGCGTCGGTAGCACTGGCTACCGTTTTACGTGCCACGTCCTTCATGGCCGTGGCGGCTATGTGCTGGAACTGTTGCGTCAAGGCGCTCCACAGCTGCACCGGATCCACCGCACCGGGCGCACCGGCAGGGCTGCCCGTTCTGGCAGATGTCCTGGCTGCCGGTTTGTCTGCATCCGGCGTCTTCTCCTGCGGCTTGCCTGCCGGGGCCTTGGGTGCCAAGGCGCTGGCCATCTCGCCGAATTTGACATTCATGCCCGACAGCGTTGAGAGTGTCATTTTCTGAACCTCCATCGCCTGGATCGTGGCGGTCAGTGCCCTGGCGTTCTGCTCCAGCCAGAAATGCACGGTCTTGAGCTCCTGGATTCGCTTGTCGAGCTCTTCCGGGTTGAGGGTTGGCGCCACCCAGCTGTTCATGTTGGGGACTTGGGATGGATTGGCCACGCCGCCCTGGCTAGCCGCTTTGGCCAGGTTCTGCAGAAAATCGAAGCCGGGCACAAAAGCGCCGAAGCCTGCCTGGGGTGCTTCACTCATGAACCCTCCTTGAAAATTGAACGACCATACGCAGCAGCTTACTCCAAAGGCAGCTGTTGCAACATATAACGATCGAACTCGCTGGGTGGCATCGGCCTGCCAAACAGATACCCCTGGTAGGCATTGCAGCCATGGGTATTTAAAAACGTTTGCTGCACCTCGGTTTCCACCCCTTCGGCCACCACCATCAGGCTCAGGCTTTGTGCCAGGGTGATGATGGCCCGTACGATGGCAGCATCGTTGGGATCGGTGAAGACATTGCGTACGAAGGACTGGTCGATCTTGAGCTGGTCCAGCGGCAAACGCCGCAGGTAGCTCAGGGAGGAGTAGCCCGTGCCGAAGTCATCAAGCGAGAAGCTCACGCCCCCGGCCTTGAGGGCCGTCATCTTGCCGATGATGTCTTCCACGTTCAGCATGAGCAGGCTTTCGGTGATTTCCAGCTTGAGCCGGCTCGGGTCAACGCCTGTGCGGTCGATCACCGCCTGTACCTGTGCCACAAAATCAGGATGCCGGAACTGCTGCACGCTGACGTTGACCGCCAGCGTCAGGTGGCTCATGCTGGGCCGCCCCGCCCAGCTCAGCAACTGGAGACATGCGGCCTCCAGCACCCATTGCCCCAGCGGTACGATCAGGCCACTGTCTTCCGCCACCGGAATGAACTCCCCCGGCGACACCATGCCGCGCTGAGGATGCGGCCAGCGCAGCAGCACCTCGGCACCAAACACATCGCCCTGCCGGTTCACTTGCGGCTGGATGTAGATGAGAAACTGCTGCTCCTGCAAGGCCGTACGCAGGTCCTTCTCCATCGCGGCCCGTATCGCCACCTCGGTCTGCATGGCGGGATCAAAGAACTGCATGGTATTGCGCCCGGCCGCTTTGGCCTGGTACATGGCCAAATCGGCCTGCTTGAGAGGCTCATCCACCGACCCCTCGCCATAGTTGAAGAGCGTGGCGCCAATGCTCGGCGTGCTGTGATGCTCCACCCCCGCCAGCCGGTAGGGCTGGTTGAGGGCGGCCATGATCTTCTGGCCCACCCCCTCCACCACGGCAACCGGCGGCCTGGCAGTGTCGCTCAGGTCCTCGATCAGCACCACGAACTCGTCTCCGCCGAGTCGCGCTACCGTATCTCCTACACGGACATGGGTTTGAATTCGCCGCGCGACCTCCTGCAGCAACTGGTCCCCCACGTCATGTCCCAGCGTGTCATTGAGCGTCTTGAAATGGTCCAGATCGATGAACAGCACAGCGCCTCGCGCATCGCGGCGTGCCCCGGTATCGAGCGCATGCTGCAAACGCTCCATCAGCAGACGCCGATTGGGCAAGCCGGTCAAGGCATCGTAGTAGGCCAGTTGCTTGATCTGCGCCTCGGCCTGCTTGCGCTCACTGATATCCACCGCCGTGCAGGCCAGCAAAGACGGCGTCGCCCCCTTCCCTTCCCGCAGCAAGGTACCGCTGGTCAGCATGGGAAACCTTCTGCCATCACGTGCCACATGCCACAGTTCATGGACTTCTCCACTGCCGGAATGCTGCACCGTCTTCCAGAAAGCGCGGGCTTCGGCACGCTGGTCTTCGGCATAAAACACCGTAAACCGCTTGCCCAGCAAGTCTTCGACACGCATGCCGTGCAGCTCGGCGCAACGGGCGTTGACGTAAGTCAGCGTGCCGCCCAGCTCGGCAATCCAGGCAGCAAAGGTGGCATGGTCAAAAATGGTCTTGAAGCGCCCGATCTCCTCATTCGCCGCAAGCAGGTGCTGGGTTCTGGCCGCAACCTGACGACGCAGCAGCAGCGCCGCCAGCATGGACAGCGACAGCAGCCCGCCCACCGTCATCAAGCTCCACCAGAACACATCCGGAACCACCTGTTGCGGCAGCGCGCCAACCCAGCGTTTCATGGCGGTGAAATACAGCGACTTCGGATCTCCCTGCCAACTCTGCAGATGCCTGTCGATGGCGCGCAAAAGGTCATGGTTGCGCCCCACGGCCGTGGCATAAAAAAGCCGCGAGGGCTGAAATACGATGGCTGTTTCCACCAGTTGGTAGCGCGCTGCATGCGCATTGCCATAAAAGTAATTGGCTATTGCGGCATCGGCGCGTCCCTCGGCGACACGCTTGAACGCTTCGTCCAGAGTCGCGACCGGCACCAGTTCCGGCTTGACGCCAAAACTGGTCATCATCTCCGTGAAGATGCCGGACTGGATTGAGCCTTCCAGCACGGCCACGCGTTTGCCGGAAAGATCGAACAGGGTGGCGATCTGCACATCCGGACTGCGGTAAATCTGCGACCAGCTCAGCAGGGTCGGTACCTGGTGAAAATCAAAGATTCTGTCGCGGTCTGCGGTATAGGCCACATCGGGCATCAGGTCGATCTGGCCCGCTTCCAGCGCCTTCAGGCAATCCTGCCAGGTACACGGCACAAACACCAGTGTCCAGCCCTCGATCTGGGCCATGCCCTGCAGGAGATCGACGAAAATGCCGGCCGGCTGCCCTGCCGGGTCAAGAAAAACCTTGGGCTCGTTGGAGTAGATCCCGACGCGCACCTCCTTCGCATGGGCCGGCAGGGCGACCCACAGCATCCCCAAACCGAGAAGGATGATGCCTGTCCATCGTCGAAGATATGAATGCAACAAAACACTCCGCCCCAGCCATTGCAGCTTGAGCCGATGTTAGTGCATACCGTCGTTGCGCGCCCAGCAATTTCTCGCATCCGCAGCGGGAGCTTTTTTTATCAACCGCTCCGCCCCGGCCGATGCGCCGCGATGGCGGCTGCCGACGCCTGCGAGCTCAGATGATTTCTTCGACCGGGTTGTTCAATTCGCCCAGGCCCGAGATGGCCACACGCACCACGTCACCCTGGCGCAGGAACTTCGGGGGTGTGAAGCCCACGCCCACGCCCACCGAGGTGCCGGTAGCGATGATGTCACCCGGCAGCAGCGTCATGGCGGCCGACATGGTTTCAATCAGGGTGGGCACGTCAAAGATCAGCTGGGAGATGTGCGCGTCCTGGCGCTGCTCACCATTGACCCAGGTCTGCATGCGCATGTCGGTTGGCGCTTCGTCACGTGTCGTCATCCAGGGGCCGAGCGGGCAGAAGCCGTCGAGCGACTTGCCCAGAAACCACTGGGCGTGGTTCTTCTGCAGGTCGCGTGCCGTCACGTCGTTCATGGCGACGAAGCCCCAGACATGCTTCATGGCATCGGCCTTGCTCACGTTGCGGCACACCGCACCGATGACCACGCCGATCTCACCCTCGTAGTCCACCGAGGTCGTATGCAGGGGGCTGAAGCGAATAGGGTCGGTCGGGCCATTCAGCGTGGTCGTGGCCTTGGTGAATATCTGCGGATAGGCGGGAATGGCCGAAGCACCGCTGGTGGCGTTGAAGCCGCTCTTGTCAAACTCCAGCGCATGATCGTGGTAATTCTTGCCCACGGCAAACGGGTTGCGCAGAAAAGCCGACAGCGGGGCCAGGAACTTCACCTGCGCCATGGGTACGTGTTCCGTGACGGCCGCCAGCAGCGTGATGGGCTTGATGCCCTGCTCGATGATCGCCAGGATCGGGTTCGGATGTGCGGCCAGTTCACCCCCCACCAGCGCCACCTCCTGCTTTTGCTCATCAACCAATGCGAGCCGGGTCTTGCCGGCGAACTCCACGCGTGCGATCTTCATAATTGCTCCTGATAGGGATGACTGAAATGTTGGCAATCAAGTCAATTGGTTCAACTTGGATTGATTTGGTTGAGCAATTATAGAGGTCTGAATGCGAAGAAACTGCGCGCGCATCTAGGTAACATCACGAACATCCCACTCAATTGGTCTGAATTGGTACAATTCACAGGCATTCACTTTGAACCTGTTCACGCTGCCATGGACGCATTTGCCCTGTTACGGGAAAGTCTTATCGCCAATCTGAAGTCCGGTACCTGGCGCGCAGGACACAGGCTGCCGACCGAACGCGAACTCTGTTCCCAGTTCAACATGGGGCGCTCCACCGTGCGCCGGGTGCTGGCGCAACTCAAGGAGGCCGGCCTGATCACCCAGACCGTGGGCAGCGGCACCTATGTCAGCCCTCAGATCGAACAGGCCCTGACGGGCCTGGACGGCTCGCCCGCGCCCGCCGCCAGCCCGGCGGAATTGATGGAAGCGCGCATGGCACTGGAGCCCTCCATCGTGGAGATGGTGATCAGCAACGCCACCCCCGCTGACTTTGCCAGGATGGAACAGTGCTGCGAGCGTGCCGAGCAGGCTGACACGCTCGATGAGTTTGAGCATTGGGACGGACTGCTGCACGAGGTGATTGCCGAAGCAGCGCACAACACCTTCATCTCTAACGTCTTTCGGCTCATGAACCAGACCCGCTCGCAAGGCGAATGGGGCATGCTCAAACGCAAGAGCGTGACGCCAGAGCGCCGTGCCGCCTACCAGCAGGAGCACCGCCAGCTGGTATCAGCCCTGCGTGACCGGGACTTGGCCACCGCCATTACCCACACACAGGAACATCTGCGCCATGTACGGCGCAACCTGATCGGCTTCTGAGGCCGCCCCATACGGGGCAGCCTTCGCCCACATTACTGATGGCCGTGGCCAGCCATGCCGGGCATGCCTGCCTTGTCGCCCATCGCCGCGCCCGGTGCCGTCACGGCCACGGGAACTGAAAGCTCGACCTTGCTCTCAACGCCTTTGGCATCCTTGAACACCAGCGTCAGTGGCACGGAGCTGCCTTTCTTCAGCGCGGTTTTCAGGTCCATCATCATGACGTGGTAACCGCCCGACTTGAGCTCCACCGTCTTGCCAGCGGGCAGGTCCAGTCCACCGGCAACGGCACGCATTTTCATGACATCGCCTTCCATCTTCATCTCGTGCACCTCGACCACACCGGCTACCGGTGAAGAAGCAGCCACCAGCTTGGCGTCTTCCTTGGCGGTGATTTTCATGAAAGCCCCGGTGGCTTTCTGGCTGGGCACGGAAGCGCGGACCCAGGCGTCCTTGACCTCCACGGTCTGGGCATACAGGCTGCCGCAGCCCAGGGCAAGAATGGTGGCTAGAGTTTTGAGTTTCATGAGTTTCTCCTTGTGAAACAGTTTAAAGAAAAGGGGTAAACAGTGAATGGAAAAGGTCGCTTCAATGCTGATGACTGGTCGGTCCAGAGGGCAGCAGTTCAAGCAGCGCTGCGGGTGAAGTCAGCCCCTGAGTGGACGTGCCCTCCCGCGGCAGCTGCGACCAGTCCAGTTGGCCCGTCTCGCAGGTTTGCAGCACCTTGAACCACAGAGCCCCTGCGGTGGGTGGCAGCGTGCCGCGCAACACGAACTCGTCAAAGTAGGCGTCGGGCAGCCAGTTGGCTGGCGTGGCCGCTGTCCAGCGGATTTCGCTCACGTCGTCTGTTATCTGCTTGCCGTGGCTGCTGTAGGGCTGGGCCAGTTTTTCGCGCCGGATGCTCAGGTTCCAGCCCGGCTTGGGCATGGGCTTGGCGCCTTGAAATCCTGCGGGCAGCCGCACGGTGATGGCGGTCGTGGGCGAACCCGCGCAGCCATGGCTCACGCGCAGGGCAGCCTTGTAGCTGTTACCGGCCAGGGCCACCGGCTCGTCCAGCACAACATGGGAAAAAGCGGCACCAGCCCCCGTCAATATTGCGAAGAAAGCTATAGATTTGATAGTAAATGTGAATGTCATGGTGTTCTCTGTTTTCTTGTGCCCATCTGAGATGGGGCCTAGATGTCGAGCTTGAGCTCGGCCATGTAGCTGCGTTGTGGGTACGGGTGGAAGTTCCAGTATTGGTAGTTGTTGAGGTTGTCGATGCCGAAGGCCGCCGTCCATTGCCGGTCAATGCGGTAGCGCACACGCAGGTCGGTTGTGAAGTAGCGGCTCGCGCCCATATAGGCAAAGCCGTTCACGTCGGCGTTGTTGAGGGTCGAGTACTGGTCTCCGCTGTAGCGTGCGCCCAGCGACGTTGTCCACTGCGCGTCGTGCCGGTAACTCAGCAGCGCAGTGGCACGCCACAGGGGCACACGTGGCTGGTACTGGCCAATGGTGTCCCCCGGGGTCACGACATAGCCGCTGTTCTCGACAATGCGCGAATCGGCATAGGTCAGGCTGCCCGACACATCCAGTCCTTTCTTCAGCACATCGGCCCCCTGAAAGGCCAGCTCCAGCCCGCTCGTGTGGATGGCACCGACGTTCTGGATCCGCGTGACCACCGAGCCGCCTTCCACACTGCTCTGCGAATACAGTGCATCGCGCGAGGCTTCATAAAACAGGGTGGCACGCAGTAGCGCATTGCCGAGGTCTTTCTCGGCCGAGAGCTCAGTGGTCCAGGATTTCTCGGGCTTGAGCAGCGGGTCGTTCACCACCGTCAACACGCCGCTGGTCGCGCCATAGAGCTCCTGCACCGTGGGCATGCGCACGGCCCGCCCGGTCGAGAGCTTGAGCACCGTGTCCGCCGTGTACTGGTAGGCCAGCGCGGCCTTGGGCGAGACATGGGTTTCGTTGCGGTCCGCATAGTCCCGTGCGCTGGAGGCGGTACGGGTAAAGCCCCCTTTGGCCTGCCAGTTTTCCACGCGCGCGCCCAGCACGGTTTTCCAGTTCGGCGCAAAGGCCCAGCTGTCCTGCCCATAGAGGCTTTGCATCTGCGTGAGTCCGCCCACATCGCTGTTCAACGAACCTGCCGGGTCGCTGAGCCAGTTGCCGGCGATGTTGGACTTCAGAATGCGCAGCGCATAGTTTTCCTGCTGCACGCCCATGTCCACGATGTGCGCGCCCTGCAGCCCCTGGGGCCGCCAGGTGGCTTTGGCAGCCAGGGTGCGCCAGCCCGTACCGTTCTGGTCCGTGATGGTGCCCGCCCCGCCCGTGAGACCTACCGTAGTGGACAGGGTGGCATTGCGCTGCAGGTCCGTGCTGTAGCCGTACTGGCTGGCGGCAAGCTCCCAGTCCCACTCACCCTGGGTATGTGTCTTCAACGACAAGCCGTGCATGACATGTGTCAGACGCTCCCTCGACGCATTGAACAGGCCGCTGATGTTGTAGTTCTGGCCATTGATGTTGACCACGTTGCTGGCCGTGGCATAAACCGGGTTGCCAGCCGCGTCGCGCAGATAGGTCTGCGGGTTGCCGTCGGATGTGTTGTCCCAATAGCCCAGCGTGTAGCTGGCGCGCAATGTGGATGTCACCTCGTAGGCCAGCTTGAGCTTGGCGTGATCCTGCTGCGTGTGGTACTGGGTATTGGTGCCCAGGATGTACCAGGGGGTGTTGGTCCGATCCAGCCCTGCCACGGCCCCGCTCACGGCCGTGCCGGCGACACCGGTGGTGGCCGACTGCGCCTTGGTGGCAAAGGTCTGGGCTTGCCCGGCACTGTCCGTGTGGTTCACGTTCACCCACCAGGACCAGTCCCCGCTCCTGCTGCCCATGGACGCGCTGGACTGGTTGCCGCTGTAGGTCTCACTGCTGTTGTAGAGCTCGAAAGGCTGGGTGAAGACGCTGCTCTTGATGTGCGCCTCGAATTGTTTTGGCATGCGCGTCACATAGTCGACCACCGCACCGGCCGAGTTGCCCGGGTAGGCGGCCGAGAACGGGCCATACATCACATCGACGCGCTCGATCTCCTCGGGCGTGACCATGCCCCAGCGCGGCGCATAAGTTGCGCCGTTGCCGAGATAGTTCGACAGCAAAATGCCGTCGGCATACACGGCCGAGCGCGCGCTGTTACCGGTGCCCGAAGCCCGGCTGGACAGCACGGCATGGTTGTAGTCGCCGATGTAGCGCTTGCGCACCAGCAGACTGGGCAGGTACTTGAGCGCGTCCTCGCTGTCGGTGGCATTGACGGTGGCCTCGATCTGCTCACGTGTCACACCCTCAATGGTGGTGGGGATCTGGGTAGGGAGCGAACTGGGCTGACCGCTGCTCACGCTCACAATGCCGAGCGTCTTCACGGGCGCCTCGTCTGTCGGCAGCGACTGGGCTACAACCGCCAAGGGGAATGCCATGGCCAGCGCCAGGGCAAGTGGGTGTTTCCGCACAGGAAATCTCCAGAAATATCAAGCCAAATCGACCTGCAGCCCATACGAAACGGGCGGCAGGCGCTATGAAATCAATAGTTCAGGAGAAAAGCGGGGGGCCACGACCCGGTGGCGGGGCAGCAGTGAGCGACGCAATATCGGCCGCGGGAATCGTCTGCAGCACATAGGCCAGTGGCTGCACGGGCTCAGCCGACAGGTGCACAACCGGTGGTGGTGCACCGAGGTTGGCGCACAGCGGGCAGTCCAGCGTGTGGCTCGACACTTCCTTCACGCCATCGTCGGTCTTGATCAGCACCTTCATCGCGCCCGAGCCGGAGCAGATGAGCTCCATGGCCTGCGGATTGATGATGGGCGAGGCAACCGCCGCCCCGATGGACAACGCAAACCACACCAGCACGAAACGGGCTAAGAGGTGGGCGTTGCGCAGGGATTGCATGGCCCCCATTATGCCGTGGCGTCGATATCGGCGCTGATCCACCTCGCATGACATGCTTCTTGAAACTTTCGCTGCTATGCTGGCCGCATGCGTCCTGGCCTGGCGCGAAACAGGTCGTTGACATGCTGCGCCAAGCGGGCAACACCATGAACTACACCTTTGTCACGGCCACGATTTTGCTGCTGCTCATCACCGACCCGCTGGGCAATATCCCGCTGTTCGCCAACGCGCTGCGTCACGTCCCGCCAGAGCGCCGGCCCCGCGTGATCCTGCGCGAGGTGCTGATCGCCTTCGTGCTGCTGCTGGCCTTCATGTTCGTGGGTGACGGCTTCCTGCGTGTGATGAACCTCAGCGAGCTGTCACTGCAGATTGCCGGCGCGGTCATCCTGTTCCTGATTGCACTGCGCATGATTTTCCCGTCGCCGACGGCCGATGCGATCGAAGCCCCCCGCGAACCCCTGATCGTGCCGCTGGCCATCCCGGCCCTGGCCGGTCCCTCCGCACTGGCCACCGTGCTGCTGCTGGTGTCCCAGGCACCCGAGCGGCGCATGGAATGGGTGGCCGCACTGAGCGTGACCATGGCCGTGTGTGCCATCGTGCTGCTGCTGGCCGAGCGCATCCAGCGCCTCGTGGGCGACAGCGTGGTGATGGCCTTCGAGCGGCTCATGGGCCTGATCCTGGTCGCCATCTCGGTCGAGATGCTGCTGCGCGGCATCAAGCTGTTCGCCGGCCAGCTCTGATCCGCAGCCAGCGACGCGCAGGTTCAGAACTTCGGCGCGCGCTTCTCGCGCAGGGCGGCCATGCCCTCAAGCACATCGGGCCCGCCAAAGCCCATGAACTCCAGCGCCAGCGAGGCATCGAATGCCGGCCCGGCCTGACGCAGCCAGTTGTTGAGTGCGTACTTGGTCCAGCGGATCGCGCTCTGGCTGCCCAGCGCCAGGCGGTCGGCCAGTTCATAGGCGCGCGGCAGCAGCTCGTCCTGGTCCACCGCGAGTGACACCAGGCCGATGCGCTCGGCCTCCTCGCCGCTGATGGGCTCACACAACAACAGGTAGTACTTGGCCTTGGCCATGCTGCACAAGAGAGGCCAGACGATGGCTGCATGGTCCCCCGCTGCCACGCCCAGACGGGTGTGGCCATCGACGATCTTGGCGTTCTTGCTGGCAATCGAGATGTCGGCCAGCAGTCCAGCCACCAGTCCCGCGCCCACGGCTGGGCCGTGCATCGCACTCACGATGGGTTTGTCGCAATTGATGACGTTGTAGACCAGATCACGTGCCTCTTTCCAGACGCGCGTGCGGACCTCAAAGTCATTGGCCATGTCCTGCACAAGAGTCAGGTCACCGCCGCCCGAAAACCCCATGCCTTCGCCACGCAACACAGCGCAGCGCACCGAATCATCGGCACCCACATCACGCCAGATCTCGGCCAGCTCCCTGTGGCCCTCATGACCCGCCGTGGGCAGCTTGCCATTGGCGGCCTTCATCTTGATGTCCAGCACGGCATCATCCACGCCGCGGCGGGTGATGGAGAGTGTTTCATAACGTGTGAAGTCCATGCAGCTTTCTCCTGTCTCTGGTAAATGGTTTCAATTTTCCTCCTCTTTGCCGGGGCTGCTCATATGCCCAAGCCTTGATATGCGTCAAAACTTATTGAAGCGGGGACGCGCATGATGAGCATATGGATACAAGGAGCTTATCGACCATGGACAAACATCTCACGGCCCCCTTCAAAAAACAGCTGCTGGAGCAACGTGCCGGCCTGCTGGCCCAGCTCGCCAGCCTGCGCGGAGGGGCAGTAGGTCGTGCCGAAGCATCGGCCGAGCATTTCGGTAAGCCCGAGGATTCCCGGGCCCAGGTTGCCACCGAGCGCGAGCTTGAGCTGGCGCTGGATGCGCGTGAGATGTCCGAACTGGTCGCCATCGACGCGGCACTCAAGCGCATCGAGGACGATGTTTACGGCCAGTGCATTGACTGTGGCGTCGACATTCCGGGACCCCGGCTGCATGCCGCGCCCGAGGCCCCCCGCTGCATCACCTGCCAGGATGCACACGAGCACAGCCACGGCACACAAGCCAGCGCCTGAGCTGCTTTAGATCACCACTTCACACACTTGGGAAAAAACATATGTCCACTTACCACGCCATCGTCTGGATCGACCGATCCGAAGCCCACGTCATCATGTTTGACCGTGAGCACATGGAGGCACGCAAGATCAAGTCACGCAGCCACCACAAATCCACTGGCGGGCATGTCGGCTCGCACCGCGAGATGCATGGTCGCGGCGACAAGACCAGTGGCGGCCATTCGCCCAAAGGCGGCCACAGCACCTCCGATGACAACTTCTACCATGAGGTGGCCCGCGCACTCGCTGGTGTGCACGAAGTGCTGCTGACCGGCCCGGCCCAGGGCAAGGACGAATTCCGCGCCCATTGCCAGCACCACGACAAGGACATCGACAAGGCTATCGTTGGCGTCGTGACGACGGACCACCCGACCGACCCGCAACTCGTGGCCATGGCCCGCCAGTACTTCCTCAAGCACGACAAGATGCAGGGCGATCCGTCGCTGGGCTGAACCCTTTCGACTCCGGACAAGCAGGGCGACAGGCCCTGCTTTTTACTGGTCGGCCAGCGACACCATCTCCTGCTCGATGGCGCCAAACAGGCTCTGGCCGTCCTTGCCCTTGACCTCAATCCGGATGCGGTCGCCGAACTTCATGAACGCGGTGGAGGGCTTGCCGTCCTGGATGGTCTCGATCGCACGCTTCTCGGCGATGCAGCTGTAGCCATGGCTCCAGTCCTTGTTGCTCACGGTGCCTGAGCCGACGATGGAACCCGCCCGTACCCTGCGCGTCTTGCACAGATGCGCAATCAGCTGGCCAAAGTGGAAGGTCATCTCCGGGCCCGCCTCGCACATGCCAACCCGGCGGCCATTCCAGGTGGATTGCACGGTAAGATGCACGCGGCCCTTGTCCCAGGCCTCACCCAACTCATCCAGCGTGACCGCCACCGGGCTGAACGCCGTGGCCGGCTTGCTCTGCACAAAGCCGAACCCCTTGGCAAGTTCATCGGGGATGAGGTTGCGCAGGCTCACGTCGTTGGCCAGCATCACGAGACGAATGCCATCGAGCGCACGCTCGGGCGTGCAGCCCATGGGCACGTCGCCGGTGACCACGGCCAGTTCGGCCTCGAAGTCGATGCCGTGCTCCTCGCTCACGCACACCACATCGTCACACGGGCCCAGCAGGTCATCGCTGCCGCCCTGGTACATCAGCGGGTCGGTATAAAAGCTCGCCGGCACTTCCGAGTTGCGCGCCTTGCGTACCAGCTCCACATGGTTGATGTAGGCCGAACCATCCGCCCACTGGTAAGCACGCGGCAGCGGCGCCATGCACTGTGCCGGGTCAAAGCTGAAGGCATGCCGGGACTTGCCCTGGTTGAGGCTGTCGTACAGGTCCTGCAGCTGCGGCGACATGAAATTCCAGTCATCAAGCACCTGCTGCAGCCGGTCGGCAATGCCGCTGGCATAGTGTGCGCTGCTGAGGTCGCGTGACACGACGACGAGTTGCCCGTCACGCGAGCCGTCTTTGTAGGTGGCAAGTTTCATCTGGAATTTTTCGCTGGAAGAGGTAAACCACCGCAGGAGCCATGCACATGCTGTCGCGCGCGCCAAGCGTCGCTTGATACACTGCATTGAACTCACGGTACTGGCAAAATTCTAGTCCACATGGTCAAGTCGTCTCCTGCCATTCCACTGAAACCCCTTGCACTCATCGTCGCGGTGGTGCTGCTCGCACACCTGCTGTTGCTGAGCGAGGCAGACCTCGACCGGCCCGGCAAGCCACCTGCAGGCCCAGCGCCCTTCAGCACGCGTCTGATCGAGCGAGCGCCAGCCCCGGTGCAGGCGCCACTCAAACCGGTGGTCGCACAGGCCTCGCCACCGGTCGTTCGCCCGCTTGCCCCCCGGCCTCGCCCCAGCACGCCAAAAACAGAACAAAATCAGGCTCCAGCCCCCATTGAATATACGCAAGAAGCTATTAATTCAATAGCAGTCGACACCCCCGACAGCACACCTGTGCCAACGCCGGCAGCTGACGAAGCAGTGGCGGCGACCGACGTAGCCGACACGACCGACACGGTGGCCGTGGCTTCGCCATCGCCGACCGAGCCCAAGGCCAGCGCACCCAGCCTGACCTACCGCATTCCCCCGCCGATGCGCCTGAAGTACACCATTGCAGGCCAGGTCAAGGGCTTCAACTACAGCGCTGGCGGCGAGTTGCTCTGGCAGCACGATGGCGGCCACTACGACGCACGGCTGGAAATCAGTGCCTTCCTGCTGGGCTCGCGTGTACAGACCAGCACCGGCCAGCTCGGCGCCCAAGGCCTGGAGCCCCTGCGCTTTGGCGACAAAAGCCGCAGCGAGCAGGCCGCCCACTTTGTGCGCGACAAGGGCAAGATCGTCTTCAGCGCCAACACCCCCGAGGCGCCGTTGCAGGAAGGCGCACAGGACCGGCTCAGCGTCTTCATGCAGCTTGGTGCGATGCTGGCAGGCAATCCGGGCAGGTTCCCACCCGGCACCACCATCACGCTGCCCACCGTCAGCGCACGCGAGGCCGACTCCTGGGCTTTTGGTGTGGGGCCGGAAGAAACGCTACAGTTGCCCGGTGGCGCACAAACAGCGGTGAAGCTCACCCGCCTGCCCCGGCAGGATTACGACCAGAAACTCGAGCTGTGGCTGGCGCCCGCACTGGACTTCATGCCCGTGCGCATCCTGCTGAGCCAGACCAATGGCGACTTTGTCGACCAGCAGTGGCGCAGCAACGAAAGCCCTTGAAATCACCTGACTTGATGCCATCTGCTACAACAGCACATGACCTTTACGGAATTCACAACATGAACATGCTTTACGACTCGGAGTCATTCTCGGTACTGCACCTGCAGGCCGAGTCTTGGGCCGCGAATGCGGCAGACCTTGCTGTGGCCGCAGAACAGGGCGTGCAGGAGGTCGAGTTGCCCACCATGCCTCGGCATGGCTTCGAAATCGTCGACAAGCGTTCGGGCAAGGAGGTCTATCTCGACGGCTCCTGGGCCGAACTGTTCCAGCGCCACCTGCTGGCCTGGCAGCGCAATGAACCCACACAGGAAGAGGTCGAGGCCACGCTCGACCAGTACGCCGAACTCGCCCAGAACCCGGTGGTTGTGCACTGAGCACGCGAAAACCGCGCAACTGAACCCACTGCGTTGCCTCAGGCTATCGCCGGCTTGACGAAATACCGTCGGTACACCGGCTCCACCAGCATCAGCACGGCAATCAAGCGGCACACCTGAAACGCCGTCACCATGGGTGCGCCCAGTTGCAACACCTTGGCCGTGATCGACATTTCGGCAATGCCACCCGGCGCCGTGGCCAGCCCCAGCGTGACCGGATGCAGGCCGGTGACCCAGGCCAGCACCCAGGCAAAACCGGCACTCATGCCAATCATCACCACCGAGCCCAGCGCCACCGTGGCCAGCCAGCGCGGTGCGGTATGCACAAAGGCCGGCGTGAAACGCACCCCCAGGCTGATGCCAATCAGCAACTGCGCGGCGTTGGATATCTCGCGCGGAATGGTGGAGAGCGAGACGCCAGCCATGGTCAGGGCCATGGCCACCAGCAAGGGCCCGATGAACCAGGGATTGGGCCGCTGCAGCCGGGCCATGAGCCAGGCCCCGGCGCCTGCGGCCAGCAGCAGACCCATCAAGCCCGGCCAATGCACAGCCTGTGGCCCTGTACGCAACACATCAATGCCATGCAGCCCGCTGAACTGCACGGCAAACGGGATCAGCACCGTCACGATCACGAGCCGCATGCTGTGCGCTGCGGCCACCAGATCGGTGCGGGCATGGTGACGTTCGGCCAGCAGGGTCATCTCGGAAGCGCCGCCCAGACAGCCCGCGAAATAGGTGGTGGCACGCGGCAGGTCCGGCATGCGCTGGCCATGCAGGCGCTGCAGCCACAGACCAAACCCGATGCCGATGAACATGGCCCAGGCGATGCAGATCAGGATGGCCCACCACAGGCTGACCACCATGGCGGTGATCTCGGCGGTGAAGTACAAGCCCAGTGCGGCACCAATCGTGCATTGCCCCAGATTGCGCAGCGGGGTCGAACTCTCGGTGCGCGCCCGCAGCATGGTAGCCACGGCGACCGACAACAGCGGCCCGATGAGCCAGGGCAGCGGTGTGCGCAGCCAGACGCAAAGGCTGGCGGCAGCCAGCGCCAGCAACAGGGTGAGGGCAGCACGAAAGTGAAATTTCTGACGCATGGCGCAATACAAAAGAACGCTAATATTGCCCGATGCACAGATGTCAGCACAACCCGACGGCCACCACGCGCGCCCAGCTCCGTACCCTGTTGGGAGTCCTCGGTGCAGCGGCCATTGTGTCGGCTTGTGCCGTGCCAGCAGCAGGGGGCAACGGCGACATCGACAAGCGAGTCACCGCGCTGCTGCCAGTCGACGCGATTCTACTGGGCGAGCAGCACGATGCCCCCGACCACCACCGCATCGAGCGTGAGACCGTGCAGGCACTGGTGGCACGCGGTGCGCTAGCCGCACTGGCGGTAGAAATGGCCGATGCCGGCACCACCACCACCGGGCTGCCGGCCGACGCGAGCGAAGAACAGGTGCGCGCGGCCCTGCAGTGGAACGAGCGTGCCTGGCCCTGGCAAGCCTATGGCCCGTCCATCATGACCGCCGTGCGTGCCGGTGTGCGCGTGGCCGGCGCCAACCTGCCGCGCGCGCAGGTGCGCATCGCGATGGAAGACACACAGTACGACATGCAGCTGAGTGGGCCGGCTCTCAAGGCCCAGCAGCAACTGATCCGCCTGGGCCATTGTGGCCTGCTGCCGGAGAGCCAGATCAGGCCGATGACGCGCATCCAGATTGCACGCGATCAATCCATGGCCAACACCCTGAGCCGCCTGCGCACCCCCGGCAAGACCGTGCTGCTGCTGGCCGGCAGCGGCCATGTGGATCGCAAGCTGGGCGTGCCACAGCACCTGCCCGAAGACCTCAGGATCAAATCGATTGGTCTGCAGGCGCAGCCTGCGCCCACCACCGGCGAGACCATATACAGCGAGACCATCGCCAGCTTTGACGATATCTGGCCCGCCCAGCCCGCCCCAGAGAAAGACCATTGCACGGAATTCAGAAACCGCATGGATACGAAACCTGCGTCAACGACACCATGAGCATCCCCCCTGTACCCGACATGATCGAACTCCTGCCCACCGAGGGCGAGCCCCGCCAACTGTTCATCCTGCTGCACGGCGCTGGCGCCCGGGCTGCCGACATGCTGCCGCTGGCCACATCGCTGCAAACCGCCTTTCCCGCAGCCGCCATCCTGCTCCCCGAGGGCTTCATGCCCTGTGACGGCGATGGCAGTAACCGGCAGTGGTTTTCCCTGCGTGGCTTGAGCGACGAAAACCGTGCCGAACGTGTGGCAGCCGCCCTGCCCTTGCTGCAACGTCTGGTGCAGCAGCAACAGGCGCGTTTTGGCCTGCAGGAGAACACCCTCGCGCTGGCCGGGTTTTCACAGGGCGCCACACTCGCGATGGAACTCGGCGCAGCGCATGACGGCATGGTGGGCCGCATCCTGGCTTTCTCAGGCCGTTATGCCAGCCTGCCCAGTGGCCCCACCGACCGCACCACGCTGCACCTGTTCCACGGCAGCCTGGACGCGGTGACGCCGATTGAGCAGATGAAGGAAACCTTTACCCATCTGATGAACCTGCAGTCCGACGCCACGCTGGACATCGCCACGGGCGTCGGTCATGAGTTGCACCCGGCCCTGACCGCGCAGGCCGTGGTGCGCCTGCAGACCTGTGTGCCCCTGCGCATGTGGCGCCAGGCGCTGTAAAACCCGCGCAGTTACACGACTCGCTTGATGGCCCCGGCCAGGGTGTCCACCATCTGCTCGATCTGCGCCTTCTCCACGATATAGGGCGGCGCCAGCACCAGGTTGTCGCCCGCCGGGCGTACCAGTACGCCACGGTGGAAACAATCCAGAAACACCTCGTAGCCGCGCTTGCCCGCGAGTCCGGGCAGACCGGCCAGTTCCACCGCGCCCGCCAGCCCCATCGAACGGATCCCCACCACATGGGGCAGGCCCTTGAATGCACGGTGCATGGCATCGCCCAGGATCTTGCCCATCTGCCCGGCCCGCGTGAACAGGTCTTCCTCGCGCATCAGCTCCAGCGTGGCTATCGCCGCGGCACAGGCCACCGGATGGCCCGAGTAGGTGTAGCCGTGGAAGAACTCGATCGCATGCGGCGGGTTCTTCTCGTTGGCCGCCATCATGCCGTCGTACAGGTGATCACGGCAGATCACGCCGCCCAGCGGAATCACGCCATTGCTCACGGCCTTGGCAAAGGTCAGCATGTCGGGCACCACGTCGTAATAAGTCGCCCCAAAGTTCGCGCCCAGGCGGCCAAAGCCGGTGATCACTTCGTCGAATATCAGCAAAATGCCGTGCTTGTCGCAAATCTCGCGCAGGCGCTTCAGGTAGCCCTTGGGCGGCACATACCAGCCCGCACTGCCCGCCACCGGCTCCACGATCACGGCAGCGATATTGCTCGGGTCATGCAGCGGCAGGATGCGGCTCTCCAGCTCGCTCAGGATGTCCTCTTCCCACACCGGCTCCTCGCCGTTGTAATAGGCATGGTTCACCGGGTCGTGGATAAAGCGCAGGTGGTCGACCCGTGGCAGCAGCGCCGTGCCGAACACCTTGCGGTTGGCCGGAATGCCCCCCACGCTCATGCCGCCGAAGCCGACCCCGTGGTAGGCCCGCTCGCGGCCGATGAACACATTGCGGTGCCCCTCACCACGCGCACGGTGATAAGCCAGCGCCAGCTTCAGGGCGGTGTCGGCCGCCTCCGAGCCCGAATTGCAGAACAGCACCCGGTTCAGGTCACCCGGCGCCATGCCGGCAATCATCTCGGCAGCCTGGAAAGCCTTGTCATTGCTAGCCTGGAAGGCCGTGGCGTAGTCCAGCGTGTCGAGCTGCCTCTTGATCGCCTCGTTGATGGGTTTACGGTTGTGACCTGCGCCCACGCACCACAGGCTGGAAATGCCGTCGAGCACCTGCCTGCCATCGTGCGTGGTGAAGTGCATGCCCTCAGCTGCCACCAAGACCCGCGGGTCAAGCTGGAAGCTGCGGTTGGGCGTGAACGGCAGCCACTGGTGGTTCATGTTGATGTCGGGATGACGCATGCCTCGCTCCTGTCTGGTGTGTTTTGAGACAGCATAGCCGAGGCAGAAGCCCGAGGCCAGGCTGCTATCGCAAGTTGGCTATCATTGTGCCAATTGCTTGCATGGAAAACGCGAAAGATGGCAACCGACAAGTCCCTGTCCATTCTCATCGTGGATGACGACAGCATGATCCGCAGCGTGATCAAGATCATCCTGAAATCTGATGGTTACAAGAATATCGAGGAGGCCTCCAGCGCCGAGGCGGCTCTGGAACACTGCACTCGCCTCAAGCCAGGACTGGTGCTGCTCGACATCAACATGCCCGACAAGACCGGACTGGAGGCTCTTGAAGGCATCCTGGAGACCAGCCCCACCTCCATGGTGCTCATGGTGACGGGCGAGTTGACCAAGGGCAAACTCGAAGAGGCCAAAAACAAGGGCGCCACCGGGTTCGTCGTCAAACCCATCACCCCGGCCAGCCTGTTGCGCAAGATTGAAAGCAGCCTGCAACAAAGAAGCCCTGGCTGAGGCGCCCCCATCAGCTCCCACACCCATATTCCCCACATCCCCTCACTCTAGCTGCGACAATTGCGCCCCATGACCCAAGCCTACATCCTGACCCTTTCCTGCCCTGACCGCCTGGGCCTCGTACATGCTGTTTCCGGCTTTCTGCTGGAGCGCGGCGGCAACATCGAAGAAGCCGCCCAGTACAACGACCACGCCACTGGCCTGTTTTTCATGCGCGTGCAGTTCTCCTGCGCACAGCTGAGCTACGACGATCTGCAGGCGCAGCTCAAGCAGTTTGCCGAGCCCATCCAGATGACATGCAGCCTGCATGCCAAGGCCCAGCCCATGCCGGCCGTGATCATGGTCAGCAAGGAAGGTCATTGCCTCAACGACTTGCTGTTCCGCTGGAAAAGCGGCCTGCTGCCGGTGGATATCCGCGCCATCATCTCCAACCACCGCGAGTTCTACCAGCTGGCCGCCAGCTACAACGTGCCCTTTCACCATATCCCGGTGACCGCGGCCACCAAGGCGCAGTCCGAGGCCAAGCAGTTTGAAATCATCCAGGCCGAAGGCGCCGAGCTCGTGGTGCTGGCGCGCTACATGCAGGTGCTCTCCGACGACATGTGCCGCAAGCTCTCGGGCAAGGCCATCAACATCCACCACAGCTTTCTGCCCAGCTTCAAGGGTGCCAAGCCCTACTACCAGGCTCATGACCGCGGCGTGAAGCTGGTGGGCGCCACCGCCCACTATGTGACGGCCGACCTGGACGAAGGCCCCATCATCGAGCAGGACGTGGCCCGTGTGGACCACAGCAAGACCATTGAAGACCTCACCAACCAGGGCCGCGACACCGAGAGCCAGGTGCTGGCACGCGCCGTGAAATGGCACAGTGAGCACCGTGTGATCCTGAACGGGCACAAAACGGTGATTTTCAAATAATTGACCTGCCGAGTTGCCTGACAGCCATCAGACCCGTTACTGACCGGAACGAAAAATGAGCACCGCAAGGTGCTCATTTTTTTTGCCTCGACCATGAAAGGCACGCTGGAGGCTGGGCGTACTACACCGTGCGCCGGGATGTACCCACATCTACGGCGC
Source organism: Gammaproteobacteria bacterium (assembly GCA_018815325.1). GTDB lineage: Bacteria > Pseudomonadota > Gammaproteobacteria > Burkholderiales > Burkholderiaceae_C > JAHIYE01. The sequence continues at coordinate 160,563 of JAHIYE010000021.1, read as the reverse complement.
AACCTAGATGCACCTGACGCTACCGTACACATTGCGCAGCATCAAGTTACCTCGTACCCTTTTTCCCAATACAGCCTGAGTGTGGCGTCTACAACATCTTCATCGTAAAGCGTCCCCTTGTGTTTGGCTATCTCAGCCAGCGCAGCCGGAACGCCCAGGCGGGGGTGGTCAGTGCGTTGTCCATAGGCCATGGCTTCGATGGTGTCAGCCACGGCAATGATTTTGGCTTCCAGCAAGATTTTCCCGCCCGTAAGTCCATTGGGATAGCCAGAGCCATCCAGTCTTTCGTGGTGCTGCAACACGGCTTGCGCAAGCGGCCAGGGCAGATCGAGCCCGCTCAGAATGTCATGCCCCGCTTGCGTGTGAAACTCGATCTGCCTGCGATCGTCTTCCGTCAACTTGCCAGTTTTGCACAAGAGTCCCTCCGGAATTTGAATAGCCCCCACGTCATGCACCATGCCGGCAAGGCGCACCCCATAAGCCCGGTCATCTGGCAACCCCATTTCCTGTGCGATGGCCAGACAGATTTCCCCCACCCGGCGTTGATGGCCCACAGCATAGGTTTGGCGCTGTTCGATAGCCTCGCCCATGGCTTCGATGATTTTTTCAAGCTTGTCTCGTACATCGTCGAGGTGTTGCGTTTTATTCTGCATGTCCGTGACGTGCTCTGCGCGGATGCGAAATGCAGAAATCCCAAGGTCAATGCTCGCACTCAAGCCCTCAAGGACAGCCGCCTCTTCGTCTGAAAAAGCGAATGCCTGGTCCGACCATAAAACCAGTCCCCCGACAATACGCTGCCCACTGTAAAGTGGCAGCGCGACGACCGCGGCAAGATGGTGTTTCAACGCATCGCCATGAAAAACCCCGAATTGAGGGTCATGCATGAAATCCTGGCAAAGAAACGTCTTGCCCGTTCGAATGGCAATGCCCATCGGACTCTTGTCGAAATCCGCATCGGGCCAGGAGGCGTCAGGCGCGCGTTCAAGGTCTTTTTTATATCCGTGAGATGCCACCAGCCGCACCGTCCTGCCCTCGCCCCCTTCAACGAACCCCACCCACGCAAGGCGATACCCGCCCCCCCTCACCACGATCCGGCATATCGACTGCAACATATGCTGCTCGTCCTTGGCCGATGCCATTTCACGCACGCATGCAGTAACCACGTTGAGAGACAGCCGTGTTCTTCGTACTGACTTCTCGGCTTGCCTGATTCCCGTCACGTCTTCAAGTATGTGAAGAGAATGGTGATATTCGTTGGCTTCGTTATAGATCGGGAAATTTCTGGAAATCACGATTTCGCCGGTTGCCAGTCGGAGTTCGCTTCCAGCAATGCCTTGCTTAAGGCTCTGCGGGGAATCGACGATTGGGCGCCCTAATTTGGGGTAAATATCAAAGTACGGCTTGCCGATGATGTCTTTCAAGCTCAGCCCCGCCCGCTCAATGTAGGCACGGTTGGCACGAATCACTTTGAAAGCCGGGTCATAGAGCACCATCGGCGTGGTCACGGCATCAAAAGCCGCTTGCCATTCCTGGTGTATCCGAACGCCTCGGCGCCGCTCCTGCTCCAGATACGCCGGGACGGAAGCAGCGGAGCCCTCGCCTGCTGTGGCCACGACGGTATTGCTCGAAGCGAGCTTGTTGACCGTCATTTTTGCCGTCGTTTGTGAAACATTCGACGAGCCTTCGACTTGCTCACCCGTGCCCACCTCCGTGAGCTTGTGCTCCATGAGAACGGCCCGGATGGAAATCATGCCAGCCAGTAAAAGCACGCTGGTCGCAATAGGCAGCAGATCGACAAGGGCCCTATAACCTGGTACACCTTGCGGGAAGATGCCAAGCTGCAAGAGCAGCTCATAAGCCATATCGGCGGCAAGCAATAACGAGGCGATGAACAGGTACAGCCCGGCTTTTCTCTTGCCCGTATGCCGGATCAGCCGCAGCGCCAAGAAAGCAGCGGCAGCAGACAAGCAAAGACTTGCCAAATACAATGGCCACCCCAGAGAATACGTCGCCATTCCGCCTCCCTTCGAAACGTCTTTCAGTTACCCCTTGGTCGATCGCTTCAAGAGATGCGAATCAAAGAACCGCGCGATAGTGACAGTGACGCGGCTCTTGGGGGCTGCTACCGGAGGGATTCTTTGTCCCCCTCTGAACATTCACTTTCATCCACCAGCATCCAGAACCCTCAAGTTCTGACTGCTTCCCCGGCGATGCTCCACATAGCAGGAGAAAGGCTAGAGACGCTGCTGGCCAAAATGCATGATAGACGTTTTCTTTACGGCGGACTGACAACCATCGAACGGAATCATGGGTTGTTGCGTTCCAGTGCACTGAATGGTCACACGACCAGGCTCTTCCAGCAATTGCCACACCGGTGACGGCTGAATTTGGAGCCTCGCAAAGCGGCCCTGCACGCTGGCGTGGCGATGCTGACAGGTAGACAATCAGGTCATGAGCACACGTATCCCGGTTCCCGACGGCCTCTTTCATGACGACACTGGCGTTGCACGCTGCAGTTGGTGTGCATCCACCCCGCTGTACCGTCACTACCACGACACCGAATGGGGCTTCCCCGTCATGGACGACCGGCGCCTGTTTGAAAAAATCTGCCTCGAAGGTTTTCAAAGCGGCCTGAGCTGGCTCACCATCCTGAACAAGCGCGAGGCCTTTCGCCAGGCCTTTGCCCAGTTCGACATCGCCACCGTGGCCCATTTTGACGACACCGATGTGGCCCGCCTGGTGGCCGATGCCGGCATCGTGCGCCACCGCGGCAAGATCACCTCCACCATCAACAACGCCCAACGCGCCCTGGCACTGCAGGAGGAGTTTGGCTCACTCGCGGCCTACTTCTGGCGCTGGGAGCCCGCTTCGTCAAGTCGCCCCACGCACCTCACCTACGAAGTATTGCGCGGCATGGGAACATCTCCCGAATCGACGGCGCTGTCCAAAGACCTCAAGAAGCGTGGCTGGAGCTTTGTCGGCCCCACCACGGTGTACGCCTTCATGCAGGCCATGGGCCTGGTGAACGACCATGTCGACGGCTGTGGCACGCGCGCAGCGGCCCTGGCGGCGCGGCGAGCAGCCCCTCGGTAAGTCGCAACATAGAGTCCCGCCAGCGGTGCAAGGCAGCCAGATGTTTGCCATGCCAAGCCCGGGGCAGGCTGCTTTGGGCTGAACTTTTTTGCCCGACTGCCTATCCCACCTCCATCCATCACATTTCTGTCTCCATCACACCATGTCTGCACGCAACGTACTTGGAACCGAGCTTGTCCCCTGCTCGTATGACCCCCTCACCGGCTTTTACCGCGACGGCTGTTGCAACACCGATGCACAAGACCAGGGCTCGCACCTCATCTGCGCCAAGATGACGCAGGCCTTTCTGGATTTTTCGCTGCAACAAGGCAACGACCTCGTCACTCCCCGCCCGGAGATGCGCTTTGCCGGGCTGCGTGCCGGCGACCGCTGGTGTCTGTGCGCCCTGCGCTGGCAAGAAGCCCTGGAGGCTGGCGTTGCGCCCCCCGTGGTGCTGGAGTGCACCCATGCTCAGGCACTTGAGTTCGTGAGCCTGGCGCAATTGCAGGCCCATGCGCTGGTGCGCACGTCATCATGAACACCAGGCACCTGATCAGCCCCAGTCCCCGTGGCAGCCTGTGGCACTGGCCGGCATTGCTGCCTGCTCTGCTACTGGCATTGATCGCACTGGCCCTGCCTCGCATGGGCTGGGCGCAGTCCGATTGGACGTCCCTGCAGGACGGCAGCATTGTGCTGTTTCGCCACGCCAATGCACCAGGCTTCAGCGACCCGTCCGGCTTCACCCTGAATAACTGCAGCACCCAGCGCAACCTTGATGCCACAGGCCGAGACCAGGCACGCCGGATCGGTGAGCAGTTCCGCAGCCGGCGTATCCCCGTACGCGAGGTGCTGAGCTCGCAATGGTGCCGCACACGCGAGACCGCCCAGCTGGCTTTTCCCGGCCTGGTCCGGGATGCCGCACCCTTCAATTCATTTTTTGAAACATCGGAACGCCAGGCGGCGCAAACGGCCGCCGCGCTGGACATCCTGAAACAGTGGCAAGGCCCCGGCGTACTCGTGGTGGTGACGCACCAAGTCAACATCACGGCACTGACGGGCATCTCCCCGGCTTCGGGTCAAGGCGTGATCGTCAAGCCCGGGCAAAGCGGGCTGGCAGTCCTGGGCCGGGTGCAGCCCTGAATGCCGGCTGCGTTTGGCTGCATCAGCAGCCAGCGCAGCTAACGAAACCTTCGATTCAAGTCTTTCGACCCGGCTCTTTTGGCACACGCGGTGCATACTCGTCAATGGAGATACTTCTCACACCACGTAAAAGGCTTGGTCCGCTTGGCCATATCGATGCACTCCTGACGCTCCACTTCATTGGCACGCGCCTTGAGTAGCTCCATCTCGGCAGCGATGCTGGGCGTCAACGGCTCTACCTTAACCGACTCGATCAGGTGCTGAAACATGGCTTGCATTTTTGCATGGGCTTGGGGGTGTTTGAGCGAGTTCTGATTGGCGGCCAGCTCCATGGCAAGTGTGTACCCGGTATTCCCCAGAGCGAGAATACGAAACTCAAATGGACCTGCAATGTTGTTATTTACCGGCTGTTTAAGGCCTACGCGGTAGACCTGCCAACGGTTGCCATTCACCTCCTCAATTGACGTGACTGCATCCGTCCCCAAATAGGTGCCGTGATTCCTTCGAAACATTGCATCAGGCCACTCCTCTAATGTTCGTCGATAGAGCATGAGCGTCAAGGCGTGGTCCGTCCCCACCCAAGCTTCAAAGCACAGGGGCTTTAGCCCCACCTCGGCCTCCTCATATCGAATGACTGTGGCTTTGTCATAGACTGGTTGTTGCTTCTTTTGGCTGCGTACGAAACGATCAAAATCATAAGGCTGAAGTGGTGGGTTGAAGCGCTGCCAAGTCTTGCCTCTATCCTCGTATATATCCCTAACTGCATAGACTTCCCCCTTATAGCGGTCTGGGCTATTAAGAGTCGGCAATTTACGATACGAGCAATTACTCACGACAGGCCAATCGTGAGTAATCCGGTATCGATTCAGAAAATTAACTATATACGTATCAAAATACCCTGTCATGGGCTTATCAAGTGCACCGGGTTTCTGTAGACGCTCTTCACTTGCCTTGTCGGCTAGCTGCCCTGAAACAAAGCTGCAACCAACTAAGACCAGCATCATGCTAAGAATTAAGAGTTTATTAACTTTCATAACTATGCCCTACTGCTTTGAACTGTTTTCAACTTGTTGACGTTCAACCAATTTCCCGCCTTTATATTGAATCAGACCGTCATTATTTTGCATTGCTCCAGCGGGCGCATTTGGCGACAGTATCTCGACCTGCTGACAACCCGATGCACCTGTTCCATAACAGCTATGCATGCTGTTATTTGTTGTGAGCACACGCCAGAAGTCACTTAGAGTCCAAACCCCAGCATTTGCGCCAGTCAATTTGGAGACCGCTATTAGGTCATTTTTAAAGTAATCAAATGTGACTTGATCTTTATCCCCTGCTGGGCCTAGCACTTTAGCGGCAGCATCGGTATAAGCTTCAACAGATACGGCACCACCAACGCCACGTACGCGTAGATTCGCGTTGGTAAACCCCGAGTCCCTCAAGATAGTGTTTGCATTGGTCTGCACAAGAGTCCCCCGACTGTGCCCCAAGCTCACGAATTCATCATTTCCGCGGGTTTGTATGGCTCCCGCATATGCCAGATCCTGATTGGTATAGCCTAATAAAGAGGCTAGGTTTTTCTCATAGCCTGCAACCAACAGCTCACTCAAGCCATTGCTGGCTGGTACATAGTGCATAAGGTAAATACTAGTTGGCTTGGATTTTTCACCATTTGCATTGGTCACCGGCTCTGCATTCTGCATTGCAAGTTGCGCAGCCCGATCAAGAGGGTTGTCAATGCCATTGACAGCCAGCACGCTTGCGTTGGCCATCTCTTTTTGAATTTCTTCTGGCGTACCTTTCACAAGATAGGCCACCGCTTTTTCTGGATTCGTGGTGCAGTTCTCTTCGCTCGGACACACCACTTTGTAGAACCTTGGAGTCTCTTTGAACATGACCCGATAGGACTCATCTGTCAACGTTGTTAGCTGCTTCACAGCTCCATTTTTGATTGCTCGCTCTGCAATCACTGCCTGCTTCATGGCTTGTACGTCTTGCCGTTCAGCCATCATATTGGTCGAGCTCGTATCGCGATTCAGACTCGCGATAGTCTCACTGACCGTTTTGCCTGTGCGCTCCAATTGTTTCATGTCATCAGTAATGGTCACAACGCCCAGACTGATCGCAGCTTGGGTTTGGCCACTACTACTGCCCGACTGACTGGCGCTATCCAAAGTGTTAGTCAGCACTCCTTTGACTAGTCCGTATTTCCCCTGATTCAACATATCGGTACCGAGCGTGAAGCCGCTGCCGGTGGCCGTCGCACTCGCCTGGTTTGATATGTCACTTGTGGTAAGTGTGCCCGTCGTCAAGCTGTTAGCGTTGGCCGCGACAGCTTGGTCGGCACCGGCAAGGAGGCCACCTTTCAAGTCGGTGTTACCTTGGACTGTGACCTGAAATCCGCCGTCACCAGTTTCAATGCCACTTTGTTCATTGGCGCTTTGATAGTTGCTGCTGATTTTCGTGCTACTTGCACTCAGGCTACCACTCGGTTTAGCATAACCAATGGGTACACTGATGGAGAATCCGGAACTGCTTTGCGTTTCGGCATAGGTACTCTTGTCCTGCAGGCTCTCAATATTCAAGTCGCCCGCCACATCTGCCTTGACGCTGCGCCCCGCCACAACCGCACCTCTGAGCGCTGTGTCGCCACCGCTTTGGATGTTGACCTGATCGCCTGCCATGATTTGGGTGTTCGTGTAATACAAATCCTGGCCATTACTGCTGCCCTGCCCTTTGCTGGCTGAGGCATTTGCGGTCCAGCCGTTGGCGCCGAAACTCATGCCAACGCTTCCCTCGCTATTGGACTGGGATGTGAATGTGCTGGCGGTATTGCTCGCTGCCAGCAACTGAACCGCGTTGTCTGCGGCCAAGCTGATTGTGCTCCCTGCTTGTACAGTGCTGCCCTGAATCAACAAATCAGAGTCTTTGCCGGCTCCTGCTGCATTGATGGTCACATTGCCCCCGGCTGCAACAGAACTGCCCCGTGCTGCATCACCGGTGACAGTGCTGCTATTCTGACTGCTGGATGAACCTAGGCTGATACTGACATTGATACCGCCAACTTTGTCCAAAGCAGTGGCGTCTCGACTGGTCTGTCGCCCTGCAGCATCGGTCCCAGTGGCAATTTGGTTTTCTTTTCCGTTGATTTTGGTACCGCTGCCGTTGTTTATTGCGGTATACCCTCCATACGCTGCCAAGACCGCACTTGCAGCAGCCAATGTCTTCATGCGTCCACTGCTAGCCTGATTAGCTGACTGGCGAGTGCTTTGTACCGCCTGCATAGCACTCACTACCGGGTTAGACATGCTCAACGTCAGACCACTTTGGCTAAATTTCTCCTCGGTCTGGCTAATGCTGGTTTCTCGGGCTTCAACAATATCAACTTTCTGCGCCGTGATGCTCACATCGCCACCCGGCGTCAATATATCGCTGCCAGTCTGGGTATAAATCTTGCCCGCTGAGATGGTGACATTACCCGCTGTAGCACCGATGGTGCTGGCAGCGGCGGTAGTACTGGTTGTTTTGTTGGTCAGGCTTTGTTCGCGCTCGCCAATGCTGATGCCCATGCCCCCACCGCTGAGCAAGCCTGACTCTGTCCTCTGGAAGAAGTGGGAGCTGGTCTGGCGATTCTCCCCCGCTTCGATATTGATATTGTTGGCCGCCACCAGGCTCAGATTCTGGTCTGCTACCACATTGCTGGCTTTGACGGTTAGGTCTTGCTGGCTGTGGATGCTCACATTGGTGCCACCCAGGTTGCTAGCCACCGCGGTGAGGGTGTCATTGGTGTCGCGCTGGGCCGTGGTGGTGGAGCTGAACCAGCCTGAGCTACTGGTCTTCAAGGCCATGTCATAACGGGTGCTTTGCTCCCCGGCCACGATGTTGACTTGGTCACCCGCGCTGATGCTCAGGTCGCCCGCGCCCGAGCCACCGGCCTGGATGCTTGCAGCCTTGGCGTTGACGTTGTTGCCCGCACTGAGGGTGACGTTGCCCGTGGCGCTGATCTGGCTGCCCAAGTCGGTGCTTTGACCACTCAGCAAATGGTTCGCCGCATTGCCAGCATTGAAGTCGTTGCTCACGCTTCGCTCAACCGTTTTGAGGTTGATGTCATGCCCCGCCTGGAATTGCGCGCTGCCGGCACTGGCTATTTGCGCGGCCACCAGATTGATGTCATTGCCTGCGCTTGCCACCAAGACACCGGGGCCAGTGACATACAGCCCGGCTACACGGTCGATGCCGCTTTGGCTGTATTCGTAGCGGCCAGACTGGCCAGAGGTGCTCTGGGTCGTACTGGCCACGTTGATATCGCGCCCGGCTGTGGCGGCCAGCAGGTCCTGGGCAAACACGGAGCCGCCCACGTTGTTGATGTCCTGCGCTGCATTGAGCACCACATTCTGGGCCTGTATACGGCCGATGAGGTTGTTGATGTTGTTGGCGTCTATGCTGACTAGCTGGCGGCCCAGGATGGTGCCGGAGTTGGCCACATCACCGGTGCTGCTGAGGGCCACGGTGCTGCCACCCAGAAGGGCGCCGCTGGGGGCCAGGTCGCCGTCCTTGATAGCCAGATAGATGTGCGGTACCAGCGCCTGGGTAATGGTGCCGTCAGCCAGGGTGACGTCTTCTTGTTGTAGCCAGACGATGTCACTGGTTAGCTGCGCGATTTGGGCGGTACTCAGGGCAATGCCGGGGCGCAGGTTGAAGCTGTTGGCGAATGTCAGGCCGGCATCCATGAGGGCCTGGTATTGCTGCAGATCGCTGGTGTAGTTGTCCAGAAAGCGCCGCCCGGTAAGCTCGGCCACCTGTTCGCGGATGAGCCGCTGCTCATAAAAGCCGTCACCTAGGCGCTTTTGCGTAACGCTGGGATCCAGGCTGATCTGGCTGGTGATGTAGTCCGAACCCAGCCAGGTCTTGTAGTTGGTAAAGCGCGGATCAGTCTCGACCAGCACGGACGCGCTGGCGCTGCTCTGGATACGGTACAGACTGCTGGTGGGCAGACTGGCACCGGTTGATGTAGGCAGGGTAGTGCCTTGTGAACTCAGTACCTCTGTGCTGTTGGACTTGCTCACACTGGTGTCCAGCACCTGTGTTGAAGCAACCGTGCTTTGGTAGGCGCTGGGGCGATAGGCCTGGTAGTTGTAGCTGCAGCCCTTGAGGTCGCCGCAACCTTCGTCATACTGGCTCCAGTAATAGGCCGTGCCACTGCGCACCGCATTCAGGGTGATGGTGCGGGCACGGTTGTCTATGCTGGGGGCGGTGATGTTAAGCGCGCCGCCCGACACGATGACGCTTTGGTCATTGACCAGCTCCACACCAGCCACCAGCGTCATGTCGCCGCCGCTGGCAATACGGCCCGGCGTGCTTTTGGTTACGACGGCTTTGTAGTCGGTTTGGGTGTAGCTGGCAAAGCCGTCAAACGTGATGGCGTCCGAGCTGCTGGTGGCTTGGGCGTAGCCTTTACCGTAGCCATAAATGGGCAGTATGTTGCCGGTTGGATTGCAACTAAAACCGTCACCAACCTCAACACACACCGTTTCCTGCTCCGAGCCCACCACCCGGTAGTAGCCATAGCCTCCATGCGACATGCCGGACAAAGAGCCGGATGTGGCGGACAGAGTCGCACCTTGCGCGGAATCTAACGTGCCTTGTGTTGTGAAATAGGCTGTGCCGCTTGCGCCTGTCGTGCCCGCCTCTGAGACCCATTGAATCTCTGGATTCAGATTGTTGATGTACGCACTGTGAATAGAGAGCGCACCCTGGGCCTCGAGGGTGCTGGCGCTGTTGGTAACCGTATCCGCTGATCCTGTGACGTGGCGACTGGCATCCAGACTGCCGCCGATGGCCATATCACCCAGGCTGAGGATGCTTGCACCTTGCATGTTGTTAAGGGTGCTTACACCCACATCCAGGCGATCACGTGCGGCGATGGTGGCAGCCGTGCTGGTGCCATCGACAGTCTCCATATCATTGTTCAACGTCGTGGCGGCAACACTGATGTTGTCACCATAGATGCGGCCAGTGCCAATGTTGTTGACGGTGGTGGCGTCAACTTGTGTTTGGCCAGTGCCGGCCAGATTGGTGCCATCTAACAGTCCCCGGTTGGTCAGTGTGTCGGCCACGACCAGGCGGGTGGTGACTGCTGATATTTCACCGCTGGCGGTATTGCTCAAGTTTTGGACATTGGCCTGCAGGGCGTTTCGGGCTTGCAATTTGCTGCTGTTCTCGAGCGTGCCGGTGGCCGCCAGGACGATATTGTTTTCGGCACTGAGGTCACCGGTATTGGTCACGTCGCCCTGGATATTGAGGCTGGCGTTGCCCTTGGCATAAAGGGTACCGCTATTGGAGAGCCAGCCGTTTTGGCTGACAACGACGTCGCCAATCGTGGCGCCTATGACGCCGCTATTACGCACACCCAGCCCGGCTTCAGTGCCTACCAGAGTTATCTTCCCTGCGTACATACCCCCCAGTTGGGCAACGTCCAGCGCAAATGCTGGAGCAGCACCTGTGGTGGTGCCAGCGTTGCCGGTCACCACCGAGTTGGCAGCGCTGGTGGCATCAATCTGATTAATGCCGGTGACGATCTTGAGGTCTTTAGCCCAAATGCCCGCGTTGATTTGCGTAGCACGCGCAAGGATATTGGTGTAATCCACCGTGCTGGTATCCAGGCCTGCACCATTTACCGACACATTGCCGCCGCTCACCCGGTAAGACTCCAGGCTACCGCCATTGAATACCGGCGTGCCTGTCGTCAGTGTCACGGCACTGGCATTGATAAAACCACCACCATTGACCGCAATACCTGCCGGGTTGGCAACGATGACTTCTGCACGCTGGCCCGCGACTTCGACATAACCATTCAGGTGGCTGGGATTGACCGAGTTGACCTCATTCAAGATAACCCGTGCGGTATCCGTCGTCAGCCAAGGGTTGCTTGCTACAAAACCCGCCAGTTGCGTATTAACGTTGGTGCGGCTGTTGTTCAGGATGACGCCCTGGGCTTGCACGTCAAACTGACTGTACGTGTTACGGCTTACCCCGGCGGCGCTGGGCGTCTGAATGTTGACTTGTGTGACGCCGCTGGCTGTTTGCAGAATGGTGGGCTTCTGATTACCCTGCGCACCCGGGTCTGCTACCACTTGCGCGCTCGCCACAGAAGAAAAGAGGCTAGCCTGCAACAGCAGAAGCATCCCGACGGAGACCGCGCGCAACACAAAAGAAATCTGTCTGGCATCGGCCAGCGTACTGGCTGTACCGCAACTCTCACCACTCGCACACTTGCCTTGCGAAACAGCGGTTTCCGCCACGGCCATACGCATACCACGGCGGACATTGAAGATGACTCGATACTGGTTCTTGTTCATGTTGTGCTCCCTGGGAGTATTCGCTTGCGGGTCTTCAGCTACGCCTTGAGGCAAGGGTGTTGATTCCGTTTGTCGATACAACTGGTGGTGTAGGTGGCGCGGCCATCATTGGACGATCCGCCCACCACTGGCGGGCATAGGCTGGGTCGACACGCGGACCCGTGAAGGTCATCACACGCACGCCCTGCTCATGACTCCGGTGATACATGTAGCGCGCACTTGCCTTGGAAAAAAATGGCTTGCAAAGAGCCAGCACCTGCCTGCTATGACCGAATGGCGCGAAGAAATCTATGCACCACATCCGGTCTCCGCTGTTCCAGTCTTGATTGCTCAACCCTTTGAGAGGGTTGTTCAGGTAGCGGCTCTCAGCTTCGGCACTCAAGTTGGCCCAACTCAAATACCCAATGGGGCGGGTACCGTGTTGTGCCTCCTCAAGCACCAGGACGTACTGGCGCAAGTTGATTGCAGGCAGCAGCATGTGATCAAGCGCCAGCAAGGGCACCTCGCGATGATTTTTTGCATGCATCCACAACCAGGTAGCAACGCCGAAGGCTTCCGCATCGCTGTGGACGGGCATGTCAAAAGCAGGCGCGTAAATTTTGAACGAGCTGTTTTTCATGGCACCTCTTCGAGAAAAACCCAAGGCGGTGATCAGGCAGTCCGTTTAGAACCGGTACAAGGCCGAGAAGCTGACCCCTTTTTGTTCGGGCTTGCCTTCGGTAAGAAGAACTTTTCCGCTGGAATAACTCACTGCCTCGTACTCTGCGCGCAGCTCCAATTGCCTGGACACTGCAAAGGCATAGCCAAGACCCCAACCAGTACCAGTGTGCGTGGTGGTTCCACCTTTGGTCAGCGTGTCTGTGTATACCCCGGTGATCTGGTGGTAGGCAAGCTTGGCGTAAACCAGGGAATCTGCACCTACACGGTAGCCTGGGGCAAACGAAATCGACCAGTGATCCTTGAGTTTTGTCGTAATGGTCTGGGTGCCACCGGAGGTGTAGTTGAATGAGCCCCCATCCAGCGTTTGCGTCCCCAGCGAAAGCCCTACCGTTCCAACCCATTCAGGTGCCAGGGCAAATCCCCATGACCCAATGACGCTCACCTCAGACCCGTTGCCGCTGCTGCTTCTATTGCCAATTGGGGCAAACGTGCTGGTGTAATCCACGCTGGTTTGTTGCGCGTAGATCGACACACCAAATGCCGGTCCAATAAAGCTTTCAGCCGGCTTCGTCTGGGCCCATGCGCCACTGGTCGCACCAACTGCACATACCAACAGCGCGGCGGACAGAAGGGTTTTATGGGAGGTATTCATGAAATGACACTTTCTATGGTTAAGTGGCTTGATGTGATCGTTGCCACGGTTTGGAGAAACAGGTTTAAAAATTTGATCTGCTACAAACTGAGGCTCAAGCTCATGCCAGCAGTGAAGTCCGCCGTCTTGAAATCTGCAGGCTTGTTGATCGGGCGCCCAACGAAGAAGTCGTACTGCAGCTTTTTGATGCTGCCGCGCATGCCCATGACCACCCCTGTGAGCCACTTGCCCACCAACAAATCACTGCTGGGGCCGCTGACCTCACCGTGATCCAGTCCGACATAAAGCTCCTGCCCGGATTCGCCTAGCGTGGCGCCCAATTCATTGCGCAGCAACCAGCCACTCTCTGCACTCAAGCTCGATTCACCATCGAATCCGCGCACCGTATAACGCCCACCAATGGCAAACCGGTCTTGTGGTGTGAGCGCGGTGTGGTGGTTCTGGACGCGCCAGGTCGCCAAATAGCGCAACGGCTGACGGGCCACCTTGAAAGGCCAGTTCAGGCTGCCATCAGTGGCCAACAATGCTAGATGCGAGGTTCCTTCTCCCGAGGCGTCCTCAGGTGCGGGGATGGAGCCAAAGGCGCCTGTCCCACGCTTGTAGGCGAGGTTGACCTCCAGTGTGGCCACCCCAAGAAATTCCTTATGGTTTACGCCGAACTCCCAGCCACCAACTACGCGGCGTTGAACCTGTATTTCGGTGTCGTCAATGAAGTTGTTGGAGTGACGCTCGAAAGCCTTGAGGCTGGTTGTAGTCTTGCGCTTGGCATCCCGGTACACCAGTCGTGCCAGCTTTATTTCTGCAAAGCCGCTGGTGCCGCTATATACATAATTTTGACTATTACCGGCAACGGTCTGGTAGTAGCGGCTCTCACCAAATGTTGTGCCCAGCATCCAGTAACCGTAGGGTAGCGAGTAATGCGTTGATGAGCCTTGCGTGCCGCGCGGCCCTGTACTCCCGCCCCCCAGATCGTGGTTGAACGTCAGATACAACAGGTCGTTAAAGCCCAAAAAGTTGTCAACAGACAAGGTAGCGCTTCCTTGGTACTTGCCTGTTGCCTTCGTTCCGCTGTCATCTGCAGACAAGCTCACGCGCAGAGGAAAGCGCTGCTGGTAGACAACCAGCAGGTCGCTCTCGCCGGGTTGCTCTCCTGGGGTGATCTGAATATCGGCCTCAGCGGTAGGAACACGTTTGAAGTTCTCTAACGCCTGCTCAATGTCCCGCAAATTGAGAAAGTCTCCCGGCTTCGCGGGCACAGCGTTCCAGGCTGTAGCTCGAGGATCTACGGGCTCGGCAAAGCGAATCGCACGGATGCGCCCTGGCAGGACAGTGAGAATAAGTTTGCCGGATGACAGGTCTTGTGGCTGTGCCAGCACTCGAGAGGTGACATAGCCTTTGGCAACCAGTGCTTCCTGCGCACGCTGCAGCACGAGACTGATGCCCTTGGCTCCTAAACACTTATGCAAAGGGGCATCGTTGCCTTGCGGCCCCGCCAGTGAATCAAGCAGCCAGGTGAAATGGCCACCAGCGTCGCCCTGCAACTCCAACGCCTGTATAGCGAAACATGGAGTTTCCGACTCAGGGAAACGCTGCTGCGCCAAAGGACTTTGACTGGATAGACGGACATCCGGAGCCTGCGGCTGCTGTTCGCGCAGTTGGGTTTCGCGTTCCTGGGCGCGGCGCTGCTCTGCCGTATCGCGCTCCACATTGGTCGGAGCTTGCGCAAGCACCACAGCGTTTGAGAAGAAGGTGAGGCAACAAATGCCACACGCAGCGATCTGCGAACGCTTGTTTCGACGTGTTGTTTTTTCCGCTTGCATATCCCTGTTTCGAGCAGTCTTTGCTGCCGATAATTTCGAACGAATTTAGCAATCAATAGAAACAAGAGAGCGTCGGAGTGCAACAGCTTGTAAGTGTTTTTTAGGCTGCATAAGGGGAACAAGCTGAAGTCCAGATGCTGCTTGATACCTCCTGCCATGAGGTGTTCAAAACAACTCTCCATCCTGGAGAACTTGGCTTACAGAGAGGGAGTCATGCTTGAACAGGCAAAGCGCTTTGCAACTGCTTGTTGCTTACAAATCTGAGCCGTTCTGTAGCCGAAACACTACAAACCTTCTCGACGCTGAAAACTTTCCCCTCACCTGCAACCGCAGAAGAGCATGCATCTAACGACCTTTGAGAAACGGCTGAACCCTATTGCATGGCTGTCTTGGAAAAGGCCGTCCGACAAGCAACGCTACGAGCAGCAGCAAGAACGATGTGTTTTTTCCGCCAAGTCACGCTGGATAAACATGGGCCCATCCACTTGGAGTCATGGCTCCATCTGGACTGGCCCCGAACATATGCTTTACAGTGTGAGAACGTTTGAATAAGAGAGTTCGCCGTGAATGCCCCCACCTCCCCCGAACAAATTGACTTGCTACAAAGATCAGAGCGCCTTGCGCTTATCCGCAAAGGGCTGGAGCCTCATTTGCCCAAGCATGCGATGCTGTGGCAGGACGAGGACACCACCCCCTATGAATGCGACGGCCTGACGGCCTACCGGCAGCGCCCGCTGCTGGTGGCGCTGCCCGAGACCTATGAGCAGGTGCAGGCCGTGCTGCGCACCTGCCATGCACTGGATGTACCGGTGGTGGCGCGTGGTGCGGGCACCGGCCTCTCGGGTGGCGCGATGCCGCACAAGCTGGGCGTGACGCTGAGCCTGGCCAAGTTCAACAAGATCCTCAAGGTCGATCTCGCCAGCCGTACGGCGGTCGTGCAAAGCGGTGTGCGTAATCTCGCCATCAGTGAGGCGGCTGCACCCTATGGACTGTATTACGCACCCGACCCATCCAGCCAGATTGCCTGCACCATTGGCGGCAATGTGGCCGAGAACTCGGGCGGTGTGCACTGCCTCAAGTACGGCATGACGGTGCACAACATCCTCAAGGTCAAGGGCTTCACGATGGAGGGCGAAGCGGTGGAGTTCGGCAGCGATGCGCTGGACACGCCGGGCTACGACTTGTTGAGCATCCTGATTGGCTCGGAGGGCATGCTGGCCGTGACAACCGAAGTCACGGTGAAGCTGGTGCCCAAGCCGCAACTCGCGCGCTGCATCATGGCCAGCTTTGACGACCTGCGCAAGGCGGGGGATGCGGTGGCCTCGGTGATCGCCGCCGGCATCATCCCGGCCGGGCTGGAGATGATGGACAAGCCGATGACAGCGGCAGTGGAAGACTTTGTGCATGCGGGCTACGACCTCAATGCCGAGGCGATTCTGCTGTGCGAGAGTGATGGCACACCTGAAGAGGTGGAGGAAGAAATCAGCCGCATGAGCGAGGTGCTGCGCAACTGCGGCGCCACCGCAATTGCCGTGAGCCGCGACGAAGCCGAACGCCTGCGCTTCTGGAGTGGGCGCAAGAACGCGTTCCCGGCGAGCGGCCGCATCAGCCCCGACTACATGTGCATGGACTCCACGATTCCACGCAAGCGTCTGGCCGACATCCTGTTGGCGATTGGCGAGATGGAAAAAAAATACGGCCTGCGCTGCGCCAACGTGTTTCACGCAGGCGACGGCAACCTGCACCCGCTGATCCTGTTCGATGCCAACGACCCCGACCAGCTGCACCGTTGCGAGCTGTTTGGCGCCGACATTCTGGAAACCAGCGTGGCCATGGGTGGCACGGTGACGGGCGAGCACGGCGTGGGCGTGGAGAAGCTCAACAGCATGTGCGTGCAGTTCAGCGCGGCGGAGAACGAGCAGATGTTCGGCGTGAAGCGTGCCTTTGATGCCAAGGGCCTGCTCAACCCCGGCAAGGTGATCCCCACCCTGCAGCGCTGTGCCGAGTACGGCAAGATGCTGGTGCGTGGCGGCAAGCTGTCGCACCCGGATCTGCCACGGTTCTGATCGCACATGAATGGACTGCGTGGACTGGCCTGGCTGCTGGCACTGCAGTCCATCGGTGAACTGATTTCGCGCGGCCTCGCGCTGCCCTTTCCTGGGCCGGTGATTGGCATGATCTTGCTGCTGCTGGCTTTGCGCGTGCCCATGGTGCGCGAGCCGGTGGCGGCCTGTGCCAGTTTTTTACTCTCGCACCTCTCGCTCCTGTTTGTACCCGTAGGCGTGGGTGTGATGACCCACCTGGGCCTGCTCAGCCAGTACGGCGGGCGCATGCTGCTGGTGATCGTGGGCTCCACGGCCGTCGGCCTGGTGGTGACGGTGCTGGTACTGCACCTGCTCAGGGACAAAAAAGACCATGTCTGAATTCGTCGAGCTCTGGGTCTACCTCTCAACCACGCCGCTGTTTGGCCTGACGGCCACACTGGTGGTGTACGTGCTGGCCCAGGCGGCTTACGCGCGGCTACAGCAGGCGCCATGGGCCAACCCGGTGCTATGGACCGTGCTGACGCTGGCTGTGGTGCTCACGCTCACGGGGGTGAGCTACCCAGCCTACTTCGCCGGGGCGCAGTTCATCCACTTCCTGCTGGGTCCGGCCGTGGTGGCGCTGGCGTGGCCGCTGTGGGAGCGTCGTGCCGACTTGATCAAGCGCTGGCGCGCGCTCTTGCTGGCTGCGCTGGCGGGTGGCTCGGCTGCCAGTGGCTCGGCCCTGGCCTTGGGCTGGGCGCTGGATTTGCCGCAGGATGTGCTGCTGTCGCTCGCGCCCAAGTCGGTCACGGCACCGGTGGCCATGGGCATTGCAGAGAAGATTGGCGGCATTCCCGCGCTGGCGGCGGTGTTTGCCGTGATCACCGGAATGGTGGGCGCGCTGGGTGGCAAATACCTGTTTGACGCCTTGCGCATTCCGATGGATTCAGCCGGCTGGATGGCACGTGGCTTTGCGCTGGGCACTACCTCGCACGGCATCGGCGCGGCCCGGGCGCTGCATGTGAATGCAGACGCCGGAGCCTACGCGGGCCTGGCGCTCGGCCTGCAGGTACTGCTGGCCTCGCTGCTTATGCCGCTGCTTTTTCGACTGTTTTAGCCAGCCCGATGTGCTGGAGTGCGGTCTCCAGGTGGGCCACGGTGCGGTCCACATGGTGCAGTTTTTCCAGACCGAACAGGCCTACGCGGAAGGTCATGAAGTCTGCCGGCTCGTCGCACTGCAGGGGCACGCCTGCGGCGGTCTGCAGGCCTTCGGCCAGAAATTTCTTGCTGGACTGGATATCGGGATCTTCGGTGTAACTCACCACCACGCCTGGGGCATGGAAGCCCTCGGCCGCCACGCTGACGATGCCGTTCCTCACAAACATGGCGCGCACCTTGGCACCCAGTTCGGCCTGCTCGGCCCGCACCCGGTCAAAGCCGTAGGCCTGGGTTTCCTTCATGACTTCGCGCAGACGGGTCAACGCATCGGTCGGCATGGTGGCATGGTAGGCATGGCCGCCACCTTCATAAGCCTCCATGATTTGCAGCCACTTGCGCAGATCACAGGCAAAACTGCTGCTGGTGGTGGAGTCGATGGCAGTACGGGCCCGCTCGCTGAGCATGACCATGGCGCAGCAGGGAGAACTGCTCCAGCCTTTTTGCGGCGCGCTGACCAGCAGGTCGATCCCGTTGGCCTGCATGTCGACCCACATCGCGCCGGAGGCGATGCAGTCCAGCACGAACAGGCCGCCCACTTCATGCACCGCATCGGACACGGCGCGCATATAGGTATCGGGCAGCATCATGCCGCTGGAGGTTTCCACGTGAGGCGCAAAGACGACCGCGGGCTTCTGTGCACGGATGGCGGCTACGACCTCGTCAATCGGGGCGGGCACCCAGGGTGCCTGCTTGCCCGTGCCAACGCGGCGGGCCTTGAGCACGGTAATGTCGCTGGTGATGCGACCCATCTCGAGAATCTGGCTCCAGCGGTAGCTGAACCAGCCGTTGCGCAGCACCATGACCTTCTTGTCATTGGCAAACTGACGCGCCACAGCTTCCATGCCGAAAGTGCCACTGCCCGGCACAAGAGCGACTGACTTGGCCTTGTAGACGTCCTTGAGAATGCCGGAGATGTCTTTCATGACACCCTGGAAACTCTTGGACATGTGGTTCAAGGCACGGTCGGTATAGACGACTGAGAATTCGAGCAACCCTTGCGGGTCAACATTGGGGAGTAGGCCTGGCACGATGGGCTCCAGTAAAAAATTGACTATCTAGCAGCTTAGCACGGCCGGCCACTCTCAGCGACCCCTCAGGGTTTGCCCCTTGTGCCAGCGAGGTAGCCCCTGAAATGGCCCAGAATATCTGCCTATGCAACTCCAAGCCCTGATTGAACTCACCCGTGGCGGCACCCTGGAATGCCAGCACATAGGGGCTGTCGCCGTCGTGAACACCCTGGGTGAACTGCTGGCACAGGTGGGAGACCCGCACTGGCTGACGTTTTCGCGCTCCACGCTCAAGGCCCTGCAGGCCCTGCCACTGGTGGAGGCGGGTGGCCTGGGCCAGTTCGGCTTCAGCCCCGAGCAGACTGCCCTGCTGTGCGCCAGCCACAATGGCGAAGCACAGCATGTGGCGCAGGTGCAGGGCATGCTGGACAAGGTAGGCCTGGGCTACAAAAAGCTGCTGTGCGGCTGCCATGTACCGCTGCAGTTCAGCTATACCGACACCGCCTTGCCGGCTGGCCTGACCTTTGACGAACGGCACAACAACTGCAGCGGCAAGCACGCGGGCTTTCTGGCCTATTGCGTACAGCATGGCCTGCCTACAGACGACTATGTCAAGCCCGAGCACCCGCTGCAGCAGGCCATTCGCCGCGATGTGGCACGCGTGATGCGCATGGACGCAGATGAGCTCAGGATGGGCATCGACGGCTGCTCAGCCCCTAACTACGCCATGCCGCTGTCACGCCTGGCGTTGGCTTATGCACGCCTGGCCAGCGGTGCACAGGACAGCGAGTTTGGC
Organism: Gammaproteobacteria bacterium; assembly: GCA_018815325.1. Taxonomy (GTDB): domain Bacteria; phylum Pseudomonadota; class Gammaproteobacteria; order Burkholderiales; family Burkholderiaceae_C; genus JAHIYE01. The sequence continues at coordinate 140,816 of JAHIYE010000021.1, read as the reverse complement.
GAGAGTTTTGCCCGCTTGGGAGACGCCATGAGTACCCACCCCGATCTGGTTTCTGGCACGGGCCGCAACGACCTGGCTTTCATGCAAGCCGGCCGCGGCGACTGGGTGAGCAAGGTGGGCGCGGACGGTGTGCAGGTGGTGGGCAGCAAAAGCCGGGGCGAGGCGCTGGCCATCAAGATCATGGACGGCAGCAAACCCGCACTGTTTGCCGCCACCGTGGAAGTGCTGGACCAGTTGGGCTGGCTGGACGGGGCCCAGCGCGAGCAGCTCCGCCCCTGGTGGACCCAGTCCATCGTCAATGCGCGTGGGCTGCTGGTAGGCGAACGCAAGCCCGTGTTCCGGCTGCAACGGCCCCATTGATCCGAACTTTGATCCGTGCTCAGTACTGCGTTTCGCAGCCTGCGGCGAGGAGCCACGGATCTTTGTCTTCCCCGCCAAAAACCGTGACGAGAAAGTCGATGAAAGCCCGGGTACGGGCCGGCACATGCTTGCGAGTGGGCATGGCCACGTAGATGTTCTGGCTACGCACATGCCACTGGTGCAGCACGCGCTCCAGCGCATGCTCCAGCAAGGCATCTTCCACCACATAGGACGGCAGGCTGGCAATGCCCATGCCGGCCAGCGCGGCGGCGTAGATCATGTCGGCATAGTTGGTCGTCAGCCCGGCGCGCGAGTGGTCCAGACTAACCACCGCCTCGACCCGCGCAGCATCACCGGGCGCCCCCTTGTAAAAAACAGCCTCACGCGCGAAGCGGGGGATCATCACCTCGTGCTGCGCCAAATCCTGCGGATTGTCCGGGTAGCCATGCTGTGCCAGGTATTCCGGCGCGGCGCACATGATCACTTCCGAACGCGCCAGCCGCCGGGCCACAAAGTCCCCATCCAGTGGCTTGTCACCCACCGAGATGATGCTCAGGTCATAGTTCTCGTCCACCGTCTCGACCGGCCCGGACGCCGACAGTTCCAGTCCCACCCGTGGGTACTGCGCCCTGAAAGCCGGCAGGTACTTGGCAATCTGGTGCACGGCAAATGAGGGCGGCGCCAGCACACGCAGCTGACCACGCGGCTCAGAGGTCGAGGCACTGGCCTGCGCCTCCGCCTCTTCAACCTCGGCCAGTATCAGCCGCACCCGCTCGAGGTAGAGCTCTCCCGCGTCGGTCAGCGCCAGACGGCGCGTTGTGCGGTTCATCAACCGCGCACCCAGATGGTCCTCGAGGTCGGCCACCAGCCGCGTCACCACGGCGGGTGAGAGGTTCAGCGCACGCGCTGCAGCGGCAAAACCGCCTTCATCAATCACGCGACTGAACACACGCATGGAGTGGAGTCTGTCCATTTCAAGCCCTCTATTGTTTCAGTTTCAGCAATTCCGAGTTTGTATTTTGACCATTTATTGTTTCATTGGCAATTGTTAAAGTTCAATCCATCGATGAGCCCATCGCGAAAGCAAAGACTCACCGAGGCTGGACAAGACGGTAAAACCTAATGAATACCGCCATGCCCTGGAATGTGTCAACTTACTTACTTTAAGGAATCATCATGAAATTCGCACGTAACACCACCCTGGTCCTGATCGCCGCCACTTTGGGTACCGCCGCCTTTGCCAGCACCGGCCCCACCCGCGAGCAAGTCCGCGCCGAAGCGGCTGAAGCCGTCCGTACCGGCAACGTTGCCAGCGACCTTGGCCCCCAACTCAATGAGCTGTACCCGAATCGCTATCCCAGCCAAGTGATCAACACTGGCAAAACGCGTGCCCAGGTTCAGGCCGAGTTGGCCGAAGCCATTCGCACCGGCAACATCGCCAGCGACATTGGCCCACTGCTGCGCGAACTGAACCCGGAGCGCTACCCCAGCCAGGCTGCGACCTCCGCCAAAACCCGCGAGCAGGTTCGTGCCGAAGCAGCTGAAGCCATCCGCACGGGTGACATCGCCAGCGACATCGGCCCCAAGCTCAATGAGCTCTATCCGCAGCGTTACAAGCAGGTTCGCGGTTAAACGGGTTCCTGCCGGAGCAGCCGTGCTGGCTGTCTCCGGTCTCGGGAGCGCGGCCTGCACAGCGCCGCGCTCCTTGCCCTCTCATCACCCCCTCTGGTCAGGATGAAGGCGCATCGGGACAACGCTCCCACAGGCCATACGCCGCGGCACTCCCTCATACGGGTTAGTGGTAGATTCTTGCCCGGCATGTCATTTGCTTCCCAGAAAGCTGCCGCCTATTCCAGGCGGCAGCTTCGCATTTGACGACACACTCTGCTGCACCACTTTACCTACTGGAGTCTCATGGTTCACTCATTGACACACCGCTTGCTGAGCGCATTCGGCAAAACCCTCGTCCTTGGCAGTTTTGCACTCGCCGGACTGGCGCAGGCCCAGACCGGCACCATCCGGCTGATGGTGGGTTTTCCACCTGGCGGCGGCTCGGACGCGATTGCCCGGGTTCTGGCGGACAAGCTCAAGGACCAGCTGGGCACTTCCGTCATCGTCGAGAACAAGGCCGGCGCAGGTGGACAACTCGCTGCGCAAGCCCTCAAGGCCGCCCCGGCCGATGGCACGGTACTCTTTTTGTCCCATGACCACACGATCTCCATCCTGCCGCAGGTCACGAAGAATCCCGGCTTCGATCCAGCGCGCGACTTCACCGCTGTGGCGGGCTTTGCGACCTTCGTCAATGCGTTCGCCGTGTCAGGCGGCACACCGGCCAAGTCGATGAACGACTATGTGGCCTGGGTGCGCAATGAGGGCAAAGGCAAGGGAACGGTGGGCGTGCCTGCCCCCGCCTCGGTACCCGAGTTCCTGGTCAAGCTCATTGGCCAGAAATACGCGCTGGACCTGCAAGCCGCCCCCTACCGCGGCAGCGCTCCCATGATGGGCGACATGCTGGGCAACCAGATCAATGCCGGTGTGGGATCGATCCCCGACTTCATTGAAAACCACAAGGCCGGCAAGATTCGCGTGGTCGCCGTGCTCGGCAGCGCCCGGCAAGCCGCCATGCCCGAGGTGCCCACCTTCGCCGAACTCGGTCTGGCCGGCTTCGAGGATGTGCCCTACTACGGCATCTTTGCCCCACATGGCACACCCAAGGCGGTAATCGACCGTTTTGCCGATGCCGTCTCCAGGGTCGTGGCCCTGCCCGATGTGCGCGAGCGACTCACCGCCATGGGCCTTACCGTGGGCTACATGACGCCACAGCAACTCGCCAGCCGCGAACAGGCCTATACCAAAACCTGGGCCCGCATCATCAAGGCCAGCGGCTTCCAGGCACAGTAAGCCGCTGACAGGCAACTGCCTGTCCCCAGCGGATACACACCAGGGCCTGCCCGCGTGTCTGAACCGGCATGCAGGCAGGCCCTATTGCATGGACGCCAGCAAGGTCGCGTTGCCGCCCGCTGCTGCGGTATTGACGGTAAGGGTCTGCTCGGCGCAGAAGCGGTAGAGGTAATGCGGGCCACCGGCCTTCGGGCCGGTGCCGCTCAAGCCCTCGCCACCAAAGGGCTGCACACCGACCACGGCACCAATCATGTTGCGGTTGATGTAGACATTGCCAATGTGCGCCGCGCGCGCCAGGCTCTGGGCACGTGAATCGATGCGGGTCTGGATGCCCAATGTCAGGCCGAAGCCCAGGGCGTTGATTTGCACGATCACCGCCAGCGGGTCGCTCAGCTCACCCTTGCCCCACCGCACGACTTGCAACACCGGACCAAAGATCTCCTGCTTCACGCCGGCAATGCTGCGCACTTCATAGAGATGTGGCACAACCATATTTGCTACTGAATTGATAGCTGAATCCACATAGCCATCAAGGGGAAACAGCCGTTTCTCCTCCTTATCCAGTCGCTCAAGGTGAGCCCGGACAGTCTCAAACGCCTCCCGGTCGATCACCGGCCCCACATCGGTGGCCAGTTGCGCCGGGTCACCCACCACCAGCTCCTGCGCAGCGCCTCGCAGCATGTCGATCACGACATCGGCAATGGCTTCGTGCACACACAGCAGGCGCAGCGCCGAGCAGCGCTGGCCCGCACTGCGAAAGGCACTCTGCACCACCGCATCCACCACCTGTTCGGGCAAGGCACTCGAATCCACCAGCATGGCATTGATGCCTCCGGTCTCGGCGATCAGCGGCTGAATAGGTCCGTCCTTGGCGGCCAGGGCGCGCTGGATGGTCTTGGCTACCTGGGTGGAGCCCGTGAACACCACGCCGGCAATGCCGGGCAGCGCCACCAGCGCCGCGCCTACCGTTTCACCCGGGCCATGCAGCAGTTGCAGCGCATCCTCAGGCACACCTGCCGCGTGCAGCATCCTCACCGCCGCCAGCGCCACCCCGGGCGTCTGCTCGGCGGGTTTGGCCAGCACCGTATTGCCGGTGACCAGTGCTGCGGCCATCTGGCCCATGAAAATGGCGAGTGGAAAATTCCACGGACTGATGCAGACCCAGACCCCACGTGCTGTCAGCCGCAGCTCATTGCTCTCGCCGGTGGGGCCCGGCAGGCTGATGGGCGCCATGATGCGCTCGGCCTCGTTCGCGTAGTAGCGCAGAAAGTCCACTGCCTCGCGGACCTCGGCCACGGCGTCGCCCCAGCTCTTGTGCGCCTCGCGCACCATCAGCGCGCAGAAGGTCGGCAACTGCGCCTGCAGTGCATCCGCGGCCTGACGCAGGATGGCGGCACGCTCAGCCACCGGCCGATTGCTCCATTTTCCATAGCTGATGGCGCTTTTTCCATAAGGCTTAGCGGCCAATTTGGCATCAAAAGCCGGCACCACTGGCAGATGGGTGACTGCGTACGCGGCCAGCAGGGGCTCGCGCATGCTGGCCACCGCCAGATCCAGCCCATGGCTGTTGACGCGTGCCGCACCGTAAAGCGCAGGCGGCAGAGGCATGGCATCGGTCGTCTCGTGCCACAGCGGTGACACCAGCAAGGCCGGCATGCCGACCGACTCGTCCGCAAGCTGGTGCACGAAGGACGAGTTCGCGCCGTTCTCCAGCAGGCGCCGCACCAGGTAGGCCAGCAGGTCACGGTGGGCACCGACGGGCGCATAGACCCGACACGCCATGCTCGGATTTTTCAGCAGCTCACGGTAGATGCCCTCACCCATGCCGTGCAGACGCTGCAACTCAAACCGGGGCGTGTCCGGTGCATGGGCCGCCATCTGCACAATGGCAGCAATCGTGCCTGCGTTGTGGGTGGCGAACTGCGGGTAGACCACGTCAGATGCCGCCAGCAAGGCACGCGCACAGGCGAGGTAAGACACATCGGTGTGGTGCTTGTGGGTGAACACCGGGTAGTGCGGCAGGCCAAGTTCCTGCGCACGCTTGATTTCGGCATCCCAATAAGCCCCTTTGACGAGGCGGCACATCAGACGCAGGCGGTACTTGCGGGCTATCGCGGCAACGTGATCAATGAGTTCCAGTGCACGGGTCTGGTAAGCCTGCAGGGCCAGTCCGAAGCCGCGCCACTGCGGGCACGTTGCGGCCACTTTTTCTGTGAGCGCTTCGAAAACCTTGAGCGAGAGCTCAAGCCGGTCCACCTCTTCGGCATCGATGGTGAGATTGATGTTGGCCGCCGCAGCTCTCTCACACAAACCCCACACGCGTGGCACGAGTTCGCGCATCACCCGTGCGTGCTGTGCATCCTCATAGCGCGCATGGAGCGCACTGAGCTTGATGGATATCCCATCATTTAACTCACAGGCCCTTTTGGAATCCACACTGTCAGCTATGAAATCAATAGCATCCTGGTAACTCTTCAGGTAACGCAAGGCATCGGCATCGGTGCGCGCACCCTCGCCCAGCATGTCGTAGCTGAAGCGCAGACCATGCTGCTTTTTACGCGCCGCATCGGCCTCTTTCATCGCCTCGCCCATGGCCTGCCCCAGTACGAACTGGCGCCCCAGCAACTGCACCGCGCGCAATGCCGCGGCCACCACGCTCGCGCCCCCCATACGTGCCAAGAGACCAGGCGACCCAGCACCACTCGGCAGCAAGGTTTTCGACAGTGCCAGGGCGGCGCCGGACAGTTGCGCCATGACCCCTTCACCGGCCTCGCTGAAGTCAGCCCGCCCCAACTGATCGGCGGTCAATGCCATGGCCGTCGCCATGTCAGGCACACGCAGCAGGGCTTCCGCCAGCCGCATCAGGGCCAACCCTTCTGCGCTGGAAATCGGGTACTCCCTGAGCAGGCTTTCCATGGCCCAGAACGGTGGCGGGTGATCGCGCACCGCCTGTACCCAGGGCTTGGCCTGACTGGCCGCGGCGGGCCAGTCGAGCCCACCGTCCAGCGCCTCCAGGCAGGCGATGACAACATCCGCCTCGGGGCGGTAAGGGCTGGGCAGGCGGTCAGGAACTGGCATGGTGAAGTTCAAACGTGATGGACAAGCACCATCCTGTCTAAAATTCACATGAATTTCTGACTATATTGACTTCATAAAAACGAACTTATCACCAATGAACATCCACATTGAGACCGATATTGATCGCATTGACTTGAAAATTCTGAGTGTCTTGCAGTCAGATGGTCGTCTGTCCAACCTCAAGCTGGCCGAGGCCGTGAGCCTGTCTCCTACAGCCGTGCTGGCCCGGGTGCAGCGGCTGACCCGCGACGGCTACATCCTGGGCTACGAGGCCCGGCTGAACCCGCTCAAACTGGGGGCGGGCATGCTGGTATTTGTGGAAGTGCTGCTGGACCGCACCACGCCCAATGTGTTTGATGCCTTCAAGGCCGCGGTGCAGGTGCACCCGGAGATCATGGAGTGCCACATGGTGGCGGGTGGTTTTGATTACCTGCTCAAGACCCGCATGGCCGACATGCCGGCCTACCGCGAGTTCGCCGGCAGCGTGCTGTGGCAACTGCCCGGTGTGCGCGAAACACGTACTTATGCCGTGATGGAAGAGGTGAAAAACTCCACCCACCTAGCGCTCACGTGAGCGCCAGCCGGTGCCGGGTTCAGCGCGCTGCCGCAGGCAGCGCCGTCACCCACTTCACGATGCTCGCGGCCATGGGCGCCGTGGCCTCCGGCGCACGGATGTCACCAGCCAGTACATGCTGGCCCTGGCTTTTGCTGTAATTCACCGCCTCCAGCGTCTTCAGCGGCGAGCCGATGCGGGCAAAAGCCGCCTTGGTGAGTTCCGGATCCACGGTCTGGTCGCGCTCGCTGTAGAGCAGCAGCAGCGGAGTCTTGAAGGCCGGCAAATCGCTCTCGCGCACCGACTTGACCAGCGCCATCATCGGGAACAGGGCGCGCGTCGGGTAGCGCTTGGTCCAGGCCTGGTTTTCGCGCAGGTCATCCGAGGGCTGGCCCACGCTGTCGCCCTGGATCAAGCCGACGATCTGCTGGCCCCAGGGGCCGTTGATGATTTCGGTGCGCTTGTCCTTGGGGCCAAAGTTGGGCGAGATGAAGACATGAGCCGCCACTTGCGCCCCCTCGGGCGTCAGGGCCAGCCAGCTTGCCAGTGTTGAGCCCGTGGAGCAACTGATCACGAGCACGCGCTCACCCAGACTCTGGCCGATACGCAGCGCTTCCGTCGCATCGGCCAGCCAGTCCTGCACGCTGGCTTCGCCCATGGCTTCGCTGCTGCGGCCATGCCCGGCCAGCCGGGTATAGAACACATTGGCCCCCAGCGCCTGGGCCACTTTCTCAGCCACCGGCGCCGTCTCCAGCCGGCTGGCAGTAAAACCATGCAGGTAAACCACAGCCCAGGGCGTACGCTGGCCCGGGACCCCATTCCAGACAATGCCCTTGGCGGTGCCGGGACGGATGTCCACAAAGGCCTGCTCGCTCGTCTTGAGCCAGCCATCGAGTTCGCCAAGCGCTTGCGGTGGCATCGGCCTGGCCGTTGGAGCGTTGGGGCCGAAGGCGTTGCGCGGCCCGGCGAAAAACACCAGTCCGGCCAGTACCAGCGCGCCCAGTACGCCCAGTGCGATGCGGCGCCACTTGCTGCGCGCAGGCCGGGCCGCCCCGGGGGCGGTAGACAAAGATGTGTTCATGCAGCTAACTCCAGAAAATCAGGTAGGGCGTGGGCAATTTCAGCGGGGCAGTGCCGCTGCTGGCGCTCGCGTGCACGGGATGCATGGTACGCCTGCCGTGCCACTCAGTCCCGCGTCCGTGGACGGCCACCAAAGATGGCGGTGCCTACCCGCACCAGGGTGCTGCCTGACTGGATGGCAGCCTCGAGGTCGGCGGTCATGCCCATGGACAGGGTATCGAGTGCCAGCCCGGCCGCCTTCATGTCATCAAAAATGGCTCTTGCCCTCGAAAAAACTTCGCATGCCGCTACAAAATCAGGAGCAGGCTCGGGTATGCACATGATCCCGCGCAATTGCAGTTGCGGCAGCGGCGCGATCTGGCGGGCCAGCGCCAGAGCATCCTGCGGCGTCACACCGGCCTTGGTGAGGCCGCCATCGACATTGACCTGAATACAGATCTGCAAGGGCGGCATCCCCTCGGGACGTTGCGCACTCAGGCGTTCGGCCACCTTGAGCCGGTCCACTGTTTGCACCCAGTCAAAGTGCTCCGCCACCAGACGCGTCTTGTTGCTTTGCACGGGGCCGATGCAATGCCACTGCAGCGACAGGTGCCGCAGCAAGGCCATTTTTTCCACCCCCTCCTGGATGTAGTTTTCGCCAAAGGCCTGCTGCCCTGCAGCAACAGCCTCGGCCACGGCCTCCGGGCCAACGGTCTTGGAGACCGCGAGCAGGGTGACTTCGCGCTCGTCACGCCCAGCGGCATGACACGCGGCAGCGATGCGCGAACGAACGGTATCAAGATGATCGCTAATCATGGTCATAATGGTCCAAGCGTACCAAACGATAGAGGGATTTGTGGACATTACCCAACTGCTTGCCTTCAGTGTCAAGAACAAGGCATCTGACCTGCATCTGTCAGCCGGCCTGCCCCCCATGATCCGCGTCCATGGCGATGTGCGCCGCATCAACGTCGAGCCGCTGGACCACAAGACCGTTCACGCCATGGTGTACGACATCATGAACGACACCCAGCGCAAGCTGTACGAAGAGTTTCTGGAGATTGACTTCTCCTTCGAAATCGAAGGTCTGGCGCGTTTTCGCGTCAACGCGTTCAACCACAACCGTGGCGCGGGTGCGGTGTTCCGTACCATTCCCTCCAAGATCCTGACGCTGGAGCAGCTCAACGCGCCCAAGATCTTTGGCGATCTGGCGCTCAAGCCGCGCGGCCTGGTACTGGTGACCGGCCCCACCGGTTCGGGCAAGTCCACCACGCTGGCGGCCATGGTCAACTTTCTCAACGAAACCGAGCAGGGCCACATTCTCACGGTGGAAGACCCTATCGAGTTCGTGCACGAGTCCAAAAAATGCCTGATCAACCAGCGTGAGGTCGGCCCCCATACACTGAGCTTTGCCGCCGCGCTCAAATCCGCACTGCGCGAAGACCCTGACGCGATTCTGGTGGGCGAGATGCGTGACCTGGAGACCATCCGCCTGGCCATGACGGCAGCCGAAACCGGCCACCTGGTGTTCGGCACGCTGCACACCTCCAGCGCAGCCAAGACCATCGACCGGATCATCGACGTGTTCCCGGCTGAAGAGAAGGAAATGGTGCGCGCCATGCTGTCGGAGTCGCTGCAGGCCGTGATCTCGCAGACCCTGTGCAAGACCAAGGATGGTCTGGGCCGTGTCGCCGCGCACGAGATCATGCTGGGTACCAGCGCCATCCGCAACCTGATCCGCGAGGCCAAGGTGGCCCAGATGTACTCCAGTATCCAGACCGGCAACAGCGTGGGCATGCAGACACTGGACCAGAACCTGACCGAGCTGGTCAAACGCAATATCATCAGCCCGGCCGAGGCACGCGGCAAGGCCAAGATTCCGGAAAATTTCCCGGGGTAGTTATGGCACACCCCCAGGCTACGCGCACGGCGTGTCGCTTCGCCACCCCCCTTGCAGGGGGCAACACCAGTGAACCGGCAAAGCCGGCTCCACAGTGTTCCCCGAATAAGACCATTATTGAGTTCACTGAAAGGAGCTGTTCTGATGGAACGCGATCAAGCCACCAAATTCATCAATGACCTGCTCAAACTCATGGTCAGCCGCAATGGCAGTGACCTGTTCATCACGGGCGACTTCCCGCCAGCGGTCAAGGTGGACGGCAAACTCACCAAGGTCTCGCCCCAGCCCCTGACCGCCGCCCACACGCTGGCGCTGGCACGCTCGGTCATGAATGACAAACAGATCGCTGAATTCGAGCGCACCAAGGAGTGCAACTTCGCCATCTCTCCGCCCGGTCTCGGACGCTTCCGCGTCAACGCCTTTGTGCAACAAGGCAAGGTGGGCATGGTCATGCGGGTCATTCCCATCACCCTGCCAACCATCGACGGCCTCGGTGTGCCCCAGGTGCTGAAAGAAGTCGTCCAGTCCAAGCGCGGCCTGTGCATTCTGGTGGGCGCCACCGGCTCCGGCAAATCCACCACGCTGGCGGCCATGGTGGACTGGCGCAACGAAAACTCCTACGGCCACATCATCACGATCGAGGACCCGGTGGAGTTCCTGCACATGCACAAGAACTGCGTGGTGACACAGCGCGAGGTCGGCATTGACACCGACAACTGGGAAATCGCCCTGAAAAACACCTTGCGCCAGGCCCCCGACGTGATCCTCATGGGTGAGATCCGCGACCGCGAAACCATGGAGCATGCCGTGGCCTTTGCCGAGACGGGCCACCTGTGTCTGGCCACACTGCACGCCAACAGTGCCAACCAGGCCCTGGACCGCATCATTAACTTCTTCCCCGAGGAGCGGCGACCCCAGTTGCTGATGGACTTGTCGCTCAACCTCAAGGCCCTGGTATCGCAACGACTGATCCCCAAGCAGGACGGCAAGGGCCGGCATGCAGCGGTAGAGGTCTTGCTCAACACCCCGCTGATCTCCGATCTGATCTTCAAGGGCGAGGTCTCCGAAATCAAGGAGGTCATGAAGAAAAGCCGCAACCTGGGCATGCAGACCTTTGATCAGGCATTGTTCGACGCCTACGAGAACAACATCATCAGCTACGAGGATGCGCTGCGCAATGCCGACTCGCTGAATGACCTGCGCCTGCAGATCAAGCTCAACAGCCAGCGGGGCAAGACACAAGACTTGAGCGCCGGCACCGAAAACTTCGCCATCGTCTGACGTCTCCGTCAGCGCAGGGACACCGACGGCCTGATCAAGCGGCTCAAGTAGGGCCGATCAGCTGAGCTGCCTCACGCTTATTTTTTCTCGTCGGCTTTCGGCGGAGGAGGGGGAGGCTGCAGTGCCCGCAGTTCGTCTTCGGTCAGGATTTCGAAGATGCGAACAACTTTCTGCACGCTGCCAACGGAGCGGGCAATCTCGGTGGCACGATCAGCTTCGCGCTGGGTCACACGTCCCATCAGGTAGGCCGTGCCACGTTCGGTCACCACCTTGTAGGCATTGGCAAAGATGTCCTTGGAGTCAACCATGGAGGCCTTGATCCTGGCCGTGGTCAATGCATCCGTCGAGCGCTGGGCCAGGCTCGAAGGCTGGGCAATGACGAGCTCGTTGACAATGGAGCGTACGTTCTCCACGCGCGACACGATCTGCTCAACCAGTTGCTTGTCCTGGGCATTGGGAACTTCGCCGGTCAACAGGACCTGGCGGTTGTAGCTCGTGACATTCACATGCCCACGATCGCCAAGGTTCTCACGCAGGCGGCTCGCTGAGCGCAACTCGATGTTTTCATCTTCCAGCTGCATGCCGGCCGTACGGCGGTCCGTAGCCACCAGAACCCCGCCCACTGCGCTGCCGAACATGACGGGCGCACAAGCACTGAGAAAGGCAGCCGTCATGGCGGCCAACACTGCAGACATCCAGAATTTTCGATCGCCCAGTTTCATCATGTCGCCACGTCCTGTTCTCCAAGCAATTGGGTATCGACCGCATCGCAAATGCAGTGCAGGGCCAGAATATGGACCTCCTGTATGCGGGCGGTACGCTCATGGGGCACACAAATGTGCACATCTGTATCACGCAGTGCCTGCGCCATCTTGCCGCCGCTGCGACCGGTCAGCCCCACCACCGTCATTTCACGCTCATGCGCCGCCTCGATGGCTGCCAGCACATTGGCCGAGTTGCCACTGGTGGAAATGGCGAGCAAGACATCGCCAGGCAGGCCCAGGGCGCGCACCTGCCTGGAGAACACGACATTGAAGTCGTAGTCATTGGCTATGGCCGTGAGGATGGAAGCGTCCGTGGTCAGTGCAATCGCGCCGAGCTCGGGCCGCTCACGCTCGAACCGGCCTACGAACTCAGCCGCAAAATGCTGTGCGTCGGCTGCAGAGCCGCCATTGCCGCAGGCCAGTACCTTGCCGCCACTGGTGACACAGGCCAGGATGGCCTGCACCGCGTCGGCAATGGGTTTGCTCAGCACCTGGGCCGCCTGGTATTTCAGGTCGGCACTTTCAATGAAGTGTTGTTGAATGCGTTGTTCAAGCATGGGGCCAATGATACTCGTGCAGGCAAACCCAGCCATCCTGTGTTGGTAACAGATTAAAACGCATCAAATGCCGCACGCAGCCAGCTCACATTGCCATTCTCCAGCAAGATCACGTCGAAGCGACAGGGCGGTAGCGTGCGGTGTCGCATCAGGTAGTGCCTGGATGCCAGAACAATGCGCTGCTGCTTGCCAGTACCAATACTGGCGGCCGCACCGCCGTGCGTGGTGCTGGCACGGCGACGCACCTCGACGAAGACCACGGTACCGTCCTTCTCGCGCATGATGAGGTCGATTTCGCCGCCACCCCGGCCGGGCGTCCGATAATTGCGTTCCAGCAGGCGCAAGCCGGCCTGCTGCAAGTGGCGCAGCGCGGTATCTTCCGCGGCATCGCCGACCTGCTTGGTGGTCGGCGCGCTGTTCGTTTCGTTCTTATTGGAGAACACCATTGAGCGCTTCTTTCACTTCTGCCCTGAGCGCCGCTCACGATGCGGCTGCCATGCAGCATTATCCGCAGGGCGCCCTGTATGTGGTGGCCACCCCGATCGGCAACCTGGCCGACATCACGCTGCGGGCGCTGCATGTGCTCCATCTCGCAGACGCCGTGGCTTGCGAGGACACCCGGCACACGCACGCCATGCTGCGTGCCTACGGCATCGACAAGACCTCGCAGCAGCTCATGGCGCTGCACCAGCACAATGAAGCCGAGGCCGCCGCCGTCGTGATAGCACGCTTGCAACAAGGCCAGCGCATGGCCTATGTCAGTGATGCAGGCACCCCGGCCATCAGCGATCCGGGCGCCCGTCTGGTCGCTGCGGTACGCGCCCAGGGCTTGGCCATCGTCCCCCTGCCCGGCGCCAGCAGTGTCACGACGGCGCTCAGCGTGGCAGGACTTGCACCTGAAGGCAGTCAGAGTGAAGGCTTTGTGTTCGCTGGCTTTCTGCCCGTGAAAGCGACCGAACGCACGCTGGCCGTCGACAAGCTGGCGGATGAAGCACGCGCCGTGGTCATGCTTGAAGCACCCCACCGCATCGAGGCATTGGCTGCCGCGCTGGCCACGCTGGGTGAACGCAGGCTGACGGTGGGTCGCGAGTTAACCAAGCAATACGAAGAAATCACCACGCTCGGTGCATCGGACTTCCCTGCTTGGCTGACAGCGCAGCCCAACCGGGCGCGCGGCGAGTTTGTGCTGGTCTTGCACCCGGCCAAGGTCGCCGCGGAGACGGGGCAGGACGAACGTGTACTACGCTTGCTGCTGGCGGAGTTACCACTCAAATCAGCCGTCAAACTCGCCGCCGAAATCACCGGGGGCTCTCGCAACGCGCTGTATGACGCAGCCCTGTTGCTGAAAAAAGAGGCGCCTTGAGTTTGGGCGGCACACAGCCCCAGTTACCGGACCGCGATGCCCGCGAAGTGCTTCACTCCGATTTCGGAATGATCCCCTGCAGGCTTGGCGCACGCAAGAAGTCGAAATCCACCCCCTGATCAGCCTGCGTCACGGTCTGCAGAAAGAGTTTGCGGTAACCTCGCTCGGCGGTCGGGGGGGAGATGGGTTTCGCTTTGGCTCGTGCGACCAGTTCTTCATCTGACACCAGCAGGGTGAGCTCCCGACGGGACACACTGAGCCGGATACGGTCACCGTTTTGCACATAGGCCAGCGGCGCCCCCATGGCCGACTCGGGCGTCACGTGCAGCACGATGGTGCCAAACGCGGTGCCACTCATGCGGCCATCGGAAATACGCACCATGTCCTTCACTCCTGCACGAGCCAGCTTGCGCGGAATCGGCAGGTAGCCGGCTTCCGGCATGCCGGGTGCGCCCTTGGGGCCAATGTTCTTGAGTACAAGGACGTCATCGGCATTGACATCTAGCTCATCGCTGTCGATGCGTCGCGCAAGGTCTTCGGCGTTTTCGAACACAACGGCTCGGCCCTCATGCTCCATCAGGGCCGGATTGGCCGCAGACTGCTTGATGATGGCGCCTCCGGGCGCGAGATTGCCCTGCAGCACGGCAATGCCGCCTTGCGGATAGATCGGATGGGACATGGGTCGCACCACGTTCTGCTTGAAGCCCGGGCCAGCGGCCTCAAGCTCCTCGCCGAGAGTGCGCCCCGTCACAGTCAACGCATCCAGCTTAAGTAATGGCTTGAGTTCACGCAGCAGCGTGGCCATGCCACCGGCATGGTGGAAATCCTCCATGTAGTGGTCACCCGAAGGTTTCAGGTCCAGCAGCACCGGGGTTTCACGTCCCATGCGATCCAGCGCCTTCAAGTCAACCTCGAAGCCCAGTCGCCCCGCAATGGCCGTCAGATGTACCAGACCGTTGGTCGACCCCCCAATCGCCAGCAAAACGCGCATGGCGTTCTCGAATGCATCCGCCGTAAGGACCTTGTCGATGGTCAGGCGTTCTTTTGCCATGGTGACGGCCTGTGCCCCTGTGTGCTCGGCCACACGGATGCGATCGGCCGTCACCGCCGGCGGCGAGGCGCCGCCTGGCACGGTCATGCCCAGCGCCTCGGCGATACAGGCCATGGTGCTGGCCGTGCCCATGACAGAGCAGGTGCCGACACTGGCCACAAGCTGGTTGTTCACATCCGCAATCTCTTCGGCATCGATTTCTTCGGCGCGAAATTTTGCCCAGTAACGGCGGCAGTCGGTGCACGCGCCCACACGTTCGGAGCGGTGCGAACCAGTCAACATGGAACCCGTGATGAGCTGAATTGCCGGGATACCCGCCGAGGCAGCCCCCATGAGCTGAGCGGGTACGGTCTTGTCACAGCCGCCGATCAGTACCACGGCATCCATGGGCTGCGCACGAATCATCTCCTCGGTGTCGATCGACATGAGGTTGCGCAGATACATGCTGGTGGGGTACGAAAAGCTCTCATGCACAGAGATTGTCGGGAAGTCCATGGGCAGGCCACCAGCCATCAGGATGCCACGCTTGACCGCCTCAATGAGCTGCGGCGCATTGCCATGACAAGGGTTATAGGCACTGCCTGTGTTGGCGATGCCGATGACGGGGCGTGACAGCGCACTGTCCGTGTAGCCGGCACCCTTGATAAAAGCCTTACGTAGAAATAGCGAGAAACCCTTGTCGCCATAACTGGCCAGTCCGCGGGACATGCCCGTGGTCTCGTCCTGCGGGGAAATCGCGTGTGAACCAGGGGCGTTGCTGGCATCAGGTTTTTTGGGCATGGCACAGGGGGTTGAGATGAGGTGTCCGCCATTATCACGTCAGGGGCATGGTTAAGATACGGGTCTATCCCTTGGTGCACACACTGCGCCAGCCATCATCTGCCTGCGAGAAAGCATGAACGAGACCGATACGTCCACCGCCACAAACAGCCCTGTTTTTGTGCCTTATGAGGAATTTCGCAGTGGTCTTCCCGCCGGACGTTTTCGGTTGATCGTCAATCCCGAACGGGCCCAGAAATATGTCAAGCACCGCCTGTTTGTCACCGGCATCTCCCTGCCGATTCTCGGCGTTGGCACGGCCCTGAGCCTGTCGGGTTACGCATGGGTGGGCTTGCCGATGATTGTCATTGGCGCACTTCTGCACAGGGTCATCAAAGCCTATGCGCCCAAGATCCTGCTGCACCTGGCCTTGCAGGACGTCAAGACCTACCATGAAGCCATCGAATTCGAAATCCTGGAAGTGCGATACGCGACCTGATGGCCTGGCGATTCGCCGCCGCTCCGCTCGAATCCCCGACTGAGCCAAGCGTTTCAATTGCCATGCAACTAGGCGCCTGGGCAGCGCGTCTGAGTTCGATGCGAACAGTGCCTGTCAGCCCTCATTTCGTAGGCGACGGTGCTTCCTGCATCAATAGCTGGCGAATCGCCTGCAACTCCTGCCGGTGCTTTTCGTCTGCTTCTGGATAGCGCATGTCCAATGACTTGAAGGTTTCAAGAACCACCTGGGCAATGATCAAGCGGGCGTTTTCCTTGTCGTCTGCCGGCACAACATACCAGGGAGCGGCCTTCGTACTCGTTGCACTCAAGCAGTCCTCATAGGCTGTCATGTATTTCTTCCAGTGCTTCCTCTCCTCGATGTCCGCCTGGCTGAGTTTCCAGTTTTTTTCAGGCTGATCAATACGCTCAAGAAAACGCTTGCGCTGCTCCTCCTGGGACAGATGGAGAAAGAACTTGACGATGCGCGTGCCGTTACGATGCAGGTGGCTTTCCAGGTCCAATATCGAACGGTAGCGCTCCTGCCAGATATTCTTGTCACCGTGCACCCCCTCGGGGAGCTTCTGACTCCGCAGGATTTCAGGGTGAACACGAACGATCAGCACTTCCTCATAGTAGGACCGGTTGAAGATGCCGATACGCCCCCGCTCCGGGAGACATTGGGTGGTGCGCCACAAAAAATCGTGGTCCAGCTCCGTCATACTGGGATGCTGGAAACTAAAGACTTGGCAGCCTTGGGGATTGATGCCGGACATCACATGCCTGATGGCACCATCCTTGCCGGCGGCATCCATGGCCTGGAAGATGAGTAGCACGGCATAGCGATTGGATGCGTAGTGGATTTGCTGCAACGCGCTGAGCTCTTCGACCTGCCGGGCCAGGCGTTCCTGGTACTGCTCTTTGGATTGGTACACTGGCTTCACCCATGTGGGCCAATCCTTGAGCTTGACCTTCTCTCCCTCCTCAACCCTGAAATCCTTGCGTTTGATTTTCATGGTTTCCATTTCCGGTTTTTGATAAATCTTTCTTGAGCAATGCCGCATCATTCACTGGATGCGTTGCTTGGCGAGGATCCAGTTGACTCGCGCAACATCTGTGCCTGTTTCTTGCTCATGTCGAACTCCATGCGGCGTTTCCGGATTTCGTCCTGATCAAGGCGGGCGATATTGCAGTAGTCCAGCTTCCAGTTCGAACTGCTGCTCCAGCGCTGCGGAGACTTCATTGTGGTCCTTGGCTTGTGCGCGCTTTCCAGCAAACTCAGGGCCAGCTCCAGTGTTTGCGCTTGTGACGCCCTGTCGTTCGGGCGGCCCGCTGCGTTCCCCAGCGGAAAATCGGAAAACAGCAGGCGTGGCACGCCTATATATTCCACGATGTCTTTGGCGCAACCCATGATGACGGTGGCAATACCCTGGGTCTCAAGCGCCCGTGCCGCCAGACTCACGGTTTGGTGACAGACCGGACAATTCGGAACCAGCACCGCGGCATCCACATCATCTGCCTGACAACGCTGCACCAGTTCCGGCACATCCACCTCCAGCGTGACACGCTGGCTGCGATTCGTGGGTGCGCCATGAAAGCGTGGCGCCACCGATCCGATGCGCCCGCTTTCGGCCTGTCGATGCAAAGCTGCCAACGGAAAATAGCTCCCCAGGTCCTCGGCTGTGGTGTGCGCACGGTCTATCGCGACATGCGAAATGCGCAGATCGTGCGGCTGATCGACAGCGCCCGAGTACACCGCATAGAACTTGGCGGCGGCATTGTAGGGCGCGCCCGGCCCCTGATCCCCCTTGTCGGGCTGGTAAGGTGCAGCCGTGGTGATGAGGGCTATCCGGCTTTGTGCGAGCGGTTTCTGCAGTCGCAGGAAAGGCACCTGGTCATAGTGCGCCCACGCATACGGCTCCCCATAGCCAAGCGCCATGTAGTACTCACGCACGCGCTCCAGGTATGGGACGGGTGCATCCATCAACTCATGCCGACGCCATCAGGGCTTCGTCGAATATGGCCACGGCACGGGTCCAGCCTGCCGATGCACCCCGGATCTTGTGGGGGAAGCAACTGATGTAGAAGCCATTGGGCGGCAGTGCCTCCAGGTTATGCAACTTCTCCAAGTGGCAGTAGCCAATGTCACGGCCGGCCTTGTGTCCCTCCCAGATCAGCGAGGCGTCCTGGGTTTTGCCATATTTTTCGGCCGTGTAAACAAAGGGGGCATCCCAACTCCAGGCGTCGGTACCGGTCAATCGCACCCCTCGCTCCAGCAGGTACATGGTGGCCTCGTAACCCATGCCACAGCCTGAGCTCACGTAGTCCGGGTTGCCATAACGCGTGCCGGCCCGGGTGTTGACCACCACGATCTCCAGCGGCTTGAGTTGATGTTCGATACGCTGAAGTTCACTCTCAACATCCCGGGCAGTCACAACATAGCCGTCAGGAAAACCACGGAAATCCAGTTTGACGCCTGGCTGGAAACACCATTCAAGCGGGACTTCGTCAATGGCTATGGCGGGCTTCTTGTCTCCCAGCGCCTTGTCCATGGTGCTATGGAAGTGGTAAGGCGCATCCAGGTGCGTACCGTTATGGGTGCACAACTGCACCATCTCGACAGCCCAGCCCTCACCATCTGGAAGATCCTGCTTTTTCAGGCCGGGGAAGAAGGGTTCAATCTGCTCGAAGGTGTTCTCGTGCGTGAAGTATTCGATTTTCGGCGCAAACGCCGGTGGATCGCTCATCACGTCGTTTTCGAGGTAGATTGACAGATCCACAAACCTGCGTGTCATCAGGGTTTCTCCTTTAAGGAACTCATGCACAAGTGCGCTACGCTTGAAGTGAACGCACATGCTAGCGCAGAAACTCTGCTCTGTCTCGAGGGTCTGCATGGGTAAACCGCCTCCCTGGCGACAGGTGAGCTGCCCTCACAAACCGGACTGACGGGTTGTACATGCGACTGGCCAGGCCCGTGCGTTCTGGTGTTCCAGGTTGATATGCCCCCTGAGGAGTTACCCCATGGTTGATCCCAAACGGCCCGATGTCACGGCCATCCATTCCATCGACCGATTCGTGCTCAGCGTGCCCGACTTGGCAGTGGCCGAAAAGTATTTCTCGACCTTTGGACTGGATGTGCGCAACCATGGCCAGCGACTGGATCTCTACACCTTTGGCCATGATCATTGCTGGGGCTCGGTCCATGAATCCGGCAAGCCCAAAAAACTGGAGTATCTGAGTCTCGGTGTTTACCAGGAGGACTTCGCCCCGCTAAAGTCACATGTGAGCAGCCAGAATGTTGCATTCGCCCACCCCCACCCCTTTGGCACGGACGAGGGCTTCTGGATCAGCGACCCCGATGGCAATGCCTTGCAGATCAAGGTCGCTGAAAAATCCTCTCCTAATGAGAAAGCTCCTGCGCTGGGTTCTCGCTACAAGAAAAATCCGATCGACGTCCCAATCGGCCCCAACCGAAGCGAGGGAGGGCGCGTGCAACCGCTTCGACTCTCCCATATCCTGCTGTTCGCTTCCGATGTGGGTAAATCGCTCAAGTTCTATTCTGATGTACTAGGCTTCCGACTGTCAGACAAATCGGCCGATGTCATCGCATTCGCGCATGGCGCGCACTCCAGTGACCACCATCTGCTGGCGCTGGCCAAGTCGGATGGCCCCGGCCTTCACCACACCAGCTGGGTGGTGCAAGAGATTGATGATGTGGGTCTTGGCATGGAGCAGATGCTGGCTGCTGGCTATGCCAAAGGCTGGGGCGTCGGGCGCCACGTGATTGGCTCGAATTACTTCTATTACGCGCAAGACCCCTGGGGCAGCTTCACGGAATATTCCTACGACATTGACTTCATTGGCGTTGACACAGTATGGCCCTCGGGAGATTACCAGCCTGAAGACTCCCTCTACCTGTGGGGTCCCCCGCTGCCCGAGGATTTCATCACCAATTACGAGACCCGGTCTACCAGTCTCTCCGCTGCCTGAGTCGCCCGCCATGCGGATGGCACACCCAGCCTGCCGCGCAGGACACGACTGATATCACAACCTTTGCTACTTGAGCGAACACCCCTGCCGTTAGGATCATGATGCCCGTTTCCACACCGCTTTTGAGTGAGCGCATTCCCTATAGCGCGATTGTTGATCGCGCACCTCTGAGGGCGCCTAATGGCACACGCCTGCTGGTCTGGGTCATCGTCAACGTCGAGCATTGGAGCATTGAACGTGCCATGCCGCGCACCGTCCTGCCGCCTCCCATGGGACAGCCCCTGCTTCCCGACTTGCCCAACTGGGCCTGGCACGAGTATGGCATGCGGGTTGGTTTCTGGCGCTTGCATGCAGCACTGCAGCAACGCGACATCACGCCGACTTTCGCCCTTAACGGCATGGTTTGCGAGAGTTATCCCCGGGTGGCTCAGGCCGCACTGGAGGCGGGCTGGGAGTTCATGGGTCACAGCCATGTTCAAGGCCCCATGCACAAGCTGGATGACCAGCAGAAAGCCATTCATGACTGCATGGAGTCCATCAGGAAGTTCACCGGAAAAACCCCTCGTGGCTGGGAAAGTCCGGGCCTTACCGAGACGGATCTCACCCTGGATTACCTTTCCGAAGCGGGTATTGAATATGTTGCAGACTGGGTGATTGATGACCAGCCCGCCTGGCTCAAGGCCAAGCCCAGGCCCGTGATCTCGGTCCCCTATTCGGTGGAGATCAACGATATACCGATGATGGCCATCCAGCACCATGGCTCAGACGAGTTGCTACGGCGCGGCATACTTCAAATGGACCGACTGTGGCTTGACAGTGAGTCTTCAACCCGCGTCATGGCCATCAGTGTGCACCCCTATATCACGGGCGTACCTCATCGGATTCAGGCATTTGAACATTTGCTGGATGCCGTGCTGGCCAAACCCGACGTCAAGCTCATGACGGGCGCGCAGATTGCGGACTGGTACCGACTGCAGGTTCCCAGCAGTCCATCCTGAGCGCTCGTTGCCGCTCAGGACTGCCTCAGGGCGGCGTTCACTTGTGGAATGACCTTCTCGGCCATCAACTCCATCGAGCGACGCCCCAGCGCAGGGTCCATCCAGTCATGACAGGCGTAGAGAAGAGTTCCGAAGTCACCCGTCTGTTCACGGAACGCAAGCAGTTGATCCACCACGCTGCTCACTGAGCCGGCCAACACCAGCCTGGGCGTCATGGTGTCGGCCGTGACCGAATCATCAGGCTCGCTTTGATCGCTTTTGAACAGGTTGGATCGACCACCAAAGCCCACCAATTTGCGGATGAGCTGTTTGAAATAGAAATGATAGGGTCCTTCGGCAGTATGGGCGTAACGTTTGGCCAGCGCGTCGTCGGAGTCGGTCACAAATATGCTCTTGGCCACACGCCAATTGGCGGGGTCGGCCTTGCGACCGCCCTGATCACAACCTTCAACATAACTCTTCCAGTGGGTTTTGACCCATTGCGGCAGAAGAAAGTTGGCTGAGATGGGGTCCCAGCCACGGGCAGCTGCAGCCGTGACCCCTTTGGAAAAGGGAGCCACGGCAGTCACCACAATCGGCGGGTGCGGCAACTGGTAGGGCTTGAGAATCTTGCCCTGACCGATCTCGGGAATCATGGTACGAGCCGTGCTGACCTCGAAGAACTTGCCCTTCAGGTTGTAGGGTGCATCGCCCTTCCAGATATCCAGCACCATGCCGATGGCCTCGACAAACATCTCCAGACGGTCATTGCCAAAATTCCCGAATACCTCGGCATCCGACATCAGCCCACCAGGACTGATGCCAAAATTCAGCCGGCCCTTCAGCATGTGGTCGAGCATCGCCACATTGGCCGCGGTTGCCGCAGGATGGTTGTTCGGCATGTTGATCGTGCCGGTGCCGAGCCGGATCTGTTTGGTCTCGAACGCGAGACTGCTGAGAAACATGAGACTGGATGTCACGTTCTCTGCCAGATCGGTCACATGCTCGCCCACATACGCTTCGGTATAGCCCAACTGGTCCGCCAGGATCACGGCCTCACGGTCTTCGCGCAGGGTTTCACTCGGCACGCGCCCTGGAGGATGCAGCGGCATCAGGAAAGTACCTAGCTTCATGTGTTGGCTCCTTGAGCGGCTATGGTTGCCGCACAGAATTGAAGAATGAGTAGCCCGAAGACCTCCGGCCTTTGCATCGGTGTGATATGCCCGCAAGGGTCGATCACCTCACAGCGCGATCCCGGTGTGTTGCTGGCCATGCCTTGCATCACCGTCGCGGGCGCTGCCCCATCCTGCGCACCCGCGACGTACAGCACAGGTATGGTGATACGCGGCAGCTCGTCGTGCAGCTTGAGCGCCTGGATGGCGTGGACACAAGCTGTATAGCCAACGTCTGAGGTGCGCGCGATCATGGCACGCACCTCGCCCATCAGCGTGGGTTCGGCGCTTCTGAACTCAGGGCTGAACCAGCGCTCTATCGTTGGCTCGACCAACGCCGCTACGCCTTTTTCACGTACGGCGTCGAGACGCTGCGCCCAACCTGCATTCAAGCCCTCGTCCATCTGATCCCGGCAGTTACACGCCATCAAGCCGAACACCCGCGCGGGATGTTGCAAAGCAAGGGTCAACCCCGTCATGCCGCCAAGCGATACGCCGACCACGCAGGCACGCGACACCTGCGTGGCATCCATCACCGCCAGCATATCGCCCGCGAGATCCTGCAAAGTTGCGGTATCCGTGGCACTGCTACTTTTTCCATGACCACGCGTGTCATACGAAATCACCCGATAGCTTTGCGTGAGCGCGGGCAGGACTGCCACCCACATCGCCTGATCCGTTGCCAGCGAATTGGAGAGCAAAATCGCCGGCGCGCCTTGCACGCCCTGCGAGGTGTAGGCAATGCGCGTACCGTCGGGTCGCATCACGAAGCCTGATGTAATCATGGTTTACCCATAGTTGGTGAAAAAACGTTTCACAAATCCTTTCAGACATCGTATTATTTATTTATCAATAGATCAATAAGGAACTCTCCTCATCGCACATTGAGCAGAGCAGACCATGCAAAAGAAGACCACATCACGAGCGGTAGGCGTTATTGGCCTGGGCATCATGGGCTCTGCGATGGCAGTCAACCTGCAGGCGGCAGGCTTTTCAGTACACGGTGTCGAGATACGCGCCGCAACACGCAAGAAGCTGGCGCCCCATCTCTCGATTGTGGGCAGTCAAGCCGAGGCGCTGCTGCCTCATACACGGCATCTGATCACTTCCTTGCCTTCATCTGCCGCATTGCATGAGGTCTGCGCCGCGCTGGCCAAGGAAGCCCTGAGTCTGAAAATAAGAAGCGGGACCTTCTGCGTCGCCGAGACCAGCACCCTACCTCTGAGCGACAAGTTAACGGCACGCGATGTGCTGGCCGAAGCCGGCATCGACATGATTGATGCACCGCTTTCCGGGACAGGGGCTCAAGCCAAGACCAAAGACCTGCAGGTTTATGCAAGCGGCAATAGCCGCGCCATTCGCGCCATGAAAGCCATTTTCGAAGGCTTCGCCCGCGCTCAGTACGACGTCGGGGAATTCGGCAACGGCATGAAGATGAAGCTGGTGGCCAACCTGATGGTCGCTATTCACAACGTGTCTGCGGCGGAAGCGGTGCTGTTTGGAAAACGCCTTGGTCTGGATCCCAAGATGGTGGTCGACGTTGTCGGCGATGGTGCGGGCAGCTCGCGCATGTTCCAGGTCAGAGGCCCCATGATGGCGTCACGCCAATGGAAACAGGCCACCATGAAGGTGGAGATCTGGCAAAAAGACATGGCGATCATCTCAGAGGCTTTGCGCGAGCTGGCAGTCCCCGCTCCTCTGTTCGCTGCGTGCATCCCGGTTTACCATGCGGCAATTGCACAAGGTCATCGCCTTCACGACACTGCCTCGGTATACGCGGTGCTCGAGCGGATGGCAGGAGGTGACTGATGGCACACCCCATACCGCAAGAGCATAGCGCTTTGCGTAATGTCCTGGGCTCTTTCGCCACGGGCGTGACCGTCATCACAACACTGGAGGAACGGGATCATCGGCCCGTCGGGCTGACCGTCAACAGTTTCTGCTCGATTTCTCTGAGCCCTGCACTGGTGTTGTGGTCCATTGCCAAAAGCTCCCCCAGCAGAGAGCTGTTTGGAGAGGGGCAATCGCATGTCATTCATATCCTGGCGGACAACCAGATGGCGTTGGCGCGGCAGTTTGCGACCCCGCAGGCTGACAAATTCCTGGGTGTGGATTATCAGATCCCGGACGGGTTCCCGGCGCCCCTGATCAATGGTTGCACTGCACGCCTGTATTGCCAAACCGACCAGGTCATGTCTGGCGGAGACCATGACATGATCCTCGCCAAAGTACTGCACTACGAGCTCGCAGAAGCGCCCCCTTTACTCTTCTCACGGGGCAATTTTCTGTCTGCCCATACTTGCTCCAGTACCCGTGGGTAGGTGGAACATGCACCAGCCAGAAAAATATCAATCGCGTCCTGAGCACGGCAGTCATGCGTGATGGGTGTTTTCATGTTGAAAATGTTTTCACGCACCGCCGCGTAAAACATGCTGCCATGAAGCGTCCAGACCAGCTCGATTTCCCGGGCCGACACCTCCGGGACATGCTCACATTGCTGTGGACTTGCAAACTCAAGGCGAAACTCAAGACACATGGCCGTCAGCAGTCGCGTGCGCACCAGTCCCAAGTATTTCCTGTTGAAGTCCAGCCCCGCCAGGCCTGCATACATGTAGATCCGGATCCATTCCGGCGTGTAGGTGGCCTGAGCGTACTGCGCATAGAACCTCAACAGCCGGTCCCGCAACGGAATCGATCGATCGTGCAGTTGGGTAATCCAGTTCTCATTCCATTGGCTCAGGAAAACCGCATCGAAAACCGCATTGATAAGATCGTTTTTGGAAGGAAAGTACCGGTACAGAAGCGGCTGCGATATGCCAATCCGGCGGGCCAACTCCCGGGTCTGGACGCCAAAACCGGCTTCCGTAAAGTAAGAGATGGCTGCGTCGAGAATCTGCTTTCGACGGACGGCGGGATCAAGGCGCACACCCACTGGTCTAGTCCTGTCATTGAAGTAGCTTCATTCTAGAGCAAGCCATGTCTTCCAAACGTGCACTCATTGTTGGCGGCTCCATGGGCGGCCTGTTCGCCGCCAATCTGCTGCACCGTGCAGGCTGGGAAGTGACCGTGCTTGAAAAAGCGGCCAGCCCGCTGACCAGCCGAGGTACCGGCATCGTCACCAACGATGGGCTACGCAAGCTGCTTGAAATGGCCGGGGCACGCTACGCACATGAGTTGGGCTACGCCCTGGATGAACGCATCGCTTTCGACCGTGAAGGCAAGCTACTGGCCAGTTGCAAGTTGCCTCAGATCCTGACCGCATGGTCTCGTCTTCTGCGCATTCTGCTAGACGCCTTGCCGCCCGAGCGCTACAGGTTACAGTCCAATGTAGTGACCATAGATCCGGGCAGTGCCAACGAACTGGCCCGCGTCACCCTGGCAAGCGGAGAGTCATTGGAAGCGGAGTTGCTCGTCGCAGCTGACGGCGTGCGCTCGATTATTCGCAAGCAGGTGTTTGATGCACCTCCGATAGAGTATGCCGGCTATGTAGCGTGGCGCGCCTTGGTTGATCGCGGCACACTGAGCCCTGAAACCCAGGCCCTGCTCGGCAATGCCTTCGCATTTTCACAAGCCCCTGGCGAGCAGATTCTCGGCTATCCGATTCTGGGCGCAGATGATGCTGAGCGCGTTCTCATCAATGTCGTGTGGTACCGCAAGACCTCCGCCACTCAACTCAACGACATGCTCACTGATATACAGGGACAGCTGCATGCTGACGGCATCGCACCTCATCTCATACGCAGTGAGTTCATCCAACAAGCCAGGTCTGATGCTTCGATTCTTCTGCATCCTGCCTGGGCCGAAGTTCTTGCCTCTTCACCAGAACTGATTCTGCAGGTGATCGTCGACAGCACCACAACAAGCATGCACAAGGGACGCGCCGCCCTGATCGGAGACGCTGCCTTTGTCGCACGCCCCCACGTGGGGCAAGGCGTCACCAAGGCGGCAGGCGATGCACTGGCCTTGACCCAGGCATTCGACGGCACAGAAGACGACGTGCTTGCGGCACTGGCTCGCTTCTCTGCTCTCAGGGTGCCCGTGGGTCAGTTTGCCGTGGATCAGGCCAGGCGCCTCGGTGCCGTGATTCAGCCTTACCAGGCCGGCTTCACATCCTGGGTCGAGCATTACGCCCAACCCGACAACCTGATTCGTGATACCGCGGTCGAACTCGAGGGCGTTGCACACTTGGTGCGGGCACACTGAACAGGTGGGCCAATTGCGGGCTGCAATGGCTCCGTCCGTCCACACTAGACCTTGCCCAAAGCGTGCAGCACTCTTTGTGGGGTAATAGGCTGGGTGTCTACCGTCGCGCCCAAGGAGGCAAGTGCGTCATTGATGGCATTCATGACGGCCCCTGGAGCACCCGCCGTGCCCGCTTCACCCGCACCTTTGGCACCCAGCTCAGACGTTTTCGTCGGCGTCTCCACATGACCCACCACGATGTCCGGCATCTCTGCGGCCATGGGGACCAGATATTCAGCCATGGATCCATTCAGCAGCTGACCATCATCGCTGTAGATGCACTCCTCAAACAGCGCCCCGCCTATGCCCTGCACAATGCCACCGCGAATTTGTTCATCGACCAGCATAGGATTGATCACCGTGCCACAGTCTTCAACGCACCAATGCTTGAGCAGCTTTACAAAGCCCGTGTCCGTGTCCACCTCGACATAAGAGGCCTGAATGCCATTGGTAAACGTAAAACCATACTCACGCGGTGTGTAATGACGCGTCACTGTGAGCTCTGACTGAAAGTCCATTGGCAAGGTGTCCGGCCGGAAGTAGGCGACACGCCCCACCTCGCTCAAGGGCATGGCGACCGTACCAGTGACTTTGTTGATAACGGCTCCTTCCTGGATGTCCAGAGTGACCTTGTCAACCTGAAGAATCGCCGCCGCCACGTCCAGAATGTTCGAGCGAAGCACCTTGCCCGCCTGAAGTACGGCCTCGCCACCAATACCCGCGCCACGTGAGGCCCAGGTCCCACCGCCATAGGGCGTCACGCCGGTATCCCCCGTGATGACACGCACCTTATCCACGCCGACACCGACCACCGCAGCGGCAATCTGCGCAAAGATAGCCTCCGTTCCCTGCCCCTGCTCCGTTACGCTGACAAGCACATTGAGCATACCGGCCGGATCCAGCCGGATGGTGGCACCGTCCTGTGCAGAGATTCGCGCGCCACCCACGCCGTAGAACGCAGGGGAGGGATTGGTTACCTCGATCATGGCGGCCAGTCCGATGCCGCGGTAAATCCCTTGTTGTCTGAGTTTCTCCTGCTCAGCACGCAAACCCTTGTAGTCCATGACTGCGAGCAGCTTGTCGAGGCACTGGTGATGCGACAGTTTCTCGAACTTCAAGCCCGAGGGGAATGTATACGGATAGGCATCATCCGCTATCAGGTTGCGACGGCGGAATTCTGCCGGGTCCATGCCAATCTTGCGTGCGGCCTCATCCACGATACCCTCTGTCAGCGCCACCGCGATCGGATGCCCTACCCCACGGTACTGACAGGTGTTGTTCTTGTTCGTGAAGACAACGTTGAGCCTGGCACGGTATTGCTGATGTTTGTAGGGGCCACCTGTCAGGTTGACAACCTGATTGCCCTCAATCCCGCTGGTTCTCGGATAGACCGAATAGGGGCCAATGCCGGTCAGGTCATCCAGGTCAAACCCCAGAATTTCGCCGGCCTTGGTACATGCCAGCCGTATCGTGGCCGTATGTTCCCGTGCATGAATGTCACTCAGGAAGGATTCGACCCGATCTGCAATGAACTTGACCGGACGACGCAGCATGACGGAAATCGCGGCCGTCGCCATCTCGTCGGCATACACGTGCACCTTGATGCCAAATGAGCCACCCACGTCCTTGCAAATCACGCGCACATTGGATTCAGGGATATTCAGATGCTTCGAAAAAATATCCTGCATCATGTGCGGCGCCTGGGTCGCATGGTAGACCGTCAAGGCATGTTCTGCCGGGTTGTAGTCAGCCACTATGGCGCGGGGCTCATTGGTCACCCCCGTATGCCGCGCAAAGTTGAAGGTCTTTTCGACCACCACGTCCGCACTGGCAAACGCGTCATCAAACCCCGGTGTCACCAATTCACGCTTGAAGCAGATGTTATCTCCCAATTCAGGGTGGATCACGACATCTCCTCGCAATGAGGCATGCATGTCAGTCACCGACGGGAGCGCTTCCCATTCAACTTCCGCATGACCCAGCGCATCTTCAGCCTGGCGCCTTGTTTCCGCCACCACGGCCGCCACCGCCTCCCCCTGCCAACACACACGGTCAATCGCAATGGCATGCTGGGGCGCAGATTTGATGCCTTTCAGGTGCCCCAACACCCCGACCCAGGGTGTGCAGAATTCCGCTACGGCCTGACCATTGAAGACGGCAATAACCCCAGGCTGCTGCTGCACCTTGCTCAGGTCCAGATGCTTGATCAATGCGTGGGCATGTGGACTGCGCAGAAACACCACATGTGCCAGCCGAGGTAGACGCATGTCATCCAGATAGACGCCTCGCCCTTGCAGCAAGCGCTTCGCACCTGCACGGGGTACGCTTTGTCCAATCAGGCTGCTTTTCGCTTTGGTTTTGGTTTCTTCACCTGGAAGCTGAATTTCAAGACGGGCATTCATGGCGTCACCCCCTTCACAAGCTTGTCGACTTCTGTGCTTGCTGGTCGCAACACTGATTCGATGGCATCCACAATGGCCTGGTAACCTGTACAACGGCAGTAGTTTCCTGAAATATGTTCCCGTATCTCATCGCGACTGGCACCCGGATTTCGTTGCACCAGGTCCAGCGCTGTCAACAACATGCCAGATGTGCAAAACCCGCATTGCAAGGCGTTGTGCGCCAGAAAGGCTTGTTGCAATCGTTGCAGGTCGCCCCGGTCCGACAGTCCTTCCACTGTGTCGACCGTTTTCCCCTCCATCTGCACAGCCAGGGTCAAACAACCCCGTACCAGCTGACCATCCACCATGACCTGGCATGCCCCGCAAACGCCGTATTCGCAACCCAGATGGGAGCCGGTAAGCCCAAGGTCTTCACGCAAAAAATCCACCAGATGCTGTCGCACGGGAATCTCCCGTTGCACGTGCTGCCCGTTGACCGTCAGACCTGTATTCATTCGTTTTTCTGTCATGGCTGTACCCTCATTTGCTCCAGCGCTCTGCCGAGCAATACACGAGCCAAGTGAATTTTGGTAGCAGCATTGGCCTGCAAGTCACCGTTTGGCGTCAAATCGGTTTCCAGCGCCTCCTGCGCTGCAAGAATCTGCGCTGAATCCAGTTTTTTCCCGACCATGCCCGCCATGGCTGTCGATGCGAGCTGGGGGTAACCCGCTACGGCGCAAAAAGCAAAGCTGGCCGCCTGCACACTCGCCCCCGACAGGGTGATAGCAGCAGCCAGCCCCACCATCGCGAAATCGCCATGACGTCTGGCCAGTTCGCAAAAAACAAAATGTTGCCCCGGGGCGGCCACGGGAAACTCCACGGCAAGCAGCACTTCCTCGGGCTGAAGCGCCGTCTGGTAAAAGCCCAGAAAATAGTCAGCCGCCTGGATTCGCCTCTCGCCGGCTGGACTGGCCGCAATGATCGTGGCACCCAGCGCCTGGGCCACCGCCGGGTATTCAGCCGCCGGATCCGCCAATGCCAGACTACCGCCTATCGTGCCTTTATTGCGTATCGCCACATGTGCGACATAAGGCACCGCCTGCGACAACAAAGGTACACACTCAGCCACAACGGGGGACTCCAGCAACTCGCGGTGTGTCACCAGGGCACCGATGCGAATCCTGTCCCCCTGCTTCTCTATGGACCGCATACCGGGTAAGCCATTGATGTCAATCAGGAGCTCCGGATCCGCCATGCGCAAGTTCATGATCGCCATCAAACTCTGGCCTCCAGCCAATAGCTGCGCGCGGCCATCATGGTTTTTCAGCATCTCAAACACCTCGGCCAGCGAGTCCGGTCTGACATAGTCAAAATCTGGCGATTTCATCTGCTTCTCCTATTGCCCCGATCAAGGCTCCTGCAGGCTGCTCTCTGCAGGGGTTAGGCTCTTGCCCGATGGCGAATGCTTCAGGCTGATACACCCAGGTAAAAATTCTTCACCATGTCATTGTTCTTGAGTGATTCAACATCGCCTTGGGAAACAATCTCACCATGGACAATGATGTAGCCATAGTCCGCGATCCGGATAGCCTGGTTAAAGTTCTGTTCCGCCATCAGCACGGTCAGGTCATACTTTTCCTTGAGCTCCTTGATCTTGGTAATCGTATGTGACACAAGCAGGGGGGAGAGTCCAACCGAGGGTTCGTCCACCAACAGCAGCTTTGGCGAAGACATCAAGGCCCGGGCAATTGCCAGCATTTGCTGCTGCCCACCGGACATCGATCCCGCCAACTGACGGCGGCGCTCCACCAACAAAGGGAAAGCCTCATAAGAAAACTCAAGGTTGGTCGCAATCTGCCCGCGGGCTTGCTGCCGGTAGGCACCAAGCAGCAAATTTTCCTCCACCGTGAGTTTGGGAAACAGTCGCCGGCCTTCAGGCACCATGCTGACCCCCAGGTTGACGATGCTTTCGGTAGACATCTGCGTGAGGTCATGGACTTCGCCATCCATCTCAAGCAGGACGCTGCCACTGTCGGGTTTCACCATGCCCATGACACACTTCATGAGCGTGCTTTTGCCATTCCCGTTGGTGCCAAGCAGCGCTACGGTTTTGCCCTGATTAATCTCAAGCGAGACACCGTGCAAGGCACGTACCGCACCGTAACCTGCGTTGATATCTTTGATGACCAGCTTAATCGCCAAGGTATGCCCTCTGTACTTCCGGATTGGTGACAATGACGTCCGGGGTTCCCTCACAAATGATCTGACCGGCATCCAGACACACCACGCGCTGGGAGAAGGACATCACCGCCTGCATGATGTGCTCGATCATGATGATCGTAATCCCCATCGCATTCAGTTCAAACAAAATCTTCAGTACTTCATCCACTTCTGCGCCGGCCAGTCCTGCCATGGCCTCGTCAGAAATAAGCAGCTTGGGCTTGGCCGCCATGGCTCGGGCCAGTTCCATCTTTCGTAACTCGACCTGCGACAACTGGCTGGATGCGGTGCGTGCCTTGTCTGCCAGACCCATGCCCTCCAGAATCGCCATGGCCTCGGCATCCGCCTTGGAGCCCGTGATGTCGCACACATAGGCAAGAGGCACCAGCAGGTTTTCCAGTACGGTCATGCTGGCGAAGGGCCGCGGTATCTGGAAACTTCGTGCAATTCCACGTCGCGTGCGTTCATGGGCTTTCAGTCTTGACACCTCTGCGCCGTTAAACCGGATCGATCCTCCGTCGTTAACCAGCGCGCCCGAGATGCAGCTGATCAAGGTCGTCTTGCCAGAGCCGTTCGGACCGATGAGGCCCAGACGCTCGCCCGGCGCCACCGCAAGGTTCACCCCCGAGAGAGCCGTGAACCCGCCAAAGTTCTTGACGACATCTTTTACTTCGAGGATTGTTTCCATTTTTTCACCAATCCCAGAACCCCGTCGGGGGCTATGACCACAAACAAAACCAGCAAGATGCCAACCACCATCACATTCAGTTCATTGGATATGGTGACGGTGACAATTTGCTGGATGCTGCCAAGCAGAATCGCGCCAATCAAGGGGCCTGCCCAGTGTCCAATGCCTCCAATAATCACCATCGCCAGGGCAGACACCGCGTAACTCAGATTGAAGGTCGATGCTGGCTCGATAAAGCTCAGGTACATGGGCATGGGCGCACCGGCGGCCCCCAACAAGGCGCCAGAGATCGTGCAGGCAATCAGTTTGAGCTTGAGTGTGGGCACACCTGAACATTCTGCCGCCTCCTCCGAGTCCCGCAGGGCGCGCAGTCCTCTTCCTATATGCGAAGACTGGATGTAGCGCGCAACCGAAACCGCGATGAAAGCCATCACAGCCATCACGAAAAACAGCATTCGGGTGTAGGTCTCAAAAATCCAGGGCACGTTCGGTCGGGTCAGTTGAAGACCCGAAGCCCCGCCAACAAAGCGCCAATTCATCACCACAGCTTCCAGAATGAAAATGACGGCAATGGTGGCAATGGAGAAAAAGATGCCACGCAGGCGAAGCGTCAGCAAACCTACCAGCAAACCCAGCAAGCCGGCCATGATGGCGCCGCCCAGAATCTGCACTACCAGCGGAGCACCTGTTGATTTGAAAAGCACCAGCGCCGTATACGCTCCGACAGCAACAAATGCCGGCACACCGAAATTCACGTAGCCGGCATAGCCTCCAAGAATGTTCCAGGCCGTCGCCAGCACAACAAATTGAAGCACCACAAATCCCGCAAAGAACAGGTACTCGTTGGCGCCCGATAAAGCTACGCCGAGCAGGCTGGCGAGCAACGCCACAGAGATGATCCAATATTTCATAGCGCTTACCTGCCAAACAGGCCTTGTGGCCGAATCCCAAGCATCAACAGCAACAAGCCGAATGACACCGCGGGCGCCCAGGATGTTCCAAACAACATCAATACGATGGATTCTGTGACGCCAAGAATCAGCCCGGCCGCCAACGTTCCACTCATGCTGCCAAGGCCAGCCAGCACAACCACGCAAAATGTCCGCCCGATATAGATGCGATCCAGCGCCGGCTCTACAGGGCCCACGATGATCAGCACCGCACCAGCGAGCGCACTCACGGCTGTTGCAATACCGAAAGCCAGCTGCTTGATCTTCACCGGATTCGCCCCCATCAGCCGCAACGCGCCTTCGTCCTGCCCCACCGCCTTGATCGCCCGGCCCGTGAAGGTTTTCGAAAAATAGAGAGTCAGGCTCGATGTCAGGATGATGGCCACCACAAACGCCACCAGAAGCCGGTAAGGAATGCGATAGTCACCGATTTCCCAGCTGCTGCCTATGTAGCTGGCCTCCGCGCTCCGCTGATCCACACCAAACACCAGTATCAAGCTGACCTCGATGATGAAGGCAAAACCGAAAAAGAAGGCGAGGCCACGCACGCCGGCATCACTGCCACGCTTCTCGAAGACCTCATAATAAAAACGATAGATCAGGATGCCGAGCAGAAAGAAGGGCGGCATCAGCAAAATACCGGCAACGATGGGATCAATCCCATAAAGGCCCAACAGGTAGGTGCAGTACGAACCCAGAACCAATAGCGCCGGATGGGCCACATGGGGGATATCCAGTAAGCCGAATGAAACAGAGAGCCCCAGACTCACCGCCGCATAAAAACTGCCCAGCAGAACCCCAAAGAGCACCGCCTCGAATAGCAAATCGAAGGAAAAAATCATGTTGCGCCGAAAAAAGAGGGGGCAGGCCCCCTCTTGAACAGTAGGACTTATTTGGCCTTGCGGGCTGCCGAGTAGGGCGTGATGAACTCCCCGTTTTTGTCACCTGCGGGGTGCAGGATGACCTGCTTGCCGGTACCCTTGAATTGCGCCAGGTTTTTGTCCTGAATATCGCGGAACTGGATCGTCACCAGTCGCTGGTTCGCCCGCTCGCCATTTGCATCGAAGCGGACCGGTCCCACAATCGTCTGCATTTCATTCTTGCGCAAATAGTCCGCCAGCTTGCGGTCATCAATACTCTTGGTGGCATTGATGGCCTGCTCAAGCATCTGGCCAATGGCATAGTTGAATGGTGGCAGGTAGTAACCCAGCGGGTCCACCTTGGCCTCAGCGGCCTTCACCGAATAGCGATTGAAGAAGTCATCAATGCCCGGGAACTTCATGCCGGGAACATACGTGTGGTAATTCACAATGCCGTTCAGCAGGCTACCCAGGTTTTCCATGATCGGAGTGAACTGCAGACCGACCATGGCGCCACCAAAGATCACAACTTGTGAACCAAGGCCAATTTCGTTGACCGCTCGCACAATCGCTACCGAGTCGTTCGGATAGGACGCCACAAACACCATGTCCGGCTTGGCCGCACGAATGGAACGAATCACGGAGGAGAAATCGGTTGTGGTCGGCGGGTAATTCTGGTCATACACCTTCTTCAAACCCAGCTTCTTGACAATCTCCCGCGCGCCATTGGCCAGGTTCTGCGAGAACTCCTGATCAGAGGCAAGAAACGCAATCGTCTTGCCACCGGCTTTCTGCCCGGCCTCGAAGAAGCCTTTGGACCAGCCGTCTGCGTCGTTCCAGGGTGCATTGTTAAACCACATATCGTGCTTGACGGTTTGGTTCACCTGAAATGAGAAGTTACCCATCAACAGTTTGCCCCGCTGCTTCACCAGCGGCATGATGGGTGCCGTCGGCACAGTGGCATAAGGAGCTATGAGCAAGTCGACCTTGTCAACATCCAGCAGCTTGGTATAGATGCCGGGGGTGTTGGCAGGATTGGACTGGTCATCGTATGCAATGAACTCGACCTTGCGCCCCAGCAGTCCGCCTTTGGCATTGACATCATCCACCCACATCCTCAAGGCCACCAGCGCCGCTTGTCCGCCACCACCCAGCCCCCCGGTTTGCGGCATGCTCATGCCAATCTTGATCGGTTGCCCTTGCGCAAATGCGACTCCTGAAGTCATTCCGGCCGCGATCAAGGCGGCGCCGACGGTACCCAGCAACTTACGTCGTATGTTGTTCACTCTCAACTCCTTCACCAGTTAGCTAACGGTAAATATCCACATCTCCGGACAAGCCCTTTATCAGGCAATCCAGACGTGCAGACCCTTATTCATGTCACTCTCTCCATCTTTGAATAGTCATCACCCCCCCAATCCGCCACATCCGTGACGCCCATGAAATTGAGTTCGATCACCACACCATTGGGGTCTCTCACGAACAGTTGGTACAAGTTGGACTCCGGCAAATGGCGCGGCCGAAAATCGATCTTCATCTGTTTGAAACGCGCTACGAATACCTGAGGCTCGTCCGCCACAAATGCCACATGGTCAACCACGCCCGTTTGCCCATCTACTGCGTCTGCACGGGTTCCCAGGTAATAGCGCTCTCGGTTGGGTATGTTGGAGGGCCCGATGTGCACCTGAATGGAGCCGTTCACCCCCAACCAATATCCCGGGAACGGGAAATTGGGTCTTGGCATGATCTCAAAGCCCAGCACATCCATATAGAACTGCCTGGTGGCCTCAAGGTCATGCGCCCTGACAAAATAGTGATTCAAGTCGACGATAGGCATAACTGCTCCGTAAAGAGCTCATCCACAAACCCCGTGAGTAAGTTAGCCCCATCTTGATACCTCAAGTAGCGCTGGTCATTAGGACAAACCAGTAATTAATCGTGTGATCAATAAAAAAGACTTTTCCCCTCACGGGAAATCCCCCGCCTCAACCGCTCCAGCCCACACTTCGCGGATAACTACACTGGGCCACACATGCCAGAATGCGCACTGGCCAGTGCACGGCCCCGTTCAGCACCATGGAATGAAAACCCCAGGAGAAACTGCCATGTCCACCCCATCATTAACCTTGAAGCAGGCCCAAGACATCATTGATGGCGCACTGAAAGCCTCCCACGCATCAGGCTTCAAGCCCATGGGCATCACGGTGCTGGATGCCTCTGGCCACCTTGTGGCCTTCGCCAGAGAAGATGGCGCCAGCATGTTCCGCTTTGACATCGCCCGTGCCAAGGCATGGGGTGCCGTCGGCATGGGCGCATCCAGCCGGACGCTGGCTGAACGAGCCCGGGACAATCCCAACTTCTTTGTTTCCCTGTCCGCGACTTCTGGGGGTCAGTTTCTGCCCCAGGCTGGCGCCGTGTTGATCAAGAATGCCAACGGAGAAGTGCTGGGAGCCGCCGGCGCCAGTGGCGGCACTGGCGATGAGGATGAACTGATCTGCGCGGCGGGCGTCAAATCAGCCGGACTCGAAACTGGCTGAAAGCTCCGGCCCAGCCAGCCTGAAGTGGCTCAAGATAACAGCACGCCACCATCCACCTGAACAGACTGCCCCGTCATGTCGCTGCCTGCGGGTGAAGCCAGCAACACGGCCATGCCAGAAATCTCCCGCGGCTCCAGGATCCGCCCCATCGGCACACGTGTCAAGGCAATCTTCATCAAATCATCAGGGCTGATGCCCGCACTCTTGGTAACTTCGTTTTTCAGTTTGTCCACCATGTCGGTTTGCACGGAGCCCGGACAGATGGCGTTGACGGTCACGCCGGTCTTTGCCAATTCCAGCGCGACACAACGCGTCAATGCAACGACCGCATACTTGCTGACGTTATAGGCACTTTGATTGAGCGAGCCCCATTCCCCGGCAGTTGAAGCCATATTGATGATGCGGCCATAGCCGCGGGAAATCATTCCGGGCATGACGGCCTGCACTTGTTGCGGCAAGGCACACGACGGCACCTTCATCCGCATAGGCCTGCGCAATGGCCAAACCAATCCCCCGACTTCCGCCGGTGATGAGTGTCACCACGTTGCGCAAACTACCTGATCCTGAATGATTTTCTTCCGGACGCGTGGCGATCATGGCATCTCCCATTGAAGCATGGTTCATACGGCAGGGAATCCGTCGTGGAACACACTTTATCCTGAACGCCCATTATGAATGCCTTGAATATCACCAGCAGCCTGCTCAGACCAACACTTCAGGTCGTCCTAGCCCCTCTGCTCTGCAACGCAATGACCTCGGCAAATACGAGACGCGTCAAGTGCCCGAGTCATCCACTTCACTTGCAAGCCGCCGCTGCGCGACCGCTTGCAGGGACCGCCACAACGCGAACGCGAAAATCAGGACGGCCAGAACTGCCATCAAGGCCAGCACGATCGGGTGATGTGACAAGGGAAACCAGAGCTGTGTCCAGAAGGGAAGCTCTCCGACCGTGTAGGACTTGCCGGCAACCAGACTTTCGACCTCGCCTCCATGCACGAGAAAAACACTTCCCAACATGCTCTTGACCATGGTCTGGTCTTCCAGAACACTCAACACGCTCAACATGTCGGTGTCGCGGATCCCTGTCAAGGCCACTACGCTGCGATTCGAGCTGAGGGGTGACTCGAAGCCCAGCAATGCACCAAGTGGCCCGTCTCCTCGGATATGTTTTTGTGCTTTGGGGTCTGGTTTGCGCGTCACCACTGTCCCCATCCACTGCTCGACTCGGTCCATGGTGCCAGGCACCGGCCTGATACTGCGCTGGGGACCCGCCAAGATGACGGGCAAACTTGCTTGCCATTGCTCAAGCAGTGGCTGTGCCCCCAAAGCTCCAACCAGAATCAGGTCCCGGTTCTTGATGGCCTCCACGTCGGCCGGCCCCACCACCTCCACCATGGTGGATGCTGTACCAGTTGCTTCGCCCATGCGGCCCATCACCGCAAGCATGGCTTCAACATCCACAAGACTGGGTGAGCTGGGCATGACCACGGCTGTTTGTGCCAAGTCTGCAAATTTGGTAAATGGGAACCCTGCATTGGCAAAATAGCCAAGATGCGGCATGGTCGCGTAATTCGGATAACCCGTGAAATCGATCTGCGAGTCGGGATCAATCACTGCCTGCACATTCTCAACCTGGGCATCGCGGCACAGACCCCCAGGCAAATAGCCGAACTTGAAGTTGAACTGCATCTGGTTACGCCCGCCCAGCTTGAACGCAGGGATCAAGATCTCGGACCCTTTGCCAAACAGGCTGTCATCCAGCAGGGGAAGCACGATACGGCTCGACTCGCTTCCCAAGCCCGTAGGACTGAGTGGGAGGCTCTTCACCAGTTCACCATTAACGGAAATGGCCAGTTTGGAGTCGATGGTTCGAACCGGTGGTGTGTAACGCAACTTGAGATCGATCGGTATTCCCCGGCTGCGCCAGATGAAAAGATCAGGTGGAATTCGCAGGTTCACATAGATGCTCTCGGGTTCATGACCGAATACCTGCAGTTGTTGACGCGACTCAACCAGTTCACCGAATTTCATGGGTCGATCAAGTCGGACCCAGCTGGGTGCGTCGTAGGCTTTTCTGGGCGCGGGCCTTGCGGATTGCCGAATCGTGGCATGTGCTCCCGACAGGGCCGCACTGGCTTGTGCCAGTGCACGCGCAGCCACCACAAGGTCTGCAGCGTCCCTTCCGCTCACCAGCAACAAGCTTGAGTTGGCGTCCGCAGGATTGGTCATGATGCTCAAACCCGGCCCGTCGAATTCTTTCCCATCCCTCAAGAACTGCGGCCGCTCCTTGTTGGTCGCAAAAGCTACAGCATGCCCCTTTCCCGGCGTATTGAGATGTACCGGGAACCGGGCGCCTCGCCATGCAGCCAGTTGCCCAAACCAGGATGCCGTAACACCTGCCGCTTTCAACGTTGAAAGAGAATAGCGCTCTGGAAAGACAAACGGCAGTTCCAGTCGACCATAGTCACCGGGGTCAAAGAATGGACGTGGCAACAACCCGAGTTCGTTTTTCACTCGCGCAGGCCGGGTCTCCAGCTGGACCTCAGACCCTCGCATCACGTCAAGCCATAGACCATCATGCAGCGGGTCCTCGCAATCATTGACATAGTGCCCTATGAACTCCAGGGAAAGCGTGTTGAAAACCTCTATCTTTTGGGGCTCCAAGGCAATCTCGAGCCGGTTTTCGCGATCAGCACTGCTCTTCGTGAGCGGAACAACACCGATGACCTGGTCGTTGAGCAACACCCGCAAGTGCGATTCATTGGGCATCAGCGCAGCAGAATGGGCAAAACGAATTTTGAAGACAGCACGTGTAACTAGCTCATCTCCTCGCAGGCCAAACCGAATCTTCATGGGTGGGTTGACGGGCTTCACCCGCTTGCTTGGGAGCTTGTCCATATCCGCAAAACCATAGCGGCGGATTTTTCCATCGGACAATTTCCCACCATTCAAGACTGACTTCGCCCCAGCCTCCCTGAAAGCTGGGGCAGTCGTCTCCGTCGTAGCACCACCGTGCGCCAGCCGCACAGCGAGCAGCATGAGGAGCAGTACACGCGCAGCCAATGTGATCGAAGCCAAAAAAATATCTGAGCGCACCGAGAAACCCGGATACCTGCTTCCAGTTCCCCGCATGAAGCGCCATCTACTCATTTGCATAAACGCTTGAAAGTCTCGATGAACAAGCCTTCAGGAACCGCCTTCAGAAAAGCTTCTTTGTCTTTGGTCCGAGGATCAAGCTCAAGCAGGCGCAAATCATTAACGCCATAGACTGACAATGAGCGGGCTTGCAGAAATCTGCCCTCCCCCATGTACCCTTCATAAAACATCGATTGCTGCCATTCAAGCGATTGATCCTTGCAGGAGAACATGAAGAGCCGCCTCTCCGAAAGCCAGCCTCCGCGCTGAACGTGCTTGAAAGAAAGCAATGTCCAGACTTTGACCCATTCAGCCGAATCACTGAGGTTGGTGGAGTCGATGTAAATATCAGCCCGATCATCCTCGCCCTGCCAGATCCAGTTGTTCCTGGCAAAGACCTGCCCACACAGCAGCAAGAGCGATAGCAGCATGCTGATACGCCAAGACAATTTCACTTGATTTCCCACAATGGATAGGGCGGCAACACTTCCGCCTCAGATGGAGCGGCCTCTGGTGACGTTTGAGCGCCCGGCGCATTTACCGGAAGAATTACCAGCTGATAAGACTTCTGCCCCGCAGTTTGCAGCTGCCTCAAGGTCCGAAGATTACGCTCAATACGGGTTTCATGAGGTGCCAGCAGATGCGCACGCTCAAGCATGATGCGAGCGCTGGACAAATCGCCTTCTCGTATCTTTTGAACTGCATACTGGTTCAGAACGACGGGGTTGTAGTGGTCATATGGCAAGGATGCCATGTCGGCGACCGCCCACGTGTAGGGAGCGGCCGCAACAGACAGCGCCAGACAGATTTTTTTGCAGTATTGATTCAGTGCCATGATCAATATTGGGAAACAGGCTGCAAAGGGGCCGGCAGGAAGGACACCGGTTGGGCCGACACCTTGTCCGTCGCATATCTGAGATAAAGCCCGACTCGATTAGGTGCGTAGTCGGGGGAGCGCTCAATCTCCAGCAAACCTCCCAGAAACATCCGGGGCTGAAGCTGGTACTCCCATGAGACCAGGAACGAATGACCGGTTCCGGTACCAGGGCCACCACCATAGAAACGATTGTCCGCAGCCTGCAGGGTGGGGTCGGTCGGGTAGTAGGGGGCCGCCTTGGTGTCCGAGCGCGACGTGGATACCGAAGCACGCACGCCGTAGGAAAACCGCTCAAATCGCTGCCCATAGGTCACGGGAAAGGACAAGGAGGTGTACGTCTGAGGGCTGTAATAACCGCCATGCCCAAACGTGTACTCGCCGGCGTTCTCACTCATGCGCCAGTGCATGCCGGTCACCCCGAACTGCAGAAGCTCATCCTCCTTGTTGATGACCCGCATATTGCCACCCGCCATCAGTTGCATGCGGTTATTGCTTTGCACATTTCTGCCGGCAAGCTGGTGAAATCCCAGTGATGACCAGCCGCCATAGGTTCCGCCCTGATCCAGACTCAAGCCAAACCGGACACCATTGGCCTGCACACCTCCCCACACTTGTCCGGTCCGCGGGTCGACCGCCCCGGCATAGGACAACAGGCTTCCGGTAAGCGCGCGCCTGGAGATGTCGACCGAATACCCGAAAGGCCCGATATCGCCCTTATGCAGCATGCCCCCCACCAGCGTCTGTACCGGAAAGCCCAGCGGGGTGGTACCGATATCCCAGCGTACCGTGTCACGTTGAAGTGAGGCATTCAATGCAAGGCCACGCTTCTCCTGGGGCAACATGCCAGTGTTGCACTCCGCACCACAAAGTGCCGCGCTGCCAAAACTGTTTCTGGATGCGGCAAGATCAAGCGCTCCTGCATTCAGGCTCACAAAGTCTGCGTGGAGTGTCAAGCGCCCGTTGCGATCCTGTGGAAGTTTCCATTCGACAGGAATCTCCGTTGCCGAATACTGGGAGACACCAGGCGTACCGGTTCGGTTGCGTTGATCTAAGGATGTGGCAATCCAGCCTGTTTTCTGATCCAGCATTTCTGCCAGATTCCGGTAGGTATAACTGGGCTCCAGATTGGCAAGCACAGTTGGCGGCGGCGGTTCGACCACGACCAGCGTTTCCGCCTCCGGCTCCTGGCTTGCAGGCAGAAGACGCAAGGTGGACAGGGTGGCAGGCGCCTTCGGATTCAGGCCCGCAAAATAGATCGACTGCGACTGTTGCAGCAAATTGATGGCCTCATCCACCCGGCCTTCTTGTCTGGTCAGCCGGCTGGCATAGGCCAACGCGCGAGGATTTTTCGGGTTCTTCTCGATCGCAAGCCTCACCAGGCGCGCCGCTTCCTGATAATCCTCCAGATCGAGCCGCGCAGCGACAAGATCACTCAGCTGGTCATCCGTTGCTCCGTCTAGATGATCTGTCTCATCCTGAATCAGGCGTCGTGCGTCCGCCAGATCGCCGGTCTGAATTTTGAGTTCGATGATGGCATTGGCAACATCCCTGCTCTTCGGTTGCAAAGTCTGAAGCTGCTGATAGCGCCACAGGGCATCTTCACGCCGCCCCAAGCTGCGAAGGTAGCCGGCTTCCCGAGCCAGCAACCGGTCTTCAAGTGGATACTTTTCCCGCCAGGGCCTTACCAGATCCAAGGCTGCCTGCAAGTGGTTTCCCGCACGCTGCGTCTCTGCCTGCTGCAGGACATGGTTAAGCTGTATATCCCTCAGTTCATCCTGTTGTTGGGAATCAAGCGGCATGGCAGACAGGCGGTTGATCAGGGGCTGGATATCCGCCTTGTCACTGGATGCCGCCGTCAGCCTTGCATGTCGCAGTGCCCATGCAATGGACGGGGGCTTGGTGTCATCCAGGGTCTTGAGGATACGCTGCGCGCCTTGCGCATCACCCACATCGATGCGTGCGCCGGCAAGATCGAGCGAGCGCTCGGGGTCATTGCCCACCAGCCGCTGCGCCTTGTCAAGCATTTCTGCAGCCACTCGACTGCGTCCGCGCTGGGCCTGCGCACGGGCACGCTCCAGTACCAGACCAACCCACAGGTCGCGCTGCAAACTGACCATGCTCGCATTGCGATCCTGATCCGCGATCGGCTCAAGCGTGGCGAGCGCGGCCTGTCGCCTGTCCTGGTTGGCCTGCAACAAGGCGTAGGCGTAATGAACAGCAGCATCGCTGGAGCTGCGTTTCAACAACTCGGCAAAGAGCGGCTCGACTTTTTCAGGCTGTCCCTTCTCCAGATACAAACGGCCAAGACTGTGTCGCAGCCAGGGATCATTCCTGTCATAAAGAGCCGCCTGCTCCAGCAGCGTGATCGCTTGTTCACGATCGCCCTTTTCAATGAGCACATCAGCCTTTGCCTTGAGCGCGGAGGCACGCGCCGCATTGATCGATGCGTTGACCTGATCCCGCTGCGTCTTGTCAAGACTGCTCAGCAATGCATCAATAGCATTCTCACGCCCACTTTGAAGATAAAGCCCCGCAAGACCGGTCAGGGCACCGATGTTGGCCGGCTCATAACGCAAGGCCTCCAGCCATGCTTTTTCAGCCTGCGCAGACTGCCCCAGCGCCGTATGCACCCGAGCCAAAGCCGTCAATGCTGCGGGCTCACGGGGATTCATCGCCAGTGCATTCTGCAAGCGGGTCAACGCCAGCTTGAAGTCGAGTTGTTCACTGGCATCGGAGGCCTGGCGCATCAGCCCCCAGAAGCGTGCCGTTTGAATCAGGCTTTTCCACTGGTTGCTGTTTGGCTCCAGAGACAATGCTTGCTGAAAATACGCTTCCGCCTCGGCATGCCTCCCTTGACGCATTCTGAGCAGCCCGAGTCCGCCGACCACGGCCGAATCCCGGGGCCGGCCGGCGAGGGATTGCTTCAACAAGTTGTCGGCTTCATCAAGCTTGTTGGCCTCCAGAGAGGCCAGCCCGCGTTGTCCCGCCTGATAGTAGGGGTCCGTCTGCAACCTGCGCTGCGCTGCGATGGCCTTCTGGATATTGACCAATCGCTCCCGAACAGCCGTATCCTCCACTGGCTCCTGCTCCAGGTATTGCTGTATCAAAGGAATGGTGCCTGCCGAATCACCGAGTCGCAACATGGCGCGTCGCCACACGGCACGCGCAGCCCTCTCGGTTTCCGGGTTCTTTGCCAATTCGGACAGCCGCTCAAGCGCTGTCCTGTCATTCGGTTGTCTGGACAGGACATGCTCAGCCAGTGCAAGCTTGTAACGCGCATCGTCCGGATACTTCGACTGCAGGTCTTGCAGCCCTTTCAGCGCGGCATCCCAACCATTGACCGTATCACCGACAACCTGCCAGTACTCAAGAGCAAGAGCCGGCGTGGGTGGCCCGGCAGGATAAATCGCCTTCAGGATCGCCAGGGCTTCTTCTGGTTTGCCATTGCGGATGAAACTCCGGGCTTGCTGCAAGCGCGCCGAATCCCGACTCTCCAGACGTAGCAGTGTTTCTATTTGTACAACGCCAGGATACTGCGGACTCAATTGCCGCAGCCGCGCCAGCGTCTGCCTGGCATTGTCTGGCTGTTGTTTGCGAATTTCCAGCAAGGCCTGTTGCGTCAGCGCCTCCGGATGATTCGGGGCAATGGCCAGCAACTTCTCCAGCGCCTCCCCGACCAGATCATCACGACCACGGGCCTCCCATAACCTGGCCTGCGCCAGCAGCGAAGCAATGGCCGAGACTGCTGGCACAAGGGGCTCAGAGGATGCGTTTTTTGACGCGGCCTCCTCTGGGCTGGCGCAGAGAGACGACTGTGCGGTCAGGCCCAAGCCCAGCAACATCGCTATCGTTTTCAGTTTTCTGCGCATGTCCATCTTGGCGACAGGGTGCCATTGCTTTCGAAGCGGAAGTGACCGTCAATCCATCCTAAGCCGAAAAGCGTCAGAACCTGATCGTAGTAATTGTCCGATCTATCCTGTGGCATTCTGGCATCCAGCCGAATCCGTTGCTGGCGAACCGCATCAGGCCGACGAATCGCCGCCA
Organism: Gammaproteobacteria bacterium; assembly: GCA_018815325.1. Lineage (GTDB taxonomy): Bacteria > Pseudomonadota > Gammaproteobacteria > Burkholderiales > Burkholderiaceae_C > JAHIYE01. The sequence goes on along the minus strand of JAHIYE010000021.1, from coordinate 96,622 downwards.
GAAATGGCAGCAAGGCACCCGAAAAGCCTGCCGGCCCCACGCCCGAGGCCGTGCCTTCACGGCTTGCCACCATCAACGGTGGCACGCCCGTGACTTCCACTTGCCGAGCCATGGCCAGGAAGCGATTCAACAACTTCGAGCGCTCGGCCTCTCCTGGCGCAAGCATGCCGGCCCACAGGTAGACGCGGATGGCGTTGTAACCGCCTTCCCCCTTGGACTCGGCATCCAGCTGGAAGCCCGTATCAGACCGGTAAATCACCCAGTCAGGCGCGAACCCCTGGGGGGCTGACCTGTGCAATACCTCTACCGAGGTTCTGAGCAGAAGTTTCCAGTCAGGGTGCGGGAAAAGTTCGGCAAACCGGCGCAGTAATTGAATAGGTAAATAGCTGGGATTGAGACGAACCACCCCAGGTTCGGGCCGAAAACCCACCGGGCCTGGCAACAAAACCCGCCCCAGCCCTTGAACCACAAGGGTTTCTTCGCGCAGGACGCGATCGGCGATCAACTGCGCGAGTGCCGTGTATTTCGGGACCATCCACAGCCGGCCGGCCTCGGCCAGGGCATATGCAATCCACAGGTCAGCATCCGATGCCGCGTTCGCATCCATCACACCCCAACTGCCATTATCCCGGCGCCCCCAGAGCCATGCAGGCAGACGGGCCGTCAGATCACCCTCTGCCAGGTTGTTCTCCGTCCATTCGAGAATTTTTACAAACTGGGCACGATCATTGGCAATCAATGCAAACAAAAGTGCGTACGACTGTCCTTCTGATGTTGTCGCAAGTGCGGCAGTGGACGGGTCAATCACCCTGCCACCCTCACTGATGAAACGCGTCTTGAAGTTCTCCCACCCTTGCCATGTCTTGCAGACAGCAGCGTGGGCCCCCATCGGGAACATGACGATGAAGGCTATGCAAAACAGGATCCTGGAGATCCTGGCTGATGACAAAACCATCATGTTCCAGGGAGAGTACGGCGTCGGATGATCAGCTTGAGGATTCGCCAAAGCAGGTACACCAGCAGGATCGCACCCACCACCGTCAGCATGGTGGCTATCCGGGGATGCTGGCTAAGCCAGTAGCCGCCCCTCATCCATAACGGTATCTCGCCCACCGAATACGTCGGGCCAACCAGAATGCTTTCGGGTTTTCCTCCCCGGATAAAAACAGTACTGCCCGCCATGGTCCTTGCCAGACCCTCATCCGCCAAGACATCCAGCACCTGCAGCAAGCCCTTATCCTGCACCGCGGTAACCGCCACCACACTGCGTCCAGGTGTTACAGGGGACTGGAAACCCAGCAAAGCTGCCAACGCCCCCGTTCCCTGAATGTTCTCCTGGGTTGCCACCTCGGTGTTGGGCTTGGTTCCAAATCCCAGCCAGTCATAGAGAAAGCTCACACCATGAACGGGCTGGCTGATTCTTCTGTTCGGGCCAGAGATGACCGCAGGTAACTGCGCACCCCATTTATCCAGGAGCGTTTGATTGGGGGAGGCCCCAATCAGGATCAGGTCACGATCCTTGAATGCGGCCTCGTCCTGCGCGCCAGTGACCGTAACCCGGGTCGCTGGATACCCAGTTGATTCGCCCAGTCGGCCAAGCAGGGTAAGCATGGTTTCGATGTCGAAAGCACTTGCCTGTTGCGGCATGACGACCGTTGTCTGCGCAAGATCAGCATACTTGCTGAACGGAAAACCTGTTTGCACAAAATAGCCCAGGTTGGGCAGCTCCGTGTAGTGTGGGAGGCCGGAGAAGTCGATGGTTGAATCAGGATCAATCATGGCCCGAGCGTTTTCCACCTGCGTATCGCGACACACACCTTCGCCGTGATAGGTAAAGGTAAACGCGTACTGCATCTGGTTTCTGGCCCCCAGCTTGTAGGCTGGGATTTGCGCATCGCTGCGCTCTGCCATCAGACCCTTCTGGTCCAGGAACGGCAAGAGCGACTTGCCACTGCTCCCGCCTTCACCCGAAGACCGGAGATTGAAGCCTTGCACAAACTCGTCATTGATGCCCATGACCAATCGGGACTCACCGCTTCGAATCGGCGCGGTATAGCGGTATTTGAGATCCACCGGGACACTTTGGCCATGCCACGGGAAAAGATCGGGTGGCACTCTGAAGTTGATGCGAATGGGCGACGACTCATGGCCCGAGACCTCAAGTTGCTGCACAGACTCCACCAGCTCACCGAATTTCATCGGCCGGTCCAGACGGACCCAGTTGGGGGCATCGTAAGCCTTGCGTGGCGCCGCCAAAGTCGACTGGGCAATGTTCACGTTCACCCCGGACATCACGCTCTTGCCCAATACCAGTGACGTTGCGGCCATTTTGAGATCGCTTGCATCGCGCCCGCTGACCAGCAACACTTTCGAAATGCCATCGGCCGGATTCGTCATGATCGACAAACCAGCTCCCTTGAATTCGGGCAGTTCGGAAAGAAATGCCGGTCGCTCTGCATTGGTGGCAAATGCAACCACATGACCCTTTGGCATGGCATCCAGATAAGCGGGGAATCGACTGCCTCGCCAGGCAGCCAGCTTCCCGAACCAGGAAGCGGTGATCCCCGCTGCAGCCAGGGTTTCAAAGGACGGCTTGGCCGCAAACACATGTGGCAGTTTGAGGATGGCACGGTCGTGGTCATCAAAAAATGGCGCCGGCAGCGAAGCAAGATCCGGCTTCAGCGCCAGGGGAATGGTGCTGAGCTCCAGCACGCTGGTGCCACTGATGTCCGCCCAAAGACTGGTATGCCGTGGGTCTTCACACTCATTGCCGTAATGCCCGATAAATTCAAGCGTCAACTGGTTGAAGCCCGTAATAAACCGGGGGTCTAGCACCAGATCCTGGCTCAGCATACGCCCGGCATTCTCTTTCGTGACCGGAAGGACGCTCATGAGTTCCCCGTTCAGCAACACCCTGATCTGCGACTGACTGGGGATCAAAGACGGAGAGTAGGCATACCGGAGCTTGAGGACAGCCCTGGTCACCAGTTCGTCGGAGCGCGTGCTGAAGTCCACACGGGAGCTTCCATTGCTGGTGCGCAAGGTCATCGCGGGGCGATTGATCAGTGTCGAGAAACTCAGACGCCGGGTTTCTTCCCGGGCAGGTTCAGCTGGGCTCGCATCTGGCGCAGGATTGACAGATCCTGCCTTTGCTTTGGCCTGTGTCAGTTGCGCCGCTGGTTTTTGGGCTCCCGGTTCAGCTCCCCAGACGGGTGAGCGTGCCAACCCGTATAGCAAGGCCATCAACAGGATGGCCGTGACCAAGGGAAATCTGCGACATGGACGAGTCTTCCAATTCGCCAGGAACATTTTTGTTGTATTTGTACAGAGATCCATCGTGATGGGTATCAGGTAGTGCGGACTGGCAGGGGGAGGCGTGGCAGGAGGCTGGCTAACCAGCCCTCGGGACCGATTATCCGGATCATGGATTTTGCGGTGGCCGGCATGGCAAAGGATGTTACCCGCCTGTAGCCTTCCACGCCGGTCAACAACACCTTCCTGAGTCCCAGCAATGGCATATCACGCATCCGGCCGTCGGCCCACGAGACCCAGGCATCTGCACGTGCAAAGGTGCACTGCACCAAATCCGCTTGCTGCGCTCGGCTGGTCAACTCCCAGCTGATGCGAAGCACATGCGGAGACTGCCCCACAACGACCGCAGGAAAGGAGAATTCTTCGTCGCCTCGCCAGAGAGATACGTCGATGCGCTGCCCTTGTAATTTCTCCGGCCCCTCATAGGCTAAGGCCGCGCCAGACTCGGAAAAATCAACTGTTTCGCAGCGCACGAGCCCCCCGCCGGGCAATCTGAGCGCTGACGACAGTTTCGCCTTCACACGGTGCGAGCGTCTCAATTGCCTGGTTTCTGCTGCAACCGAAACGGCGGCCCCCAGCAACAGCAGGTTGTAGATCGTCCAGACCATATTCAATAGCGTAGTCGGAATTTCATCAACCGGACCAAACACCATGCGCCATATACCCACTGAAAACCCCAGCACATTGAGCCCGACGATCACCATATAGGGCAGAGAAATCGTCCAGTCGAAGTAGTTTTTCTTGACGAGACCCCCTTTGGCGGTGACATTGAAGTTGCCCTTGTGGGGGGCAATCAGTGCCATGGTTGTCGGTCGAAAAATGTACCAGGCAAGCACGGTTTCATAGACCTCGGCCCAGAACGAGTGTCTGTGCTTGCCCTGAATTCTCGAATTGGTGATGTTGGCATGCACCATATGCGGCAGCACGTACAGAAGCACATAGATAGCCGGTGTGTAAATGATGTAGGCATGAAACAGCAGGAATGCCAGGGGAGCTGTCAGGAAAATCAGCCGCGGCGCGCCATTCAAAAAGTGAAGCATGGCATTGCTGTAGCAGATGCGCTGCGCCCACGTCAAACCCTTGCCGAAAAACGGATTGTCGATCCGGAATATCTGGGCCATGCCGCGCGCCCAGCGGATTCGCTGCCCGATATGCGCCGACAGGCTTTCCGTCGCCAGACCTGCGGCCTGTGCCAGGTTGATATAGGCCGTCGTGTACCCGAGCCTGTGCAGCTTCAGCGCTGTATGAGCATCCTCGGTCACGGTTTCCACCGCGACACCTCCGATGCGTTCAAGTGGTTCACGCTTGATAACAGCACAGGAACCACAGAAAAAAGTGGCATTCCAGAGATCGTTGCAATCCTGAATCACACCGTAGAACAACTCTCCCTCATTGGGGGTCCGACGGAACAGCCCGAGATTTCTCTCAAACGCATCCGGCGAATAGAAGTGGTGCGGAGTCTGGACCAGGGCCAGCCTGGACTCGTGAATGAATGCCCCCATGGTGGTTTGCAGAAACGAGCGCGTGGGAACGTGATCACAATCAAAAATCGCGATGAACTCACCGTCCGTCTTGCTCAGTGCGTGGTTCAGATTGCCGGCTTTGGCATGCTTGTTGTCTGGCCGAATGATGTAGCCCACCCCCACCTCGGCGGCAAAGGCCCGGAATTCGTCCCGTCGCCCGTCGTCAAGCAGATAGATATGAAGCTTGTTGCGCGGCCAGTCCATGCCCAGGGCCGCCAGCACTGTGGGGATCACGACCTTCAGTGGCTCGTTATAGGTCGGGATATACACATCCACCACAGGCCAGGACTGCGGATCCTCCGGCATGGGGTGTGGCTTTCTCTCCAACGGCCAGGTAGTCTGCATATAGCCCAATACCAGAATGAGCCAGGTATAGATTTCGGCACACAACAAGACAACGCCCCAGGTCAGGTCCAGGCTGGCATCCCAGTTCAGGGTATAGACCATGCGCCACCAGAGGTAGCGGGTCGAGGCGGTCAAAGACAGTACGACCAGCAGCAAAGTCGGCACGCGACCGGGAATACGCCGCACTAGGAGTGCGATGAGCATCAATACGGACACAAATACCAGTTGCGACATGGTATTGAACGGCGTAGTGATGCACATGATAGCCAGCAAGGTGGCCAGCGTATATGCGCCGTAACGAAGCAGGGCGTTGTCCCAAACCTTGTGACTAGCATAGGCGCGAAACTGCGTGCGCAAGATGTTTTCCAGTTTGGCTATCCCATGGCCAAGCCGGCGCCGGACTCCTTGATAAAGGCCGGTATCCTTGTAAGCACCGGTGCCAGACCTCGATGAAGAAGCGGCATGGCCGCCAGCCTCTGATGCCCCAGCGACGGGTACAGACGAGGCTCCGGCAACAGGATATTCGGGACGGCGAAACAGACTTAGCCAGATCAATTGCAAAGGAATCCGAAGCAAGTCGGAAAGCCCAAGTGCATCCCATTTGACATGCGGGAAAAGCCTGCTGCGGTGAATAGGCCAGTTGCGGATAAAGCTCAAAACCGTATCCGGGAACAGGCATGACAGTAACGTGCCTGTCCATGACGCCCCGGAAGCTACGCCGACCGCCCGCCGAAAGCGCTCAAGATGACCAGAAGGTCCGTTGGAAATGGTGCTCACGGGAGCTCAAACCGACTCCGTGGCTTGGCCAAGGCGCGCCAAGGTCCAGGTAGCCAGTGTCGTGAAGTCGTAAGCAGCTTGACTGGAGGGGGAAAAATCGAAAACCAGCTGCTTGCAGGCAAGCGCCTCACGCACAGACTCATCGCGGTGAATTTGGACTGGCGAAAGATGCTGTTTCTGCTGGGTGTTGAGCAACACGGATATGTCCCGATCAAGCCGACGAGTGGAGTCAAACTTGTTTAACAGGATTATAGTTTCCACTTGCTGTGCGTCACTGATTTCAGCCGCCAGCTGGACAGCAGCTCCATACGACAAGGGATCGGGTGCTGCCAGGACAAAAACGAGGTCTGCCGCTGCAACTGGCTGCTTGCGCAGGGCCGAGGGCGCCCGAGGACAGTCACAAAGCACAATGGTGTCGGCCGGCATCTGCAAGGTGTCCAGTTTCTCTGCAAACACGCTTGGGCTGCTCCTCATCCAGGCCACCAATCGCTCCAGCTCATCATCATTGGCAACACGGCCAAATGGAAGAAAATCAAGACCGCTATCGCTTTGATAACCCGCGGCATACCAGTCTCTTTGCTCCAGCAGGTTCAGCGCCCAGCCTTGCCGGTCACCGAACGACATGCCGAAATGCATTCTCAGGAAATTGTCAGGACACCAATCTACGGACAGTGTTTTCCGGTTGAGCATTGACAATGCTCCGGCAAGGTGCGCCGTCAGGGTGGTCGTTCCCGCCCCGCCAACGGATCCCAGTAATGCAATGGTCTTCAAGCTCACTTCGCCTCATGGGCGGCCAGGCTTTGGATTTCAGCCAACAGTGGCCAGCGACGAGCAGCCCTCAGACGGGCCTCATCGCGTACGATTTCACCATACGACTCGCGCGCGGAAACCGCGTTGAAATGCGTGAACGCATTGCGAACGTCGTTTGATGAAAGCACCTGCGGTTTATGGCTGTCCTTGTTCATGGTGAGGTGTCTTGTTGAAATACATTCCTGATGGCGTAGCACTCAAGGAATTGAATACAACTTGATGGTAGGGGACCGAAGACTTTTGCACTATCGCTATATTCTGGATAATTTTGTAGCGGTTCGCCGACACACGCTGCAGGCTGGCTGGCACTGACGGCCCGAGGCGTTTTGTTCGCCAGCAATGCGCACCGGCAAGATCCGGGCGTTATCTGTACATCAAATGATCTACCCAGAGGCATGAATAAGCTACAATTTTTTGCTAGCGTATTCGGTGGCTTTCTGGATTCAGGCTCAGGTAGAAACCAATACCCTGTTAACCGTCGGAACGCTGCAAGAGCAATACGCATGATTGCCGCCTTCAGCTATGGGCTTGCATGCGATGCTTCGTAAACAAACCGCCCCATCGAACACGAGCCATTTCGACCACCCATTGACTAAACCTTCGCACTCGCAGTTGCCTTTCAATACGTCCTTTGATGACCTCAGACGCGACGTGCGCTTCTCTGTGGCTTCAGCATGCGCCTGAGCATTGGAAAATCAGACTTTGTGCTTCACCGAGGCTGTCTCCATGCCTTGGCTGCTCAGGATGAACAACTCATCGATGCCCTGCTTTGGCGCAGCGTGATGGATAACTGCGCCGCTGAGCAGCGCACCGCAGTAGTTTGCACCACAGACGCCGCCACCTCGCTGGCTTTGTCAGGCCTGCAAGCCATGGCAGGCGAAGCCACGACAAAAGGCCTGCTACAGATTTTTGAGTTGCAACCAGCCCCGCAGGGGCCAGGCGGCCTGAGCACGCTCATGATGGATCTGCATCACTGGCAGGTCGCCAATGCCAGCCTGCTGGTCATCGAGGGAGCGCAAGACCTGCTGCCTCGACTAGATGAGGCCCTGCTGCGTCAATGGCATGAATGGGCGCTGGATCACAACCAGGCCATCCTGTTCCTGTTCAGAAGCGATGGCATGGGCAAGAATGACCCCATGACACAGCTGCTGCCACTTTCGCACCATTTCTCGGGCTTAGCACGGATCAGCACCCGACACGGCGATTCGACTTGGGAAAACTTTCATTGGTTTGGCCCCTCAGGACTACTCCCCCCTCATACGTCCGCCCTGTCTGGCGATAAGGCCCACCCGTTCTCGTTAAGCGAAAAGGTAGAGCTGGTTCCCGCCAGTCTGGCACCGGCTGTTGACGATATCCATGTGTTTGCCCAGCAATCCATCCTGCAGCCTGGAGAGTTGCCCGCAGAAGGGTGGCAATACATGGACGCGAACCTTGATGGTGTTGTGCTCCAGACCACGAAAGCAGTGGCTGCCACCATCGTCCTCGCTTATCTGCCAGACACGGACTTCTATCGCCTGGCACGCGCTATTTTCATCCTGCGCAAGCGCAATGGCGTCCGGCTCAAGATCGTGGTGAGAGAAATCAACTCACGCCTGCGTTATGGACGCGAAAGACAGGCTATCAAACTGGGCGCCAACCTGGTCGTTCCAGCCGAACTCAGCTACTCGCGTTTTCTCACACTGGTCACCATGGTGGAATCGCAAATATTTCAACGCAAACTGCCGGCCACGTTCTCTGAGGCCATGTCCGACAGCTCGCCTACGGATGAAATGGGCTACTTGCCACCACAGGAGTTTGCCAGGGCCGTGACAGCCATGCTGACACAATCAGAAGCCATGAAAATCCAGAATGCGCTCATCCAATTGCCGGTTGCATCAGGCCTGCAAACACTGGATGCCTTGCGTTACTGCAAACTCAACCGCCCAGGTGATATCTGCACGGCAGACCAGCGTCATCTCTATCTTTTCTTGAGCGCTTGCCGCAAGGCCGATGTCAGTCGGGTGATGAGCCGCTCTTTTGGCCTTCCTATTGACTCCCTGTTCAGTGCAGAGGATCGTTTTCATTCCACGCAGCGCATCAGCGCGGTGATTCAAGCCTTGGCGGCTCAGATCAGGCTTGCCCAGCTTCCAGATTACTCAGCCGATTTGTTCGACCCCGCTGCAGTCCCCACATCCGGCAAAACCTTAAAAGTAACGTCGCAAGTGGTACGAGGCCAGACAAGCGAGCAGTTCTCGCCCCCTCCCGCGGCCGTGCCGCGGCCATTGGTTGTGAAAGATACCCGCACCGGTGATCGCCGGGCCAAAGATCGCCGCAATGGAGGTGCCCCATGACCTGGACATGGGCCTTGACTCTCTTTGCCTTCGGCCTGGTAACGGGCACCCTGCTGAGCGGCCCGCTGGGACGCCTGGCTACGTGGCTGCGGAAGGTTTTCTACAAGCCCGTGATGCTGCGCCCCTTCTCGCCAGGCAAAACGACCTCCGCATCACCCCGCCAAGAGCAAGACGATCGTGACCAGCAAGCCTGACGAGCCCAGGCAGCCCCCTCAACCAGAGGGCCATCCAGCCACGCGGACAGGGCTCGGTGCCTGGAGTTTTTACTTTGTCGCCAAATTGTTGCTCTATTGGCGTGAGCTAATCGGATTTCACCCGCTGCTGAACCTGGCATTCGCTGCTTTTTTGCTGGTGCCCATCAAGTCTGCCCTGGGCCGTCGCGTTCGGACCCTCAGCGCAGTCCCGGCCGCTATTGCCCTGCTTTACCATGACTCATGGCTCCCTCCGATTGACCGCCTCTACAGTCAATCGGCACAACTCTCCAGCTTCAGCACCAGCTACCTGCTTGAACTGATCGGCCGCTTTATCGACTGGCAAGTGATTGCCATGCTGGTCATCGTCTGGGCCATCTATCGACTCGTCGCACCCTATCTTCGGCTCAGCGTGATCGTGGTTCTGGTACTGGTCGCGCTCAACATCCACCTGGGACAAAGTACAAAAATCGACACGGCGCTGGCTTCAGGTGTGACATCTCCAGGGGCAGATACATCGAACTCGCCCTCGGAACCCGTCAGCCTGGATGCCGTGCTGCAGAACTTTTACGCCGAGGAAAGCAAGCGCAAGGTGAGTTTTCCGCAAGCTGATCCGTCCAGCACGCCCTTCGACATTGTTTTCCTGCATATCTGCTCGCTTTCCTGGGATGACCTGCAGGCCATAGGTCTTGACAAGGACCCCTTGTGGCGCAGCCTAGACTTCGTTTTCACCCACTTCAACTCTGCCGCGTCCTATAGCGGACCAGCAGCGATCCGGATCAACCGTGCAACCTGTGGCCAATCCAGCCACCCCGGGTTGTACAAGCCTGCCGCCGATCAGTGCTACCTCATGCCCAGCTTGAAGCAGGCGGGTTTTGAGATCAATCTGGCACTTAATCACGATGGTCATTTCGATGATTTCCTGCCGCTCATCCGGCAGCAACGCATCAGTGTCCCAATGCTGCCCCTGGATGGCGTGGCCGCACCTATGCGCGCATTCGATGAGTCGAAAATCTACAGCGACATCGGCATCTTGAGCAAATGGCTGGACGCACGAGAAAAATCACAGGACAGCCGGGTTGCCCTGTACTACAACAGCATCACGCTTCACGATGGCAACCGGTACCAGAGTGGCACACAATCCGGCCAATCCAGCCAGGAAACCTTTCGCGATCGCGCATCAGGCCTGCTGCGTGATCTAAGCCAATTCATCAGTCTGCTGGAGAAAAGTCAGCGTCGCACCGTGCTTGTCATCGTGCCCGAGCACGGTGCCGCCTTGCGGGGTGACAAGTACCAAATCTCAGGATTGCGCGAAATCCCGACGCCGGCGATCACCAACGTCCCTGTGGGCATCAAGCTCATCGGGAAGGATTTGACCTTGCAAGGAGAGCAGGTTCAGATCACACGCGACAGCAGCTACCTGGCCTTGTCGCAACTGATCGCAAACTTGCTGGCGAACCCGCCTTACGGACAGGGGGCATCCAACCCGGCAGACTATGCCTCCAACCTGCCCGCGACCCGTCACGTTTCAGACGATGAGGTGGCAACTGTCATGCAGAACAACGGCCGCTACTTCTTCAAGTTGAGGGACAGCGAATGGCGTGCGTACGATGCTGCTGACAGAACCAATAACCCGTACATCATCAAGCAATAGCCTCGTGCCAGGCCAGATATCCATACCCCCTGTGGCCCGGCCCCTTCGCCTCAAACCCCCAGATAAGCAGGCAGTGACTCAGCCTTCGCCACCGCTTCAGCCTCACCCTCAAGCACCACCTGACCTTTTTCCAGAACGATGGCACGGTCACTGTGACCCAACACCTTGCTGTAATCACGGTCAACGATCAGCGTAGCCATGCCGCTGGCACGGATTTCCCCAATGACGCGCCAAATTTCCACCACAATCAAGGGCGCCAGTCCTTCGGTGGCTTCGTCCAAGATGATGAGCTCCGGATGGGTCATGAGCGCACGACCAATGGACAGCATCTGCTGCTCACCGCCCGAAAGTTGCGCGCCCAGATTACCGACCCGCTCCGCCAAACGAGGGAAGGTGTCGAGTACACGTTCATAGGTCCAGTCATTGCGACCATCGCGGCCACGGCGGGCCGCCATGATCAAATTTTCCCGCACCGACAAGTTGGGGAACACGCCCCGTCCTTCCGGCACATAGGCCACGCCCAGACGGGCGACCTCATGTGGTCGGGCTCTTGACATATCCTGCCCGAACAAGCCGATGTGGCCATCGCGCTGGGTGACATGCCCCAGCAAGGTCCGAATCAAGGTGCTCTTGCCCATGCCGTTGCGCCCCAGCAAACCCACGGTCTGGCCCGGAGCAATCTGTAAATCCACTCCGTGCAGGACATGGCTGGAGTCATACCAGGCATGCAGATTTTGGGCATCCACAATCAGGTCCATCAATGCCCCCCCAGATAGGCGGCTTGCACTTCGGCACTGGCCCGGATGGCCTTGGGCGTGTCCGAAGCGATGACCTCGCCATTGACCATGACCGTGATGCGATCCGCAATGCGGAACACAGCCCCCATATCGTGCTCAACCAACAAGATCGAATGCAATTTTTTCAACTCGGCCAGCAACGCCAGCATGCGATCAGTTTCTTCTGCCCCCATTCCGGCCAGAGGCTCGTCCAGCAGCAAGACATGCGGGCGCGTCGCCAGGCACATGGCGATTTCAAGCTGGCGTTTCTGACCGTGCGACAGCAGGCCGGCGTTGCGGTCCAGCAGGTCACTCAGGCCCACCCGTGCCGCTGCGTCCTTCGCCGCCTCCATACTGGTTTTGCACGATTGCGCACCCTCCCACCAACGCCAGGGTTTCTGCACACGCGCCTGCGCGGCCAAACGGCAATTCTCGAGCACACTGAAAACGGGAAATATGGTGTTGCGCTGGTAGCTCCGGCCCAGCCCTGCGCGTGCGCGCCGCGGCTGGGTCCAGCGTGTGACGTCCTGGCCCAGGAGCTCGACCGAGCCACTGGACGGTGGGATTTCACCTGAAAGAATATTGATCAACGTCGACTTGCCAGCGCCATTGGTACCGATGACGGCATGGACTTCGCCACGCCGAAGGTCAATGGACACACCGGCCAGCGCGACCAGCCCTCCCCAGCGCCGCGTGATCTGCTGCCCACGCATCAGGATATCGTTGTTATTCATGTCCGGTCACCCTCCCCGGCCTCTGCGTCTGTCAACTTCGCGCCTGGCGCACTGTGCCGACCGACCAGCCGTGAACGCCACTGAGCCGGCAAGTCCACCAGTCCGCGCGGCAACAGGGCCACGCTGGCAATGATGGTCAAGCCCAATCCCAGGTGCCAGTGTTTGGCAAAGGCACCAAAGATCGCCTCCGACTTGAACAACTCCTCCAAAAAGGCGAACGCAAAGGCCCCGATCAAGGCGCCGCGCAGATGGCCCAGTCCGCCCAGGATGATCATGATCAACACCGAGCCGGACAAATGCCAGCCCAGCATCTCCGGGTTCACATAGCCATCCTTGACCGCGAACAGGAAACCGGCCAGACCCGCGATACCGCCTGAGATCACAAACGCGGCGAGTTTGTAGGGATAGGTAGAAAAACCCGTGGCGCGCATGCGCTGCTCACTTACCTTGATGCCCGCAAGCGCACGACCGAAGCGCGAACGCAGCAGCACCGCCAGAAAAACATACACCGCTATCAGGCTGGCCAGCGTGAAGCCGTACAGCATCATCGGCTTGCCCAAGTCGAGCCAGGAGCCCAGCACCGGCTGGTTGTAGAGGTAGATACCGTCGGTTCCACCACCCAACGGCGTGTCGTGCACGACGTAATAGGCCATCTGGGCAAACGCCAGTGTCACCATGATGAAGTAGACCCCTTTGGTGCGCAGGGACAGTGCGCCCACTACCAGGGCATAGAGCGCAGCTGCAGCAATGCAGGCAGGCATCAGCCACAGCAGCGATGGCGAGCTGTCCTGCGGTGACAACATGACAGCCGCATAGGCGCCAATGCCAAAGAACGCCGCCTGACCAAAACACACCAGGCCGGTACTGCCGACGAGCAACTCCAGGCTCAACGCCAGCACGGCAAAAATCATGACCTTGGTCACGAGGTCTGCACCGTAACTACCCGTCATCCAGGGCAACAATGCCAGCATGACGAAAACGAAGATGACAAACCGCGTCGAGGATTGCAATTTCATGCTCATCCCGCCTTGAACAAGCCATCGGGCTTCCACAGCAGGATCAATGCCATGAGCACATAAACCAGCACACCTGCAGCCTCGGGCAGCAGCACCTTGCCGAAGGTGTCCACCACGCCGATCAGCAACGAGGCCAACAGGGCGCCACGTATCGAGCCGATGCCGCCAATCACTACCACCACAAAACAGATGATCAGCACCTGGTTGCCCATGCCCGGATACACAGAGGATACGGGTGCGGCCACCATGCCTGCGAGCACCGCAATGGCCACACCAGCCGCGAAGACCACGCGGTAAAGAAACTGGATGTCGATGCCCAGTGACTGCACCATTTCGCGATTTGTGCTGCCAGCCCGGATCATCATGCCAAGACGGGTGCGTGTGAACACCAGGTACATACCCAAGGCCAGTGCCAGACAAACGCCCGAGATGAAAAGACGGTACACAGGATAAGTCATCAACTCGCCCAATGGCAGGGTACCCGCCAGTAGATCTGGCGGCGATACGCCATGGACATCATCGCCCACGATGATGCTTCGCAGCTCTTCAAAGACCAGGATGAGCCCATAAGTCATGAGCACCTGTTGCAGGTGCTCGCGGTCGTAGAGAAAACTGAAGAAAGCCCACTCCAGCACATAGCCCAGCAACACCGACAGCACCAGGCCAACCAGCAGCGTGGCAAAGAATCCACCACCGAAGGTGGCCGTCACGGGTGCCGCCAGCGCATAGGCCATGTAGGCGCCAATCATGTAGAAGCTGCCATGCGCGAGGTTGATGACGCCCATGATGCCGAAGATCAGCGTCAATCCCGATGCCACAAGGAACAGCAGCAAGCCGTACTGCAGCGAATTCAGGCACTGGATCAGGAAAATGGACATGTCCATGGAGCGAGTCTTTCTGCCTCGTCAGCGTTGTGCTGGCGAGGTGATGCGAGAGTCAAGTTGCCGTCGCGGTGTTTAGAGTTTGCAACCGCGCGCCGGATCTGCCAGCGCCTTGCTGGCCAACCCGATCGACTTGTTCTCCACGCCGCTGACCTGGCGCAGGTAGAAATCCTGCACCGGGTTATGTGCCTTCGACAAGGTAAACATGCCGCGCGGGCTGTCGAACTTGGCACGCTCCACCGCAGCGGCAAATTCGGCTTTCTTGCTGACATCGCCCTTCACGGCAGCCAGCCCGGCACCCAGAATCTGGCCAGCATCATAGCCCTGTACCGCATACACATCGGGCTGCAGCTTGAAGGCCTTCGCATAGGCCAGACGGAAGTCATTGTCACGCTTCGTATTCAGGCTGTCGGCATAGTGCAAGGCCGTCTGCAGGCCGCTGGCGTCCGCACCCTGCGCATCCAGCGTGCCATCGGTCAGGAAGCCAGCCCCGATCAACGGGATCTTGCCCTTGAGTCCCGCTGCGGCATAGTCCTTGACGAACTTGACCGCACCGCCACCCGCAAAAAAGGTATAGACCACGTCAGGCTTCATGGCAGCGATTTCGGTCAACAGCGCCTGGAACTCCACATTGGGGAATGGCAGGCTGAGTTCCTTCACGACCTTGCCGCCGCCCTTTTCAAAGGATTCCTTGAACCCACCGACCGATTCTTCGCCAGCGCCATATTTCCAGGTGATCGTGACTGCTTTCTTGTAGCCCTTCTTGGCTGCCGCCTCGCCCATGGCGTAGGCTGGCTGCCAGTTGCTGAAACTGCTGCGGTAGATATTGTTCGAACAGAGCGGTCCCGTGACCGCATTGGCGCCAGCGTTAGGCACGATCAACAGGGTGTTGGTGTCATTCGCCACTTTGGCCATGGCCATAACCACACCGGAGTGCACAGTACCCACCACGACATCAACGTTGTCGCGCTTGATTAGCTTGTTGACATTGTCCGTCGCCTTGGCGGGATTGGATTCATCGTCCACCTTGATGTATTCAACCTCGCGGCCACCGAGCTTGCCGCCATGTTCATCAATATAAAGCTTGAATCCATTTTCGATGGCTGTACCCAGGGCTGCGTACGTGCCGGTGTAGGGCAGCATCAAGCCGACTTTCAGTTTGCCCGTGGCTTGCGCACTGGCCAGCGGGACCATCAGTGCGGTGGCCGAGGCGAGCAGGGCCAGGCGGAAAAATCGGGACGTTTTTTTCATGAGATGTCTCCTTTTTGTGAACGTTGAATGAAAGAGGTACAGGCAGCAATCAGGCTATCTGCCTGATCTCGGTGCGGGGAGTGGCCACAGTGTGCAAGTTCAAGTCCTTGGGTTTGCGGAACGCATCGTGCGATGCCATCTATCTGTGCAAGTGTGCCGTATTCGTCATCCAGCCCCTGCACAGCCAGCAAGGGACAGGTGATGGTAGCAATCTCTTCGGCAATCGACCAATGTCTGAACGCTGGTGCCAGCCAGATGTCGTTCCAGCCCCAGAACGCCGAGTCAGGATCAGCATGATGACGTGCCAGACGCACGCGCAAATCCGTCTCAAGATAGGTTTTCCGCGTCCTGGCTATGCTATCCACCGATACCTGCTCAACCAGGATGTGGGGGGCCAGCACGATGGCCCCGCTGACGCGCAGAGGATAGCGAGCTGCATAGAGCAGCGCGATCGAGCCCCCGTCGCTGTGCCCCAGGAGCCAGGGCGCCGCGCAGCTGTCACAGCCCAATGCGCCCAGCAACGCTGGCAGTACTTCATGGGCCTGTCGGTGCATGAAATCCGCTCCCCAAGACTCATTGGCAGCACGCGGCGTCGAGCGACCATAGCCAGGCCGCGAGTAGACCAGGCCACGACAGCCCAGTGCGGCGCACAAGCGGGCCGGGAAATCCCGCCACATCGAAAGCGAACCCAGACCTTCGTGCAAAAACACGAGCCACGGTGCCTCCGGCATTCCCGCCTCGTCATTCCCCGCCCTGAATGCAGCTGCCGGGCCCACCCACTGATATTCAATGCGGACCTGCCGCCCAGCCCAGTCGATTTCTGCAAACGATATCCCTGCCGCTAGCCCTCCGTCGCCAACTGCGTACGGACTGCCTGCCTGCCTCGATATCGCACTCATGGCCATGGTCATTGGGCTGCGGCTTCGCGCTGTCGCAGTCTGAAGCGCTGGATCTTGCCGGTTGCGGTTTTGGGCAGGTCTTCGACAAACTCGATATAGCGTGGATACTTGTATGACGCCAGTCGCTCCTTGACAAAGGCCTTGAGCTCTTCTTCCGAAACTGTTTTCCCCGACTTGAGCACCACAAAGGCCTTGGTCTTGGTCAGCCCATCCGGGTCTTCCTTGCCAATCACGGCCGCCTCCAGCACCGCGGGGTGTTGCACCAGCGTGGCTTCGACCTCGAACGGTGAGACGTAGATGCCACTGACCTTGAGCATGTCATCGGTTCGTCCACTGTAGGTGTAGGTGCCGTCCGGGTTACGCACATATTTGTCCCCGCTTTTGGTCCAGCCACCCTGAAAGGTATCTCGCGTCTTGTCACGGTTTCCCCAGTACATCATGGCGCTGGAAGGGCCCTGGATGTAAAGATCACCGGGTTCACCGTCCGGCACGGGGCCACCATCCTCGCCACGGAGTTCTATTTTGTAGCCCGGCACGGGCCAGCCTGTGGTGCCATAGCGGACTTCAGTGGGTCGGTTCGAGAGATAGATGTGCAACATTTCGGTGGAGCCAATGCCATCGACGATATCGACGCCAAAATGCGCCTTGAAACGTTCGCCCAGTTCGCCCGGCAAGGCCTCTCCTGCCGAGGACACCAGCCTCAGCGCGACCTCCTGCCGAGCCGGCAGCTTGGGATGCGCCAACATGCCAGCGAAACCCGTCGGCGCACCAAAGAAAACGGTAGGCTTGACCGCCCCGACCTGACCCAGCCAGCGACTGAATGTCGCGTCAGGTGTTGGCCGCTCGGGCATCAGAATGGTGGTCGCGCCCACGCTGAGTGGAAAGCTCAAGGCGTTGCCCAGGCCATAGGCGAAGAACAATTTGGCCGCTGAAAAACAGACATCTCTCTCAGACAATGCCAATACACCCTTGCCATACAGCTCGGCTGTCCAGTAGGGATTGGCATGGGAGTGCACTGTGCCTTTCGGACGCCCCGTTGAGCCGGAGGAGTAGAGCCAGAAGCCGGGGTCATCCGGCCCCGTGGCCGCCGGCCTGGTCATTGGACTGGCTCCCTGCAAGAAGACCTCGAACTCCACCTCTGAGGGATGCAGCGGCGCCTGCGGGCGGGAGACGATCACCTTCTGCACTTCATGGTCGGCCTTGACCATCGCGGCATTCAACGTCGGCAACAATGCGCCAGACACCAACACGGCTTGCGCGCGCGAGTGTTCCAGCATGTAGGCGTAATCATCTGCGGTCAGCAGCGTGTTCACAGCCACCGGGACCAGCCCCGCATACATGGCGCCCATGAAACTCACCGGCCAATCGTTGCAGTCATGCATCAGCAGCAATACGCGTTCCTCACGCCGGAACCCCAGCATGCGCAACCCTGCGGCCAAACGGCGTACCCGCTCGTCCAGCTGGCCAAAGCTGAGACTACCCTGGTCGTCGATATAGGCCGCCTTGTCACTGCGGCTGGTATTGAGCGCCAGCAGGTGCTGCGCAAAATTGAACGTGTCGCCAGGTGCTTTGACGTCAGGGGTGCTCATGGTGTCTCCTCAGCCTAGTTGGGTCAGGACGGCCGTACTGGCCTGAATGGCGCTACGCCGGTGGTAGAAGTTCAGTGCCCGCAGGCCACCCAGTTCCTCACCGCCGCCAGCTCGACCCGGGCCCCCATGCAGCGACTGCGGCATCACGTTGCCATGACCGGTGTGCAGTGCAGCCACATCGGGCGAAACGCTGTGAACGCGGCCATGGCTGTCTGCCAGCGCAAGCGCTGTTTTCGCCATGGCCGAGACGTCACGACCATAAATGGAGGCCACCAGCGAACCCTGGCCCCGGCGCACCAGCTCCAGCGCGTGTGCGCTGTCACGGTAAGGCAACAGGGTGGCCACCGGTCCGAATACCTCGATGTCATGCACGACAGCTGCGTCATCGGCATGGCGGCTTCCCAGCAATACGGGGCCGAGACAGCAGGCCAGTGCCGGATCGGCATCTACCCATTCCTGCTTGCTGCCGTCATACAGGGTGTCTGCATGCTGCTGGAGCGTATGGAGACCTTCACGCACCGAAACCAGCTGTGCCCGATTGACCAGCGCCCCCATGCGGACAGACTCATTGCGCGGATTGCCCACCGTGGTCTTGGCAAGACGCGCTGAAATGGCGGCGGCCACTGCGTCATACATGGTCTCCTGCACAAAGACACGCCGGATTGCGGTGCACTTTTGCCCTGACTTGACCGTCATCTCCCGTGCCACCTCCTTGACCAGCAAGTCGAAGCTTTCGCTACCAGCCGCTTCGCCAGGCAGGAGCAGAGCCGAGTTGACACTGTCAGCCTCGATATTGACGCGAACCGAGTGCCTGACCACCGCCGGATGGGAGCGGATCACTGCGGCAGTTTCGGCAGATCCCGTGAACGATACGACATCAAACGGCTGCAACTGGTCCATCAAGCCAGCCGAACTGCCACAGACAATAGACAGTGCCCCCGGCGGGAAAATTCCAGCCTTCACAACGTCTTCGACCATGCGCTGGGTCAGCCAGGCCGTGGCAGTAGCCGGCTTGATGATGACCGGCACGCCCGACAGCAGGGCTGGCGCCGCCTTTTCCCACAAACCCCATGCGGGGAAGTTAAAGGCGTTGATGAACAGCGCCACGCCGCGCGTCGGCGTCAGCACATGCTGCGACTGAAACAGGGGGTCCTTGCCCAAACGCGCCATTTCACCATCCAGCATGAAGTGGCGGTCGCCGAGACCCTCACCGAGTTTGGCGTAAGTCGAAAGCGTGAAGATGGCGCCATCAATATCGACCGCCGAATCATTCTTGACCGTGCCACTGTTGGCTGTGGCAATCTCATAGTAAGCGTCGCGCTGACCCTGCAGCACCTTGACTGCGGCGGCCAGCATCACGGCGCGCTGGGCGTAGCTCAGTGCCCGCAATGCGCCCCCCCCCTGCTCGCGGGCGTAGGCAAAGGCTGCAGGCAGATCCAGCCCCGTGGCATCCACCCTGACCAACTCGGTCGCCAACACCGGATCGATCAGGGCTGCGCCCTCTCCCGATCCAGTTTGCCAACGGCCGTTAACGTAATTGGGGAGAAGTTCGGTCATGGATTTCTTTGCTGGATTCTGGGAGGGATTTCATACACCCCAACGCCTGTGTCCGGCATGGGGCATGGAAGAGGCCGAACGCTTGCTGCTTCATTGTGTAAACCGTATCTCGCCTTGCGGCAACAGGTAGAGCACCCAGGCTCGCCCCTGCGATACGGTTGGCCGGTGTGCGCTTCCTGGAGGGCATACCAGCCATCCCGCCGCATGCCCATCAAACAGGGCACCTCCCTCCACGGGCATGATCAGGTCGATTTCACCCAGAGGGTGCGCATGATGCGGGCCTGCGATGTCTTTCATGTCAACCACGTCGACGGAAAAACCATGCAGGTCATCCGCAGGCTTGAAGATGCGTCCATAGCGAATGCCAGCTCCCTCGCGGTTGCACAGCCACCCCTGTGCCACGCCGGCCTCGCAGGAGGCCCTGAGCGCACGGTAGGTGACGCTTGTCACCCCATGCTCGGCATTCAGCCAATCCTGCAAGGCTGCGTCCACGGCACGACCCGCTATCTCAGCTGTCAGCCGTGCGATTTGTTGGCGGAATTCTGCGACTGGCACCTGATGGACTCCATTGCGAGCTTCGTTACGGTTAAAAACTTGTCAAAATTGACAATATGAACTATTGTGCTTGCGAAAGATAAAGGTGATTGGCCATCATGTCAAGCAATATATTGCAGTTATCCGGGATATCCCTAGACACCGCCCCCGTCATTGAGGCGCCCCAGCCCACGGGCGATGCGCCCTCCGGAGGGGTAAAAAACCCGTTCCTGGTCGCGCTGGGCGATCGGGTTCGGGCTATCCGGTCGCGCCGGGGCATGACACGCAAAGCCACTGCAGCCACCGCAGATGTATCCGAGCGCCACCTGGCCAACCTGGAATATGGCGAGGGCAATGTCTCCATCCTGGTGCTATTGCAAATTGCCAATGCACTGCAGTGCTCGTTAGCAGAACTGCTGGGCGACACCACTACCTCCTCACCCGAGTGGCTGATGATCCGCGAGCTACTGGAGCAACGCGACGAGGCCACTTTGCACCGGGTTCGCGTGGCCATCGGAGAAATGCTGGGCACCGGCGGCGACAATGCGACCCACAGCCACCGCATTGCCCTGGTAGGGCTGCGCGGCGCCGGCAAGTCCACCCTGGGCAAGATGCTGGCCGATGCACTGGATTACCCCTTTATCGAACTGAGCCGGGAAATCGAAAAGTTCGCCGGCTGCAGCGTGTCCGAGATTCAGAGCCTGTACGGGCAGAACGCTTATCGCCGCTACGAGCGTCGCGCGCTCGAGGAGGCCATCCAGATATATCCGGAAGCGGTGATTGCCACGCCCGGTGGCCTGGTTTCGGATCCCGCCACCTTCAACCAGTTGCTCGCTCACTGCACCACTGTCTGGCTGGAAGCAGATCCACAGGATCACCTCAAGCGCGTGACAGCACAAGGCGATCTGCGACCCATGGCAGCCAGCAAGGAGGCGCTGGAGGACCTCAAGGTCATTCTGGCCGGGCGCGCAGCGTTTTATTCCAAGGCCCAGTTCCGCATCAACACCAGCACCCAATCCCTGGATCAGACCTTCGCCAGCTTGCTGGAGCTGGTGCAACATGCGCTCACGCAAAAATAGGAATTATTTTGCAAATATGCATATAAATGCTTGACGCATCACAAAAACAAGCAGTATCATGCATGCATTGATTGCGCCATTGCGCGGGATCACGCGTCAAATGCACCAGGAGACCACTTGTGAATCAGCCCAGCCCCGTCAATTACCAAACCAGCCCGTCGCAGTACAAACACTGGAAATTAGGTTTCGAAGGTCCGGTTGCCACTCTGTCTGCCGACTTTGACGAAAACGCCGGCCTGCGTCCCGGCTACAAGCTCAAGCTCAACAGCTATGACCTGGGCGTGGACATCGAGTTGTATGACGCCATCAACCGCATCCGCTTCGAGCACCCGGAAGTCCGTACTGTTGTGATCACCAGCGCAAAGGACAAAGTGTTCTGCTCGGGCGCCAACATCTTCATGCTGGGCGTCTCCAGCCACGCCTGGAAAGTGAACTTCTGCAAGTTCACCAACGAAACGCGCAATGGCCTGGAAGACTCCAGCCAGCATAGTGGGCTGAAGTTTCTGGCTGCCGTGAACGGCGCTTGCGCAGGCGGCGGCTATGAACTGGCGCTGGCCTGCGATGAAATCATCCTGGTCGATGACCGTTCAAGCGCGGTCAGCCTTCCCGAAGTGCCCCTGCTCGGCGTACTCCCCGGCACCGGCGGCCTGACCCGCGTGACCGACAAGCGCCATGTGCGCCATGACCTGGCCGACCTGTTCTGCACCAGCGTCGAGGGCGTGCGTGGCAAACGTGCCAAGGAGTGGCGACTGGTGGACGACATTGCAAAGCCCGCGGTATTCGCCCAAACCGTCAAGGCACGCGCGCTCGAACTTGCCGCACAAAGTGACCGCCCAGCCGATGGCAAGGGCGTGGCCTTGACGCCATTGCAGCGCAAGACTGAGGCTGATGCGCTGCGCTACAGCCATGTCGAAGTGGAAATTGACCGCGCCCGTCGTACGGCCAGCTTCACCATGAAGGCGCCCACCGGCGCGCAGCCGGGCGATATCGCCGCCATCGAGGCCGCCGGCAGTGCCTGGTATCCGCTGCAACTGGCGCGTGAACTCGAGGACGCGATCCTGCACATGCGCACCAACGAGCTCGACACGGGCACCTGGCTCATCAAGACCACCGGCGACAGCAACACGGTGCTGGCCATGGATGCGACGCTGATGGCGAACAAGGACCACTGGCTGGTGCGCGAGACGATTGGCCTGCTGCGCCGCACGCTGAGCCGCCTGGATGTGTCTTCGCGCAGCCTCTTTGCACTGATCGAACCCGGCTCATGCTTTGCCGGCACCTTCCTGGAGCTCGCACTGGCATGTGACCGCACCTACCATCTCGCTCTGCCGGACGATGAGGCGCGTGCGCCCAGAATCACCGTGAACGAGACCAACTTCGGTCTGTACCCCATGGTCACCGGCCAGAGCCGCCTGGGCCGCCAGTTCTATGACGAGCAGCCCGCCATGGACGCCGTTCGGGCACAGATCGGCAAAGCGCTGGATGCCGACGCGGCGATGGCACTGGGCCTGGTCACCAGCAACCCGGACGACATCGATTGGGACGATGAGGTGCGCATCGCAATTGAAGAGCGGGTCTCGATGTCACCCGACGCGCTGACGGGCATGGAGGCCAATCTCCGCTTCAATGGCCCCGAGAACATGTTCACCCGTGTGTTCGGACGCCTCACCGCCTGGCAGAACTGGATTTTCCAGCGCCCCAATGCTGTCGGCGAAAAGGGCGCGCTCAAGGTCTATGGCAAAGGCGATAAGGCCGCCTTCGACTGGACCCGCGTCTGAAGCAGCATGCCTTGCACGCATTAAGCCCCTCTCTACCCAAGCCCCTTTCATCCCTCACTCCATCACCCAGCAGGAGCCCGTCATGTCCAGCATCGATTACAGCGAAAAAATTCCCAACAACGTCAACCTCGGCGAAGACCGCACGCTAAAGCGTGCACTTGAGCAGTGGCAGCCCAACTACCTGGAGTGGTGGCAGGACATGGGCCCGGACGGCTCACAGAACTTTGACGTCTACCTGCGCACCGCCATCAGCGTTGATCCGCAGGGCTGGGCCCAGTTCGGCCATGTGAAGATGCCCGACTACCGCTGGGGCATCTTCCTCAACCCGGGCGAGAAAGACCGCAAGATCCATTTCGGTGATCACAAGGGCGAGGATGCCTGGCAGGATATCCCGGGCGAATACCGTGCCAACCTGCGCCGCATCATCGTCACCCAGGGCGATACCGAGCCCGCCTCGGTCGAGCAGCAGCGACACCTCGGCCTGACCTGCCCCAGTCAGTACGACCTGCGCAACCTGTTCCAGGTCAACGTCGAAGAAGGTCGTCACCTGTGGGCCATGGTTTACCTGCTGCACAAATACTTCGGCCGCGATGGCCGCGAGGAAGGCGAAGCCCTGCTGGAACGCCGCAGCGGCCAGGAAGACAACCCGCGCATACTGCAGGCCTTCAACGAGCAGACGCCTGACTGGCTCAGCTTCTTCATGTTTACCTACTTCACCGACCGGGACGGCAAGTTCCAGCTCTGCGCCCTGGCCGAAAGCAGCTTCGACCCACTGGCCCGCACGACCAAGTTCATGCTCACCGAAGAAGCACACCACATGTTCGTGGGTGAGTCGGGCGTGTCGCGTGTGATCAACCGCACCTGCCAGGTGATGAACGAGCTCAAAACCGACGACCCGGCCAAACTGCGTGCAGCCGGTGTGATCGACCTGCCAACCCTGCAGCGCTACCTGAACTTCCACTTCAGTGTCACGATCGACCTGTTCGGCGCCGATGAGTCGAGCAATGCGGCCACCTTCTACAGCACCGGTCTCAAGGGCCGCTTCGAAGAAGGTAAACGTACCGACGACCACCAGTTGCGTGGCCAAAGCTACAGGGTGCTCAACGTCGTCAACGGCCAGTTGGTGGAGCGCGAAGTCCCCATGCTCAACGCCTTGAACGAGGTGCTCCGTGATGACTACATCAAGGACTCCATCGGTGGCGTTGAGCGCTGGAACAAGGTGATCGAGAAGGCGGGCATTCCGTTCCGCCTGACCGTGCCACACAAGGCCTTCCACCGCAACATCGGCGCACTCTCGGGCGCCAGGGTGTCGCCCGATGGTCGCGTTGTGAGCGAAGCCGAGTGGAAGGCCAAAGTCAACGAGTGGCTGCCCACAGCAGAGGACCGGGCATTTGTGGCCAGCCTGATGGGGCGCGTGGTCGAGCCAGGCAAATTTGCCAACTGGATTGCCCCGCCTGTGATGGGGATCAACCGCCAGCCGGTAGACTTCGAGTACGTCCGGTTCAACTGAGTCCAGCCACATCGAAGAGACTGCACAGGAGGCCGCAAGGCCTCTTGTGCTTATGACAACAGCCATTGGAGACAGCGATGAGCGCAGCCGAATCCTCCATCATCAAGCAGCACCTGATTGACCCCGAAATCTGCATTCGCTGCAACACCTGTGAGGCGACCTGCCCGGTGCAGGCCATCACGCACGATTCACGCAACTACGTCGTCGATGCCGAGAAGTGCAACCTGTGCATGGACTGCATTTCACCCTGTCCCACCGGCTCCATCGACAACTGGCGCCTCATGCCCCGCGCCAGGGCCTACACGCTGGAAGCGCAGCTGGTCTGGGATGAGTTGCCGACTGAGCTCCCCGCCGATGAACTTGTGACGGAGGAGACGAATGCCCAGCAGGCCGCACCGGCCACATCAACGCCTTCACAGCTTCCCGCCACGGAGCGCGCCACCGAAGCGCCCCTCAACTCAGCAGCCTATGGCGCTACGATGCCCCCCTGGTCCGCCGCGCATGCCTACACCAACCTGTACGGCCCGAAGGCCCCGGAAAAGTTCATCACCGCCACCGTGACCGGCAACTTCCGCGTCACCGAGGTCGGCAAACAGGCCGGCAGTGACTACGACACCCACCACATCGTGCTCGATTTCGGCAACCTGCCGTTCCCCGTGCTCGAGGGCCAATCCATCGGCATCGTGCCGCCCGGCACCGACGCCACGGGCCGGCCGCACCATGCGCGGCAATACTCGATCGCCAGCCCGCGCAATGGCGAACGGCCCGGCTACAACAACATCTCTCTGACCATCAAGCGCGTGCTGGAGGATCACCAGGGCAAGCCTGTTCGTGGCGTCGGCTCCAACTACATGTGCGACCTCAAGGTCGGCGACAAGGTGCAGGTCATCGGGCCCTTTGGCGCGAGCTTCCTGATGCCCAACCACCCTCGCTCGAACATCGTCATGATCTGCACCGGCACCGGCAGTGCGCCCATGCGCGCCATGACCGAGTGGCGACGCCGGCTGCGCCAGAGCGGCAAATTCGAGGGCGGCAAGCTTATGCTGTTCTTCGGCGCCCGAACCAAGGAGGAACTCCCTTACTTCGGCCCGCTGCAAAACCTGCCCAAGGATTTCATCGACATCAACTTTGCGTTCTCGCGCGAAACCGGCAAGCCCAAGCGCCATGTGCAGGATGTGATGCGTACCCGCAGCGCCGACCTGGCCCCGCTGCTGCAGGACACCGGCACGTATTTCTATGTCTGCGGACTCAAGAGCATGGAAGAAGGCGTGGTGCTGGCGCTGCGCGACGTGGCGCAAGAGGCTGGACTTGACTGGGAAGCATTGGGCGCTTCACTGAAAAAAGAAGGCCGACTGCACCTGGAGACCTACTGATCACGGGCTTCAAAAAGCCCTGACGAACCAGCGATCCCGTTCACGGCAGATCGTCAGTACTGCCAAACCAACTCACATCGGATTGCTGTCCGATGGAGGGGTATCTGAGGCCTCTGATCAGGCCTTGCGCTGATGTTTCTACAATCAAACACTCAGGTCCACGTCATCTTGACCTGCAGCGCCCGCTGACATTCACGCCCTTTCGCACCGAAAGTTGGCCTCTGTCGACCCAAGCGGGAAAAATCCACCTTGTTTTATTGGAGCGATACAACGCATGCATTACACATTTAAAACCGGGCGATGGGTGGCCTTCTGGCTTGCCCTGATCAGCATGACAGGCATGGGCGTCGCACATGCCGAAACCACCCTGGAACGGATTCAGCGCACGGGTGAAGTCCGCATTGGTTATGCCAACGAAGCGCCGTTTGCCTATACCCTGCCGGATGGCACAGTCACGGGTGAGTCCCCCGAAATCACCAAGATCATCTTCGCGAAAATGGGTGTCAACAAAGTGGCCGGCGTCCTGACTGAATGGGGCGCCCTGATTCCCGGCTTGCAAGCTGGGCGCTTTGACGTGATTGCAGCTGGCATGTACGTGACGCCAGAGCGACGGGAACAGGTTTTGTTCACGGACCCGCATTACCAGATCGGCGACACCCTGCTGGTCGCCAAAGGCAACCCCAAGGATTTGCACAGCTACGCCGACATCGCCAAGGACAGCGAACTCAAGCTGGCGATCATGTCAGGCACGGCTGAATATGGCTATGCCAGGCAGGCAAACATCCCCGACAGCCAGATCCTGCAGGTACCGGACACGATCGCCCAGCTGCAGGCGGTGATTACCCGCCGGGCCGATGCGGCTGTCGGCACCCAGTTGACCATGAAGAGCCTGGCCACCAAAAGCGGCAACAGGGTGGATGCGATCAAGGACTTTACCGACGATCCTGCGCACACGGGATATGGCGCACTGGCATTCCGCAAAGAAGACGGTGACCTGCGTGATGCCGTCAACGCGCAGTTGCAAACCTGGCTGGGCAGTGCAGAGCACCTGAAAACCATCGCCCCATTCGGCTTCGACGAGACCAATCTCACGCACAAGAAGGCCTCGGAAGTCGGAGCTTAAAAGGCCCGTTTCGCCGGCCTACAGAGGCAGCGCCCTGGTGGTGCCTCTGGCCGGCGACTGTTGTTGAACTCATAGAGGAGATACCGGTGGGAGAACTGTTGCCCCTCCTTCTGCGCGGCGCCTATCAAACCATGCAGATCACGCTGTTGGCAGCGCTATTGGGCGTGGTAATGGCCATGCTGGCTGCGCTGGCCAAAACAAGCCCGATGCGTCCACTGAGGTGGATCGCCAATATTTACATCGAGGTCTTTCGCGGCACCTCGCTGCTGGTGCAATTGTTCTGGCTGTTTTTTGTCCTGCCACTGCCCCCCTTCAATCTGTCATTGACTCCGCTCACCGTGGCCGTGGCCGGCCTGGGTCTTCATATTGGCGCCTATGGGGCAGAGATCATGCGTGGCGCGCTGGCAGCCGTTCCGCACGGACAGATCGAAGCGGCCATTGCGCTGAATATTCCACCCCTACAGCGCTTCATGTCGATCATCCTGCCGCAAGCGCTGATCAAGGCCATTCCTCCAGGGACCAACCTGTTGATTGAGCTATTGAAAGCAACCTCGCTCGTATCACTCATCACACTGTCTGACCTGACCTTTCGGTCCACCCAACTGGTGCAAGCCACCTTTCGCACCGCCGAAATTTTCTCGCTCACGCTGCTGATCTATTTCGTTCTGGCACAGGCCATCAATTTGTCGATGCGTCTGCTGGAAAAAAGAATCACCCACGGCATGGTTCAGGGAGACATGTCTTGACACCATTGATCGACTGGCAGTTCGCATGGGAGATATTGCCTGCCCTGTTGCGGGCCTCCCTCTACACCGTAGGCATCACGCTGGTGGCCTTTTCCATTGCGCTGGTACTGGGCCTGGTGCTGGCCGTTTTGCGGCGCAGTCGTCTGCCCTGGCTGTCCTGGCCGGCTGCCCTCTTCATTGAGTTCATCCGCAGCACGCCGCTGTTGATCCAGCTCTATTTCCTCTTCTACGTCATGCCGGAGTTCGGGCTGACGCTCTCGGCGCTGACGACTGGCACACTCGGCATTGCACTGCACTACGCGTGCTACACCGCCGAGGTGTACCGCTCCGGCCTGAACGGTGTGCCCCGCGGGCAATGGGAGGCCTCCAAGGCACTGAGCCTCAGCCCGTGGCAGGCTTACCGGGATGTGATCTTTCCCCAGGCGATTCGACCGGTCATTCCAGCACTGGGCAACTATCTGGTGGCCATGTTCAAGGACACCCCGGTCCTGTCTGCCATCACGGTTGTCGAGCTCATGCTGCAGGCCAAGAACATTGGCTCGCAAACTTTTCGCTACCTGGAGCCCATCACCCTGGCGGGCCTGTTCTTTCTGGTTTTCAGCCTGCTTGCTGCCTCACTGGTGCGCAAGCTCGAAGCACGGGTGAGGTTGCCTTAGCCGCGCACTTGTCCAGCTTTGCCGCTCACCCGGCTTATTCACCATCCTTGAGGACGAAGAGTAATGATTGACATGACACAAACCAACGAGGCGGCATCTCCCATTGCTCCCATGGTGAACTTTCGGGGGGTGTCAAAGCGGTATGGGCCGTTGACCGTCTTGGATCAGCTCGACCTGGAAGTCGGGCGCAATGAGAAGGTCGCCATCATCGGACCCAGTGGTTCAGGCAAGTCGACCCTGTTGCGCGTGCTGATGACGCTGGAAGGCATTGACGAAGGCGTCATCGAGGTCGACCAGCAGCCGCTGACCCACATGCTGAAGAACGGGAAACTTGTGACCGCCAGCGAGAGCTACAAGCGCGCCATGCGCAGCAAGATCGGCATGGTGTTTCAAAGCTTCAACCTGTTTCCCCACATGACCGCGCTGCAAAACACTATGGAGGCGCTGCTCAAGGCCCTGCGCCTGGGCAAGCGGGAGGCGACTGAGCGCGCCACGGAGTTGCTCGACATGGTGGGACTCTCCGACAAGCTCAACCACTACCCCTCACAGCTATCGGGCGGGCAACAGCAACGTGTGGCCATCGCACGCGCGCTGGCGATGCGCCCCCAGGTCATGCTGTTTGACGAAGTCACCTCGGCACTCGACCCCGAGCTTTGCGGCGAGGTGCTGAACGTCATCCGCAAACTGGGGCACGAGCACCATCTGACCATGTTGATGGTGACCCACCAGATGGGTTTCGCCAAGGAATTCGCCGACCGCGTCTGTTTCTTCTCGCAGGGAAAAATCGTGGAGCAGGGCAGTCCGCAGCAATTGTTCGGGAACCCCCAGCACGAACGCACGCAAACCTTCTTGAGTGCGGTCAAGGACGCCGTCTGAGGGAAGCTGCTGTCGCAGCGGGGAAATGATGGTGCGGCTGGCGGGGATCGAACCCACGACCCTTGGCTTCGGAGGCCAATACTCTATCCACTGAGCTACAGCCGCATTTGCTTAGGGGCGTATTTTCGCACATGTCACCGCGGCCCTTTGCGGGCCGCACGAAAGACATCAGACGCAGACGGCGGGCGCCAGGTTCAGGCCACCCAGCCTACTAGGTTGCGCCGTGGCACTTCTTGTATTTCTTGCCGCTGCCGCAAAAGCACAGGTCATTGCGCCCCGGCGTTGCCTCCTTGCGCACGGTCTCCACGCGCGGACCTATGCTGCGCCAGATTTCACGCAGGTCGTACACCGCCCAGATGGCTTCACCAAAGGCGTTGAGCCGGGCCAGGCTGACCGAGGGCGGGTCTTCGTCATTGAAGATGGAAATCTCGGGCTTGCCGGTATCGTCCTCGGTCATGGCCACGATGGCCTGCAGCGAGGCATCCAGCCATTTGGCGGCATCCTTGTCACGCGGCGCGGCCCACTCCTCGGGCCAGTTCTCCACGGCGAACATGAAACCCAGCGCCCAGACCTGCGCGAAGGAGGGCAGGTCCTCGCCCGTCATGGCCTCGCGCTCCTCGGGCGGCAGGGCAGCCACAGCACCGCGCACGTCCATCACCTCGGGGTGGTAGGCCGCATCGTCCTCCAGCGACTCCACCTCGCGGTCCAGTGCTTCGGCGACCTCCAGCCAGCGCCGCTGCCACAGCGCCATGAAACGCTGCTGCTGTGCCGCGTCGGCGAACGAGCCGGCATCGGCTTCCCCTGCCTCACCCAAGCCCAGCAACACGGCCAGGTATTCATCCGCTGTGATGGGCCTGCGGCAGCAGACCAGCGCGGCCATGAAGCCCTCGCAGAACTCCCACTGGGGGGTTTCGTCATGACGTGTGCGCAGGTCGTCCAGGATGGCGTCGAGTTCGTCAAACTGGTCGGCAGAGAGCCATTCTGGGGATGCGTGGGCGACGGATGTGGCGGCAGGGAGTTTATCTTGGGAAGTCATGGCGTGAAGATGGCAATGGGCCGCTAGGTACAAGCAGCCACTGGGCGGCGGCCCTGTAGCGCTGATTATCCGTCAGCAGGGAAACACCCGGGTGGCAAACCGCCTAGTGGCTGGTATGGTTGGCGCTTCCGGCGCAGCGCCACCTCCTCACCCGCTCATGCTGAACTACCTCAACTCCCTCTACCCAATCCGCTACACCGTACTGGGCCTGTGCGGTCTGGGCTTTCTATTGAGCCTGTTCACCCTGGCCGGGTTCGGCGTGGGTGGCGGGTTGGCACTGGTTTTTTTCGCGCTGCTTGCGGTGGGCGCGTATGACCTGCTGCAGACCAGGCGCTCGATCCTGCGCAACTACCCCATCATCGGTCACCTGCGCTTCATGATGGAGTTTGTACGGCCCGAGATTCGGCAGTACTTTCTGGAAAGCGACAACGAGGCCACGCCCTTCTCGCGCGCACAGCGTTCGCTGGTCTACCAGCGCGCCAAGGGCGACCCGGACCAGCGCCCCTTCGGCACCCAGCTCGACGTGCACGCACAGGGCTACGAGTGGATCAACCACTCCATCGCTCCGACCCACATCGCCTCGCATGACTTTCGCGTCACCATCGGCCCCGACACCGCACAACCCTATGAGGCCAGCATCTTCAATATCTCGGCCATGAGCTTTGGCGCGCTCAGCGCAAACGCTATCAAGGCACTCAACAAAGGCGCCCAACGTGGTGGCTTTGCGCACGACACGGGTGAAGGCTCGATCTCCGCGCACCACCGCGCGCATGGTGGCGACCTGATCTGGGAGATCGGTTCGGGCTACTTTGGCTGCCGCAACGATGACGGCAGCTTCAATGCCGACAAGTTCGCCACCAATGCACGCGACCCCCAGGTCAAGCTCATCGAGCTCAAGATCAGCCAGGGCGCCAAACCAGGTCACGGCGGCATCCTGCCAGGCCCGAAGGTCACGCCCGAGATTGCAGCAGCCCGTGGTGTGCCGGTGGGGGTGGACTGCATCTCGCCGTCCTCGCACAGCGCCTTCTCCACCCCGCTGGAGTTGCTCCAGTTCATTGCACGGCTGCGCGAGCTTTCGGGCGGCAAGCCTACCGGCTTCAAGCTCTGTATTGGCCACCCCTGGGAATGGTTTGCCATCGTCAAGGCCATGCAGGCCAGCGGCATCACGCCGGATTACATTGTGATTGATGGTGCCGAGGGCGGCACGGGTGCCTCGCCGCTGGAGTTCACCAACCATGTGGGCTCACCACTGCAGGAAGGTCTGATGCTGGTGCACAACACGCTGCGTGGGGTGGGCCTGCGCGACAAGATCCGGCTGGGGGTGGCGGGCAAGGTCATCAGTGCGTTCGACATCGTGCGCCTGACAGCACTGGGCGCCGACTGGTGCAACAGCGCGCGCGGCTTCATGTTCGCGCTGGGCTGCATCCAGGCCCAGCACTGCCACACCGGACATTGCCCCACCGGCGTCACCACGCAGGACCCGCTGCGCCAGCAGTCTCTGGTGGTGCCCGACAAGGCCGAACGCGTCTACAACTTTCACCGCATGACACTCAAGGCGCTCAAGGAGCTGGTCGAGGCTGCCGGCCTGCAGCATCCGCACGAGCTGACCGTCAGCCATATCGTGCGCCGCGCCGCAGATGGCAAGGTGCATTCACTCGCGCAGTTGATGTTGCCGAAACTGGCCGAAGGCGCCCTGCTCAAGGATGACCTCAGCGAGCTCCCGCTGATTTACCAGCACCACTGGCCACGGTCCATTGCCAGCAGTTTTATGCTACAGAATCAATAGCTGCCTGTGCTTTTACACCAAGGGGAAGAAGCCTTTTTGACATGCAAAGCACGGCCTGATCCTTGCTCAGCAGCAGGCAGCGGTGAACAACCGCCAGGTCGATGAACTTCTGGTCATCGGCATCGCGGCAGGTCACGCCGGCCTTGGGTGCTACCGGCATGAGTTGTGCCTGCGCATCGAACTGCCCCAGCACATCCTCGGCGCTCACCTTGTAATAGGCCATGCGTGGCAGGATCTGCTTGTAGGTCAGCACACGGGCCAGTTCCACCCGCATCTCGTCCGTGGCCAGCCAGCGCAGTTGCCCCTGCTGCAAAGCAGCCTTCAGAGGCGCCGTCGCCGGATCATTGAAAACAAACAGGTCGAGCACGATGTTGGTGTCGAGCACCACATCGCCCACGGGCAGGGAAGGCAGGGATGACACGGCAAGCCCGCTGCTCTGATCCTCACGCATCTCAGGCAGGCTTGTCGGCCGCGGGCTTGTCACGCGCCGAACCCTTGATCATGTCGAAGCGGAACATACGGCACTCGATCGGCCCGTTCCACATCGGTACGCGGCGCGACTCCTTCAGCCGCATCTTGCCCGGCAGCTTGAGGTCGGGCGTGAGCACCCAGGCGGTCCAGCCCGCGTAATGCTTCTTCCAGTGGGTGGCGAGCAGGCTGAAGAACTCACCACCATCCTCGGTTTGGGGCTGCTCGCGCGCACCGCTTTGCATGACGCGCTGCGGCGCTTCATCTGCACGACCGTCACCTTCAGTCTCCCAGTCCAGCTCGCGTGCGGTTTGCTGGCTGGGAGCACCGCGGCCAGCACCGCCTCGGCCACTGGCGCCAGCGCCCGCGAAGCCACCGGCTTCGATACGTTCGCCGTATGGCGGGTTCACCAGCATCACGCCAGGCACCTCGATAGGTGGCATGCGCTGCAGCGCATCACCTCCGCGGAACTCGATCACATCGGCCACGCCGGCGCGCTGCGCGTTGCGCTGCGCAAAGTCCACCATGCGGTGCGACACATCGCTGCCATAGATCAGCGGCTTGCTGCCCGGCTCGGGCTTGACCACACTTGCGGCAGCCTCTGCCTTGATCGCGTTCCACACGTGTGGCTGGAACGGCAGAAACTTCTCGAACGCAAAGCGGCGCAGCATGCCCGCCGGGATATTGCAGGCAATCTGCGCGGCCTCGATTGCAATCGTGCCGCTGCCGCAGCAGGGGTCGTAGAGCGGCAGCAGATCGTCCGTACCCTCGGCCCAGCCGCTGGCGGCGATCATGGCTGCGGCCAGCGTTTCCTTCAGCGGTGCCTCACCCTTGTCTTCACGCCAGCCGCGCTTGAACAGGGGCTCGCCCGAGGTGTCGATGTAGAGCGAGAGCGTGTCGGTGGTCAGGTGCGCGTAGATGCGCACATCGGGCCACTGCGTGTCCACGTCAGGGCGCACGCCATGGGCCTTGGCACGGAAACGGTCACACACCGCGTCCTTGATCTTGAGTGCCGCAAAATTCAGACTGGTCAGCGGGCTGTGCTGCGCGGTGATCTCCACCTTGATGCTTTGTTTGGGTGTGAACCAGATCTCCCAGGCCACCTCGCTCGCCGCGCGGTACAGGTCCTGCTCACTGCGGTATTCACCGTGCGAAAGTTGCACCAGCACCCGCTGGGCCAGCCGGCTGTGCAGGTTCAGCAGCATCACGTCGCGCCAGGAGGCCTCCAGCAGCACGCCACCACGCCAGCGCTGCAGCCCGGGCCCCTGGATGCCGGTGATGAAATGCACCTCCTCGGCGAGGTAGTCCTCGACACCGGCCGCACAGGGTAAAAAAATCTGAAGCTGGTTCACAAAAATTGTCCTACATGGCGCATTACAGCGCCTTTCTCAGGTTGGCGGGCGCAATCTTGAGCGCCTCGCGGTATTTGGCCACGGTGCGGCGCGCGCACTCGATGCCCTGCTCCTTTAGCATTTCGGAAATCTGGTTGTCGGACAGCGGCTTCTTGGTGCTCTCGGCGCTGACGAACTGCTTGATCAAGGCGCGCACCGCGGTGCTCGACGCATTGCCACCCGACTCGGTGCCCAGGCCCGAGCCAAAGAAGTATTTCAGCTCGTAGGTGCCGAACGGTGTGGCCATGTACTTGGCCGTGGTCACGCGGCTGATGGTGGACTCGTGCAGCCCCAGCTCGTCGGCAATCTCTCGCAGCACCAGCGGCCGCATGGCCAGCTCGCCATGCATGAAAAAGCTTTTCTGCCGCTCCACGATCGCGTTGCTCACGCGCAGGATGGTGTCAAAGCGCTGCTGGATATTCTTGATGAACCAGCGCGCCTCCTGCAGCCGCTGCTGCAACGCCGCGTAGTTGGCCGAGTCCTTGCCGCCGCTCTTGTGCTGCCGCAGCGCATTGGCGTAGATGTCATGCACGCGCAGGCGCGGCATCACCTCGGTATTGAGCCGGACCCGGAATTTCCCCTGCGCGCCCTTGCCGATCTGGGACACGATCACATCGGGCACCACGATGTTGCGCTCCACATCCACAAAGCGCCGCCCTGGCTTGGGCTCCAGCCGCGTGATGAGCGTCAGGGCCTCGCGCGTGGCGGCATCGCTGCCGCCGCACAGTTGCATGAGCCGCTTGATGTCGCGCCGCGCCAGCAAGTCCATGGGCTGGGCGCAGATGCGCAGGGCAAGCTGCAGCAGTTCCCGGTGCGTCGTGTCCACTTCATCGGCCTGCAAGCGCGCGCGCAGTTGCAGGCGCAGGCAGTCGCCCAGATCACACGCGCCCACCCCCGCAGGCTCCAGGCTTTGCAGTAGGCCCCGCGCCACGGTGAAGTGGTGCACCAACTCCTCCAGCTGCTCGGCATCGCCCCCGGCCAGCCCGGCGGCCAGTGATTCGAGACTGTCCTCAAGGTAGCCGTCGTCATTGAGCGACTCGATCAGAAAGCGCAGCGCGGCGCGGTCCTCCTCACTCAGGCGCAACGCAAGCGCCTGGCGGTGCAGGAACGACTGCAGCGACTCCTGGCTGCGTGCAAGCTCGGTGGCATCCACCTCGTCATCCCCGCCGAGGTTGTTGCTGCGCGCCTTGGCCTCACCGCCCCACTCGCCGTCGTCTGGCGCCATCTCGGTGCCGCCATCGCCGTCCCAGCTCTGCGCCTCCATGCCCGAAGCCTCTTCAGGTTCGGCATCATTTTGGCTTGTAGACCTTGTATCTATTGTGTAATCAGCTACAGAATTAGGAGCAAATTCAGCCTCACCCTCATTCCCATCATCCCGCTCTGCAGGCGTGTCGGCCTGCTGCAGGCCAAATTCCTCGCGCGGAGCCTCCTCGGTGGACTGCTCCAGAAACGGATTCTCGTCGAGCATCTGCTCGACCTCCTGGCTCAGCTCCAGCGTGGACAGCTGGAGCAGGCGGATTGACTGCTGCAGCTGTGGCGTGAGCGCCAGGTGTTGGGAGACGCGAAGTGAGAGCCCCTGTTTCATCAGGCCTCCGCCAGGCCAACCCTGGCAATCAGCGATGCCACGAGAACACCAGGCGCAGGAAGCTTTGAGAGCAAATCAGTGACAAGCGTGGGGGGCAGCATACTTACATCTTGAAGTGCTCACCGAGATAAACCCGGCGCACATCGGCGTTGTTCACGATCTCGGCCGGCGTGCCCTTGGCGAGCACATGGCCGTCACTGATGATGTAGGCGTGGTCGCAGATGCCCAGCGTCTCGCGCACATTGTGGTCGGTGATCAGCACGCCGATGTCACGCGAAGTCAGGAAGCTGATGATGCGCTGGATCTCGATCACCGCGATCGGATCGATACCCGCAAAAGGCTCATCCAGCAAAATGAAGCGCGGCTGCGTGGCCAGTGCCCTGGCAATCTCCACGCGGCGGCGCTCGCCACCCGACAGCGCCAGCGCTGGCGAGTTGCGCAGGTGCTCCACCCGAAGGTCCTGCAACAGTGCCGTGAGGCGGTTTTCAATCTCGTCGTTCGAGAGTGCATTGCCGGCTTCGTCACGCTGCAGTTCCAGCACCGCGCGTACGTTTTCCTGTACCGTGAGCTTGCGGAAGATCGAGGCTTCCTGCGGCAGGTAGCTCAGGCCCAGCCGCGCACGGCGGTGGATTGGCATGTGCTCCACCGGCTTGCCGTCGATCGAAATCTCGCCGGCACTGGCGCGCACCAGGCCCACGATCATGTAAAACGAGGTGGTCTTGCCGGCCCCGTTGGGACCCAGCAGGCCCACGACCTCGCCCTTGCGCACCATCAGCGAGACATCCTTGACGACCTCCCGGCTGCCATAGAACTTCTTGAGGTGGCGCGCCTGCAGGCAGCCGTCCACCAGCCGGCTTTCATCGAAATCCGACTCGACCTCGGACTCCGCCTGGCGCAATGCGGTCACTTTTTCTCCCCGGAGAGACTGTTGCTCGGGCGCAGGACCGGCGAAGGCTGGGGTGCAGCGGGCTTCTCGGCATCCGGCTTGGGCGTGAGCATGGCCCGCACACGGCCAGTCAGCGCGCCCTGGCGGTCTTTGACAACTGCACCATCCACGGTAAAGGTGTCGGTGGCGTTGTTGTAGACAATGACGGCGCCCGTGATCTCGTCGTTCAGCGTGGCACCGCGGTAACGGCGCAGCTGCGCGTTCTTGATGAACTTCACCACGTCGGCCTTGCCGTCGTAGTCAATCGTCTCGCCCTCCCCCTCGATGTACTCATCCACCCCTTCGCGCTTCTGGCGGTAGAAGGCCAGCTTGCCCGGCTCGGCAATGGCCACACCGTACTGGTAGCCATCGGGGCTTTCGCGCACCGTGAGCTGGGCGCCCCGGATCACGATCGTGCCCTTGGTCAGCACCACCCTGCCCGTGAACACGCTGGTCTGCTTCAGGTCGTCATAACGCAGCGCATCTGACTCCACATTCATGGGCTTGTCGCGATCCGCCTTCTCGGCCACGGCCGCGCCCGTCAGGGCGGCGCAGAGCACAAAAAGAAGGGGCTGAAGGTAGGTGGTTTTCATAAAGGCATGAATCTTGCTGCTGGGCTTGCCTTTGGATTGTAACGGTCATGACAGGCATCCAAGCGGTAAAAACAAAAAAGCCCGCTGTCGCGGGCTTTCATCGCAGGAGCAAAGCACCTCAGCGCTTTAGCCTTACCTGCCCCACCAGATAATCCGTCACCTGCAACACACGATCCATGCTGCGGGCAATTGAGCCGTCGGTGTAGAAGCGCCCAGCGATGCCGATGGAGGGCACGCCCTCGACCTTGTAGGCGTTTTGCAGCTGCGTGCCGCGGGTGGCCTTGCTGGCTACGCTGAAGGAGCTGAAGTGCTCGGTGAACTTGGTCTTGTCCACGCCCTGCTTGGCGACCCAGTCGATGATGGCCTGGGGCTGGTCAAGCCGCTGGCGCTCCACATGGATGGCATGGAACACCTTGGTTTGCAGCTTATCGACCAGGTCCATGGCCTCCAGCGCGTAGAACAGGCGCTGCTGGGGCACAAAGTCGTCGCGAAACGCCACGGGCACGCGGCGGAAGGACACATCTTTGGGCAGCGCCTTGACCCAGGCGTCCAGCGTGGGTTCGAAAGCGTTGCAGTGCGGGCAGCTGTACCAGAAGAACTCGACCACCTCGATGCGACCCGCAGCGGCCTCGACCGGTGCACGCTTGTCCAGCACCAGGTACTCGCTGCCTTCTTCGGGCTTTTTGGCCTGAGCCTGGGCCAAGGGTGAAAACAAGGCACTGGCCGCCAGGACAGAGCCGCAAGCCACAGAAAAATCACGACGCTTCATCATTCTTTATTGCTCCAGGTAAAACGGTCTGAGCGGGACAGTGGCCAAAAGTTCAGCTCAGCGCTGCACCCGCACCAGAGCAGTCTCCAGGCCGGTGGCATCAAGTTTTTCTTTGGTTTTCTCGGCCACTTCCTTCTTGTCGAACGGGCCCACGCGCACGCGGTAGACGGTGCGACCGGCCTGCTCGCGCTCGGTGACCTTGGCCTCCACACCGGCCAGCGAGAGCTTGGCACGCTGGCTTTCGGCGTCTTCAGGTGTACGGAAGGCGCCCACCTGCACGAAGTAGGAGAACGGCTCGTTCCCGCCGGTGGCACCGGCACGATCGCGCACCAGATCACCCAATGGGTCGGCCGAGACAGCTGGTTTGACCTCGGGCTTGGCAGGTGCTGTGCCAGGGGCCATGGCCGTGTCACCCGGCTTGGTGCCAGGGGCGGCACCGGGGGCGCCCGGTGTGCCGGGCGTGCTCTGGCTCTTGCCATGCAGGGGGGCGTTGGGGTCCCAGTCCTTGTTCTTCTTGGTTTCGGCTGCGTCCTGTTCGGCGGTACGGCTGGAGGCCTTGTTGACGAAAGGGATCGGCACCTTGGTGATGTACACCGCCACGCCGAGCGCCACGGCAAGACCGACGACGACGCCGATCACGAAGCCGAGAAAAGTTCCACCACGTTGCTGTTTCATGCGAGGCCTTTGATAGCTGATTTTGTAGGGATACGACGCTGGCTCACATCTTTTGCGGGGCGCTCACGCCCAGCACCGCGAGGCCATTGTCCAACACCTGTGCGGTGGCCGCCACGAGCGCCAGGCGCGCACGTTTGACGGCTTCGTCGTCCACCAGGATGCGCTCGGCATCGTAGTAGCTGTGGTAACACGCGGCGAGCTCGCGCAGGTAGAAGGTGACGTCATGCGGCGCAAAGTCCGCCGCTGCCGCGCTGAGCATCTCGGGATACCTGGCCAGCAGCAGCATCAGGGCCTGGGCCTGAGGGCTTTGCAGCGGCGAAAGGTCCACGTCCTTGAGCGTGTCGGGTTGGCCGCCGTCTTTCTCCTGCCAGGCGGCCAGCACCGAGCAGATGCGCGCATGGGCGTACTGCACGTAGTACACCGGGTTGTCGTTGTTCTTCGCTACCGCCAGGTCCACGTCGAAGGTGTACTCGGTGTCGGGCTTGCGGCTCAGCAGGAAGAAGCGCACCGCATCCTTGCTGGTCCACTCGATGAGGTCGCGCAGCGTCACATAGCTGCCAGCGCGCTTGGAGATCTTGACCTCTTCCCCCCCCCGCACCACGCGCACCATGGTGTGCAGCACATAGTCTGGGAAGCCCTCGGCAATGCCCACACCGGCGGCCTGCAGGCCCGCACGCACGCGGGCGATGGTGCCATGGTGGTCGGTGCCCTGGATGTTCACGGCCTTGTGGAAGCCGCGCTCCCACTTGCTGATGTGATAGGCCACGTCGGGCACGAAGTAGGTGTAGCTGCCGTCGCCCTTGCGCATGACACGGTCCTTGTCGTCACCGTAGTCGGTGGACTTGAGCCACAGCGCGCCGTCCTGCTCATAGGTCTTGCCGGCGTCGTGCAGCTTCTTCACCGCATCATCGACCTTGCCGCTGAGGTAAAGGCTGGACTCGAGGTAGTAGTTGTCGAAGCGCACAGCAAAGGCCTTCAGGTCCAGGTCCTGCTCATGACGCAGGTAGGCCACGGCGAACAGGCGGATGTCGTCGAGCGCGTCCACGTCGCCGCTGGCGGTGAACTCGCGGTCATCGGACTTGACGGTTTTCTTCGCCAAGAAGTCGGCCGCGATCTCGCCGATGTAGTCGCCGTTGTAGGCCTGCTCGGGCCACTCGGCGTCGCCCGGCTTGAAGCCCTTGGCACGCAGCTGCACGCTGTTGGCCAGCGTGCTGATCTGTACTCCGGCGTCGTTGTAATAGAACTCACGGTACACATCCCAGCCCTGAGTCTGGTACAGATTGCAGATGGCGTCGCCCAGCGCGCCCTGGCGGCCATGCCCCACATGCAGCGGGCCGGTAGGGTTGGCCGAGACAAACTCGACCATCATGCGCTGGCCGTTGTCGGGCTGCTTGCCAAAGTCTTGTGCCTGCGACAGCACCTCGCGCACGATCTGCTGCTTGGCCTCGGGCTTGAGCCGGATGTTGATGAAACCGGGGCCAGCGATCTCCACCGCGTCGACCCAGCGTTGATAAGTCGGCTGCGCCAGCAGGGCGGCGCGCAGGTTTTCCGCAACCTGGCGGGGGGGCTGCTTGAGTGGCTTGGCCAGTTGCATGGCAGCGGTGGTGGCCAGATCGCCATGGGCGGCGACCTTGGGTGACTCAAAGGCGGCTTTGGCGCCGGCACCCGCTTGCAGGCCTTCCAGCACGGTGGCCAGCACCTGGAGCAATTCGTTTTTGACAGACAACATAGGCAGCGATTTTACGGGCCACCCGGAAAGACCCTGAAAGCGCGACAATACGCGGCGTAACAACATGTCAGCGGCCCGTTCACCTGCGGCGTTATGTTCAGCAGCCCAGCTCGCGATGTCCGCCTGTGCCGGCTTTATCAACTGTCGTTAAGGAAAATGATGAAAAAACTGTTTGCCGTGATCACTCTGGGTCTGTCTCTCTCGTATGGCGTGGTGCATGCTGCCGGCCCCGAAGCAGACTGCGCTGCCAAATCCACCGAGAAGAAACTCGCTGGTGCTGCCAAGAACAGCTTCATGAAAAAGTGTGTCGCTGATGCAGGTGGCGCACCTGCCGCCGCCGCTGCCACCGGCCCTGGTGCGGCTTGCGCAGCCACTGCTGCCGAGAAGAAACTCGCTGGTGCGGCCAAGAACAGCTTCATGAAAAAATGCGTCGCTGATGCAGGTGGCGCACCTACCGCCGCCGCCACCGGCCCTGGTGCGGCTTGCGCAGCCACTGCTGCCGAGAAGAAGCTCGCCGGCGCCGCCAAGAACAGCTTCATGAAAAAATGTGTCGCTGATGCGGGTGGCGCACCTGCCGCCACGAAGTAAGCCGACACCTGCCTGCCAGGCCGCTTGCACAGCGGGTCTGGCGGTTGATTCGCAAAAAACCCCACCGGTTTTGTCTGGATGGGGTTTTCTTTTGGCATGATGCGGGCATGACGATCCGCTCTGACCAGACCCCTTCGATCTCCTGTGTGATGCCCGCCTACAACGAGGCACTCAACCTTGGCACCGTGCTGCCCGATGTGCTGCAGGCCCTCAAGGCCTTGAGTCCCCGCGTGGAGGTCATCGTGGTGAACGACGGCAGTCGTGACGACACGGCCCAGGTCATGCACGGCCTGTGCGAGCGCCACCCCGAGCTGGTGTACCTGCAGCTCTCGCGCAACTTTGGCAAGGAGCCAGCGCTTACCGCGGGGCTCGATGCCGCGCGCGGCGAGGTGGTGGTGATCATGGATGCCGACGGCCAGCACCCGACCAGCTTTCTGGCTGCCATGCTGGCCAAATGGCGCGAGGGCATGGACGTGGTCTACGCCGTGCGCAAGACACGCGACGACCAGTCGGGCCTGCAGGCCAGCCTGACCGGCCTGTTCTACAAGCTTGTGAACCTGGGCAACCGGGTGCAAATTCCCGCCCACGCCGGAGACTTCCGTCTGATGGACCGCAAGGTGGTGGAGGCGCTCAAGTCGCTGCCTGAGCGCAACCGCTTCATGAAGGGCTTGTACGCTTGGGTGGGCTTCAGCAGCACGGCCATCGACTACGAGCCGCTGCCACGCGCCGAGGGCGTGACGAGCTTTGGCTTTCGGGGTTCGCTGTCGCTGGCGATCACCGGCATGGTGGCTTTCTCGACCGCACCGCTGCGTCTGCTCACGCTGCTTGGCTTGGCGCTATCGGTCATGGCGCTGGGTTACGGCAGCTGGGTCGTGATTGACGATCTTGTCTGGGGCATTGAGGTGCCGGGCTACGCCACGATCGTGGTGGGCATGATGTTTCTCAGCGGCATCCAGCTGCTCTCGATCGGCATCCTGGCCGAGTACGTGGGCCGCATCTACGAAGAGGTCAAGCAGCGCCCGGCCTACCTCATCAGCGAGCGCGAGGGCCGCGGCCTGACTGCCGCCCCCGAAGCCCAGGCATCGTCGCTGCTGTGAGGGCCACCGCCTTCTGGTTTCTCGTGGTGGGCAGCGCTGCGGCGCTGACCCATATGGGGGTGTTCGCGCTGACCGAACACCTGATGCTGCCTGAATTGGCCAATGCACTGGGCTTTTGCATCGCTTTCTTCGTGAGCTTTGCAGGGCACCGGTTGCTGAGCTTTCGCGATGCTGGTACCAGCGTGAAGCAGAGTTTCGGCCGCTTTGCCGTCACCGCCATCGCCGGTTTTGTGAGCAATGAGGCTGTGTTCAGCCTGCTGCTCAGGGCCCTGGACTGGCCCTCGCTCGTCGCCTTATTTGTGGCGCTGGTGTTTGCAGCCGGGCAGACCTTTTTGCTGAGCCGCTTCTGGGCCTTCCGCCGCTAGCCCGCCAGCGGACTGGTACAGGTTCCAGCCTGCGCCCTTGAAGAACAGTTTCCAGCCGGCAGCCTCGAAAGGCTGGCCGCTTTCGCGAAAACCCACAAGCCAGTTGCCCGGCTTGGCACCGGCCTGCGTCAAGGCCTCTGGCGACTGCAGCACCTTGGCCGCCTGGGCATCGAAATTCGCGGCCTCGAACAACTCACGCTGCCAGCCGTCTCCGGCCGACTTGCGCTCCTGTTCCCAGTCCTGGATCACGATCATGGGGGTGGGGAGCTGCAGGTAAAACGGCAGGTCGTAGGGATAGCCCCCCACCACATAGACCGTGTCTGCCGGTTTGGCCTCGCAGGCCAGCACGGCGGCCACGTCCTTGCTGCGGCTGACCTCGGTGACATCATCCACCGTGTAGTTGATCGCCACCGCAATGCCGATGGCCAGCACGCACAGGCTGGCAAACGCCTTGCCGGCAAAGCGGCGGTGCGCCAGCGTGTGCTGCCAGCCCAGCGAGGCCAGCAGTGCGACCGCCGGCACCACGGGCAGCACATAGCCCACGAGCTTGGAATTCGGAATGGAGAAGAACACGAGAATGCCGCCGACCCAGGCCCAGCAAAGGCGCCACCAATCGGCCGGGATCACCTCGGACAGGGTTCGCGGTTTGCGCAACTGCTGCAGGGCAAACAACACCCAGGGGAACAGCAAGAGCAGCAGCGCCAGCAGGTAGAACCACCAGGGCTGGGGATTGTTGAAGGTCTTGCCGGTGTAACGCTGGAACTGGTGAGTGCCGAAGATATAACCCAGCATGTCGGGGAACTGCTGGTAAGACAGCACGAACCAGGGCAGAGCCACCACGGCAAACAGGACCAGACCGGTGAGCCACGGCAGGTAGAGCACCTTCTTGAACTGGCGCGTCCAGATCAGCCAGATGAACAGCACCAGGCCCGGCAGCGCAAAGCCGATCAAGCCCTTGCTCAGAAAGCCCAGCGCGCAGGCCACAAAACCCAGCCGGGCCAGGCCCGCGTGCGGCTTGTCACCCGCCTTGAATGAAAAACCGAAGCACCAGATCGCCACGCCGATCCAGGTGGCCACCAGCATGTCGTGGTTGATGTACTGCCCGCCGATCAGAAAGGCCAGGCTCGTGCCCAGCATGATGGCCGCGCGCCGTGCCACCTGCTCGGTGCTGATGGCGCGTGCCGAGAGGTAGAGCGCCAGCATCATCAGGCCCGCATGCAAGGCTGGCACCAGCCGCAGTGCCAGCTCGTTGATCCCGAAGCTGGCCAGTGACATGGCCTGCAGCCAGTACAGATAGGGGGGCTTGTGGAAAAACGGGATGCCATTGAGGCGGGGCGTGAGCCAGTCGCCGCTTTGCAGCATCCAGCGGCCAATTTCGCCGTAGCGGCCTTCGTCGGGCACGGCCAGCGGGCGCGTGGCAGCCAGCACCAGCAGCAGCGTCCAGATCAGCGCCAGGCTCAGCCAGGAGGCTTGTCGTTCAGTCAGGGATTTGTTCACCCGCGAATTTTACCGTTCGGCCTCTGGCAAGCGTGACGCCTGCCCTTGCCAAGGCCAGGGGAAAGTCGTCGCTGCTCAGATAGGCGAACTCCTGCGCCCGCGCCGCGCCGATGCCGTCACCGGGCTCGGCCCGCAAGGCGGGGTGGCACATGATGATGGCGCCAGCCGGTGTGCTGTCGAGCCAGGCCGCCATTTCGCGCGCATAGCGGGCCGCATCGCCCGTGAAATCATAGATGCCCGAGAGCATTCCAGCCCTTGGTACGCCTGCGTCACCAGCTATCTTTTCGAGAGCACCCGCGCCCATCGCCGTGATGATGCGGCTCTTGAGATCGGCCTGCAACGGTGGCACGCGGGAGATGCGCAGGTAGGGCGGCGCTGCGGGGTAGCGTGCGGCCAGCGCATCCACCAGCGCCTTGCGGATGCCCGCGAACTGCTGCACATGCTGATGCCCGTCCACATGATCCGGCGGTGCGCCCCAGTGCGCCTCAAAGGCGTCAAGCTGCTGCTCGATCTGCGCACGCGCGGCTACGCTGTCGAAGCCGCCCAGCACAGCCCGGATCATCGCCGCGCCCAGCGACAGGCCATGGCCCGCTGCAATGGCAAACTCGCTGGTCCAGTCCAGGTGCAGGCCGACATCGATGCGCTCGCGCAAGGGCTTGAGCATGGCCGCCTCTGTGGCCCAGCGCGGAGACAGCACCATGGCACTGGTGGCGCTGATGCGCCCCATGGCGGCCAGCTGCGCAATGCCTTGCGAGGCCGCCTCGTGCGCCGCAAAGTCGTCCGCGCAGAGGATCAGCGCCTTCATTTGGCGCGCCAGAAGCCGGGCTGGCTGTAGTTGTGCTTGAGGAAATCGATCCAGAGCCGAACGCGCAGCGGCAGGTGTTTGCGCTCGGGAAA
The DNA here is from genome assembly GCA_018815325.1 of Gammaproteobacteria bacterium. GTDB lineage: Bacteria > Pseudomonadota > Gammaproteobacteria > Burkholderiales > Burkholderiaceae_C > JAHIYE01. The sequence continues at coordinate 51,901 of JAHIYE010000021.1, read as the reverse complement.
CACGGCATAAATGCCATTAGGTGGCGCAGAGAACTCCTCGAGCACGGCGACGAGCTCCCCTGCGGCGATCTCGGTCTCCACCTCCCAGGTGCTGCGCCAGGCGATGCCGTAACCGGCCATGCACCAGTCGTGCAAGACCTGTCCGTCGGAGCAGTCCAGCGGGCCACGGGGCTTGAGATGCAGCAGCTCCGAGCCCGTGCCCTTGGGCACCTGAAAAGCCCAGCCCCGGGTCTGCGATGCGTCGCTGGAGAGTGTGAGGCAGGCGAATTGCGTCAGCTCCTGCGGGGTTTTGGGGGTGCCGTGCTGCTTGAGATAGGCCGGCGTGGCCACGCAGAGGCGACGGTTATCCGCCATGCGCACACTCACCAGCGAAGAGTCGGGCATGTCGCCCACGCGCACGGCGCAGTCGTAGCCCTCGCCGGCAATGTCCACCACACGGTCGCTGAGGTTGAGCGAGATGCTCACATCGGCATGCAGCTCGCGAAAGCGCGGCACCAGCGGCGCCACATGGCGGCGCCCGAAGCCGGCCGGTGCGGTGATGCGCAAATGACCACTGGCCTTGACGCCACCGGCCGACACACTGGCCTCGGCATTCGCAAAGTCGGCCAGCAGGCGCTGGCAGTCCTCCAGAAACGCGCTGCCTTCGTGGGTGAGGGTGATGCGCCGTGTGGTGCGCACCAGCAACTTCACGCCCAGCCGTTCTTCCAGCGCATCGAGCCGGCGTCCCATGATGGCCGGGGCCACGCCCTCGGCGCGGGCTGCGGCCGTCAGGCTGCCGCGGGTGGCCACCGACACAAAGGATTCAAGCTGCTTGAGTTTATCCATGGACGCAAATTATGCATAAAAAAGTAAACAATCAAGGAGTTTTATGCCAATTTAAGCTAATCAGCCTCCAAGCAATGGCCTGCCGACTGCGCGATTTTCTCCATCGCACCACCTTGCGACAGCCCCAGGCCCGGTCTTCAATCCTGTGCGTCAGCGCCTGGCTTGCTCAGCAGGGCGGCAATGGCAGCCGCGTCATAGCCCAACTCGGCGAGCAACTCGGCACTGTGCTCGCCCAGGCGTGGCGGAGAGCGGCGCACGCCCGGGCGCTGGCCATCCAGCGTCAGAGGCATGAGCACCGCCTGGGTTTCGCGGCCATCGGGCAGCGTGATGGGAGCCAGCCCGCCGGTGGCCAGCAGGTGCGGATCGGTCAGCAAGGCCTCGGGCCGCGTGATGGGGGCAAAAGGCAGGCCGTGCCGCTCGAAGGTAGCGCCCAGCTCGGCCGCGCTGAAATGTGCCAGCCGTTCACGCAGCAAGGGCATGAGCCACTCGCGAGCCTGCACACGATGGTTGTTGCTTGTGAGTCGCACGTCGGCCTTGAGGTCGGCAAAGCCAAAGGCCTCGCAAAAGAGCGCCCACTGGGTGTCGCTGACCACGGCCAGGAAGATCTGCTCGCCATCCTTGACCGTGAACACGTCGTACACCGCCCAGGCCGAGATGCGCGCCGGCATGGGCGCTGCCGCCTGGCCGGTGACGGCGTACTGCATCATGTGCTGCGCCACCAGGAACACGTTGTTCTCGAACAGCGCGCTTTGCACCTCCATGCCTTCGCCGGTTTTCTCGCGCTGCGTGAGTGCAGCCATGGCACCGATGGCGCCGAACAGGCCGCCCATGATGTCGTTCACGCTGGTGCCGGCGCGCAGTGGGTCACCGGGGCGGCCGGTCATGTAGGCCAGCCCGCCCATCATCTGCACGACCTCGTCGAGCGCTGTGCGGTGCTCATAGGGCCCGGGCAGAAAGCCCTTGTGGCTCACATAGATCAGGCGCGGATTCAGGCGCTTGAGGCTCGCGTAGTCCAGCCCGAGCCTGGCCATGGTGCCGGGCTTGAAGTTCTCGCTCACGATGTCGGCCGTAGCAATCAGGCGCAGCGCGGCCTCCTTGCCCTCGGGGCTTTGCAGATCGAGCGTGAGGCTTTTCTTGTTGCGGTTGAACATCGGAAAGAAGCCCGCCCCCGAGCCCAGCAGGCGGCGCGTGTTGTCGCCCGCAGGTGGCTCGACCTTGATGACTTCGGCCCCGAGATCGGCCAGCACCATGCCGCAGGTCGGGCCCATGACCATGTGGGTGAACTCCACCACGCGAATGCCGGCATAGGGCTGGGCGGCTGCTTCAGACGCTGGCATGGTTCAGGCTCCTGGCGGGTGCAATGGGCTACATGCCGAGCTGCGCCCGGCGTGGTGGTAATCGCCCGATCCGCGCTGCAGCATGTGGTCTTGCGGCAGCACCTCGCCGGGCTGCAACTCGGGCGCCTGTCCGATACGCGCATACAGCGGTGCGAAGTCAATCTGCGCCAGTTCAAGCAATTGCGCAAGATCGTCGAGCACGAAATAGCTCTCCTGGAAGTCATCGATACGGTAGTTCGTTCGCATCACCCGCTCCAGCGCAAAGCCAATGCGGTTGGGCGACGGGTCGTCGAGTGCAAACACACTCTCGGTGTAGGACGACGCAATGCCCGAGCCATAGATGCGCAGACCATCGCGCTGTTGCACCAGGCCGAACTCCACTGTGTACCAGTACACCCGCGCGAGCAGTGGCAACACCCCGAGCTGCTTCGCGCGCAGCCCGCCCACGCCATAGGCCTGCACGAAGTCGGCCATCACCGGGTTCATGAGCATGGGCACATGGCCGAACACGTCGTGGAATACGTCAGGCTCTTCGAGGTAGTCCAGCTCGTGTGCCCCGCGAATGAACTGCCCGGCGGGAAAGCGTCGATTTGCCAGGTGCTCGAAGAACACCTCGTCGGGCACCAGGCCCGGCACGGCCACCACCTGCCAGCCGGTGTGCTGCATCAGCACCTCACTCAAGGCCCGGAAGTCGGGAATCTGGCTGGCATCGATCGGCAGCTGGCGCATGCCCTCAACGAACGCATCGCAGGCGCGTCCGGGCAACAGCCGGGTCTGACGTTCGAACAGTGTTTTCCACACGCCGTGCTCAGCGGCGCTATAACGATCCCAGCCCTGGGCGATGGTCCAGTCGGCACGCGCGGGTGCCACGGCCGTGCCGGCCGCAGCACCATGCTTGCGCGGCTTGTCTTGTGCAGGCATCTGCATGTCAGGGCCTGTTCGGGTCGAAGTGCTTGCGCAGACCCTGCCAGCACTGCGCATAGTCAGCCTGCAACTCGGCGCACTGCATGGCGTAGCGCGTAGGGCGCAGGGCACAGCGGGTCTCGAACATGAAGGCCATGGTGTCCCGGATCACGTCATGCTTGGAGAGGTCGGCATGGCTGGCACGCTCGAAGGTTTCGGCATCAGGCCCGTGGCCGCTCATGCAGTTGTGCAGGCTGGCACCCCCGGGCACAAAGCCCTGGGCCTTGGCGTCGTATACGCCCTGGATCAGGCCCATGAACTCGCTCGCAATGTTGCGGTGAAACCAGGGCGGACGGAAGGTGTCCTGCATCGCGAGGATGCGCGGCGGGAAGATCACGAAGTCCATCGTGTCCACACCCGGGGTGTCCGAGAGCGACTGCAGCACCAGAAAGATCGAGGGGTCGGGGTGGTCGTAACTGATGGAGCCGATGGCGTTGAAGCGCCGCAGGTCGTATTTGTAAGGCGCATAGTTGCCATGCCAGGCCACCACGTCGAGGGGTGAATGGCCCATCTGCGCGGACCACAGATTGCCCATGAACTTGCTCACGAGTTCGTGCGGCGCGTCCACGTCCTCGTAGTGCGCCACCGGCGTAAGGAAGTCGCGCGGGTTAGCCAGGCCGTTGGAGCCCAGCGGCCCGAGGTCCGGCAGGCGCAGGGCCGCGCCAAAGACCTCGCCCACATAGCCGCGCGCCGTGCCATCGGGCAACTCCACGCGAAAACGCACGCCGCGCGGGATCACTGCAATCTCCAGGGGTTCGAGCTCGATCACGCCTAGCTCGGTGACCAGCCGCAGCCGGCCCTGCTGGGGCACGATCAGCAACTCGCCATCGGCGTTGTAGAACACGCGCCGCGTCATCGACTGGTTGGCCGCATAGAGGTGAATGGCAAAGCCGCTTTGCGACTGCGGCTCGCCCGTGCCCGCCATGGTGACCAGGCCGGCCACAAAGTCTGTCGGCTTCACAGGCATGGGCAGCGGATCCCAGCGCAGCTGGTTCGGTGTGGCCGGCACCTCGTCAAAGCGGCTGCGCAGCAAGCCGGCATCGATGGGTGCAAAGGGCTGGTGCATGGCCGAGGGGCGAATGCGGTACAGCCAGGAGCGCCGGTTGTCGCTGCGTGGTGCGGTGAATGCCGTGCCCGAGAGCTGCTCGGCATACAGGCCGTAGGCGCAACGCTGCGGCGAGTTGCGCCCCACCGGCAGCGCGCCGGGCAGGGCCTCGGTGGCGAACTCGTTGCCGAAGCCGCTCTGGTAGCTAACGAGTGGTGTGCTCAGCTTACTCATGGCTATTTATTTCGCCTTGATCACGCCGCGGCGCACCTGATCGCGCTCGAGTGACTCGAACAGGGCCTTGAAGTTGCCCTCGCCAAAGCCATCGTCACCCTTGCGCTGGATGAACTCGAAGAACACAGGCCCGAGCAAAGTACCGGAGAAGATTTGCAGCAGCAGGCGTGGCTGGCCGCCCTCGGTCGTGCCGTCCATCAGGATGCCGCGTGCCTGCAGCTCGGCCACGTTCTCGCCGTGGCTGGGTAGGCGCTCACCCAGCATCTCGTAGTAGGTGGCGGGTGGCGCGGTCATGAGTGGCACGCCCGCTTTGCGCAGGCTGTCCACGCTGGTCAGCAGGTCATCACTGAACAAGGCGATGTGCTGGATGCCCTCGCCGTTGAACTGCATGAGGAACTCCTCGATCTGGCCGCTGCCGCTCGACGCCTCCTCGTTGAGGGGAATTCGGATCTTGCCGTCCGGCGCCGTCATGGCGCGCGAGGTCAGCCCCGTGTACTCGCCCTTGATGTCGAAGTAGCGGATCTCGCGGAAGTTGAAGATGCGCTCGTAGAAGCTGCCCCAGAAGGCCATGCGGCCACGGTACACATTGTGGGTCAGGTGATCGACCAGCTTGAAGCCGTGCCCGGGCGGGTGCCTGTCTGCACCCTCGATGAAATCAAAATCGATGTCGTAGATCGACTTGCCTTCCTCATAGCGGTCAATCAGGTAGAGCGCCGCGCCGCCAATGCCCTTGATGGCAGGCAGCCGCAACTCCATCGGCCCGGTGGGCATGTCCACCGGTTGTGCGCCCAGATCGAGCGCGCGCTGGTAGGCCTTGTGCGAGTCCTTCACGCGAAACGCCAGGCCGCAGGCGCAAGGCCCGTGCTCGGCCGCGAAGTAGGCCGCGGCGCTCTTGGGCTCGCGGTTGACGATGAAGTTGATGTCGCCCTGTCGGAACAGTGACACGTCCTTGGAGCGGTGCCGCGCGACTTCGCTGAAGCCCAGCTTCGTCAGCACAGGCTCCAGCACATTGGGGGTGGGGGAGGCAAACTCGACAAACTCAAACCCCATGAGTCCCATGGGGTTTTCAAAAAGATCAGCCATTTCAGTACTCCTGAATTCATGAACCTACACGCAATACAACTCAAATACCAGTGATTGACGTGAGGGCACAGGAGGGGCGCAGGGGATGCCGCGCACACTGCGGGCCAGGTGATCGCCCATGAACATCAGACAGGCCCGCACCACGCCCATCATGCCGGCGCTGGGCATGACAAACACGACATGAGCGAAAGGAGCTTGAAGCATGGTGCTGTCTGTTTGGCGGGTCGATTCCAGTGAAGGGGACCGAACCCAGGTCCGACTGTAGCGCAAGCCTGACACAACCCGCCACCCCGGCCCAGCGAACCGCGTGCAGAAGCGGCAAGCCACGCCCGCGATTCAGCCCATACCGGCACCGGCACCTCACTTTCACACCAGCTTCGTGCGGCTTGCGCTCTGCCTTCCGCCTATTCGATACTTTTTTAAATTGAATAAATGACTTTTTTGGGTCTTGATCATCTGCTGAGTACTTAATACAGTTGCTAGATGGAAAAATCACGCCCCACCAGCAAGCCCAAAGCGGTGCTATTTGATGCCTACGGCACGCTTTTTGACGTCTACAGCGTGGGTTTGCTGGCAGAACAACTGTTCCCCGGCCATGGCAACGCGCTGGGCCAAATCTGGCGCGACAAGCAGATCGAATACACCCGCCTGGTCACCACCAGCAACCATGGCGCGCACTACCAGCCCTTCTGGGAATTGACCCGTGCCGGCCTGCGCTATGCCTGCAAGAAGCTCAAGCTCGATCTCAGCCCCGAACACGAAGCCAAGCTCATGAACCAGTACCGGCACCTGAGCGCCTTCCCCGAAAACCGCGAAGTGCTGCAGGCGCTCAAGGCCAAAGGTATCGCCACCGGCATCCTCTCTAACGGCGACCCCGAGATGCTGGGCATCGCGGTGCGCAGCGCGGGTCTGGAGGACCTGCTGGACCACGTGATCAGCGTGGACCCCATCCGCAAATACAAGACCACGCCCGAAGCCTACGCGCTGGGTGAGCAGGCCACGGGTCTGAAGGCCTCGCAGATTGCGTTTGTCAGCTGCAACAGCTGGGATGCGCTGGCCGCCACCTGGTATGGCTACCAGACGCTGTGGGTCAACCGCTATGACTTGCCGTTTGAAGAGCTGGGCACCCAGCCGAGCCGCACCGGCCACTCCTTGCGCGACGTACTGGGCTTCTTTCCGGACGCGGGATAACCGACGTCACCGACGCCTCCTGGCCTGATTTTGTTTTTGTTTTTTTGAATTTGTATTTTTGAGGGTTCACACCATGACTGCACGCACCACCAGCCACCGACTTCAGGTCGCCTCCAAGCTGTACCGCTTCATCGAAGACAAGGTGCTGCCCGGCACTGGCGTGGACAGCGCCTTTTTCTGGAAGGGCTTCGACGCCATCGCCCACGACATGGGACAAAAGAATGCGGCCCTGCTGGCCGAACGCGACCGCCTGCAGAGCAAGCTGGACGCCTGGCACAAGGCCAACCCCGGCCCCATTCGCGACATGAAGGCCTACCGCGCCTTCTTGGAGAAGATCGGCTACCTGGTGCCCGTGCCTGACGAGGTGCACTGCGACACCGCCAATGTGGACGACGAGCTGGCCCAGCAGGCCGGCCCGCAGCTGGTGGTGCCCATCCTCAACGCTCGCTACTCGCTCAACGCCGCCAATGCCCGCTGGGGCTCGCTGTATGACGCGCTCTACGGCACCGACGCGCTGCCCGAGACCCACGGCGCCACCAAAATCAGTGCCGACGGCAAGCCCTACAACCCGGTGCGCGGCGCCAAGGTGATTGAATACGCCCGCTATGTGCTGGACCGTACTGCCGGCCTCAAGAAGGGCTCACACATCAACGCCACCGGCTACCAGGTCGAGAACGGCAAGCTGGTAGTCACGCTCAAGAACGGCAGCCGCACCGGGCTGGCAGAGCCAGCCAAGTTCATCGGTTATCAGGGCGCTGCCGCATCACCCTCGTCGATCCTGCTGCGCAACAACGGCATCCACCTCGACATCCGGATCGACCGCAGCACCACCATTGGCAAGAGCGACCCCGCCGGTGTGAGCGACCTCGTGGTCGAGTCCGCCCTGTCCACCATCCTCGACCTCGAGGACTCGGTCACCGTGGTCGACGCCGACGACAAGGTGCTGGCCTATGACAATTGGCTCGGCATCCTCAAGGGCACGCTGACCGAAACCGTCAGCAAGGGCGGCAAGACCTTCACGCGCAGCCTCAACGAAGACCGCCAGTACACCTCCGCCACGGGTGGCAGCATCTCGCTGCATGGCCGCTCGCTGCTGTTTGTGCGCAACGTGGGTCACCTCATGACCAACCCCGCCATCCTCTGTGGTGATGGCAGCGAAATCTACGAGGGCATCATGGATGCGGTGATCACCGTGGCCATCGCGATGCATGACCTCAAGCCCGCGCCCGGCCAGACTATCCGCAACTCGCGCACCGGCTCCATCTACATCGTCAAGCCGAAGATGCACGGCCCTGCTGAAGTGGCCTTTGCGTCCGAACTGTTTGCCCGCGTCGAGGCGCTGCTGGGCCTGAAGGAGAACACCGTCAAACTTGGCATCATGGACGAGGAGCGCCGCACCAGCGTGAACCTCAAGGCCTGCATTGCCGCCGCCAGGAGCCGCGTGGCCTTCATCAACACCGGCTTCCTGGACCGCACCGGCGACGAGATGCACACCGCCATGCACGCTGGCCCGATGATCCGCAAGGCCGCCATGAAGGGCACCGCCTGGATCGACGCCTACGAGAAGAACAACGTGCTGGCCGGCCTGGCCTGCGGCCTCAAGGGCCGCGCCCAGATCGGCAAGGGCATGTGGGCCATGCCCGACCTGATGGCGGCCATGCTGCAGCAGAAGATCGTGCACCCGCAGGCCGGCGCCAACACCGCCTGGGTACCCTCGCCCACCGCGGCCACGCTGCATGCGCTGCATTACCACCAGGTCAACGTGGCCGAGGTGCAGGAAGAACTGCTGAAGACCGCCACCGGCCCCAAGGCCCGCGCGCTGGAGAACAAGCTGCTCACCGGCCTGCTCACCGTGCCCGTGGCCACCAAGCCCAAATGGTCAGCCAGGGAAATCCAGGAAGAGCTCGACAACAATGCCCAGGGCATCCTCGGCTATGTGGTGCGCTGGATCGATCAGGGCGTGGGTTGCTCCAAGGTGCCCGACATCCACAACGTGGGCCTGATGGAAGACCGCGCCACGCTGCGCATCTCCAGCCAGCACATGGCCAACTGGCTGCTGCACGGCATCACCAACAAGGCCCAGGTCACCGCCACTTTCGAGCGCATGGCCGCCGTGGTGGACCAGCAGAACGCGGGCGACCCGTTCTACAAGCCGATGGCCGGCCACTTCAAGACTTCTTACGCCTACCGCGCCGCGACCGACCTCGTGTTCAAGGGCCTGAAGCAGCCCAGCGGCTACACCGAGCCACTGCTGCATGCCTGGCGATTGAAAGTCAAGGCCAACGCCTGATTGGCTGGCGCTCAAAAAAAGGCACCTCAGGTGCCTTTTTTTGTTTGTGACAGCTGCAAAAATCAGCCCCTGCCAATTCCGCTGCGGCGGGAATCGCAACACCGCGTTCAACGCCAGGTCGCGACATCTCGGCCATCGTTTTCAGCGCTGTAGCCACACTATGCGCACGTGGCGGCCCAACCTCGACATCCGTAGAAACCCTCTCTTTGCACTCGCAACGCCACGCTACGCGCCGTTGCTGGCCACTGCGCAGACTCACGCCACCCTCTGATCGGGTATTTTTTTAAGTGCAGCCTTCCGCTGTCATTTGACGCAGAATGAACCGGACTACTTCAAGGAGCAGGCGATGAAATCAATCGACCCCACTGCCAAGACCAGTGCGCCATTACTGGAGCCCGTCGTTTCCACTGCAACGAATGGTGTTCTGGTCATTGATCCTATTGCTGTGGCGGAGCATTTCAAGGCCATCGTCCAATCCTCCGACGATGCCATCATCAGCAAGACCCTGGACGGGACGGTCATGAGCTGGAATCCCGGCGCCACCGCGATTTTCGGCTACACGGAAGAAGAGATGATCGGGCAATCCATGCTCAAGCTGTTTCCGCTCCATCTGCACATGGAAGAGGCGCTGCTGCTGGAGCGCATCGTCGATGGCCAGTATGTGAGCCACTTCGAAACGGTCCGAAAGCACAAGGATGGCCACCCGATCAATGTATCCGTGACCATTTCTCCCATCCGCAATCAGAAGAACCAGATCATTGGGGCTTCAAAAATTGCCCGCGACATCACCAAACGCAAGGCCATCGAAGATCGCCTGAACTTGATCTCCAATGTCTTTACACATACCTCGGAGGCGGTTGTCATCACAGACACCCATGGCCGTTTTCTGGAGGTCAACGATGCCTTTATCAACGTCACAGGCTATTCGCGCGAGGAGGTGATAGGCCGGGATTTCTCCCTGTTTCATTCCAGCCGTCAGGGGCCTGATATCTACACGACGCTCTTGACCGAGCTCCGGGCCACCGGACATTGTCAAGGCGAGGTCTGGAGCCGGCGCAAATTGGGCGAGTCTTTTGCCGGACTGCTGACCATCAACACCGTATATGACGATAACGGCATACCGGCCAAGTACATTGCCATCTTTGCTGACATCACACCCCTGCGCAAACATCAGGAGCGACTTGAGAAGCTCGTCAACTTCGACGCGCTCACCGGACTGCCCAATCGCCTGCTCCTGTCAGACCGCTTGAAACAAGCCATGGCGCATGCCAAACGAAACAAGAAAACGCTTGCAGTGGCCTACCTAGACCTGGACGGTTTCAAGGAAGTCAATGATCGCTATGGCCATGACACTGGCGACGATCTGCTTATCGCGATAGCACAGCGCATACAGACCTCGATCCGTGACAGCGACACCCTGGCTCGCATGGGAGGCGACGAGTTTGTGGTTGTCCTGACTGACGTTAGCTCCCCGCATGAATACAGGCCCCTGCTTGAACGCATCCTGGACGACTGCAACATGCCGATCCAGCTGAAAGGCCAGGACATTCATGTTTCGGGCAGTTTGGGGGTCACCTTCTACCCTGAGGACAACTCGGATGTGGATCAGCTCATGCGTCACGCCGACCAAGCCATGTACGAGGCCAAGCAGGCCGGGAAGAACCGCTTCCAGATGTTCGATCTGAGCCGGGACGCCGAAATCAAGAGTCGCTCCGAGGTCATCAGCCGCATCACACAGGCTCTGGTACATGACGAATTCCAGCTGTATTTCCAGCCCAAGGTCAACATGCGCACGGGGGCATTGGTGGGCGTGGAGGCGCTGATCCGCTGGAACCACCCGGAGCGGGGCGTCCTGTCACCGGCCGCATTCCTGCCACAGATCGAAAACCACCCACTCATCGAAACAGTCGGTGATTGGGTGATCGAAGCCGCACTGGCGCAAATGGTGAGCTGGCAGCGCGCCGGCCTGGTGATGCAGGTCAGCATCAACATTGCGGCCCGCCAGTTCCAAGCAGAGCACTTTGCCACGAATCTGGCTAGCCGGCTGGCCAGACACCTTGACATCGCTCCTTCACGTCTCGAGCTGGAATTGCTCGAAACCAGTGCCCTCGCCAACCTCGAGGACGTGGTGCAAACCATGATGGCCTGCCGCCGGCAGGGATTCCACATTGCCGTTGATGACTTTGGAACCGGATATTCCTCACTCACTTACCTGAGGCGACTGCCCGCCGAAACCCTGAAAATTGACCAGAGCTTTGTGCGCGACATGCTGGACGACAATGAGGACCTGGCCATCGTCAAAGGGGTGATCGGGCTGGCAAACGCTTTCAACCGCCAGGTGATCGCCGAAGGGGTCGAGACCATCGCCCATGGGGAAAAACTGCTCAGCCTGGGGTGTGAACTGGCTCAAGGTTACGGAATCGCACGCCCCATGCCCGGTCATGAACTCGCTGCCTGGATCGCCTCATGGCAACCCCCTGCAGAGTGGAGAGCAGCTCCCTGACAACGCTATTGCCAGCCGGAGAATGCTATTTATTCAATAGCTGACTTCGCTTATCCAGAAAGGGCTACAGGTCAATTCCTCATATAAAAACGGCACCCAGAGGTGCCGTTTTTTGTTGCGGTCTTGACCGCCTGCTCAGGGCTTGCTCAAGTCTTGACCAGCGCCGCCGTGTTGATGGGCAACTCGCGCACACGCACGCCCGTGGCGGCGAAGATCGCGTTGCACACGGCCGGCGCGATCGGCGGGGTGCCGGGCTCGCCCATGCCGCCGGGGGCCTCCTGGCTCGGCAGGATATGCACCTCCACCTTGGGCATCTCACTCATGCGCAGGACCGGGTAATTGTGGAAGTTGCCCTGCTCGACCACGCCGTCCTTATGCGTGATCTGCCCATAGAGCGCGGCCGACAGGCCGTACACGATGGCACTCTCCACCTGCCGCTCGATCGTCATGGGATTCACGGTGGCGCCGCAGTCCACCGCGGCCACCACGCGGTGGACCTTGGGCGTACCGTCCTTGGCAACGGACACCTCGGCCACCTGCGCGACGAAGCTGCCAAAGCTCTCGGCCACCGCAATGCCGCGGTGCACCCCCGCCGGCAGCGGCTTGCCCCAGCCGGCTTTCTCGGCCGCAGCCTTGAGCACGCCCAGCATGCGGGGCTCGTCCTTGAGCAGTTTGGCGCGCAACTCATAGGGGTCGGCCTTGGCGGCAGCGGCCATCTCGTCCACAAAGCTCTCGATGAAGAAGGCGTTTTGCGAATGCCCCACCGAACGCCAGAACCAGACCTGCGGGCCCGGCTCGGCGCGGCCATAGGCCACGTGCACATTGGGAATGCCGTAGCGCTGGTCGGCCAGGCCTTCCACCGCAAAGTTATCCACGCCGTTGGGCGGAATCTGCATGAAGCCCGAGGCCGCCATGATGGACGGGCAGCCCACCAGGGCCTTGAGTGCCGTAGGCTGACCCTGCGCATCGAGCGCACCCTCGAACTTCACCAGCGAGGCGGGGCGGTAAAAGCCCGCTGCCGTGTCGTCTTCTCGGGTGTACATCAGCTTGACCGGGCGACCGCTGAGCTTGGACAGGAGCGTGGCACCAATCATGAAGTCCGGTGCAAAGCGCCGGCCAAAACCGCCGCCCAGCATCATGGTGTTGAGCTTGACGTTTTGCGGCGGCACGCCCGCTACCTTGGCAATGATGCCGCTGGCTGGCCCCTGGCTTTGCGTGCCAGCCCAGACCTCGACGCTGTCGCCCTTGACCCAGGCCAGACAGTTCAGCGGCTCCATGGGGGCGTGCGCTAGGTAAGGCACTTGATAGGTCGCACTCAGGCGCGTCGCGCCCGAGCCCAGCGCAGCGGTTGCATCGCCAAGGCTCTTGGCCACCGCACTGGCCTTGTCGGCACCGTCGCTCAGCATTTTCTGCACTTTGGCCGGGGAGAGGTCGGCGTTCTCACCCAGGTCCCACTGCACCTTGAGCGCATCACGCCCCTGGCGCGCAGCGTAGTAACCATTGGCCAGCACAGCCACGCCATCGGGAATGGCGATCACGCTGTGCACGCCCTTGATGGCCTTGGCTGCGGCTTCGTCAAACTTGACTGGCTTGGCGCCCTGCATGGGTGCACGCGCCATGACAGCCACCAGCATGCCGTCTACGTGGGCGTCCAGGCCAAACCTGGTGCTGCCGTTGATCTTGCCCGGGGTGTCGAGCCGGCGCGTGGGCTTGCCCACGATGGTGAAGTCCTCAGTGTTCTTCAGCGCGGGCTTGGCAGGCACGGGCTGTTTGGCCGCGTCCGCCACCAGTGCGCCGTAGCTGAGCTTCTTGCCCTTGGGGCCAATCACATGGCTGGCCTGCGTCTTGAGGCTTTTGGCATCCACGCCCCAGCGCGCGGCGGCAGCAGCCACCAGCATCTCGCGCGCAGCCGCGCCAGCCTGGCGCATGGGCGTGTAGAAAGCGCGAATCGTGGTGCTGCCACCCGTGGCCTGCATGCCAAACAGGGGGTTTTTGTAGGCCGTGTCAGAAGGCGCCTGCTCAACGCTCACGAGTTTCCAGTCAGCGTCCAGCTCTTCGGCCACCAGCATGGGGATGGCGGTGAGCACGCCCTGCCCCATTTCCGAGGAGCCACAGACCACGGTAACGCGGTTGTCGGGCGTGATGCGCAGGAAGGCATTGGGTGTGAAGCCGGTGTTGCCAGCCGCGGTGGCCGCGAACACGCGGGATGCGCCCAGCGGGAGTGCAAACGACACGACCAGCGCCGCGCCTGTGGTGCTACTGGCTTTAAGGAAGCGGCGGCGCGAGGCATCAGGGCCAGGGTTCGGGTTCAAAAGGGAGGTGTTCATGTCAGGCTCCCTTGGCAAGACTCTGTGCTGCATCCTTGATGGCAGCACGGATCTGGTTGTAGGTGCCGCAGCGGCAGATGTTGCCGCTCATGGCGGCATCGATGTCGGCGTCGCTTGGCGCCTTGTTCTTGCTCAGCAGGGCTGTCGCACTCATGATCTGGCCGCTCTGGCAGTAGCCGCATTGCGGCACGTCGATTTTGGCCCAGGCACGCTGCACGGCCTGGCCGGCCTTGCTGGCGGAAACGGCCTCGATCGTGGTGACCTTTTTGCCCGTCACCGAGCTGAGCTGGGTGGTGCAGGAGCGTACCGCCTGGCCATCCACATGCACGGTGCAGGCACCGCACAGCGACATGCCGCAGCCGAACTTGGTACCGGTGAGTTGAAGGTCTTCGCGCAAGGCCCAAAGCAGTGGCATTGCAGGGTCGGCATCCAGGCTTCGCGCCTTGCCGTTGACATTGAGTTGCATCATGGCGTCTCCTCTTCTGAGAATTTTTGCTGTTCGAATCGCGGGATGGCGAAACGGAAAATCAGTTTAGTCATTTTTCAGTTTTTTGGCTGGCCAGGCTCAAGCTTCCCATGCTGGACAAGCGCTGGCCATGCGCTATGCACTCACTGCGGTGTCGCCGAAGTTACTCTCAAATGGCAATACCACCCGATACCTCGATACGTTGCGCATTGACCCAGTGGTTGCCCTCCGAGAGCAAGGCAGCAACGGCACCACCAATGTCATCGGGCAGACCGACGCGCCCAAGTGCTGTCTGGCTGGCGATGCCCGCGTTCATCTGCGCGTTGTCACGCACCATGCCACCGCCAAAATCAGTTTCAATCGCACCCGGCGCGATGGTATTCACCGCGATGCCCCTCTCACCAAGCTCCCTGGCCATGTAGCGCGTCAGCACCTCGACCCCGCCTTTCATGGCGGCATAGGCGGCGAAGCCCGGCAGCGCAAAGCGGGTCAGCCCGCTCGATATGTTGACGATGCGGCCACCCTCATTCAGCAGCGGCAGCAGCTTCTGCGTCAGAAAAAACGTGCCCTTCAAATGCACCTTGCACAGCATGTCGAACTGTTCTTCGGTGGTTTGTGCAAAGCTCGCATGGACCCCGACGCCGGCGTTGTTGACCAGGTAATCGAAGCCCTCGCGCTGCCATGTCCCGGCCAAAACCGTCTTCAGCTTCACGGCGAACCCGGCAAAGGACTGGCTGTCGGCCACATCCAGTTGCAAGGCCAACGCCCGGCGACCCTGTGCCCGAATCAGCTGAACAACAACCTGTGCCTCGGCCTCGTTGCCTTTGTAGGTGACGATCACGTCGACCCCGCTCTCAGCAAGTTTCAGTGCCGTGCTGCGTCCCAGCCCGCGGCTGGAACCTGTGACAAGTGCAATGGAAGCGGTTTGAATCGTCATGGAAAATCCTTGGATAGTGGATGCAAGTTGCGATGCATGCACTCTATTGATTCATTTCATGGAGATAAAGGCGCAAAATACAATCGCATTGTTTTCATATAAAAACAATAGAACCACCAAGCCATGGATTTCGACGAACTTCGCATCTTCTCGCGCGTGGCCGACCTGGCCAGCTTCAGCCGCGCCGCAGAACAGTTGGGGCTGGCCAAGGGGCATGTATCAACGTCGGTACGGCAGCTCGAGGCACGCCTGGGCACCCGCCTGCTGCAACGAACGACGCGCAGTGTGCGCCTGACACAGGACGGTGAGCGTTTTCTGGAACGCTGCAGGGAGTTCCTGGTTGAAGCGGAACAGCTGCAGGCCATGTTTCAGCCTGCATCGGGCGGGCTGACCGGGCGACTCCGGATCGATCTGCCCCACATCCTGGCCCGCGATGTCATCATTCCGCGCCTGCCTGAATTCCTGAGTGCGCACCCGCGGCTCGAAGTCGGCATCAGCACCACCGACCGCCGCGTTGACCTTGTTCACGAAGGCTTTGACTGCATCCTGCGCGTCGGCGCATTGGGAGACTCTGATCTGGTCGCCCGGCCCCTGGGCCTGATGCAGATGTCAAACGCCGCCAGTCCCGCTTACCTGCGCGAGCACGGCACACCGCAGACCCTCGCCGACCTGGCACAGCACCGCGTCGTGCACTACACGCACAAGCTCACGGCCAACGATGCAGGGTGGGAGTATTTCGACAAGACCTCCAATGCCGCCAGGACGCTACCGATGCCCGCCGCGATCTCCGTCAACGGCACGGATGCGTATCAGGCCGCCGCACTGGCCGGGCTGGGCCTCATTCAGGCACCGACACTGGGCCTGCAACGGCGGGTGGATGAGGGTACCCTGGTGCTCGTGATGCCCGACTTCACGGCCCCGCCAATGCCGGTTTCTCTGCTCTACGCCAACCGGCACCAGTTGGCGCCCCGCGTGTTGGCCGTGATGAACTGGTTGAGCAGACTCCTCACGCCCTATCTTCTGACCGAGCAAGCCTCGTCACCTGGCGTGTGAGTCGATGCATGGACTTTTCGCGATTTAGTCCAACACGTCTGTTCTGCATTTTTCAATCTTCTGACTTGCCGTCTTGTCGCGCCCCAAACGCTCAGGGCATGTCGACAATGGCCGCAGTGAGTTTGCGCACGAACGGCAGTGCAATTAGCAGGGTCGGGAAGGCCACCAGCCACGACGCCGCCCAGGCCGACATCCAGATACCAAGAAGCCCAGGGACTATGCCAATACCTGTGAGCGTGCTGACCAGCGAGATGATGCAGGTCATGAGCATTGACAGCAGAAACGGCATCACGAAATGCGCGTAGCGAGGGTGCAGCTTGGGCAAGCCGAAGATGGTGTGGGAGGTGGGTTTAGGTTTATTCATAGCTTGGACTACTTGATGAGTTCGGCTTGGAGTCTATTGCCACCAGGGTTAAGGCTCCGTGCACACCCCATCGATGCAGGGTCAGGTTGTGCTTTCACTCTTGCGCCTGAAGATGGAGAAGTTACCACTGGCCTTTGCCACCAGGACACCGCCAGCGTACAGCGCTGACTCGAGATGTGCCACCGACTTGCCGCGGTTGATCAGTTCACTCGTGCACTCGATCGTGCCACCGAACACCGGCTTGAAGTAGGTGATCTTGATTTCAATGGTGGCGCAAATCTCTCCATCGGCCAAGGTGGGATACAGCGCAGCCCCCATGCCGGTGTCGGCCAGCGTGAACAGCACGGCCCCGTGTACGACGCCTGTGGAATTGAAGTGCTGTGGCGCAACCAGCAGGGAGCACTTGCTGTGGCCGCTACGGCGCTCGTCGATCTGCATACCGACATGTTCAACAAACGGGAAGGTCATGGGCGAGCGAGTCCTGAGCAAGGTGATGAATCCGGCGTATTGTTACCTTCGAAATCCACCTTGCCAAGAGCGCTTCTGGCTTCAACTGAATTTAGCTATATTTTCAATAGCAATTAATGCTTTCACAGAAAGCGCCGGGGGTCGATATCACCATTGTCCATCGGGACACTCCCCCAACAATGCCTGCGTACGACGGTCTGGCTCGCCGCCACAGAAGCGATCCAGCACCTGCTGAAACACCGGCTCCTGCGCCGCCACCAATGCAAACAGCGTGGCACAGGACCTGAGCTTCATGGCATCGACCGACCCCAATATCTCCTGCGCACTCAAGCCTGCATGGCTGGCCAGCAGCCCCATGCTGTGCCGCAGACGCTCACCCAGCACCGGGTGTTGCAAATAGGCCAGCGCCTCCTGCCGCGAGGAGATACCGTATTCCCAGGCCATGGTGCTCCGACCGAGGCCGCGCAGCTGCGGAAAGATGAACCACATCCAGTGGCCTTGCTTTCGGCCAGCCTGCAACTCGGCGCAGGCCTGTGCATAGACCGGGGCCTGGGCATCGAGAAAGCGTTGCAGGCTGTCCATGCGGCGCGGCACTCCAGCCCTCAGGCCGCTTAGCTCGCGGCGGCTTCCTTGCGGCCCAGGCCGTCGTACAGGTCGAGGCAACGCATGAACCAGGCATGCAACACATCATCCTGCGCCAGCAAAGGAAAGCTGCTGCTGAGGCGCGCCCACTGGAAGCCACCAAAGGCCAGGTAGTCGGCATAGCCAGGCTGCTCACCGCAGACAAACGGGCCCTGGGCCAGCGCCATGCGCAGCGGCTGCAGGCTTTTGCGGAAGGCCTCGACACGTTCCTCGCGGCCGGCCTGCACCTCCTCCAGTGTCTTGCGGTTCATCTTCTCGCGCGAACTGCGGAAGTACGCGTGGTCCGAGGGGTGCAGGCTGTTGTGCACGTCCAGCAGGATCAGGTGGCTGATGCCGCTGTGCACGGTGGTCTGCACCCAGTACTGGAAGAAGTGCAGCACATGACCTTCGGCGCCAGCGGCGATCAGGCGAGGGGTGTCGGGGAAGGCTTGATCCAGATACTGCACGATGGCCCAGCTGTCGGTGATCTTGCGGCCTGCATGTTCAATGGTGGGAATGGTCAGCTTGTCTTCGCCACTGGCGAGGCCGGGGATGTCGCCAAAGCGCACATCGCGCACCTCATGGCTCAGGCCCTTGTGCGCCAGCGCCATGCGCACGCGCCAGGAGTTGGGGCTGAAATGGGTGTGGTGACGGTTCACCAGGTCGTAAAGAATCATGGGGTCTCCTGCGTGTGTTGTAGGTATGGCCGGGCTTGCAGCGTCTTGTCAGCCGCTGTCGCACTCAGGCCATGTTAACGGCAAGTTTGCCGTTTCAACGCCGAGGGCAGACAAGCACCGCGCCGCATGCAAGCGGGCCGGCAATGCAGGCGGCCCTGACCACGAACAACCGTATTTGCTACATAATTTGTAGCAAATTGGGCAATAAACGCAGGGGCTAGAGGGTAATTTGAGGGTTGAAGCCAGGGCAGAAATGGGTCAGCAGCGCCAGGTAGACCGGTTTGTTCCTGGCATTCAGCCGCTCGGTCTTGGCCAGACTGTTCTCCTGAGTGTCGGAGGGCTCCATCCATACCTGCCCACTCTTGATGATCACAAAGCTGCTGCGGCGCACATACTGGCCGCTGTCGTCGCGTGTTTTCAGCAGTCCGCAAAAAGCCTGGCTGTCGGGGTCTTGCCGCAGTGCGTCGAATTGGACTTGCGCCGGGTACTTGAGCTGCTTGCGTACCAGCTCTCTGGCATGCTGGCCCGGGGCATAGGCATCACGCCAGATCCAGTTGCCAACGGCCGTGACGACCGCAAAAGCCATCACCACGGCTACCATTCTCGATGTCTTGCTGCTCATGCTGAACTCCACGTTTCATGTCTGTGCTTTGCAGCGTAGACATGTTGCAGCGGTGGAGCTGTTTGAATTGGTAATGAGGCGTTAACCGAGGTTTCCAGTTACCGCGGGCAACACCGCAGACCGGTGGCCATGTGCTGTGCGGGTAGCCCGAAGCCACAGAGTGGCTTCACCCAAGAAACGCTATTAAATTGATAGCTTATTATGCAATTCTAGTAAGGGCTACATGCCAATTTGATGCTTGAAAATGGGGCATTGCTCAGCGAGCAGCGCGATATACGCTGACATGGGCAGGGCCTCGGTCGGCTCAGTCCTGGCGAGGCTGGTGTTCGTGCTGTCCGCGGGCTCCAGCCAGACCTGACCATTCTGCTTGACGACAAAGCTGCCACGGCGCACATACTGCCCCGCACTGTCACGCATCTTGAGCAGGCCACACACCGCCTTGCTGTCAGGGTTCTGCCGCATCGACTCGAAGCGCACCAGGCTGGGCTGCTTGAGCTGCTGACGCACCAGTTCGCGGGCCTTTGCGTTAGGCGTATTGGCCTTCCACCAGATCCAGCTACCCGCCGCGGCCACAGCCAGGGCGACCACCGCCACCGACGCCATGATGGATGTCTTGTTGTTCATGCCGCACTCCTGATCCTGTGTATGCCTGTTCCGCTCAAGGATAGGCGGTATGCATCATCCATGCACGGTGTTCTGGTAAAGATAGGTAAACCGTTGCGCTCAAGCGCCGGGCCTGCTGGCAGCCCCGCGTGCAGAAACTGTGAGCCGGTCTTAGAATGCCTGAGCCTCCCGTTCGATGCCGCCGCCGCCAGAATCGACAACAAACACCGATGCAGCCATCCTCCCCTCCACCGAACAGCACCGACGAGACTGAAGCCGCCACCGAAAGCCCCCGCAACGTGCCACTGGCCGCGCTGGCCCCGCTCTCGTTGCCGGTGTTCCGCATGCTGTGGAGTACCTGGCTGATTGCCAACATCTGCATGTGGATGAACGACGTGGCAGCGGCCTGGATGATGACCACGCTGACCACCACCCCGCTGTGGGTGGCGCTGGTGCAGACGGCCTCCACCTTGCCGGTATTCCTGCTGGGCCTGCCCAGCGGCGCACTGGCCGACATCCTGGACCGGCGACGCTATTTCATCCTGACACAGTTCTGGGTGGCCATAGTGGCACTGCTGCTGTGCGTGACGATTCTGCTGGGTCAGATCACGCCGCCCATATTGCTGGCACTGACCTTTGCCAATGGCATCGGCCTGGCCATGCGCTGGCCGGTGTTTGCCGCCATCGTGCCCGAGCTGGTGCCGCGCCTGCAGTTGCCTGCCGCCCTGGCGCTCAACGGTGTGGCGATGAACGCCTCGCGCATCATTGGCCCGCTGGTGGCTGGCGCGGTGATTGCCAGCGCGGGCAGCGCCTATGTGTTTGTGCTCAACGCGGCGCTGTCCATCGTCGCGGGCTTCATCATCATGCGCTGGCGACGCGAGCACAAGCCCAACCCGCTGGGGCGCGAGCGCCTGGGCAGCGCGATCCGGGTGGGCGTGCAGTTCGTGGCCCAATCGGCCCGGCTGCGGGCCGTGCTGCTGCGCATCGCGCTGTTCTTCTTCCACTCCACAGCACTGCTGGCGCTGCTGCCACTGGTGGCGCGCAACCTGCATGGCGGCGGCGCCGGCACCTTCACGCTGCTGCTCGCCATGATGGGGGCCGGCGCGATCTTCGCCGTGCTGTTCCTGCCCCGGCTGCGCCAGCGCTGGCCGCGCGACACACTGGTGGGCTATGGCGTCACGCTGCAGGCCGCCGCCACGGCCGTGATGGCATTTGCCCCCAACAGCTATGTTGCGGTGCCAGCCATGTTCTGCGGCGGCATGGCCTGGATTACCACCGCCAACTCGCTCAGCGTGTCGGCCCAGCTGGCCTTGCCCGACTGGGTCCGTGCCCGCGGCATGTCGATGTACCAGATGGCCATCATGGGTGCGAGCGCACTCGGTGCGGCGCTGTGGGGCCAGGTCGCCACCATGACCAGCCTGCAGACCAGCCTGACCGCCGCCGCAGTGTCAGGCGTGCTGACCATGTGGCTGGCCCAGCGTCATGTGGTGGACCGCAGCATCGTGGAAGACCTGACACCCTCGCTGGAGTTCAAGGTGCCGGTGGCTGAGGCACCGCCCGAGACCGGGCATGTGATGGTGATGATCGAATACCTGATCAATCCGGACCGCGCAGCGGACTTCAGCGAACTGATGCAGGAGAGCCGGCGCAGCCGGCTGCGCCAGGGCGCACTCAAATGGGAGCTGGTGCGCGACATTGGCGACCCGGGCCGCTTTGTGGAGCAGATCGTGGACGAGTCCTGGACCGACCACCTGCGCCGATTCGACCGCGTGACCGCAGATGACGTGGCCCTGCGCGAGCGCAAGCTGGCGTTTCACATCGGCGAAGGACCACCCAAGGTCACTCGCTATGTGATCGAGAGCACGATCAAGAGCTGAGTGCGGAATGCGGCGCAGCAATTGACCATGACATTGGGGAAATCTTGATGATGCGCGTGTGGGGACGTACCAGTTCGATCAATGTGCAGAAGGTGTTGTGGTGCCTGGCCGAGTTGGGCCAGCTCGAGGGCCGCGATTTTGAGCGGCTCGATGCGGGCCTGCAGTTCGGTGTGAACAATACGCCCGAGTACCGCACGCTCAACCCCAATGGACTGGTGCCCACGCTGGTGGACGGCGACTTCGTGCTGTGGGAATCGCACAGCATCGTGCGCTACCTCGCTGCGCGTCATGACCTGGGCGGGCTCATGCCGCAGGACCTGCAACAGCGGGCGCACAGCGAGCGCTGGATGGACTGGACGCAGACCGTGCTGTGGGTCAGCCTGCGCCTGGTCTTTACCGGCCTGACGCGCACGCCACAAGAAAAATGGGACATCCCCGCCTTGCGCCGTGCCTGGGACGAGAGCAATGTGGCGCTGCGCATGCTTGACCAGCAACTCGGTCAACAAGCTTACTGTGCGGGCGACCGCTTCACCGTGGGGGACATCCCGCTGGGGGTGACCGTGCACCGCTGGCTCTTCCTGGCCAATCAGTTCCCTGAAGTGCTTGAAGCCCGGCCCGAGCTGCCCGCTGTGATGCGCTGGTATGGCGAGCTCAGCGCACGCCCTGCATTTCGCGCCAGCGTGCCCTGAGCCAGTCGGCACCCGGTCAAGTGATGTGTTACTTCGCGCCGTCAATCACCCACTGGATCAGGGTTTCGGCTTCTTTCTCACTGAGCCGCTCGTGCGCGGCAATGTGCGCGAACAGGGTGCCTTCACACAGCTTTTGCGCCAGCTTGCGGGCCGCGTCGGTCTGCCCCTGGTATTTGGCGTTGCTGAGGGCGAGCTGGGAAAACGAGGGCACGTTCTTGCGTGGCGGCTCACCGTGGCAGTTGTAGCAACCCTTGGCCAGTGCCAGCTGCGAACTGGCACCGGACAGGCCTGGCCACAGTGCGGCCAGCAAGACCAGCGTTAATACACCCCTGCGCCTGACCGACCTGCATGCTTTAATCGTTTCTCGCATAGATTCCTTTGCCTCTGCCATGACCCACCCCGCCACCCTGCCTGAGCTACAAGCGCATTATGGCGAGCGTTACCGCTGGCTGCTGTTGCTGGCGGTGATGATTGGCACGATGGCCTCGGTGATGTCCTCGACCATCATCAATGTGGCGGTACCCGACATGAGCCGCCATTTCATGCTGGGCCAGGACCGCGCCCAGTGGGTAGCTTCAGGCTTCATGGTGGCCATGACGGTCTCCATGCTCACCACACCCTGGCTGCTGTCGCGCTACGGCTACCGCCACACCTACATGGGCGCCATGTGGCTGCTGATGGCTGGCGGCATCGTGGGTGGCCTGTCCAATGACTACAGCCTGGTGCTCGCTGCGCGCCTGGCCGAAGGGCTGGCCGCAGGCGTGGTGCAGCCGATTCCGGCCATCATCATCCTGCGGGCGTTCGAGCCTACCGAGCAGGGCCGTGCGAGCGGCTTCTTTGGCATGGGCGTGGTGCTGGCACCAGCGCTCGGCCCCAGCGTGGGCGGCGTGCTGGTGGACTGGTTTGGCTGGCGCTCGATCTTCTTCATGGTGGTGCCTTTCTGCCTGCTCTCGCTCTGGCTTGCGCGCCGGCTGGTGCCCACTACTGCACTGGGCGGTGTGGCCGCCAAGCCTGGCGGCGTGACGCTGGACTGGCTGGGCCTGCTGCTGGCCGGCGCGGGCACGCTGTGCCTGCTCAACGGGCTGGTGCAACTGCATGCCGGTGCGGTGACCGAAGCCCAGTTGCTGCTGCTGGCCGGCCTGGCGGCACTGGCCAGCTTTGTCATGCGGCAGCGCCACCTGGGTCGGCGCGCCGCACACGGCGGGGTGGCCCCGCTCATGAACCTTGCCCTGTTCAAGCATCGTCAGTTTGCGATGGGCAGCGTGGTGGCCTTCATCTATGGCATGGCCCTGTTTGGCTCAACCTACCTGATCCCGGTGTACATGCAGCTCGGGCTGGGGCTGTCGCCGTCTTATGTGGGCAGCATCCTGCTGCCGGCGGGCTTTGTACTCGCGGCCACGATTGCGGTGGTGGGCCGGCTGGCAGACCGCCGGCCCGTGCACCTGCTGGTGAGCCTGGGGCTGGCCTTGCTGGCGGTCTCGTTCGGACTGATGGTGTTGATTACCCCAAGCTCGGGTATCTGGCTGCTCATCATGCTGGCCGTGGTCGGGCGCATCGGGCTGGGCTTTATCCTGCCCTCGCTCAACCTGGGCTCCTTGCGGGGACTGCACAGCCCGATGATTCCCCAGGGCTCCAGCGCCATCAACTTCATGCGTACCCTGGGCGGCGCCATGGGCGTAAGCCTGTGCGGCATTGTGCTGGAATGGCGGCTGGCCGCGCACGGCGCCTCGCTCAACCATGTGGGCAGCAGCCCCGAGCGATTGGCCGCGTTCAACGAATCCTTCTTCATGCTCAGCGCCTTGTGCCTGCTGGCCCTGGTGGCGGCCTGGCAGTTGCGTCCACCACCCCAAAGCGCCTAAAGTCGCACCATGTGCCAATTGCTTGGAATGAACTGCAGTACACCGACGGACGTGATGTTCAGCTTCGCGGGCTTTGCCGAGCGTGGCGGCAACACCGACCATCATGCAGACGGCTGGGGCATCGCTTTTTTCGAGGACAAGGGCCTGCGCCACTTTGTGGACCACCAGGCCGCCTGCGAGTCCCCCGTGGCCGAGCTGATCCGCCGCTATCCGATCAAGAGCCGCAACGTGATTTCACACATCCGCAAGGCCACACAGGGGGTGGTCACGCTGGAGAACTGCCACCCCTTCGTACGCGAACTCTGGGGCCGCTACTGGGTATTTGCGCACAACGGCGATCTGAAGAACTTTGCGCCGCGCCTGCACGGCAACTTTCACCCGGTCGGCAATACCGACAGCGAGCTGGCTTTTTGCTGGCTGATGCAGGAGCTGGCCAAATCCCATGCCGGTGTGCCCAGCGTGGAGGAGCTCACGCTGACACTGCAGGAGTTGAGCCCGATGATCGCGCGGCACGGCACCTTCAACTTCATGCTGAGCAACGGCGAAGCCTTGTGGGCGCACGCCTCCACCAAGCTGTACTACGTGGTGCGGGAGTATCCCTTCAAAAGTGCCACACTGTGTGACGAAGATTTATGCGTGAACTTCGCCGAACATGCCGGCCCTGAGGACCGGGTGGCCGTGGTG
This sequence comes from Gammaproteobacteria bacterium, assembly GCA_018815325.1. Lineage (GTDB taxonomy): Bacteria > Pseudomonadota > Gammaproteobacteria > Burkholderiales > Burkholderiaceae_C > JAHIYE01. Next base: position 27,183 of record JAHIYE010000021.1, on the reverse strand, counting down.
GTGACCGCACCGCTGACTTCGGATGAAACCTGGACCGCGTTTGCGCCGGGTGAGCTCAAGGTGTTCGTGGCTGGCGCACCGCTGCCCTGAAACCCGGGCCGCCGGCCCAGCCCAAACAGCCCTTGAGTTCAAAGCGCGGCTTCGAGCGCGTCGATGAACATCGCCGGCACATCAAACCCTGTCTGCTGCTGGATTTCCTGAAAGCAGGTGGGACTGGTTACATTGATCTCGGTCACGCAGTCGCCAATCACGTCGATGCCCACGAGCAGCAGACCACGCGCGGCCAGCACGGGCCCGATGGTTTCGGCGATTTCGCGGTCGCGCTTGCTCAAGGGCTGGGCCACGCCCTTGCCGCCGGCAGCCAGGTTGCCACGCACTTCCCCGCCTTGCGGAATGCGGGCCAGGCTGAAAGGCACGGGCTTGCCGTCAATCACCAGCACGCGTTTGTCGCCCTGTGCGATCTCAGGCAGAAACTTCTGCACCATCACGCTTTGCGCGCCATCCAGGTTGAGCGTTTCGATGATGCTGCCCAGGTTCAGGCCATCATCACGCACGCGGAAGATGCCCATGCCACCCATACCATCGAGTGGCTTGAGGATGATGTCGCGGTGCTCGACATGAAAATGCCGAATGTCCTGCGCGTCACGCGTAATGAGCGTGGGCGTGATGAACTGGGCAAACTCCATGATCGAGAGCTTCTCGGAGTGGTCACGCAGGGCCCGCGGCTTGTTGAAGACGGAGGCGCCTTCGCGCTCGGCCTGCTCCAGCAGGTGCGTCGCGTAGAAATACTCGGTGTCGAACGGCGGGTCCTTGCGCATGATCACGGCGTCGAAGTCCTTGAGCGCATGGCTGGCACTGCCCGAGCTGCTGTACCAGGCATTGGCGTCACCCGTGAGACGGATGCCGCTGATGTGGGCCAGCACCGAGCCGCCGCGTTGCCATGACATGGCCGAGGGTTCGCACACCGAAATGGCATGGCCGCGTCGCTGCGCCTCGCGCATCATGACAAAGGTGCTGTCCTTCTGGATCTTGAAGGTGTCGATCGGGTCGGCAACGAAAAGAATATTCATGGGGTCAATGCGGTTCGGGCTTGTTTAGAGAAGGAGGACGATGGAGGTTAGCTCACCAAGAGCATACTGCCTCACACAAGGAGTCGCCTGGTCCAGACCAGTTTTCGCCGGCGCCCCAGCCACCGGGCTGGGACAGCTCATATCTCGATCTTCGAGCCCAGCTCCACCACGGCATTGTTCGGCAGGTTCAGGAAGTCCGCCGCCCCGCTGGCATTGTGGTGCATCTGGGCAAACAGCTTTTCACGCCACGGCGCCATGCCGCCGCCAATGCTGGGGATGACTGTGTCGCGCGAGAGGAAGTAGCTGGTGGTCATGGGCTCAAGCTCACAGCCGCGGCCGCGCATTTGCTGCAAGGCTTTGGGCAGGTCGGGATCGTTCTTGAAACCATAGTTGATCTCCACCTGCCAGCAGTCGTGTCCGAGCGACTCGATCGCCAGCCGCTTGTCCAGACCGATCCAGGGTACCTCGTGGTTGCGCACAGTCACAAACAGGTTGATCTCGTGCAGCACCTTGTTGTGCTTGAGGTTGTGCAGCATGGCATTGGGCACGGTGCCGGTCTCGGCGGTGAGGAACACGGCCGTGCCCTCAACGCGAGCAGGCGGGCTGACAAACACGGCTTCCAGGAAGCTGCGCAGGTCGATTGCATCGGCGCGCAACTTGGCGTTGAGCAGTGCACGCCCGCGCTTCCAGGTGACCATGAGCGTGAAGATCGCGCCACCGATGGCCAGCGGGAACCAGCCGCCTTCGAACAGCTTGAGCAGGTTGGAGGCGAAGAAGGTGATATCGACGACAAAGAACCAGCCCGTGGCAGCCACACACAGGGCCAACGGGTAGTTCCATTTATAGCGCACCACGAAGAAGGTCAGCAAGGTGGTGATGAGCATGTCGAGCGTCACAGCAATACCATAGGCTGAGGCCAGGTTGCTGGATGACTTGAACAGCAGCACGGCCAGCACGATCGCCACAAACAGACCCCAGTTCACCAGGGGAATGTAGATCTGTCCGGTGTCGCGCACGCTGGTGTGCTGGATTTGCAATCGCGGCAGGTAGCCGAGCTGGATCACCTGCTTGGTCACACTGAAGGCACCCGTGATCAGGGCTTGCGAAGCGATCACGGTCGCCATGGTCGCCAGCAGCACCAAGGGCAGTAAGGCCCAGTCTGGCGCCATCATGTAGAAGGGATTCTTCACGGCTTCGGGCCTGGCCAGCAGCAAGGCACCCTGGCCGAAATAATTGAGTGTCAGCGACGGCATGACGACCGAAAACCAGGCCAGCCGGATCGGCGCCTTGCCGAAATGACCCAGGTCTGCATAGAGTGCCTCAGCCCCGGTCACACACAGTACCACCGCGCCGAGAATGATGAAGGTGGTACCCGGCTGGTTGAACATGAACCGCAGCGCGTAGTAGGGGTTGAGCGCCTTGAGGATTTCGGGGTGACCTACGATGTGCATGACGCCAAGTGCTGCAATGGAGCCGAACCAGACCAGTGTGATGGGGCCGAAAAACTTGCCGATGCCCGTGGTGCCGCGCTTTTGCACCGCAAACAGGCAGAACAGCACGATCAGCGTCAGCGGCAGCACGTACTGCTTGAAAGCAGGGGAGACCACCTCAAGACCCTCGATGGCAGACAACACCGAGATGGCCGGCGTGATAACGCCATCGCCATAGAACAGGGATGTGCCGAAGATGCCCACCAGCAGCAGCACTTGGCGCAGCTGGGGTTTGTCCTTGACCGCCTGCGAGGCCAGGGCGAGCATGGCGACAAGCCCCCCCTCACCCGCGTTATCGGCCCGCAGTACCAGCACCACGTATTTGAGGGAGACGATGACAGTCAATGTCCAGAAAAAGATGGACAGGATGCCGTAAACATTGGCGATGGAAAACGGCACATGGCCGGAGCCAAAGACTTCCTTGACCGCGTAGAGGACGCTGGTACCGATGTCCCCGTAAACCACGCCAATGGCGCCTAGCGTGAGTGCGGTGAGTGAGGATTTGGAGACAGACACAAATTCAACACCGGCTGAAACCAGCCAGCGTTCCGAGATGCTTGAAAGAGTGCTATTTTGCGTCAGTCATGGCCCGCCGGGCGCATGAATCCAGCATGAAGCACAAGAACCCTGAAATTGTTGCACCGCAGCAACTACTGCGTTGGTGGCCTTTTATTCGTAAATTTCACGATCCGGATCGGTGGCTTCCAGCTCATAGCTGGCGGCGGCCATGGCCAACCGTCCGATCACCCCATACATGTAGAACCGGTTGGGTGCGCTCGCGCCGGGCTTCAAACCCGGCTGAGGTAAGTGCGTACTTTCATCGAAAGCCAAGGGCACAAAACTGGCGCCTGGCGCATTGAGGTTCTCATCCACGCCGCGCTCGGCATGGATGCGATAGAAGCCGCCGACCACATAACGGTCCATCATGTAGACCACAGGCTCGGCCACGGCGTCGTTCATGCGCTCGTTGGTCAACACGCCTTCTTGAATGATCACGTCGCTGACCTCCTGGCCATCCTTGATGACGCTCATCTTGTTGCGCGTCTTGCGGTTGAGCACGTCAAGATCCTTCACGTCGCGTACGGTCATGATGCCCATGCCGTAGGTGCCGTTGTCGGCCTTGACCACAACGAAAGGCTTTTCGTTGATGCCGTATTCCTTGTACTTGCGCTTGATCTTGGTCAGCAGCGCATCGACATTGCTGCGCAGGCAGTCCATGCCGGTGCCTTCGGCAAAGTTGACTTCACCACACTTGCCGAAAATCGGGTTGATCAGCCACGGATCAATCCCCAAGAGCTTGCCAAAGCGCTTGGACAGGTCTTCGTAGCTCTGGAAATGATTGCTCTTGCGTCGCGTGGCCCAGCCCGCGTGCAGCGGCGGCAGCAGGTACTGCTCGTGGATATCCTCCAGAATGCCGGGCACACCGGCGCTGAGGTCGTTGTTGAGCAGGATGGTGCAGGGATCGAAGTCCTTGAGGCCCAGGCGCCGCTTGCTGCGGATGACAGGCTCGAGCGTGACGGACTCGCCATTCGGCAACTCGATCGTGGTGGTCTCGGTGATCTCCGGATTGATCGAGCCGATGCGCACGTTCAAGCCCGCCATGTGGAAGATCCGGCGCAGCTGCGCCACATTGCTGAGATAGAAGGTGTTGCGCGTGTGGTTCTCGGGAATCAGCAGCAGGTTGCGCGCTTCGGGACAGATCTTCTCGATCGCAGCCATGGCGGCCTGCACAGCCAGGGGCAGCATCTCGGGCGTCAGGTTGTTCCAGCCGCCAGGGTAGAGGTTGGTGTCCACCGGCGCAAGCTTGAAGCCGGCATTGCGCACATCGACCGAACTGTAGAACGGCGGCGTGTGCTCCATCCATTCGAGCCTGAACCAGCGCTCGATCGCGGGCATGGAGTCCAGAATGCGCTGCTCAAGTTCGTTGATGGGGCCGGTCAGGGCGGTGACGAGATGTGGAACCATAAGAACCTCGGTTAGGTATTGTTGTTCAAAGAATTGCCATGGGCATCAACGGGGCAGCGCTGCAACTTCATTGCCATGCAGACAACTCCCAGCGCAGGTAGTCCTCCCTGCCGTACGAATCACCCTGTAGACCTGTCGTCTTGAAGTCGCCGCGCGTTTCGCGCGCCACCCAGCGGCCAACTTCCGGTGCCAGCCAGAGCACCTCCCGGCGGATCGTTTCAACCCGCCCAAAGTCCTGGTGCTGCAGCCGGATGAACTTCTCGATCCGCAGTGTATTGAAACTGCCCGCCGGCACCTGGATCCGCTCCCAGGCCATGACACGGGCGTGCACGTTGATCCAGTAGCGATAGCTTCCGCCATCCATCAGGTAATGGGTGTTGAGCATGGCTGTTGCACCCAGCGCAAGGGTCTCCGGCCAATGCGCCAGGGGCTGCTCAAGGTTCAGCACATAGTCCCACACCGGCTCCCGCAAAACATGCCCCCATTTTGCCTGTTGCTCCTCAGGCAAGACCTGGCCCGTCTCGGTTTGGCGACGGATGACGATGCGCGGCGACAGGGCGATGACTTCCTCTCGTTCTACCGCAAGACGCTCGCCGTTGTATATGTTGAATTTCTGATAGGTCCAGGACTGCCCCAGCGCCGGCTGGCGAATCGATGGCACACCGGGTGGGGGGGCGATCGCCTCGATCTTCAGGTCGCGCAAGGGCTGGATCGCACAGCCTGCGGGCAAGGCCAGCAAGGTCACGAGAAGTTTGCGCCTGTCGAATTGCATATGCATATGTGCTTGCTGTGTGTGTCGTTACTTAAACCCGCACTTCGCCCTGCCCCAACACCACGTACTTGAGCGAGGTCAGCCCCTCGATACCAACCGGGCCGCGGGCGTGAAACTTGTCGGTGCTGATGCCGATCTCGGCACCGAGGCCAAACTCGAATCCATCGGCAAAACGCGTACTCGCATTCACCATCACGCTGGCCGAGTCCACCTCACGCAAAAAAGCCTGCGCATGCATGTGATCGCGCGTGATGATGGCATCGGTATGGTGGCTGCTGTACTGGTTGATGTGGGCAATGGCCTCGTCCAGCCCGGCCACGACCTTGACGGCAATGATGGGGGCCAGGTACTCCTCGTACCAGTCCTGCTCCGTCGCCTCCTTGAGATTGGCGCCGGGGATGCCCTCCAGGATGGCCCAGGCTTCCGGGTCGCAGCGCATCTCCACACCCTTGGCGGCGTAGATGGCGCCAATGCGGGGCAAAAACTCAGCCGCCACGGCGCGTGCCACCAGCAGGCCCTCAGTGGCGTTGCAGGGACTGTACTTGCTGGTTTTGGCGTTGTCAGCCACCTTGACGGCCATGTCCATGTCGCAGGGATCATCCACATACACATGGCAGTTACCGTCCAGGTGCTTGATCACAGGCACCTTGGCCTCGCGGCTGATGCGCTCGATCAGGCTTTTGCCGCCGCGCGGGATGATCACATCCACATACTGCGGCATCGCAATGAGCTGCCCCACGGCCTCACGGTCGGTGGTTTGCACCAGTTGCACCGCGCCGGCAGGCAAACCGGCTTCCGTCAGTGCTTGCTGCACCAGTTTGGCCAACGCCTTGTTGGACTCGATCGCCTCCGAGCCCCCGCGCAGGATGCAAGCATTGCCGCTCTTGATGGACAGGCTGGCGGCCTCGATGGTCACATTGGGCCGGCTCTCGAAGATCATGCCGAACACCCCGATCGGCACCCGCATCTGCCCCACGCGGATGCCGCTGGGTTGCTGCTTCATGCCAATGATTTCGCCAATCACATCAGGCATGGCGGCGAGCTGGTCGCAGCCCTCCGCACAGGTCTCCAACACTTTTGGCGTGAGTTTGAGCCGGTCCACCAAGGGCGCAGCCAGGCCCGTCGCGGTGGCGCGTGCAATGTCCTTGGCGTTTTCAGTCTGCAAAGACTCGACATTGGCACGCAACAAGGCCGACAGCCGGCGCAATGCTGCGCTTTTGCTCGCCGTGTTGGCCTTGGCCATCAAGGCCGAGGCGGTCTTGGCCTGCGCGCCAAGCTTCTGCATGAGTTCTACAACTGTTTCCATGGGTTCCTCGGGGAGTCGAACTGCTTGGCACTGGACTCCGTCATGCCCGTCCATCAGGGCTTTATTCGGGGCTGACATGTCCGGGTGGACATGAAGGCTGGACAAATTTTAGTGTGGAAGCAAAGCCTGCGCAGAAAAAGCGCATTCAGGCCCTGCCGGGCGCAGGCCGGGAAGTGGCCTGGCACTGGCTGCACAGCTGCATCGCCAGGCGGTGCAAGGCCTGCCAGCCGTCGCTCGGCCAGTCTGGTTGCTTCAGGCCCTTGACGATGCCGTCAACCTGATGCGCCGCATGCAGGAGATTGGTCAACGTGGTGTCAGTCAGCCTGGGCAGCACCCGCTCGAACAGCCGCTCGCGTACCCCCCAGATGCGCTGCTCTCGCAGTGCCATGGGCAGGGGACGGCCAGCCTGGATCGCATCCTTGACCCGCTTGAGGGCACGGATGTCCTCGCTCAGGGTGTAGTGCACCAGCACTTCAGCTTCACCTTCGGCCTGCAGCCCATCGAGCATGCGCTCGACCCGGGCCACCTGGCCTGCCAGCACGGCTTCGGACAGCTTGAAGACGTCATACCGCGCCACATTGAGTACGGCACTTTCAACCTGCTCAAAATTCAGCTCTGTGGGCGCGCCATCCTGCGCAGCCGGATACAGCAGCGCCAGCTTCTGGATTTCCTGATGTGCCGCCAGCAGGTTGCCCTCGACCCGGTCGGCGAAGAACTGCAGGGTCTTCTGCCCCTCCTCGCCCGCCACCACCCGCTGCCCCTGCGAGGCCAGGCGCTGGGCAATCCACTGCGGCAGGGCGGCCCGTTCGACCGGCTCAACCTGGATCGCCACACCGAATGATTCGAGCGCACCGAACCAGGCGCCCGTCTTGGTGGCCTTGTCGAGCCTGGGCAACATCACGATCGTGAGCGTGGAGTCGCTGTCTCTGGACTGCTCGGCCAGTTGCTGCAGGGCGACACTGCCATCCTTGCCGGGCTTGCCCGAAGGAATGCGAATCTCCACCATCTGCTTGTCCGCAAACAGGCTCAGGGAGCCGCTGGCCGCCAGGATCTCGCTCCAGTCAAAATGGGCGCCCGCCACGGTGTGCGAAGTGCGCTCGGTAAAGCCTTGTTCGCGGGCTGTTGCCCGGATCGCATCAGCCGCCTCCTGGATCAGCAGCGGCTCGTCACCATGCAGGGTGTAGAGGCTTTTCAGCCCCTTCTGCAGATGATGTTGAAGCTGGGCGGCGCCGACTTGCATGCGGGTTCCTGGGTGACGCCCTAGAGGCTGCGCACCGCCGACAGGCGACGCATGATCTGCTGCACGATGTCGGTCTGCATTTCCCGGTAGAGCAAACCCTCTTCGGCCTCCTTGGCCAGAACCTGGGATTCGTTGAAGCTGATATCACGCTGCTGGACGATTTCGGTTTTAGGAATCAATTCCTTGCCACCGGGCGTGCGCAGCTGAAAGAACACGCGCAGTCGCAACTGGTACTCCCGCACCTGGCCCGTGGAGCTGAGGCCGACCACGATCTTTTCACGCAACTCCTGCACCACGTCCACCACCGCATCCGCCTTGGCCGGATCATCCCCGCGACCCAGCACCTTGACACTGTCACCGAACGTTCGGCGCAACTCGGTCGCCACAGGCGTCCCCGGAAAGGGCTGCACTGCAATGGAATTGAAGGCATAGTTGTAGGCCCCGCGCAGCTTGAAGCCGCAGCCGGTCAGCAGGGATCCCATCAGCACCAGCTTCAGCCCCATCAGGACAGTTGCGCGACGTTTCATCTTGCTTCCTTAAATCACCACGTTCACCAGCCGTCCCGGCACCACGATCACCTTTTTGGGGATCGCACCTTCAGCCAGCCTGACAAAGGCCTCGCTGCTCACCGCCGCCTGTTCAATCTGGGCCTTGTCAGCCGTGGCGGGCACCCGAATGGCGCCACGCAGCTTGCCATTGACCTGCAGCATGAGTTCGATCTCATCCTGCTTCAGCGCCGCTTCGTCAACCTGGGGCCAGCGTGCATCCAGCACGTCGCCCAGCACGTCCGCATAACCCAGTTCCACCCACAGGCTGTGGGCAATGTGCGGCGCCACCGGGTACAGGCAGCGCAGCAGGATGCCAAAGCCTTCGAGCATTGCCACCTCGCCTCCGGCAGTTGCCGCGCCCTTGAAGTCCTCCAGTGCGTTGAGCAGCTTCATGGCACCAGACACCACGGTGTTGTACTGCATGCGCTGGTAGTCGTAGTCAATCTGCTTGAGCACGGTATGGATATCGAGCCGCAAGGCTTTGGCTTCCTTGCCAAACTCCAGGTCATTCAGGCTCTTGGCCCCTGTCGCACCTGAGTCAAGCGCTTTGATATTGATAGCAGACAGCTTGTGTCCATAGTTCCAGACGCGCCGCATGAAGCGGTAAGAGCCCTCCACTGCGGCATCGTTCCACTCCAGCGTAGCCTCGGGCGGGGCTGTGAACATGGTGTAGAGACGCGCCGTGTCGGCCCCGTATTTCTCGATCAGGTCTTGCGGATCGACACCGTTGTTCTTGCTTTTGCTCATGGTGCCCACGCCTTCGTAGGTCACCAGCGTACCGGCCGGCAGACTGCCTTTGGCTTCCTTCAGCCGGGCCCCCGTGACCTTGCCAGAAGCATCGTGAATATCATCAACCTCGTGCGGCCAGAAGTATTCGATACCCCCCTTGTCAGCCTTGCGCGAGTAGATGTGGTTGAGCACCATGCCTTGCGTGAGCAGCTTGGTAAACGGCTCGTTCACCTTGATCAAACCCAGGTCACGCATCACCTTGGTCCAGAAGCGCGCATAGAGCAGGTGCAGGATGGCATGCTCGATGCCGCCAATGTACTGGTCCATCGGCATCCAGTAGTTCGCCCCTTCAGCCACCATGGCTTCATCATTACTCGGGTCGCAATAACGCATGAAGTACCAGGACGAGTCCACAAAGGTGTCCATCGTGTCTGTCTCGCGCCGCGCAGGCTTGCCGCAGACCGGGCAGGTCACGCCGGCGTGGAAGCCCTCATGCCTGTGCAGCGGGTTGCCAGAGCCATCGGGCACACAGTCCGTGGGCAAGACCACTGGCAGGTCTTTCTCCGGCACCGGCACAGCACCGTGCTCCTCGCAATGGATGATGGGAATCGGCGTGCCCCAGTAGCGCTGGCGGCTCACACCCCAGTCACGCAGGCGCCAGGTGGTTTTTTTCTCGCCAAGGCCCTTGGTTTGCAAGGCATGGCTGATCGCATCCACCGCATCCCGGTAGGACAGGCCGCTGAAGCTGTCGGAGTTGACTGTCACGCCGCGCTGCTTGTCGGCGTACCAGTCCTGCCACTGCTGGTAATCGTATTCCAGCCCGTCGATCAGCACCACATCGATGATGGGCAGATCGTATTTCTTGGCGAAGGCGAAGTCGCGCTCGTCATGGGCCGGCACGCCCATGACGGCTCCATCACCATAACCCATGAGCACATAGTTGCCCACCCAGACCTCGGTCGGGTGGCCTGTCAGCGGATGCGTGACCGTCAGGCCCGTGCGCATGCCCACCTTCTCGCGGAGTGCCAGTTCGGCTTCGGTGGTACCGCCCTTTTTGCATTCTTCGATAAAGGCCGCCAGTTCCGGGTTGGACTTTGCAGCATGGGTGGCCAGCGGGTGCTCGGGCGCCACGGCGCAAAAGGTCACGCCCATGATGGTGTCGACCCGCGTGGTGAAGACGTACATGCGGCCGTCCTGAATCAACTGGCCGTCCTCACCCTTGATCTCGTGCGTGAAGGCAAAACGCACGCCCTCGCTCTTGCCGATCCAGTTCTCCTGCATGAGCTTGACGCGCTCGGGCCAGCCCGGCAGTCCGTTCTGGACATGCTCCAGCAATTCTTCAGCGTAATCGGTGATCTTGAGGTAATAGCCCGGAATCTCGCGTTTTTCGACCACGGCGCCAGTGCGCCAGCCCTTGCCGTCAATCACCTGCTCGTTGGCCAGCACGGTCTGGTCCACCGGATCCCAGTTCACCACCTGGGTCTTGCGGTAGGCAATGCCTTTCTCCAGCATCTTGAGAAACAGCCACTGGTTCCACTTGTAGTACGAGGGGTCGCAGGTGGCGACTTCACGGCTCCAGTCGATCGCCAGCCCCATGGCCTGCATCTGCTTCTTCATGTAGGCGATGTTGTCGTAAGTCCACTGGGCTGGAGGCACCCCGTTTTTCAGCGCCGCGTTCTCGGCGGGCAGACCAAAAGCGTCCCAGCCCATGGGCATGAGCACGTTGTAGCCGTTCATGCGCAGGTAGCGCGTGAGCATGTCGTTGATGGTGTAGTTGCGTACATGCCCCATGTGCAGCTTGCCACTGGGGTAGGGCAGCATGGAGCAGGCATAGAACTTCTGCTTCGAGGCGTCCTCGGTAACCCGGTACGCGTCACATGCGCTCCAGTGGCCTTGGGCAGCCTGCTCTACATCGATGTGGTTGTATTTTTCTTGCATGGCGAAATCTGAGGCGACAACCGTGTCGCGATGCTGTTGATTTTAGGGTTTTGCGCCATCCGAGCTGAGAACAGCGCCGAAATTCATCACATACCGGCCTGGGCCCCGGTCCTGCAGACGCTATTGTGTCGCACGGGAGGCTACAGGGGGTTCGGTCACGAAACCTATCCGGCTCAAGCCTGCGGCCTGGAAAACCCCCATCATCTCGACCACTCGCCCATAGGGCACGCTGGCATCGGCGCGCAACTGCACTTCGGCACCCGGGCTGCGGGCTGCGACCTCTGCCAGTGACTGGCGCAGGGCTGCCGGTGCCATGGGACGGTCATTCAGGAACACCTGCCCTGAGGCATCGAGCACCACCAGCACTGAAGCAGCCACCTCCGACGGCCGAGTCCCTTCGGCACGCGGCAAGTCCAGTCTGATCGCGCTGGCCAGCAGAGGCGCGGTCATGATGAAGATGACGACCAGCACCAGCATCACGTCCACCAGCGGCGTCATGTTGATCTCGCTCATGGGCTGTGGCCCAGCCTGGCGTTCAAGTCGGCCGAAAGACATTGGTCATGTCCTCTGCTCAGGCAGGCCGGTTGGCCCCGCGGTCCAAGCCAGCGGGGGCAGGGTCTGCGCCCGCAAAGAAGTCCCGCAAATCGCGGGCAAAGCCTTCCAGTTCGGCCTCGATGCGTCCAATGTAACGGCCCAATACGTTGTAGGCCAGCACCGCCGGAATGGCCACGGCGAGACCTGCCGCAGTCATGATCAGCGCCTCGCCCACGGGGCCGGATATTTTGTCGATCGTGATCTGGCCTGCCCCCGCAATGCCGATCAGCGCATGGTAGATGCCCCACACGGTGCCAAGCAACCCGACGAAAGGCGCGGTCGATCCGACCGTGGCCAGCAGCACCTGGCCAAACTGCAGCCTGAGGGAGACGCCATGCAGCGCATCGCGCAACAGCCGGGTCAGTTGGTGTGTCCGGTCAGCGGCGGCCGCCAGTGTGCCAGTTGCTTCGTTTTTAATAGCATCCAGCAAAGGCGTGACAAGGGCTGACTGGTCAAAAGCCCGGACCTTGTGACGCGCTTCGTCCACCGTCGCCGCTTGCCAGAAAGCGGCCGTGCTGCGCGCCACATCACCCAGCGCCCGTCTCAGCAGCCAGGCTTTCCAGACAATCACGACCCAACTCGCGACCGACATGGTCAGCAGCAGCAGCGTGACCGCCTTGCTGACGCCATCGCCCTGCGCCCAAAGCAGGGAAAAGTTCATTGAAGCCCGAGCACATCAAACATGTCGTACAAGCCCGTCTTCCGGCCCGCCAGATAACGTACGGCACGCAGGCTGCCTTGCGCATAAGTGACGCGGCTGGCCGACTTGTGGGTAATCTCGATACGCTCGCCGGTGCCGGCAAACAGCACCGTGTGATCACCCACGATATCGCCACCGCGAATGGTGGCAAAGCCGATGGACTCGGGATCGCGCTCACCCGTCACGCCCTCGCGCGCGAACACGCCGCAGGTCTTGAGATCGCGCCCCAGGGCCTTGGCCACCACTTCGCCCATCTTGAGCGCCGTACCCGAAGGGGCATCGACCTTGTGGCGGTGATGTGCCTCGATGATCTCGATGTCGTAGCCCGTAGAAAGCGCCTTGGCCGCCATCTCGATCAGTTTGAGCGTGACGTTCACACCCACACTCATGTTGGGTGCCATCATGATGGCTATGTCTTTGGCTGCAGCAGCAATCTCCGTTTTTTGCGCTTCGCTGAAGCCCGTCGTACCAATCACCAGATTGACACCCAGCTCACGGCAGGCCTTCAGGTGCGCCATCGTGCCTTCGGGTCGCGTGAAGTCAATCAGCACATCACAACCCTTCAGGCCTTCCTGCAAGTTGGCCGTGATTGCCACACTGCTGGCATGACCGAGAAACGCGGTGGCATCGTTGCCGATGCCAGCACTCGCAGCCACGTCCAGCGCGCCCGCAAGCTCACAGTCCGCCGCTTCCGATACCGCCTCAATCAACATCCGGCCCATGCGCCCTGACGCGCCGGCGATAGCAATTTTTTGGGTCATTTGCTTGCTCATGTGTTGTCCCTCAGCACGCTCAGCGTGCGGCCGGCTCAAGTGGGGGATAACTCGCGGGCGCAGCAGGCAACGGTGCCTTTTGTCCTGCCGGATTGGCAGGGGCAGGGAACTTCTTCAGGTCTTCCTCGCTGGCTTCCAGCACCGGCACCTTGCCCAGCTTGCGGCCCGAGTCCAGGCTGGCCACGAATTCGGCCTCGCTCGGCAAATCATCGGCATCGATACGCTCCAGCAAGTCACCTTTGAAGTACACCGTTACCTTGCGCGACTGGGGCTCCAGCCCCTGCTTGACGAAAGTGAAAACATAATCCCAGCGGTCGGCATGGAACATGCTGGCCAGCAAAGGGGTACCCAGAATGTTGCGCACCTGTGTGCGGCTCATGCCAGGCTGGATGGCAGCGACCTGCTCCTTGGAGACGAAATTGCCCTGCACAATGTCCATCTTGTAGGGTGTGACAAGCCCTGACAGGGTTTTGTTCGTGCTGCTCCAGCTCTGGCACGCCATCAGGCTGGCGCACGCAACAAGAACCAGACTCAGACGGGTACTGCGGAGGTAATGGTCGGACATGGGATGTGATGAGGCGATATGATCGGCTCATTGTAGCGGCTGAGGCTGCAGGATACGCTCGCCCATCAGCACAGGAAGGACACCATGGCCCATATCGACGACCTCAAAAGCACCGGCCTCAAAGCCACACTGCCGCGGCTGAAAATCCTGGAGATTTTCCAGAAGGGCAGCCAGCGCCACATGACGGCGGAAGATGTGTTCCGCGTCCTGCTTGAAGAACGCTCCGACGTCGGGCTCGCAACTGTCTACCGCGTGCTGACGCAGTTCGAACAGGCCGGCATCCTGAGCCGCAGCAACTTCGAAGGCGGCAAAGCCGTTTACGAACTCAACGAAGGACAGCATCACGACCACTTGGTCTGCCTGGATTGCGGCAAGGTAGAGGAGTTTTACGACGCGGAAATCGAGCGCAGGCAGCAGGCTGTGGCCAAAGCCAAAGGCTTCACCATCGCCGACCATGCACTGAGCCTGTACGCCCATTGCACCAAAGAAAAATGTCCGCATAGACAGGTCAGCCCGGCACGCGGCCAAGGCTGAGCACAGACGCGCTCAGTCGCCTTGGTTCATGGCGCGCTGGTGGCGCTCGACAAACTCCCGATAGGTGTCGATGCCGCGCAGCTGCAAAATGGTGTTGCGTACTGCAGCCTCCACCAGCACGGCGATATTGCGTCCGGCCACCACCTGGATGACCACTTTGCGCACCGGAATACCGAGCACATCCTGGGTCAATGGCTCATAAGGAATGCGTTCATATTCACGCTCCATGGTTTCACGGCGCACCAAGTGCACAATAAGCTTGAGTCGCATTTTGCGACGCACTGCCGTCTCGCCAAAAATGGCACGGATGTCGAGCAGGCCAATACCCCGGACCTCAAGCAGGTTCTGCAGCAGTTCAGGACAGCGCCCCTCGATAGTGGTCTGGTTGATCCGGTCCAGATCGACGGCATCATCAGCCACCAAACCATTGCCGCGCGAGATCAGCTCCAGGCCCAGCTCGCTCTTGCCCAGGCCGGATTCCCCCGTGATCATCACCCCCAGACCCAAAATATCCATGAACACGCCATGCATTGACGTGCGGTCTGCAAAGTGTTTGGACAGATAGGCCCGCAACACATCGATCACAAACGCCGGCGACTCCCGTGTGGCGAACATCGGTATCTGAGCCCGCTCGCACATGGAGAGCAGTTCAGGGGGCGCAGCCTGCCCATCGGCCAGCACCAACACCGGCGGCTCAAGCGTGACAATGCGGGCAATGCGCCGCGCACAGTCCTCGGGCGACGCATTACTGAGATAGGCCACCTCGCGCTCCCCCAGAATCTGAACGCGGTAAGGATGGATGTAGTTGAGGTAGCCGACCAGATCGGCACCTGAACGGGCGGCCCGTACAGCGACCTCATCAAAGCGTCGCTCCGAAGCGCCCAGCCCCGCCAGCCATTCCCATTTCAGCGAAGCACGAAAGGCCTCGAAAAGTACATCGGCGCTGACTACGGTAGGTTTCACGTCGACTCCGTCAGCCTGACTTCAGTTCAGGCCGTCTGGGAAGATTGCCAGAGGGCAATCAGGCCGTGCAACTCGGCTGAGGCTGTACTGGCATTGATTTTTTCCCTCAGCGTGGCATCGCTCAACAGCTCTGCAATTTCCGAAAGGGTTTCGAGGTGCCGCTGCGTGGCAGCCTCAGGCACCAGCAGGAAGATGAGCAAGGTCACAGGCTGTTCGTCAGGCGCATCAAACCCAATGGGGTGTGCCAGCTGGAAAACCGCAGCCAACGGGGTCTTGAGACCCTTGATGCGGCCATGTGGAATGGCCACACCGTGCCCCAGACCGGTGGAGCCCAAGCGTTCCCTGGCGAACAGACTGTCCGTGACCAGTGCACGGTTGAGTCCATGCAGGTTTTCAAAAAGCAGGCCCGCCTCTTCAAAAGCGCGTTTTTTGCTGGAGACATCAACGTGCACAAGCACTTGTGCGACGGGCAGGATGGAGGCAAGTCGATTCATGATTGGCACGCCGATTATGCACTGGACAACGAATCAAGAATACTCCAGATGCCGGCTACAGGTGGAGACTCGAAAAAAAACCGCCCGAACACGCGGGCGGCCTGGCGAATAAGCTTGGCACGCCTCACATCATGCGCTTGGTCGCTTCATGATGGTGATCCTGCAAACGGTCCTTATGCCTGACGACCTGGCGGTCCAGCTTGTCCACCAGTTCATCCACCGCGGCATAAAGATCCTCATGGGCACTCTCGGCAAATATGTCGCTGCCTTTGACATGAATATTGCACTCGGCGCGTTGTCGTCGTTCTTTCTCTTTTTGTTTTTCTACTGTCAGCAAGACCTTGACATCAACGACCTGGTCAAAATGCCGGTTTATACGATCAAGCTTGGTCGTAACATAGTTTCGCAATGCGGGGGTAACTTCAAGATGGTGACCGCTGATCGTCAAGTTCATGGATAGCCTCCTGTTTCACTCAGGGTTAAAAAGCCGCTCGCAGAAAGAAAGCAGCACGGGAAATAGCTTGCGTAAACCTTGCTGATGGATCCACTATGCACTGGCTCCCCTCAAAATGCAAACCCATTTGCGGATACTTCATGGGGCTTATGCCTTGGACGCTTTGGTCAGCCATTCAATCAAATCATCAGCCAGCATGGGTCGGGCGATCAAATAGCCTTGCACACATTCGCAACCCAGCGAGCGCACAAGTTGCAACTGGGCCTGCGTTTCGACGCCTTCGGCAACTGTACTCAACCCCAGCTTCCTGGCCATGTCCATGCTGCCCTCCAGAATTGCCCGTGCAGCAGCATCCTGATGACCTCGACTGACAAATGCGCGATCCAACTTCAACTCAGTAAAGGGAATGCGACCCAATTGTTCGAACGAAGAGTAGCCAATGCCGAAATCATCGATCGACAGGCCGAAGCCTTTGAGCCGCAGCCGGGTCAGCACATCCAGGGCGGCCGTCACATCACTCATGACACCGGTTTCGGTTACTTCCAGAATGACGTCGCCGACTGGCATGCCAACCTGCTTGACCGTGTCCAGCACGAACTCCGGCAAACTGAGGTCATCCAGCCCCACTCCTGACAGGTTGACTGCGATTTTCAGAGGGTAGCCTGCTCGGTGTAGACGGGCCCCTTCTTTGAGGGCGATGCTGATCAGCTGTCGCGACAACTCGGGAATCATTCCATTGCGTTCTGCCGAAGTGATAAAAACACTCGGCGGCACGATGCTGCCATCCTGCAGTCGCCAGCGTGCCAGCGCCTCCACGCCGACAGGCTTCAGGCTCACGGCATCAACCTTGGGCTGAAAGTAGACGGAGAACTCTTTCTTTGCCATGCCATCACGAATGGCTTCGGCCGACACCTCGGGCTGAACAATCGTCGCCTGCTGGTGCACCGGCACCTCACCCAGGCCCAACAAGAGTGCACTGATTTGGGCGGGCATCACAGGCTTTTGCACTTGTCCCAAAACCCGCAGTCCATGCAAACCCGCAAGGGTGCTCGCCGTGCTGAGCAGCTGCATGCCGGCCCCACTCATCAGAATCAGGCCACCTCTGAAACCAGAATAGCCAAACTTGCGAATCAGCTCCACGCCATCCATCTCCGGCATGTTCAGGTCGCAAACAAGCACCTCCAGCTCGTCCACCCGCTGATCAATGATCTGAAGCGCCTTGCGACCACTCTCGGCCGTCAAGACTTCACGCACACCCAGCTTGCTCAGCATACTGCTCATATGCATGAGCACCACCGGGTCATCATCAATGACCAAGGCTGACCCACATATCAGCGCGACCTCGGCACGATCCTCAACAGGTGCGGCATCCTGATCCAAAGCGCTGGTATCCAGGCGCTCAAAAACCTCCGCCACCTCGCTCAGCGCCTGCTCCAGGCCGGCCAGCGCGCTGTTCACATCAACAATGCTGTCTTCCTTGGCTTTTGTCTCCAGCGTTTCTGCCAGACCGGCATAACGCAATGCGCCCACGATACGCGCAGGCGATTTCTGCTTGTGCATCTCGCGCGCAATCGCCACACTGTCTCCATTTCCAGTACGCAGTGCAGCCAACCCATCCCGTGCTGTCAGCAAAAAGGTATTAACCAAATCGCGCGCCTGTACCAGGTTGACTTGCCCCAGAATGGCGTAGAGATTGGTCAGATCGAGTATGTCGGCGTCCGACGTTTCAGTCTTAAGGCCGAACTGCCCAATGACCGCCGCCTCTGCAGTCACAGGCGGCGTCATCTCGAACCCCGTCCACCGCCTCAGTGTCGTCCGCAAATCTTCAAGTGCCAGCGGCTTGGTCAAGACATCGTCCATACCAGCGTCGAGACAGCCTTGCAATTCGGATCGGATTGCCGCCGCGGTAATGGCAACTATCGGAATGTGTCTGCCACCGCCTTTCTCCTGCTCGCGTACCGTACGGGTCAGCTCCAGCCCCCCCATCACCGGCATGTTCAAATCCGTAAGAATCATGTCGTAGGAATTTTTTTGCCATTTTTCAAGTGCTTCAGCACCATGTGAGGCTATATCTGCCTGACAACCCAAGGTACGCAACTGCTGACGCAAAACGTTCTGGTTGGGTAAATAGTCCTCGACCACCAGCACATGCACGCCACCGCCTCTCACCGCCACGGACATCACAGGCGACACGCCCGTCAACGCGTCAGTAGCGGCGAGTTGGTCGGAGACAGGGAACTCCACCCAGAACGTACTGCCCTGGCCCAGCCGGCTCTCAACCCCGATCTCCCCCCCCATGGCACGAACCAGGTGACGCGTGATGACAAGGCCAAGCCCCTTGCCTTCTACCTGGCCTCTTTCCGCCCCCAACCGATTGAAGGGCTCAAATAGTCTGGACTGCTGCTCGGCGCTCAGGCCAGCCCCCGTATCTGAGACGGCTATCCGGACCCGTTCACCACGCTCGGTGCGGCAAAGCACGCTCACCAAGCCCCCGGTCGGGGTGTACTTGATCGCATTGGAAACGAGGTTGTCGAACACCTGAACCAGCCTGCGGTGGTCCGCCATCGCTTTGACCGAATCGCACCGCCCCTGCACTTGCAAGCGGACATGGCGAAGTTGTGCGGCATCCGAATGCTGGCTCAGGCACTGATCCAGCGCACCAGCCACGTCAACTGGCTCCAGGTACATCTCCAGGCGACCGGCTTCGATCCGGGCCCAATCGAACACGTCATTGAGCATGACCAGCAGGCGCTCCCCCGCATGCCGGATCTCCCGCGCACTTTCAACCATTTCACCCGCTTGGTGCGGCGCAATTTCCATGAGCTGTGCATAGCCCAGAACCGCATTCAGCGGCGTTCTCAACTCATGGCTCATGCTGGCAAGAAACTGACTTTTGGCGCGGCTGGCCTGTTCCGTCTCCACCTTGGCCGCGATCAGGGCACGCTCGGTTTTAACCCGTTCGCTGATATCCTGGCCGGTGCCCTGCATCCATCGCGTCTTGCCATCGGCACCCAGCACAATTTCACCCCGACTGTGGACATGATGCTCACTGCCATCGGGCCACACCACACGGTATACACAATCGTAGGCCGCCTCGCCACGAATCGCCTGGTCCCCTGCCTGCTCGACCAAGGCCAGATCATCGGGATGAATGCCCTGGCGAAAAACTTCGAGGGTGGGCTCCAGCGAATTCGGCTCCAGCCCCCACAACCGGAAATGTTCATTCGACCAGCTCAGTGCATTGCTGCTCAGATTCCATTCAAAACTGCCCATGCGCGCCAAGTGCTGCGCAGTGTTCATACGGGCTTCGCTTTTCAACAAAGCCTGCTCTCGCTCAACGGACTCAATGCTGCTCCAGAAATTTTCCTCAAGACTACGCCTCAGCCGCTTGGCATTGCCGCTGATGGTCACCAAAACCAGAACAATCATCGTACTCAGCGCCAAGGCCGTCGCCCCTCCCTCGAGACCAAGCCGTAGCATCAGCGGCGTCAGCGCCAGCAAGGCAAAACCGATCGTGGAAAATCGATCCACACCCAGCGTCGTGACGGCCCCGACGCACAGACCAGACATCACCAGCGCCAGGAGAATTTGTTGCACCGTATTGCCCGATGGAAAGAAAATGAGGCAACCCAGTCCCCAAGCCAATCCTGATGCAGCCACCCCCACACGGAATCGCATCAGCCAGCGCTCGCTTTCTGTCTCCTTGGTAGAGCTCCT
Source organism: Gammaproteobacteria bacterium (assembly GCA_018815325.1). Lineage (GTDB taxonomy): Bacteria > Pseudomonadota > Gammaproteobacteria > Burkholderiales > Burkholderiaceae_C > JAHIYE01. The sequence goes on along the minus strand of JAHIYE010000021.1, from coordinate 7,331 downwards.
CCGCCAAGTCAGCGCCAGCACCACCCGCCCCAGGGCAACCCCTACCGTACAGGCCAGCCAGCCCAGCAACCACGAGAGTTGGTTTACGCGCCATACCATGGCCAACAGAATCGCAGCCAACACGGTGCTGATTGCGACCGAAGACAGCAGGCCATCGTAAAGGTAGTGAACGCGCTCGGTCACGAGTTTCTTGATCAGCTCACCGCTATCAAACTTGCGCGATAAACGGTCTTGCATCATGCACTCCGCCCAGAACCATCCACCGACGCAAGCAGTCGCTGCAGCGCTGCAAGCAGGTCCGGAATATGTATTGGCTTGGTGAGATAGTCCTGGAATCCCGAGCGGATGCCCCGCTCACGATCGCCCTTCATGGCGTTGGCCGAGACAGCGATCACAGGGATATGGGCTGTCTGTGGATCATCCTTAAGTACCCGGAGCGCGTCTGATCCACTCATCCCCGGTAAATTGAGATCCATCAGGATCAATGCCGGTTGCAGGGTGCGAACCAGTTCCAATCCGATCTCTGCGGTTGCGGCATCGCGCAAATCAAGGTCAGGACGCCGGGCAAATATCTTGTGCATCAGACGCTGATTCATCGGGTTGTCTTCTACATAGAGCACCACCGGCCGGGAAGATGAGCCATTGTCTGCAGGCTGAAGTCCATCCCCCTGAACGGACTTATGGACTTCTTGCAGCGCTGCTTCAGCGCTGACCGCTCCCAGAGGCAGTTCCACCCAGAACGTGCTGCCCTGTCCAACCTCGCTCTGAAAGCCCACCTTGCCGCCCATGGCTTCAACAATTCGCTTGGTGATGACCAAGCCGATGCCCGTGCCCTCGATCAATCCACGTTCAGCTCCCAGCCGGTCAAATGCATTGAAAATTCGTTGTTGCTTATCAGCGGCTATGCCAGCCCCGGTATCCGAGACACTGATGCGCACCCAGCCTTCACGCTGATGGCATGATACCTGCACCCTGCCCTCCTTGCGGTTGTACTTGATGGCATTGCTCAACAGGTTGATCATCACCTGGCGAAGCCGCACATAGTCAGCCTGAACAGTCGCCTGGCGGCTGTCCCCGCCCTCATCCTGCATGGCAATGCCATGCTGTCTCGCCAGTGAAGCCACCATGGCCAGGCTGTCGTCCAGCACGGCCCCAAGGGGGACAGGCTCCAGTGACAGTTCGAGCTTCCCCACCTCCACCCGCGCCAGATCGATCAGGTCATTGACCAGCGACAGCAGGTACTGACCCGCGCGTTCAATTTCACGGGCACTTTCCCGTGTTTCATGGGGCAGGTTCGGATCCATGCCAAACAACTGCGAAAAACCCAGAATCGCGTTGAGCGGTGTCCGCAACTCATGGCTCATGCTGGCCAGGAACTCACTCTTGGCGTGACTGGCAGACTCCGCTGCCTCCTTGGCTTCGTACAAGGCCTGTTCGATTTTCTTGCGCTCTGTGATGTCCTCGTAGGTGCCCAGCACGCCCACGACCTCGCCTGCGGCGTCTCGCAATGGCACTTTGGATGTGCGCAACCAGATGATTTTCCCGTGCGGCCCGGTTTGTGGCTCCTCGTAGCTCAATTTGGCCAGCCCACTGTTGATGACCTGCCGGTCGTCCTGTTGATACTGCTGCGCCATATCCCGCCAGTCGAGATCGAAATCCGACTTGCCCACTACCTCCTGTGCTGTTGCCATGCCTGCATCCTGCGCAAACAGGCGGTTACAACCCAAATAGACAAGGTCGCGACTTTTCCAGAACAGCCGTACGGGAATGGTATCGAGCACCGTGTACAGCATGTGGTTGACCTCCTCAGCCCGCGCATTGGCCACGCGCAGCTCCTGGGTGCGGGTGGCCACATGCCGCTCCAACTCCTCCTCGCGCCCTTGCACCGTCTGTGCGAGATTCTGCAGGGAGAGCGCCACTTCATGAATCTCATCCTTGGCCATACCTGCTGCATGCTGCAACTGCTGCTGAAGCTCAGGCGTCAGGGTCGACTCGCTGGTGAACTGTCGCGACACCTCTCCCAGTACCGCTACGCGCCCGGCCACTTGCGCCATCCAGCGACCCAGCACCCACCAGATAACCCCCAGCAGCCCGCCAACCACCAGCAGGCCATAGAGCCAGACGTTATGCACCGGCAAGGGACTGCGCACGTTTTGCCGTACAACCAACTCCGGAAAGGGTTGCTGCGTGCCCCAGGTCAGGATGCGTTGCTCCACCCACACACCGTCGGCATTCAATCCCGCTTGGGGCTGGCGATAGTAATCCCCCATACCCAAGCTACCCAGAGAGCTGGCCACCACCTCCTTGTTCCACGTCACAAACAGGTCCGACTGGTACGCCGCGCTCGCGTGCAGCAGGGCATGGTCGATGGGCAGCAAGAGCTGCAGACGTCCCTGTCCCTCTCGCCCGAGCCAGACAGGTAGCTGGAAGCAGCGGTATAGCTGTTGACTGGAGGCATCGAAAAACCACTCGGCGCCCAATGTGACATCCTTGGGGCGCACCGCTTGAAGATCGGTAGAAGGTTTGCCCGCGCTGGCCACGCGCACGCCCTGGCGGTCAAAAACCAGCACATGGCTGAACACGCGCTCCTCACCCTGCACCGTGAAATAGCTTTGTACTGCGTCCTGACGCTGGCTCCTGTCTTCCAGCACCCTGGAAAACTCCAGTCTTGCCTTCAGGCTCACCGCCTCATGCTGCCAGGTTTCATCCAGCTCCAGCAAGCGACCCTTGTAGAACTCCACCGCATTGTCAACCTGTGACTGTGCATAGCGCCGCAGTGCCGCGTCGTACAACGCCTGGCTGAGCGTCAGCACCACGGCGAGCGCTACCGCCGCAGTCATGAGCAGGCGCCAGGTCAGCTGGCGACCGAGTTCGGAGCGTGGCGCAATGGCGCTGGCGTCAGGGCGCATTCAGGGCTTCCTTCCCACCCAGCGCGCATCGATCATGCTGTCCAGCTGCACGGCCTGAGCCGCCGGATTTCCCTCGTTGGCCCGTTGAAAGAATATCTCGGTTTCCTTGAGTTGTGATGCAGAAAACTTGCCGTCCTGACTGAACAATTTTGGACTGCTGCGCAATGCTGCCAGCAATGTTTTGCGTTGCAATTCATTGCTGATGCCGAGTTGATCGATCAATTGCACGGGCGTATGGCTATCGATCCAGGCCAGCGAGCGCAACAGCACACGCACCATTTTTTCGGCCATCTCGGGCTGTTGTCGCAGCACCTCCTCACGTGTGCCCAATGTGGCGTGCAGAAATCCTGCGCCAGGAATTTTTTTCAACACGGCAGGATCCGCAAAATTGAGCAAAGGAAACACCCGTCCTTCTGCAACAAGACGCGAGGCTATCGCACCCTCTGTCATGATGGCATCCACCCTCGCGCTTTGCAACAAGGCGGTATTGCTCTCTGCCGTCAACCCGGCTGGAATCACCCTTACCGCATCGGACGCCAGGCCCGAGGAACGGAGCACCAGCTGAAGAAATTGCTCAGGGCCTGAGCGGCTCGACAGCGTACTGGTCGGCAAACCCAATACCCGCCCCTGCAAATCAGCGACAGTGCGTACCTTGTCTTTCAGGTCTGTACGAACCGCCAGCATGTACAAGGGCGCATTGGCCGCTGCAGCCAGGGCAATCACCTTGCCACCATTCGCGCGCAATGACATGAAGACCGGCAAGGCCACAGTCGAAAAGTCCACGTTGTGCTTGGTCAACTGGTTCAATGCAGCACCGCCGCCATCGACATGCATCAACTTCACCCGCACACCTTCGGCGCGATCTGCTCCGATACGGGGAATCAGGTCAAAGGGAATGAATGCCAGAGCCCCCGGCCCTGGCACACTGATCGTGAGCACCGGCAGCTCGGGCTTGTCAGGCGCGGCCAGCGCAGACGTCGCCAGCCAGGAAGCCAGGCAAAGCAGACACGCCCGGCAGAAGGACCATGGTACTCCACGCAAGCGCTTAAATCGGCTCCAGACCTTCATGCACACGCCCTTCCATCCAGTTAGCCAGCCCCATAGATTGCAACACCATGCTGACTTCGACATCTCAAACCACAATGGGCTCAGCATGAACATGCGGCCTCAAGGTGCGTTTTTTCTATAACCGTCGCTTTCCCGACTAAGTAGCAACTCGACTTGTTTCCTCAAATGTGCCACGGGCTGCGTGTCAAGCGGCGTTTTGGCATCACGCAACCGCCTCGCCCGCTTCCAGTGCCAAGACACGCTCTTCGAGACGGCTCCAGCGCACGGAGCGTCATTGATAAACCCTGCCTGCAACTCCGCCAGCGGGATTGCAACGTCCGCACTCATCGCCCTGCATTCTCAAGCGCGCCCACGCAGACCTGGTTGCGTCCACTGCGCTTGGCCTTGTATAACGCCAGATCCGCTGCGGACAACAGGCCCTGCGCATCTGGAAATTCCTCGCTGGAGGCGATTCCGACACTGATCGTCACGCCAAAGCTCTCGCCCTGATGGACAAAACGGATCTCCGAGAACCGTCGCCGGATGTCATCGAGCTTCTGGAATGCCGCCGCCGCTGTACAGTCCGGCAGGATGGCCGCAAATTCCTCGCCGCCATAACGCCCCACGCTGTCCTGGCGCCGCAAACACTGACGCAACAAATTGCCCAGCGTTTTGATGACCTGGTCCCCCATGGGGTGCCCCCAGTCGTCATTGACCGTCTTGAATAAATCAATGTCCACCATCGCCACCGCCAGGGGCGAACCCCGACGTTGGGCGCTACTGGCTTCCTGAATCAGCCGCTCCTTGATACTCGCATGCTTGAGCAGCCCCGTCAGGCTGTCCTGACTCATGAGCTCGGTCAACTGCCTGGCCCGCCGTGCACGGGCCCGCACCACAGCGATCAGCCGGGCCATGGAGATCGGCTTGGTCATGAAGTCATCGCCTCCACCCACCATGGCCTTGACCTGCAAGTCCACGTCTTCCTCCGCTGACAAAAACACAATCGGCACGGTCTGCCAGGCTTCGTCATAACGCAGGGCCTGCGCCAAGTCTGCGCCTGAACACTCGGGCATGTGCAAATCCATCAGCACCAGATCCGGATGCAGGCGGTGCATTTCCTCCAGCAAGGTCAGGGGCTCGGTTAGCTTGCTGGCTGTCATGCCTGCACTGGACAAGGCCAGTCGATAGTGCTCAGCCAGGGGCTCATCGTCGTCAACGATCAGTATCTTGTACGGCAGTTCCTCCTCCTGACGCAACAAGGCTTCGATATGCCCCGCCATCGTAGGTGCGTCCGCCGGCTTGGTCACAAACACATCGCCCCCCGCCTGCACCGCAGCCAGTCTGGCCTGCAAGTCCGTGCGCGAGGTCATGAAGATGACAGGCAGCGTGCGACCCAGCTGCTCGAACAGCGGCGCAATGGCATCGGTACCCTCCGGCGGTGTGTGGCCTGACAGCATCACATCCACAACCAGAATGTCGGGCGGATCGGCCAGGATATCCGGCCCGGCCGTCTCAAACCCCGTATGGGAGGTCACCTCATAGCCAAACTGGCTCAAACCCTGACGCAATTCGGCGCCTATGGCCTCATCGTCATCGACCACCACAATTTTGAAATGGTCACGCGGCTTGATCGCGGGAGGTGCCTTTTGCGGGAGGCTCAGCCCCTCCACGCCAGCAGGCTCGACGGCTTCGTGCAAGCTCAAGAGCTTTGCACGCCAGGCCTGCCACTCCGCCGGCTCCGGCGAGCGCTCGGCTTTCAGCCAGGTCTTGACGGTCAACTCAAGTGCCCGCGCTTGAATCGTCAGCTCATGAAAGCCAAACGTACCACCCGAACCAGCCAATTTATGCAATCGTGCATAAGCATCTTCCAGCACGGCGGAAGGTATGTCAGAGTCATGTGCACTGACCCGTTGCGACAAATCCTCCAGCGCCTCCCCCAGATTGCGCGTGTACTGATTTCGCAGGGCGGAAAATTGATCGGCAAACGACGGCGGATTGTTCGCCTGGTCAGACATGCTGCCCCCAAATCTGGCGAACCTGGGCCGCTAGACTCATTGGATCAAAAGGCTTGGCGATCACATCGAGTGCACCGAGCGCCTGATAGCGTGCCACCTCGGATGCCTGCACCTTGGCTGTAAGAAAGATCACGGGAATGTTCGACGTGGCAGGGTCAGCGCGCAAGCGCTGCAAGGTACTCGGGCCATCCATGCCTGGCATCATCACATCGAGCAGGATGAGATCGGGTGCAAACCCGGTGACTTTTTCCAGGGCATCGGCCCCGTTGTTGCATATCTGAACCGTGAAACCGCCAACCATTTCAAGCGCCAGTTTGGCGACCGCCTGAATGTCGGGCTCGTCTTCTGCATACAGGATGCGTTCAAGCTTCATGCATAAGTCCTTTATGTTGCGGCAGGCTTCTGCCTCTTGATCGCCTGCCTGATCGTATCCAGCAAACCTTCCGTCGAGGCATGCGACTTGAGCAGCCCCTGATAAATGGCTTGACGCTGGGCATCACTGAGCTCGGTCCCCGACAGCACAATCACCTGTGGCGCAGGCTGCAGGGCGTTGATCACCGGCAAGAGGTCCCAGCCACTGCCGTCAGGCAAGCCGATATCCAGCACAACCAGATCGTATCGCGAGTTCACCAGGCACTCTTGCGCCTGCGCCAGGCTGGAAGCCACGTCGAAATCGGCGACATCGCGTCCCAGGGTGGCAATAATCCGGTGCAAATCAGCATCATCCTCCACATGCAGCACCCGCATCCGCTGACTCGATTGTGCTTTCAGACTACGTTGCACGGCCTCAATGAGTCGCCGCTCTTCAATGGGCTTGTCAATCCAGTCCACAGCGGCGAAGTCCCCGTTGATAGACAGCCGGCCATCATCCATGTAGGCGGACACGACAATGATCGGCAGGCACTCGTACTCAGGCAGGCTTCGCAACTGGCGAATGATGGACACACCGCTCTGGTCCGGCAGCATCAGGTCCAGCGTGATCGCTGCATAGTGATGCTGCTCCAGCTTCTGCAACGCCACTGTGCCGGTCGCGGCCACATCGGCATTAAACCCCGCGCGGTTGAGCAGCAGGGCCAATAACCGTGCAATGTCGGGATCGTCCTCCACCACCAGCAGGCGCGGCGCCCCGGGAATCTCGTCGGCATTGACAGCCTGCGCCAGCATTTCCCCTCTGACCAACGGCAACTCAAAGTGGAATCTGGCGCCCTGATCTTTTTGCGACGTGAAGCCCACCATCCCGTTCATGCGCTCAATGAGCTCCTTGCTGATCGCCAGCCCCAAGCCCGTACCCCCCTTTTGCCGTGTGTCCGAGGAGTCCGCCTGCGAGAACTTCTGGAAAATACGCTTGCGGAACTCCGCC